>JAWUVI010000035.1:0-87307 GCA_034112445.1 Cellvibrionaceae bacterium | reverse complement strand
AAATAAGTAGCCGAGAAGCACACGCGTACTTTCTCTCAGTACTTACAGAC
Source organism: Cellvibrionaceae bacterium (assembly GCA_034112445.1). Lineage (GTDB taxonomy): Bacteria > Pseudomonadota > Gammaproteobacteria > Pseudomonadales > Cellvibrionaceae > Pelagadaptatus. The sequence continues at coordinate 87,257 of JAWUVI010000035.1, read as the reverse complement.
ACTGACAAACCTGCCACGACCAAGTACGAAGAAAACAAAATCAAACCGGTGATGAATTTATACAACGGCCAAGGCATGGGATCTCACTTAGCTTCCGCCAATGGTACCGCGTATGGATTACTCAATGCTGTTACACAGTTTTTTGATCATGAACAACGCGCTAAAAGCCAAGACAATCGATTGAATTCAGCTTGGTTCGGACAAGGCTCTTCCCTCAAAAGTAAAGCCTTAGATGAAGTGTTACTGCTAGCCGCTTAATTTCATAATTTATTCAATTTACCCCATAAGGCCCCGACTGTTTTGCAGTCGGGGCTTTTTATGTTTTGGAGTTACACCATGCAAAAAACAATTGAAAAACAACAGATAACCACAACAGAACAACCTCATTCTGATACACCCACCAATCGTCCTGCACTGCGTCTTGTTTCAACAAAAGACATGAGTCGTGATGAATGGTTAAGTGTTCGCAAACAAGGCATAGGAGCCAGTGACGCCGCTGCGGCCGTAGGCTTAAATCCTTACCAGTCTCAACTGGAATTGTGGATGATTAAAACGGGGCGTGACACCACGCTACCGAAAGCCGACCCACTGGATGAAAACTCCCCCATGTACTGGGGTAATGTTTTAGAGCCTACCGTAGCCGAGTGTTACAGCAAGCGAACCGGTAACAAAGTACGACGAGTGAATGCCGTACTTCAGCACCCTGACAAAGACAAAAGTTGGATGCTCGCAAACTTGGATTATGCCGTCGTTAGTAATGACGAAGTTCAAATACTGGAATGTAAAACGGCGGGGGAATACGGAACAAAATTGTGGAAGGAGGGCGTACCCGAATACGTTCAGTGCCAGGTTCAACATCAACTGGCCGTTACCGGTAAAGCTGCTGCTGACGTGTGCGTTTTACTGTGTGGTCAACGCCTAGAAATACATCGAGTAGAACGTGACGATGAGCTGATTGCTCGTTTGATTAATCTAGAAAGAGTCTTTTGGCATTACGTTGAAACGGATACCCCACCACCATCCGATGGCAGCGACTCCTCTGCTTTGGCCTTGCAACATTTGTATCCACAAAACTCCGATGATGTTATCGACTTCTCTGAGGACAAAGATGTATCAAATCAATTTATCGATTTGATCTCCACTAAAGCCGACATTGATTTACTGAAGCAGTACGAAACCAAACTCAAGCAGAAAATCCAAGAACGTATGGGCTCGGCTTACAAGGCCATTTTCTCTAGCGGTGAAGTGACGTGGAAACGCAGTAAAGACAGTGTTGTTTTAGACACTAAAGCCGCCCTGCAATCTCACCCCGAACTCTTAACGAATTTCCCGTTATATCGCATCGGTAATCGCCGTTTTCTCTTGAAATCCTAGCCTACATCAACTTCCCGCATCTCCTAGACCGAGAGCACAACTAATAACTCTCTGTGCCCTCCTGAGTGGGCCCTGAGAGCTTTTACTTAAACTATCGAGGACATTGTCATGATCAAAGGTCTTGCCATTACACCGCCCCTTTTAGGCCGAATTAGTATCGGTCGAGTCGTCATCAAAAACGGTAAACGATTACCCGAAAAAGACGATCAATTTACCCTAACAACCCAAATACAAAATCAAGAAGGTTGGATACCACACCCACTAGACGAAGAACTTAGAAAAGACTCACGCAACAATAAAATTAGAACAATACCCGTCACTTTATTGTTTAACGATCCAGACCTTAACTTCAGAGCTGAATACAGTCTCTTCGATAAAACGAATGGACGACCACTGTGCGCTGGCAATGGTGATACTTGCCGTCGTCATACACAAAACGGAGTGGAATCGCTGCCCTGCCCTTCACCTGCTTTTTGTGATTTTGCTAAACAAGGTCAGTGCAAACCCTATGGCCGATTGAACGTTAAAGTCGGTGATGACGATGAGCTCGGTACGTTTATATTTAGGACTACTGGCTACAACAGCATTCGCACCTTAGCGGCTCGACTCAGTTACTTTAAAGCGGTATCAGGCGATCTACTTTCTTGCTTACCATTGGAGCTTAGACTAAGAGGGAAAAGCACAACGCAGAGCTATCGGAAGGCGATCTATTACGTTGATATAACCGTTCGTGAAGGTATGACATTAGAAGAAGCCATTGCTCACGCCAAAGCTACGGATACTCAAAGAAAGGACTCTGGGTTTAATCAACAGGATTTAGATATTGCCGCTGAAGCTGGTTTTAACAACGCCACTTATGAAGATACTGAAGAAGAACTCAGCAGCGTGATTGAAGAGTTCTACCCTGCGGAGAATCAACAAATAAACTCAGCTGTACCTCAAGCATCCACAACATCGGGATTAAACTTAAGCGAGAAACTGAAACAAAAAGCCTCCACTACCGCTCAACAAGTAGCGTGAGCCACCTCACTTAAAGAGCCACTGCCAATTTGCATATTTGCTGGCAAGCTCTTTCCAACTAGGAGGTCTTTATGGCCGATTCAAAAACAAAAGAGCAAGATCGCTCATTAGAAAATTCACTTCTCAAGTTTGAAGATGAGCTTACCGTTTTTAGCGACAATTGTTCGTTTCTTTGTGATGCTTTTACCGGTCTTGGCTTGGCCGATCCAGCCACATTATGGCCCTTATGATACCAAAGTTAACCGACTGTTAAGTGCCAATTTCAGTCTTTTAAGGCTAGTAAAATACCAATGGTGAACGTCTCAAATGTGCCAGCTAGAGACATTGGATGAATCCAAAGGTAGTGACCGATCATAGATGCATACCCCATCGCGCGCCCCCTTACAACGGCGCTGCAATGTCGCTACAACATCAGCAACGCGTAGTTTTTCCTTCGACTATTGATCAATAACTTTAGTGATATTAAAAAACCTTGCCATTCTGTACCATTTGGTACAGAATTATAGCTCTTTCCACATCGAGACCCGAAATGGCCAGATCAGTCGAATTCGATCGCACAAAAGCTCTGGAAGCAGCCATGAAGTTGTTCTGGGCCAGGGGCTATACCGCCACCTCACTACCGGACCTGCTCGCGGCTATGGGCATAGCTCGCTCCAGCTTTTACGCCAGCTTCAGCACCAAGCGAAAACTATTCATGGAATGTCTGGAACTATTCGGTGACCGCACTTTAGCTATGGTCGATGAGGATGCAAAAAAGCTGCCCGCCACGGCGCTGCCCCGCGCTTTTTTTGAAACTACACTATTAGATGCATCGCCACGCAAGGTAATGCAGGGTTGCATGATGGTAAACACTGTGCTGGAACTTGCTGACGTAGATCAGGAACTGAATCAAATTGCGGCGCAAAAACTCGACGCCATTGAGAATGCCTTTGCGCGGGCCTTTAAGCTGGCCCAGCAACAAGGCGAATTAAACACTGATCACACGGGGATTGAACTCGCACGCATGGTGATGACCATCAACCTCGGTCTACGCGTACAAAGCCGCAAAAATCACTCGCGTACAGAACTCAAATCTATCATCAATACCAGCCTGTCCATACTCGGGCTGGCCGCATGACCGAAGGAGGTCTTACCATGTTGTCTGAAACCATGCCCTTTGATAAAAAATTTGCCACCGTAAACGGCAAACAAATCGCCTACGTTGAAGAAGGCAGCGGCGACCCTATTGTGTTGTTACACGGCAACCCAACCTCCTCCTTTCTGTGGCGCAATGTAATCCCTGAACTTGTGGAGTCCGGCCGAGTAATCGTGCCCGATCTTATAGGTCAGGGAGATTCCGAAAAACTTCCCGCCAGCGAAGGCCCCGAGCGTTACACGCTGGAAGTAGCCTACAGCTACGTGGACGGTCTTTTAGAAACCATCGGTGCCAGCAAAAATGTCACACTGGTTATTCACGACTGGGGCAGTGGCATCGGCTTTCTCTGGGCTATGCGCCACGCCGCAGCCGTAAAAGGTGTGGCCTACATGGAAGGTATTGTTAAACCCGTGACTTGGGCCGACTGGCCAGAAAGTGGCGTGGGGATCTTTAAGGGCTTTCGCTCGGATAAAGGCGAAGATTTGGTTCTCAACCGCAATATGTTTATCGAAGGCGTACTGCCCTCTTCAGTCATACGTAAACTGAGCGAGACGGAGATGGATGCTTACCGCGCACCCCATCAAACCGCCGGCGATCGTCAGCCCATACTGAACTGGCCACGGCAAATACCCATAGAGGGGGAACCCCAAAATGTTGTGGACCTAGTAAACGAATACGGCGCATTTATGGCGGGTAGCGATATACCCAAGTTATTTATCAATGCGGCCCCTGGCTCGATCCTCATCGGGCAACAACGGGAATTTTGCCGCAGCTGGCCGAACCAGCAGGAAGTCACCGTAAAAGGCCTGCATTTTGTTCAGGAAGACTCACCGGTTGAAATTGGTCACGCCGTAGTGAACTGGATTAAAACAATTTAATCATCGCCGGCTCTATACAAAAAAATCGTTCCATACGAAACAAAAAAAAGGAATCAAACAATGTCGGACACACCGGTTTACATGATTGCCAACCTTGTCCCTCATGATGAGGCTGAATATTCAAAATATGAAAAAGGGTTTTTCCCAATGTTGAAAAAATATGGCGGCTCCTTTCTCACCTTTGATGATAATATCAAACACATGGAAGGCACAGAGCCCAGACCCGGTCGCATTGTGATATTTCAATTCCCGTCGGAGGCCGCCGCCGAGACTTGGTATAACGACCCGGAATATCAAGCACTGTCAGAGCACCGCAGGGCTGGGGCGGAACTCAAATCACTGACGATGGTGCACGGACTACCACCGCGGAAATAATGCTATCAATACCCAGCACTTTAGTGACAACCTGCGGATTGCTGACCAGTAAGAATCGCAAGAGATAATGTCCGCTACTGGGAACCAAAGACATTGAGGAAAGATGTCCGTAACGGGTTATCTTGAGCCGTCGCTTAAGTGCCAATTTTAGATATTAAGTGCCGTTAGAAATTATACCCAGCGGACATTAACGCCCTAGGCAGCGGATAATCCGTTACCTAGGCGTTAGGACTATTATTCCCAAAAACTCCACCATTTCTTAGTGTTTTCAGCTCTCGATTCTTTACCTTCATCGGAGCCTTTATCCATCTCTTTCCTTGTTTGCTCTGACTTTTTTAGCTTTTGCTTTTCTAAGCCTTGAACTTCGCCAGACAGCTGATCATCCATTTCCTTATCTTTTTTAAATTTCTTTTCTTTTTCTTTCTTTAGCTTATCTACAGCATCTTCATCATCGAGATCTTCCTTGGCATTCATAAAAGATTTGTGAGCTGCTTTCTGCTCTGCAGTTGGCTTTCCTTTACCTGCCCATTCAGGCTTGTCCGCGATAGCAGGAGCTACGAAAGCTATCATTAGAATCGTTATTGTTAATAAGTTTTTATTCATTTGAAAATTCTCCAGTTTAATTAAAGTTGGGAGCTAATATAGTGCTCAGCCTGACTGCGAAGCATCGATTAAGGTTGACCAGTCACAGGCGTTATCGTTATGGCTGTTAAGTGTTATCTTGAGCTAGTTTAGATCAAATCTCAAACGTCCGTTACGGGTTAACTTGAGACCTATGGTGATGGTGTTAATTTGCAGTTAAAAGTGACCTCATGGGGATGCGGACAAAATCTTGGACTACTTAGAGGTAGTCTATGTATTCATGCGAAGAGCGTCTTCAAGCAGTAAAACTATATATTAGGTTCGGTAAGCGCATCCAAGCGACCATACGTCAATTAGGTTATCCAACCAAGAATTCACTTAAACAATGGTATAGGGAATACCTTGAACACGGTTATCTTGAGCCTGGTTACGTGAGATCAAAACCAAAATACTCGACCGAGCAGATAAACACTGCGATCGATCATTATATGAGCCATGGGCGCTGCTTTTCTGTAACTCTGAAAGCTCTGGGCTACCCCTGCCGAAGAACGTTAACAAAGTGGGTTCATGATCGTTATCCAGAAACTAAAAAATGCGTAGTGGACCGTGCTAGAAGACCGACAGCTTCTGTGGATTCAAAGCGATCGGCCGTTTATGAGCTTTGTACACGAGAAGGTAGCGCTCAGGCTGTGGCACAAAAACTGGACGTCGACAGAGTTACGCTATACAACTGGAAGAATCAGTTACTTGATCCAGAGGTTTCAGCCCACATGAAACGTGACAAGCGTTCTCTCACTAACACGGATAAAGCAGAGCTTGAGCAGCAGGTCGAGGCTCTTCAACGCGACATCCGAAATTTGCAGCTCGAACACGACCTGCTTAAGAAGGCCAATGAACTTATAAAAAAGGATCTTGGCGGCAACCTCCAACTGCTGAGCAATCAAAAGAAGACAGCTCTGGTTGACGCCTTAAGAAACGAGTATGTATTACCTGAGCTTCTAGGTCGTTTAGGTCTTGCCCGCAGCTCATACTTTTATCATCGATCGCGTGCAGGGTTAGCTGATAAATATGCAGCGGCCCGTCGAGTCATCACCGAAATCTTCGAGCGCAATCATCGCTCTTATGGTTACCGCCGAATTCAAGGTTTGCTAATTAGGCAGCAGATCTTTCTCTCTGAGAAGGTTATTCGGCGGTTAATGAAGCAAGAAAACCTCCAAGCAGTTAGGCCGAAGCGGCGGCGATATAGCTCTTACGCCGGAGAGATCACACCTGCTCCAGAGAACATCGTCAATAGAGACTTCAATGCCACGGCTCCAAATGAAAAATGGCTCACTGATATCTCTGAGTTCCATATCCCGGCTGGTAAGGTGTACCTCTCGCCAATCATTGATTGCTTCGACGGCATGGTCGTTAGCTGGTCGATCGGTACTAGCCCTAATGCAGAGCTTGTAAACACCATGTTAGATACAGCTGTTGAGACTCTGACCGACGTCAGTGACAGGCCTATCGTTCATTCTGATAGAGGTTCTCACTACCGATGGCCAGGCTGGCTCTCAAGGGTCTCGAACGCAAACCTAATTAGGTCGATGTCTCGTAAAGCCTGCTCTCCAGACAATGCTGCGTGTGAAGGTTTTTTCGGTAGACTGAAGACGGAAATGTTCTACCCGAATGATTGGCGCGCAACTACTATCGAACAGTTTATCGAGGCACTAAACTCGTACGTTCAATGGTACAACGAAAAACGAATCAAATTGTCCCTTGGCTATCTCAGTCCCATCGAGTATCGTGAAAGCTTAGGTTTAACTTAGAAAATCAGTCCAAGAAAACGTCCGCATCCCCCATCATTTGCACTTAATATTGACCCGCCAAGTTTTCTGTAAGTGCCTACTAAACCTGTATTACAAGCTAGCCTCTTGGGTCAGTTATTAAGTGATAATTTGCTCTAAACTGAATCAATTGACCATGCAAATCAACACCCAACCTTCCTCAGAGGGATCTATATCTGTCACAATCCCCTCCAGTGGAACGCTTGAACAAACTGTAATAGCTACAACCAAAAGCCTACCCTTCACCAGCAGTATCTAAAGCACCCTCAATGGCGCTAATAGCCTCTTCAATACGACCGAAGCCTATATCGAAGTTTTTTATGACATGACCTGTAACAAACTCAACGCCATCTAAGACACAAACCCTCTCAAAAATGTATCGATCGTATCTAGTCCACTGGTATTAATTTCAGTTGATCCATTACCACATGTTTATCATGCGCGTTCTAGGTATCATAAATAACTGAAGAAGGCTCTTCGCAGGCCTCATCAACAATTAAAAAGTAATTCCTGCTGTGAAGAGATAGACATGATTATTCGTCTTGATTGAATTTGACACCACATGAAAGTGGCAATCAACCCACCTTAAAAAGGTAGATTGATTCCTCTTAAATTAAATCGGATCACCTCATCGACAACAACCTATCAACCGAATCCTCCCCAGTGAATAAACTCATTCCAACCTCACTACTGCGAGCAGCGTACACCGCTAATCGGTCCGCAAGCTCATTACCTTCAAGTCCCGAGTGAGCCCTAACATGCTCGACATTAATATGCTTTTTTATACGAACGAACAAATCAAAGGCAGGCTTAATGATATCCATATTTTTAATCGCCGGGGTTTTCTTCCAGCCTATTTTATTCCAACCAAAAGCCCACTGAGTAATGCAATTAATGGCGTATTCAGAATCTGAATAAATTGTGACTGAACTACCTTTCACCAACTCTGATTCAGCCAATCTCATGGAGTAGTGAAGCGCCTCAAGCTCGGCGCGATTATTTGTACTCTGAAGTCTGCGTATTCCATACCACAACCCATCAATCCACCCGTCACGATAGACAGCCAGACCAATACCCGAACGTCCTGGGTTTGGACAACAAGATCCATCGCAATAAATTTCTACCAAGTTATTATTAATCATTTTCAAATCCTCAATTTTAATATTTTAAATAAATGTTTTTTTCTTAGAGTGTTAGTTGGTTAACGTTCTATCCATCACGCTCCTCTATTTTTTCCTTCACCCAATCCAATATTTCAGTTTCCACCCACGCGACTGCTCGCGATCCTAAAAAAACGGATTTAGGAAATTCCTCTTCTGAAATTTTTTTATAGATGGTTGAGCGGCTCAAGCCGGTAATGCTGATAACTTCTCGCAAGCGAATTAGTTTCATGACGTCCTCTAGGTTATTGGTTCATTAGATGGGACGCGGTGTAAAAAATTACTACAGAAGCCAGCGAACGCTGGAGGACAGAAATAATGAGATGCTTTACATTAGCACTGGCTATGACCGAATGAGTGTTCACGAAGATCAAAGCGCTTTGTTGCCTCTTTACACAAATAACTCAAAGCGAAAAAGAACTCATCTACGCCTTGTAATTGATCCTGCATCAAACCGAACACACCTCCATTACAGAAGTGGACTAAACCTTTTACTTCAAACGGGTGTAACCCTAAGGAATTAGCCCAAGCGGCTTCAATTCGGCTCCTCATTGTGTCGTGTAAGCTATTGGTACGCCCCAACGTATGATAGGCATCACGATTAACTAAGACGGCTACATGGTAATGAGGTCTAACTTCACCTTTATCCCACTCTCTAGCCCATACGTATCGAACGGACGTTTCGTGAACCTGAGTATATTTTCTTGCGGCATGAGCCCTGTCATTAGCAATAATGGCTTTCAATGACTGTACGAAGTCACTGATGAAATGATTGGGATAGGTTCCATCTAAAGTGCAATACCACGACGGAAATCTTAAATCGAATCGGATTGCCATGGTTCTGGGATGATCTTCTAAGGCCGACATAACAACATCGTGCGTAGAGTCTAAATACGGTTCAATTAAATCCCCCTTAGAAACCATGACAGGAAACCCTTTGAACAAAGGCTCGCGATAGCGTTTTAAGTTTTTATTCTCAGGGACTCTCTTAGACTTTTTATTCTTAGCATTAGGGTTTTGGGTATTGTGGTTCATTGGGCTTTCCTTCAGTAACAGTTAATTGTTCATACCGTTACCAGAGGTGTACTTAATTACTCACTGAACTCTATCATCTAACATACTCCATGCTCAGGGCTTTGTGCCCCGCATGGAGTCTCAATTGCTTATACAAATCTATAACATCTACGTGTGAAACTATGGCTTAGCGTTGCAGCCATGTTTAATAGATCACAAATATTAGTTATGTACATACTACTTATACATACATAATTGGGTCTTAATTTTAGGTCGTTTTATCAATGAGCATCAGCGGATTAAAGAAAAATGGGAGTTAAAACAAATAAAAATAAAACGATTTAAAGTACGTCATAAAACGCCCTAAAACGCCCTAAAACGGCTCTTTGATTCGCTATGAAAATTTAAAAGCTAACAGCATCAAACAACTCGCATAATATTCATACAATTCCCCAATGTTCCTTCATGTAAAATCACGTATTTCATACCTAATACACTTTGAAAACCCCCAGCGGGGTCACTCCGATTGGTCTTCTTTCTATCATTGCTACTTATTGTATTAACAACCATTGAATGAACCTTTTTCACAAAAAACATCAACAGCTTTGCCAACTCCAAAAAAGCCTCCTTACTTAACTCGCTAAGCTTATCTCCTCCATCTGCAGGAATAAGCTCTTGAAAAATATAATCCTCAAATTTCTCGTCACCATTTGGGTTTAAGCTATACATGGAAGAGTAATCTTCGATCTTAAGTTTTAAAAACCTATGAAGCCTCTTCACATCACTCCAATTCAACAAATTATAAAAAACACATAAATTTGGTTTATTCAAATTGCCCCATAAATCATTAATCTTAGTACTGACATTTTCTGACCCTATGCCTGATTGCAGATCCTCTTTAACTAATTTAGTACAGGAGTCCAAGCTATTACCATTAGCCGAATCTGCCTTTAACTTTCTTAATCGTGCTTTTATGCAACGATCAATATGCATAGATAGCTCCTCAATCTTACAAACAAAATCAACACTAAGTGGCTCTACTGGAATAATATTGGGTTGTCGCCTCTCCTTAGCTGAAAATATTTCACTTGCATTAAAGCGTGAGCTATTAAGTACATACACACTGTTAATCTTGCCAAAAACACCAGGAGATACACCACCTGCCCAAATAGATAAAAGCAGCTTTTTTTCTTGAAGAGACTTTAAAGTCGATTTTAATTTAGTCTTTTTCATTCCGATGAACAGCTCAAAGTCCTTAAAACTTAGATTGCGTACACAACCCAACTCATCAGAAAAACACAACAAAATACTAAGAAGCATTGCCTCAGGAATAGACAACTCCATATATGAAGGTAGCGTTAAAAGCTTTGCAATAAGATCAGCGTATTTTTCAAATCCATCAGGATGACTTGAGTTCAAAATTCCTGAAGCATCAACGTTATCAATATCGCCAAATATATGTTCAGCAACAGCCTGATTATCTAATTCATAAAAAGTCGCAGCACGCCCAGGTGGGCGATTTCCCTGAGCAATATAATTTTCTCCACGAAACTTAGATTTGATTAAATCATGCTTAGAGAAATAGTCCTTTAGTACAAATGAGACAGCCTGCTGACTTACCCCAAATTTTTTAGCAAGATCGCTGACTGGTTGATTTATTACTCCTCTCTTTCGAAACTGGTTCATCAAACATAACAGCGTATATTTCTTCACATATGAAAGCTCTGGTGTAGGTCGATACAGCAACTCAAACAAATATTTACTTCCTTAAATTTAAGATGAACCACTCATGATTAAAACCTTAATAGTTTATTTTACCGTATCAGCATAGCTTCCTATTGATACAAGGCAACTAAGGAAAAAAGATATGGGACCCTACCTTAAAACCTTATATAGGATATAATAACATGTTGTATTACCTGATTAAATCAATTACTAACATGTAATTTATAATATTCATCACTGAGAAGAGCATTAGAGATGGGGAAAAAAATCGATTGGCATGAGTGGATTCAAGATGACAACAACCAAAAAGAAAAATACATCTGGACCGTTAACTACCTAAATAAAAAGGGCCTGCATCATACCCATAACTACACCATTGACCATCTAGCCGAGCACCTCGAACAACTTTCAAGAAGCGCTGAAAATTCATTGATTCTCATCAAAATGAGAGGAGCGTGGAACGTAAAGACAAGCAGACTAAAAGCAGCTACCGAAGGGAAAAGATCTTATTCATTTTGCATGAGCACAGAGACTGAAACCAAGATTAAAGAGCTATCATTCAACAACGAAAACCTTTCCATCACCGTAGAACGCCTAATACTCAAATGCGATAAAATCAAGTCTGAAATCAGGGAAAACGAAAAGAATAAGCTAGAGAAGAAACTAAAAAAACAAGCAGAAAAAAATCCTGTCGAGCAAACGACTCTTAGCAGCAAGCTCAGCATCCAACAACACACCATAGCTAGACTTAAAGAACAATCAGAGAGTTTATTATCAGAACTGGCACCGTATAAATTTCTTGCGGAAAAGAACGGCCTTACCCTATCCATGATCACCTCTGACGACAGACAAAAGATTCATGAATTTATTAAGACTCAAACAGCCGCGATTGGAAACATAACCGGCCTGGACAAGATAACATCAAAAAACCCATTCAAACGCGAGCCCCCTAAAGACTAAAACTAAACCCAGCTCACAAACTACAGATAGACTCTCACGCCTCATTCACAAAGCTAGCTGTAATTACATTACCAGCCAACACTTGGCGTTTAAGGTTGTCCAAATAATCTGACCATCGTTGCATCATGTCGATACGCTGTGGAAGATGTTTGGTTCGATTGTAGGCTCTACCCAGCGGATCTTTAACGGTATGAGCTAACTGGTGCTCTATCCATTCCACCCTCAATCCTAACTGCTCATCAAGCATGGTTCTGGCACTGGCTCTAAAACCATGAAAGCAATGAACTTCTTTGGTGTTGTAGCCCATTTCCCGCAATGCTTTATTAATAGACTCTGTGTTGGCGTGCTTTTTATAATCCCTTTGATTAGGGAACACGTACTGATGATGACCAGTTAAAGGTCTGATATCTGACAGCAACTCTTGAGCCTGCTTTGATAGCGGGACGGTATGATCACCCTCTCGCTTATTGCGCTCTTTCTTTTTGGCCACAGGGATATTCCAACACCCCCCGTCAAAATCTATCTCTGACCACTCCATAGAGGCCAGCTCACCAGGCCTTTGAAACACCAAAGGCGCTAATGCCAACATGGTTCTAATGATGTGTGTGCCTTTATAGGCATCAATATCGACAAGTAATTTTCCGAAACCTGAAGGGTCTGTAATAGCGGCTCTATGGGTAGTCTTTCTTTCAGGCAACGCTCCGGTTAGATCCGACGCCGGGTTATGCTTACTTCGCCCAGTTTGTTTTGCATAACGACATATCTGGTTCAATATTTGACGGCACTTGTGCGCACTATCAATAGCCCCTCGATCAATGATCCGATTAAGGACTCCCAGTAGCTCCCATGTTTCTAATTCAGATATTGGGCGGCTTTCCAGATAAGGTATTAGATCATTATTTAACAAAGCTCGGTGCTTCTTGATGGTCGCAGGGGCCCAACTCATTTGCTGCTTAACAAACCATTCCTCAGTAATAACACCAAAGCTATTAGCGGCAGCATCCCCCTGAGAAGATTTAGTACTTTTCTTATGATCGCCTGGATCAATGCCCTTAGATAAAAGTTCTTTAGCATCAGCCCTTTTTAGCCGTGCTTGTTTTAGCCCAACCGTTGGGTACACCCCCAAAGCTAAAACTTTTTCTTTTTTTGTGTGGGGATTTCTATATTTAAGACGCCAATATTTAGACCCGTTCTTCTTTATTAGAAGAAACATGCCCTTTTCATCGGTCATTTTATAATCTTTTTCTTTAGGGCTGGCCTGTTTAACAGCCAATTCCGTTAGCGCCATAGCGTCACCTCTAAATATAGTTTTATCTATTTTTGGGGGTACCGAATATCGAAGGTGAGAATATACCCCCATAAAGACCCCCAATCGTTCTGGATTTAGGGGTACTTCTTCGGATTACTTTGGACTGAGTATAAACGAAAAAGCCCGCATTTACGCGGGCTTTAGGACGATTCTGGACGTTACCAGATCTATATATGGTGCCCGGTGGCGGAATCGAACCACCGACACGAGGATTTTCAATCCTCTGCTCTACCGACTGAGCTAACCGGGCAAATTTCTTGGATACGCCGATCACAAGAGGCGCGTATTAAACCCGTTCAGAACTTTAGAGTCAATACTGAGAGGAATTAAATGCTGATTTTTCAACGCCATAGGCCGCAATTTAATCGATAGTAGGAACATAGCCCTCAACTTCGTCTAATTCGGCACCAGCAAAGAATTTATCGCGCTGCTCACCTAGGTATGCTCGAGCCGTTAAATCCATCATATTCAGGTGTTTTTCATTGATCAACATGGTTTGGTGAGACATCCACTCTTGCCACGCCTGTTTAGACACTGACTCGTATAACTCTTGACCCTTGGCTCCAGGGACTGGTGGTACAGCCAGACCTTCTAACTCTTTTTGATACTTGCTACAGAAAACCATACGCGCCATTGCATTATTCCTTCATCAATTGTTGCCATAATTTTTTAACCGGAGCAGCCAAACCAACAGTTGGTACCGTTTGCGTACCATACCAACGTGAACTGGGTTCGGCCACTTGTGATACCGCGGCGGGAAGCAACTGTATATGAACCGGAGTGATGGATAAATGGTAATGACTGAATGTATGCCGAAAAGTTGGCCATATCTGTTTATCAATAACATCGCCGTGCTCTTGTTGGCAATGATCGTCAATGTTTACGTCTGCATTCAGCTCAGGAAAGCTCCACAGCCCGCCCCATATACCCGTTGCCGGCCGTTGCTGTAGATAATACTCACCCGCAGGGTTTTGCAACATCAATAAAGTCACGGCTTTTGTGGGCTTATCTTTTTTAGGTTTTTTACCGGGGTAATTCAATACGGTATCTTGCTGATGAGCCAAGCATGTTTGTTGTAAAGGGCATTGCTCACACATTGGTTTAGTGCGACTGCAGACACTGGCTCCCAGATCCATCATGACCTGGGTGTAATCTGCACAACTGTGCGACGATTCTGCCGACGGCGTCAGCTGTTCCGATAAGCGCCAAAGCTGCTGTAGAACCTTAGCATTACCCGGCCAACCCTCTATCGCAAAGTGACGCGCTAAAACCCGTTTAACATTGCCATCTAAAATGGGTTCATTTTTACCCATAGACAAACTGGCTATGGCACCAGCGGTCGAGCGGCCAATACCTGGTAAATCTGTTAAGCCTTCAATCGTTTGGGGAAAGCAGCCATCATATTCATCGACAACACGCTGAGCGCATTTATGTAAATTTCTAGCACGGGCGTAATACCCCAGGCCCGTCCATAAATGCAAAACATCATCTGGATTGGCGCGCGCTAAACTGTCGACACTAGGGAAGCGCGCCATAAACCGCTCAAAATACCCAATAACGGTGGCGACTTGGGTTTGCTGCAACATGATTTCAGACACCCACACACGATAAGGGTTAACGTCCTGCTGCCACGGCAAGTGTTTACGGCCGTGTTGCTCAAACCAAGTTAGCACTCGGTCTACAAAGTTATTCTCTGACTCACAGTTATTCTCTAATTCGAAGTTATGCTCTAATTCAAAGTTATGCTCTAATTCAAAGTCCAAAGAGACCTCTCAATAACTGCTCTGCGGCTTTTTTCGAACTGTCTGGGCTAGCGTCTGATCCTTTTAACTTATCAAACAACTTCTCTTCCAGTTTTTCTTGTAACTTCTCTTGAGCGCGAGACTTTACCTCATCGCGCAATAAATCATCTATGCGATCTTTATCAGGGAGACAAACATCACCTCCCAACGGCTCATCTATATTACCGCGACATCGCATAGGCAAGTCACGATTGCGCCACCGATCACGCACTTGGCAGGCGCGGTCTGGGTTCAACTCCCCTGTCACTCTCAGGTTAGCCTTAACGTCGAAATCGCCCTTAACATATCGAGTGTCGCCAAAAGCGTTTACTTGAAGCTCTTCTACACCCGCCTGAATACTCTTAATAGTAATGCTGGCGCCTTGGATGGCAAGATCAACGTCCAAGTCTTGTAAGGTCGTTTGGCCCTTCCAGGCTAGAGTCGGCATAGGTTTGCGACTGGTCAGAGCCGCTAATTCGCAAAATTTTCGCTCTATATCCAGCTCAGAAACAATCAATGTGTTGGCTTTAGCGGTTAATTTACCATGTGCGCTGTCCTGCCACGCAGCCAAATTATCGCCATTCGCTTTGATCGACATCTCTATATTGGCGATACCCGATATGCGTTTTTCTTCAACCATAACACTGAGCAATGGTAATAACGCTATCGACTCTAATCGACTGCTAAATTTCACGCTGGGCTGCACCCCACGTGCGTCTAGCTCGGCCGATGCTTGTACTGTTCCAGAATATAAATGTGCTTTAAAACTATTCAACTTTACCAAACCATTGTTGGCATTCAGCTGAACCTTCACATCGCGCATATCAACCTGATTGGCTTGAAACTTATCAATCCCTAAACTTAATTCAAGCGCCACTGATTGCAAGCTATCAAGTTCTAGCTTGTCGGATGACAACCGACGTGGGCTTACCGAGGGATTAGTTTTATTAGTGCGCACCTTACTTACATTCGGTTTCTGTGTGACTGCAGGGACCGTAACACTTGGCGCCAAGTAATCATCAAGGTTTATCTGATCACCGTGCAGATTGATTCGAACAATCTGGTTAGCAGTTTGCGATACGTCACCCGTAATTGTCGATCCATCTATCTGTAGCCTAAAATCTTTTAGCTGCCAGCTATTGGTATGCCCTTGCACTTTGGTGGACATAGCCACCTGCTTAAGCGCACTGGTCGAGTTCATTTTAGGCAGTTCTACTCCCGCCATTTGCAACCACTGCTTGGCGTTAAATTCGGCCAAAAGCACATTCAAATCAATCCCATTGGTTTGCAAATTTACCTTACCCGACACCATTAATTGAGCCCGTTCATGACCGCCGGCACGATCCGTAATGGGCTGTACTGATACCTCCAACGATGTAATCTCCAGCAAATTAGCCGCTTGATCAAAATTCAATGCACCTTGTGCGTTGACTAGCAGCGGCGGCTGATTAGGATACTCTATTGCTGTGCCCTGCAGATTCATCCCCGTTGCCTGCAGCTGTCCGCTGAACAGCGGCTTGATGGCCATGCGCACGGCTATGGATTCTATTTTTGCGCTAACGGTTTCGCCTGAATGTCCAACCGCTTTCTCAACACTGACGTCTTCAAACTTCAACGCCAAATTTGGATACCACGACCAAGACACATCACCCTTAAGGGATAGGTTCACACCTTGCTCTTGCGCAATGATCTCTATGTCTTCTCTATAGCTGTTCGGATCAAACATTTGGGTTAAATAAAACATTGCCCCAAGCGAGGCCAACACCACCAAGCTCAATATCAGCAGTACGCTTTTAATTAAAATTTTCACAGTCATCTGCCTTTGTTTGAATTTAATTTAGTCAAAGTCTATCAATACATGGTTCAACAGCAAGAGCTAGGGTAAAATGAGCCCACTTTCTTACTACCTTGTAGGTTATTTATGGGACAGAAAACATCGCTCTATCAAAGTCATGCAGATTTTGGCGGTAAGCTTGTCGATTTTGGCGGCTGGGATATGCCTTTGCATTACGGCTCGCAAATAGAAGAGCACCATAAGGTTCGTCAAGACGCCGGTATGTTTGATGTCTCACACATGACCATTGTCGATATTACTGGCACTGGCGCCAAAGCTTATTTACAGCGCTTATTAGCCAATGACGTGAGCCGCATAGAAGGCACCTCAGGCAAAGCACTTTACAGCGCCATGCTCAATGAAACTGGCGGTGTTATTGATGACTTAATCGTTTACAACATGGATGGCTGGTTTCGTACGGTTGTGAATTGTGGCACTCGCGAAAAAGATTTAGCGTGGATGGAGCAACAAAAAGCCGGCTTTGACGTTGAACTCACTGAACGACGTGACTTATCCATGATTGCCATCCAAGGACCCAACGCCATCACTAAAGCCAGTGCGGCAATGAGCAGCACTAGAGCGGCAGTCGTACCTGAACTCAAAATTTTTCAAGGGGCTACTGCAGCCGAGTGGTTTATAGCTCGAACGGGTTATACCGGTGAAGACGGGCTAGAAATCATGCTGCCCAATACCGATGCGGTTGAATTCTGGCAAGCTCTCAGCGAGCAAGCTGTTAGCCCGTGCGGCTTAGGCGCACGCGATACCTTGCGCTTGGAAGCCGGCATGAATTTGTATGGCAACGACATGGACGACAGCGTTTCGCCGTTAGCGGCTAATATGGGTTGGACCATTGCTTGGGAACCCAGTGATAGAGAATTTATTGGTCGCTCCGCCCTTGAAGAACAAAAAGCTGCAGGCAATCAGTTCAAACTTGTAGGCCTGATATTAGAAGCTCGCGGCGTATTACGCGCGCATCAAAAAGTCATTATTGATGGCTGCGCAGAAACGGGAGAGATCACCAGCGGCACATTTTCACCAACTTTGGGCTATTCTGTTGCCTTAGCGAGAGTTCCTGCTAGCATCGGTGAGCAATGCTTGGTAGAAATGCGCAACAAACAGATTCCCGTAAAAGTGGTCAAGCCAAGCTTTGTCCGCAACGGTAAATCACTGGTTTAATAATTTTAACTATTAACATTGCACGTAATATTCAGTACGTAATACTAATTTGAGGACATAAACATGAGTGAAGTTCGCACCGAACTAAAATACCTAGCCAGCCACGAGTGGGCACGTCTAGAAGATGACGGCACCGTAACCGTTGGCATTAGTGATCACGCTCAAGATAGCTTAGGTGATGTGGTCTATGTAGAAGCTCCTGAAGTTGGCAGCACTGTAAATGCTGGCGAAGAAGCCGGTGTTGTTGAATCAGTTAAAGCCGCTTCAGATATTTTTTCTCCCATATCTGGAGAAGTCATTGCGATTAACGAATCTTTAGAAGATACGCCAGAAACCGTTAACGAATCACCTTACGATGACGGCTGGTTCTATAAGGTTCAACCAAGCGATATATCAGAACTTGATAATGCTTTAGATGCCGACGCTTACCAAGCGGCTTGCGAAGACGAATAAGCTTTAAGTTTCAATACAGCAGACATAAAAAAACCGGGTCTATTCCGGTTTTTTTATGTCTGCTGTACCTTCTACTACGTTACTTAACGTTGGATAACCAGCTGATTAAAGTATAAATCCTGCACACCACTAGCACCTTCTTCGGCAATCAAAATATCATTAATCTCTGCCAGCGCTGCTTGACGTAACAGCTCTTTGCCTTCTTGGTTATTTAAATTTTCATCCATCTGACGACTGAACAACAAAATAATGTTGTTGCGAATATGCGGCATGTGATGACGAATAGCATTCGCGTCTGATGAGCCTGTTACTCGCACTGATAATTCAGCTTTTAGATATTTAAGCCGCCCCCTTCCTCCATAGTTCACAACAAACGCAGGTTTAATAGGAATATAAATAGCACGTTTTATAATGGCAGCCTCGCCTTCTTTACCCTCTTCAGCGGCCTCTTCTTCAGACCAAGCGGGATGACTGCACACGACGGCCATAGACATTAGCAGGCAACTGATGAGCCACTTAGCTCTCTGTATTGAAAACACGTTGATTGATTCCTTGTTGTTGGGGTTAGACCATCATCACATAGCCTGGTCTTGAGTTAATAGCCTGGACTTGAGTTAATAGTCTGGTCTTGAGTTAAAACCCGATATAACCTAGTGTAGCGCGACTTTCTAAAGAGGTGCGAAATGTTTATTAATATCAGGCAGACCAATATACTTATTTTTCTCGGCTGTGTCGGCTTAATCTTGACCGCCTTGGTTATGCAGTACCAATTCGAGCTTAAACCCTGCCCCTTGTGCATCACCCAACGTGTATTCGTTATTGTCACTGGTCTGCTAGCTTTAATTGCCGCCCTCCACAATCCAGCCGTATTCGGCAGGCGTATTTATGCTCTCGTAGGCATCATTGCCTCGGGCATTGGTGGCGGCGTATCTTTGCGCCATATGTGGCTGCAAAGCTTACCGGAGGACTTGGTTCCCGCTTGTGGTCCAGGCCTCAGTTATATGTTTGAGAACTTTCCCTTAAGCCAAGCTATTAATCTATTGTTGCAGGGTGATGGCAATTGCGCCGACACTGTTTTTTCTTTGTTTGGACTATCCATTCCCGGCTGGACCGCCGTCGCCTACATGGGTTTAATTTTGTTTAACTTGTGGCAACTAGTTCGCCGCGAATCTCGCTAAAGGCTGTTTATGTTAAAAGCTTTTATTATTTTATTATTGTTTCAATTGCTCGGAGAAACTGTCGTTGGGCTTGCCGACTTACCCATACCCGGTCCAGTTGTTGGCATGCTGCTACTCTGGGTTGGGTTGCTCATTAAAAATGGTGCCTCCTCAGAATTAAGCAACCTCAGCCACACATTGATTAAACACCTAAGCTTATTGTTCTTACCCGCTGGGGTTGGGTTGTTCTTTTTACCACCAGCTATACAGCAGTATTGGCCGGCAGTTTTAGCCGCCATGATTGGTGGTACATTTATCAGTATGCTGTTCAGTGGGTGGCTGCTGCAACGTCTGACAACTAAAGCCTCTGGCCAATAGGAGGTAATAAAGTGGATACACTGATAACCCAAGCTTCAGAACTTTGGTACAGCCTGCAACACAAACCACTGTTTGGCCTTTTATTAAGTCTCAGTATTTATCAGTTTGCCGTAATGCTTTATGAATACTTCAATAAGCGCGTGTTTCTTCACCCGGTTGCTACAGGCTCTATTGCTATAGCCATTATTCTGAACACCCTGAATATTTCTTACAAAGATTATTTGCAAGCTAATCAATTACTCTATTTTCTCTTGGGTCCTGCCACCGTTGCATTGGCGATTCCTTTATTTCAAGAGTTTCATCACATTCGAAAACTTACCCTGCCAACCTTGACAGTAGTGGTCGTTGGCGGAAGTTTTGCTGCGGCCAGTGCGGTGGTTATCGCTATGCTGATGGGCGCTCCCGACAATATACAACTTGCTCTGATGCCGAAGTCGGTCACTACTCCTATCGCCCTAGGGATTGCTGAAATTATTGGAGCACTGCCCGGACTAACAACTGGCGTCGTAGTATTTACAGGGGTAATTGGTGCGCTATTAAGCCCGGTGGTTTTTTCTATCTTGCGCCTACATGATCCGCGCCTACAAGGTTTAGTGTTAGGTCTTAATGCCCACGGTGTAGGTACGGCAAGAGCTTTTGAGATGAATCCAACCACCGGCGCTTTCGCTAGTTTAGCGATGGGATTAACTGGAGCATTTACTGCTTTGACCGTCCCTTACGCCGTTAAATTGCTTAATTAAACTTTACACTCATTTTTTGCTTGTCTCCAGATTCATGTTCCCCTATCGTGGGGTCATAACAATAACTACTCAAAAATATTTTAAGGAACCAATACTATGTTGGAAAACTGTCAATCTGCAAAAGAACGCTGGGGCGGTGTCAATGACATCATTGATCGCTGGTTGCAAGAACGCCAAGATTTATTAGTTACTTACTGTAGCCTTTCAGAACAATTAGAGTCTGATGATGCCTGTCAGAAAGTACAAAAGTTGTGCCAAATTTTGGTTGATTATGTTTCTGCTGGCCACTTTGAAGTTTACGATCAGTTAATAAAAGAAGGCCGTGAGTTCAACGACGAAGCCGCACTCAAAGAAGCCAATGAGCTTTTCAGTAAAATTGACATAACAACAGAATTTGCTTTGGACTTTAACGATAAGTACCAAGAAACTGATGATCTAGAAACCATCAGCGCTGATTCTTCTAAGCTTGGCGAAATGCTCGAGTCGCGCTTTGAAACCGAAGACCGTATGATTGAAGTCTTGCATGTCTCACATCGAGATATGGTCGTTTAAATTTTTCCTGCCTTTATTCTATACTCAAGTAAGCGGAACGGAATCCGTTTATGACTATAATCAATCTAGTACGGCTCAACCTAAAACCTAATCTTTTCTGCTTAGATCTATAATAAGGATTTTTTCAGCATGAATTTTGCTCCTGCGCGTTTATTCCGTCTTCGGCTTTTCTCCACTCTTTTTATCGTACTTGCGTTATCCGCTTGCAGTGGTACTAACACACCAACGTCAAGCATTGAGGTGGCGGTTAAAGGCGCTCAGGCAGCCGCTATTTCAGATGATGGTAAGTTCGCCATCATAGGTTCTATTCATCATGGAGGCAGTCTTTGGCGGCTCAGTGATAGTGAGAGATTGTATAATTGGAACCACAAGGCTGGTGAACTCTCCACCATCATTGCCGCTGATTTTTCAGCAGATGGTCAATGGGCCCTAACCGCTAACCCGCATACGATGGTTTTGTGGAGCATGAAAGATGGTAGCTCAGCACGTTATTGGACGGCCCCAGGAACAATTCTCGACATAGCTCTAAGCAGCGATGGTAATTATGCCTTACTCGGTTTAGATGACCAGTCGGCGGTACTGTTTGATATTCAACGAGGCGGGATTAAGCGTACGTTTCACCATAAAAACAGAGTCCGTAGTGTCAGCCTAAGCGCCGACAATAAAGTTGCCCTAAGCGGATCTGAAGACTTTACTGCGAACGCATGGGACGTTAATACCGGGAAACTCATCAGTAGCATGACTCACAATGATGACATACAGCAGGTAGCTCTTAGCCCTGACGGCAATATTGCATTAAGTGCCAGCCAGTATGACCAAGCTGTGGTCTGGGATACACGCTCAGGTAAATCACTGGGTAATGTCCCGCTTCAAGCTGAAAAACTACGCCGTGGCATTCGCTTTACTTCAGCTCAATTCAATCAAGATGGTAGCCGCTTACTCACCGGTCGCCCAGATCAAACGGTTCAACTTTGGAACACCAACTCTATGACTGAAATTGAACGCTGGAAAGTACCTAAACGAGATGCTTGGAAGCCCACCAGTGCGGCGGTTATTGCGGTTGGGTTTAGCTCGAAGAAGGGTAACTATATTGCGGTTGCGTCAAACGGGTTTATTCATACCCTGCAACATAAAAAATAGATCTGGCTATTCGTCATGCTGATTCGTGAGTATTCAGCATGACGAATACTATCGACTAAATTTAGTCCGCTCTTACTGGTTTTTGATCCGCGGTCAAAAGCTCAACATCAAAGATTAGTACTGCGTTCGGTCCAATTTTACCGTCGGTTGTTCCACCAGCTCCATAAGCCAAATCAGCAGGGATAAATAACTTCCACTTTGATCCTTCTGGCATTAACTGCAGTGCTTCAGTCCAACCAGGTATAACTTGCGTCACACCAAATTCCGCGGGTATATCACGACGATAAGAGCTGTCAAACTCAACGCCATCCAAAAGGCTACCGGCGTAGTGAACTTTTACTTTATTTCCTGCAACCGGTTTAGGACCTGTTCCTTTGGTGAGAATAGTGTATTGCAATCCACTTTTAGTGGTTACAACACCGTCTTTTTTAGCATTTTCAGCTAAGAATGCCTTACCTTCTTTTAGGTTAGCGGCGCCAACAATTTTCATTGATTCGTTGTGTTTGGCTTGCTGCATATCCTGTAGAGCACGCATAGCCGATGACATCTCTTCTTCGGTCAGCGCTGGCTCTTTACCGGCAGCTATATCTTTCATCGCTTGCGCAAAAGCATCAATATTCACATCAACTTGATCTTGCTTAAAACGCTGGCCAATTTGAAAACCAAAAATATAACTCACTCGGTCAGTTACTGTTTTTAAATCTGAATCAGCAAAACTTACTGACGCAAAAGAAGCAGACAGCATTAGTGTTGTAGTGGCTATTGCACTGCTTAATTTTTTGTTCAACATATATGTCCCTAGTTTTATCGTTATTAATGTGATTGTTAACTTTGTTATTGAAAGCCTGGTTATTTACGACCAGCACCATCGGAAAGAGTTTCAATTTCTTTATTCCGTTTATCCATTAACGCGGAAACTGCTTTGGCATCATCCATCAGCTTTCCCACTTGACTCGGCGCGACTGTCATCGGTAATGGTATACTAGGCGCAGGGGATTTTGCAGCCTCTACTTCAGTTTTAGCCGCTAAACCTTGAATCATATTCGTATCGGGGTCAATCCAGATCTCATCCGCTTTGGCCACTGCTGGTGGTTGATCTGAATACTGCCAATTACCGTCTTTATCTTGCCAACGATAGACTTGGGTCTTTCCCGACCTATTTTGTGATGCGTCGGTTAAGCTGCCCCTCTTTACGCTAGCCAACATTTTTTTAATTGGTGTTACATCAGGAATAAAAGCACTGGCTGTTAGCCAAGGTGCCCCATCCGGCTTTTTTATAAAAAACAAACCCGCCACACCTAAAACAACGACAAACATTAGAAATTTGATGAAAAGCTTCATATTAACCTCCGTTATTTATGATCCTGATAATTTTCATGAAATAGGTTTTCTGCTCAAGTTCCTGCAAATAATTTTCTAGGTAAGGGTGTGTGGTTGACTGCCCTGTTTCTGTAGAAATTACAGAACTGTTTAAGGTTAATTTTTCTAATTTTTCTAATATTTTCTTTTCATTTCTTAACTCTAACCGCTTAATTTTTTCACGTAAATATAAATTCATACCTGACTTGGGCAACCTCCGGCGTACAGCTCTTATTGCAACAACAGCCGCATTCCTACAGCCAACTTTTCTATAAGTGTCCAACCAAAAATCAGCATCAAAGTCATAACCATTATTGTCCAACCAAATCGCCCATAATAAAAAAGTAACTCTAGCATTGTGCTTATCTTGTAATTCTAAGCACACGGTTTCCATACTCGCAATAGAGTAAATCTCCAGTACACTTTCCCAAAGGCTTAATCGTGACATTAATTTTTCGCCTGTTTAATGAATGCTGTTTTACAGCGATTTCCATTTTTATTGCTAATCATCTTTACACATTCTCAGTTACAATAGCAGCATGATTACCCTAACCAATATTAGCCTCCAACGAGGCCATAAAATTCTACTCGAAAATACCAACTTACGAGCTCATGCCGGGCATAAAGTCGGGATTATTGGCTCCAACGGTTCGGGCAAATCAACTTTTTTTAAAGTACTTGCCGGAGAACTTGGTGTCGATCAAGGCGATGTATCAATCCCCAATCATTGGCGTATTGCTTACATGCGCCAAGAAGTTGGTCACAGCAACCGCAGCGCTATTGATTTTGTGTTAGATGGCGACCAAGATTTTCGTCGCATTCAAACCGCTATTAGCGCAGCCGATGATGGCGACAAACTCGCGCAACTTTATTCTGAGTTTGAACACATCGATGGCTACACCGCCGAATCCCGCGCTCAAACTTTGCTCTATGGTCTTGGCTTTAAAGCCAGTGACACATTGAGACCTGTGAGTGATTTTTCCGGTGGCTGGCGAATTCGTTTAAACTTAGCGCAAGCACTTATGTGCCCTGCGGATTTATTATTACTTGATGAGCCGACCAACCATTTGGATTTAGACACGACTTGGTGGTTAGAGCAACGCCTGCAACAATTCCAAGGTACTTTGCTGATCATTTCTCACGATCGCGATTTTCTTGATAACATCGTCAAACATATTGTCCACATAGATCAGCAAAAGCTCAATTTATACAACGGCAATTACTCGAGCTTCGAACGACAAAAAAGTGAACGTCTAGCTCAGCAACAACAGATGTTCGAGAAGCAGCAAACTCAGATTGCTCACATTGAACAGTTTGTAAATCGCTTTCGTGCCCAAGCCACCAAAGCTCGGCAAGCCCAAAGCCGACTCAAATCACTTGAGCGTCTTGAACGAATTGCCCCGGCTCATATTGATTCCCCGTTTACATTCAGTATTCCGTGCGCTGATAAAACGTCTAATCCGTTGTTAGTGTTAAGCCAAGTCGATCTTGGCTATAGCGACAAATCTATTTTAAAGAACGTAAATCTACGTATAGAACCCAACAGCCGTTTAGGATTGTTAGGCCCTAACGGAGCCGGTAAGTCGACACTCATTAAAGCCTTGGTCAACGATTTAACCCCCACATTTGGCACCCGGGTATGCGGAGAGCATTTAGCCATCGGTTACTACAATCAGCACCAACTCGAGGCCTTAGATATTGGCGCAAGCCCCGCTCTGCATATTCAACGCTTATCGCCCACCGCCAGCGAGCAAGAAATTCGCAATTATCTAGGTGGCTTTGATTTTCATGGGGATCGCGCCTTTGAAACTATCAAGAATTTTTCTGGTGGCGAAAAAGCTCGCCTTGCTCTCGCATTAATTGCGTGGCAAAAACCCAATTTATTATTACTCGATGAGCCAACCAACCATCTAGATTTAGAAATGCGCGAAGCTTTAACGCTGGCACTACAAACCTACGCGGGAGCCGTGCTGATTATTTCTCATGATAGACATTTGTTGCGCAACAGTGTCGATGAATTCTTATTGGTCGCGAACGGCAAAGCCGATTTTTTCGATGGGGATTTAGACGATTACCATCGCTGGCTTCAAAACAATGAGCACTCGCTCGAAGATGAATCAAAATCGTCCGACTCTATTAATTCTGAAGATAAAGTCGATAGAAAACAGCAAAGACAACAGGCGGCTAGTTTGCGTAAGCAACTGCAACCAATGCGTAACAAACTTAAAAAGCTTGAGCTTAACGTCGATAAGCTTGAGATCCAGCTCTGTGATATAGAAACACAATTAGGCTCAACTGAGCTGTATCTTGAAGAGAATAAAAGCCAGCTCCAACCCCTATTACAGCAGCAAAGCGATTTACGTAATAAGCTTGAGACGACCGAAGAAGAATGGATGCTTCTTGGTGAAGAGTTTGAAGCTCTAGAAACTAAACTTGCCGAATGAGTAGCCAAAATACATCCACAATTTTTGCCTATGGTACATTGATGTACCCTGAACTTTTCAGTCTACTTACTGGAAAACACTGGGATACAGAACCCGCCACAATTCATCACTTCAAACGCTGCACTTTGAATATGGAAGGCTATAACAACCCGCCTATTTTAATAGCCGCTGAAAACCATTCCGTGTCGGGTGTCATCATTAGAGATATTAATAAATCAACTTTAGATTTATTAGACAATTACGAGATGCTGCATGAAAATTTATATCAGCGCTGCCTGCATGAGGCTCAGATATCTAATGGCACCATCGTTCCTGTAGATGTTTATATCAAAGGGACAGCAGCAATTCACAGCGAAAATTTATGGGATGAGGATATATTTTTGAAACAACAGTATGCGAGTTACAAAGATACTGTCATTCCAAATTTTTTAAAAGATTACCAATAACCTAGTAGCGGCCAATTTATTTAGCGTCAGCCCGCCTAACAAATTTACTTTCTTCAACACTCACGGTTATCCGTTCGCCTGTTGCAATGTGCTCTGGCACTTGTACCGTTAAGCCGGTAGTAAGAATAGCTGGTTTGGTTCTGGCCGTTGCCGAACCACCCTTTAGTGCTGGATCGGTCTCAACAATATCAAGATCAACATTCGAGGGCAGTTCAAGAGCGACGGGCGAGTCATTAACAATAAGCACAACTAAGCCTTGAGTGTCTTCATTGATAAACTTTAATTCATCTTTAATTTGTTCTTGGTTGAAGGCGTAGGACGTATAGTCTTCACTGTCCATAAAGACATATTCATCACCATCGGTATAAGAAAAATTGGAAGGTCGACGAACCAAATCTGCAAGATTGAGCATTTCTGAATCTTTAAAAGTTTGATCGATTTTGTTGCCTGTAACCACATCGTACATACGCATACGATAAAGGCTGCCACCGGCACGACCCTGCGGTACTGAACGTTCGATACCTCTTATTACATACACATTATCGTTAAATTCTACAGCCGTGTTCTTTTTCAGTTCGCTTGCTTTAGGCATTTTATTGTTAGCTCTTGTGGTAAAAATCAAAGGGTACTATAGCCTGTCTGTAATTTAAAACTCTTAAATCACGCTACCCAAAAAATAAAAAAGGCGCCCAAAGGCGCCTTTTAGAACAACGATTAATTTAATAATTAACGCTGTTGCATGCTCTTAACTTGAGCGCTAACTTCAGCAACTACACGACGGTTAGCCGCACGGCCTTCAATCGCTTCATTTGAAGCAATTGGGTTCTCTTCGCCATAACCTTTCGCGCTTACACGATCAGCAGCAACACCGTGATTGTTAACCAAAGCCTGAGCTACAGCTGTTGCACGTTTTTGTGACAATTGTTGATTGTAAGCAGCCGAACCACGTGAGTCTGTATGGCCTTGAATTTCAACAACCGCATTTGTATATTGATTCAAGAAGTCAGCTACACGCTTAATTTCAGCTGAATATTTAGAATCAACAACCGCGCTGTTATTAGCAAAATTAACCGCGAGCGCTATTGAAACATTCTCAGTTAATTCAAGCGGGCAACCATCAGCATCTACTTTCAAGTTCATTGCAGTACCAGGGCACTTGTCTTCGTAATCAAAAACACCGTCGCCATCTGTGTCTAACGGGCAACCTTGTGCATTAACGGCTGCACCAGCAGGGGTATTTGGACAAGCATCTGCCGCATCTAAAACGCCATCACCATCACTGTCCATAGCCTTTGCTGCGTGACCTAATTTATAGGTTAACGCCAACAACAAACCCATATCGGTTTCTTCATCATCTAGGCTGTTAAATAAACGTACATCACCACGAAAATCTAGATTTTCAGTCAATGCGTTTTTCACGCCAACACCCAAATTGACGCGTGTTTCGTCAGCGTCATCAGAACCTTCAGGATCAAACGTCATATCGCCAACACCAGCGACTACAAACGGCGTCCAATTACCACTTTTAGAAAAGTGATACAACGCATCTAAACGGTATTCGGTTGCATCAACATCAACACTAGCACCTTCAAGATCAGTTTTAGTATCTTGCCACCAAGCTTCTACTGTCCAGCGCGGGTCAATCACATAACCCAAACCCAAGCCATAGCTTGCTGCCCTTTCTAAATCACGATGATTATCAAAGTTTTGATGACCTACACCACCACTGATTTCAAATTTATGGTCTTCCGCTAGAACGACTGGTGCCGCCATCAAGCTTGAGAGGCCTGTAGCCAAGATGGCTTTTTTCATGGTTGATTTCATTTACTGCTCCTAGTTTTAAATACTAATGCCGATCTGATTTCTATCTATTTCAAACTGCGTTTAATTTAATAGTTTAACTTATATAACCTATTTGTAGTTCTAATTTTCACTGTTTATTTTTGCATGGTCGCCATAAATTGGTCAGCGGCCTGAATCGATTTTTCCATATCCACAATTAAACGGCCAATATCACGTTTAAGAGAACCGAATTCCCCCTTTAATGAGGCAATAGCTTGTGCGTTAAGGTTGTGTTTTAAAAACAGCACCTTGTCATACATGCTTTCTAATACCGGTGTCATTTTGCTTTCAGCTAGCAACATAGATTGATGCATTTTTTTATAATGTGCTTTAGTTTTGCGCAACTGAGACGCACTTTGTTGACGCAATGAAACACTTGAGTATTGTGCTAACTCATCATTCCACTCGTCAAACAAAGCGTCGGCTACAGATTCTACTTTATTGATACTCTCGCTCAAATCCTCGGCTCGAGACAGGCTATCCTCGTACTCACTATTAAGTGCTTGGTACACATCTTGTAGGTCGCCGCCGTCAAAGTTTAACTCTTGGATAAAGCGATCAAGCGCAGATGAAAACTGGTCTTTAACCTCAACTTGATCATCGCGAACATTCTCAACCCGGCTCACCAAAATATCACGCTTGTGAAAGCCTACTTTTTCCATCGCATTAAAATAAGTCGCTTGGCAGCCCGCTAATAGAAACAGCGCTGTAACGATAGTTAACCTTTTAAACATATTTAACTCCTAACTTTCGTTTTCAACAGGCTCTTTAGTAAACAATAAATCCCAGTTGCCGTGACCTAAACGCTCTCCGCGCATTTCAAATTTAGTGACGGGTCGATAGTCAGGCCTATCCGAATACTTTTCTGCACCGGCATTATTGGTAAGCCCCTCTGTCGCTGTTAAAACTTTCATCATATGCTTAGCGTAATCTTCCCAATCGGTCGCCATATGAATAACGCCTCCGGGCTTGAGCTTCGCCACGATTTTATCAATGAAAGCGTGCTGCACAATGCGCCTTTTTTTGTGCTTTGTCTTGTGCCAAGGGTCAGGGAAATACAACTGAAATCTACTCAAACTATTATCAGTAAGACAATCATCTAGTACGTCTACAGCATCAGCCAAATAGATCTTTAAATTACTTAGCTCCTCTCTAGCCGCATTACTGATCAGACTGCCCACGCCAGGAGGGTGCACCTCAATACCAATAAAATCTTTATCAGCTTCCGCCTTAACCATCTGCCACAATGAATCGCCCATGCCAAAGCCAATCTCTAACACCAATGGAGCCTTCCGCTCAAAAGCCTTATCAGTATCCAAGCTGCCATTAAACAAACTTAAGCCATAATTAGACCAATGATCATTAAAAGCTCGATCTTGCGCCTCTGTCATGCGGCCACTACGAATAACATAACTACGGATGTCTTTACGTTTAAACTCTGGTTTTATATCCATGATTTACTTCGATTTAATACTGTTTTTAAATGTGTCTTGTTGACCAAAATAAACTAAGCCAACCTAACATAAACATAATTCCACCAAGTGGTGTAACTGGTCCCAGCCATCGCGGACCACCTAGGGCCAAGCCATACAAGCTGCCGCTAAACAATAGAATGCCCGCTACAAAAGCAAATCCAGCCATAACCAACGATGATGTTTGAACTGGTGCAGCCTTCATCAACAACAAAGCAACGCCCATCAAAGCTAAAGTATGAATAAACTGATACTGCACCGCTGTCTGATATACCGACAGCATATTGGCGTCTATTTTAGACTTCAATGCATGGGCACCAAAAGCCCCTAGAGCCACAGCCAGAAAACCACTGAGTGCCGCCAACGACAAAAACAACTTGGGCATGATAAACCTTATCTAAAAGTAATCTGGCATAAAAAAAGCCACGACCGTGGCTTTTATAAATTCGGCTAAGTTTTACGCTTCCATAGCCAAGCGGACTTTTTTCATTGCATTCTTTTCGAGCTGACGAATACGTTCCGCCGAAACACCATACTGAGCCGCCAAGTCGTGCAAGGTTGATTTATTCTCATCGTTCAACCAGCGCTGCTGAATAATATCACGGCTGCGCTCATCCAAGCCTTCTAGGGCAAGGCTCAAACTGTTAACACTGGTAGAACGAGTATCTTCCTGTTCTACCTGTACGGCAGGGTCATAGCGCTTATCTTCAAGGTAATGCGCGGGCGATTTATACGCGATCTCGTCATCATCATCAGCGCCAGCATCAAAGGCAGCATCATAAGCCGATAAACGGCCTTCCATTTGCTGTACATGTTTGGGCTCAACGCCTAAATCTTCAGCTATGGCTTTAGTTTCATCAGCTGACAACCAACCCAAACGCTTTTTTGAACCGCGTAAGTTAAAAAACAATTTACGTTGAGCTTTGGTAGTTGCCACTTTAACAATGCGCCAATTACGCAAAATAAATTCGTGCATTTCAGCTTTGATCCAATGCACAGCAAAAGACACTAAGCGAACACCTTTTTCAGGATTAAAACGTTTTACGGCTTTCATCAAACCGACGTTTCCTTCCTGAATCAAATCACCTTGTGACAAGCCATAACCAGAGTAGGTTTTAGCAATGTGTACCACAAAGCGTAAATGCGCTAAAACTAAACGGCGAGCCGCTTCTAAATCTTCTTGATAGTAAAGCTTTTCACCCAGTTCTTTTTCTTGTTCTGCAGACAGTATTCCAAAGCCATTAACCGCTTGAATGTAAGCATTGAGGTTTGCCCCAGGTGCCATAATATTAATTGGCTGTATGCTTGTGCCCATAATCTTGACCTCTAAAACTGTTAGCCACTACGATTCAAAATGGCTACTTTATAATAACAAATACAACTAAACACGTTAAGAAACCGACCAATCTTAACATTCAAATACTCAGACCGCTAGAACCTCATTTCGTTCCATCAAAGCTGTTTGTTTTCAATAGGTTATAACTCTATCGAGGCAATTTACTCCGCGTTATCAAGGCAACGAGGTGATAGAAGATTTATTCTGGATTAATTTCCGACAGGTGTCGACCAACTGTTAACCAAGCACCCAGCCAGCCAACGGTAGCCGCAGCCAAAATAAGCCCCAAGCCATTGCCAAAACCAAGCCCTTGCAGATAGAAATCACTTTGATACAAGCTCGCCAACTCAGCCACCGGTCCAGCTAAACCAGCCATACCTAATACCAATAAGACACAAGCCAAAAGACCACCACCAAAGCCATACCATAATCCGGTATATAAGAATGGTCGACGCACAAACGCATCTGTCCCACCAACCAACTTGGTGATCACAATTTCATCACGGCGGCTTTCAATGGCTAGCCTAATGGTATTCCCAACGACCAAGACCACGCCCACAATTAGCAATGCCGCTAAACTTAAGGTCAGACGTTCGCCCAAGTTTAATATCTCATACAGTCGCTTAATCCATGCTTGGTCGTAAAGCACATCCTCTACAATTCTTGCTTTACCCAACTCAATAGCCAAAGAGTTTAATTGTTCTGGCGTTAATAACGGCTGAGGTTTAACCAATAAGGCCGCGGGCAAAGGGTTTTCATCCAGACTTCGTAGCGCTGAACCCATCCCAGATTCCGACTCGAAATCAGCTAACGCTTGCTGTGCAGAGATATAATCAACACGTTCCACTAACGCATGGCTTTCTACTGATTCTCGCAATGTTTGAATTGCCGTATCACGAGCCGCCAAATGAATAAACAATGTAATTCTTGGTCCACTATCCCAACGATCCCCTAACGACTGAACGTTGCCCAAGGCCACCATTAACGTTGCTGGCAACGCCAACGCTATCGCCATCACCAGCATGGTCAGAACACTCTGTACTGGGGTTTTTAATAATCGCTGCAAACTATCCAAGGCACTACTTCGGTGATGCGAGACATAAGACTGCCAACGATCAGCCAGCCCTGTGCGCTGGGTGTTGGCTCCTTTCTTTTGAGGGGGGGTATCCTGTGGGGAGCGGGATGATTTAGCGTAAGAAGTACGGCTAGCGCCTACTTTTTTAGCTCCTGCTTTAACTGGGCGAGGCTTTTGGCTCATCGTGAAACCCTCATGCTGAACGCCCTGAAGCCAGTATGCCATCGTGCACCAAGCCCCCTTTAGACAAGCCCAACACTCGTTGCTGCATACGCTTAATCAAAGCAATATCATGACTGGCAATAAGTACTGTCACCCCAACATTATTAAAATCTTTAAATAGGGTCATGATTTCGGCTGATAACTCTGGATCTAAGTTACCCGTTGGTTCATCAGCCAACAGAAGTGGCGGCTTATTCACAACTGCTCGCGCAATACCAACTCGCTGCTGCTCGCCACCCGACAACTCTATTGGGTTTTGTTTTTCTTTACTCAGCAAACCTACTTTGTCCAACGCCGCCCTGACTCGCCGAGCTGCGTCTGTTGGACTATAGCCTTCAACCAAAAGAGGCAGTGCAACGTTATCGTAAACATTGCGATCAAATAATAATTTATGGTTTTGAAAGACAACGCCTACCTGGCGGCGTAAATAAGGTATTTGACGAGAGGGCATTCGGTTTAAATTTTGACCATTAACAAAAACCTGTCCCTGAGTAGATCTCTCCATCAACATAATGAGTTTTAACAAAGTGCTTTTACCTGCACCAGAGTGTCCTGTAAGAAAGGCCATTTCGCCTTTAACCAACTCAAGACTTAGCCCACTCAAGGCTTCATGGCCCCCAGGGTATCTTTTACTCACTTGATCAAAACGAATCATGGAAACTCAGTAGCCGTTATATTTTATTAAACAGGGCTTTAACAAAATCTGCCGCTGAAAACTCTTTCAAATCATCAATACCTTCACCGACACCAATAAACCTTACCGGTAGACCAAAGCGCTGACTCAAGGCAAAAATAACCCCGCCTTTGGCGGTACCATCTAACTTCGTCAACACCAATCCGGTAACGCCTGCAGCCTGAATAAATTGCTCCGTTTGATTCAGCGCGTTCTGCCCCGTGCCAGCATCCAGAACCAGCAACACTTCATGGGGTGCTGTCTCATCAAGTTTAGCCATTACTCGCCTCACTTTAGCCAACTCTTCCATCAAATTGTCTTTATTGTGTAAGCGACCAGCTGTATCAGCGATAACAACATCGACACCTTTAGCTTGACCGGACTCTATGGCATCGAAAATAACCGATGCGCTATCTGCACCCGTATGCTGAGCAACTACAGGAACGTTATTGCGCTCACCCCATACTTGTAGCTGTTCGACTGCTGCAGCTCGAAAGGTATCTCCAGCGGCCAACATGACCGATTTACCTTCACTCTGAAAGCGCTTAGCCAGCTTACCAATGGTTGTGGTTTTTCCGACACCGTTAACACCAACAACCAAAATAACCGCTGGCTTTTGATCAGCTAACTGTAAGGGTTTTTCGACCTTATGTAGTAACTCCGCCAGCGCCTGCTGTAATGCTTCATACAAGGATTCCGAGTCGGCCAACTGCTTGCGCTCAACTCGCTCTGTAAGCATTTCAATGATGTCAGTGGTTGCGTCAATACCCACATCTGCAATTAATAATTGAGTTTCTATCTCTTCTAATAAGTCTTCGTCTATTTCTTTCTGACCCAAAATCAGATTGCCCAAGCCTTCCGAGAAATTAGCATTGGTGCGCGACAAACCTTGTTTTAAACGATCAATAAGGCCTACTTCTGGAACTTCGGCTACGGCAGTCTCTTCAACTTCAGCCGTGATCGCTGCCTCTTGTGTCTGTCCATCTATTGTAGGTTTCTGGCTCGAGCCAAACATGCCTTTAAAGAATAAAGCAATTGAGGCCCAAAAACGTAGCCAAAAGCCAAGCTCCACTTTGTCAGCAACCTTTTTTACAGAGTTATCGGACACTTTGTTGGGTTCTTTTTTATCTTCAGGTAAATTACTATTCACAAATTGTTACTCACAAAAAAGTTGTTGCTCATCAGCGACTTCGCTTAACCTACATTCTTTCAAACTGTATTTACAATCCTAAGCATTCTACCACACCGCAAGAGATTTGATCTTGAAAAAAAGTAAGCCCAATATGCCAATAACCAGCACCAATCAACTGCGAATCATTGGTGGTCAATGGCGTGGCCGTAAATTCTCGTTCACCACGACAGAGGGCTTGCGCCCAACCGGCGATCGCATTAGAGAAACATTATTTAATTGGTTACAGACAGACATTGCCGGCGCTAGTTGCCTCGACCTTTTTAGTGGATCCGGCGCTCTGGGGCTGGAGGCGTTATCAAGAGGGGCTGAAGCAGTGACACTTTTAGAAAAAAATTCTCAAGCCGCAACTCAGATCAAACATCATCTTGAACAGTTATCCGATCATAACGGTAAAGTAATCAATACAGACAGTCTGAAATTCTTATCCATACCAGCCGATCAGAGTTACGACATTGTATTTATTGACCCACCTTTTCAAGCAGAGCTGTGGGATCAAATTTTTATGCTCTTAGAGAAAAACTGGTTAAACGAACACGCCCTAATCTATGTAGAGTCACCTAAACAGCAAAAACTCAACATCCCAAATACCTGGCAACCACACAAACAAAAGCAAGCGGGACAAGTTAATTACGCCCTCTACTGTCGCGAACAGTAAAAATATCGGCAATAGATTTTGTACTTGTTGTGTAATTTGTTTACTATCGCCGGCAAAATCACAGCTTTAAAGAATAGTGCTCGCAACTGAGCGCAGGAGTTAACATGAAACACGTTGTTTACCCAGGCACCTTTGACCCACTAACCAATGGTCACCTTGATTTGGTTGAGCGCGCCTGCCGCCTATTCGATAAAGTTACTGTCGCAATAGCCGCCAGTACAAAAAAGAATCCTTTATTTTCTCTAGAAGAACGAGTCGACCTGGCCAAAAAACTACTCAGCCACTTAGACAACGTTGAGATTTGTGGATTTGATATATTGCTCGCCGATTTTGTTAAGCAAAAGAACGCCAGCGGTGTATTACGAGGCTTGCGAGCGGTTTCTGATTTTGAGTATGAATTCCAACTGGCCAACATGAACCGTGCCTTGCTGCCGGAAATGGAAAGTATCTTTCTAACGCCGTCAGAGCATTTATCGTTTATTTCATCCTCGTTAGTACGAGAGATAGCATCATTAGGCGGCGATGTTTCTAAATTTGTGCCCCCGCTAATTGTTGAAGAATTAAAAAATAAATTTAACCAGTAACTCACTTATTTTTGGCAGCGGTTGCAATATACCGTTGCTCTCTGGCCCAATTTAACTTCTATCAATGATTTTTGACATTCAACACACAGCTCACCACCACGCCCATAAACCAATAGTTCTTGCTTAAAATAACCCGGCTTGCCATCACCTCCAACAAAATCTTTTAGCGTTGTGCCACCTTGCTCTATGGCTTTTAGCAATATTCGTTTTACCTCTACCGTTAAACGCTCATACGCTTTTCGTGAAACCTTACCGGCCGCTTTAGTGGGATTAATTTTCGCAGCAAACAAAGCTTCATTGGCATAAATATTACCAACCCCTACCACCACATGGCTGTCCATCAAAAACATTTTGATCGCCTGGGTACGTTTGCGCGAACGTAAAAACAAAGAGTCGACATTAAAGTCATCCGTTAACGGCTCAGGGCCCATCTTCTGAATAAGACGATGACTTTCAATCGGTTGATCTGTCCATAGCACACAGCCAAATCGACGCGGATCGTTAAACCGTAAGGTATTGCCATTCGTAAAGCCAATATCAACATGGTCGTGCTTACCGATCGCCTCACCTGTCGACACTACTCTTAATGTGCCCGACATTCCCAAGTGAACCAAAACAACCCCAGTCGCAAAGTGCAGCAATAAGTATTTACCCCGGCGACTAACCTCAAGTAATTTTTGATCAGCTAGATACGAATTTAAATCCACTGGTACCGGCCAACGCAAACTGCCATTGCGAACGACGACTCCTGTGACACTGTGGTTTTTTATATGTGGCTTAATACCACGGCAGGTTGTTTCTACTTCTGGCAGCTCCGGCATAAATAGCTATATCACTCAATAAACTTTATTTGGTATTTCTGCGACAAATCGCGTCGATATTTTATGTTTTTTTGTAAAAAATCATTCAGTTCAGTGATGATTTTAGGGTTACGTATACTCGACACTCGATAGTCGCCTAATGCATGGGGCAACCCCTCATGAAACTCTAATTTAGACATACTATTACTAAACCGATCCGCTTTATGAGCTGCAACATCAATATTCAAGTATGCCCCATCCACACGCCCACTAAGCACGGCTTGAATCAAATGATCTGACTTTGCAAACTCCTGAATTCTAAGCCGCTTCGTTTCAACAAGTTGTAAATATGGTTCTGGCGTGAAACCTCTAATAGTTCCGAGCAAACGCAAATCATTTATTGTCATCGAAAGATTATTTGAGTTAACCATCACGCCATCAATGTAATGCCCTACGGGATCACTGTAATAAATCTTTTTACCCTTGCGCAGATGAGGCTGCCACGCAGGATTGTCTGGATACTTGAAATCGATAACGTCATCGTACAAAAACAATTGAAAAAGTCGCTTAATTGGCAACAACCGGTATTGCCATTGAACTCCCGACTGCAGTGCAAATTCATCTAACAACTCTCTAGCAAAACCGGAAAAATTTGCATCTGTAGCCGATGCTTTACCATAATGGGGATAGTATTCTATATCCTCCGTACCCATTACATACTCGTCTAATTGAAACTCCGATGCCGTAACACTGGCAGTGAAAAGCATCAAACAGATCAGAGGCATATATGTCATGTTAATAACCTTCCTAAGCGACAATCCAAGCAACTTCATCATAGCTAAAACGAGCACTATGGATTTGCAATCATAAAATCAATCACCACCTGAGCCAGCTCTTCTCCCTTGTCTTCTTGCAAAAAATGACCGCCATTAGCTATGGTTGTATGATTTTGACCTTCTGCTCCAGGGATTAATTTCTGCATTACTCTATCGCCACCAGCCGTAATAGGATCAGAATCACTGAACGCCGTTAAGAAGGGCTTCTGCCACTGCGACAGAACTGTCCAAGCAGCACGATTGGCATTGGTAGCAGGGTCATCTGGTGTTGCCGGAACCAGAGTCGGGAACTGGCGAGCACCCTCTTTATAGGATTCATCAGGAAAAGGAGCATCATAGGCGCGAATAATCTCCTCGCTCAAATCAGTTATAGCGGCATTATTTAAGATACTGCCAACAGCAAACTCTGGTACCTTTTGAGAAAAATCACACCAGCTTCTAAATGCATCGCCCAAATCATGGTCACCTGTTGGGAGCATGGTATTGGCCGCCACCACCCGAGCAAAGCGCTCTGGATTCTCTGCCACCATACGCAAACCTAACAACCCACCCCAATCCTGACAGACCAACGTAATATTGTTTAAGTCGAGCTTATTCAATAGCGCTTCAGTCATCCAATTAACGTGTCGCTCATACGTATAGTCCGTCCGACTTGCGGGCTTGTCTGAACGTCCAAAACCCACGAGATCGGGAGCAATAACTCTATAACCCGCAGCCACTACGAGTGTAATCATATGTCGATACAAATAACTCCACGAGGGTTCGCCATGCATCATCAGCACAATCTCGCCATCACCTTCATCTACATAATGAATTCTAAGCTCTCCGCCCTCACCATCAGCCACTGTCACATAATTCGGCTCGAAGCTGTAATCGGATAAATGGTTAAATCGTTCATCAGGGGTGCGTAAGACTTTCATAGAATTATCCTTGTCCGCTCTGCAGCGGTGTATTTCATGCAGTAAAATACTGACAGTATTGCGATTAATTGCAAACACAAAAAAGCCCAGCGTATAGCTGGGCTTTTTAAACATAATTGAGCAGAGTATAAATCTACTTAATTTTGCCTTCTTTATACATCACGTGTTTACGAACAACAGGATCGTATTTCTTAACTTCCATTTTCTCAGGCATGGTACGTTTGTTTTTGTCGGTCGTGTAGAAGTGACCAGTACCAGCTGAGGAGTTTAAACGAATTTTATCGCGCATTGCATTATCTCCTGAATTTGGGTTAGAACAGCTTTAAAGGCTGTTGATTAGACCTTTTCACCGCGAGCACGGATATCGGTCAATACTTGCTCAATTCCCACTTTGTCGATTATGCGCATGCCTTTGGCAGAAACACGCAATTTAACAAAACGCTTCTCATTTTCCATCCAAAAACGGTGAGAGTGCAAGTTTGGCAAAAAACGACGCTTAGTGTGGTTTTTTGCGTGGGATACATTGTTTCCAGTTACAGGACGCTTACCAGTAACTTGACATACCTTAGACATGTTGTGCCTCTTTTCTACAGGTCATCGCCTAACGAGTAAGGCGAATCATAATTCTTGATTAAACGGCTCGATACATGAGCCTGCTACAGCCTGAAATAACGGGATTCGAAAAAAAGGATTCGAGTCGGAATCAGAGAGCGGCGTTTTATACCAGAACCATTTTCCAATAGCAAATATTACCGAGTAAATACCTGTATTTACGCTGTTTTTTGCGTGAAATCTTAATAATTGAGCTGTTTCTCTATTTTTACTCAAATTAGCCCGCGCTCGGCAAAAGACACAACAGGGCCCTCACCCACCACCAAATGATCCAATACACGAATATCAACCAAGCCTAAAGCTTCTATTAATCGCTTGGTGATTTGTTGATCTTGCCAGCTCGGCTCAGAAACCCCAGACGGGTGATTGTGGGTAAAAATTACGGCCGCCGCATTATAGCGTAAAGCAATTTTCACGACTTCACGGGGGTACACACTAGCGCCATCAATCGTTCCAAAGAACAGTTCTCGATACGCTAATAAACAATGTTGATTGTCCAACAACAAGCAGGCAAACACTTCCTGTTGGCGATGGCGCATTTGTTGTTGCACATAATCTTTCACCAATTCCGG
Source organism: Cellvibrionaceae bacterium (assembly GCA_034112445.1). GTDB lineage: Bacteria > Pseudomonadota > Gammaproteobacteria > Pseudomonadales > Cellvibrionaceae > Pelagadaptatus. The sequence goes on along the minus strand of JAWUVI010000035.1, from coordinate 47,648 downwards.
CCGCGTAAATCCCACACCTTTAACCAACTGCTCGTGAAGGTGCCTGCGGGCCATTTCTAACACCGCCTGCAGCTGAGCGTATTTCGCCACCCCTAGGCCATGGGCGAGACAGAACTCTGTCTGAGTTGCTTCTAGAATTGCACGCAAGCTACCAAATTCAATTAACAATTCACGCGCCATATCCACAGCCGATTTACCCGCGCAACCGGTTCGCAAAAAAATGGCCAGCAATTCAGCATCTGACAGCGAATCACTGCCTTGACGCAGCAATTTTTCTCTCGGTCTCTCAAGTACCGGCCAATCTTTAATTGTCACCCCAAACCTCTAATTGAACTTATTTAGCATTTATCAAAACCCTACTCAGTGCTATCTTTAGCGTCTACCAACCGTTGGCATGAGATATGAAGACATTAATGAATAAACACATACTTTTAGGTGTCACCGGAGGTATTGCTGCGTATAAAAGTGCCGACTTGGTTCGTCGGCTACAAGATCATGGAGCCGACGTTAGAGTTGTCATGACCTCTGCGGCACAAGAGTTCATAACTGCGCTCACTATGCAGGCCTTATCAGGAAACCCTGTACATACCACCTTACTCGATCCTGAAGCTGAAGCTGGAATGGGGCATATTGAACTGGCTCGCTGGGCAGATTTGATCTTGGTAGCCCCAGCCACAGCCGATTTTTTAGCGCGTCTTGCGCAAGGTCAAGCCAATGACCTTCTAACCACCTTATGTTCAGCTACTACGGCTCCTATTTGTTTGGCGCCAGCCATGAACCAAGCAATGTGGTCCAGCTCTGCCAATCAAGATAATTTAACCATTTTAAACAATCGTCAAATGAAATTTTTTGGACCCGCAGAAGGCATCCAAGCCTGCGGTGATGTAGGTCTTGGTAGAATGCTAGAAGCAGAACAATTGGCCCTATTAACAGCTCAGCAATTTCAAACTCTGGCATTAACAGGCAAACGAATTGTGATTACGGCTGGACCAACTCGTGAAGCTATCGATCCGGTTCGCTACATAAGCAATCACAGTTCTGGAAAAATGGGTTATGCCTTAGCAGAAGCCGCACGCGAAGCTGGGGCTCATGTCACGCTTATTACTGGTCCCACTGCCATTCCAAAACCGGATTCATGCGACATAATCGAAATTGAAAGTGCTCAAGAAATGTATGAAGCAAGCTTATCAGCCTGTGAAAATTGCGATGTCTTTATTGCTTCGGCCGCTGTTGCCGATTACCGTCCCGTTGATCCCGCTAAGCAAAAAATCAAAAAGCAATCAAGCGACACCATGAATATTGAACTAACCAAAAATCCCGATATTGTCAGTGCAGTTGCTAATTTAAAGAAAAAGCCCTTTACGGTAGGTTTTGCAGCAGAAACTCAGAATGTTGTGGACTATGCTAGAGGCAAACTTCAGCGCAAAAAACTGGATATGGTCATCGCCAATGACGTTTCTCGCAGTGACATTGGTTTTAACAGCAACGACAACGCCGTAACCATTGTGTGGCCAAACTCCTCTGAGGATTTGGCATTACAAAGTAAAACTTTACTGGCTAGACAATTAATTGAGCGTATTGCAAATGCACAATAGGTTTCTACAATACAAAATTCATAACCCAGCAGACATAAATAAGGAATGCCTCAGTGAGTGAGAGCAACAAGTTAAACTTCAAACAAAAAATCACATCCCCAATTACCTTGGCCAGCCTTATCATCACTCTGATTGCTATTGGCATCAGTGGATTTATTTTATACGGCCAATGGGTGACCAACGAAGAGCAGTCTCGTCTTAATAACTTGGTTGATACAGAAGCCCGTAAGCGCGCTGCCGCAATTACTCAATATGTTAAAGAGCAACAGCAGCAAGTTGAATTATTTGCCAGTCGCCCTTCATTTTTGACGTTAGCCCAAAACTCCTCTCAAAGCTTAGTCAGCGCGGCCAATAGCAGCCTCAAAGCTGCTTACCACGACGCAATTGCTATGCGATTATTCACTCTCGATCGAGTTGACCGCATTAACCGTGAAGCCGAGCCGTTAAGCTTCACAGAATTAGACATGCTTAATCGTGCCGAACAAAATAATATCGTACCTCCGGAACTGGTTACTGGTGGGGAATCTAAAATTCTATTGATTCGCCCCATCACCGACAAAGAAAATAACGAAGTAATAGGCACGCTGCTGCTTTCCATTCCTAGCGCTGGATTATTTAAACGCATAGCACAAGTTGGACTTGAATCGGGACACACAGAGCTATTACGCCAAGCCGTTACTAAACCAATCAGCCTCTATAAAACATCCACGCTCAACAGTACTCCATCGAGCGATATTGCCGTAACAAATACTGTCTGGCTGGTGCGATTTTACCCCTCTGCCGCACTCATTCAGCAAGCCCAAGTAAGTGCAATTCCTGTTATAGCATTACATATCTTATTGGCCATTATTTTGTTGCCCATAATTTATTTTCTGCTCGGTAAAATTGACCCAAGTAGAAAACCAAAACCACAACAGGTAACCGCAACTTCCGCCATTATTAAAACTGGAAAAACCACTCGTCACGATGTGTTGGATGTACAGATAACAGAAGAAGATTCGGGGGTCTTAAATCTACAAGAAACCGAAATACTTTCGGCGGATGTCAACACAAGCAAACCCGAATCCCTCCCAGATAATATATTTCGAGCCTATGATATTCGTGGCATTGCCCACACCGAAATCACGCCAGATGTAGCAATGAAAATAGGCCAAGCCGTTGCCAGTGAAGCACTTGCCGCCGGTGAAGACTGTTTATTTGTTGGCCGCGACGGCCGCACCCATAGCCCCGAGCTATGCCAAAGCTTGATTGAAGGCGTCCTTAGCACTGGCTGCAATGTTATTAATCTGGGGCTTGTTCCAACACCGCTGGTTTATTTTGCAACCTGTGAATTCCCAGAAAGTAACAGCGGTATAATTGTCACAGCCAGTCACAATACCGCCGAATACAATGGCTTCAAAATGGTCATCAATGGCGACACATTATCTGATAATCAAGTACTGCAAATTAAATCCCGCATCCAGCGCGGAGATTTCTATCAGGGCGATGGTGAAGCGTCTGAAAAAGAGGTTATTCCTGAATATATCGAGCGCATTTTCTCAGATGTCGCTCTCGCTGGAGATGTGAAAATTGTTATCGACGCAAGCAACGGCGCCGCCTCTAAAATCGCACCGCGATTATTTGAAGAGCTAGGCTGTGACGTAGTGCCTCTTTTCTGCGAAGTAGACGGAAACTTTCCCAATCATAATCCAGATCCTACTCGGGAAGAAAATTTACAAGCCTTGATTGCTGAGGTTATAAAAACCAACTCTGATTTGGGCGTTGCTCTGGACGGAGATGCCGACCGGCTTGTGGTTGTTACTCAAACTGGTCAAATTATTTGGCCCGATCGTTTACTCATGCTATTTGCCAAAGATATAGTTTCGCGTCATCCCGGTAGCGATGTATTGTACGATGTAAAATGTACTCGTGAGCTTAGTAATATTGTTCGTAGCTACGGCGGCCGCCCGATCATGTGGAAAACCGGCCACTCCCATTTAAAAGCTAAAATGAAACAAACCGGCGCCTTAATTGGCGGAGAGTTATCAGGCCATATTTTTATTAAAGATCGCTGGTATGGGTTTGATGATGGCATGTACGCAACGGCTCGATTACTTGAAATCATGACACTCAGAGATCAAGATGCTGATTCTCTGTTTGCTAGTTTCCCCACATTACCGTCTACTCCTGAAATTTTAGTTCCGATAGACGAAAGTAAAAAATTCCAAATTGTAGAAAAATTAATTGCAAACGGCGAATTTCAGAATGGTAAAGCCACAACTATTGATGGTTTACGTGTAGACTTCACTAAAGGTTGGGGGCTTGTCAGAGCATCAAATACAACCGCTGCACTCACCATGAGATTTGAAGCAGAAGAACAAAAAATTATTGATCAAATTCAGCAGCTGTTTAAAAGAGAGCTAGAAAAAATTGACCCTACTATTCAGCTGCCATTTTAATTCCATTGTATATAAATTAAGGTTTACAGATGTCTTTAACTCGCGATAGCGCCATTAATGTCGCCAACGTTCTCACCGAAGCTTTGCCTTATATCCAGCGCTTCACCAATAAAACCATCGTCGTAAAATTTGGTGGCAACGCCATGACTGATGAAGCCCTACAAAACAGTTTTGCACGCGATATAGTGCTGATGAAATTAGTTGGCATGAATCCTGTCGTCGTGCACGGTGGCGGACCACAAATCGGAGAGCTGTTAGAAAAACTTAATATAAAATCTGAATTTGTTAACGGCATGCGCGTTACCGACAGCGCAACAATGGATGTGGTTGAAATGGTCCTCGGCGCTACAGTTAACAAACAAATTGTAAGTTTGATCAACCGTAACGGCGGTCAAGCTATTGGCGTCACCGGAAAAGACGGCCGCTTAATTAACGCCCGTAAACTGCAAGTATCACATAAAACCCCAGAAATGCTGGCACCGGAAATCATTGACATTGGTCATGTAGGCGAAGTTGCATCCATTAATACCGCTGTTATTGACATGATAACCAACAGTGATTTCATCCCAGTTATTGCGCCTATAGGCGTTGACGAGAATGGTAAATCTTATAATATCAACGCTGACTTAGTAGCTGGGAAAATTGCTGAGGTAATGCAAGCAGAAAAACTGATGCTGTTGACTAATGTTGCTGGATTGCAAGATAAAAGCGGGGAGGTTCTCACCGGCTTAAGCACCAAGCAGGTTGATGCTCTCATCGAAGATGGCACGATTTACGGCGGCATGCTACCGAAGATCGGCTGCGCTTTAGACGCGGTTAAAAATGGTGTAGCAAGTGCTCACATTGTTGATGGACGTGTTGAACACGCCGTATTGTTAGAAGTATTTACTGATCAAGGAATTGGCACCTTAATTACCAATCGTCACTAAACAGCACATTACCAATCTATTTAATCGGGCATTTTCTATGAGCAAGACGAGCAATAAAGTTTCGCGTAGACAACAAATTTTAGAGTCACTAGCGCACATGCTAGAACAATCTCCTGGGGCTAGAATTACCACAGCAGCCCTAGCCAAAGAAGTTGGAGTTTCTGAAGCAGCCTTGTATCGTCACTTTCCCAGCAAATCAAAGATGTTTGAAGGACTTATTGAATTTATCGAAGACACTCTGTTTTCTAGAATCAACTTGATTGTCAACGACGACAATTCTGCATTGCAGCGTTGCAACAACATATTATTTTTATTGCTGACCTTCACAGAGCGTAACCCAGGCATCACTCGAATTCTTACTGGGGATGCTTTAACAGGTGAAACTGAAAAACTGAGATTACGCGTTGCGCAGATTTTTGATCGCTTAGAAACCCAAATAAAACAAATACTACGCGAAGCAGAAATGCGTGAAGGATTGCGCCCTACGCTACCGATGTCTGCCGCCGCCAACTTACTGGTTGCCACTGCCGAAGGTCGAATAGCACAATTTGTTCGCAGTGAATTCAAACGGCCACCCACTGAATTCTGGAACGACCAATGGCCAGTACTCACTAATGGCTTTTTAAACGATGCCCTGCAAACATCTCACACATAAAGCACGCAGAGGATTACTTGCAGGTTGCGCTGAACTTAATCTGCAATCAGACATAAATTCCGGCCTCTCTCTTTAGCGACATAGAGTTGTTTATCCGCCCTAGCAAAAACACTTTCTATGTTGTCATTGTCCCGAAATGCTGACAAACCAATGGACAAAGTGATCGTTACTGGATCGTCTTTAAAACGAAACGCTATCTCTGATATCGCCTTACGTATTTTATCCAGCACATCAAACGCACCTTGTTCATCAGTTTCCGGCAATAACATAACAAATTCTTCACCACCATAGCGACCAATGAAATCCACATCCCGCAGCCGCTTTGCAATCGCTTTCCCCAGTACTTGTAAGACTTTATCGCCAGCTTGGTGCCCATAGTTATCATTGATTCTTTTGAACAAATCGATATCCGTAACGGCTAATGTCAATGGGTGCTTATAACGCTGCCAGCGCGTAAATTCATGAAAAGCACGCTCAACATAAGCCTCTCTATTTGGCAGCTGTGTTAATGAATCGGTAATTGCTTTTTGCCGTTGCTCTTCTAAATCCCGCTTCGCTGTATTCGCCTCAGATTCAATTGCCTGAATCTGTTTTGACAACTGCGCTAACTGTTCGCTCAGTGGCGTTGTGATCTTATCCGTCTCTAATTGCTTATTATTGATGGCGTTTTGTAATGCCAAAAGATGGCTGTCGACATGGCCCTTTAATTCATCCACATCTGAAGTCGATTTCGACACTAAAGATAGGCTATCCATATTGTCAGTAATAGTTCGATTAAACTTTTTCTCAGCCTCCTGCTGCCCCTGAAAGTCATCCATAACCAAACCCAAAGCCGACAGGATTTGCTTAAGAGTATCGTCGACTTGAAGTAGGTATGTTTTATGCTCATCGTCAGCCGCAAGATAGGCTTGGATAATTAAGTCTCTTATATCCTCCAACGTTGGCACCAAGTCTTTCCAGTCCAAGCCACTTTCTAACCTTTGACGAACCGCAATAGCTTTCTGCACCACGCAATCGGCAGGAGGATCCACGTAATTTAAAAGATCATTTAAAATTGGAAATAATTTTTCGGAGACATGCGCAAAATTGTCACTAGACTCTGCGCCCTGTTGATTAAATACTTGCCCGCCAGCTCTCGCAGAAACTGTCGCGTTCGACACGTCAACGGCGGAGTAGTTAAGTGCCAAAGTATTATCTGTATCAATTATATCGCCATCAATAACTTCATCAAACTCAGCAGCCTCACCTGCTACTGAATCTAACACTTGTTGTTGCAATTGTGCTAACTGCTCTAAAAATCCCGCAATAGAAATTATTTTTCCACACTCTCCGGTTACAGCTTTGGCTTTTTCTTTTAATAGTTCACGCTGATCTTTGTCTGAGCTAGAACGTCTTAAGGCCACCAACATAGTCTGTAATGCCGACTGGCTTCGTTCTATAGCAAGTGAACGTTGCTCATCAGAGAGGATCAGCTGTGCTTCTAAAGGTTTAAATAACGTCTCTGTGTCTGCCGAGTCATGGTCTCGCAAGGAGTCTCGGAGGGAGGTTAAATGCCTATCAAGGTCATCATCGTAGCCTTCGGCGGCTAGGCTGACACGCAGCAAGGCTTTTTCCAGAACGTCTAAGCGCAACGTGAAGTTTTTTTGCTCGGACTCTTGCTCATCTAATAAATCTAGGTATTTATCGCGCCAGTGAGCCGCATCTTTGGTTGTCATACCTTACTATTCTCGCCATCACTAAAGATATTTAGTATAGCTGGTAGACGGAGGGAGAAAGCGAAATAGAGAGAGATTAATACTTAAAATTCTATTTCGCTGTTACTGAAAAAGCTATTTGTTGTTTTTACGAATTTTATCAATCAAAAAATCTACTACTTTTAACATTTGTGGCTGACCACCTGCCATTCTGGCGCTTACACGATACTGACCATTAACGACAATTTCTGGGGTGCCTGTAATTTGATAGCTACGAGCACGTGAGTCGGCTTGTTTCACTTGGCTAGTAACCCCAAAAGACTTAAAAGTTTTATGAAACTTTTCTTTGTCAACGCCAAAAGTCGCAAATAAGTCGGCCAAATCATCTTCATCCGTAAGCTGCTTGTTTTCAATATTCAAAGCATTAAACAGTGGCTGATGAAGCTTGTTTAATACGCCCAACGCTTTAGCGGTATAAAACGCTCTAGCATGAGTTTCCATAGCCGAGTTCCACATAGCAGGCGACTGCCGGAATGCGACATCGGCCGCTAGACTTCTTTCCCATTGGTGCAGCATAGGCTCAAACCGGAAACAATGGCCACAGCCATACCAAAACACCTCTGTTACTTCTATTTTACTGGCGTCGACAGTTCGTACTGATTGCTCAAGCACTGAATAATGTACACCCTCTTTATAAAGTGCTTCAGCTTGATTGCCTTCGGCACAAGCAGCCAGTGATAAGATTAAACCCAGCGCGACGAATAAAACTCGCATTCCTCTCTCCTAATTTTTATTTTACGTTGAAGTGCTGACTCACAACACGAATACCTGAAGGTAAGACTCTATTGAGCTAAAAAGTTTCAATAAACCGAGATAAAAAAAGCGGCCTAAGCCGCTTTTTCACAAAACCTTTGACTAATTGAGACCTGAAACATAGTTTGCTAATGCCACTATCTCTGCATCGGTAAGATATTCCGTGACCTGACGCATCGTTTGTTGATCGCCATCGTTTAAACGGTTGCCTGCACGAAAGTCTCGAAGTTGTTTCTCTATATAAGCTGCATGCTGACCACTTAAACGTGGGTAGCCTGCTGGATCATTACCCTTACCCTTGGGAGAGTGACAACCTGAACACGCCGGAGTACCGACCTTGCTGTTTCCGGCGCGATAAACTTTAGCGCCCAGCTCAAGCGCATCAACTTCAATGCCTGAGCCCACTTTAACTTTAAATTCTTTAGAACCTGACAACTGGGTTGGCTTACTATTAAAGAAAGCTGCGATATCCGCCAGGTCTTGATCGGTATTGCCGTTCAACATTCCGGTCATCTCAACTACATTTCGAGCACCTGATTTGATATCCTGCATCTGCTTAAGTAAGTATTTTTCACCCAGCCCAGCCAGCTTTGGAAAATTAGGCGCTAGACTATTACCGTCAGCTCCATGGCAGGCCGCACATACAGTAGATTTAGCTTCTCCAGCCGTTGCATCTCCAGCAGCCATCGCTGAGTTAGCAGCTACCGCGGATAAAAAAATCAAACTTATGGCCATTAAAATAGGCTTGAAAATATTTTTCATTTGTTAATCCATCACTCTTAGATTGGGTTTCAATTCAAAACGGTGTCATTATATACCAACGGCATGAAATCACACTATTTCTACAAGGCTATCTCTTGAACAAATCTATCATTAATCTCAATTATAATTTAGCTCACTATACACAAAGCGCACCGTCAATACGTCAATGTCCTCCTGATCTGGGCGCTGAAGTGGCTTTTGCGGGGCGGTCAAACGCTGGCAAAAGTAGTGCCATCAACACGCTTACCAATAACTCTAAGCTGGCACGCACCAGTAAAACTCCTGGGCGAACTCAGCTAATTAACTATTTTGACCTGAATGAACAGCAACGTCTGGTCGATTTGCCCGGTTATGGTTACGCCAAAGTGCCCATGAAAATGAAATTGGAATGGCAACGTAACTTGTCTGAATACCTCAGAGAGCGCCAAAGTTTAAAAGGCTTAGTGCTAATGATGGATTGTCGCCGCCCTATGCAAGAGTTCGATACCATGATGATCAATTGGGCAGTTGAGAAAGAGATGGCCGTACACATTTTGTTAACTAAATCTGACAAGCTCAAAAAAGGCCCAGCAAAAGCCACGCTATTGAATGTACAAAAACACCTCAACGAATCTGAGGTTAATGACTTAGTTTCAGCACAACTATTTTCATCATTAAAAAAGCAAGGCATTGAGCAGCTCAAACAGGTTCTCAATGACTGGCTCTGGGTAGAGCCTGAACTAGAAGATCCGACTGAAGAACTCAATCAATAATTTCATACTCTGTAATTGAATCAACACTGAACTCTTCTGAATCATAAGATTCATAGTCTGTTGTTGATTCATGCTTAACTGTTGATTCATGCTTAACTGTTGATTCGCGTTTGATTGTCGGCTCATGCTCAATTCTTTCTTGCAGAAGAATATCGTCAAGATCCGGAAGAATGGCATCCATTTGCTGCTTTCTATTGCGTTCAGCCAATTCTTGATCTCGCCTTTGCTGCTCTAGCTCAGCTTGGCGGAGTTCGGCATTATGTTTTTCTTGCTCAGCGATTAAACGTTCCTGCTCAGCCTTGACGCGTTTCTTCTCAAGCTCTACTTGTCGCTGTTCATCCAAAATAGCATTGAGTCGCTTTAAATCCTTTTCTTGCCAATAGCGAACAACCTTATTATCAGGATCTAATTCAGCAACCAAGTGCTGCGATTCCATAGAGTTAACGCCGCTGCGCCACAACAAAAACACCCTTACTCGTATTTGCCGCTCTTGCTGAAATTGATACACCGCATAGCGTTCACCGCCACTACCAGCAATCATGCGATTGGGCTCGCCGAAATTTTTAACCAGCCATTGCAGTGATGTTTTTTTTGCTCGAATACTATCCACTGCTTGCTGAGGAAACGGATTATCCACATTGTGGGTGCTAACCGTATTGCGGACATCCACCACGCTGCATGACGCCAAGAAGATAGCAAATACAGCCACCAATAACTTGCGCGACCAAAGCTGGGCACAACCACCAATAAATTGCTTACTCTGCACTAGAGTGTCTACCTTCATTATAACCTTTTGCCTTAGCGTCAAAGAACCATAAAACGACGTATAAATATTAATAAAAGCAGGTTTTATGCCACTTAATAAACTAGTTGCTGACAATCTATTCAACAATTCCGTACCGGTTTAAAATCCAGCTTCACGAACCACCAAAGCCCCAGCCGAGGTAATAAAATCATCGAAATACGACTTAGCTTGACCGTTAATAATAATACTGCCGCGTAAAATACGCGGGCGACTTACCGGTACGTCACTATCCACCAGCAAGCTCACTTTATATATGGCTCGCTCAGGAATGAATTGGTCATTAACCTCTCGAACCGGTATCTGTCCACCTCGAGTTGAAGCCAAAAAACCACTGTTCATACGGCGAGTAACATCATGATTAATATGCTCGACTCTTAATTTAAGCTTAAACAGATCTGGAGTTTCTGAATAAAAATAGCCAACATCGCCTAACCGAATACGTTTCAGTTCCGCCCCTGACAGATAGGTCTCTACTCGCCACGCCGAAACGTCTACTAACACGCCTACTCGTTGATTTTTCTTCAACCACTCACCGGCATTTAAATCTGGACTCTCAAAATAGAAGTTGCCACTGAACGGTGCTGTTAACTGATTACGGTCTGCTCGGTCATTGATACTTTGGATTTCTGCGGTAATACGATCGCGTTCGGCAGTATAGATACGTTGGTAGTCAAGTCGTTGATCATCTACACCCGCGGCGTTAATTTGCCAATCGAGTAACGCTTGCTGCGAGATCTTGCCCTGCTGTTGATACGCAATATCAGGCTCGTATAAATCAATCAGAGTTTCACCTTTTGCAATTTTTTGACCGTCTTTAGCTGGCATTCGGTTTAAAATTGCCGCATTAGCGGTTATAACCTGATAATGCTGTACCGGTGTCAGTAGCCCTTGCGAATGAATTCGTTGGTCCCAAGGCAAGGCGAAAACAGCAAAGAAAACGACAAATAATATGATATTGAACCACAACCTAAATGATTTAAACGCTTGCGGGAAATACGAAAACCATACCCCAAGTTCACGCCAAATTGGTATAACGATAAACACCATCAACTCTACCAGCGCCAATAAAGGGCCCAGTGGTTTAGGCAGCATGGTATAAACCAACACCGCAATACCACTAAATACTATCAGTCGGTAGATCCAGGTAAACAGAGCAAAACCAATAACGGTCCTGCATTTCGTTATTGAGAGATATTCTGGAGGCTGAGCACTCAGGCCAAATATCCACTCTCTAATTCTCCATTTCGCCAAAGCAAAAGAGCGTTGATGTAAATTGGGCATTTCCAGCCAATCCATACACAAAAAATACCCATCAAAACGCAAAAACGGTGAAATATTAATAAAGACCGTAGAGATCCAAGTAACTGCGGCCAATAAAAATGCCGCATCTCGCAACAAGCCATCAGGCAGTAATGCCCAAGCCAGTGTCGCCCAAGCCGCAATCACCAGCTCTGTGACAATGCCCGCCGCTCCCACGGCCAAACGTTGGTTTTTTTTAGGCAGCTTCCAAGTCTCGTTAACATCGGTATACGCCATGGGGAACAACACCAAAAACGCCACCCCCATGGTTGGTACTCGACAGCCAAAGCGTCGCGCAGTAAACGCATGACCCAGCTCGTGCATAAACTTCACCCACACCATGGTCACAGCAAAGCTCGCCATCCCAGCAAGAGTAAACGTATCGATTAATGACGCGGTAAAGGTGTCCCACTGGCGTGACACTTCCAGCACGCCCAGCACTAATGCCACAAACGTTACCACAGCAAAAGTCTTACTAAACAAGCGATTAACCCACGGCAACCAGCGCTGCAACCACTCATCAGGGGACCAAAGCGGAAGCCGGAAAAACAGGTAGTGGTGCAACAACCATTGCAGAGGTGCAACACGACGATTGAATGCCTGACGTTCATACCATTGTGTATCATTAGCCTGATGACGTTGAATTAACTCATTGTTGGCTAGGAATAAAATCACTTCAGCGACATCTTCTACTTCAGATTCAATCGCGGTTTCCCGGTCAATTGCTCCGGTAATTGCCGCAGGATCATTCAAATGCCAGCGCGATAATATTTCAAATGTCAGCCAATCAAGGCGATAGAACAAATTACGGACGGGGTCTTGTAACGCCCAAGTAGGTGCTCCTTGAGCCGAAGGCGGTCCAGCGTAAAGCTCAAGTTCTTCGCGCAGCCTTGGTAACATTACCAGCCCAACCATGCGCGCAGTGATGCTAGCGGCCGCCGGAAAATCCAGTAAGCCAGAGTCACTTCTTCACCTTCTATTTTTGCCGTGCCCTTCAAGCCAACTTGAGGCAAAGCCTCTACACCATCTAAACGAGCACGCACCCGATAGGCATAATGCCCATCAGGACGCTGTAAAGCTTCAAAACCCACATAACGCAATTGCGCACTAAAAGAATGTAGCGGGTCAGAGTTCAGGTACAGAGACACAGGCGCACCTGCATCTAAGGGGATGACATCAGCCGGTGATAGCCAAGCTTCTATTTCAACCGCATCTTGAACAGCTACCAGCATCATTTTTTCACCGGTTACGACTGGCCGCCCTACCCACTCAGAAGGATCATCAAACAACACCATGCCAGCTTCGGGAGCCAGCACGAGACTGCGCTTATCAATATCTTTCAGATATTCCAGCTCAACCGCCTTTTCGGATATTTCCCCCTGAATCATGGCCAGCATGCCTTTACTGCTTTGATCAAACACAGCCAATTGTGATTTTTGTCTGTACTCAGCCTCCAAAATAGCAATGGCCCCTTCAGCCACTTGCATGCGGTTTTTAATCTCCGATCTATCGTATTCAAACAAAGGCGTGTGTCGCTCTACTTGCTGATTAGGTTCCACCAGAACCTTTTCTATAACACCGTTCATAGGGGCGCGAACTGACGCCGGTTGAAACGGAATTAACTGTGCAGGAGCCAGTACCGTTAAATTCACTGGGATAAACAACGCAGCAATTATTACCACACTCAGCCATAGCTTATAATTCAGAACAGAGCTTAAGCCCCAATACCCTGATTTACGCGAGCTTAGCGCTAGGTCATCAGCCGGTCTATGCCAGAGTTTGGATTGGTTTAATAAGCCATTAGCCTGTGACCAAATCGTTAACCACTCTTGCAGCCTGATAATTTCTGTATCTTGCCAAGGCTGCTCGCGAGCAAAAATAATGGCGCCCGTACCCCCCGTGTTTGGGTCATACACGGGGAAATACACACCATAGGTTGGCAGCCATTCGCTCCATTGTGACGTTACCGAGTCGGAGAAACTGTGCGCATCCAGCAACTGTGGTGTTTTAACTTTATCCGTTAGGTGTCGGCACAGTTTTTCCAGCCATTGCACGTAAGGGGCATTTGCCTCCGGCGCCACAACACCAGATAAAGCCACAACCTTTTGTTTAGGGAACCACAGGGATGCTTGGCGGTAAGGAGCTAGCTGGTGAGTTTCATTAACGGCAATAAAAGCCAATTCAGAGCTGGTTTGCGCTTCTCTTGAGCGTCTAGCCAAAAGCACTAGCTGCTCAAAATTTGGGTGCCCAGAAGCCGTATTGCTCATGGCTGAAGCCCCAATTGAAAATCGCTATTCATATTCAGTTCGCTATGTTTTGTGTTTTTAATTGTTCGCTCAACGAGGTTTTACCTTGCTCAGGAACTGCCGTATCTTGCATAGCAGCATCACCGACTTTTATTCTTACCAACGTGTCCACCTGACGCCCTGCATCATCACGGGCAACCACTTTAATCAATAGTTCGCCCTGATAATCTAACGGAGGAGTTCCCGAGAATTTGCCCTTCTCATCTAATTCAAGCCATTTAGGTAATGGGCTACCATCCACCATAACGGCATAAAAACCAATCTCGGCTTGAACATCTGTATGGCGAAACGTATCCACGGGGATAACATAGTCAAAACTCGAACCATTGCTAAAATATTGGTGAGGTATTTTATTTTGCAAACTCAACTCATGACTAAAGTCAGGGGTTACCGCCATATTTTCAGTTATAGGATTAGCTGAGTCTGTAACCGTTCTGTCATAGTCAATAGTGGTCGAAAATATCGGCTGTTCCGATGAATTACTTTGACCTGCTTGCTCCATTTCAATTTCATGGTCAGCAATAAACTCTCTTGCTAACCCCCCAACATCATCTCTTGCCACTTCACTGAAGTCCCGCGCATCCTCTATGCCCGTAACGGAAGTCTGCCTAGAAAGTTGATTTGCCTCTGTTGTCGTCGCAGGGTTAGTGCTTATAGTGCCAACCGGATTAACAAAAGGCTCCAGCTGAGCAGCGTACACACCATCTGCTGCGAGCGACCCATCCGCTTGATTACTGGGCTCGGCATTAGAGGCTGGATCTTCAATCACATCGACATAAATCGCGGGATAATTGGCTTCACCTTCAACGTAAATAACAACCAATGCATGGCTCATCGAACCATCGGCATCCTCAATGGTATAAGTGAAGTAATCCCGCAAAGATGAACCCTCACCAAGTGTTCTGACTTCGTAGGCCGCAACATCAAGCGTGTATTCATAGTTACCGCTACTGTTGATGCTCAACTGCCCAAATTCACCAGCAATGTCTGTGGCTAAAGTAGCAACATCACTAACCTCCGTATTGGTATCCCCCGCCGCCAGACCCACTACCGTCATAGGTATATCGCTGCTGGCGATATCGGCTCCTGCGGTACTGGTTATAACATTGCCCATGTGAATGACTGCACTTTCAAGCATGGTTTCCGAATCATCAAGCGCCGTTGGAGATGTATCCGTAATCAGAATATCCAGATCATCATTAGCTGTTGCTCCGCCACCATCGGTCACTTGAATATTGATTGTCTCAACCAGCTCACCCAGACTGTGATCACGTCCACCACTGGTCAGTTCATAGTTGTAGCTCACCGTGCCCGTCGCAGCATTAAAGTCTGTTATGGTTAGTGTTCCCTCGGTGGTGATTACCCCAACAGCCGCCGTATTCGCCGTAGCCAATTGGGCCGCAGATACTACCGTTGTGCTATTGAAAAGCAATTGAGCGACATCGCCCAAAGGCAATACTCGGAATGTTCGATTCAGTATAGAGCTGTCTTCAACCACACTTTCGTCACCCGTAAACGGGGTGTTGTTATCATCAATAATAATTCTAACTGCGCCACCAATTAAAACATCCAACGTGCTATTGGCTGTTGCGTTTGAACCGTCGGTGACTTCAATGTTGATGCTATCAATAACCTCACCGGAACTGTGATCCCACTCCGTGCCCGTAGGGTCGTAGTCATAGGTCACCGTACCTGTTACAGCATCAAAATTGGTAATGGTTAACTCCCCTTTACCTGTTGCTACCACAACAGGGGTAATATTTGCGGTAAGCAATTGGGCAACCGTTACATCGGTTGTGCCATCAAAGGTTAATCTGACGACATCTCCTAAGGGGCGAACAACAAAGCTTTTAGACGTTAATACTTGATTCTCTAGGACACTCTCCTCACCAGTAAGCGCAGCATTATTGTCATCAATAATAACGATAGGTACAGGCGTAATGAAAATGTCCAAGTTATTACTAGCGGTTCCCGCCAAGCCATCGGTCACTTCAATATTAATGCTATCGACTATATCTCCTGCACTGTGATCTCTAAATGATCCCGTGGGATGGTAGGTGTATGTAACCTCACCCGTCGCCACGTTAAACCCAGTAATGATCAGCTGCCCTTCAGTGGTAGCAATGCTAATAGGGTTAGTCACTGTATTGGTTAAATCAGCAACTGAAATCACTGTGGTTCCATCAAACGTCAACTGGGCAACATTGCCTAGGGGTAACAGACTAAAACTGCGACCCACCAAAAAGGTGTCTTCAGGAACGCTCTCATCCCCCGCGGCAGTATCATTAGTATCCAGAACAATAACCTCTGGATCAGAAGAAAGGCTCAACGTAAATACAGCACTGGCCGCCTTTGAAGAAATTGGTGAGCCATCAAGCTCATTCCCACCCAAACCAGCACTTGAAGAGATGTTGAAATTAGCGTCAGCCATAGCTTGGTTGACAACGTCACTTACCTGAGCCCTATACGTTATTGTTATCGTCTGACCATTGGCTATTCCTTGGCTACCAATCAATGACGGATTGGTATCAGCAATGGTGTATCCCGCTCCCAGCAACGGTAAATCACTAGCGACATCAGCAATAGAGTTGGTTACCAGTACAGAGCCATCTGTATCATAAACAGTCAATACAGTGCTTGAGGGAACGTAAGTAACCATCCCACTGGTCGGAAGAGTGTCCGTTATATTGATATTGAATAAATCCGTTAACAGGCCATTTTCTACCGTCAATGAGTATTCAATTTGTTCTCCTAGTTCAATTAAGCCATCACCATCACTGACACCAGGAAAAGATTCTTTTACACTTTTGTAAATACTGTAAGTCGGGAACGGGCTGATCGACGTGCCGATATCAAAGCTAGATCCCCTAGAAGCATCCGCCCCCCATGCGGCACTCAAACTAACTCCGTCTACTGTATAGATTCGCAAGCCCGACTGATCATTATCACTTGTGTCAAACACACGATAGGATTGCAGCCGATCAATACTGTACCGATAGGTATCGGGCGCCATCATAACCCCTACCACCGCGCTAGAAACGCCTGCTGAATCTATGCTGTAGACCTCAGCGGTGGCACTATCAATATACAGTTCTGTATCACCTGTTGCGGTGATCCAAGCGGGATTTTCATTCGTAGCTAGACTGGGACTACCTGGCCCCCAAGGTACAATCAACTCTGAAGTTAAAGAATTAGTGGCGTTAAGGGTGTAACTCCAGTCACTGTTTAAACTAGAATCCACCACACCAAGCGCCGAAAAGCTTTCACCCGTTTGAGTATAAAAATGCCCTGCTGATCTTGCCATTTCGACATATTCAGACGAGTTTGCTGCAAGTGTGACAGTCGTAGAAACAAGCCCTGAGCCATCGATGGATTCATAGGTTACATCGATAGGCGTCGCACCTGGGTTATAAAGAAACACAAATACCCGTGTTGTAGAGGTCTGTACCACTGGCGCATAATAACTGTCCGACCATTGTTCCACTGGCGCTACCGTAAACCAACGATTCTCCGTGCTGCTATTACCCGCCAAGAGATAGACACCAATATCTTGATCAGCCGTAATTGTAGCGCCGGCCTCAAGACCACCATCCACAAAATAGGTCTCACCCTGATTTAAGGTGATCGTGGTATCTACACCACCATCCGCATCGAGATCTATATCGACACTGGTACCATCTTGGTAAGCAATTAAATGGGCTGACGTATACTGGAAAATGGTTATCGACCCATCAATCAGAAGGCTTTCACCAATGGGAATAACATAATTTGTACCGCCATTGGCGCTGTCAATTAAATTAACGCCACCCGCTAAGCTTGTAGAATTAGCCGATCCCCACCCAGCTCTTGTCAAGCTGATGGGCCCGGTTGACGCGATACGATCTTTAGCGTCAAAGTCCGTGGGTTGTGGGCTAGCCAAAACTACATCGTTTTGAATGATGAGGGGCTGATCCACTAAAATAAGATCATCGGCAGTACCCGGTGCAACACCATTAGTTAAGTCACCATCTCCCCATATTAACGTAGTCGCTTGCAACGGATTACTCAGATCGATCTCGTAACCATCTTCCCAATGATCGTAAACCACAACAGTGCCGCTTCCCGAAACACCAATCGCAATTGTGGTTGTTATTGTTGTACTTGCACTTCCGGAGATTGTATTCAGTGCTGTTTCTATGTCGGCTTCTTCCATCGGCACATAGGTTACTTGCACAATATTGTATGGTGCCGCTCCTTCTACCAATAACGACTGCCCATCGATCACTATCGTTTGCTGATCGGTATCGGCTATTGCCGAGGCATAATTGGTTTCACCGTGCAGCAATAAACCAGCAAAAGCGTGGCCTTCATCACCTTGGGTATCTAAGCCTTCATTTAAACGTGAGTCAAAATCATGACCGATCTCTTCCAATAAAACCGCTTCAACGGCTTCTATTGTGGCGCTGCTTAACCAATTTTGATTGAGGTATATGGTTGCCTCACCAGCTGTACCCTCGGGGCTATAAGCGCCCTGTAAACCATCTAGTTCATTATCACTACGCACTTCTACCCGAATAGTATAATCGCCGCTAATAACATCTTGGCGTAAAGACAGCGCATTGTTTTGCCACGAGCTGCTCCCAGCATCGGCACTAAATATTAGCTGCGCCTGAACCAGATAGTCCGAACTTTCGAACCATTGATTCAAATGATCCACAACCAGTTCGCGGGCAGAGTCGATTTTATTGAATTGGGTGAGTGGCGCGACAATATTCAGCAGGCTAGAGGAAGAGGTTGATTGTGATCTTGTTGATTGAGTTTCTGTCGATTCAGCTTCTACGGGCTCATCAACCTGCGGCTCACTGACAAGCTCAAGTTCAGGCACATCATTTATGACCTCAGCCGTCGTATCGGCCACTGCGCCATCAAACATGATTCGTTGCTCTAATCGCATCATTCCCGGAGCAGAGCGATTCAGATTTCTATTAGGTCTATAGGGACTACTGTTGTTGGGCATAATAACTTCCGGGGCATGGTCTATTCGCGCGGCGGGATCATGATTCGGCCGCTCATTCCGGCGATTAATTCTGGATATTCGCCCTCCACCACAGCAATCGCTTTTATCGACTGGCTAACTGGATCAGCACGACCCGATAACCGCGATAATGTTACGGGATACGTTTTGTCTGTTTCATCAATATAAACATTGAACTTATAGCCTAGCTCAAACCACGTAAGCCAGCGTGATGGAACGATAAACTCAAGATCAAAAACTGAATCATCAAAAATATCCAATAACGGCTGACCCATTCTTACGTATTGCTGCTCTTGTGCCTGAAGTTCACCAGCTCGGCCAGGGAAGGGGGCGTTTATTTGGCACTTTTTAAGGCTGACATCCAGATATACAATATCCGCTTTGGCCTTACGCACCTCGATTTTACTGCTCTGTAATTCTACTTGGCCAATCGCATCGAGCGTCGACAAATGCTGGTTGCCTCTGTGAATATTTTCAGCACCAGCAAGTTGGGCTTTGGCTTTGCCCATTTGGGCTTCCTGCAACGCACAATCAAAGGTAATGAGCGCTTGATGCTGCTTAAAACGATCCCCCTCATGAACCGATATGCTTTTGATTACGGCTCCTATTTCGGCGGACAACTGAGTTTGTCTGCTAGGGACTAACTGTGCTCGAATTTCTCGATTATCCAGCGCAAATTGCTCTTGGGCCAAAACCACTCCACTAACGGGCAGTAAGCTCACCAATAGCCACATCAAAAAGCACCTTAATCGTAACAACGCGACCATCATAATTTACGTCTTATCTCTTTAACCACCACGTCATGTCCTACCAACTTTGCTAGAGCACTTGCTTGTGGGGACGAGTCTTTCTGCTTAAATGGACCCACCAAAACTCGGTATAAATTTTTGTGTAACACAATTACCGCGTGGGAATCTTTAATGCTTGATGGCTTATCGCTATTGAGCTGTTTCTCAAATTCAATCCGATTCAGTTCAGCATTAGACTGCTGCTTATAGGCGCCAATTTGCGCCCACATACCCGGTTTGATGCCTCGTTTATTGACACTTTTATTGGTGTTATTCAGGCTTGTACTTTTAACCGCCTCAACACTTTTCATCGGCTTTGTGGTCTCGTTCGCCAGCTTCTGAGCCTGTGGGTAGCTGGCATCCATATCTTGCCAGCGCCCGCCGATGGTCGTACGAATACGGACGTTTGACTCTGCAACGTCCGCGATAGCATTAAATAACTTCACTTCACTAAGAATGGCGTTCACGTCACTCGAAATACGATCTAAACGACTGGTCATGTGGCTTTTTTCTAAGTTGGCCGATAACTGTGCCAACTTATCCTCCACAATAAATATTTCACTGGCGCGAGAATATTGCTTATAGGCACTTTTATGCTCTTGTAGCGACAAATGTAATTGGGTGAGCACTCCCACCTGAATGGCCATGCGTTTGGCTTTCGCAAGATCCACCCCTAACTTGGCTTGTTTACTGCGCTGTGGGTAAGACAGAATACCCATCAAATTGTAGCTCGCCTTAAATCCAGCATCCAACCAACTATCATTGATG
This sequence comes from Cellvibrionaceae bacterium, assembly GCA_034112445.1. Taxonomy (GTDB): domain Bacteria; phylum Pseudomonadota; class Gammaproteobacteria; order Pseudomonadales; family Cellvibrionaceae; genus Pelagadaptatus. Next base: position 27,030 of record JAWUVI010000035.1, on the reverse strand, counting down.
ATATAGCTGTCATCATCGTAATTAACCCCATAATCAAACGACAGATTTGGCAGCATAGACAGCAAAGCTTTATGAGTTTCCGTTACGGCAATGCGACTTTGATAATGACTTATGCGTAGATCTGGGTTGTTGATTAAAGCAAATTCTTCCAAGCGTGAAACCGGTACATTTAATTTGGTCGGCTGGTAATCGTCGGGGAAAATGAGTTTAACGTGACTGCCAGGCTCAGCTCCAATTAGCCCAGCTAGCTGGCTACGGGCAGAGACCAATTCAGCGTTAACACTCTCTAATAAACGTAAATTTTCAAGCAGTGCGCGTTGATAGCGCAACGCATTACCCGGTGACTTAATATGGCTGCTAGACACTCGGCGCGAACTTTCCAACGCTTGGTCAGCTGCTTTTATAGTAGCGGCAACTCGCTCACTGAGCCTTTGCGCTGCGGCGGCTCGCCAAAAAGCCGATTTTACGCTTTGGATGAGATTCAGGGTCACTCTCCGGCGGCGCTCTTTGGAGATCAACACCCTATCAGCACTTTCTTGGGCGTTGTAATAGCCCATTCCAAAATCAAGTAGGCTCCAGTAGAAGGTCGTATCAGTTGTTCTGTTAGACGTGTCACTAGAAACAGAAACAGTGCCATCAAGGCCGGTTCGAGCGTAATCATTATCACGCCAAGCATAACCGGCTTCAGATAGAACTTTAGGCATCATATCAAAACGACTTACCGCCAAGTCCCCTTCAGCCAAGGCCCGCTCAAAGATAGCAACCCGATGATCAAGGTTGTATTTCAAAGCACGTTCAACCGCCTGATCTAAAGTGAGAGCTCCTGAAATAACCGGAGTTAAGTGCTTAATTATGGTGTTGTCTTCTGCGTTAATTTGGCTGATTTCTTCTGGGCTTAACGGCTTGGGAGTCACCGCGCAGCCAACCATAAACACCAGCACCGCCATAGGCACACTGGGCTTAATAAGTTTTTGACTTCGCGCTCCAAACCGGTGAGCTAACCACATAGTGAACATCTCAATTTTTTATAAAAAACCAACATCGACCACATTAATCCAACAACTCTGACCAAAATGAGGCCCAAGCCAATCGTAGCGGCTTTAAGTACAGACATTAAAACTCTACTAGTTTATCGGCAATTAAGCGCTGTTCTTGAGGGGGAGTTAAGGTTCTGCAACTCATCCGAGTTCAATATTTTCCGCCTAACTTCATAGACAGAGTGGACTTAATTAAATAATTTTACGGTTCTGTTTGTTCTTATTGCCTGCCTGATAGAGAATACCGCTCTTTCTATCTCAAGCGGAATTTTTTATGTCTGAAGCTCCACTGATACTGGTCGACGGCTCATCTTATCTCTATCGTGCCTTTCATGCCCTACCTCCTCTCACCAACTCTAAAGGCGTGCCTACCGGCGCGGTGAAAGGTGTTATTAACATGTTGAGGCGCATGGACAAAGATTTTCCCGGCAGTACTGTGGTCGTTATCTTTGACGCCAAAGGTAAAACGTTCCGCGATGATATTTATCCTGAATATAAGGCCCAACGCCCCCCCATGCCCGATGAGCTGCGTTGTCAGATCAAACCCATTCACGACATTATTCGCGCGATGGGATTACCTCTACTCATTATTGACGGCGTTGAGGCCGATGATGTTATCGGCACCTTAGCCCATCAAGCTACTCAACAAGGCATTGATGTGATTATTTCCACTGGCGATAAAGACATGGCGCAACTGGTATCACCTCATGTTGCGCTAGTGAATACGATGACCAATGTCCATATGGATGAAGCCGGAGTGATCGAAAAGTTTGGTATTCCCGCCAACCTCATTATCGATTTTCTAGCACTGATGGGTGACAAGGTTGATAACATTCCCGGCGTCCCAGGCGTTGGCGAAAAAACCGCTTTGGGCCTGCTGCAAAATCTTGGCAGCTTAGATGCCATCTACGCCGATCTTGAAGCCGTGCGAACACTTGATTTTCGTGGTGCTAAGAAAATGCCTGAAAAACTAGCCGAGCATAAAGACTCGGCTTACCTCTCTTATTTACTCGCCACCATTAAAGTCGATGTTGAATTAGACTTCGGACCCGCTGATTTTAAGCATGACCCCGTTGATAACCAACAAATGCTTGAGCTGTTCAAAGAGCAAGAGTTTAAGACTTGGGTTAGCGATCTTGAAAACGTGAGTACGCAAACAGCAACAGCAACAGCAACAGCAACAAATAATAATGAAGCTGTAAGCTCAGCACCCGCAATCGACATTGAAAAACACTACGACCTTATTCTTACCCAAGAAGATTTTGATGATTGGCTGGCGCGATTAAAAAGTGCTGAGCTCATTGCCTTCGATACTGAAACCACGAGTTTGGATTATATGGAAGCTCGTGTTGTCGGGGTATCCTTTGCTGTGGAAGCCGGTCATGCCGCTTATCTTCCATTTGCACATGACTATATGGATGCACCGCAACAGCTCGACGAAGACCTTGTATTAGCGGCACTTAAACCATTATTAGAAGACGATAATCTCAAAAAGGTAGGTCAGAATTTAAAATACGATCGCAGCGTACTCCTCAATCATGGTATCCAATTACGTGGTATCACTTACGACACCATGCTCGAGTCCTATGTATTGAACAGCACAAGTGGTCGGCACGACATGGACACCCTGGCCAATAAGCACCTAGAGATGAGTACCATTAAATTTGAAGACATTGCCGGCAAAGGTGCCAAGCAATTAACCTTTAACCAAGTCACGCTGGAAGAAGCAGGACCTTATGCAGCAGAAGATGCTGATATTACTCTACGCCTGCATCAAACCTTGTGGCCACAATTGCACAATGAGCCCAATATTGAGCGGGTATTCACCGAGATCGAGCTGCCTCTATTGCCTATATTGTCTGATATTGAACGCACTGGCGCGTTACTCGATGTGAATTTGCTGGGGAAACAAAGCATTGAATTAGGCGAGCGCTTATCCGAATTGGAAAAACTAACGTACACCCTGGCCGGCGAAGAATTTAACCTCAGTTCTCCCAAGCAACTGGCGGTTATTTTGTTTGAGAAATTAGAACTGCCCGTCATTAAGAAAACCCCCAAGGGTGCGCCTTCAACGGCCGAAGAGGTGCTGCAAGAGCTGGCACTGGATTATGAGTTGCCTAAACTTTTAATTGAGCATCGCGGGTTATCAAAGCTTAAATCGACCTATACGGATAAATTACCAAAAATGGTTCAACCTGCAACAGGCAGGGTTCACACCTCCTACCATCAAGCCGTAACCGCCACGGGACGTTTATCATCCTCTGACCCAAATTTGCAAAACATTCCAATTCGCTCAAAAGAAGGCCGCCGTATTCGCCAAGCCTTCATCGCACCTAAAGGTCACAAGATTGTAGCCGCCGATTACTCTCAAGTTGAATTGAGAATAATGGCTCACCTCTCTGGCGACCAAGGTTTACAAGATGCGTTCAGCCAAGGTCTCGATGTGCATAAGGCCACCGCGGCTGAAGTATTTAGCTGCCCCATCGATCAAGTAACCACCGAGCAACGTCGCAGCGCTAAAGCCATTAACTTTGGTTTGATCTATGGCATGTCAGCTTTTGGATTGGCCAAACAATTAAATGTAGGACGCTACGAAGCGCAAGACTATATCAATTTGTACTTTGAACGTTACCCAGGAGTACAGTCCTACATGGACAACACCCGCGTTGAAGCCTCTGAGCAGGGCTATGTTGAAACACTAAAAGGCCGCCGCCTGTATTTACCTGAAATCAATTCAAGTAACGGTATGCGCCGCCAAGCCGCTGAACGCACCGCTATTAATGCACCCATGCAAGGCACCGCCGCAGACATCATCAAGCTCGCCATGATCAGCGTCGATGCTTGGCTTAAAGACAAAAACCTAAACTCCAAAGTCATTATGCAAGTTCACGATGAATTGGTATTAGAAGTGCCTGATGAAGAACTAGAGCAGGTCAGCCAAGGTATCAAACGCATTATGGAAGACGCTATGGCGCTGAGCGTTCCCTTAGTGGTCGATGTGGGTGTGGGTGATAACTGGGATGAGGCCCACTAATCCATAGGCCTTCAGGCTAAATCTTTTAAAGACCGGGGATCCCTATTGGCCCCGGTAAATCTGGAATACCTAAACATCCCATTAGAGATAATCCTACAATTGTCATCACCAAGATTGTTGTTAGACGCATATCATTTCCTTAAAAATTATTATTTATTGACCCGCACACTCGATAAAAGTCTCAGCAAACTCGGCTAACCAGTGTGAATAACTTAAATAGTCCGGTTTACCCGCTAAAGTATCAACCACAACCAAGCGAAATTGTTCCCTAGCTGCTAATTGAGTAGGCCAACCTTGCGCGTGTTCAGGCTCGACCAACAAACAGCTATCCTTCGGCAATATTCTTCTCACTTCCAGCAAGCGTTTAACACTGGGTGCTGTTTCCGTTGAATAGCTGATTAAGTAAGGCTCTGGCAGGTGGTAATACTCTATAAAATAATCATAAGCCGCATGTACAGCGCCATAACTCTCAAAGTTTTTAGCTTCTATGGTTTGCTGAATATGAAGGTCGACTTGCTGTAATTTTTGCTCAAATTGCTGCAGGTTTTTGATGAACGTTTCAGCTTGTTTTGGCCTGAATTCAATTAATCGTTGTGTGATTAGCTTAGCCATACGCTCTGCGTATTGAGGGTTAAGCCAATAATGAAAATTACTCCCGTGCGCATGCGAATCGTGCTTATGTTCGAACTGTGATTTTTGAAACAATGAATCCATACGCAACTGCTGGTGCGTGGTTTTATTAGACATTAATTTTTCTAAATACGGCTCCATTCCTGCACCGATCCAAATCAACAAGTCGGCATCGGCCAAGCGTTTACGGTCAGAGATACGCAAAGAAAAATCATGGGGAGACTGCCCCGCCTTCAGCAAACTAACCACTTCACCATAATTACCCACTATCTCTTGAGCAATCAAAGCTAAGGGTTTATTGCTCGTCACTAGGTGTAGGCTTTGAGTCTTCTCCTTGGTGTCACCTGCCGTATTGACGTCACCTGTACTGTCAGGGGTTGCCACAACTGAAGCCACTATCAAATTCAAAGATATAACCAAAAACAATCGAATCACTAAAAACATCAATCAACACCAGAGGAAAAACTTATGTTATATGATAACATACTATTATTATTCAAATGTACCGAGCTGAACCTTTAACTTATGCACTCTGCCGTATCCATTGCCAGCCAAAAACACGATCACCACCACTGTATCGACAGCGCTTTGGCCGCTGCCCACAGTATTTGTAACACCAATGGTGCTCGTCTTACTCCGTTACGTGAACAGGTATTAACCATTGTTTGGCAAAGCCATAAACCCTTGGGTGCTTATGCGGTAATGGAAATTCTGGCGCAGCAGTCAACTCGTCGGGTAGCGCCGCCTACCGTCTATCGAGCCTTAGACTTCCTATTAGAGCAGGGTTTGATACACCGCATTAATTTATTGAATGCCTTTGTAGGATGCACTCATCCACAACAACAGCACGCCAATAACTTTTTGATCTGTGAGGACTGTGGCGTGGCTATTGAGTTTTCAACCGATCAACTCACTGGCGCTATAGATCATGCCGTTGCTGAATTTCAGTTTTCCCTGTCAGCTCAATCCGTCGAACTTATGGGTCATTGCCAAGAGTGCCAGCAAGCGGGCGGCGAGTAAGACTTATGCTTCACACTAAAATAATGAATCAGACTGAACACCCATTGATTCAAACTCATGATCTGCGATTTAGCGTTAACGACCAAGTGATTGTGGACGATGTGTCTCTGAGCCTTTCAGCCAATAAGATAGTTACCTTAATCGGTCCCAATGGGGCCGGCAAAACAACTCTAGTAAAGTTGATCCTGGGCTTACTAAAACCTACCGCTGGCCAGATTATCCGCCAGTCCGGATTACGAATTGGCTACATGCCACAAAAAATTCAAATAGATTCAAGCCTACCGTTAAGTGTTGACCGCTTTTTAAAGCTAGCGCCTAAGTCTTCATTTACCGTTACTGAAATCGCTGAGCTGACTCGTATTGGCCATCTTTTATCGCAGCCTATTTATCGTTTATCAGGGGGAGAAACTCAACGGGTTTTGCTCGCGCGGGCGTTATTACAAAAGCCTGAACTGTTGGTTTTAGATGAACCCGTCCAAGGTGTCGACGTGGTTGGCCAGCGCGAGTTGTATCAATTGATTTGCCAAATACGCGATGAGCTTCAGTGCGGCGTGCTAATGATTTCTCATGATTTACATCTGGTTATGGCCAGTACCGACACGGTCGTCTGTCTTGATAAGCACGTTTGCTGTCACGGCCATCCAGAAACCGTCACCAGCAACCCTGCGTACTTAGATCTGTTTGGTCAACATCAGACTACCGGTGTGGTTGGCTATACCCACCACCACAACCATGTGCACGATGAGTCTGGGACTGATCACGGAAAATGCTCCCATGGAGATCAGCCCAATGCCTGATTTTATTATTACGGCGTTACTGGCCGGTTGCGGAGTGGCGATATTAGCAGGCCCATTAGGCTCATTCGCGGTATGGCGCCGGATGGCTTATTTTGGCGATACTCTTGCCCACTCAGCACTAACAGGTATCGCGTTGGGACTGATTTTATCCATCAATGTGAATCTGGCCGTCATTGTTTGTTGTCTGATTATCGCTCTGCTCTTGATTGCCCTACAACGCAACCAAACCATCGCTACGGATACCCTCTTGGGCATTTTGTCACACTCCACTCTGGCTCTCGGCCTGGTTGTTGTTGGCGTGTTTAATCGCGGCCAGATAGATTTAAATGCCTACCTTTTCGGGGATATTCTCGCGGCTAACACTGCTGACTTATGGATTATTGCCTCCACCATAGCCATAGTTCTGCCTTTATTAATTTGGCTCTGGAAGCCTCTCATTTCCATCACCATTCATGAAGAGTTGGCTCAGGTTGAAGGTGTGCCCGTTGCGGCAACGAAAGTGGCCTTAATGCTGATGCTGGCCCTCGTTATCGCTATTGCCATGAAGATAGTAGGGGTCTTATTAATTACCGCTCTACTGATCATACCCGCCGCAACCAGTCGTCGCTGGGTTTCTACTCCAGAGCAGATGGCCGTGCTTGCCAGTGTGATTGGCATGTTTTCAATCGCGGGGGGTTTGGGGTTGTCTTATTATTGGGACACACCTGCTGGCCCATCGGCAGTGCTTACCAGCAGCAGTTTATTTTTAATCAGCTTATTGCGTAAACCGACCGCTTAATAACAAACTATTAGTTAAAGCGCGTCACAATGGATTGCAGCGTTAGCTTGATACGCGATCCATCGAGCGGTGCCCTAATAAAACCGTGGTAATGGCCTTTTGGATTAATCAGCACAATGTTAGCGCTATGATCAACGGAGTAATCTTGTGGATCGTCGCCAGTTCTGACTTTCATGAATGCCGCATTAAGCTGAGTAGCAAAGCGTTTTACATCCAGAAATTCACCGGTTAAGCCAATAAATTCAGCATCAAAATACGGTATGTATTGAGCTAATACATCGACTGTATCGCGGGCGGGATCGACGCTGACCATAATAAATTGTACCTGCTCACGGATCTCTTCGTTGAGTTGGTCTTTTACCTGCTTCAGTAATGTCATCGTCGTTGGGCAAATGTCGGGACAACCGGTGTAGCCGAAAAAAAGCAGACTCCACTTACCTTCTAGTTGTTGTAACTTAAAGATATCGCCATGTTGATCTCGAAGCGTAAAGTCTTTAAATATGCGTGGCTTTTCGAAAACGAACGTGCCGTTCAAGCGCAGATCCGCATCACTTAAAATTCGCGGAACAGAAATTTTATTTAAAAATAATCCCATCACCACACAAATAAAAACGACAATAGCTATAACGGTATAACGAACGCCGTTACGCTGCTGATCATCTAAGCTGGTTTGTCTGTCAGTCATTACAATTGTGCGGCTAAATTAATCGGTAATAGATAATGATCTAGCAACATAATAACAAACAGTGCCATCAAATAGATGATGGAATACTTGAAGGTTTCCATCCCCGCATTTGCCCGATCTGTAACGAGTAGTACGACGGCCCAATATAAAAATCCTGCACCGAGCACAACCGCACCCAATAGATACAGCCAATTCATCATACCGGTTACATAAGGCAACATGGTTACGGCAAACAAAATGATGGTGTAAAGCAAAATATGAATTTTGGTGTAGTGCTCACCATGCGTCACTGGCAGCATGGGTATCTCGGCATTGGCGTAATCGTCTTTACGGTGTATCGCCAAAGCCCAAAAATGCGGAGGGGTCCACGCAAAAATAATCAGCATCAACAACAGACCATAGCCTTGTATTTCTCCTGTTACCGCCACCCAACCTAGTAGTGGTGGCGCAGCACCAGCCATACCACCAATCACAATATTTTGAGGTGACGCTCGCTTCAAAAATAACGTGTAAACCACGGCGTAACCCAATAATGAACCAAGTGTTAACCATGCTGTTGTCGCATTAATGAAATACAACAAAATGGCCATGCCTGTAACCGCAAGCACGGCAGCAAATAACATAGCTCTGATAGGATCTATTCGGCCCGTTGCTATAGGTCGATTAAGCGTACGCTGCATTTTCAAATCAATCTGACGATCAACCAAATGGTTTACAACGGCCGCCGACCCAGCACACAACGCAATACCTAAATTACCGAGAATTAACACTTTCAACGAGATCATTCCGGGGCTAGCCAACAACATGCCAATAATTGAGGTCAGTATCATCAACGCGACAACCGTCGGCTTACACAATTCTAAATAGTCTCGCCAAACTATCGATGAACTTACACTTTGCTCTGCTGCTGCGGCGTTATTATTCATGCCTTAACCTATAGTATTGTTTTGGGTTTTTATTATTTTAAATTTTTGTTGTTATAACTTTTTATTGTTTTTCTGGACTTGATATTGCCGTATGACAATACAAACGATAATTAACTGTCACCATTACCAGAAGTAAAATCGCTCCGACGCCATTGTGAGCAACGGCCACTGACAGCGGTAACACCGCAACTATATTGGTGATTCCTAAGGCGACTTGCAAGCACAATATCACCCCAGTTGCGGCACTAAGAATACGTAAGTTTTTATTGCCGGTTCGCCACAAGAGTACCATTAGTATGACGCTGACTATAGACACTAATAAAGCACCAAGTCGATGAGTCCAATGAATGGCGGTGCGGGCATCATTATCCAACATGCCACCCAGATAATTAGGCCCGATCTTTTGGGTAATATTAAAGCCTTCGACAAAATCTGCCGTCGGCAACCACTCACCATGGCACGTTGGAAAATCAATGCATGCCAGTGCAGCATAATTAGATGTCGTCCAGCCACCTAATGATATTTGTAGCACAACAACTATCAAGGCCTTGCTTGCCAATAACCGTAGGCGTAAAAACTGCGCTTTATCTAGACTCAATAAGCTCGTCTTAACTTGCCAATCACGATGACTTAAGCGTAAAAACAACAGCCACAATAAACTCAGCGTACTGAAGCCCCCAAGCAAATGGACAGTAACGACTTGCGGCCATAACTTTAGAGTGACTGTCCACATACCAAACAATCCCTGGACAATAACCAAAACTAAAAGGCCTGTGATCAGCTTAACCGGTTGGTGAGATTCACTCCGCTGTCGCCAACTGAACACCGTCATACACAAGATGCAGAAACCTAAGGCACTGGCGAAATAACGGTGCACCATTTCCGGCCAAGTTTTATCGGTATCGACTGGGGCATCGGGAAAAGCTTGTTGCGCCACATCAATTTCAGCTTGTGACTCAGGCCACATAATATGGCCATAACAGCCAGGCCAATCAGGGCAACCGAGACCGGCATCAACCAACCGAGTAAAGGCCCCCAATGAAACAACGATAGCCGCCAACAGGATAAATAAAAGTACCAGTCTCGATTGGTTTGAAAGAGCCGTTAAACGCTTCATGATGATGGCTGTCACTCTTCGTATGAATATTTTAATAAACGTTTTATATCAGACAGTAGGTCCGCACCTTCATGAGTTTCGTTATAGCTCATCATGGCAAAGCCTTCCTGATCGACATAATACACATGGCTGCCATCTAAACTGTCTTGCTCTATCGAAGTTTGCTTGAATGTACTTCGCCATTGCTCAGGGTTAATATTTAATGCGGTTAACCGTGGGTGCTCTGATTTTAAATACTGCTTAAATTCATCTGATAATGGTGCACCTGCATTCAAAAATATTCGCTCCACGCGTATCGCTTTTTCTCCAAGTCGAATATGGACTTGGCGAGAAAGATACAGTTGCTTACGGCAGATTTCCGCACATTCATCAGTACTGACGATAAACATACGCCACAATTTTTTCTCAGCAATTACATCTAACTTTTCACCGTTATTGGTATACATATCTATATCAGTGATTGATGTAGCCGGCAATAATAATTCGCCTTTGTTCATCGTGCCCTCTGGCATACCAACACCAGTTTTGAAAACTAGATAGGCACTCAACATGGGCAATAAAATCGCCGCTACAACGAGCCAACCTTTAACTTTAAATTTTGTACTTTTTGGTGTGTCTGAGATTGGTGTATTTGAACCAGGTGTCGCTGTAGTCATAGTGTCACTCACAATCAATTTACTTTTAAAATCCTAATGGTTTTTTTTAAATCCTGAAACTTCCGCTAAATTACTATTGGCAAATATTAAAGCAATCAATAAAACCGCTGCCATTAAAAACCATTGCACTGCATAGCCTTGATGCTTAGCGGTACTACTATTAACAATTTTCCAATCAACCTCAAGCGCTGCACTATTTGTAGCGGATATTCTTAAAATATGAGATTGGATAAAGGCTTGCCCAAATTGATGTTCTAATAACGAAAGATCTAATTTCTGGATACGCTTTGGCCAACCAATACTGCGTTCGATGTTATTTATCATTTTATTATTAGTTGGCTGATGCAGATAACCGGTAATCGTCATGTCACCTTTTGGAATAGAGACATCGGGTAACTTATCTCGCGTCGGCGGCGCTTGAACCCAGCCCCGATTAACCAAGGCTACGGATTTATTATTCAGTATAAAGGGAGATACAATTTCGTAACCTACCCGTCCCCTAAGCACTTTATTATCTAGCAACCAATATTTTCGCTGATCGAAACGGCCCGTTAGTTTTATTTTTCTGTGCTGTAAGCTGCCATCGTTTGGAAAGCCATCGACTACTGGCAGCTGTTTTTGCTGTGCAACCTGATCCAGTAATTGTTGTTTTTGATCTGCTCTATCTAACTGCCAAAAACCCAAGTACATTAATATAGGAAGTAGCAAAAGACCAAAAACGGTGACTTTCCAATTCAGAGTTAACGCTAGTTTTTTACTTTCTTGAGGGTTACTTTGAGACATAAAAAATTGCACTAACAAAAGGTTATTTAGGTGATGGTATGTGGTTAAAGGTTATTATTGTAATTTTATTCGTAGCTGTATTAATCAGCCTGAGCAGTGCGTTTGTTTTTCTGCTTAAAGATCAAGGCTCAGCATCAAAAAGAACACTCTATGCGCTTGGCATTCGCATTACTTTGGCAGCCTTACTTCTAATCAGTATTTTTTATGGTTTTAACACTGGCAAGCTTGGTAGCTCAGCACCATGGGATAGAGGTCCAACATCCCACAGTACTGAGTAAAAGATTAACCTAAGATATAAACAAAGATAAACAAGCCAGCCCACACAACATCCACAAAGTGCCAATACCAACTAGCGGATTCAAAACCAAAGCTGTCTTCGTGTTTGAAGTGGCCTTTAATAACAGAGCGTAAAAACATAACCAACAACATGAACGTCCCCAAGGTGACGTGTGCGCCGTGAAAACCGGTCAACATAAAGAATGTTGTTCCGTATATCCCAGACTCTAATGTTAGCCCCATGTGGTTATAGGCTTCTAAATACTCTTCAGCTTGTAATATTAAAAAGATAATCCCTAGAGCTACGGTCAGCCCCAACCATAGGTTAAACTTTTTACGGTTATTATTTTTAAGCCCTGTATGTGCAATATGAACTGTCACACTGGAAGTTAATAAAACGACCGTATTCCAAAATGGTAACCAACCCCAAATTGATTCAACTTCAGAAAAGCTCATGTTTTGTTCTGGGCCAAACACTTTTGCCGCGTCGCCATTAGCCGCCATATCGGGAGTGATCATTACAGGCCATACCGCTTCAAAATTCTGCCACAATAAATTACTTACGCCTTTATCACCTTCACCGCCCAACCAAGGTATTGAGTAGTTTTTGAGATAAAACAAAGCGCCAAAAAATGCTGCGAAAAACATCACCTCACTGAATATAAACCAACCCATACCCCATACATACGAGCGTTTGAGTTGGGCGCTATTCATACCCGCAATATTTTCGCTAATAACGATTGAAAACCATTGCCATAAAACAAAAGCAAACAATAAAAACCCAGCAAACAAAATCGTTGAGCCATTTTCATCACCATTAAGCGCCTTAGCGGCACCAAAAACAGTTAAAAATAAGCCCAAGGACGCAAATATTGGCAGCTTGCTTTGTTCTGGCACGTAATAACTTTCTACTTCACTTTTTTCAGAAACACCTTCACTAGACATCTTTCTTCTACCCCGCTTTAGTTATGGTTGTGGCGGTTAAAATTTGTTGGTTATATCAAACAACGTATATGACAAAGTAATCGTTCGTACTTGCTGGGGAATATCCTGATCCACAATAAATCTTAATGGCAGTTCAGCACTTTCTCCTGCTTGTAATAATTGCTGGTTAAAACAAAAACATTCGGTTTTGTGAAAATACTCAGCTGCTTTAAAAGGCACCACACTCGGCACAGCTTGAGCTGTCATAGCCCTCTGGGTCGAATTGGTTGCCAGATATTTGATCTCCATCTCTTGTCCTGGATGAACATCCATACTGGTAACTTCTGGAGCAAATGACCAAGGCATGCTTTCATTATTGGTGGCCAAAAATTGAACCTTAATCTTACGACTGGTATCAACTTCTATCACCTCAGCCTCGTACTTACTGCCAGTTTTACCGTTTAGCCCTGTTACTTCACAAAACACATCATAGAGCGGTGGCATAATCCAAATAGCAAAAACAAACATAGCAACAACAAGACCGCTTAGCTTTATCACTATCCGTGTTGTTGATTGCTGTGTTGTCGCCATTAGCTTATCTACCACTCACTAATTTTATTATTTAACTTCAGGTGGTACCGAGAACGTATGGTATGGCGCAGGTGATTCAAGCGTCCATTCCAAGCCTTCAGGATTATCCCAAACTTCAGCGGTGGCTTTTTTACCACTACGAATTGTCGCAATAACATTATATAAAAACAGTATTTGTGCTGCGCCAAATAAGAATGCGCCAACACTGGCAATCATATTGAAATCGGCAAACTGTAATGCGTAATCAGGTACTCGACGAGGCATGCCCGCCAGACCAACAAAATGCATTGGGAAGAAAGTTAAGTTCAAGCCGATAAATGCCAACCAGAAATGGGTTTTCCCCATAGTCTCGTTGTACATATTGCCACACCACTTAGGTAACCAATAATAAACAGCCGCCACAATGGAAAAGATCGCACCAGGTACAAGCACATAGTGAAAGTGAGCCACTACAAAGTAAGTATCGTGGTACTGAAAATCAGCCGGTGCTATCGCCAACATCAAGCCGGAAAATCCGCCAATGGTGAACAATATTACAAAAGCTATGGAAAACAACATGGGTGTTTCAAAGGTCATTGAACCTCTGAACATGGTGGTAATCCAATTGAAAACTTTCACTCCTGTTGGCACGGCAATCAGCATAGTTGCGTACATAAAGAACAACTCACCTGCCACCGGCATGCCCACTGTAAACATGTGATGAGCCCAAACAATAAAGCTTAGAAAAGCGATGGAGCTGGTGGCGTACACCATAGACGCATAGCCAAATAGTGGTTTACGCGCGAAGGTAGGAATAATCTGACTCACCACACCAAAAGCAGGCAAAATCATAATATACACTTCCGGATGACCAAAGAACCAAAACACATGTTGGAACAATACTGGATCACCACCGCCCGCAGCATCAAAGAAGCTGGTACCAAAATGGATGTCCATGAGCATCATAGTTACTACGCCAGCGAGTACCGGCATAACCGCTATCAGCAAATAAGCCGTAATGAGCCACGTCCAGACGAACAAAGGCATCTTCATTAAAGTCATGCCCGGCGCACGCAAATTGAGAATGGTGGCGATAATATTAATCGACCCCATAATCGAGCTGGCGCCCATGATATGAACCGCAAAGATGAAGAAGGTTACGCTAGGTGGGGCGTAGGTAGTGGAGAGTGGGGCATAGAATGTCCAACCGAAATTGGGGGCCCCACCGTCCATAAAGAGGGTTGATGTCAGCATAGCGAAAGCGAACGGTAGAATCCAAAAGCTCCAGTTGTTCATGCGCGGTAACGCCATGTCAGGGGCTCCGATCATCATCGGGATCATCCAGTTTGCCAAACCCACAAAAGCTGGCATAACCGCACCGAACACCATGATTAAACCGTGCATGGTGGTCATTTGATTAAAAAACTCAGGTTCCACGATTTGCAAACCCGGCTCGAATAACTCAGCGCGAATCACTAATGCAAATACGCCACCCAATAAAAACATAGCGAAACTGAACCATAGGTACATAGTTCCGATATCTTTGTGGTTGGTGGTAAACAACCACCGACTAAAACCTTTAGCTGGACCGTGTGCCATCATTTACCTCCTTATTTATTTTGTTTGAATTTAAGTACATCAATTGGCTGAACACTGTCACCCATATTGTTGCCAAATGCGCTCCGCTGATAAGTAATCACGCTAGCAATATCCACTTCTGAAAGCTGGGGACCATAAGCTGCCATCATTGGGTTTTTGCTGCTGCCATTAACCACCATCGATAAATGCTCAGTAATGTCACCTGTTGCTATCAAGCTGCCTTTGATAGCTGGACCAACACCACCTTCACCATCAGAACCATGACAAGCGGCACAACTGGTGTTGTAGCGACTCTCGCCTTGGCTGTATAGCTCATCAAAAGTGAAGGTTTTTTCGGTAAGTGCTTTGAGAGTCGCCACTTCAGCTTTCTTAGTTGCAAGCCACTCACTGTAATCAGCCTGCGAAACAGCCTTAACCACAATGGGCATGAACCCATGATCTTTGCCGCACAGCTCCGCACATTGACCACGATAAATTCCAGGCTCTTCTACATAAGTCCAAGAATCATTAACAAAACCAGGTATAGCGTCTTTCTTCACGGCAAAAGCAGGTACCCACCAAGCGTGAATCACGTCATTTGAGGTAATTAAGAAGCGAATTTTTTTCTTCACCGGGATGACAAGCGGCTCATCGACCTCTAACAGATAGTTAGGGCCTTTTACCGCTCTATTCTCAATTTGATCGCGAGGAGTATTCATATTACTGAAGAAGCTGACATCTTCACCTAAATATTCATACTTCCACTTCCACTGATAACCCGTGATCATGACATCCATATCAGCATCTTTGGTGTCGTAAATTTTTAGCAGCGTACTGGTAGCAGGATAAGCCATAACACCCAGAATGATCATTGGCACCAAGGTCCATAATATTTCTAGCGCTGTGCTTTCATGGAAGTTAGCCGCTTTGGCACCCTTCGATTTACGATGCACGATCATGGTGTAAAACATCACACCAAACACCACAACACCAATACCCACACACCACCAAAAAATATCCATGTGTAAGCCGTAAATCTCTTGGCTGACTGATGTCACGCCTGGGGTCATGTTCATTCCCCAGCGTTCCACTTCTTCTGCCCAGCTTTGGACAGGTACGCTTACCATACTGGCAAGCGCAAGCAGACGAGCAAATGGCCGTCCCACTTTATTCAACATCGCGGTTGTCTCCGAATTATCTGTTATTTTTATAATGTGATCTTAGGTATCAGAATAGAATGCCAATAACCTTTTTAGTTGCGACATATTGTCACAGTCATAGTTTTTGACACACAAATCCATATAAGTCAATTTCATTGGCGTAATAGGCTCTCTACAGCAGTTTTCCACAGCAATATATTAATTTGGTTCGTCATAGACCACTTAGATATAAGGATTTGATCTTATAGCCTCATTATTTTTAGCCATACTTTGTTCTATCAAAGTTAACGCACTCTTTAGTAAATATTTAAGACTATGACCACACGAGCTTCCCATAACACAGGCAACGCGGATGATATTCGCAGAATCATTCGCCGAGCCCAAAATCACGAAAGCTCAACCCATTTATTAATAACTCAACTTGAAAATAATAGCTCTAGGCTGCACACCAGTATTCGCCTACCCAAAGAGAACAGTAGCCAAATTTTAGTACGGTTTATTACCCGCTATATACAACACGTACCTGACTTTATTGATGCTATTGACGAGGTCAGTAATCAAGCGGGTATAACTCACCAAACAACTCCGCTACTGGATATTGCGCGCAATTATTTTTTTCAGCCGCCCACGCTCATCCAAGATCATAAAGGTCTGAATGCTTTAATGGATGAGGCGTATTTAGCACATCGCTTAATTGAAGAAATTAATGACTATATAATCAGCCTTTGTGGCATTCCCCTCACGCCGATGGATATGACACGCGCCAATCTTATAATTCATCATTTGATCGGCGAGCCTTTCGCCAATGAGTTGGATAATACCGTACGTCACTCAGTCAAAAAGGTAATCCAGCACAAAGAGAACTTTCAAACCGATGCCTTCAATCATTACATTGAAGAACATAAACAACGCGGCTGGCAACAAGAATTAACCCGCTGGCCTTGTTTAGCAGAAGACTTATCCATCGCGCTTGATTTTTCTAACGATCCTTTAGTGAACGTAGAGGTCTGCCTACCCGTTCACGTAAATAGACGTTTACATTAACGCGTAGTTTTATTTTGGGGGAAACTGTAAGACTTGCGTTTCCGACTGCACTTTTTCTTCGGTTTGATTTACTCGCGTATCCATCTCTCGCACTTGCGGTTTAAAGTTCATTTCACTTTTATAGCCGCAGCTAACACACTCGCGATAATCTTTATTATTTTCACTAAACACAACCAGCTTATCCATTGCCGAACAACTTGGACATACAGCGCCAGCCACAAATCGTTTTATAACATTAAATGCCATTATCCTATCCTCTTAACAAATACCGCTGTGACGCAACAGTGGGGTGATTTCAGGTTTTCTACCTCGGAATTTTTCAAACAATGCCATCGCTTTCTCAGAACCACCGCGTTCTAAAATATTTTCTAAAAAATGTAACCCTGTAGCTGAATTAAAAATTCCTTCTTCTTCGAATTTTGAAAAAGCATCGCTCGATAATACCTCTGCCCACTTGTAACTGTAATATCCTGCGGAATAACCACCCGCAAAAATATGCGAAAAACTATTTTGAAAGCGATTAAACGTGGGTGGAATTAAAACCGCTACCTGACCTCTAATAGCATCCAGCACTTCTTGCACTGAGATGGTGTCCTGAGGATTATAATTTTCATGCAACTTAAAATCGAACAATGCAAATTCAACTTGCCTCAACATTTGTATTGCTGACTGAAAATTCTTAGCCGCTAATAAATTATTTAATAACTCATCAGGTAAAGCTTGTCCTGTCTCAAAATGTGATGACATAAGTTCTAAAGCTTGCTTCTCCCAACACCAGTTTTCTAGAAACTGACTGGGTAATTCTACCGCATCCCAAGCTACACCATTTATACCACTCACTGCGGCCACATCCATTTTGGTCAACATGTGATGCAAGCCGTGACCGAATTCATGGAATAAAGTAACCACTTCAGTATGTGTTAACAGCGATGGTTTACCACCTAATGCCGGCGTAAAGTTACACACTAAAAAAGCCACGGGTAGTTGTAACTTTTGATCTTGATTTAGATAGCGTGCTCGGCAGCTGGCCATCCATGCGCCACCTTTTTTATTATCTCTGGCAAATAAATCTAAATAAAAACTCGCAATTGTTTTTCCGCTTTTTTGAATATTGAAAAACTTCACATTGGAATGCCAAACATTTGTTTGGGCAGCTACAACATCGATACCAAATAATTTTTTGGTAATAGAAAATAAACCCTCAATCACTTTATCAATTGGAAAATATGGACGTAGTTCTTCTTGTGAAATAGAGAATGTTTTTTGTTTTAATTTCTCGCTGTAATAAGGAATATCCCACGCATTTAAATTCTCTTTGTTTCCTAGTGATTCTGAAAATAATTGAAGGTCTTTTATTTCTTGCTCTGCGTTAGGCTTACTTTTTTCGGTCAGCTCCAGTAAAAATTTCTCCACCTCATCACACTCTTCCGCCATTTTTGTAGCAAGAGATAATTCTGCGTAATTATCAAACCCTAATAATTGAGCAAGCGTATGTCGCAGAGCTAATATTTCTTTAATAAGTGCCGTGTTATTTAATTTCTCATCCCCAAATTCAGAAGCTCGAGTTGAATAGGCGCGGTATATTTCTTCACGTAAGGACTGATCTTCGGCATAGGTCATGACTGCAAGATAAGAAGGAATATCTAATCCAATAACATAACCTGGCAATTTTTTTTGCTCGGCAGCCTGAGCAAATAACGCAATATTATTATCAGGTATGCCTTTTAATTTTTTGCTCTCCGCAATCTGCTTAAACCAACTTTGAGTTGCGTCTAAAACATTATTTGAGAACTGAGTGCACAACTCGGACAGTCGTTGTTTAATTTTGGAATAGTGTTGCTTATCATCCCCTTCTAATGCCACCCCCGCTAACTTAAAATCACGCAGTTCATTTTCTATAGTGGTTTTTTGAGCCCTTGATAAGGTAAGAAATTCTTCACTTTTCGCTAATTTTTTGTAGGCCCAATAAATGTTTTTATTTTGCCCTAGCTCAGTGTAATAAGCCGTTAACTTATCCAAGCCACGGGTATAAGCCTCCCTTAATTCATCTGAATTCATAACGGAATTTAAATGACTAACTGGCGACCACATATTATTCAATTGATCGGACATCTCTTGTAGAGGCATCACTAAAGAATCCCAACTAACATCATCACCCAAAGCTTCAAGCTCGGTTATTTTATAACGACTGGCTTCCAAGACTGCATCGAGAGCAGGTTCAACATGCTCAGGTAAAATATCGGAAAACATCGGTAGGTCAGAATCAATTAACAAGGGGTTGTTCATTAGATTACTCATGGTTGGGTATTATTTATTGGAGTACATAATACACGGCTGGTAGGATAGCCGTATATTTCAATCAACTTACTTCCAGCTCTTCTACTCTGAGATTTTTGTTATGGCAAATCATATTTCTTCTTTCAAAGGTATCACTCCAAAACTAGGAGATCGGGTTTACATTAACAAAGGCGCCCATGTAATTGGCGACGTTGAAATAGGCGATGACAGCTCCGTATGGCCCACCGCGGTCATTCGTGGTGATATGCACAAAATTCGCATAGGTAGCCGCACCAGTATTCAAGATGGGTCTATCTTACACATTAGCCACGCCAGCGACTTCAACCCCGGCGGCTGGCCTCTCACCATTGGCAATCAAGTTACTGTTGGCCATCGTACAGTATTACACGGGTGCACCATTCATGATCGTGTTTTGATTGGCAACGGTGCCATCATTATGGACGGCGCTATCATTGAATCCGAGGTGATTATTGGTGCTGGCTGTGTCGTACCACCCGGCAAAAGACTCGCAGGCGGTTTTGTCTATACCGGTAATCCAGCTAAACAAGCTCGCCCTTTAAAAGGGTCTGAAGAGAAATTCTTTCCTTACACTTCGGATAATTACGTCAAGTTAAAAGATGAATATCTGGCGGAAGATCACCAACCTTAAGCGATTACAAGTCAGCTCTAAGTCTTTCAATCACGGCGTGTGTCTCAGGCCTAACACCACGCCACAGATAAAATGATTCTGCGGCTTGCCCTACTAACATACCCAAACCATCAGCTAGTTTTTTACAATTGTGTTGCTCTGCCCAGTTTAAAAATACGGTTTTCTGGGCGCCGTACATCATGTCGTAGCAAGCCGAATCACTAGACAATATGTTATCTGGTAAGGGTGGTAGCTCTCCCGATAAACTCGCCGAGGTGCCATTAATAATTAAATCGAATTTCTCATTTGATAGGTCATCAAAGCCGCAGGCTTTAATCGATCCGTAAGCTTGAAATGCTTTCACCAAAGACAAGGCTTTCGCAACGGTTCTATTAGCAATAACAATTGCTGATGGTTGCTGTTTTAACAGCGGTTGCAATACACCCCGAACCGCGCCACCAGCCCCCAACATCAAAACACGCTTGCCTTGAAGCTCCCAACCTAAATTATCGATCATATCAATGACCATGCCTTGGCCATCGGTATTGTCCCCTAAGATAGAACCGTCTGGCATTTTTTTAAGCGTATTCACCGCTCCAGCCGTTTGTGCACGCTCGGTTAATTGGTTGGCAAATTCAAAGGCTGTAAGTTTAAACGGTACGGTAATATTTAAACCTTGGCCCCCACGGCTAAAAAAGTTGGTTGCCGCTGCGACAAAACCATCATCGGCTACCCATTGTTTTTCATAGCTTAACTGTTCACCGGTTTGAGCAGCAAAAGCTTGATGGATAAAAGGTGATTTTGAATGGGCAATGGGGTTGCCAAAAACAGCATAACGATTCATCTTTATACCCACTTCTGAGGCTTTAAAAATACGTCGAGCAATTCAGCTTCGGCTGAGCCTGCCTCTGGCTGATAGTCATATTCCCACCGCACCAAAGGCGGCAAAGACATTAAAATAGATTCGGTTCTGCCGCCCGTTTGCAGACCAAACAAGGTACCGCGATCAAACACCAAGTTAAATTCAACGTAGCGACCGCGGCGATACAGTTGGAATTCTCTCTCTCTCTCTCCGTAAGGCATGCTTTTCCGACTCGCCATAATGGGCCGATAAGCTTCGACGTAACTGTCGCCAACAGAACGCATAAAAGCAAAACTTTGCTCAAAACCCAAACGGTTAAAATCATCAAAAAATAAACCGCCAATACCCCGTGGCTCGTTACGATGCTTCAAATAAAAATACTCGTCGCACCATTGCTTTAACTCAGCATATAAATCTTCGCCAAATGGATCACAGGCTTGTTTCGCTGTTGCGTGCCAAGCACGGCAATCATCTTTGTCGCCATAGTAAGGGGTTAAATCATACCCACCACCAAACCACCAAACGGGGTCTTCGCCTTCTTTTTCTGCAATAAAAAACCGTACGTTAGCATGACTAGTCGGTATGTAAGGGTTAGATGGATGAATCACCAAGGACACGCCCATAGCCTCAAACGATCGGCCTGCCAATTCAGGTCGATGCGCTGTTGCCGAAGCTGGCATCTGCGTGCCAAATACATGAGAAAAATTAACCCCACCTTTTTCGATTACCTTTCCGTCAACCAAAACCCGTGATCGGCCACCACCGCCCTCTTCTCTCTCCCATGTATCCTCAATAAAATTACCGCCACCATCCTCTTCTGATAGAGCGTGACAAATAGTATCTTGAAGCGATAACAAGTACTTTTTTACAGCGTTTTTATCTGGTGTCATTTTATTTTTACTTCACATTAAGAGTAGATAGCCATGATAGTTATAGGGCTCGGATTGAGACTGTGACAAATCAACTAGCGCACAATATCACCCGACAACAAATCACGGATTTGAGAAGGATTTTTATTGCCTCCGACAATTCCCGGAGTTATATAATCAAGACTATCGGAAAAATAGCGTCTGACTTGCCACGCCTCTTTAGCAGCCTGCATCCCTTGCGGATTAGCAGAGGTAGAAACAATCGCGCCACCATAACTCTGGCATAAACCTTTTACCACGGGGTGATCACTTACTCGCAGAGCCACTGAGGTATGTCGGCCTTTTATCCAACTAGGTGCTCTGTTATCAAGATCAGGGATCAGCCAAGTAACTGGCCCTGGCCATGTTGATTCGATTTTGGCTATTTGATCTGGCGATAGTGGTTCTAAAAACTCTTTAAATCGAGATATATCATCAGCGATTAATATCAAGCCTTTCTCTACATCTCGCTTTTTTAGAGCCAATAACTTATACACTGCTGCGCAATTATGAGCCGCACAACCCAAACCCCAAACTGATTCTGTGGGGTAGGCAATGACCGCACCCTGCCAAAGCATATCGGCAACGCGCTTAATCTTTGGCTGTCGTGACCAATCCATATTCTATGTTTTACCATCTTCATTTATAAAGTTGGCAAACTTACCCTACCTACTTACGCATCACAAGCGCTGGTAATCGCTGCCCACTTGTAGCACCAAACCTTGTAGCTGTAAGGTCATTAAACCCGATAATATATTGGCCACTGGCCACTCGACTTTATGGCAAAGCATTTCTAGACTGGTCGCCTCATAACCCACACTATCCAACAATATTTGATCGTGTTCGGATAGCGATGGTTTAGGCCGAGTTTCTTCATTATTAAAAACAAAACCTGATCCATCCATACCGCCACACCAACCTTGTAACTGTTGTGCAATATCAGCCGCACATTCAACTAGCGTTGCCCCCTGCTTAATTAATGCGTGGCAGCCTCTACTGAGCGGACTATGGATAGACCCTGGAATAGCAAAGACTTCTCGATTTTGCTCTAACGCATAACGGGCGGTTATTAACGATCCACTTTTCATCGCCGCCTCTATCACTAAAACCCCCAGCGATAACCCACTGATTATCCTATTACGCCTTGGAAAATGCCCAGCTCGAGCGGGAGTTCCCAGCTTAAATTCGGTAATAATCGCACCTCCAGATTTCACAATTTCAGTTGCTAGGCTGCGATTGCGCTGAGGGTAAACTTTATCAATGCCCGTCGCCATAACCCCAACGGTTATGCCCTTACCTTGCAACGCCCCATAATGTGCCGATGCGTCTATACCTATAGCCAAGCCGCTGGTAATGGTTATATTCCGTTCTGCCAAATAACGCGCGAAAGCAAACGCGTTATCTTCTCCTATAGGGGTAGATTTTCGGCTTCCAACAAAAGCCAACTGTGGCATAGACAGGCATTCAACTGATCCCTGCACATACAAAACTGGAGGCGCCAAGCTTATTTCTGCCAAAAGCTTCGGGTAAGCTTTCTCAAAATGAAATAATTGTGTCGCCTTAAGCGAAGTTAATTGTGCTTGATCGTTACGATATTGCTGTGCGGCCCGACTCGACCAGCGGTTTTTATAAAGATCCGACAGTTCTGCATGAGCGGTTTTGGGTAACCATTGATACAAGTCAGCTAATGAGTGTGAAAACAGTGCTTCCAGACCGCCCAGATATTGTCTTAATTGATGATAAATACCAGCGCCGCAACCCGGTAAATACTGTAATAACGAAACAGCGACTGCTGGATCATCCATGTCATTTGATGAATTCATCACTTTTCTCTAAGTTGGCGGCCAACACAAAAAGTAACGAATAATAGCTATACGCCAGAAACAACAATGCCCGCTATGACGGGCATTGTTGTTTAAATCAAAATACTTTAGTGAAGGCTTAAATTGAATTTACGTTCCAAACCAATTTATAGCGTGGTACTTAAGCTCGCCATTCACCATAAGCCAAAAGGTTGATTATGGATTACGTACTTTATCATTGACTGATAATGATCTTGACGCCTCCAAAACCAAACCGTAACTCATTTTTTCATAGGTACGAAACACCATTAATAAGCCGGCTTTTTCATCAGGCAAAGTAATAACATCGCCTTTAATTCGATCTTTTATGGTGCCGCCTTGCTTAAAGATTGATAACACACTGCCAATGACCAAACCATCTCTCTCACCACGGTTCAAAGCAACAACATCTAAAGCCGCAATTTGAGTAACACCGCCTTCAACCGCAATTAATAAGCCCTCAACCTCTTGTTTAGGCGCCGAAGGGAAAAATGTGGAGTCAATAGAGCGCTCTTCAGTCTGCATCAAACGGTCACCGGTGCGAATCTCTTCCGTGGTACGAGTTACCGCAAAAGTACCTATATCATCTGCCATGGCCTTAGTTCTAACCGAGCCAATATCCAACGCCTGAATCCCCAGCACTTCATTGGTTGTTGGATCAACAAAATCTTGTCCTCTGCGGTAAACGCCATAAGCACTTGAGTTATCAGAGAAATCACCCCGCGCGTATAAAGTATCCCCCGCACCTAGGATTAAATGATTCTCTAAGCCCACGACCACATGGGGCGCGGCCTCTAACTCACCCGCCTGAGTTACCCGGCTTTTACTTAAAAAATTATTGATTTTATCCAAAGAAATCGCTGGGATCGCTTCAGTTGTTGGCTGTATACGCGCCTGCGGAGATAATTTGAACGTGCGGCTAGCTTCACCACGATCTACGACAAGCCGTGGCTTGCCGTCCATATACACAAGGCGAATCACATCCCCAGGATAAATAAGATGCGGATTTTCAACCTGCGGATTAGCGTGCCAGATTTCTGGCCACATCCAGGGGGTCTTCAAAAATGACTCGGAAATATCCCATAAGGTATCGCCTTTCACCACTGTATGACTGCTCGGATGTGTATCGTTAAGCTGTATTTCCTCAGCGAAAGCCGAGCAGCTAATCCAAGCGGCAGCAATGCCAATTAATAATTTTTTCATAGAAACTGATCCTATTGTCTTCGGTGGCGAACAGATAACCTTTATAATAGCCCACAATTGGGTTCCAATCTGGTGTCATTCAACCAGAGATGCGGGTATCTTTCAAAATACTTAAACCCTATACATTCATAATGTTAGCAGTGGTTGTTAGTTTTTTACTATAAGTTTATGACAACAGCAATTGAAACCTTACTAGCTCACTAAAATATAAAGAAATAACCATGGCAATTTTAACCATTCTTGAATTTCCAGATCCTCGTTTACGCACATTGGCCAAGCCAGTAATAGACGTTGATGATTCCGTGAAAAAGCTTATAGATGACATGTTTGAGACCATGTACGCAGCGCCTGGCATAGGTTTGGCAGCGACTCAGGTTAATGTTCATCAACAAATTGTGGTAATGGACATTTCAGAGGAGCACGATGATCCCTTGGTTTTCATTAACCCTCAAATAGCAGTGCTGGCTGACGACACCCTACCTTATGACGAGGGTTGCTTATCCGTTCCGGGATTTTATGAAACCGTCGAGCGCCCCGCTAAAATCAGGGTTAATGCTTTAGACCGTAATGGCGAAGCGTTTATTTTAGAACCTGATGGATTACTAGCCACTTGTATTCAACATGAATTAGATCATTTAAAGGGCAAGTTGTTTGTCGACTACGTCTCAGCAATGAAACGCTCTCGAATACGAAAAAAACTCGAAAAAGCACAACGTCAAAACGCCAAGTAATAAATTAAACATTCACTCTTTAATCATTGAGTACCTTTTATGTCAGATAATGGCCTTCGTATTGTGTTTGCAGGAACACCTGATTTCGCGGCACATCATTTACAGGCTCTTATCGACAGCCCACATAATATTGTTGGTGTTTATACCCAGCCCGACAGGCCTGCAGGACGAGGTAAAAAGCTGGTCGCGAGCCCAGTCAAGCAATTGGCTGAAGCCAACGGCTTGACTGTTTATCAGCCACAAAATTTTAAAGACGTTGATGATCGCCAGCAGCTATCGGAACTGCATGCCGATGTAATGGTTGTTGTAGCCTATGGATTGCTTTTGCCTCAGCAGGTTTTAACCACCCCACGCTATGGTTGTATTAATGTACATGCATCACTATTGCCTAGGTGGCGCGGAGCCGCACCCATTCAAAGAGCTATCGCCGCTGGCGATACCGAGTCTGGGGTTACTATTATGCAAATGGATATCGGCCTCGATACAGGCGATATGCTAAGTGTAGAAACCTGTCCTATCTATCCAACCGATACCGGCGGCGATCTTCACAATAGATTAATGCAGCTAGGCACACCGGCTCTGCTCAAAACCTTACAGAGAATTGAAAATCAGCAACTACAGCCGCAATCACAAGATAATGAGCTCGCTAATTATGCTCATAAACTCAGTAAAGCCGAGGCGTCTATCGAGTGGAACTTAACTGCTGTTGAGCTCGATCACATGGTGCGCGCATTTAACCCCTTTCCTGTAGCTTATTTCACGAATAATAATGATCGAGTTAGAGTTTGGGCAGCTGAGTTGGTTACAGAGGTAGAGGCTTCCAATGCTTCCCCAGGAACTATTATTAAAAGTGATAACAACGGTTTATTGGTTACCTGTGGTAGTGGCGCTTTATTACTTAAAGATTTACAGCTTCCGGGTAAAAAAGTCATGCCGATCCAGACTATTTTAAATGGTCATCGCCAACGCTTTGCCGTCGGAGTTCAACTTTGACAAACCCTATACCGGCAAAAAAGGTTTATTCGGTACGCGCTCAAGCAGCAAAAACACTAGCCGCTGTTTTACAACAGCAGGCGTCATTAGCTGGATTAATGGCACCTGCTCTTGAACAAGTTCCTGAGCAAGACCAAAGCCTATTGCAGGAGCTGTGTTTTGGTGTTTGCCGCTGGCAACCAAAACTTCAAGCCATTCTCAATCGATTACTGGAAAAACCCCTCAAGGATAAAGATTCAGACATTCACGCGTTGCTATTGCTTGGGTTATACCAATTGGATTACACCCGCATTCCTGATCATGCCGCACTTAGTGCGACTGTCGATGCTTGCAAAGAGTTAAAAAAGAACTGGGCCAACAAATTAATAAATGCCCTTTTACGCCGTTATCTCGCTGAAAAAGCCACGTTAGAAACACTGTTAGAAACCAGCCCCAGTTTTCAAAGTGCTCATCCAAACTGGTTGAGAAAACAAATTGAGACCCATTGGCCAGCTCAGGCCACCGCTATATTTACAGCAAACAACACTCATCCGCCCTTCACAATAAGAGTA
>JAWUVI010000034.1:0-14786 GCA_034112445.1 Cellvibrionaceae bacterium | reverse complement strand
GCCGCCGAGATTTAACTCTCCATAAGGTTGGAGCAGGTTATTAACGGCCACTTGGGATGCGCTGTCTAGAGCTTGATACTGCTCCTCAAGTCTTTGCAGACAATAAACTCGGTGATGCACTACAGGAATATTTTTAAACCTTGTGCGGGTGGTTGCATGGGTGAATTTCTTTTTACCCTGCTGCCAGGCTTTTTTGTTGCTTTGCAGATAAGGAAGATAATCACGCATTAACTCTTTTAAAATACCTGACCAGCCTGGATGCTTGAAATCACTCAATTGAACATCGGTCACATTCGTACTGGCTTTGGCATTCCACACACGAGTGACCCACGCCAACACCAAGGGATAATCATCGCGCATGATTTTTGCCGGCACGGGATCACAAAAATAGTGCCTAAAGAAAGGTCCCATAAAAGCAAAGTCCACCAGCGTTGGTTGATTGCCAAGCAAGAATGGCTGGTCGGATAAAATCTCTGACAGGGCTTGTGACAATTCTAAATACTGGTCGTGAACAACTGGCTCAGACTCTTTGCTTAAACCATCACCATGGAGAAAAGTCAGACGCTGACGCCATTTGAAAAAACGGCCCGACCAACTGGCGGGAATGGGCCAATCTGAAAAAACTTCATTGCCAATCCTCGAGCCTAGCAATTGCGCATTGTCACTACTGCGCCAGCGCCAGTACATGGCTGAGCGCCAGCACCATTCATCAGCGTAATCTTCTATCAACTTAGACAAAAACTGTTGTGCCCGATCAGTAGGGAATATTGAAGACTGCGGATAACGTGTGTCAAACCAATCAAACATATTGGTTGTTTCACGTAACCATTGTCCGTTAGCACACTCAACAGCAGGTACTTTACGTACGCCCGTATGGGCATACACTTTATCGACCCCACTTTTCGCATCCATTTCGACGCGATCAAACGGTATCTCTTTATACCGCAGGTAAGCTTCAAGCTTGCCACTAAAATAAGAAACGTCCGCTAGATACACTCGGTAAGGTTCATAAAGAGATGACTTTTCCATGAGTTTGATTCCGTAGTATTAGCTTTGTTTTCTATGAGAGGAAAATAATAGCAGCAACAGATAAGCAATGACGAATACAACCGCTATTTATCAAAAGGTAGACAAGAAAAAGCCCCCAAATAATGGAGGCTAAAGAGGAGAGTAAGACACCATGAAATGTCTTACTTCTATGACGCGGGCTGTGCCAGTAAGTTCAATTTAAAAGTGATTTATTTCAAATAAACTCTGTTTAATCGCATTAGGCCTATCAGGCTCTTGTGCTAATAGGATAATGTTGTCATTAAAGCGCTCGCAAGTGTTTTATCGAATGTATCAAACTGCGCCCGCAATACCATACCTCACGATTAATATTGAGCAACGTCGACAATTGCTCAGATTCAATTTCACCTTGACCGCTGTAACGCTGAATTTCACTGTGTAAGCGTTGGTGCTGTTGTTCATTGAATTGACTCAATTGCTCTAACTCTTCAGCAATATAATTTGGCTCGTGCTGTCCCATGACCAGCTCCATCAATAATTGATAAAACAATTTCAAGCTGTTTTGGTACTCGTCAGATAACTGCTGTAAAGGTGGCAATAAAGAGTGACGTAACTCGATCAAATCCAATCGAATATCCTTCATAGCCTTAGCCGAATAAACCGCATCGCGACTGCCATTTAGCAGTCGTGTGAGTTGGTCGGCCTCCGGTGGATTAAGCGGCTGTTGCTGTAAGCGCATGGCATAACGAAACAAATCACCTTCATGCTGTTTTAACTGCTCGTAGCGTTGCTCAAATGATTGTGGCTCTTGGTTAATGTGAACTAATAGCTCTCTCACTTCGGGCGTTAAAGATAAGTGATTATAATCCAATTTAAGGTTACGCAAATTCAGACTAATCACAAACGTTAATAAAGCTTCAACGTGCTTTTGACACGCGTTAAGAGCCGCTTCAGGAACATCTATAGGCACATCATGTAATGATGCAGGTGCATCCTGATCGCTCACAAAACGACGTCCGATCCATTCGGAAAACGGCCTCAAAAAAGGCACAAATATAAACAAACCGATTGCATTAAAAATACTGTGGAAAGCAACCAAACTATAAAGTGGGTCTTCGATTTTCAGCCAAGCTAATACCAGCGGTAAGATTGGTAATAACAACAGGAAGGCTAATAGATCTACAACCAAATTAAACACAAAATGCGCCAAGGCTAATTGTCGTTTTATTATCGAGCCTTTCAGGCTCCCTAAGGCCGTGGTCGAGGTTGTGCCAAGGTCGGCGCCAATGATTAATGCCGCTGCACCGCTGAGATCGATAATGCCACTGTTAAGTGCCGCCAAGGCAATCATCATGGATGCTGAGCTGGATTGAATAACGGCCGTAAGTACGACGCCTAATAATAAAAAACTAACGGCATTCAGCTCACGCAATTGATTGATATCTAATTGTTGAGGTAAATCACCGACACTTTCTTTCATCAGCCCTAAGCCAAACAACAACATACCCAAGCCAAACAACAGTAAACCGCTGTCACGAATTTTCGGGCTTTTATCAGCAAACACTTGCACCAAACAGCCCAGACCAATAGCGGGCAAGGCCACTGTGGCCAAATTAAGTTTGAAACCAAGAGTCGTGACAATCCAGCCGGTAAAGGTCGTGCCTAAATTAGCGCCAAGTAACACGCCAATGGCGTTGTAGAGTGGAATAATGCCCGCGCTGGCAAACGCCAATATAATAAGCCCAACCATAGAGCTGCTTTGCAGTATGGCGGTAATGATGGTGCCGCTTAGAACAGCCCCAACAGGTTTAGCGGTACTTTTTGATAACCACTGCTTAATCCAATTACCACTGAGCGATTCAATGCCACGCTCTAACTGACTCATACCAAACAGAAAAATACCCAACCCCAAAATTAAATCAATGAGCGTCATCATTTAAATTTCCTAACCTTGTTGTGCAACAATCTGTTGTTTTAAGCGAGAAGACAATAAGAGTAATATAACTTAACTAGCCACTAAGACTTTGATACAGATACATTACTTATGAATAAATTTGATTACATCATCATCGGTGCCGGCACCGCCGGTTGCGTTCTAGCGAATCGCTTGAGCAAGGACCCAGCCAATAAAGTATTGTTGCTGGAAGCCGGAGGCAAAGACAACTATTTCTGGATCAATATTCCCGTAGGTTATCTCTACACCATCAATAATCCACGAACTGATTGGTGTTTTAAAACCGAACCCGACGCGGGATTAAACGGTCGATCACTGGGTTACGCTCGCGGCAAAGTGTTGGGCGGCTGCTCTTCTATTAACGCTATGATTTATATGCGTGGTCAAAAAAGTGATTACGACCATTGGGCCGATCTCGGTAATCGTGGCTGGGGCTGGGACGAGGTTTTGCCTACGTTCAAAAAATCAGAAGGTTACCAACATGGCGCTAATGAATTTCATGGAGCCGATGGTGAATTAAGAGTGGAGGAGCGCCGCGTCAATTGGGAAATTCTGGATGCTTGGCGCAGTGCCGCCGCGGAATCAGGAATACCAGCCATTGAAGAGTTTAATCAGGGCGACAATTCTGGAACCGCCTATTTTCAAATGAATCAACATAACGGTAAACGATGCAGCGCCGCGCATGCTTTCTTGCACCCTATTATGCAGCGTTCGAACTTGACCGTTCTGACTCACGCTCAAGTTCAAAACATAGAATTTGATAATGATGGATCTGCAAGCGGTGAATCTGATCTAAAAGCAACGGGCGTTAAGGTTCGAATTAAGGACGCACCGCCACAAATTTTTAATGCCACTAAAGAAGTTATTTTATCGGCCGGCTCGGTCAGCTCTCCGCAGATATTGCAACTTTCAGGTGTGGGTAACGCTGACTTACTGCAGGACAAAGGTATTCGGGTTAGACATAATCTGCCCGGAGTAGGAGAAAACCTGCAAGATCATTTACAAATCAGAACCGTTTATAAAGTCAGCAATACCGTTACACTCAATCAATTGGCCAATTCACTTTTGGGCAAAGCCAAAATGGCCCTGCAATATTTATTGTTCAAAAGTGGCCCAATGACCATGCCGCCATCCCAACTTGGGGCGTTCACAAAAAGTGATTCAGACCAGCCCAGCGCTAACATGGAGTGGCACGTTCAGCCTTTATCGTTGGATCAATTTGGCGAACCATTGCATAAATTCAACGCCATTACGCCATCGGTGTGTAACTTACGCCCCACCAGCCGAGGCCACATTCGCATCAACAGTTCAGACCCTAGCGCAGCGCCCACAATTACCATGAATTATTTATCAACACCGGAAGATAAGGCAGTTGCCATTGCGGGTTTAAAATACACTCGAAAAATAATGGCGGCTCATGCTTTGCAGCCCTTTGCCCCTAAAGAGTTGAAACCCGGCATGAACATTCAAAGTGATGAAGACTTAACTCGAATCGCAGGCGATTTAGGCACCACCATTTTTCATCCTGTAGGCACCTGTAAAATGGGCAGCGATGCTATGTCGGTAGTTAATGATCGGTTATGTGTGCACGGCATTGAAAAATTACGCGTCATTGATGCATCAATAATGCCTACTATTACGTCGGGAAATACGAATGCACCCACGGTAATGATTGCAGAGAAAGGTGCCGAATTTATTCTTAGAAATGAAACTTAGCAATGAGCCTAGCTATAGACTTAGAAGCTAATGCCTACACAGCGGTTAAGATCGCATGATGGTGACGTAAATGATCCTCTATAAATGAGGCAATAAAATAATAGCTGTGATCATAGCCAGCGTGCTGACGAAAATTCAGTTTTTGATTTACTTGCTGGCAAGCATCTGCAAACAATTGCGGTTTTAACTGTTCCTGTAAAAAATTGTCATTCAAGCCTTGGTCGATCAAAATTTCTGGGAAATAGTTTCTATCGGTCCTCGACTGCATTAATAGCGTAGCGTCATACGCTTGCCAATCCGCCTCATTATGTCCTAAATAATTCCCTAACGCTTTTTCACCCCAAGGGCATTGACTGGGCGCGCAAATAGGAGCGAATGCCGATACAGATTGATAGGTTTCAGGATTTTTCAAAGCAATAGTCAACGCACCGTGACCGCCCATTGAGTGGCCAGTAATACCTTGGCGCGCCATATCCACAGGAAAGTTTTTTTCAATTAAAGCGGGCAACTCAGCCGTTATATAAGAATACATTTGGTAGTGATGAGCCCAAGGCTCTTGCGTTGCATCCACATAAAAACCTGCACCAGAAGCAAAATCCCAACTGTCTTCATCGGGGACATGATCACCTCGTGGTGAGGTATCTGGCGCAACAATAATCAGCCCCAGCTCAGCCGCTATACGCTGAAACCCTGACTTAGATGTTACATTATCGGCGGTACAGGTCAGGCCCGACAAATAAGTCACTACCGGTAAGTTATGAGTCTGCGCTTGAGGCGGCACAAACACTGAAAATTGCATATCACAATCAAGAACATCTGAGCGATGCTGGTAATACCCCTGTCGTCCAGAAAAACACTGCACTTCACTTACTGTTTTCATTGCCGGCCTATTTTTACAATACAAATAACGCGTTAATACAAAATAACGCTGCGAATAGATTCACCTGAGTGCATTAAATCAAACGCTTTATTAATATCCTCTAACGGCATGGTGTGAGTAATGAGATCATCAATATTTAATTTGCCATCCATATACCAATCGACAATTTTAGGTACATCGGTTCGGCCTCTGGCGCCACCAAATGCCGAACCTTTCCATGAGCGCCCCGTAACCAACTGAAACGGGCGCGTTGAAATTTCTTTACCGGCTCCCGCCACGCCGATGATGTAACTTTCACCCCAGCCTTTGTGAGTACACTCCAACGCTTGGCGCATAGTATTGACGTTGCCGATACATTCAAAGCTGTAGTCGACTCCGCCATTGGTCATATCGACAATAGCTTCGGTAACGTTCGCTACTTTTTTAGGGTTGATAAAATCGGTCATGCCAAATTTCGCCGCTAAACCTTTTTTACTCTCATTAATATCAATACCAATAATACGATCAGCGCCAATCATTTTGGCGCCCTGAATAACATTCAGGCCAATACCGCCCAAACCAAACACCGCTACGGTAGACCCAGGCTCAACTTTGGCATCAAAGACAACGGCTCCTACACCAGTCGTTACTCCGCAACCGATGTAGCAGACTTTATCAAAGGGAGCATCTTCACGAATTTTGGCAACGGCTATTTCAGGCATCACACTAAAGTTAGAAAAGGTAGAGCACCCCATGTAATGCAATATAGGTTCACCGTTCAATGAGAACCGGCTGCTGCCATCGGGCATAAGCCCCTGCCCTTGAGTTGAACGAATGGACTGACAGAGATTGGTTTTAGGATGTAAACAAAAGTTGCACTCTCTGCACTCGGGCGTGTAGAGCGGAATAACATGGTCGCCCACTTTGACTGATTTAACGCCAGCGCCAATTTCACGAACAATACCAGCACCTTCATGACCTAATATCGCGGGAAATGCACCTTCAGGATCATCGCCAGACAAAGTAAATGCGTCCGTATGACATACACCTGTTGCCATAATTTCCACCAAAACTTCTCCGGCTCTTGGGCCTTCTAATCTTACTGTCTCTATTGAAAGTGGTGCGCCAGCCTTGTAGGCAACTGCGGCTTTCGTTTCCATTTCATTAATCCTAAAAATTAAATTATTACACGTTGATGACTTTTTATTGGGTATATATACCTAGCCGTTGATGACTTTTTATTGGGTATATACCACCCCGTTGATGACTCTCTATGGGGTATACCAAATAGGTGATGTATACGCTCTATCTTGGATTTCAGTTGGAACTTCTTCAGGCATCTCAATATTGAAAAAATCTTTATCTTTAGCTGTCCAGCGTGGTGTTGGTATCTGTAATACACGAGCATAATAAAAAGCTCTTTCGTCGGCATTAAAGTCTGGATCTTGCCAAACAGTCGCTAACCTGGCCGCTCCTCTGGAGTTGCTATAGGTAGCATTAACAACGGTACTTACCAGCGGTTTAACTTTATTCTTTTTGATTTTACGATGATCCGAAGCCGCTACGTTATAAACCTTTTCATGCAGCTTATCGTTTTTATCTAACCAGCCTTTTACTACTTGGACTCGGTCTAGGTTGGCACCATCCGGGTCTTTAGAGGCGACCACAATAAAAGATGGCTGCTGTTTGTCTTGAGCCGACATCAAGTCACCACCCATAGGCACACCTTTTTGATAGGCGCTAGAGACATAATCAGGGATATCTAAATCAGCCGCTTGAAAGTCCCAACCGCCAAAGAAGCGAACTTCCATCCTGGGACCAGTTGTGGCGTAAGTCTCCTTACGTTTCATCGCATCAAACAATGATTCACGAGTATTCTCTTTCGCCCAAACCGCCGCATAACCTGACGCTGAAAACTCCCATGAAGTTAGATCAAAAACATAGTTATTTTTTCCCTTTACATAAGACTGATGTTTAGTACGTGCAGGGCTTGGCTCATAAGCCGTTAGCTTGCCCCAGAAGTTATCGCCACGGGCGCTGGCAATACTGGTATGTGAATCGGTAGAACCTATCATGCCAAATTTAAAGGGATTGGTACCTAACTTTTCCTCTTGCTGAAGGCCTAATTTTAATGCTGAGCGAGCATACTCAAAAGGCAACATGTCAGGTGTTTTGGCCTCTGTTCCGCGTAAGTTGCCCTTGTCCCACGTTTCAAAGTCCGCGAACTCGTCTTTTGGCGACAATAAGGGGTGGGTTTCTCCATCACCTTTAATTTGAGTAACTTCATACAAAGGCTCCCAGCGAGAGCGTCTATCAGCGTAGCTCTTATCAAAAGCTTTACCCGCTCTATCGGTCAACTGAAACATATAGCCATTACTGACATTGCCATTATGGGCAATAGCCATAGCCTCACCCCCGGTTTTATCTTCATAGCCTTGCAGGTAGGCCCATAAATCTTCTGGGTCTTCGCTATCAAATGCGGAGAAAGGCAAAACTTGGCTAACCTTATCCTTATCGTCTTTATAGATTACAACACGGTGTAAATTATTATTATTGGGGACTGAGGACCATTCATAACCATGTAAGGTCGTAAACAAACCCGGTTGGTTATTATCTTCGGCTGCATTGACTATTTCACCCCACGCCGATGCCATCACTGCTTCGCCGTCGAATAAAGGGGCTTTTCCCATTGATCTCCGTAATTCTGTATATACTTTTTGGATTCCTGTAAGACCTCCCTTTAATGTTTCAAGCCAACGTATACCAACTTCCGTATTGGCAATGACAGGATCTTTATTCAGCAATAGAGGAATTAACCCTAAATATTCAGCATGGTCGGACACCACCAAAAAATCTAAGGGGCGGACTAAACGCACAGGCATACCATTATGAGCGTTTACGACCTTACCTTTAGCCAATTGGTAAGCCTCATTCGGTGATAATTGGGTATTCCCAAAAACCGCTGCATCAAAAGAATAATTTGTATGCAGGTGCGTATCCCCCCAAAACACTTGCCTTGGAATAGGCTCTAAATAGGGAGAATAAGCTTGGTCAGACTCCGCTATAGCGGTGACCGAACCAAGGGATAATGTCAGCGCGATAGCCGCGGAGTTAATCGGTATAATTTTTCTGATGTTAGTCATACTCTCAAACCTTTTTTGTTTTTTTATTCTTAAATTTTAAAGGGTGCTTAGGCTTACTCCATTCGTACGCTACTGCCTATAAAACACTGCCATCTTCGAGCCTTCTTCGAAAATTTGTTCCGGAAAGTTTACCTTATGCTGGGTAAGATACTCAGCCATGGGCTGACTCAGGTGAGCGAACTCTGGCGCTAAATAAGGCCGCATTTTGTATTCATCTATCTGCCCTACATAATACAAGCGATCAAACAGTTTTATATTATTCATAGAACTCATGAGTGACAGGTCGAAATCAAGAGCGTAATCAGCACGACGGCCAGCAATATATTTCAACAGTTGATCGGCATCATTGGCTTTTAACGTCTTTAGGTTAGGGTGTTTTTCAACAAAAGACTCCGCGGCTTTTACGCCCCTAACATAGGCTAAGACAGACTGATCAATCGGCACGTACTCATCCATGATCTCCTGTATATTGTGTGACCATAACTGCAGAGGTGCCGAAGTGATTATATGATTGACGGCAACCAAGTTATAATCGGGCTTAACTGTTTTAGACGTCATGCGTAAGCAAACACCGTCGATACTACCACTGATTAGCTCATAATCGATCCTAGCCGCCGGAATATATTTCATTGCAAAATTAAAGCCTAATGCGTTAAACGCTCCTCTATAAAGCTTATCTAAAACATGGAATCCTGCTCCATTCTCCTTCAACGAACACGCAAAAGTTATAGTCTTCGTAAAACCAGTGTCAGAGCTCACCAACTCTATCGGGTTCATATTATCGTCTCGTGCAGTAACCGCTTCTAGACGCCGCATGAACTCAGGCATGAGACCTTGATGTTTTTTGTTCAGAAGCGGGTAAGCACCCATCTGTAATATTCTAAATTTTGGCTTGAGCCCTAACGCCTTAACTTTATCATGGTGTTTTTTTGAAAAACCTAATGGAGTTTCAGTCATCACCACATAATCGACTTCATGAGTCTCATAGGCGGACAAAAGGGCGTCCGCTGTCTCATAAGACTTTGCGTTAATGCCCATTAAATTGAGGTCATTATGCAAAAAAGTGACTTGATCTTGAAATCCCACCTTAGCTTTACTTAAAACACTGTGGTCAATATTTCGATCACTCCAAACACTAAATCTTGTTACCGCTACGGCAATAGGCAACATGATCATGGTTTTTAACCTAACATCTTCACCTGTTACTTTAAACGCTGCACAAACCGCATCAAGCTTTCCATTCTGAGAGAATTTTTTACCGGACACGGTCAATGTAGAAACAAATTTAACTTGATAACCCATGGGCTCAAGAACAGCTTTATACATAGAGTTTAAAATAGAAAAATAGTCCGTGCCTTTTTCGGCAAAGCAACCAACGGTAAACAGCTTGTTTACCGAATTATTCGCCATGACACTCGCGCCAACAACACATAAAACCAATACCAGTAAAACTCTATAAGATAAAGTGTAAAACATTGATATTGTCAGGTTCCTATTAACCATCTAAATCACACACCAAAACATAAACCATTTACTCAAAATATAGGTACTTTCAACCCTTGAGAAACCAAGAAAGAACATGAAATTATAGGATAGTCGAATAATCAATTGGGGGATAAATATCAAGCTATATTTAATGATAAGGAAAGCCCTAATATCAAACCTGAGCCTTTGATACACATCATTAGATAATGATTTAACATCTAAACCAGCATAGCTTTATAGGAGATTAAAGAGCAGTATTAGGATTTAAAATACGACAACATAAGCTTTTTAGTCACCCCCCACCGGAGACCGTTAATGATCCATAAAAATATGCCAAAAATGCTCTCAGTAATGGTTCCTTTTCCATACTCTATAAGCTCGAAAGCGCCTCTCAATGATGCAAAAAAAATGATGGACGAACACAACATTCATCACCTACCGATTGTCGAAAACGATGACATAATCGGCATAATATCTGAGCACGACCTATACAAAGCGGTTGCTTTAGGGCACAAACTAGAAGATGAAGACGGCCTAGAAACAGGGGACTTAGTCTCTCGACGAGCCTATATGGTCGACATTAATGACTCATTAGCCGACGTATTATCGGCCATGGCAGACAACCACTTAGAAGCTACCGTCATTTTAAAAGAAGGCGATATTGCAGGGATATTTACGGCTGTCGACGCACTCAAACACCACGTTAAATTACTCCACAAGGTATTTGACAAAAGCTCTCCTGACGACATTTTTGCTTAATCGGAATACTCAAAATAAAACCCTCTGTCGTCACCCACCCCCTAACCGATATGAATGCATGTGTTTTTTAACAATATAAACTCATGCATAATTTTTCCATCTATACTCACTTCATCTTTTCGATTTTACTAGACACAAAAACATAAATTTGGAGAACATCGCTATGCGGAAAATGCCTCTCACCGACGCCTTCTTCCTAACTACTGAGTCACGTCGTCAACCCATGCATGTGGGTGGCGTAAATCTATTCACGCTACCCGATGACGTGGATGAGACTGAGTTTCTACAAAGTTTAAGCGATTTAATTAGTTACGATGGTGAACTCCGCCGCCCATTTAAACAACGGCTTAAAATGACCCCATTAGGGCAATATGGACCTATAGGGTGGATTGACGACGAGCAATTTGATATCGATTATCATATTCGTCACTCGGCATTACCCAAACCCGGAACCTACCGAGATATGTTTCAGCTAGTCTCTCGGCTTCATAGTACCTTGCTGGATCGCTCTCGCCCGCTGTGGGAATTTCATATGATAGAAGGGTTACAAAACCGTCAATTTGCCACCTACACAAAAACCCATCACTGTGCGATTGATGGTATGGGCGCTATGCAAATGATGAACAGCATGTACTCAAATGACCCTAATCACAGATCGACGATATCTCCATTTTCAAAAGAGGCTTATGACACCTATAAAAAAAGCATCAGAAGAGGCCGGAAAATAACCCCATCCAGCCAAGAAATAAAAGTCGTGTCTGAAATCATCAAAGAGCAATTTGATTCCACCGTGAATGTGAGCGGTGCACTTAAGCGGTATTTGGGTGCTTGGATTGGTGGCAGCGATAAAATGAGTGTGCCATGGAAAAAAGTGCCTCACACCAATATCAATACGTCAATTTCAGGTTCACGCCGATTCGTTGCACAATCTTGGCCTCTAGAACGCATCAAAGCCGTTGGTAAAGCATTAGACGGGACCTTAAATGATGCGGTGTTGGCCATGTGTTCTGGTGCACTAAGAAGCCATTTGCTAGCCCACAAGGATCTACCAAAAGAGCCGTTAACCGCGATGACACCAGTATCTCTTAGGGCAGAAGGAGATATCGACTCTGCCAATGCAGTCAGCTTTATGACAGCAAACCTTGCTACCAACATCAAAGATCCAGCCAAACGTTTTCGCGCCATCCAAACGTCAATGAACCAAGCTAAGCAGCATTTTGCGGGTATGACCAAGCGTGAAATTGAGATTTTCACCATGGTCACTCAAGTCCCCTTGCTTCTCACTAATTTACTTAAATTGGCATCTCGCTTCCCAGCTTACAGCACCGTGATTTCCAATGTGCCAGGGCCTAAAGAAGCGATGTATTGGAACGGTGCCAAATTAGATGGCATATACCCTGCTTCAATTCCGTTTGAAGGCATGGCCATGAACATTACTTTAGTTAGCAATAATGGTAATTTAGATTTTGGGATTACCGCCTGTAGACGATCAGTACCTCAGGTACAGCGATTAATTGACTATATGGAAGACTCATTAGTCGAACTCGAAGATGTTGCCGGTATACGAACTAAGACAAAATCACGTAAAACGAAGAAGT
Source organism: Cellvibrionaceae bacterium (assembly GCA_034112445.1). GTDB lineage: Bacteria > Pseudomonadota > Gammaproteobacteria > Pseudomonadales > Cellvibrionaceae > Pelagadaptatus. Next base: position 2,264 of record JAWUVI010000034.1, on the reverse strand, counting down.
GATATTTCGCCGATTCATAAAGACTTTACTTTTACCAATGACAATCAGGACAACTCTATGCTTTCTCTGAACAGACCCGAACTATTAGCTACCGCATCTTACGTTAATGGCAAATGGCTTGACTCATCCGCCGACACCGTAGAAGTAAGAAACCCTGCTACCGGTGAAGTTATTGTTACCATTCCTGCATTTGGAGTAGATGAAACTCGTGAAGCGATAGATCATGCCGAGAAAGCGTTTCCTTTATGGTCAAAAAAACCCGCGAAAGAGAGAGCCAACATCCTGCGTAAATGGTTTGATCTTATTATGGAAAACCAGCAAGATTTGGCCAAAATTCTTACCGCCGAACAAGGTAAAACCTTGTCTGAAGCGGCGGGAGAAATTGCCTACGGGGCAAATTATATTGAGTGGTTTGCAGAAGAAGCCAAACGGCTTGATGGCGACATTATTCCTGCGCCAAATTCAACCCAGCGTATTCTCGTGATCAAACAGCCTGTCGGAGTCGTTGCCTCAATCACTCCATGGAACTTCCCAACAGCCATGATTACCCGTAAAGCAGCTCCAGCTCTAGCTGCAGGCTGTACCTTTGTAGGAAAACCGGCGACCGAGACACCTCTCTCTGCATTAGCCCTTTGCGTTTTAGCGGAAGAGGCCGGCATTCCTCCAGGCGTATTCAATATGATTGTGTCGGCTAGTTCTCGTGCCGTTGGCGGTGAGATGACCAGCAATCCCAAGGTTAAAAAAGTCACTTTCACTGGCTCAACGCCTGTCGGTAAAGTTCTTATGTCACAGTGTGTCAGCACGGTTAAAAAGACCTCGATGGAATTGGGTGGCAACGCGCCTTTTATTGTCTTTGACGATGCTGATATTGACGCTGCCGTTGCTGGCGCGCTGGTCTCTAAATACAGAAACTCCGGACAAACTTGCGTTTGTACTAATCGCTTTTTAGTACAGGAAGGTATTTACGATTTATTTACTGAGAAACTCGCTGCCGCCGTCAATAAGTTTAAATTAGGCAATGGCACGGAAGAAGGTGTCACTCATGGCCCATTAGTAACCTCTAAAGCGGCTAATGATGTGAACGCTCTAGTACAGGACGCCATTAGCAAAGGTGCTCAAGTTGTTACTGGCGGAAAAATTTCTGATCTTGGCCCCTGTTTTTTTGAACCGACAATTCTCAAAGATGCCACCACCGACATGGATCTATTTCGTGATGAGATTTTTGGGCCAGTGGCTCCCTTGTTCAAATTCAAAACTGAAGAAGAAGCCATTCAGATGGCCAACGATACAGAATTTGGCTTATCTTCTTATTTTTACACCAGAGACTTAAGCCGTATATTTCGTGTTGGGGAAGCCCTTGAATACGGCATAGTCGGGATCAATGAAGGTATTATCTCTAATGAAATGGCTCCTTTTGGTGGCGTTAAAGAATCAGGTTCTGGCCGTGAAGGCTCTAAATACGGCATGGATGATTACGTTGAGATTAAATACATGTGTTTAGGCGGAATCTGAATGACCACCGCTCTCATTGTTGGCGCCACCGGCGCCACTGGAAAACTCTTACTTAAAAACCTTATTAACAATCCTCAATACACTGACATTCTCGTTTTACATTACCGAGCCACTGGGTTTAGTAAACGCGACAAAGTCACCGAAATCATCCACCCTTTTGACCAACTAGAAACTCTTGAATTGCCATTTACTACAGACCATGTCTTTTGTTGTTTAGGCACCACAATCAAAAAAGCCAAAAGCAAAACTGCTTTTGCTAAAGTCGATTTTGATTACGTCGTAAACACGGCCAAATTAGGCATAGAACACGGAGCCAAACACTTTTTGGTCATGAGTAGTATTGGCACAAGCTCAAATGCCCCTTCTTTCTACTTAAAAACCAAAGCTCGGATGGAACAAAGTATTCAAAGCTTAAACTACCCTAGCGTTAGTATATTCAGGCCATCCGTTTTAGACGGTGAACGGCAAGAGAACCGACCCGCTGAAAAAATCGGTATATTTGCCGCTCGCTTACTCAACAATTTACCTGCCAGTATCAACAAATATGGAACCAGTAACATTCAGGATGTTGCCAACTATATGGTTCAAATAGCAGCAAAAGATGTGTTGGGTTGCCACATTTATGAGTCAACAGAAATAAGAAATCACGCCTAATAACTCATCGTGCTGAAGCCGAGCCAACATTAGGCACTGCTTTTAATAAGCTTTTCCCCCAGAAAGTCTTACTCTAAATAACATTGAGTCATAAAAAA
>JAWUVI010000033.1:0-41143 GCA_034112445.1 Cellvibrionaceae bacterium | reverse complement strand
CAAGCTAAAAAAGACATTTCCGTGGGTTGATATGGTCGTCATTGGCGAACTCTGCACCTATGGCACCTCTACAGAAAATGCGGAGGTTGTGCCGAGTAATGCAGAGCAACGTTATTGCGAATTGGCAAAAAAAGAAAATATTTGGTTAGTGCCAGGTAGCCTTTTTGAACGTTGTGATGGAGAGGTTTATAACACGGCTGCTGTGATTAATCCCGCTGGCGAAGTGGTTGAGCGTTACCGTAAGATGTTTCCATTTTACCCCTATGAAAAAGGCGTTAAAGCCGGTTCTGAATTTGGTATTTTTGATATACCGGACGTTGGCCGCTTTGGTTTGTCGATTTGTTACGATCAGTGGTTTCCTGAAGTTTCCCGCACTCTGGCGTGGTTAGGTGCTGAAGTTATATTGTGCCCGACGCTCACGGGAACCATAGATCGCGATCTTGAATTATCCATTGCTAGAACCAATGCCATTGTTAGCCAAGCCTATTTTTTTAATATTAATGTGGCAGGCCCGATGGGTAACGGTCGTTCAATTATTGTTGGCCCAGATGGAAACGTTATATATCAAGCCGGTGAAAAAACTGAAGTTATGCCGGTGGAAATTGATTTTCAACACGTTCAGCGTGTCCGCGAGAGGGGTGTGATGGGGTTGGGTCAAACTCTAAAAAGCTTTCGCGACAGCCGTGTTCAATTTCCTCCTTATGTCGAAAGTGTTAACTCTTCTGAAGCATTGAAAAAACTTGGAAAACTCGTTAAGCCAACATCATCTGAATAAAAATTAAAAATAACTGGACTAATCAAAAGTTAAAAATTGGCACTACGCAAATTTGAATAAGCTGCGTAGTTTAACCATCAACATAAAAAATTAGCGTGTAATTAAAATAATTAAAGGTGGAGAATATCATGAGCACGACAGTGAAATTTCAAAAAAAATATTTAGCTGTTGCGATAGCGTCAGCAACATTAATTGCCGGTCAACCTTTGCAAGCGCAAGATCGAGCCGTACTTGAAGAAGTTATTGTTACTGCGACGGCACGCTCTCAATCAACTCAAGATATTCCCTTTAATATTACAGCCGTGCAAGGTGATGACATTGCGGCACAGCACATTGTTGATACCGCTGATTTGATGCGCACTATTCCTGGTGTCACCTTGATTGATCGAGGTTATCGGAACGCGGGCATTGCCAACAGCTTAGTTATTCGCGGTTTGAACGTGGATAGCGGAGCAGCTGGCGATATAGGTAATAATACGGTGCCAACGGTTTCTACTTATGTGGATAGCACGCCAGTGTTTGCAAATTTCATCCTAAAAGATATTGATCGTGTGGAAGTTTTGCGTGGCCCGCAGGGTACGCTATATGGTTCAGGCTCCTTGGGCGGAACCGTGCGCTATATCATGAACAAGCCCAACATGGATGAACTGGGAGGAAAGTTTAATACGAGTTACAGTCAAACTGACGGTTCTGATGGCGATAATGTTAGCTTTGACGGCGTCATTAATATTCCCATCAATGACCAACTGGCTGTACGCGCTTCTGGCGGCCAAATAAAAAATGATGGTGTTATTGATTACGTTAACCTCTATCAGTTAGATGGGAATGGTGTGCCGGTAGTTGATGGTGATGGTGGTGATTGCATCAGTATTGATAACGCCACTAACAGTGAGCTAACAAGTAATGGATCTTGTTACGGCAGTAAAAAAGATGCCGACGATGTGGATATTTGGTTTGGTAGAGTATCAGTATTGTATCAACCCAGTGATGAGCTGAGTGTTCAGTTGAATTACCAAAAGCAGCACGATGAAGTGGGTGCGCGCCGAGCGGTTACTAACGGCATTGATGGCTGGGGTGACAGCTACGGTGACTATGAAAATGGTTCTACGATGCTTGAGCCATCAGAGCGTGATGTTGAGCTGGCCAACTTAGAGGTCGAGGTGGATTTAGGTTTTGCGACCCTAACCTCTAACACCTCTCATTATGAGAGCGAAGGCAGCGGTTGGCGCGACAACACAAGTTTGTGGGTATCAGGTGGGCGTGATTGGTTTGATGCATGGTACACCGGTATGCCACGGCCCGTTGCGCATGTGGAAGCGGGCATGAAAGAAGAAGCTAACATTCAAGAGTTTCGTTTGGTTTCAAACCCACAAGACGGTGACAAAATAGACTGGGTGGCAGGCGTTTATTACATGGATCAAGACCGTGAAACCAGCAACTACAGTCACTTGCTGGGTTTGGTGGAATATGGTGAGGCGTCCGGTTGGTGGCTTTCTTCAGCTTTTGCGCACGACATGGATTTCACCTTAAACCGGAAAGAAACATTTACGGATATGGCAGCCTATGGTGAGTTAACGTACCACTTAAACGATACGCTACGTGTCACCGGTGGTTTACGTTGGTTTGATAATGAGCTCACCAACAAAACCGCAATGAACGCACTATTAGGTCAACCTGCCAACATCCCTTATGAAGATTACCCCACTCAGAAAGAAGATGATGTGCTGGTTAAGTTTAATGTGTCTTGGGATGTGTCAGAGTCGGCCATGTTATACGCCACCTACTCAGAGGGCTTTCGTCGTGGAGGTCCTAACTCTGTGCCCACCAACGGTGCTTTTGCTGAGTTGAACCCTGAAACCGTAGCGCAATACGGAAAAGACGATGTTAAGAACTACGAGATAGGGATTAAAGGCGGCACGGATAGAATTCGTTACTCAGCGGATATTTATTACGTCGATTGGCAGGGTCCACAGCTAAATACTGCGACGGCTTGGTGGGGCTTTTTCATGGCTCAAAATGGCGATTCAGCGAGAACCCAAGGGTTTGAACTTGAATTGGAAGCTGTTATTACCGACAACTTAAACGTAATAGCAGGATACTCTTATACCGATGCAGAATTGACGGGTGACTTAATTCAGCCGCAAACTGGCGCAGTAATCTCAGAAGACGGTCACGAGTTGCCTGGCACGCCTCAAGATGTGGTTACCTTAGGTTTAAATCATACGACTACTGTGCTGGATAATATGACATTAAGTACGCGTGTAAACGGTTACTATCAGTCCAGTTCTTTAAACTATATTACGGATGGTCAGTTGCAAGAAGAGCATGATGGATTCAGTTTATGGAATTTTTCCAGCACCTTAATGATGGAACACTGGTCTGTTTCTCTCTTCGCAAAGAATATCTTTAATGAAGAGGGAGTGACGGGAAGTTATCCTTCGGCATACATGAGTCATGACACGGGCGCCAATGAAAATTATTTCGGTAATAATCAACGTGATTACATCTCATCGCCTAGAACGGTAGGCATGAGCGTTGGCTACGAGTTCTAAAATTATTGAAGCCGAGCGTTGCTCGGCTTTTTTTTTAGGCTTAATTAGTCCCAGTTAAATTCTTGATCAAGCAGGGCGTACAGTTTTTCATTAAAGGGCTTAAAAAACTTACTAAGAAGCTCTCGCGTAGTAGGTTCTATAGGCTCATAACTGCTCGGTGAATAATGATTACTGGCGCCGCCTCCCCAGGTATGCTGCAATTGCGATTCTGAAAATTCATGAGGCTTCAGCCCTAAAAACTGAACAACATCCATCATGATATCTCGGCGATGTGTTAGAAAGTGTTCGGCTTGAATTATTTTGATCTGTTGCCGAGGGAATAACTGAAGCCAACGCCACAGTTGGTCGTGGTAAAGAGAGCGGAATATATAGCTGGTGCCATAAAATCGAAACAAAGCGTTTTCAGTGGTTAATGAATGCTTGCTCCAACTCTGATTGTGTTCAGCAACTGAGATAAACTGGCCGTTTAATAAGCGCCGATGGGCATCCGTTTTATAATTTATATCGAGGAACGCCCGTTGGTGAGACTCCAGCAAGGCAGGAATCTCCTTAATCTCTTGTTCGACAATTTCCGAAAAAGATTGTTGAGGCTCCAAGCCTTGACGCTTCGACATGATGTAATGAGAGTAGGCTCGGTCAATGGGGTTTCTCAGCAAAACGATGAGTTTTACATTCGGTAACCGACCAGCAACTCTTCGCGGTACAAGTGGGTGAAGTAGCGATGATGTAGAATATTCTCCGGCAATAATATCGGTATTTGTGGGTTCTGCTAAGGGTGTAATATTCTCAAATAGTTTTTGATACGATTCACGATTAAGTAATTTCCAAGACCAAAAATTAGGTTCTTTGATGTCGCAAAATTTAATTTGTGGGTGGTTTGGAAGGTAAGATGAAAAGGATGTGGTGCCGCTTTTGGCGGCACCAATCAACATGAAATCAGGTTTTGGTCGGCCCGCTAAAAGTTTAAAGTTTGGGTCAAGAATATTTAATGAAGAATATTTCATAGCATTATTATTTTATGATTTGTTTTGGTTGATGTTATTAAATTACCTGTAAATGAAATATTTTGATACTTCAATTGAGCACTGATTTGTATGAACATTTCTATGAATGATGAAATAAAAATTGAGAGAGATTTAACACTGGCCATTAACGCAAAGGATATTAAGCGGGCGTTATTCTTGGCTCAAACTATGAACAATAATTACCCTTTGAATGCGCGAGGTTGGTATTTAGCCAGTGTGGCTCTAATGGCTGTTCATAAGGATGAGGCTATTAAAGCTATCAGAAAAGCGCTCGAAATCGACTCTGAAAATTCCGATTATATATTGCACATTGCTAAGTTATTTCTTTCGGAGAAAAAGAAAGATGAGTGTTTTAAATCATTGGAAAAGCTACTCGAACTGCCGGCTATAAAAAGCTCTTTGTTGATTGAGGTAGGCATGATGCACACTCACTTTAAAGACTACACCGGTAGTTTAGTTGTTTTTGAGCGTGCGGTAGAAATAGATGGGGATAACCCCCAGTGTCAATTTAATTTAGCGTCAACTTATCGATTTTTGGGTAAATACAATAAAGCACAAGAGTGTCTTGAAAAGGTTATAGAGTTAAACCCCTCTGATTATGAAGCCCGGTTGATGTTGTCGGAAATAAGAACTCAAACGCCAGAGCGCAATCACATTAGTGCTTTAAAATTCGCCTTAGATGAAAGTTCTGCTCGTTCCGTCTCTAAGGTTCCTTTGTATTACGCTTTGGCAAAAGAGTATGAAGATGTTCGCAATTATGAGGCCTCTTTTTCATACCTCTCGTTAGGTAGCACCGATAAAAGACAATCGATGAAATACGACGTGAATACGGATATAGCGATTATTGATGCAATTTGTGATACCTATGATTCGTCAGCTTTCACAGCCGGTATTCAGGGTGATGAGTCACACTCGCCGATCTTTATTATTGGCATGCCCCGTACAGGCACAACCTTGGTGGAGCGAATTGTATCAAATCATATGTCGGTGGATGGCCTTGGCGAGCTGAACGATTTTGCCTTGGAATTAATGGGGCAGGTGAAGGATCAAGGTTTAAAGCCTACTTCCAGATTGGATTTGATCGCTAAAACAAAGCAGTTAGATTTTTTGAAACTTGGCCAAGCTTATTTATCCGCTGTGGATGTTTTTAGAAAAGATGGTGCGTGTTTTATTGATAAGTTACCGTTTAATTATTTGTACGCAGGGCTTATTCATTTAGCCTTACCCAACGCTAAAATCATTCATGTGCAACGCCACCCTATGGATACTATTTACGCCATCTATAAGCAGCTATTTAAAGAGGCATATCCATTCTCTTACGACTTGTCGGAGTTGGCTCGTTACTATGTGGCTTACGATCGCTTAATGCGGCATTGGTACAAGGTTATGCCCGGCGTCATTCATCCTGTTAGCTATGAGAATTTAGTGGCGGATTTGGAGAGTGAAGCGAAACAATTGATTAATTACTGCGACTTGCCTTGGCAAGAAGGGTGTCTGGATTTTCACAATAATAAACAGGCTTCTGTCACGGCAAGTGCAAGTCAGATAAGGCATTCCGTGTACAGTTCTTCAGTGGGCAAATGGCGTTATTACGATAAGCACCTAACTAGAGTCAGTGAGGTGATTAAACAAGCTGGAATTAGTGTCTGTTAGTGTGGATTTAATTTAAAGCGGTTGCTCATTAGGGGTTAAAATGGCCGTGTCGTAAAGCTGATCTTTTTCATTAAAAAATTTGATTCGATTACCGTCGAGCACTAAATGAAAAGCGCTGGTTTCTCCGTATTCCCATTGCTCCCATTGTCTAAACCACAGGTCGTTTTCTACCCACCATTTACCAGAATCACGAGTCTCGTTTGAAAACCCTGCTTTACCAATGAGCCTACCGTCAGCCAATATATCAATGACGCAAGGGTCTCCGTATACCGTTTTACAGAGAAGTTGTCTGTCACTTAAAATGCTGGCAACGTCGCACCCTAAAATGGCTTTGCCTTTGGCGTTGGCGAGTGTTTCGATGGAGCCGGTGCTGAGCTCTTGAATAAGTTCGGCTAGTTGTGCGACCCCATCTCGAATGCGCTCTTGAGGTAAGCTGGTCACTCCTAAACGAAAGCAATTTTTATCGGCATTACTTTTTGCGTAATAGTCTTCAACGGGCTCAATTAAAATACCTTTTCGAGCGGCTTCTTGTGCAAGGTATTTAACATCTAGACCTTCTGGCCCTCTCACCCAGCAGGTGCTTCCTCCTTGTGCGCGAGACGTTACTACAAAGTGCAAAAGATAATGATTAAGTGCGCTTCTTAAGGCTGTCCAGCGTTGCCGAAATGTTTTATGTAAGTGCATTAAAAAGCTATCGTAATGCCCCATAGATAAAAAATAAGCTGCTGTTCTTTGGTTGTTCATGGGGGGATGTTGAACCATAAGTTTGCGCAGTTTGCGGGCTTCTTTTATAAGAGAGTGTGGTGCCACCATAAAGCCTAAGCGCAATCCGGGAGCCAAAACTTTACTGATGCTCGATAAATAAATAACTCGATCGCGATCTCCAATACTTTTGAGCGCAGGTGTGGGTTTGGAGAGGTAATTACTTTCAAACTCGTAATCGTCTTCAATGATGATGGAATCATTGAGTTCGGCTTTATTCAGTAATGCTTTTCGCCTTTCTATAGACATGGTGACAGCTGTGGGAGTCTGGTGGCTTGGGGTGATAAAAATCACATCGCACTTATCCAGCCTTTCGTCTACGACCATGCCTTCGTCATCTACGGGCTGATGTACCAGTGTGGCTCCGCGCCGAGTTAACAGTTGACGCATTTCTGGATAGCCGGGCTCTTCGACAGCGGCTGAAGTGTTGCTGTCCACCAATAGCTCATTCACAAGATAAAGCGCTTGTTGGCTGCCTATGGTGATGAGTATTTCTTCTGCGGTAGCTTGTATTCCTCTGCGGGGTAATATCTTAGTTCTGATTTCTTCGATCAACATAGGGTCATCTGCATCACTGGTTGCCGATGACCAAAATTGTATTTCTCGTATGGCCAGAGCTTGTCGATTGGCTTCACGCCACTCTTTGATTGGGAAAAGCGAATGATCCAGTTGTCCGTCGAGAAAGGGGTAAGGGTATTGTTGCCAAGTGGGTGGGGTGTTAAAGCTGCGAGGTTCGGGGAGTTTGGAACGGATGTGTCGCTGCCAGTGAGAATTGTTTTTTACAGTTGTTTGATGATTGTCTTCGGCGTTAAGTCTACCTTCAAAAATGGCTTCGTTGACAAATATCCCGCTGCGTTCGTGGCTGATTAGATAACCCTCATCCATCAGTTGCTGATAAGCCAATACGACGGTATTTCTTGCAACCTTTAGTTGGTCTGAAAGTTTACGAGAAGAGGGTAGGCGTGTGTCGGCAGGAAAGGTTCCAAGAGTGATGGCTTCAACTAACTTTTGCCTAATCTGTGCTTGAAGATTCAGGTCGCTGTCGGAATCTAGGTAGAGAATGGCTTCGCTCATGCACTTAATCCAAGATTTATTTTGATAATATTTTGAAGATCAAATTACCTTATATCTAGGTCGAGCGGCAATGACTTTAATCTTAAAGTTGCAGTGAGTTATGTGCAAGAATAAAAAAAGGCGCTGATTAGGCGCCTTTTAAGAAGTTACTAGCTTTTAAAACTTAACCATTTTCGTCGATAAATCCACGTAAATGATCAGAGCGCGATGGGTGGCGAAGTTTTCGCAACGCTTTGGCTTCGATTTGACGGATACGTTCACGAGTCACATCGAACTGCTTGCCAACTTCTTCAAGAGTATGATCGGTGTTCATGTCAATACCAAAACGCATACGCAGTACTTTTGCTTCTCTGGCGGTAAGGCCTGCCAATACATCTTTAGTGGCTTCGCCTAGACCTTGTGAAGTGGCAGACTCTATTGGAGACGTAACCGTTGCGTCTTCAATGAAGTCACCTAAGTGAGAGTCTTCATCGTCGCCAATGGGTGTTTCCATAGAGATAGGTTCTTTTGCAATTTTCAGCACCTTGCGAACTTTCTCTTCGGGCATTTCCATACGCTCGCCCAGTTCTTCAGGGGTTGGTTCTCTGCCCATCTCCTGAAGCATTTGGCGCGACACACGATTGAGTTTATTGATGGTTTCAATCATGTGTACGGGGATACGAATAGTTCGAGCCTGATCTGCGATAGAGCGAGTGATCGCCTGACGAATCCACCAAGTGGCGTAGGTTGAAAACTTATATCCGCGACGATATTCAAATTTATCAACCGCTTTCATTAGGCCGATGTTGCCTTCCTGAATAAGATCCAAAAATTGCAGACCGCGATTGGTGTATTTTTTGGCAATCGAAATAACCAAGCGCAAGTTAGCCTCAACCATTTCTTTTTTGGCGCGGCGAGCGCGAGCTTCACCAATCGACATGCGACGGTTGATTTCTTTAATTGTAACTAAGTCTAAGCCGGCTTGAGCTTCTAGCTGCTGCAGCTTGCGTTGGGCGCGCTGAGCTTCTGGGCAAATTTCATCGAGAGCTTCAGAGTATTTATGGTCACCGTTGATGAGCTCTGGTATCCAGCTTTCATCGGTTTCACGGCCAGGGAATTGTTTAACGAATTCTCTGCGTGGCATCTTTGCTTCTTTAACACACAACCTCATTATGCGGCGTTCTTCTTGGCGTACCAAAGTCAAATTGCTGCGAGCTTGTGCGTAAATTGGGTCAAACTGACGTGGAGGCAATTTAAAAAATTTAAATATTTCACCAAGGGCGTCGAGCTCTTTTTCAACTTGCTTGCTGCCACGGCCGTGTTTTTCGATGGTGCTAAGAGACTTTTTCAGTTGTTTGCTCAGCAAACCAAAGCGTTCTTTGGCTTCTTCTGGGTCAACACCCGTATTTTCTTCTTCGTCATCCTCATCATCATCGCCGTCTTCTTTTTTCTTTTGCTCGGCTTCTTTTTTATCGGCAATGCTTTGAGCTGACGGGACGTTATCGGTTGGATCAAGCCAGCCGGTAAGAACATCGGGCAGGCGGCGCTCTTCACGTTCCACCATGGCGTACTCAGCCAATAATGCTTCTACGCTGCCAGGCCAATAAGCCAGAGCGTGGAGTAGATCGCGGGTGCCTTCTTCAATGCGTTTTGCAATGGCGATTTCGCCTTCGCGAGTTAGCAGCTCTACGGTGCCCATTTCACGCATGTACATGCGCACTGGGTCGGTAGTGCGACCAGCTTCGGTTTCAACGGCGGCTAATGCAGCGGCGGCTTCGGCAGAGGCAACTTCATCGGCTGAACTGTCATCATCGCCCATAAGTAATGCGTCAGCATCGGGCGCTTGTTCATAGACTTTAATGCCCATGTCGTTGATCATTTGAATGATGTCTTCGACTTGATCTGGATCGGAAATGTCTTCCGGTAGATGGTCGTTTACTTCGGCGTATGTAAGGTAACCCTGCTCACGACCCTTAATAATTAGGTCTTTGATTCGGGATTGTTTCTGAGACGACTGATCTGACATTCTTAACCCTGTGACTAAAGTAGTATTGCGCAGAGAAATAAGCGCGTAAAAAGGCGAAATTATAACCTATTAGTAAGGTTTGGTTCTATACAAACTAACGGTTAGGTGAGACTTCTTATGGGATTTGGTCGTTATTTATGTCTGTAGGCGTCTCGGAGTTGTTGCTTTTCGTCTTCGCTCAGATCATTTAAGTTCTTGCTGGTGAGTTTTGCCAATTTTTTTTCATTAATTTCGCGTTTTAATGAGCTCTCAATTTTTTGTAAGGTGTTGCGATATTCTTTTTCGATGTCAAAGTCGCCAAGCTGATGAGCCGCTGAAATCAAATCAATGGCGGCGAGTTTTTCCAACTGGGCTATGGCTTCGCTATCTTTCGTGCCTAGCCAGCGTCCATGAATTTGGTTGAATGTATAGTGTGGGCGTTTGCGCAACAGATCAAGCAGCTCGCAAAAAAGCTGCAAATCACGATCTTTGCTGTCGGTAATAAAAATAGGATCAGGTGTGGTGGACGCTAAATTGGGTTGTTGCAGTAGCATGACCAAAAGCATTCGTTGTGGCGGCAGTTTTATTTGGCCTTGATAGTGATGCTGGATATCAACAGGTGGAATATCAATTTCTTGAAAGGTTGGGTGTTCATTAATGGTTACTGCATCAATGTATGAGGCGTCATAATCCGCAGCAGGTCCAGTTTCGGCGCTATGATAAGGCTGTATATGTTGACTCTGTTCGGCTGTGTATTCGTGGTGTGGCTTGGTCGGCTTGACGAGAGTTGGTTGCGGTTGCGGTTGCGGTTCTGGCGCGGCGATAAGTTCCATTAATACGTCTGGGCTAATACCTGTGCGTTGGGCAAGATTCGAGAACATCAGTTCACGATAGACTCCTTGGGGGAGCTGATGCAGCATGGGCGCAGCCAGTTTACTCATGTGGGCGCGACCACCCATGGTTTTTAAGTCAATATTTTCGCCGGCACTGTCGAATAAAAATTCTTCTAGCGGTACGGCATTGCTAATCATGGTTTCAAAAGTATCTGCACCTACTTGCCGTATCAGTGTGTCAGGGTCTTCGCCCTCGGGTAGGAATAAAAACTTAACTCTGCGGCCATCCACCATGGCGGACAGTGAGTTTTCGAGTGCGCGCTTAGCGGCTTTACGCCCGGCGTTGTCGCCATCAAAGCAAAAGACAACTTCCGAAGTGTGCTTAAACGCTAGATTTAAATGATCTTCGCCGCAGGCGGTTCCTAGGGTTGCAACCCCATAGCGGATGCCAAATTGGGCTAAGGCAACCACATCCATATAGCCTTCTACGACTAATACCCTGTCGAGTTGGCGGTATGCTTGTTTGGCTTCATAGAGTCCGTAGAGTTCTTTGCCTTTATGAAAGATATCGGTTTCTGGAGAATTTAAGTATTTGGGTTTTGAGTCATCTAGAACTCGGCCACCAAAAGCAATGACCCGTCCGCGAATATCGCGAATCGGGAACATGATTCGGTTTCGAAATCGGTCGTAGCGTTTGTTGTCTTCAGGCCGTTCAACGATCATGCCGCTGTCGATGAGTAATTGCTTGTCGTCTTCCTCAAGGCCGAGTGCTTTGAGTAGGTTATCCCACCCTGGTGGTGCGTAGCCAATACCAAAGTCGCGCGCTATTTCACCGCTGAGGCCGCGCTTTTGCAGATAATTTACGGCGTGTTGGCGAGCGGGGCTATGGCGCAGTTGCTGACGAAAGTAAGCGTCGGTTTTGTCTACGAGCTGATACAGGCTTTTCCGCTGTTTTTGTTTTTGGGGGTCTTGTTGTTGGGTTTTGGGGACTTCTAGGCCCGCCATCTTGGCCAGTTCTTCAACCGCGTCGGGGAAGCTTAAGCGGTCATATTCAAGAATAAATCCAAGCGCGTTACCGCTGGCACCGCAACCAAAGCAGTAATAGAACTGTTTGTCGGGGCTGACGGAAAAAGACGGCGTCTTTTCTTCATGAAAGGGGCAGCAGGCGCTGTAGTTTTTGCCGGTTTTCTTTAGTTTTACACGCGGGTCGACCACATCGACTATGTCGATGCGATCGATGAGGTCATCGAGAAACGTTTGAGGTATTAATCCAGCCATACAGCAGAGTCTACGATGTTTAGCTTAACTTTGCTTTGACCATTTTGCTGACGGCACCCATGTCGGCGCGGCCTTGGATTTGCGGTTTAACCAAGCCCATAACTTTGCCCATATCTTGAGCGCTGGCGGCGCCTGAGCCGGTAATGGCTTGGGCGACAATGGCTTGTATTTCAGTGTCGCTCAAAGCAGCGGGTAAAAATTCTTGAATAACGCTCATTTCAAAACGTTCAATTTCAGCAAGGTCTTCGCGCTCGGCGGCTACGTATTGGGTGATGGAGTCTCGACGCTGCTTGTTCATTTTGTCAAGTATGGCCAGCAAACGTTGGTCTTCAACCTCAATGCGTTCATCAACTTCAATGCGTTTAACTTCAGACTGAATCATGCGGATAGTGCCCAAACGTTCTTTGGCTTTGGCACGCATGGCGGCTTTCATTTCTTCTTTTAAGCGGGTTTTTAGTGCGGTTGACATGGCTTGCTCCAATAGTGGTTTTGTCTACATAAGAAACAGAAAAACACCGCAAAGTATAACCTTGCGGTGTTAGAGAACTAACTGTTTTGAGCGGGGATTAATTCAGCTAAGAATTAATAAAGACGCTGAAACTTACGTGACTCGCGAGAAACTTTCTTAGCGTGACGTTTTACTGCAGCTGCTGCAGCACGTTTACGTACAGTTGTTGGTTTTTCGTAAAATTCGCGACGACGAACCTCAGCAAGTACACCAGCTTTCTCACAAGAGCGCTTAAAGCGACGCAAGACTACATCAAATGGTTCGTTTTCTTTCATTTTTACAGAAGGCATTGTTTTTCCTGTTTCAGTTTCAGTTAATTCTCAATATGTTCATGTTGTTAGGCCGGTTTTAAGACACGGTCCAACATCCAAGGGGCGCAGATTCTATACGCTAAATGACAATACTGCAACTCATGCTGGCTCTTCTTTGCTTGTCTGATTATCATGCCTTCTTTAAAACTATATTAAGCCGTTAAATCTATATGGTTAGACAGTGAAATATATATAGTTAAACAGTGAAATATATATAGTTAAACAGTGAAATTTAAATTATAGAGTGGCTTATTTATGCTTGTTTTGGGGATTGAAACCTCTTGTGATGAAACTGGAGTCGCGCTGTATGACAGTGATGACGGACTGTTGGCGGATAGCCTATACAGTCAAATAGAGCTTCATAGTGAATATGGCGGTGTCGTGCCGGAGCTTGCCTCTAGGGATCATGTGCGTAAAACATTGCCACTTATTAGTGAGGTGTTGGCTACAGCGGGTAAAAATAAAAGTGATATAGGGGCTATCGCATACACTTCAGGTCCCGGTTTGGTGGGGGCTTTGATGGTGGGGTCGTGTATTGGCCGGAGTTTGGCTTATTCGCTGGGCATCCCGGCGATTGGAGTTCATCACATGGAGGGCCACTTACTGGCACCTATGTTGGAAGATCAGCCGCCTGAATTTCCGTTTGTGGCTTTGTTGGTTTCTGGCGGGCATACACAGCTGGTGCAGGTTAATGGTATCGGCCAGTATGAATTGCTGGGTGAGTCACTCGATGATGCCGCTGGTGAGGCGTTTGATAAGGCGGCTAAAATGATGGACCTTGATTATCCTGGGGGGCCTAG
Source organism: Cellvibrionaceae bacterium (assembly GCA_034112445.1). GTDB lineage: Bacteria > Pseudomonadota > Gammaproteobacteria > Pseudomonadales > Cellvibrionaceae > Pelagadaptatus. The sequence continues at coordinate 27,588 of JAWUVI010000033.1, read as the reverse complement.
AATCGCTAAGTTGGCGGAGTCCGGAGATGTTGCTCGATTCACTTTTCCGCGACCGATGGTCGATCGTCCCGGTTTGGATTTTAGTTTTAGTGGTTTAAAAACGTTTACGCTCAATACAGTTCATAAGCATGCCTTGGAAGATGGGTTACCTGATGACCAAACTTGCGCTGACATCGCTTGTGCTTTTCAGGAGGCCGTAGTTGATACCTTGGTGATAAAATGCCGTCGTGCACTCAAGCAGGTAGGCTTTAAAACGTTGGTGATTGCTGGCGGTGTTTCGGCTAATCAGCGTTTACGGGAAAGGTTAGAGCAGGCTCTGGCAAAAATAGACGCCAAAGTCTTTTATGCGAGGCATGAGTTTTGTACCGACAATGGTGCCATGATTGCTTATGCTGGATGTCAGCGCTTGCAGGCGCAACAAAGCGATGATTTGTCGATTGTGGTTAAGGCGCGTTGGCCGCTTGATAGTCTTGAGCCCATTTGATTTGTTTGTTAAGTCTTACGCTCTTGATTTTATGAGTGGTTTTATGGGAATAGTTTTATAGAAATAGTTTTATAGAAATAGCTTTATGGGAATAATTTCATGGATATAGTTTTTATTCGCGACTTACGCATAGATACCATTATTGGCATTTATGATTGGGAGCGCGAAGTTCGACAGACGGTGAGTTTGGATTTAGAAATGGCAACGGATATAAGGCAAGCGGCCGCGACCGATGATATTCAATACGCATTAAATTACAAATCAGTGGCCAAGCGCTTGATTGCTTTTATTGAAGGCAGTCAGTTTTTATTGGTAGAGAGAATGGCAGAAGAAGTAGCGCAAATAGTTCAAGCAGAGTTTGACGTGAGCTGGGTTCGGTTGCGGGTGAGCAAACCCGGTGCTTTACGTGGTTCAAGAGATGTCGGTTTGATTATTGAGCGTGGAGCGCGCGATTAATGGCGTGTGTCTATTTAAGTTTGGGAAGTAATGTCGAGCGTTACCGGAATTTGACCGCGGCGCTTGATGCTTTAGCATTAAGTTTTGGTGCGATTATTATTTCCACCGTCTATGAGAGTGAAGCCGTTGGGTTTGACGGTGATCATTTTTTAAATCTGGTCGCGAAAATTGAGACCGACCATTCAGTCTCTCAGCTGTCAGTGATTTTGAAAAGAATAGAAGACAGCAATGGCCGTGACAGAAGCAGTCCGCGCTTCAGTGGCAGAACCTTAGATATTGACATACTGACTTACGGCGACAAGGTTGGTGTGGTTGAGGGAGTGACTTTGCCGCGTGAAGAGATTACCGAAAATGCTTTTGTGTTGCAGCCCTTAGCTGAAATCGCTCCTAATGAATCTCATCCCGTGAGTGGTGAAACCTACAAGACTTTATGGCATCAATATTCAGAATCGCAAAAATTGTGGCCGGTTGAATTTATTTGGCCTCAATGACTTTTATTTGGAATCAATGATTTCATTTGCTCCCAGTAGTTTTTATTTGTTTTAAATAGTTTTTTATTTGTTTTAAGTGGTTTTTTAGTTGAGGCTTCTGCCGCCATCTACCGAAATAATCTGACCCGTTATGTAATCGTTTTCCACAAGTAAGAACCGGACGGTACTTGCGATAGTGTCTGCTTGGCCGGTTCTTTTTAACGGAATTTTTGCGAGAATGTTGTGTTTGCTTTGCGCGTCGAGTTCAGACTCAGGCCAGAGAATGGCTCCGGGAGCTATCCCATTCACCCGTACTTCTGGCGCCAGTTCTTTTGCTAGGGATTTTGTCAGCATAACGTTTGCGGCTTTTGCCATGCAGTAAACAGTGTGCTCTGCTAGCGGTTTGTCGGCATGAATATCGGCAATGTTAATGATACAGCCGTGCTGTTTTCTTAATTCTGGTGTAAGTGACTGACTCAAAAAAAAGGGTGCCTTAGCGTTGCTTCCGAATAAGTTATCCCACTGCTCAATACTGGTGATGCCTATAGGTGTTGGATAAAAACTGGAGGCGTTGTTGATCAAAGCGTCGAGCTGGCCAAAGTAATCAATGGCTTGTTGGCTAAGCGCGTCGATTTGGGATTGCTCGTTTAGGTCGGCAATTAATACGCCGGCGCTTTCTTTACGTTGCTGATTGAGGTAATCGCACAGTTTTTGCGCTTCATGTTGAGACTGGTGACAATGAATTAAAATACGAAAGCCACTACTATGAAGCGTCTTGGCAATAGCCGCACCGATGCGCCTTGCTCCACCGGTTATTAATACAACAGGCTGGCTCATGAATTGGTTTCCTGCTTTTCAAATTCGTTTTTATTGAGTTCTTGGTGCCAATTCTTGAGCGCCTTATGCCTCTGTTTTTTTAATTCATCGCCAATGTCTTTACCGCTTAAACCGCTAGCGGCTATATCTTTTGCTTGAACCGAGTTACATATAGCCAGTGCTTCGGTGAGATAATCTTGCTGTGGGTAGGGGATATTTTCAAAATTGGTTCTGCCGCGTGCATCGGCTTTGCAGCACAAGATAAATTTTTCTAAAATATCGGGGTTTCTAAAAGCGTCCAGTCTATGCAATAACGCCAGTAATTTTGGTGGTGTCAGTTCTTGCGCACGGTGACAGTTTAAATGATCTTCAGCTACTTTTAGGGCGAGGTCACGATGTTGTTTTGGAATGGCCAAGCGTAGGCAGAGTTGTTTTATCAGAGGCGTACCGCGATGTTCATGGCCGGTATGCCTGGGCAATAGTTCCTTAGGGGTGATGGCTTTACCTAAGTCATGAACGAGAGTGGCAAAACGCACATCAATTGCAGGGCTCAATTTAGCCGATTGAATTAAAGACATCATGGTGTGAATGCCTGAGTCGACTTCAGGGTGGTGCTCGGCGCGCTGCTCTACGCCAAATAACGCCTCTATCTCGGGGAATATAACAGCCAAGGCGCCGCAATCACGTAAGGTTTTAAAAAAAGCTTCGGGGTGTTTTTCGCCCAGTGCTTTTTCTGTTTCTTTCCAGACACGCTCAGCAATTAAATGATTGGCTTCACCTTGTTCTACCATTTGACGCATTAACGCGTTGGTTTCGGCCGCAACCGTAAAGCCAAGATGGCGATAACGAGCGGCAAATCGAGCTACACGCAAAATTCGTACGGGGTCTTCGGCAAAGGCTGCGGACACGTGCCGCAGGATTTTAGATTGGATATCGAGAAGACCATTAAAAGGATCGATTAAATTACCTTCTGAGTCTTCAGCGATGGCATTGATGGTTAGGTCGCGACGAATTAAATCTTGCTCGAGAGTGATATTGGCATCGGTATGAAATACAAACCCGCTGTAGCCCGGAGCCGTTTTACGCTCGGTTCTGGCCAGCGCGTATTCTTCTTTGGTTTGGGGGTGTAAAAAAACAGGAAAGTCTTTGCCGACTGGCTGAAAACCATCCGCCAGCATTCTATCTGGAGTGCTGCCAACAACTACCCAGTCATGATCTGAGTAGGGATAGCCTAAAAGCTTGTCTCTTACAGCTCCGCCAACGCGGTATGTGGTTCCCATTTGAGTCATAATGTTTTTTGGTTTTCTGTTGTGGGTGACGTTTGAGTAATTGGTAAGGTGATGGTGAACATGGTGCCCTTACCAAGAGCACTCTCGACTTTAATTGTGCCATTGTGCGCTTCAATAATACCGTAGGATACAGACAATCCTAAGCCTGTACCTTCACCCACTGTTTTGGTGGTGAAAAAGGGTACAAATATATTCTTTTGTGTTACTTGGTTCATGCCGATGCCATTGTCCGTTATCGATACCTGAATGGATTCAGCAAGTGCTTTGGCATTTATGGTTATAGTTCCGTGTGTCTCAATAGCGTGAGCAGCGTTAATCAACAAATTAGTGAGCACTTGGTATATTTGGGAGCCAATACACTCAATCATTGGGAGGTTGGGTTCGATAATAAGCTCGATGTCTGCTTTGTATTTGGTTTCACTGTGGACGATATTCAAGACGCTATTGATGCACTCGGTCATGTCCATGGCTTTCCAGTTGGACTGTCCGGGATGAGAGAATGTTTTTAGATCGCCAACAATCTGTTTGACTCGGTGGGCTCCATTAATTGAGTCATTGATCAGTTGGCTTATGTCCGATGTGACAAAGTCGAGGTTGATCGCATCTTCATATTGTTTGGCTTGCTGCTTGATCTGCTGTTGTAATTGTTGATCCTCAATGCTGCTGAAGCTCTTCTTATAATTTTCGATCAGTTCCAGTAAATCAGTAACGTAGTGCTTTAGTGATTCCATGTTGGATTTGATATAGCCAATAGGGTTGTTGATTTCATGTGCTACTCCAGCAGACAGTTCGCCGAGTGAGGCCATTTTCTCCTTCATTATCAGCTGGTTTTGAGTTTCTTTTAATGCCTCGTTAGATGCTTGCAGTTCGGCTGTGCGTTGGTCTACGCGAGCTTCAAGAGTTAACTCTCGTGAGTGTAGTTGAAGGTGAGTGCTTACTCTGGCGAGCAGCTCGTCTCTGTTAAATGGCGTAGACACATAATCTGAAGCCCCCAGATTAAACGCTCGACTTATGGTGTCAGGCTTGGTGTCAGAAGATACAACGATTACGGCTGGCCGGTGCAGGCCAGGCTCGTTTTTAATGTCGTTCAGTACTTCGAAGCCTGACACTTTTGGCATATTTAAGTCTAGTAGGATTAAGTCAAAATGGTGGGTAGAAAGCTTTTGTAAGCACTCTTTACCATCTCCAGCAACATCCACATTGCTGTAGAAATCTCTCAAAATCAGCTTCAGTACTTTTCGGTTTGTACTGTTGTCGTCCACGATCAGTATTGCAGAAGAATCTTTGGCGGATTGCTTGTTTGAGCTAGTCAAATCCTATGGCTCCGTTTTTTGTAAGCGTGGTGGAATCTCGTCCATTATGACGTGTATTGACGAAAAGCAACATACGGGGGGTAAGAATATAAAAAGCTTGTGGAAAGGCAGGCAAAAAAAAGCCCCTGAATAAGTTAGGGGCGAAGTCTTAGGGTATTTGTTTGCCTTGATGTGGTTACTATAGGTCTAACCTGTCATTACTGTCAATAGTATATTTTAATTATTTTGTTTATTTCTGTTGTATTGAGACTTTTTAGTATATTTGGGTTATGATTTACGTCTGATCTTATAAAATTATGTGGATGGTGAAAGGATGTCAGAGGTTAAAGTGTTGACCACCGGCGAAGCGGCAAAATATTGCGGGGTTAATTTCCGTACGATCATTCGCTGGATAGAGCGTGGTGAGTTAGAGGCCTATAAGTTGCCAGGGCGAGGAGATCATCGGATTCAAGTGGCGGATTTTGTGGCTTTTTTGCAAAAAAATAAAATGCCAGTACCTGATAGCTTACAGTCAGCAACTACCGACAATAATCTTGTTTTGGTCATTGAGGATCAACCTGAAATGGCAGCGGCCTTACGGCGAGTGTTAATGCGTCATGGTTTTGAGGTTGAAGTTGCCAAAGATGGTTTCCATGCAGGTACTTTATTGTCTAGCTTAAAGCCTGTACTGGTTACTTTAGATTTAAAGATGCCGGGTATGGACGGCTATCAAGTTCTTGAGTTTATTCGAAACCATAAAGATCATGCTGACACTAAGGTGTTGGTGATATCTGCTGAGAACCAAGAGGGGTTAGATCGTGCTCGCGCTCTTGGTGCTAATGCGGTTTTGCCTAAACCATTCGATAATGATGTACTTATCCAAAATGTAGAAGCTCTACTTGCTTGACTTTAAATTCAGCGTTGGACAGATAATATGAAAGTATTAGTAACCGGTGGTGCGGGTTTTATTGGAAGTCACACCTGTATTGAATTACTCGATGCAGGTTATACCCCTGTGATAGTCGATAATTTTTGCAACAGTAAGCCGCTTGTTTTAGACCGATTACGCCAAATTACGGGTTGTGACATTACCTGTGTTAAAGCCGATGTTAATGATAAGGCGGCGCTGGAAAGAATCTTTCAAGAGCATGAATTTAGCGCCGTCTTACATTTTGCGGGCCTGAAAGCGGTCGGCGAGTCTACACAAATACCACTGAGTTATTATCAGAATAATGTCAGTGGTACGCTCGTGTTGGCTGAAGTAATGCAGTCATTTTCAGTTCGTCATTTGATTTTTAGTTCTTCTGCAACGGTTTACGGTGATCCGGCTTCGGTGCCCATTGATGAGCGCTTTCCTATCTCGGCAACTAATCCTTATGGTCGCAGTAAATTAATCGTTGAAGAAATGATGCGCGACGTGTGCCGAGTGGATGAGAGTGAGTGGCGTGTGACTTTATTGCGTTATTTTAATCCAGTAGGTGCTCATCACAGTGGTTTGATAGGGGAAGATCCGCAGGGTATACCTAATAATTTACTACCCTATGTTGCCCAGGTTGCGGTTGGAAGATTGCAACAATTAAGCGTGTTTGGTGATGATTACCCAACGGTTGATGGCACGGGTGTGCGTGATTATATTCACGTGGTTGATTTAGCTAAGGGCCATGTCAATGCTCTGAATGCCCAGTTAAAAGCCAACGCAGGTTGTTACACTTATAATCTTGGTACCGGCAAGGGCTATAGTGTTCTTGAGATTGTTAAAGCCTTTTCTGCGGTATCGGGCCGACCTATTGATTATACGATACAGCCACGTCGCAGTGGTGATATTGCGGAGTGTTACGCCGATGCCACTCTGGCTAAAGTCGAACTCGACTGGCATGCGGAGTTTGGGTTAGAGCGAATGATGCAAGATACTTGGCGTTGGCAGCAACAAAACCCGAATGGGTTAGAGTCAGAATAAGTCGACTTCACCAATACCGTCGGTAGACTCTTCGGTGTTCACGTCATCCTCTTGGCTTTTGGCCATAGACTCCATCATTTTATGTTGTCGGTCAGACAGGTGCTCAAGTAAACGAGTGATGGTGAAAAAAGATTGGCTGGTATTTTTACTGCTGCCAATAATGCTTTGGGCTTTATTTACAGTGTCGTCGAGGCGCTCTAATAAAAACGCCTCCTGATCTTCTTCCAGTCCAAGGCGAGGAATTTTAGCTAAAAACTCTTCTAGTAGTGATTTGAGTAAATTCACGACGTCACTTTGATTTTTTTCAAGATCGGTACCAACGGCTCCTAATGTGTCCCTAATCGCGTCGACGCATGAGGCAACATTTTTCGTTTGGGTTGTTATGGCTTGCTCATTGAGAATAATTTGTATTTTAGAACTGGTGGAGCCGAGCATAGTGGGTAGAAAGTCTTTTAAGCGGCCGTACATTTCTCGGTCTTCAATCGGCATGTTTTTTACCAATAAGGCCACTCTGGGATAATTAATTTGGGTGCGGTTATCAAAATCAGTGAATCGGTCGCCACGCTCAAATACAGTCGAGATAACTTCTTCTTCAAGCGGTGATGCTTTGCCATCACAATAAAAAAAGACGTGCTCGGAGTCTAGGTTGAACATGAGTGTGCATTTAAGATCCAGATTCTTGGTGACACCAAAAAAGCTGCTGGCAAGAGATTCTATAGAATTGGCGTTGTAAGTGTTCTCTATGTACTGAATGGCCATGCCTAATTCACTGGAACCACGCATAGCCATATAGGCGGTTGCGGTAGCTTGTTGAATTTGTTCATTTTGGTGCTTGCTATAGGTTTGATGAGCCCGGAGTGCGTCGAGTTTACTTTGCAGTTCAATGAGGTTAAACGGTTTTACCAGATAGTCGAATGCGCCAGCGTCAAAGCCTTTTATGCGGGCCTCTTCTGTGCTGAGGCTGGATAGGAACATCACGGGTATTTCGGCGGTTTCAGGATTTTGTTTGAGTTGCCGGCAGGTTTCGTAACCGTCCATTTCAGGCATTTCAACATCAAGCAGAATGATGTCGGGTTTTTCTGCGAGAGCTTGTTGGATGCCTTCTTTGCCGTTGTTGGCAGTAATTACGCGGAAATCATCGGATACACTATTGGTGACAAGCTTATGGATAAACTTGTCATCATCAATGGTCAATAAAGAGGTATTTTGGGGCATGGGCCAAACTCAGAAAAACAAGAATAAACTATATCCTAGTATAAGATTGGGCGTTTGTTTTCCTGAGTTTGAAAATAGTGATTCTAGTAAAGACTTACAGATCTTTCTCCCAGATGACTTTCCCTTTCAGGGGGAGGGTTAAAAAGTGGCCATAACGCTCTTCTAGATTGTTGCGCTTTAATTTCAAGGTAGGGGTTAATAGATCGTTCTCTATGTCCCACGTCGATTCGGTTATAATAATATGGTCTAAAGTCTGGTGTGACTCTAGCTCACTGTTGACCTCGGTCAGGGTTTCTTCTAATAGTGCTTGAGCTGCCTCAGGGGTCCTTAAAGCACCTTCGCCGAGCACAACCAGAGCAATGGGTTGTTTGCGGCCAACACCCATAACACAAACCTGTTCAATATCTGCATCACGCCCTAGTAAGCTTTCAATTGGAACCGGTGCGACGTACTTGCCCTTACCGGTTTTAAATTGCTCTTTAATACGTCCAATGATCTTCCAGGAGCCGTCAGCTTGGATCTCGGCGGTATCACCGGTGCGAAACCAGCCTTCGACAAAAGACTCGGCGGTGGCTTCCGGATTCTTGTAGTAGCCGTTAAACACTGAGTCGCCACGGATTAAAATTTCTTTGTCACCAGAAAGCTTCATCTCAACGACGTCTAACGGCTGACCTATGCTGCCAATGCGATTGGAACTGTAGGGCGAGTTACTGCAGGAAGCGCCAGCGGTCTCCGTCATTCCCCAGCCTTCTGAAATGTTGATGCCAATACCTCGGAACCATTCCAAAACATCAGGTGAAATCGGAGCTGTTCCAGAGCCAAAAGTTCGGGCTTTATCTAGACCTAGACCTTTACGAATTTTGTGGGCGACCATTTTGCCGATAATCGGGATTTTTAATAAACGCTGCAGTTTCTTGTTGGGAATTTGCGCCAGTATTTGAGATTGGAATTTAGTCCAAAGCCTTGGCACAGATAAAAACCCTGAGGGTCGAGCGTAGCGTATGTCGTCGATAAAGGTGTCTAATGACTCAACAAAGACTATTTCTACGGGCACATACAAAGAAGGAAGCTCTACCACGCAGCGTTCTGTGATGTGCGCTAAGGGTAAATACGATAGTCCTCTGTCGCCGGGTAAATTAGGGTTTAAATGAGCCACGTTATAGCTTGATGATGCGACATTTTTTTGAGTAAGGATAACGCCTTTTGGTAAGCCTGTGCTGCCGGAGGTGTACACCAGTGTGAACATGTCTTCAGGTTGGTATTGATGGACGGTGTTGATCGGTTCATAGCGTTGTAACCAATCGTTCCATTGCTCAGCACACTCAATTGTTTCGTAGGGCATGCTGAGGCGGAGCAAATTTTCGGGAAGGGCCTTTAGTAGTGGTACAGAGCTGTCTAGTTTACCTATGACAATGGCTTTTGCTTCGCTGTGACTTAGGACATGAGCGATCGTCGTTTCACCTGCTGTGGTGTAGATAGGAACACTGATGAGGCCTGCCATCATGAGAGCGAAGTCGGTCATAAACCACTCGGCACAGTTTTTAGCAATGATGGCGACTTTGTCACCAGGTTGTAAGCCTTGAGCTAGAAAGCCACTTGCTATACGTCTTACTTGGTCATCCACCTCGGCCCAAGTGTAAGTTGTCCATTCTCTATTGCGTGGCTGATGCAAATAAATGTCATTTGGTCTTTGGCTGACGGTGTGGATGAACTGCTCAATAGGAAGACGGTATTCCATAAAAACCTCTGTTTATTATTATATTGAAGACGAGTTCGCCATTGCAGCAAAGCTTTAATAGTTGTGCAAGTACTTGTGGGGGTATCTTTAAATAATGGTACTTTTAAACCATGAGTTTGATGTAATTGATCATCATAACTCGCATGAGTTGACGAAATTGTAGCTGGGACGTAGTTGGTCGATCTTTTTTGCCAGATCTATAGCCAGTTGTTGATGCTTTTGGTTCAGGTAAGTGTAGGTGGGAATGTTTAATAATATGGGTGTGGTTTGGGTGAGATTTGTATTGGATACGCGCACGTCGGTGATTAGGTTGCTGATTGCTTGCTGTAACGTGGTTGGTAGGATAGCGGTTTTAATGCGGCCAGAGTTAAGCATTTTGACACCTTGAGAGGTGTCTTTAAGATAGATTATATCTTTCTCTGGCCATATGGTTGCTGCTTTTTCTCGCATGGAAACAACGCTAAAAAGTACACCAACGGGTGCAGCTGTTTCCTTCCAGTCGGCATTAATGACGGGCTTGGATGACTCTTTTTCGCCTAGAGAAAAACCTGCATAGCAAGCCGATATAAAAGGGGTAGGTACTTGCACTAAGTTTGTAACACCTTCTGTCAGGTGAGGCGCTCGGCTTAAATCTCCATCCAATATACCCATGCTGGTGTTTGCGAGCGAACGTTTGGCTGGTAATTCAACCAGATTAAATTCATAGCCTAATTCCTTAAGCGCTTGATTTAACATTGCGTGGCTTCTGGTTGTTGTAAATAATTCATCAAGGCCGATAAGAAACCCAAAGTTTAAGGTTTTTAACGTGTTGGTTTCTGTGGCTGCATTTGAGGTTATTTGAGCAAAACTATGGGAAGAAAAAGCTAGGCTTACCAGCAATAACACGGTAACAAAGATTAAGCGGAAGGTGTTGTAAGGTGATATTTGCGACATGGTTTAATGATAATAACTAAATCTTGATGTCGCTATGCTCTAATACAATTTAAAGTCATCAATGTCAGTTTAGAATGTTTTATTAAGCGGGGATGAGCTTGGGCACTGAAATGCGCATGCCGTTACGGAGTTTGTCATTAGCACTTCGTTGTCGACATTAACCATAGCCAGTTGTGTAAATGCTGAATTTGTTCCTCGTTACTCAGGGCGATATGGCTGTATAATCGCCACCTATTTTCATTCTATGTTGTATTCCTTGGTGGGAAATTAATATGCCGGACAATAAGCGTAAAACGATAGGCTTCGTCAGCCTAGGCTGCCCCAAGGCTTTGGTAGATTCTGAGCGTATTCTAACCAAACTGAAATTGGATGGTTATGATGTGGTGCCCAGCTACGACGATGCCGACGTAGTTGTTGTAAACACCTGCGGCTTTATTGATTCAGCCAAGCAGGAGTCGATGCAGGCTATTGAAGAAGCCATGCAGGAAAACGGTAAAGTCATTGTTACTGGCTGTATGGGCAAAGGCACCGATGCCGAGGCTATTAAAGCGGCCAATCCGGATGTGCTAAGTGTCAGTGGTCCGGCTGACTACGAGTCCGTGATGAACGCGGTGCATGAATTTATCCCCCCAGAAAAACTCAATCCTCATAGGCACGCATTGGTGCCTCCTCAAGGCGTTAAGCTGACCCCGAGTCACTACGCTTATTTGAAAATATCCGAGGGCTGTAATCACCGTTGTACGTTTTGTATTATTCCCGATATGCGCGGTGATTTGGTCAGTCGTCCTATCAGTGATGTCGTGGTCGAGGCCAAAAAATTGGTGGCCAGCGGCGTGCAAGAATTGTTGGTTATTTCGCAAGACACCAGTGCCTATGGTGTTGATGTGAAATTCAAACTCGAGTTTATTGATGGTCAGGCATTAGAAACTCGTATGCAGGATTTGGCAGTGGCCTTAGGAGAGCTGGGGGTGTGGGTACGTATGCATTATGTTTATCCGTACCCGCATGTCGATAAAATTATTCCTTTGATGGCGCAAGGTAAAATATTACCTTACTTGGATATTCCCTTTCAGCACGCCAGTCCGCGTATTTTAAAATTGATGAAGCGTCCAGCGCACAGTGAAAAAGTATTAGGTCGGATTAAAAAATGGCGAGAAATATGCCCTGACTTAACTATCCGCTCAACATTTGTTGTGGGTTTTCCGGGAGAGACGGAAGAAGATTTTCAGATCTTGTTGGATTTTCTTGAGGAGGCGCAATTAGATCGGGTGGGCTGTTTTAAATACTCTCCCGTAGAAGGCGCTAAAGCTAATGAGTTGCCAGATCACGTTCCGGAAGATATTCAGCAGCAGCGTTGGGAGCGATTTATGGAAACCCAGCAAGTCATCAGTGCTGCGCGCTTGCAGCAAAAAATTGGCCGCACTTTGACCGTGTTGATTGATGAAGTGGATAGCGATGGTGCTATTGGCCGCAGTTACGCGGATGCACCTGAAATTGATGGCGTGGTGTACCTCAATGACGAGTTTACTTTAGCGGTTGGGGATAGAGTACAAGTGTTGATTGAAAATGCGGATGAATATGATTTGTGGGGACGGGCGGTTTAACGCTCGTCAGACCGCTTTTAAATTACCATGCCTTAACAGCCTTTAAAGTTTGGCTTACGTTTGGTTGCAAATGCGATAACGCCTTCTAAAAAATCTTCTGAGGCGCAGCACTCTAATTGAGTGTCAGCTTCCAGTGCCAGTTGTTGATCCAGTGAATTATGTTCAGAGGCTCGCATAATCTCTTTTAATTTACCGATACCAAAAGTAGGGCCCGCGGCTAAGCGTTGAGCCAGTTTCTCAGCTTCGGCTAGCAGCTGATCATCAGCATAAACTTGCCAAATCAAGCCTAAGTCTAAAGCTTGCTGGGCAGTGACTTTATCTCCCAGTAATGCCAAGCCCATAGCTCTGGAGCGTCCGATTAGGCGCGGTAATAACCACGTGCTGCCCATGTCAGGAACAATGCCTAGTTGCGGGATAAACACTTGGACAAATGTGGCTGACTCCGCCGCAATAATGATGTCACCTATCAGTGATAGGCCCATCCCTCCCCCAGCGGCAACGCCATTGATGGCATTAATTACAGGTTTGGGTAAGTTGGCTAACTTGCTGATAACAGGGTTAAATAACCGGTCCATGTGAGCTTTTACCGCCCGACCTTGTTCGGCGCGTGCAGCATCATTATTGTCTAAATTGACTTTGCCGAGGTCGGCTCCAGCACAAAAACCACGACCAGAGCCAGTGATCATTACCGCTTTGACCTCATTGTTGCTCGCACAGATATCGATTACTTGAATAAGTTCTACGAGCATTTGCTCATTAAGACTATTGAGTGATTCGGGGCGGTTCAGGGTTATTTTGGCGATTCCATTCTCTACGGTAAATAACAAGGCTTGGTAGTTCATAGGACTCTCTGACTTAATAAATTTATGAGAAGAACAATAGTACTAAATAGGAAGTGCCGATAGAAAAGTATCAACAGAACAGTACCAACAGAAAAGTACCAACAGAGAACGTCAGCTGATTTCACAAATATAGGTATAAAAATTAAGCGAATTATTGATGGGTAGGATGATGAAAGACACCATGATATACGTTCGGATTTACTTAATAGTGAAGCTCTCATTAATTAAATATCGTAAAGATAAAATTACTCTAAACTCTGAGTATTCTTGCGGGTAACTAAAATCGGTTAAATAGAGTCGTAATGTTAATAGACAGTCACTGCCATTTTGATTTTGATGAATTTGATGACAAGCGTGAAGATACTCTTAAAGCTTGTTTAAGCGCCGGAGTTAACGCCCTGATTATTCCTGGGGTTGATATTGACCAATGGGCGCGAGTTTGTGAGTTAACCCGGCGGTTTGAGCAACAAGTGTTTGGTGGTGTAGGTTTGCACCCTTGGTGGATTGAAAAATTTATTGCCGATAATCAGGGCCAGGCTAATAATCAGATTGCAGCAACCTTAGAATCATTAATTATCCAGCAGTGTGAGCAAGTTCATTGTGTTGCCATCGGCGAATGTGGGCTGGATGGCAGTATCAGTTGTTCAATGGCTAGGCAGCAACCGCTGTTTGAAACTCAAATAGAAATTGCCTGCGAGAGATCACTGCCAATGATCGTTCATGCGCATAAAGCTCACAATCAAGTGTTGCGTTTGCTGAGCCAATACCGACCAGAGGCAGGGGGAGTGATTCATGGTTTTTCGGGTAGTTATGAGCTGGCGCAACAATATTGGAAGTTGGGGTTTCGTTTGGGGGTGGGGGGTGTAATAACCTATGAGCGTGCCCAAAAAACTCGAGCAGCCATAGGCTCTATGCCTTTGGAGTCTTTGTTGTTGGAGACCGATGCGCCGGACATGCCGTTAAATGGTTTGCAGGGTCAACCTAATTCTCCTGTACAATTACCCGCTATTGCCCGTTGTCTGGCTGAGCTTAAAAATATATCGGTAGCCGAGGTTGGCGCAGCTACCTACAAAAATACGCTGGAACTGTTTAAGCTTTCTTTGTAATGGCCTTGTAATAACTTCGACATAACTACTTTATTTGATCTTTATTTATGACTTTTAATAGCGCTGAATTCAAGCAAGCATTCCCATTGTTTTCTCATCCAGAAAATGAAAATTTGGTGTATTTGGATAACGCCGCAACAACCCAGCGTCCGCAAGCTGTGATTGATGCCATTGCCGATTTTTACGGTCGCTACAACGCCAATACTCACAGGTCCAGTCATCGTTTAGCACGCGCGGCGACGGAGATGGTGGAGCGAGTACGTCAGCAGTTGGCTGAATTTATTCATGCGAAAACGCCCAATGAAATCATTTTTACTCGGGGAGCAACCGAGGCGCTTAATTTATTAGCATCATCGATTGGTGAAACGCTCAACGCTGGAGATGAAATTATTTTATCGGCGGCTGAGCATCACGCTAATATGGTGCCTTGGCAAATGCTGGCCGAAAAGAAAAATTTGGTTTTGCGTTTTTTGCCCGACGATAATGGCCTGCCAAAACTGTCAGCGTTATCCGAATTACTCAATAAAAAGACCAAGGTTGTTTCTTTAACCGCAGCATCTAATGCACTCGGTTTCTGTTTGCCCATTGAAACGATTAAGTCACAGTTGCCTAGTGATTGCGTGTTTATTGTCGACGCATCACAACGCTTAGCTCACGACACAATTGATGTTGTAAAAGTTAATTGCGATTTTTTAGTGGGTTCCGCACATAAGTTTTACGGGCCAACGGGCATCGGCTTTTTGTATGGCAAAGCCACGTTATTAAATACTTTACCGCCTTGGCAGGGCGGTGGTGAAATGATTAAAGTCGTCGAGCTGAGTGGCAGTCAGTTTGCTTCCTCCCCTCATCGTTTTGAAGCAGGAACTTCAGCGCTTGCGGCTATTGCTGGGTTGGGGGCCTGCCTAGCATTTTTGGATTCAATCGATCGCCAATCTTTAGCGTTATATGAACATCATTTAACTCGTTACTTGCACACAGAATTGAGCGCTCTATGCCAGGGTTTGCCGCTGCGACTGTTGACTCGATTTGAAGGCAATGTGGGAATCGCCGCGTTGGCGCCAACATCAGATAGCTCTGCATCAGCGATGGATATTGCTACTTGGTTAGACGGCAGTGATATTGCCGTGCGGGTGGGGAATCACTGTGCTCAACCGTTAATGCGCCAAATTGGCGAGAGTGGCAGCTTGCGAGTGTCGTTAGCAGGCTACAATAATCGTGATGATATAGACCGACTGGTGGCGGCCATAAAATCTGTCCCTGCTTTTGGAGCACAGGTAGTTGTTGTTGATACCGTTCCAACAATGTCAGATCTATGGCGAATGGCGGAGTTAGAAGGTCTTGATATTGCTGACCTGCAGCAACAAAACAGTTGGCAAAAGCGCTATAGGCAATTAACTCGTTGGGCTGACATTTTACGTCCACAGCCGACCATTCGTGAGCAAACCAACCAAGTACATGGGTGCGAAACAGATGTTTGGATGATTCACCGTCAAATCGATGGCCTGAATCAATTTGCTTTTGATGCGGATTCTCGGGTTATTAAAGGTCTTATTGTTTTATTGCTGTTGTTGGTGAATAACCGTTCATCAACAACCATACGGCAGTTGGATTTCCCGCGTATTTTTTCTGATTTAGGCCTAGAGAAATACATGAGTCCATCACGTAGTAATGGGTTTAAATCTTTGGTGGATCAAATCTTATTATCCATCGGTGATGAGGAAAAAACCTAATATTTGTCTAAGCTTAGGTTTTTATGGCGAACCATATCCTATGAGTAAAATAGAATCCGTAGATGAAACTCATCTGGACCGAGAGTTTCCGATGAGCCAAGCTAATTTTGATAAAATCAAAAAGATTGCTTATGACATTACGGGCATCAAACTTAATAATCAGAAAAAAAATCTTGTCTATAATCGCCTTTCACGACGCATCAGGGATCGAAACTTAATAGGGTTTGATGACTATTGTCAGCTCTTGTTGACGGCTGGCAATGATGAAATGACTGATTTTGTTAACGCTATAACCACAAACTTGACGTCTTTTTTTCGAGAAAATCATCACTTTGATTATCTGATTGAAACGGTTTTTCCACACCTTATCAAACGCAACAACCCGACCAAAACCGTTAGAATTTGGTCGGCGGGCTGCTCTACAGGAGAGGAGCCCTATACCATCTCTATGTGTCTGCATGAAAAAATGCCAGTTGCATCGTGGGATATTAAAATCTTGGCCTCTGATCTTGATACCAACGTAGTGCAACATGGAAAACAAGGCGTTTACAGTGCAGATAGAATTGATGATATTGATATTGCCAGAAAGAAGCGGTGGTTTTTAAAGGGAGCCGGTGGCGAAACCGTCAAAGTTAAACCTGAGCTGCAAAAGATCATCAGTTTTATGCCGCTTAATCTATTAAATAGCTGGCCTATGAAAGGCCAATTTGACGTAATTTTTTGTCGCAATGTGGTTATTTATTTTGACAAAGAAACTCAGAAGAAACTATTTGATCGCTTTGCTGACATGCTAGCACCCGATGGTTATTTGTTTATTGGTAATTCAGAAACCTTAAATCGAATCTCAGATCGGTTTAAATCACTGGGTAAAACGATGTACCAAAAAATCAAATAAAAGACGCCAACTCAACAAAGTCGATAGAAATATAAGGCGTCATTAAGATTTCAGAGGGATATGAATTTTGTTTAATAAAGTCAAAGTCTTAATCGTAGATGATTCCCAGCTGGTTAGAATAATGCTGACTGAAATACTGCAGTCAGATCAGCGAATCGAAGTGGTTGGCGCAGCGGAAGATCCTTACGAAGCCCGCCAAATGATCAAGCTGTTTAATCCTGATGTGTTAACCCTTGATATTGAAATGCCAAAAATGAGCGGGCTCGTGTTTTTGGGTAATTTAATGCGTCTTAGGCCTATGCCTGTGGTGATGATATCGACCCTGACTCAAGCCGGAGCTCCAGCAACGCTAGAAGCTTTAGAGCTTGGGGCGGTAGATTTTTTACCAAAGCCCAGTGTAGCAGGTGCAACACTCAAAGATTACAACGCAACAATAATCAGTAAGGTATTTTCCGCGGCCAAATCGAATATCTCTAGCGCGCATGATTTTTGGACAAAAGATGAACCCATTAGCCCGAGTGAAGGCAAGCTGAAAGCGAATTTCATTTGCGCTATTGGAGCTTCCACCGGCGGAACGGAAGCCATCAAAGAAGTGATTAGGGTTCTACCCAAGCATTCTCCACCTATCGTCATTGCTCAGCATATTCCTCCAGTTTTCAGTACGGCATTTGCTGAGCGTCTAGATGCATGCAGTGCCGTTAAAGTTTTTGAAGCGCAAGATAATCAGCCCATACGAGCTGGCTGTGTCTACATCGCACCCGGCGATAAACATTTAACCGTAGTGAGATCACAGTATGGTTATTCTTGTAAGCTACTGGATACAGAATTAGTGAACCACCATAAACCCTCAGTAGAGCCCTTGTTTGATTCAGTTACAGGGGTGTTTGGGGGTAACGCGATGAGTATTATGTTGACGGGGATGGGAAATGACGGCGCGGAAGCCATGCGCCGGATGAAGTTAGCGGGTTGTTATACCATTGTTCAAGATGAACAAAGCAGTGTGGTTTGGGGAATGCCAGGTTCAGTCGTTAAGCTCGATGGTGCCCATAAAATATTGCCATTGAATAAAATTGCCGCACAAATAATTAAGCACTCATACGAATAACTCAGTTTTAGATCGTGCTCTGTTTTTGTTTTTTTGAATTCGCTAATATCTTTTCTATGCCTCTCGAAACAGCGGTTAAACCAAAGGCCGCGGTGATCATGGTGGCTGCGCCAAAGCCACTGCTGCAGTCGAGATTACTGCTGCCATTTAACGCATTTTTATTTTGACAGGTTCCGCCTTCTGCGGTGGGGTAGGTCATTTGCTCTTTTGAATAAATAGCTTCTATTGAAAAAACACGTTTACCTTCTCTGGGAAAGCCATGCTTGCGGCGTAAGGTGTTGCGTACTTTTGCCAATAACGGATCATTTACGGTTTTACTTAAATCGCCGTGGGTAATTTTTTGTGGGTCTTTTTTGCCGCCAGCTGAGCCAACTGTGATGATGGGACGCTTGTGCCGTTTGCAGTAATTAATGAGTGATGCCTTTACATAAGCGGCGTCTATAGCATCTATGATTAAGCTTGCATTGGCAGGGATAAGATCCAGGATATTGTCAGACTCTAAGAAATCGTCGATGGCGTTAACCTGCAACTCAGGATTAATGTCTATTAATCGTGCTGCCATGACATCAATTTTTTGTTTCCCTATGGTGGAGTTTAATGCGTGTATCTGCCGATTACTGTTGGTAATGCAAATGTCATCCATATCAATCAACGTGATTTCACCAATACCGCTGCGAATTAGCGATTCGGCTATCCAGCTACCGACACCACCGATACCAATAACAGCAACATGAGAATTTAATAAAGTATTAAGAGATTCGTTGCCGTAAAGCCTAGCTATACCGCCAAAACGTTGTAAATATTCAGTAGATGGAGTGCGCATAAAAATTGGTTTTTAGAGTCAAGGTTGGGCTGATTTTAACAGGTTAGCGGATTATGCAGGATTTTTTTGTGTTTAAATAACAACCAATGACCGTTAAGATAGCGCCATTATTAAAACTGATTTTTACGGATAGGTAATAAATGACTTCTAAAGGTAACGAAACAATGACTAGATTGACTCGCGGCGAAGCCAGTAAATCAGATCCCGCGCCAATTTATTCTAGCTTTTCTGAGCTGCTTGATAATGGATTTCGCTGGGATGCAATTGCTGGATCTTTTATTGTGATCACTCATCTTATTATGCTCGTTGGTGCTCCCTTAGCGTATTTTTATGCGCCCTCAGGGTTTTGGCAGGTCATGTTGGGGTGGACTTTATGCCACGCTTTATTCGGCTCTCTTTCGACCACCGTTTATACCCATCGTTTGATTTCTCATGGTGCGGCACGCTATGTCAGTTGGCCGGTGCATATAGTGTTTGGCTTTTTTGGCCAAGTGTTGGCTGTGCAAGGCAGTGCTCGTCAATGGTCGGCTAATCATGTGATACACCACAGTGTTGATCGTACGGGGAAGCATGAGCTCGACCCATACAGTGCTACATGGTTTGACACCACATGGAGAAACTTCCTGTGGTCACACATTATCTCTCATCTTTTTTGTCACCCTGAGAGCCAAGAGTTTCAACGTGCCTTTAAGTCTAAAAGCAGCCGCCCACTGTTGTTGCAAGAGCGTTTATATTTGCCTTTGTTTATTGGTCTGAATTTCATTCTGCCGTTAGTAATAGGTTTTACTATAACAGGCACTTTGATTGGTGCTGTGTGTTTAATGATGGCGTCTATTTGTGGTTTTATTTTGGCCCAGCACAACACCTGGACAGTAAACAGCGTCACCCATATGTGGGGATTTACCAAGGGAGCTTTTAGTTCGGCCAAAAACAATTATATTTGGATGGGACCATTAGGAGAGGGTAATCATCACGCCGATCACCATGATTTTGCTCGTGATTATCGCAATGGATTTGGTTGGAGTGGTTGGTTCTTAGATCCGACCCGCTACATTATCTTATTGCTGAATGCTTTTGGTCTAGTTAAAGGTCTGCAGCGTGCTACCAAAAAGCAAGAAGCTGAAATCATTGCTTTGCGTCAATTGAATGCCGCTCATGCAACGACCCAAAGTTCTTTATGGCAAAAATGGGAAGGTAAACTGGTATCGTTGAAGTCAGAGTGGGTTGATGCTGCGCAACGTTGGGAGACGTTCAAAGCCAAAAAAAGTCAATTGGAATCAATTTCATTGCCGACGATTGAAATGCGTAAAAAGCTAACTCAGATTAAATTAGAGATGAATGTGGCCAAAAGAAATATGCGGGCACGCAAACAAGCATTCTTTGATGCATTATATGAAATGAGCGCGTTGCAGTTCGCGAGTTAAAAGTTATTTGTTAGAGCGTGTAAGTTTGGTTTACCTAGCCTTGAACGGACTCAAGGCGTTGCTCGTTGTTACTCCATTTTTGTGGCCGCAATCAGCACAAACTTTTGATTTGTTGCCACTGTGCGACAATTCCCAAACAACTTTTTCAGCTTGGCATGATAGTTCAAATGTCGATTGCCAATGACCCATAACTCGCCATTATCTTTTAATACCCGTTTTGCATCTTTAAACATCTGCCACGCAATATGATCACCAATAACGCTCTGCTGATGAAACGGTGGGTTGTTGAGTATTAAGTCGGCGCAGCTACTTGGTGATGTCTCTAAACAATTATCGATTCGGAAGTGAACGGCCCTATCGGCACCTAGTATAGTGGCAGCATTTTCTTTGGCGCTGGCTATAGCCATGTGCGATTCATCGGTAAAAGTAATGGCCGCATCAGGCTGCTGATGTCCCGCTAAGCAACCGAGTAGGCCATTGCCGCAGCCTAAATCAATAATGTGTTTGGCCGGGGGTAGTGATTCAATGTGTTCTAAAAACAAGCGAGTGCCGATGTCGAGCTTTTGTCGAGAGAAGACATTGGCGTGATTGCATATCGTCCATGAGGTGTTTTCTAAAATATAGCGAGTCGGAAAGGGTGATGTTTTGTTCGGTAGGGGTAGTTTTGGCTTACAAAAAATAAGCCGAGCTTTCTTTTTTGCCAAAGAGGTATGTGTTTCCCCTAATATAGTTTCAAACAGTTTAAGCGTGCTGGTGTGTATGTCTTTTACCATGCCGCCAGCCACAATACGGGTGTTGCTGCTTATATGAGGCCGCAGTTGATGAAGCTGGTCTTCGAGTAAGGCTAAGGTTTTGGGTACTCTTATCATTACCCAGTCAAAAGCATCCGTGTTTGATGTGGGCCTGTCCTGTAATGCGAGACTGCCAAGGCAATTAACTTGATTTTTTTCTATATTATTAATGTTTAAATTTACCCGTGTTCCTTGCTGGGCTAAAAAGGAATCTGAGCATGAGTCTGGATTGAATGTGTGTAGATGTGTTGCCAGCGCGCCAAATTGATCATTGAGCAATAATAGCTTTGTAGGTTTTTGTGTGTCGCCGCTGTTTATTTGATCGGCAAGGTGCTGCAGCAGAAATTCATCAGCGGCGTTCCATGCCCGGAGCGATGGTTGGCTAGAGACTTCGGGAAAGCGTTGTAGAGAATATACGCCAAAGGCTGATTCAAATTTCGGTGTGTTTTTCATGATCATCATATCGAAGCGGTTAAAGGTATAGTCTAAACGCGATAGTGTTTTAGGAATACTCTACAATAAGTCAAAATAATAAAGAGTGGGTTTTAATGGATACTAAATTGCTCCTGGTTGCCGCAATAGCGTTTACCTTCTCGCAAATCTTCTTAAGTTTTACTCTGTTGATTCGTTCTACGTATGCGTGGTCGGTACAAAAAAGTATTTATACGTGTTTTTTGTTTGCCGTGATGGTTTATATGCTGACTCCATTTGTTGACTCAGGTAGCTTGAGATTTTGGGTGATTGCAATACAGACCGCTATACCTGGTTTGTTTTGGCTGTTTTCAGCGAGTTTATTTGACGACCATTTTAGATTTCGAGCTTGGAAAATAGCGTTAGTTGCCATTACTGTGCTGCTGCCA
The DNA here is from genome assembly GCA_034112445.1 of Cellvibrionaceae bacterium. Classification (GTDB taxonomy): domain Bacteria; phylum Pseudomonadota; class Gammaproteobacteria; order Pseudomonadales; family Cellvibrionaceae; genus Pelagadaptatus. Next base: position 5,758 of record JAWUVI010000033.1, on the reverse strand, counting down.
ACTTTCTCTAATGCGTTATCGCTTGTTGATACGAGCGTTAACAGAGTGATATTTCACAGTATTCCTCAGGCGCTAGAGTTCGTGTTAATGGGATTTGCCCTTATTGTTATTACTCAAAAATGGAAAAATGACTTGGTCGCGTCGCGGCGACAATTAAGGCTATGGTTTTGTGGTTTGGGCGGTTTTTACATTATTGCACTATTGCTTATGCGGGAGTTGCTGTTAGCCGAGGAACACTGGTTAAGCGCTTGGCAGTATGTATCTGTAGGCGGCATGTTCTTAATTATTAATGTTATGGCGCTAGAGTATAAAGAAGGCTTGTTTCATCGCAGTGACTTGGAAGATGAAGGGCCTCAGTCGGCGGCTAGAATAAAAGCAGAGCCTGCTGCAACGTTGACTTATGATACTGAGCAAGAGTTTGGTGTCTCTCATGCTCAGGAGCAGGGATTAGAGCATAATAAAATAAAGGGTGTGCCTATGGAGTTATTGGCACCCCTAAATCAGCTGATGGAGCAAGATTTTGCCTATCGTGAGATGGGTTTCACGATTGGTCAATTGGCCAATATGCTGGGTATGCAAGAATATCGTTTGCGAAAACTAATTAATGCAGGGTTGGGGTATCGCAATTTTAATGACTTTCTTAATACGTACCGAATCCGGGAAGCTAGATTAAGACTCTCCGATCCTGACGAACATGCGACTCCAGTGTTGAACATTGCATTGGATGCAGGGTATCGCTCGTTGAGCTCTTTTAATAAAGCCTTTAAAGATACCCTAAACCAAACCCCGACTGAATTTCGAGCCGCGCAGCTTGCTTTGTAATGCAAAGCGTAAAGTAGTGTTTTTCTTTGATGTTTTAATGACGAATTTCAAAATCTGTAAGATTTTCAGTGTTCATCAGCTCATTATGGCACCCTAATTGGTTGAACCCGAAGGTGAAGTTTTGTTTGTGAACAAGCTCTTTTTTATTTTGTTGCTATCGCTTTTGTCATTTTCGGCGGTTACTTTAGAGCAATCCATAAGCCTATCTGAAACCTGTCCGAGAGGTTTTGAACTTACCGATAATAATACCTGTGAGCTTCGTACCTTGTATGAGTTTTACAGCTCAGTTCAGGGGCGTGGTGTTGGTGGTACACAAACGGAACTTCCTAAGCATCGGGATGGTTTTAGCCCGCAACAGATAGATTTAGGTCGGTATTTATTTTTTGATCCTTTATTGTCTGGCAATCAACAGTTGTCTTGTGCGAGTTGCCATGACCCTGACAAGGGCTTTGCCGATGGTAAAGCGCTCTCTGTTGGGGCTGAAAACAGAGTCGGTCAACGATCTTCGCCAACACTATGGAACAGCGCGTTTCTCACCAGTTTTTTTTGGGACGCTCGATCCAGTACTCTTGAGGAGCAAGCTGCAGGGCCGCTATACGCTGAGGTCGAAATGGACAATACGCCGGCGCAATTGCTAGCCAGCTTGAATGGTAATGATGATTACCAAGCCATGTTTGCTCTAGCCTTCAATCGCTCAGTTTCTCAGCCAATACAGTTAACTGAGATCTATACGGCCCTCACTGCATTCCAAACCTCGTTGATATCGTTAAACAGCCGTTATGATCAATATGTTCACGGTAATCATCAAGCGCTTAATCCGGATGAAATAGCGGGAATGAATGTGTTCCGCTCGTTTGTGGCTCGCTGTTCGGAGTGTCATACGCCCCCTTTATTTACCAATAATCAAATCGCAGTGATCGGTACCCCAGAACCAGAAGGCAGGGCATTAGATATAGGTGCAGAAAAAACCTTTGGTGCTAAAAAGTTGAAAGGCGGGTTTAAGGTACCTACGCTGCGTAACATTGATTTGACTGCGCCTTATATGCACTCAGGCGTATTTGATAACTTGCGCGACGCTACTGAGTTTTATAATAAAGGTCGCGGTCACGCCGTTCCTGAGGGGGTGAATATGCAAATTCATTGGCATATTTGGGAACCTGAATTAAGCGAGGATGAACTGGATTTGGTGGTTGGGTTTATGAAAACCTTGACTGATGAGAAATTTAAACCAGTCATTCCAAAACTAGTGCCGTCAGGATTAAGGCCTGTCATTGGGGTTAATTAAGTCGTTTTGGTCTATACGTTATTCTGGTTTATCGGTCATTCCGGCCTGTCGGTCATTCTGACGTAGGCCAGAATCTAGAATAGGTGGATCCTGAATCAAGTTCAGGATGACGGGTTCGTCTCAGGATGACGGGTTAGGTTAAGGAAGACATTGAATAGTTTTGGATGGTGCGGGTTAAGTATTGTATTTTTATAATAAAACGGAGAGTTGTATGAAGTTAGGTAAAGTAATCAGCGTGGTGTTTATTGCTATCGCTTTTGTAGGTGGCCTCTATTTGGGTCAGAAGGGCGATGACAATATTGTTATTTCATCAAGTAATGAGCAAGTGTCTTATACCGGTGGTTATGATAAATCAGCCGATGCCGATAGTAAGGTCTCAGGCTCGGCTGCTACAAGTGAAGCTAAGGCTGGCCAAGTTTTGGTTGTCAAGCCAGGTGAGTCTATTCAAGACGCGGTTCGCAAGGCTCAACCGGGCGATACAATTCAAGTTATGCCAGGTTTATACCATGAAACGGTTTATATCGATAAAGACGATATCCGTTTGATTGGTGTGATTAAAAACGGTGAGAGAGCCACTTTGGATGGTCAAGGTAAACTGAACGATGCGATTTTGTATTCAGGTAACAATTTTGTGGTAGAGAACTTCAAAATTGTTAAATACAAAGGCAATGGCATCATGGGTCAAGCGGGTAACAATTTTGAAATCCGTAATAATGAAATCATTGATACGGGTGTTTACGGAATTTTCCCGCAGTTGGGTAAAAATGGAATCGTTGAGCATAATGTTGTTTCGGTTATTGCTGATGCGGCTATTTATATTGGGATGAGCGATAACATTCACGTTGCTCACAACGAAGTGTTTGATAGCGTTGCGGGTATTGAGATTGAGAACAGTCGCCATTGTATCGTTGAAAGTAATTACGTCCACGATAACTCTGGCGGCTTGCTGGCGTTTATTACTCCCGGTCTGCCGATCAAAACTACCTACGACGCTGTTTTCCGGAATAACTTTGTTATCAACAATAATACCGCAAACTTTGCTACACCAGGGTCTACTGTGTCGGGTGTTCCAGCAGGTACAGGTCTGCTGATTATGGCGGCTGATGAAGTTGTGGTTGAAGGAAATATCTTTTCTGGTAATAAGACCGCGGCCATTATTATTACGGATCACGCTAATGCTCCGAATACGTCAATTGACCCTGAGGCCGATCCAAATTCTGATAAGGTCATGATTTTGGATAATGTCATGTTGAACAATGGCTACGATACTATTCCCGATGTGAAAGCGTTGATGTTGACTGAGTTGAAAACAGGCAATATTGATATTGTGCGAATTGGCGTAAGTAATGATAGCTGCATCAATAATCGTCATAGGTACCGTTATGTTGGCATTGATGATTTTGTTGAATGTAAGTTTACCAATACCGATAATATTGATACCTACTTATTGGATGAGCCGGTTCCACCACGTGATATCAATGGCGCCGACCGTGGTAAAATCGCCTACTTAGGCGTGTGTACAGGTTGTCATGCGTACACAGACCGTTTAATTGGTCCGCCGATTAAAGAGATCAAAGCGATCTACGCAGGTAACCCTGAAGGTTTAGCGGCTTATATTGCGGCGCCCTTTAAAAAGCGTATAGAGTTGCCTGAAATGCCTCCGCAAGACTACTTAGATGAAGAGACTCGTTTGGCTGTGGCAAAGTACATGTTGTCGAGAAATAAATAGGGCGTCGTTTTAATAGCGGTAGCCTGTTTCTTGTTTAAAAATCGCGGCAATACTGTAAGAAGTGTTGTTGCGATTTTTTTTGTTTTAAAACAATGTGTTGAATGGTTGTTTTGATGAGCCACTTTAAGTTAAGCACTTTCAAGACACGTTAATACGTGTCTTTTATCGTTAAATAACCGAGCAAAATTCTGGAAATAGGCTAATTTTAAGTTCTATCAAATCATAAGATGTTACCCAGAATAAATGAGGGATTTAGGTATGCCAGATGAGTACAAAGAAGTCGACGCGCAGGACTTTCTAACGTTTTCACGGGAGAAACCTTCGTTCTCTTTAATCGAGGGTAAGTTGATAGAAATAGGCGGTGGCGGTAAAGACGGCATAGAGTATAAAACCGAAGTGTTAAGGTTGGCGGGTTGGAAATATAAAGCGTTAACTTCTTATGGGGCGCACGCTGATATAGCTGCAGAAGCCTTTAACAAGGTGAGGCAAGTATTAGCCCGCACGGATGATGCCGATCAAATATCGTCGAGTCTCAGCGGCTAAATCAGATCGCTTTGTAGGCTGTAAGTAAGTGTAAAAAAAACCGGATTAAATCCGGTTTTTTTTGTGTCTGAATTTTATATTGTTGATAACAGCTATGGCTGAAAGGTTAACGTCGACTTGGTGGATGATGTATCCATATCCATAATTTGCGGGCGATATTGACCTTGAGTATAAAGTTCGAATTGATCTTTATAATGCCTGTCAAAAGGGTTGCCAGATTGGCCAGCAGGAAGTATTCCTAAGGATTTTTCAGGCTGTGCAAAGTCGATCAATCGCCGAGTTGAAGGGCCGGCGGTAACAGAGTGGTGTCCTGAGGTGAACTTTTGCGACAGGTTGTTTGGTACAGCGTGAGCACCAACTACCGGTACGGGGCCAATATTAAATAATGGTCGTAGCAGCTTCGAGGCACCTAAGGCGTGTGCAAGCTCAAACGTATGCACCTTCTGCCACTGCCAATCTCTCCAGTTCTCACCTAGGTTGTTACTTAAGGTCGTCAGTGTTGTTTCCCAGCTATTGTTAACGACGTCTGACATAGAGTTAACCTGGTCGTTATTGATGCTGTTCCACCAAGGGCTGTTAGGTGCTTTTAAAATATTATAAAAACCGTAGTCAATTTTACGGGTTCTCTTCATTAGTCCAAATAAGTCATCACCTAATTCGTCATTAAAGGCTTGTTCCGCAAGCTGATATTGCCATTCGATGAATACAGTCGCTGCGATGCTGCTGAGCGTGAAGTTGCCATCCCATTGCTGTAGTTGCTGGACTAGCTCTGGGTTATTGCTTTTTTCAGATTCGGCAAGTGTCGTTAGCATTGTGGTCAAAGCCCGTTTGGCGTAATCGCTGCCTATATCTAATTGAATGGGTTGCTGGTTGGCCAGTGTTGCTTGGTCTAATGCGCTAATTTTCTCAGTGATTTTTTCTGCGCGAGCGGGGAAGTTGTAATAACCCGGAGTCATAAAATCTAAATACTTATGCTGGCGAGCGTTGGCGGAAACGATATAGCCTCGATCTGGATTCACTTCTTGCGGGTTGTATTTGAAATCGTAAAAGCCTTGTGGAGAATCTAAACCAGATGCGCCGTCGAGAATCTGCCAAGGTAAAACATGGTCTGGACGTTTCGGGATTCTAGCCGCGGCCCACCAGCCAATGTTGTTGTCGGCATTGGCGTACATAATGTTCAATCCAGGCGCATGAATGCCCTGTACTGCCAGAGCAAACTCATCAATGTTGTTCGCGTGATTCATGCCATAAAAAGCTTCCAGCATGGGGTTGTCAGATTGAGTGAAGGTCCACCACAAGGAAACGGGTTGACTGTTTGAGTAACCATCAAAGACGTCGTTGATAATGGGGCCGTTGCGAGTCGTACGCACCTCAATGTT
>JAWUVI010000032.1:0-12310 GCA_034112445.1 Cellvibrionaceae bacterium | reverse complement strand
ATCAAGCAGCCTTAAGCATATCCCAAAGCTGATCCTTAAGATTCAAGCGTTTTTTCTTAAGCTCTTCTAGGTAATCATCTGAGGTATTTTCTATGCCATCTTCAATTCTAACAATGGCATGATCCATATCATGGTACTCATCAAACAAACGAGAAAAGTGGTTATCGTTCATTTTTAACGTATGGATCTGATCACGATATTCTGGAAGCTCTTTAACCAAACTGTGTCTTTCTATATTCATCATTATTCCTCAATTGTTAAGCGCATTTAATGCATGAGACAGCATAGGGTAATGCCATCAATCTTTTTTCATCGATAAGACTATTGCAGCTATTACAAACACCGTAATCGCCTTGATCAATTTTAATCAGGGCTGCACAAACAGTAGCAAGATCTTGCTCTGCCTCCGCTTGAATCTGTACCAGTACTTCTTCATTCTCTCTTTCTGTTACCTGTTCTTGCAGATCAGGGTCTCGACCTTTGGCAAAATCTTGCTTCACCGAAGCAACACGTTGCGAAAGTTCTTCACGTTTTAACTCAAGTGTTTTTTTAATCTTTACTAGCGTTTCTTTATTCATAGTCCTTTCTCCTTGTTAATATAATGCAGCCAAAAGAACAGTTTGAACTTGATCTAAGACAACTTAAGCTCAAGAGAAATAATTAATTATGCTAAGACACCCACCAGCGCAATTTATAGATCGGTATTATGTATTTAACCTTAAAAAACGCCCACATAACTCTAGCTATAGTGAGCGGTGTATTCTTCATCATTCGAGGAATGTGGATGCTGTTGGATTCACCTCAACAACTACAGCGCTGGGTGAAGATCGTGCCGCATATCGTTGATACCGGACTGCTGGGATGCACTGTTGCGCTCACAATGGAAATACACCAATACCCCTTTGTCGATGCGTGGCTGACGGCCAAGGTCATCGTCTTGGTGCTTTATATCTTAGCGGGGAGCATTGCCTTAAAACGTGGCAAAACCAAAACCATACGAACCATGGCATTTAGCTTTGCGGTGTTATGCTACTTATATTTAGGCAGTATCGCGTTAACCCATCACCCTCTTGGCGCTCTACTGATTCTCTCTTAATTTATGGCCTAACCTTATCTATCAGCTAAATTTTAACGACTGATTGGCTAGCTGTCCGATTCAACCAGAACACTTATTGCATCTAACTTATAAACTAAACTCAGCTAATAACGCTCGATGATCAGATAAACGTTGCCATTTTTTACCACTTAAGACCTGCGCATCAACAATATTTAAATTTCTATAATAAATACGATCCATAGCCAGCATAGGTAGGCGGGCGGGAAATGTTTTTGCCAGTTTCCCATGCACTTCTGTGAAAGCTTCTTTAAACGACATTTTTTTGATCAGACAATCCAAATGACCATTCCAATCATTAAAATCGCCAGCAATAATCAGCGGTTGATCTGTCGCCACATTATCCAACAAAACGCGTTCAAGTTTTTGCAACTGTTCGACACGCTCACTTTTCAACAAACCAAAATGGATGCACGCTATAGCGACACCATTGGACAACTTTCCCAGTAAAATTCCGCGTCGTGAAAAATTCCATTTACTGATATCGTGATTGTCCCACTCACTAAACGGCTGCTTACTTAAGATGGCATTTCCGTGATGACCTTTTTGATACACAGCATTTTTACCATAAGCATGATGCGGCCAGACATCATCCGCCAGGTATTCAAATTGAGATAACTCCTGCGTACCCATAACTTCTTGCAAGCACACTAAGTCGACATCAATACTGCGAATGGCAATACGTAAATCATTTAAGATATCACGCAAATTAATGGCACAAGATCCTTTATGAATATTGTATGTACACAGACGAACCGAATGTTTCATAAGCGTATCCTTTGCTTCATAAGCGTATCCTTTTCGATGTTACATCCAATAACGTAATAAACGAGGCAGCCAACCAAACCAATAGGTCCGACTAAAAAAATCGACATCTTTGGGCAGAACTAAAACAGAATTAGTCACATCATGTTCTAGCTCTCTGTGCATATGAGCGAGAGAAGACGGAAAAGACAAGACAACATCCAATTCTAAATCGTGATAAAAACTTCGGTAATTTAAATTGCTGCTGCCTATGACACACTGCTCATCAACCAATAAGACCTTGGCGTGTAGAATTCCTGCCTGATAACGGAATATTTTCACTCCACATTTAATAAGATCAGCGTAATAAGTCGAACTGAGTAACGGAAAAATCTTCACATCTGAGCGTCCCGCAACAATAATTCGCACATCAACACCACGTGCAACCGCCTTTGTTATAGCAAGATGAATCGAAGCGGTTGGTGAAAAATATGCGCTGCATATCCACACTTTATGCTGAGCACGATTAATTCTGCGTAGCCATTGACGATTACTTAAACGACGAGCGTGGGCGGGATAGTTACAACAGTAAGCATTAAAATTGGGAGGGGGGTATTTTGATAATTTTTTATACCAAACCGCATCAAAACTTTCTTTTAAGCTCACGACAGATGAACCACTGATGCGAACCGAATAATCTCGCCAATAATCGCCAAGGCCCAAATGTTCAACGCAGATATTTAAATTTCCACACCAGGCTGTTTGGTTATCAATCACACAAAACTTTCGATGATCGCGGCGATTTAAGGATGAAATAAAATAGATAAATTTTTCGAGAAAATTACCTGACACCAAGGACCAACGATATAGATTTAGGTACCAAGGTAATGGGTGAAATATTTTAACCTCTGCACCAGCTAAATCTAACTTCTGACAAATAACTTCCGCCGATTCAGCCGAACCAACTCCATCAATACTTACGCGAACGCGCACGCCTCGTATTGCAGCTTCTTCTAAGGCTCGTAAAAACCTACTACCGACATCATCTATCGCAAAAATATAAACGGTTAATTCTATAGTGTTTTGAGCAAATTCTATTGAGCGAATCAGGTCATCATAATATTGAGCCGCAGAATCAAAAATTACTTCTTCATTCCAAACCGTCACAACCACCACACCAATTTAATCGACAGAGCAAAACCACTCATCACCACGCCAACACAAGGCACCCAAAAAGGATATTGCACGGTATTGGTTGGAATTTTTTTAAGTTTAATTCTCAAGAGCGCCACATTCACCAGAGTAAAAATAAGCAAGACAATAAAGCTGGTCGCTTGGGCCAATGCGCCTAATGGGAAAATCAATGCCAATAACAGCGTAAGTACGATACACAACACAGTGGCATACACTGGCGTTGCTGTACGCGCGTAGATTTGACTCAATTTAACCGGCAATAATTGTGTTTTAGCAAGACCATAAATAACCCGAGAAGCCATAATCAACTGCACAATGGCGCCATTAACAACCGCCACCATACTGACAAGTCCAATCCAAGTCGTAGACTGGCCTTGCTGCTCAACCACCGACGCCAAAGGCGCTCGACTAGCCACTAATTCGGTGGGGCTTAATACAGACAATGCACTGTAACTCACGGCCATATATATGCCGGTTGAGATACATAGCGCTAGGATTATAGCTTTAGGCAAAGTCTGTTCTGGCTGCTTCACTTCTTCAGCCACATTAACCATATCCTCAAACCCTATGTAAGCGTAAAACGCTAAGAAAGCGCCAAGGAATAAACCACTTTGTACAGACACATCGGTTCGACCAAAATCCTCCCCACTCAGGACTTTGGCTAACGGAAATTGATCAAGTTGGTCAGAGGCCACATAACACACATAAGCCAAACCCAAGACCTCTATCAGGGTAATAAACACAACGACTGAAGCTGATTCATTAATCCCCCATAAAGCCACCAAACCAATAGCCACAACAAAAACAGCAATAATAATGAATGGCGGCAACTCCCAAAATAGCTGAACGTAGCCCACCACTCCTGTAGCCATAGTAGCCGCTGAAACTATGCCGGTTAGCACTACCATCAAACCAACAACCCGCGTTAGCTTTGGCTTACCAAACGCTTTCCCAATATAAACAGCTTCCCCTGCACTTTGAGGATAACGTGCGCTCAATTCGGCGTAACTAAATGCAGAAAAAACAGCAATAATGGCCGCTAATAGAAATGAGAATGGCGCGTAATAGCCAGCAACTCCAGCAACCTCACCAATAAGTACATATATCCCGGCACCCAATATGGCTCCCACCCCATAAAAAGTAACAACCGGTAAAGATAAACTGCGTTTTAACGAAGCGTTAGTATTCATAATTTTATTTCATTGGTATGCATAGCTCTTAATACTAGCTGGTAAAGGTATGATCATGGCTGATGTACATCAAGTGACACCATCTACAACTGAGCATTAAAACGTACGTCCATAATTCACTCGCCATCAAGAAGACCGCACCCCCAACCCCGTTCTGGTCGTCTATACTGATTCACATCAATCGCCCACGATCTTTTTTAAATCGACCAACTCACATGCAGTGGCATCTAACGTTATGCTTAAAGAAAACCCACACACTCATTCATCCACACATGACCCCAGCCAGGTCATAAAAGAAAACCTTTCCAATAAGCTGGTCGGTATTTTCATACTCTTTGCCTTGCCTTCATTGATAGCGTCATTAATGAGAATACCCACTATTGGCTTTCAACCTGTCATGATGTTTCAGGTTGGCATTGTCGTTATGGCCGCAATACTATTTTTTTATAGACATCGCATTAACTACATAATAAAAGCAAGTGTCATCACCGGTAACTTTTTAATTTTGGCTATTGGCGGCTTACTGCAGTTTGGCCTACTAGGCGCAGGGACCATGTTTACGATTATGTTCATGCTATTGGCTGTTTTATTATTTAACCGCCCGGTCGCGATCACCTGTGTGTTTATAGGCTTTACCCTACTTCTTAGTACCGCATGGATGTATATCAATGGGCATCTTAGCTATACCGTTGATATCACTAAATTTCATACTGATATCAGCATCTGGTTCACCTATATTTTTGTTGTTTGTTTACTTATGACTAATTTATACGTTGTATTTTCCAGCATGTCCGATCAATTCACTCAATCACTTAGACAGCTAGACGCAATCGTCAAAGAAAAAACTCAGTCTTATGAAATAGAAAAAGAAAAAGCCGAAGCCGCCAACAAAGCTAAATCACAATTTTTAGCCAATATGTCCCATGAGATCAGAACCCCGATGAACGGGGTGTTAGGGATGATGCAGTTATTAAAGAAAGAACCCCTCTCAAACAAACAAGACAAACTTGTCCATGACGCCATATTTTCAGCTAAGGACTTGCTTACCATCATCAACGACATCTTAGATATATCTAAAATTGAAGCCGAACAACTCACTGTTGAAGACATAGTATTTGAGTTGCAGCCCATCATTAACTCGAGCTTATTAAGCGTTGAAAGTGATGCAAAAGAAAAAGGTATTGATATCATCTTTTCCAACCTTTCCCAGCAGCCAAGCCATTGGCGTGGCGATCCTATTCGATATGGGCAAGTGCTCCTCAATTTACTGTCAAATGCGGTTAAATTCACTCGCAGTGGCAGCATCATTGTAAATTTTCACCATCTCGAAATAGATGATTCATCCTATTTACGCACCGACATCACCGATACCGGTATTGGTCTGAGCGAACAAGAGATAGCAACACTGTTTAATCCCTTCAGCCAAGCCGACAGTTCTACAACACGCCATTTTGGGGGTACCGGATTAGGGCTCGCCATTTCAAAACGATTGACTGAATTAATGGGTGGCCATATAGAGGTAACCAGTAAGAAAGATCAAGGCTCTTGCTTCAGCTTTACCATACAATCTGAGCCTTGCCCTGCTCCACTCACATCAGCATCTACAACGCCGCATACATCAACATCAACATCAACATCAACATCAACATCAGAGTTTGAACTTGAGGAAATCGCACCACAATCCACTGCACTTGCTTCAGATAATGACGAGGACGAAACCCCCGACTGGCAAGGTAAACGTATCTTGGTTGTCGATGATGTTAAAATGAATCAAGAACTCCTTAGCATGATGTTAGAGCCAACCCAAGCCTCTATCCTCTGCGCTAATAACGGTGAGGAAGCATGCCAAGCAGTTACCAGCTTTCAACCTGATATCATTTTAATGGATATTCAAATGCCCGTTATGGATGGCGTTAAGGCGACTAAGACCTTACGGAAAGCAAACTTTACCAAACCGATCATCGCCTTAACCGCCAATGTAATGGCCGAAGAAGTAGAAAGCTACAAAGCTTGCGGCATGGATGATCATTTACCCAAACCACTTGATATGGATGACCTCTATCATATGGTTGATCGTTATGTATGATGCGGTTTTTCATCACCGTTTTATTTAAGCCGCTATTGAGTGTTACCCCATTTAGAAATACGTGGTAACGCATCTGCATTCAGTCCCATAACATTGATATCAAACGTAAATGTTCTACCCTTACACATCCCATATATATATTTTATCTTTCCTATCCCAGCTTAATTGAGGATTCTTTATGATTAACCGTAAAAATGTCATTGCCGGTCTTAGCTTACTGGCGTTATCTACGTCAGCTCTTGCAACCACCGACACATCAAAACCTAATATCCTGGCTATTTGGGGCGATGACATTGGCGTTTTCAATATCAGCGCCTACAACCGCGGAGTCATGGGCTATAAAACCCCAAATATTGATAGAATCGCTAATGAAGGTATTTTGTTTACCGATTCTTACGGTGACCAAAGCTGTACAGCTGGCCGCTCAAGTTTTGTCACAGGGCAACACCCCATTCGCACAGGCATGACAAAAGTCGGTTTACCTGGCGCCAAAGAAGGCATCAATAAAAAAGATCCTACCATCGCCGAACTTCTCAAGCCTCACGGTTATATGACGGGGCAATTTGGCAAGAATCACTTAGGCGACCAAGATCAGCACTTACCAACTAATCATGGTTTTGATGAGTTCTTTGGCAATCTTTACCACCTGAATGCTGAAGACGAACCTGAGCATGTTGATTATCCAAAAGATGCCGAATTCAAGAAACGATTTGGGCCACGTGGTGCGATCCACTCGTACGCCGACGGCAAAATTGAAGACACCGGCCCCGTCACCAAAAAACGCATGGAAACCATTGATGAAGAGTTTTTAAATTCCGCACTCACTTTTATCGATAAAGCCCATAAAGCCAAAAAGCCCTTCTTTGTTTGGTTTAACTCTACCCGCATGCACATTTGGACTCGCTTAAAACCGGCATCAGAAGGTGTTACCGGACAAGGTTTATACGCGGACGGCATGACCGAGCACGATGGACACGTTGGGCAATTACTCGATAAGCTTGATACGTTAGGTATTACCGACAACACCATTGTTATGTACACCACCGACAATGGTGCAGAGTTAATGCTTTGGCCTGACGGTGGTTACACTCCATTCAAAGGCGAGAAAAACACCAACTGGGAAGGTGGCTACCGTGTTCCTATGATGGTGAAATGGCCAAATAAAATTAAACCCAACCAAGTTTCAAATGAGATCATTTCTCTGCAAGATTGGCTACCCACTTTCTTGGCCGCCGTTGGCGACACGGAGATTAAAACCCAACTTAAACAAGGTACTACAGTTAGCGACACCAAATATAAAGTCCATTTGGATGGCTATAACTTTCTTCCACACTTTTTAGATACCAGCAAACCTGGGCCTCGCAAAGAGTTTATTTATTCATCAGATACCGGTGACATAGTTGCCATCCGCGATGGTGATTACAAACTGGTCTTTAGAGAACAGCGTGCTCACGGCTTAGACGTTTGGATTGATCCCTGGGTAACGTTACGAGCACCCAAGTTATTCAATTTACGAATGGACCCTTATGAGCGAATGGACAAAGAAGCTGGCGGTTATCAGCAGTGGTACGGTGAGCATATGTTCCTGATTGCCCCAACCATTATGAAAGTTGGTAAATTCAAAATGACGTTCAAAGACTTTCCACAAAGACAAAAGCCAGGAAGTTTCGTACCTTAAATATAAATTGGTTTAATATGAATGGTCGTCAGCGTTTCGTTGATGGCCATTTTTTTTTACATGACGTAATCTACGCTCAATATTAATCATAAAACTATAATTCTGATGCCTGCCTACACCATTAAACAAACCATTAAATCTTTACTTCTAACTTCAATCATTTCTCTCACCAACCCCAGCTCAGCGGAGATAACATCGACTGCCTCTAGCCCTGATCATTCCATCCCGTCAGCCATGGCACAGAAGCTTCTCGACGAGATGATCTTGGTTGAAGGCGGGAGTTTTATGATGGGCAGCGATGAAACAACCGCCCGCAAAAGAGAAGGTCCTGCACACAAGGTAACTCTTGATGACTTTTACATTGGTAAAACCGAAGTAACCCAAGCATTATTCGAGCAGTTAATGGGCTGGAACCTTAGTTATTTTAATTGTTCCGACTGCCCGGTGAATAACATCAGTTGGTTCAATGTTCAGTTATTCATCACGCGGTTAAACCAGACCACAGGAAAAACCTTTCGCTTGCCCACTGAAGCTGAATGGGAATACGCGGCTAAGGGCGGAAAATACTCAAAGGGGTATCGTTATAGCGGCTCAAACAACATTAATGATGTGGCTTGGTATGCTGATAACGCCAACAACAAAAGCCACCGTGTTGCCCAGAAACAACCCAATGAATTAGGTCTTTATGATATGACCGGTAATCTGTGGGAATGGTGTCATGATGACATGAACCCCTCGCTTTACACATCCAAAGAACGAACCAACCCGCTCTACTTAAAAAGCAATAACCCTCAACAAAAATCCATGAAGGTACTGCGCGGCAGCGGTTACGAATTCTCAGCCACCGAATCTCCCGTTTATGCTCGAGACGGCTCGACCAACAACGTTAGGTTACCTGATATTGGCTTTAGACTAGCAATGAGTAAAAACTAACATGTTCCTTTATAAAACCCACTCACCCAAGAAAATATTAATGGGCTGTACGTTATTTTTTATCGCTCTGACTACGACCGGACATACCGTTCACGCCGCTGATTTTGTTGGTTCCCAGCAATGCAGTAGCTGTCATCAAGACCAATACCAAGCGTGGCAAGGTTCACATCACGACATGTCTATGCGGCATGCCAAACCCGATGCTGTGCTAGGTGATTTTGATAATGCGTCCCTTACATTTGAAGGCAAGGATAATCGATTTTTTAAAAAGGCTGAACAGTACTGGGTCAACATTGAAGGCCCTGATGGCCTGTTTCACGACTACAAAATATCCTATACCTTTGGCTACACCCCACTTCAGCAGTACATGGTTGAATTTGATGACGGCCGCGTACAACTGATTCCTTTTGCTTGGGACTCTCGCAGCAAAGCGGATGGGGGACAGCGTTGGTTTCATTTGTACCCAGAGTTCACCGACAATCATCAAGAGTTTTATTGGACCAACACCGGCCAAAATTGGAACTACATGTGCGCCGACTGTCACTCCACCAACGTTGATAAGAACTTTGATTTACCCAGCAATACTTATGACACAAAATTCAGTGAAATTAATGTTGGCTGTGAAGCCTGTCATGGCCCCGCCAGTGATCATATCGACTGGAATAAAAACCCGGATCCAACCATTGAACACGCCGGTTTTGATCGCAACTTACTCAAACCTGTTACTAACTGGTTGCACAAAACCGATCGCACGACTCTCGCGCCTGAAGCCATAAATAATACCCAACAAACGTTAGTCTGTGCCCAGTGCCATAGCCGTCACACGCAAATCAGTAATGATGATCACGTGCAAACTAATGAATTTGGTGACCGCTATTTACTCAGTTTAATTGGCTCGCAATTGTACTATCCAGACGGCCAAGTGTATGAAGAAGATTTTGTTTATGGTTCATTCTTACAAAGTAAAATGCATCGTAATGGCGTGACCTGCAGTAACTGTCACGATCCCCATTCTGCCGAACTCACGCTTCCCAAAGAAACCGTCTGTTTACAATGCCATCAAGCCAGTACCTATGCGGACACCAAACATCATCATCACCCAGACAACTCCAGTGGCGCGCAATGTGTTAACTGCCATATGCCAGAGACCACTTACATGCAAATCGATTCCCGTCGGGATCATGGTTGGCATATCCCTCGCCCTGACTTTGCTCGCACGCTAGGTACGCCTGACACGTGCTTAAGTTGTCACAAAGACAAAGACAGCGCTTGGAGTGAAGGTGTTACTCAGCAATGGCAACCAATGGCTGAACTTAAACAAGAGAAGCACTTTGCTCCGGCCTTTGCCGCCATTGACCAAGGCTATCAAGAAGCCGCAAACGCGCTTTCTCACATTGCGCAAAATGCACAAAACGCCCCCATTATTAGAGCGTCTGCCTTAGCGAGAATGAGCCAAGTATCAAATCAAAACACTCTTATCGCTATTGCTCGTGCCGTGAAGCACAACGATAGCTTAGTCCGCATAGGCGCTATTAGCGGTGCCGGAGCTGTCGAGGGTAGAGAGCGTTGGCCGTTGCTTGCACCTCTGCTAAATGACACCGTATTAGCCGTTCGAGCTGAAGCAGCGATTGCTTTAACACCGATGTGGCAAGAGTTATCTGCGGCACAACAATCTCAACTGCAACCAGCACTGGATGATTATTTAGCCATTCAAACATTTAACGAAGATCGTGGCTTTGCGCATACGAACAAAGGGAACGTATTTGCCCACCAAGGAAAATTCCAGCAAGCCGAACAGGCTTATAGAAACAGTATTGAATTAGAACCCACTTTTGTCGGTTCTTACCTGCACTCAGCCGAGCTGTATCGACTTCAAAACAACAACGAAGCCGGCATTAAAATATTAAAACAAGGCATACAAGCGAACCCTGATGATGGCAGCTTAGCTTACAGCTTAGGCTTGGCTTACATCCGCAACAAACAACCACAGCTAGCCGCCCAATCGCTTAAGCAAGCGACGCTAAAATCTCCCAGCAATGCGAATTATTTTTATGTTTACAGCTTAAGTGTTGAGGCCATTAGCCTCACCGAGGCAGAGAGCTCGTTACAAACCGCGTACAAAATCAGCTCTAACCCTCAACATCTGTTCGCTTTGTGTGACCTACAAATTCGCCATCATTCGAGTGAGGCGCAACACTGTATTGCGCAACTCAAACAATTCGCGCCAGAGAATGTTATCCAGCAGTTACAACAAAGGTTGATCCTCAAATAACAACGAGGTTAAGCGCCTGCTAGGCGCTTAATGTCTCACTGTTTCTTATAGGCTCAGATCAACAACCACCCGACCTCGAACTTTGCCTGCGATTAAGTCTTCAGCCACATCAACGGCTTGCGCCAAACTGATATCCTCTGAAATATCGTCAAACACGGCAGGATCTAGGATGTCGGCTAAACGCTCCCATGCTTCAACTCTGTCCTCGATAGGTCGCATCACACTATCAATACCCGCCAAAGTTATACCGCGTAAAATAAACGGCGCCACTGAGGCCGGAAAGTCCATGCCTTGGGCCAGACCACACGCCGCCACAACGCCGCCATATTGAAGGCCCGCACAAACATTAACCAAGGTATGACTCCCAACTGAATCAATCGCCCCTGCCCAACGCTCTTTCGCCATCGGTCTACCCGGCTCTGATAATGATGCGCGATCAATAATATCTGCAGCACCTAGTTTTTTCAGGTACTCGGCTTGATCAACTCGGCCTGTCGACGCAATCACGTTATAACCAAGCTTTGCTAAAATCGCGATCGAAAAACTGCCGACACCACCATTAGCACCGGTTACCAAGATATCGCCTTTATCGGGTGTAATGCCGTTTTTCTCAAGAGCTATTACACTCAGCATGGCGGTATAACCAGCCGTACCGATGGCCATCGCCTGACGAGGCGAGAAGGCCTTAGGTAGAGGAATCAACCACTCACTTTTCAAGCGAGCTTTCTCAGCCAAACCACCACAATGAACTTCTCCTACGCCAAAGCCATTAAGTAGAACGACATCACCAACCGTAAACTTGTCACTATCGCTGTCCTCAACAGTCCCCACTAAATCAATACCGGGAATCATAGGAAATGTGCGTACCACTGGACCTTTTCCAGTAATCGCCAAAGCGTCTTTATAATTCACCGTGCTATGGGAAACGACAACAGTCACATCATCTTCAGGCAGTAAACTGTCATTAATGTCGTTAACCGCAGCTCGGTAACCTTGGTCATCCTTTTCTATTAAAATTCCGCGAAACATGTAGTTCTCCTTATTTAGACTGATCGTCTATTAATAGTGAAAATAATTATCGAGGCAGTCCCGCGATACA
>JAWUVI010000031.1:0-23835 GCA_034112445.1 Cellvibrionaceae bacterium | reverse complement strand
GGCCATAAATTTGACGACAGCAGAGCACAGCTGGGAGTCAGCGTTAGGATCTATTCATGAGATGGGGCCATTCCCAATACCGTTCCAAATTAACTGGGGGACCCCAAATTTAGGAGGGGCTTTAGTCACCCAAGGTGGCTTGGTCTTTATCGGCGCAACTATGGACCGATTGTTTAGAGCCTTCGATGCAAAAACCGGCAAGGTGCTGTGGGATCATAAACTTCCCGCAGACGCTGTTGCGTCACCCATGACTTATTCCGTAAACGGTAAGCAATATGTGGCTATCGCTGCAGGTGGACATCATATGTTTGGCCGAGATATGGCTGATTCGATTATGGTATTTGCCTTAAAATAATTAATAACTATTAAAAACGAGTGTTATTTTGGAGAGTAAAATGAGAAAAATATGTAGGATTATGCCACTGCTAGCGATTTTTACCGCTCAGTTGTCTTGGGGTTTAGATCAGATGCCGGGCCAATCATTGGCTGATGCAGGCAAGCAAGTTTTTGAAGCTAATTGCGCTATGTGTCACGATGATCCTAATAACAAAGCCCCTAATCGCGAGTCATTGGCGGCGATGAGCTTTGATAACATCATGATGGCTCTGGAGCTGGGCCGGATGCAGCCCCAAGCCAGCGGTTTGGATAAAATCCAAAAAGCCTCTGTTGCCACATTTTTAGCTGGCGACAGTAAAGTGGATGAAAGCTGGATAGAAGAGTCAGCGTGCAGCAATAAATCTATTGATTTAGATAATGTGCTCAGCAGTAATTGGGGGCTTAGCCAGAACAATACTCGTTATGTCGATTCGGCTACTTCAGGTATTACCAAGGCCAATGTTGGTAAGTTGAAGTTAAAGTGGTCTTTTGCTTTTCCAAAAACCACCGATGCTCGCTCGCAACCTGTATTGACTAAAGATACGTTGTTTGTCGGCAGTAAAAACGGCAATCTATTTGCCCTAGATAAAAGTACAGGTTGTATCAAATGGCGCTTTAAAGCTGACTCAAGTGTCCGCTCTGGGTTGGTTTTAGGTGAGCGTGAAGGTAAGCCAACACTCTACTTTGGCGATGCATTAAGTACGGCTTATGCGGTTGATGCGCAAGCGGGTACGCTGCTTTGGAAGCAATCTTTGGCGGTATTTCCTACGTCTATTATTACCGGTTCGCCTGCTTACCATGAAGGTACTTTGTACGTGCCGATTTCATCTTATGAGATTGTTGCAGCGGGTATGAGTGTCTATCCTTGTTGCCGTTCACACGGAGTTGTAGCAGCTCTGGATGTTAAGTCTGGTGAGAAAAAATGGTTATGGCACGGTACGCCACAGGCAACACCTCAGCCTAAAACGGAATCAGGACTAATGCAGTTTGGTCCTTCTGGTGTGTCAGTTTGGTCGAGCCCTATGATCGATGAAAAACGTGGTGTGTTATACGTTGGTACGGCCGAGAATTTATCTCACCCCGCTACTGATACAAGTGATGCGGTAATTGCTTTGGAACTGTCTACCGGTGCTGTGCGCTGGAAATACCAAGTGATGGATAAAGATGTTTGGAACTCCGCTTGCTTAAATGGCGGCCCTAATTGTCCGAAAAATGCGGGTGGTGATTTAGACATAGGCGCCTCAATCATTTTGACGCAAGACAGCAAAGGTAACGATATTTTACTTGCCGGACAAAAGTCAGGTGCGGTTTATGGGTTTGACCCAGATGGCCATAATAACGGTCAAGGTAAATTACTTTGGAAAAACACTGATACTGAGAACACGGTGTACAGTCCAAACCCTGGTGTACATTGGGGAATGGCTGTTGAAGGCGGTAAAGTCTATGTACCTATTGCTGATGCGGTTCGCAATTTCCCTAACTACGTGCCAAGACCTGGTCTTTATGCGCTTAATATTGACGACGGAAAAACCGTTTGGTCTCATAAAGCCGAACGTGGTTGTGAGCTAGAAGGCGATGGATCTGGTGCTTATGGATTAGAAGCTATGCGTCAGGGAAAAACCAGCGAGAAAAGTAAGTGTAGTTTTCATTACAGCTTATCCGCTGCTGCGACGACTACTGACGGCATTGTCTTTGCTGGCCGTTTGGATGGTAAGTTACAAGCTTACGATACCAAAACCGGTGAGATATTATGGGAAACCGAAACCGCGCGTTCTTTTGATAGCGTAAATGGTATTGAAGGCCACGGCGGGGCTATTGATGTTGATGGCCCAGTAATTGGTGACGGCATGCTGTTTATTAATTCTGGTTACAGCATGTTTGGCCAATTGCCGGGTAATGTATTACTGGGCTTTGAAGTAGCAGACTAAAGCACCTTAATCCGTATTAACCCTAATGCCGAAGTGATGAACTCACTTCGGCATTTTCAATTAAAGAGATCATAACCAGAATGACTATAAAATTTACCCGCGCCGCTCCAGTTCTATTGTTAGCGTTGTCAGAAATTTCCATAGCAAGCTCCTATCTTGATGAAGTTGTTGTAACCGGGCGACGTGATGGCCAGTCGGCCATGACCCTGACCGGACAAGTAGGACGCTTAAGTGCAGATGAATTAACTGAGATAGGACACGCCCACATACAAGAAGCCGCTGTTAGGATCCCTGGTGTGTGGCTGAGTCGTGGTGATGGTCAAGAATTGTTGGCATCGGTGCGCTCTCCCGTTTACACAGGCCCAGGCAGTTGCGGTGAAACCTTAGTGGCTGAAGATGGCTTGCCTACTCGCCCCAGTGGTTTATGCAATGTGAATCAATTGTTTGAAGTGAATGCTGAGCAAGCCAGCGGCTTTGAAGTGTGGCGTGGGGCAGGCAGTGTTTTTTACGGATCTAATGCCATGCACGGAGTGATCAACTCCTTGTCCCCAAAAGTAGAGTCCAATTATGCTGCCTTGGAACTTGGTCCTCACGATTACAAGCGCATTAAAGTGGGAGTGCACTCAGTGCAGGGTGCACATTCATGGCAAGTTGCGGCAAACGGTAATAGTAATGGCAGCTTCAAAGACGATTCAGGGTTTGATCAACAGAAAGTATCCATAAAACATGGCTTCTCTGAAGAGGATTTTGAAGCTCAGTCACATTTATCGCTGACTAATTTGAATCAGGAAACCGCAACCTATGTTAAAGAAGGGCGGGAAGCTTATGAGCATGGGAGCTGGAATAATAATGACAGCCCTGAGGCGTATCGAGATGCGCAATCGTTGAGATTATCGAGCCGCTTAACTTGGCAAAATAATGACGGTGATAGCTGGTCTTTAACACCTTATTTACGCAGCAGCGAAATGGAGTTCATGCAGCATTATTTACCGGTATTGGCGGTGGAGAAAAATGGCCAAGATAGCTTTGGCCTAAATGGTATTTTTGAAACCATGCTGAGTACTGAGTTAAGTCTATGGATGGGTATTGATTTTGAATGGGCCAATATGTGGGTTAAGGAGAGGCAAGACGAAGTCGATGGTGGTTTTGGTGCGCTGAGATACCAAGGCCAGCACTATGACTTTGAAGTAACTAGTAATTTATTGGCGGCGTTTGCCAATGTTGAATGGAATCTTAGTGATACAACAACCGTTGAGGCCGGTGTACGTTTTGAGCACATTCAATACGATTACGACAATAATATGTTGGCTGGAGATACTCGTGATGATGGCTCCGCTTGCGCTGCTCCTGGGTGTCGTTATTACCGCCCGGCCGACCGCTCCGACCGCTTTAACAATCCTAGTTTTCACGTTGGTTTCACTCATCAGCTGACGGACACATGGGTAGTTTATAGTCGTGTGGCGAGCGCTTACCGTGCGCCCCAAATAAACGAGCGTTATCGTTTATTAGCGGACAATCCTGACCTATCACAATTTGAAGAAAAGACTTTGAAAAGTTTGGAGGCTGGAGTGCGCTATGGGGGTGAAAAATTAGCGCTGGAGGTCAGTGCTTATGGTATGCGCAAAAAGGATGTGATTATTAAAGCATCTGACAATGATACGGTAGGTGATGGCGAGTCGAGCCACAGCGGTTTGGAGCTGGGCTTATCATACGGTTTCAATCAGCAGTGGTTGCTGCAGGTTGCGGCAGCTTGGGCAGAGCATCAAGTCGATAAAGCCAGTGATTTAAATGGCGCTTCAGTTAATGGTAATGAATTTGATACGGCTCCTGAGTGGCAAGGTAGTTCGCAGTTAAAATACAGTCTGTCTGAATCAACCTCGATTGAATTGGAATGGGTGTATATGGGCGATTATTATATAGATGCTGAAAACGACAATACCTATGATGGGCATTCGTTATTTAATTTACGTGTACACACAGAGCTCAATCAAGACTGGAGTGCCAACATACGTCTTAAAAATATAGCGGATCAGCGTTACGCTGAAAGAGCTGATTTTTCTTTTGGTAGCTATCGTTATTTTGTCGGTGGCGGTCGTAGTTTATATGTGGAATTGCAGCGCGAATTTTAATTGTTCTGCGGTTTCAGCATAAAAACAAACGCCAGCACACACAATAACGCACTGAGCAGCGATACCGGCGGCATGCCTCCGTGCCATGCCGCTGGTGTTAACCAGCTGCTTCCCATTGGAATAATATGGCCTAAAGCCAATAAGCAGGCTGATAATTTTATCTTATATTGGACGCTCAAATTTTTGGCAAAGTTTGGTATTTGCCAAAAGCTGTAGGCGGCTAAAACCCCAAATAGCATAATAAATTCGCCGTTAAGGGTTAGACTGTCTTCGTCATAAAACTTCTTATAATAATCGGGAGATAACAGTGCCAGAGACAAACCTATATGGATTACTGCGGCGTGCCAGACAATGCGCCCCATCTTTTTCGACTGCTGTAATTCCCCATTTTTATAGAGCCATGCTGAAAGGCACAAAATCATAACCGCGTAAAACGAAATACTTTTATTGAATAAAAATGCGGGCCATTGAGATATATCCGTAGGGCCGAATAAAGCGTAGCGGATATAGGTGTAGGCTAAGCACAGCAAAAAAATGAAAGTAAGCTTCATGGCGATTGAATTTTCTCCAAATTTAGTTGGGTAGCAGGACTGAATTATAGACCTATATTACGAGTAGTATTTATTCTTCATCTGGTAGGTGTAATTTTTCACGATAGGCTCCGGGTGTCATGCCGTGCCATTTTTTGAAGGCTCTATAAAATGCACTGGGTTCAGTAAATCCGAGCATATAAGCAACATCGGTTATGGTGAGCTGAGTTTCGTGCAAGTAGCTTTGGGCTAAGTCGTAGCGTGTTTTGTCTAGAATCTCTTGGTAGCTGGTGTTTTCTTTTGCTAATTTTCTTTGCAGTGTTCTTGGGCTTATATCCAACTTCTCGGCAATGAGATTTTTGTCCGGCTCTTGGTTAATTAAATTTGATGCAATTAAATGAGTCACACGTTCTTCAATTTCACTGTGGGCCTTTAAGTTGGTAATGGACTGGTCAGCTTTTTTTTGCATGAGATAGAAGAGCTCTTTACTCGCGTATGGAATTCTTATGTCATCAATTCTCCGATCGAAAATAACTCTATTTGCAGATTGATTAAAAACAATCGGGCACTTAAAAAAATCTTCAAAAAGCTGGAGGTCTGAAGGCTGAGCGATTGAAAATTCTGCTCGCAGAGGATTATAAGGCTCACCTATCATCCAGCGGCCAATATTTATTGTTGATGCAAGAAGACAGCAGCTGCGGATATCTGAGGTGTTTTCATTGGGGAGTTTAGGCTGGTAGGTCATTATGATTTCATGCGCGTTGCGGGTGATGATTACTTCACCGCCAACCCCTGCCAATTGTTGATATTTTTGAGTGGCGTCCCACGACTCGCCCATCGTTTGCGTGTTTGTAGCTACGTGACCAGCCATGTTGAAAGTGGCTAAACGGCTCTGCAAAGCAAAATAGATGGGGAAGCTATCATCATTAGCCGCCTGTATCGCAATTCTCCAAAAATTTTGTTGTTTATCAAAATCGATTCGGTTTTCGGTTTTCTCTAATAGCTCTGGATTGATGTTGGCTTGCTGAAGCAGTTCGTCTGTATTGTGGATGTTTAAATGGTGTAGGGTCTGCACAATAGTCTGAGTGATGCTGATGCTGACGCTGTCTTTTCGATTCGATTCAATCTCTTGGGGTTTGCTGGGAAACATGGCGAGCTCGTTGGTAAGATGATGGCTTAATTCTGCCATGCTAAGAAACTGATTACTATTAGCGCCAATTTCTTTCCATGGCAGTCATGACCCGACGTGGGTACCAATACTGTCCATAGCTGCCATTGTATCTGGCCAATGCATCCATCAAGCGGCCATTAGCTCTTTTTAAGTAATGCTTAAGGATCGTACAGCCGTATTTAAGATTGGTGTCTATATCGATTAAGTTGTCTTCAGGACGGCCTATTTCGTGTTTCCAAAAGGGCATTATTTGCATCATCCCTTGAGCGCCAGCACTAGAAACAGCGTAAGGATTAAAGTGACTTTCAACTTCTATTAACGCCAAGACAACTTCAGGTTGTAAGTCAGCTTGGGTTGCGGCCCGGTGAATTCGGCGCAATAAATCCATGCGTTTATGAATATCAGGAATAAAACGCTTTAACGGCTCTCGCTTAGAAACTAGCCAAACTTCAGCGTCGTACTGATCTTGAAAGCTATCGCTTTGCTCAATAGTTTGTTTGAGTAATTGGCGTAATTCATTATCAACTTGAGGAGAGTCGATTTGGGCCTGAGCTTGTAGGCTCAAGCCAAACACTAATATCATTAATAGGCTAAATCTCATTCTCTTAACCATGATGATTGACGAGGTGATGTGTCATTCTAGACGCTAAGCTTTGGCTGGCGTCAAAGAATGACGCCTTTATTTAGCCAGTATAACACTTAGCTTAATTGCGATTGTATAAAGCCCATAATGTCAGATTGTTCTATTTCTTGTTTTTCGGCAGCGGTTCGATTTTTATATTCCAGCGTGCCTTTTTCTAATCCTTTGTCTCCAACCACAATACGGTGAGGGATACCCATAAGCTCTGTGTTTGCGAGCATAACACCGAGACGAGCCTTAGGTTCATCCATGTAGAGAACTTCTATTCCTGCGGCGGTTAACTGTAAGTATAGAGACTCACATTGTTCGCGAACAGCTTCAGATTTATGTAGATTGATCGGTACCAGAGCAACTTGGAAGGGAGCGATAGCTGCAGGCCAAATAATGCCATTGTCGTCATTGTTTTGTTCTATTGCGGCGGCAACAACACGGGTAACACCGATTCCGTAACAGCCCATTGTCATTACTTGATCTTTACCGTTTTCATCCAATACAGATGCTTTCATCGCTGTGCTGTATTTAGTGCCTAGCTGAAAGATATGCCCAACTTCAATACCGCGTTTTATGTCTAGAGAGCCTTGTCCGCATGGACTTGGGTCGCCAGCGATAACATTGCGAATGTCGGCGGTCGTTGTTAACGCTAGGTCTCTATTCCAATTAACTCCTTCCAAATGGATGCCATCTTTATTGGCGCCACAAACAAAGTCATCGGTAGCTGCAGCGCTGTGATCGACAATAACCGGTATGCTTAATCCTACGGGGCCTAGTGAGCCTATTTCGCAGTTGAGTTCTTGTTTGATCCTTTCTGCAGGAGCAAAGGTTAAAGGCTCGGCAACTTCAGGTAACTTTTCAGCTTTGATTTCGTTGAGTTCGTGATCGCCACGTAAAACTAGAGCAATAAGCGGTTGTTCTTCTCCCGCTTCAGCTTCACCTAGAACAATTAACGTTTTTAGTACTTGAGCAGGAGAAACATGTAAGCATTTTGATACTTCATCAATCGTGTGTTGGCCAGGCGTGGCAACCTCGTGAAGCGCTTGCGTTGGTTCACAAAGGTGCTGAGGCGGAAGTGCGGCCGCAAGTTCAACGTTCGCGGCAAAATTACTGCCATCACTAAATGCGATGTCATCTTCACCGCTGTCGGCTAGGACATGAAACTCATGGGAACAAGAGCCGCCAATAGAGCCTGTGTCAGCCAATACCGGCCGGAAATTTAAACCTATACGGGTAAAGATGTTGCAGTAGGCTGTGTGCATGCGGTCATAGGTCTGTTGTAGACATTCTTGATTAGCGTGGAATGAATAGGCGTCTTTCATGATGAATTCACGTGAACGCATAATGCCAAATCGAGGCCTAATTTCATCTCTAAATTTGGTTTGTATTTGATAGAAATTAGCAGGTAGTTGTTTATAGCTGCTTACTTCATTGCGAATTAGATCCGTAATGATTTCTTCATGGGTTGGACCAAGACAAAACTCGCGCTGATTGCGGTCTTTAATTCGCAATAATTCAGGACCGTATTGTTCCCAGCGTCCTGATTCTTGCCATAGTTCAGACGGCTGAACTACAGGCATGAGGAGCTCCTGAGCATCAGCGTCGTTCATTTCTTCGCGAATTATAGCCTCTACTTTACGTAATACTCTTAAGCCTAAAGGTAGCCAAGTGTAGAGACCTGATGCGAGCTTACGGATAAGGCCTGCGCGCAACATCAGCTGGTGGCTAACGACTTCGGCATCGGAAGGGGTTTCTTTGAGTGTTGCGATAAGAAAACGGCTGGCTCTCATGATAACTCTTGTCTCTAAATTAAAGTCTCGAAACTAAATATGACTTTGGGTTAAATATGATTCGGGGTTAAATGTAGTTCTGGGCTAAACTTTAATTAGCCTTATGCAACCCACAACGAGGCGCCATTCTACAGATGGAAGCGTCTGTGGGGAAATATAATGGAGATAAAACCAATGTCTGAATTAGATGTGCAAAAAAAATTTATACTCAATGAACGTTTAGCGGCAGATACCGTAACGCTTGGCGAATTCACTTTGTGCATGGTGTTGCTGTCTCGGGATGCTAATTACCCGTGGTGTATTTTGGTGCCCAAGCGTGAAGGTAAGCAAGAAATACATCATTTATCAGGAGTCGATCGCCAGCAATTGATGGTCGAATCGTGTCATCTAGCGGAAGTTATGAGCGATTTATTTGTTCCAGATAAAATGAATGTTGGAGCGCTAGGCAATATGGTGCCTCAATTGCACTTACATCATGTCGCTCGCAATAAAAATGATTCGGCTTGGCCCAAGGCCATTTGGGGCGCCGTTCCAGCAAAAGCCTATGATGAAACTGTATTGAAGGAGCGTATTTCAAGATTGCGCAGTGCATTAGCGGGAAGTGATTTTGTGACGTTCGAGTAAACAGCCAGCTAAAGGGCCATATCCTTTAATTTCTTTAGAGGACGAATCTTGATTTGAGTACTGGCGGGTTTTGCCGCAAAGGTTGCCTCTTCACCGGTGAAAGGGTTAAGACCTTTGCGGGCTTTACGAGCCGGTTTTTTGATGGTTGTGATTTTCATCAGTCCAGGAAGTACAAACTCACCTACGCCACGTTTCTTTACATGTCCCTCAATAAGATCGCTCAGTTCATCTAGTACGGCTTGAACTTGTTTCTTTGTCAGCTCTGTATTACCTGCAATTTGATCGATGATTTGGGTTTTTGTATAACGATTGCCGATGGCCTTGATTTTCTTTTCAGCGTTACTGCTCTTTGTGGGGGCTTTACTGGCGGGCATAAGATGTTCCTTCCATGTTATTTAGTCCATGTTTTCCAGTCTTTCAGACACACCCATATATAATCCATTAACTGAATTGCGGCAATATTTTTTTGTATAAATAAACTGTTTTTTGGGCGTTTTTTGATCTTCCTGGTATAAGCGAATCTTGCAAAAAAACGGGTTTATTTATGAATAAAATTCTGTTTGGCCACTTGGTTGAAAATGTCGACCCAATAGCCATCAAACTCGTCATCTGATTGCCGGTTGATTTCTAGTACAGCACGCACTAGTGGTCTTTTTTGTTCAAGTTTATAGGCTCTTGCAAACCGACAGGCATCAAATGTGTCGGCAATAGCTATAATCTTGGCGCCGGGACAAATCTCTTCGCTGGTTAATTTTTTTGGGTAACCTTTGCCGTTACAGCGTTCATGATGTTGTAGCACCATTTCACTGGCGTCTTCCCACTTTTCCATTTTCACCAATAAATCATGACTTAGGCGAACGTGTGAATGCATGTGCTTTTTTTCGGTATTACTAAGCGGTTGTTCTTTATGCAATGTTTCTATCGGTAAAAATGCCATGCTTAAATCGTGCATCAAGGCTGCCATGGCGAGTTGAGCCGGATCAATAGGTTCACCAGCAACTCTGTTCATAGCAAGACAAAGTCGGGCAATTCTGTAGCTGCGTCCAGCCCAAAATGATGACCGAGCTTCCAATGCGGGGGTTAATTGATTAATAAAGGCGATATCTTGGGTTATGTCTATTTGTAAGTCGTTTAAATGCTGAGTGAAATTGTCGAGTTGAGTTTTACTTTCTTCTAGGGCTTCTCGCAATGGTGGCAATTTAACGTTGGGTGATAATACCTGTAGGGCTTGTCGGATAGCGGTTTGGCGCCCAGACTTATTGACCAGTGCTATATCCGAAATGCTTTGGCATATCCGGTTAAAGCGTTTTAACGTGATATTCGAATCGGAGCCGTAAAGATTTTCGTTGATAAGTAGTTTGGTTTTATCTAATGCGACTAATACGACATCGCTGAGTAAATCGTCGTAGCGTAATTCACCGCTGCGCAATAACTCTAAAACATCTTCAACACTTTGCAGTAAAGGCGATAAATCTCTTAATCCAATGTAAATGAAATTGCCTTTGATGGTGTGGATTGAGCGAAATAAGTCTCGGGCTAACTCGATATCATTAGGGTAATTTTCGAGCTCGATAAGCGCATGCTCGGCGTTTTCATAATTCACCGTAAAATCGTGAAAGAAGTCATCAACAAGTTCAAGGTCAATTTCGGCGTGATTACTGACAAGCATTTTAAAGTCCTGAACGATTATTGGGCTATATACACCCTCCAGCATAGCAATTGAGGTGTTTTGTCGCGAATAGTCGGTTAACCCTATCGTAAGGCTGGGGTATAATGTTTGGTTTTATTGATGCGCTTAGCTAATTATATCGGTTGCTAGGCTAAGATCTTGAGGTGTTTGATGCCAATTTATGAATACGCATGTGGCGCATGTGGTCATGCGCTGGAAGCTTTACAAAAAATCAGTGATACGCCTTTGGTTGAATGTCCAGAGTGTAAAAAGCCTGAATTAAAAAAACAAATATCGGCTCCAAGTTTTCGTTTGGCGGGCGGCGGCTGGTATGAAACTGATTTTAAGACAGGCAATAAAAAGAAAAATTTAGCCGGCGATAAAAAGTCGACAAGTAGCGAATCTAGTTAGCCTGAGAATTCAGGCCTGCAAAATTTAATCATTTCATTTATTAATATATAAGAGTAGGGAAAATCTATGCGCACAGAGTACTGCGGTGCCTTAAATGCTTCATTTATCGACCAAGAAGTAACCCTTTGTGGTTGGGTTGATCGTCGTCGTGACCATGGTGGGGTGATTTTTATTGATTTGCGTGACCGTGAAGGCATTGTTCAAGTTGTATTTGATCCTGATGGTCAACAGAATTTTGAATTAGCCGATAGCGTTCGTTCGGAATATGTATTGCAAGTTAAAGGCCGTGTTAGGGCCCGCAGTGATGCAACGGTAAATCCCAATATGAAAACGGGTGAAATAGAAGTGTATGGCCTAGAGTTGGATGTTTTAAATGCATCTGAGACGCCTCCATTTCCGCTCAATGAGCACAATAAAGTAGGTGAGGATGTTCGTTTAAAATTCCGTTACATGGATTTGCGCCGTGATGAAATGCAACAGAACTTACGGTTTCGTTCAAAGGTAACCAATGCCATTCGTAATTTTTTAGACGACAACGGTTTTTTAGATATTGAAACACCAATTTTAACTCGCGCTACACCTGAGGGTGCACGTGACTATCTGGTGCCTTCACGTACTCATGAGGGGAAATTCTTTGCGTTGCCGCAATCTCCTCAATTATTCAAGCAGTTGTTGATGGTGTCTGGTTTTGATCGCTATTATCAAATTGCTAAATGCTTCCGAGATGAAGATTTACGTGCAGATCGCCAGCCTGAATTTACCCAAATCGATATAGAAACGTCGTTTATGAGCGAAGAGCAAATTATGGCAGTGACAGAAGCCATGATTCGCAAGTTATTTTCTGAATTAAAAGGTGTTGAGTTTGATGAGTTTCCACGCATGCCTTATTCAGAAGCTATGGAAAGATATGGATCGGATAAGCCTGATTTAAGAATACCGGTTGAACTAGTCGAAATTAAAGACTTGTTGAAAGATATCGAATTTAAAGTTTTTGCGGGGCCTGCTAACGATCCTACGTGTCGTGTAACGGCCATGAAGGTGACCGGTGGTGCATCGATTTCGCGTAAGCAAATAGATTCCTACACCAAATTTGTCAGTATTTATGGTGCAAAAGGTTTGGCGTGGATTAAAGTCAATGAAATTGAAAAAGGCGTAGAAGGTTTGCAGTCGCCGATTATCAAGTTCCTCGGCGATGAAGTCACTATGAACGTTATGCAGCGCATCGGTGCGCAAAATGGCGATATCGTTTTCTTTGGTGCCGACAAGTCTAAGATAGTGAGCGAAGCACTGGGAGCCCTGCGTTGTAAAGTAGGTGAAGATTTAGATATGTACACGTGTGAATGGGCGCCTATGTGGGTTGTCGATTTCCCTATGTTTGAAGCAACCGATGCAGGTGGCTTGACGGCCATTCATCACCCGTTTACGGCACCGGCTTGTACGGCACAAGAGTTAAAAGATAGCCCTGAAACGGCCTTGTCTCTCGCATACGATATGGTTTTGAATGGTTGCGAATTGGGTGGCGGGTCTATCCGTATCCATCAGCAAGAGATGCAACAAGTTGTGTTTGGTGTTTTGGGTATAGCGGAAGAAGAACAGCGTGAGAAATTTGGGTTCTTATTGGATGCGTTGCAATATGGTGCTCCGCCTCACGGTGGTTTGGCGTTTGGCCTAGATCGTTTAATTATGTTGATGACTGGTTCTGCCTCTATTCGTGATGTGATCGCTTTTCCAAAAACCCAAAGTGCATCTGACGTAATGACTGATGCGCCTGGTGCGGTTGATATTGAGCAACTACGCGAACTGAATATCCGATTGAAAAAGAAAGAAGCATCAAAAGAAGCTCAATAAGTTATCGATAGAAAGTTGATGAGTTATCAGGCCAGCCTTGCGCTGGCTTTTTTGTGCTTGACGACAATCTATTTCGCTGCGAAACTACTGGATGTAAAAACAGTATTTAGTGTGCTAATGTTTTTGGGGTGTTTTTAGTAATGACGTTGATTTTAGGAATAGACCCAGGTTCGATTAAAACTGGCTTCGGTATTATCAATCGGATAGGTAGCGCAACAGAATATGTAGGCAGCGGAGTAATCCGAATACCTAAAACAGAATTGCCGGCTCGTCTTAAAGTTATTTTCCAGTCTGTTTGTGAAATTATCGAAGAATATAACCCTGATGAGGTGGCAGTCGAGCAAGTCTTTATGGCAAAAAGTGCTGGTTCAGCGTTAAAACTAGGGCAGGCGCGGGGCGCTGCAATTGTCGCGGCGGTAAGCCATGATTTACCTGTGTTTGAATATGAAGCTCGCAAGGTAAAACAGTCGGTTGTGGGAACTGGAGCAGCTGAGAAGCACCAAGTTCAACATATGGTGAAAGCGTTGTTGAAGCTTCCGGCTTCACCGCAAGAAGATGCCGCCGATGCGTTAGCCGTGGCTTTGTGCCATGCCAATAGCCATCACCACCTCATTAATGTGGCGCAAGCTAGAACTTTTCGTCGCGGTCGTATGGTCTGATGGCCTTTATGTCGTGTCAGTATTTTTCCATAAGAGTTTAATATGATTGGTCGTATTCAAGGACAGTTAATAGAAAAACAAGCCCCAGAAATATTGGTGGATGTACAAGGTGTTGGCTATGAAATACTGGTGCCAATGACAACCTTGTACCAGCTACCCGAAGTGGGTAAACAAGTGACTTTATTGACGCATTTTTCTGTATCAGAAACGGCGCAAACCTTATTTGGTTTTTCAACCAAGAAAGATCGAGAACTATTTCGCACCCTTATTAAAGTTAATGGTGTTGGTCCTAAAATGGCGCTTGGGATTCTATCCGGTATGGAAAGCGGTCAGCTAGTTCACTGCGTTATGGATAACAATGTCGCGGCCTTGGTTAAAGTGCCTGGTGTTGGCAAAAAAACGGCAGAAAGGTTGATCATTGAATTAAGAGATAAATTAAAGCAATGGCAGCATACTGGATCGCCTTTGGCGGCAATGGAAATGGCCAGTACGGGCTCTAAGCCTGTGGCCATAAATAGCATCTCTGAAGAAGCTGAGAGTGCGTTGATTAGTTTAGGTTACAAGCCGGCAGATGCGACAAAAATGGTGACTCGTGTATTACGCGATCACACGGTTGAGCGCAGTGAAGACCTGATTCGTTTGGCGTTAAAAAGCTTGATGCCAGTTTAAGCCGAGAGTTTTAATCCCAGCAAAAAAACACGATGGTATAACCATGATTGAAAAAGATACGTTTCTGGATGAGCTAGATAATAGTGACAGGATTATTTCTCCTGTGGCGGCGGTTCGTGAAGATGTCCAAGATCGAGCGGTAAGACCGCAATCGCTAGAGGATTATGCCGGGCAGCCAAGAGTTCGAGAGCAAATGGATATTTTTATTCAGGCAGCCAAAGGTCGCCAAGAAGCTTTAGACCACACGTTAGTGTTTGGTCCTCCAGGCTTGGGGAAAACAACATTGGCCAATATCATTGCCAATGAGATGGGAGCTTCAATCAAAACCACATCAGGACCTGTGCTAGAAAAAGCCGGAGACTTGGCGGCATTAATGACAAATCTTGAACCCGGAGATGTGCTGTTCATTGATGAGATTCATCGTCTAAGCCCACATGTTGAAGAGGTTTTGTATCCAGCGATGGAAGATTTTCAGTTGGATATAATGATTGGCGAAGGGCCAGCGGCGCGCTCTATTAAGCTTGATTTACCACCGTTTACCCTCGTGGGAGCTACGACTAGAGCTGGATTATTAACCTCACCTTTGAGGGACCGGTTTGGAATAGTTCAGCGGTTGGAGTTCTACAATGTCGACGACTTACAGCATATTGTTTCACGCTCGGCTCGGTTGCAAGACATGACGATAGATGCCGAAGGTGCATTTGAAATAGCACGGCGTTCTCGTGGCACGCCACGAATTGCCAATCGCTTACTGCGCCGAGTTAGAGATTATGCAGAAGTAAAATACGGAGGCAACATTGATGCTGTTTCTGCTGATAAAGCATTGGATATGCTCAGTGTTGATGCCAAAGGTTTTGATCATATGGATCGGCGGTTATTATTGGTAATGATTGAGCATTACGGCGGTGGACCTGTGGGGGTAGAGAGCTTGGCTGTTTCCATTAGTGAAGAGCGAGATACTATTGAGGATGTATTAGAGCCTTATTTGATTCAGCAAGGGTTTATGGCTAGAACACCAAGAGGTCGTGTTGTAACACAAAAAGCATACGACCATTTTGGATTAAAAAAGCATGAGTGATAATGCTAGGCCGCCAAATTATTTTTCAGCTCCGGTTCGAGTTTATATCGAAGATACCGATGCGGGAGGCATTGTTTATTACGTGAATTACCTTAAGTACATGGAACGTGGACGAACCGAGTTTATGCGATCGTTGGGATTCGATAAGTCATCAGTTATAACTTCAGATAAACTGATGGTGGTTCACTCTGCAAATACTCAATATCATTCTCCCGCGTACCTAGATGATAGTTTGATGATAAATACCAACCTTAGAAAGGTGGCGCGCAGCTACGTCATTTTCTTTCAGCAAGTTTTCCGGGATGGGGAACTGTTGTGCAGTGCAGAGATCAAAGTGGCTTGCGTTGTTCGCGGCTTGATGAAACCAGTAGCTATACCTTCAGACTTGAGGGCATCCTTGATGAGTTATCTAGAGCCAGATAAATAAAATAATAATGTATGAAATTGTCGTTTTTATCTCGTATTTAAACCAGTAAACTGCCGCATATTAAAATCAACGTTTTTGTTTAAAGGAAATTGTAATGTCGGAGCCAGCTTCGTTATCTATTGTAAGCTTAATGGTTGATGCCAGTTTATTGGTCCAAATGGTTATGCTGATATTATTTGGGGCTTCGGTTGTGTCTTGGGTGATGATTATCCAACGTGGTCGTTATCAGTCACAAGCCAAGAGAAACTTTAAAGCGTTTGAAAAAAACTTTTGGTCGGGCACTGATTTAAATCAATTGTTTCGACAGTCAAATAATCGCTCAGTAGATGGGCAGGTTGATGGCATAGAGAGTGTGTTTCGTGCAGGCTTTAAAGAATTCACCCGATTACGTCAGCAGCTAGAAGCCGATCCTGATGCAATAATGGACGGTGCCCAAAGGGCGATGCGCGTAGCTCTATCAAGAGAAGAAGAAAAGCTTGAGACCAACCTTTCCTTTTTGGCCAGTGTGGCTTCCGTCAGTCCTTATATTGGATTGTTTGGCACAGTGTGGGGGATTATGAATTCATTTCGTGGTTTGGCCAATGTTCAGCAAGCTACCTTGGCCACGGTGGCCCCAGGCATATCAGAGGCTCTTGTCGCTACGGCTATGGGCTTGTTTGCTGCTATTCCGGCTGTGTTGGCGTACAACAAATTCTCTGCCAGTGCTGAGTCGCTTGCTAGTGGGTATGCAACCTTTGCTGAAGAGTTCTCATCTATTTTACATCGCCAAGCTCATGCAAAAAAATAGTCTTTGTTTAAATCTGATATTTATAAAAACAAAGTCCATAAATGCTTAAAAGCTGATAGATAATTAAAAGTTAATAAATACTTATGTGTAGGTTGATATGTTCCGCCGTAATGTAAAAAAGAAACCAATGGCTGAAATTAACGTCGTCCCTTATATCGATGTCATGTTGGTTTTATTGGTGGTGTTTATGGTCACGGCGCCGCTGCTAATACAGGGGGTTAAAGTGGATCTGCCCGATGCTCCATCGACGCCCATGGAGAATAAAGACGATGAGCCAGTGATTGTTTCTTTAAAGGTTGACGGCACTTATTACCTGAATCTAGGAGCCGATGAAAAGAAAGCTAAGCCATTGGCTGAAATCACATCAACAGTGGCTAAAATTTTACGGGCTAAGCCAAATACGCCGGTATTGGTTTGGGGGGATAGCAAAGTAGATTATGGCAAGGTGGTTACCTTAATGACTGAGCTGCAAAGTGCTGGCGCGCCTTCTGTTGGTTTGGTAACTGAACCTCCGTATAAAAAATGAGCCGATAGGATGCGTACTAATTCGGTTAGTAATACGGCTGATGGATATGGCCAAGCGATAGCTCTAAGTGTTTTTTTTCACGTGGTTGTGATTTTTTTTGTCACATTAGGGTGGGATTCTACTTCTCATAAAACAACTCATGTTATGCCGCGTTACGTTGAGGCTAAACTGGTGACAATGACGGCAGCTAGCGTTACCCCCCCGAAAACCAAATCAACTAAAGTAATTGACCTTGCTGCGAAACGTAAACAAGATGCTTTAAAAAAAGCTCGAGATAAAAAAGCTATCGACAAAAAAAATAGAGCGGCATATAAGTCTCAACAAGATAAAGTAAAACAATTGGCATTAAAAAATGCTGAGCTAGAAGCCATTCGTATTCAAGAGCAGAATCAGCGTGACGAAGACGATCGTTTGCAAAAAATTCATGATAATGAGCAGCGCGTAGAGCAAGAACGTCGTGAGCGAGAAACTGAGTTTTCTCAAGCTCTAGCCAATGAAGAAGCATCAATGCAAGAACAGCAAGATGATGAGCAGGCGCA
Source organism: Cellvibrionaceae bacterium (assembly GCA_034112445.1). Taxonomy (GTDB): domain Bacteria; phylum Pseudomonadota; class Gammaproteobacteria; order Pseudomonadales; family Cellvibrionaceae; genus Pelagadaptatus. The sequence continues at coordinate 6,044 of JAWUVI010000031.1, read as the reverse complement.
GAGCTATATTGGTGTTATTGCAGCCTTAATTGAAAAGAACTGGAGTCGGCCTCCCTCGGCTCGGCGTGGTATGCAGTGTGAGCTCAGCATTCAATTGATTCCCAATGGTGAGGTAGTCAATGTAAGCATTGTTCAAAGTAGTGGTAACAGCGCGTTTGATCGTTCGGCTGAGCAGGCCGTTAAAAAAGTCGGTCGCTTTGATGTTGTTAAAACGATAGATCCAGTTATTTTTGATCGTAATTTTAGACAGTTAAGGCTGCGCTTTAATCCTCAAGACTTAAGGCTATAAACGTTATTTATGAAAAATATATTTTATGTAGTTCCATTTTTATTCATCCTGTCAATGTCAGCAAGAGCTGAATTAACAATCGAAATCACCCAGGGTATTGATAATCCTACGTCTATATCAGTCGCACCATTTGTCTGGGATGGTGCGAAATTACCAGAAGATATGAATACCATTATAGAGGCTGATTTACAGCGCAGCGGGCAGTTTAGGCTCATACCAAAATCCGATATGTTGTCATTTCCTCGAGCGGAAATGGATGTCTTTTATCGGGATTGGCGAATGCTCAATAGCGAGTTTTTACTGTTGGGGAGTATGGAGCAAGACGCTGCTGGAAAGTTTCACTTAACCTTTGAGCTTTATGATGTATTTTCGCAAGCTAAAATTCTGCGCCAAAGAGTTGAAGGCAATCTTTCTCAGTTACGGGATATTGCTCATCTTGTGAGTGATAAAGTATATGAAACCATAACCGGCATTCGGGGCGCCTTTTCAACCAAGATTATTTACGTTGAAGCGTTTGGCAGTGAGCGTTATCGGCTGATGCTAGCGGATGCTGATGGAGCTCGAGAAAAACAACTATTAACCTCGACCCAGCCCATAATGTCACCAGCATGGTCGCCCGATGGTAAGTCGGTTGCTTATGTTTCATTTGAAACTGGACGCGCGGCTATTTTTAAACAAGAAGTGGCGTCAGGTGCTAGGCAGCAGTTAACTAATTTTGCTGGGTTGAATGGTGCACCAGCATGGTCACCTGATGGTTCTAAATTAGCGTTAGTTTTATCTAAAGATGGCAACCCAGAAATCTATACCTTAGATTTGGAAACGAATAAATTTTCACGAATTACTCGCCACTTTTCTATAGATACCGAACCAAGTTGGACGGTAGATGGGAAAGGCCTAGTTTTTACTTCTGATAGAGGTGGAAAACCGCAAATCTATCAGGTAGAGCTTGCCAGCGGGCGTATGGAGCGTTTAACCTTTGAGGGTGATTACAACGCTCGTCCAAGAATCTCTCCCGATGGGCAATCCTTGGTTATGGTACACCGTGCAAATGACGTGTTTCATATAGCTTCTCAAGATATGAAAACTGGTATTATTCGAGTGTTAACAGAGACTCATCTTGATGAATCTCCTACGATAGCGCCTAATGGTGCTATGTTAATGTACGCGACAAAATATCGAGGAAAGGGTATCCTAGCGGCAGTGTCATTAGATGCTGGTGTAAAGTTCCGATTACCATCACAAAAGGGTGATGTCAGGGAACCAAGTTGGTCTCCATATTATTAGTTCTTTGAGTTAATAGATTGGCCCCAGTTTAATAATTTAATTGTAATATGTTAGGAGTTTAAAAATGTTCAGCAAATCATTGAAACAAACTATGGGTATGGCTGTTGTAATGGTTGTACTAGCCGGTTGTTCTAGCACGTCAACCACGACCGATAGTAACAACTCAGCAACACCATCTTCATCAGCAACAAGCGCCGTTACTACGTCGACTGAGCAAATGGTTCAGCTTGATACTGTGTTTTACTTCGACTTTGATCAGTCGGTATTGAAGCCAGAGTCTCGTGCAGCCTTGACCGCTCATGCAGCGAATATAAATGCAGCCCCACAGCAGATTCGTTTGGAAGGTCATGCAGATGAGCGCGGTACTCGTGAATACAATATGGCATTAGGTGAGCGTCGTGCGAAAGCCGTCCGTGACTTTTTAGTGTTACAAGGCGTTGATGCTGGTTTATTAGAAACCATCAGTTATGGTGAAGAACGCTTAGCCGATGAAAGTAACAACAGCATGAATCGTCGCGTTGAGTTGAAATAAGATCAATGACGATGAATAAAGTAGCATTAAGCGCAGCCGTTACGGCTGCGTTTTTAATTGTGAGCGGTGCAAATGTTTTTGCTCAAGCAGAGGTGGTTGAATCATCTAACCGGTTGATACCTTCGTCTCCGTCAATCCAAGTTTCACCTCAGACGATACCGGCGCCAGCTCAGTCAGGTGCGTCTGAGACTTTTTACCAGCTGCAATTGTTACAGCAAGAATTATCAGAATTGCGTGGCTTGGTGGAAGAGCAGGCCTACGAAATTAAGCGCCTAAAACAGCAGCGTCTTGATGATTATATAAGCCTCGATCGTAGAATTGTTGCGGCTTCTGGAAGTCCGGCGGTTGTAAAAACGACTGATGAAGTTTCTCAGTCAGTTGATTCTACTGATAGTGGTTCTGAGGCCTCTATCGCAGTGTCACAGGTGACTGAGTATTCTATGTATCAAACGGCGATCAGCCTAGTCCGCAAGCAGAAGGATTATGTCAAAGGGGCTGCAGCCTTCAAGGAATACTTGGATTTGTTTCCTAGGGGGCGCTACAAGGCCAACAGTCAGTACTGGTTGGGTGAGTTGTCATTGTTGAAGGGAGATCTAGAGCAGGCGCGGCAATGGTTTGCCATGGTTGTTAATGAGTCGCCTGCGCATGATAAAGTGCCTGATGCCACATACAAGCTGGGTACTGTTTATCACAAACTGGGTGACCTAGAGAAGGCTAAAGTATTATTAAATAAAGTCGCGCAAGGAAATAGCAATGTTTCACGCTTAGCTAAAGGTTATATCGCTAATAATTTGCTTTAATGCTTGTGTTGAGTCTGCCTAAATAGATAAGAATCAAGCAAGATAAAATTGACTCGATTTATCTTGCTTAAAACCAGTTAAATATCGACAAAATACTTGTCTTTTTAATTAAAATCCGTATTATGTGCGCCTCTTCGGGTCGTTAGCTCAGTCGGTAGAGCAGTTGGCTTTTAACCAATTGGTCGCGCGTTCGAATCGCGCACGACCCACCATATTTTCCCCCGGGAAATCAAAGGCTTACAGAAATGTAAGCCTTTTTTATTGCCTGAAATTTGTCCGTTTTTCCGCTTGTGACGGATCTGTGACAGATTCGTGCCAAATCAGTGACAAATAGCCATATTTTGCTGTTTAAAAATCGATCAGATTTGACCAGTTGGTAATGGCGTGTCACTGGCTTTTTGTCACGATACCAATTGGTCATTATTTTTTTTGGCCCTGAATTTAAAGGGCTGCGAGCTGACCGGTTGGTGTCCTAACAATTGGTCATTTGGCTTTGACCAATTGGTGGTTTATAAAACTGTGACATAATTGATTTACCAATTGGTCGATAGTATTCATCGAAAAATCATTCTCACTTATATGAGAAGAATGACATTTACATAGTGCCCAGTATGACCGAAGTTAACCCACAAGAGACGTTCGAGCTTATGATCTATACTGACTCAGGCAACCCATAACAGACGCTCAATAGGTGACGTTAATTGAGCGGCAGACCCTGTATGTCGTTGACATACCTTGGCTTGTTATCTAATTTTATCTCATGTGTCTTTATTCACGATACGCCTCCAGCAAAAGGACTTTCTTGATGCGACCGATTAAAACGGTTATTAATTTTTTTACGTACTCGGCTAATGACGATCCCAATGAGTCGTTCATCGTAAATCAACGGAATGAATTTCGCCGAAAATCGGTTTTCATGTTCGTCATTCCGGCAGCATTCTCTTGTTTTATCGGTGCATTATTTAACACATTCAACGCGAACAGCCCTGAATGGAGCCTGGCCATCCCCGAATACCTAGCGGGTGCTTATTTTTTATGTTTAGCCATATTTTATCGGTTCAACGCGTTCAAACAGGGCTCCGCACTTGTGCTCTTCTTGCCCGTTTTTGTTTTTTGGATTTTCTTATTTGGAAATTCATCCGTTCACTCTTCCATTATAGTCCTCCTGCCCGCAGGCCCTTTGTTCTGCTATTTTTTATATGAACGGAAGCTGGCCTTTTTATTATCTATATTGGTCATGACGACAGGCGGAATATCTTATGTTACGACCATAGAGCCTAATGGGGGCTGGATCGAAGGCAGAGCCAAGTACAACTTATTTTTTGCCGAAATCGTGATCATCTGGGTTTTACATTTATATACCGGAATACGACGTGAAGTTGAAAACCAATTATTGCAGTTAGCCAATACCGATGCTCTCACTCATTTAGGTAATCGCCACTATTTCAGTAATCGCTCTATGGAAGAATTATCAAAAGCCACCCGTGAATCTCACCCATTGTCTTTAGTCATGATTGACATAGATCATTTTAAAAAAGTTAACGATAAATGGGGTCATGATTGTGGCGACAAAGCACTTGAGTTGATCTCTGATACGTTATTGGATTCTGCTAGGGAAACGGATATTTGCTTTAGGATGGGAGGAGAAGAGTTCCTTATTTTAGTTCCAGAGTCTAATGTCGAAGATACGTCAATTTTGGCAGAACGAATTCGTCAAGCAATTGAATCCGCCGTGCTCGAATGGAAAGGCAAACCTCTTAAGCTCACGGCCAGCTTCGGTATAGCAACGCTTAACGTTCACGGCACTAATATAAGCGATTTGGTTGAAGCTGCCGATAAAGCTTTGTATAAAGCAAAAGAATCAGGAAGAAACTGCATAGCCGTTGCATAACCGTGTTACTCATTCTTTAGCCAATACTATCATCCCGTAATGGTTTTCTTTTTGATAGCGCAACTATGTTCTGTCCACACCAAACCGGACAATCAATTTGATGTGCCAGTGGCCGTTTTTGGAGTTTTCTGCCTGAGAGGCAGAGGTCTCAAGTTAACCCACAACAGCCATTGATAAATAACAATACAGATTGATGCTTTTTGCTGTTTTTGTGGTAAAGCGCTACAATCTAGGTGTGAATATATTAAATGGAGCAAATATATAATGGCTACTTCAAGTGTCAGGCTAGACTCTACTTTGGTCGAAAAAGCAGAAATAATAGGTAAAGCGCTCAGCCGTTCAACGCCTAAGCAAATTGAGCACTGGGCAAAGATTGGAGCGATAATGGAGGATAACCCTGACCTTCCTTATGAATTCGTTCGAGATGCTGTAATTGCCAAGGCAGAAAAAGAAGCGGGAAGGTTAGAGGGCTACGAGTTTGGTTGAAATCACTCAAATACTTCAAACGCCCACATTTAAAAAGGCAGTCAAAAAGCTTCACTCCAAACAAAAAATCGATCTTGATGAAACCGTAAAAGAATTGGTGAAAGATCCTGATCTAGGAGATCAAAAGAAAGGTAATTTGGCTTTCTTGAAGGTATACAAATTTAAGATGAACAAGCAGTTAACATTACTCGGTTATAGTCATGAACAAGGATCGATAGTCTTAGTGCTAATTGCCTTGGGTTCGCATGAAAACTTCTATAGAGACTTGGGTCGGTGAGGTCACTCAATAACTTAAAGTTCAATTACTCAGTGCAACATTCTAGGCTGCTGGCGTTGAATGAATCAGTATCGACGGTAGGCTCAAGTTAACCCGCTTCAGCCGTATACCTGACAGAAAAATGCCCATAGTGACCGTCTCAATGTGCCAATAAGAGACAGATTGCCTCTGTTCATGTGGCCAAATTTACTATGCCACTACAGGTCACTTTTAACTGCAAATTAACACCTACAAGAAGGAAAAGAGGAATTTTGTGTAGCGTGAACACTGAATTTTACCAAGGGGTAAAATCGTTCACGCTTCAGTAAAATTAGGTGTTCACAGTTGGCAAAAATACGCACAATGTGGTTTTTCACAACCCTCTTTGCCATTCCTGTCGCAGCGGAATAAAACCGGGTTGGTTGATGGCGGTTCGTACGGTTGTCAGTAATTTGTCCTTGTCTTTGCCTAGTAGGCCCTTTAGTACCAAATAATTTGATGCGTGA
>JAWUVI010000030.1:0-30603 GCA_034112445.1 Cellvibrionaceae bacterium | reverse complement strand
TTGGTGGAGCCGGGGGGAGTTGAACCCCCGTCCGTCAGCACTCTGCTTTAGGGTCTACATGTTTAGTTCCGCCTATTGATTTAATGCCTCACAGCCCAGCGGCCCTGACGTAAAACACGATCCTGTTAAGTTTTAGCTGATTCACCCCAGGCAGGCTTCACGGCGATCCAGTTCTATATGACAGTCAGTAGCGCGATACTGGCACCTTGCTAAAGACCGCTAGCGGGCGAACCGCTAGTTGGTGTTTCAAAAAGCTGCTTACGCGGCTAGTTGAGCACCATAGTTGTCATCATTGGCAACTAATAGTTTGCAGCTTTGGATTTACGTGATTGGCTACCCTCACGACATGCACCTAAAGTTTCGTCACCGGCGTCGAATCCAAATCGGCCCCGTAGTAGATATATGATGCCTTAAACAACAATATCAAGAGCAATAATAACTCAGTCCCTTATTGTTAGATAGCGACCAATGTTTTATTTCTAATAATCATGTATCCAAGATGATTGGTGCGCTAGCTTTTAGTTTTTGGTGTGGAGGTTGGTTTGCGTACTATTTTAGCGACTGTACTGGCCGTGGCGGTGAGTTGACCTGCCTCGTTGTATAAACGTCCTTCTAAAAATCCGGTTTTATAACCACTTTTTACGATCCACCCTTCAGCGCGAAGCTTGCCGGCGCGGCTGGTTTCTAGGTAGCTGGTTTTGATTTCTAATGACGACAAACCAATTACATCAGTGTTAGCTGCAAAAACAGCGTGGCTCATGGCAGTGTCTAGCATAGAGGTAATGAATCCTCCTTGAATGATGTCGATTGAGTGACAGAAATCTTTACAGACGTTGAATTCAAAAGTGGCAAGGCTTAGCTCGCTGTCAAAATCAACCATCTTTCCTCCAAGCATTCCCACAAAGTGGGGGGCATGATTGTTGAGAAGATCCAGTAAGGCCTCTTTGCTATTGCTCATATGTTTCTCTTTGTTGTTCGCCGTAAAGCAGGTTTATTTTGGTGTGGTAAGTATTGGGTGTCAGTTTAACGGAGGGGGTAACGGTTTGGCCATTGATGCTAAATATCAAACGGTTTGTTAAAAACACGCTCTGCGGCCTCGTAATAATGTTAACCGCCGGGCTGCACTTTTATGCTTCATGTTTAGGGTGCGGTGAAGAGGTATGCACCATATAGGATCGGCATGATTGTAACTTTGGCGCGAGGTTTCTTTATGGCCCTTTATGTATAAGTGTTTTGGCATTTTATTGTCGATCGTCAATGAAGGTACGTAAATTGCTAAGCCTCTAGTGGTATTAATTAACTAGAGGTTTTTTTGATGAAAAAAGAAGAGGTAGTAGAAGCGGTAGTTTTGGCAAAAAAAGCCAAAGGTTTATCTTGGGAAGGCATAGCTGAACAGTTGGGAATGGGAACTGTGTGGGTAACGTCGGCCTGTTTGGGTATGAACAGCATGCCAGAAGAGCCAGCAGAAAAGTTATGTCAGTTGCTTGGTCTGCCTGAAGGTGCTAAATCTGCCTTGATGGAATTCCCGACAAAAGTATGGGAAAAGGATGTGCCACAGGATCCGCTTATCTATCGTTTGTACGAGGTTGTGGGTGTTTATGGCGATACATTGAAAGAGGTGATTCAAGAGAAGTTTGGTGACGGAATTATGAGCGCTATTGATTTCAGTATGGATGTGGAAAAAATCGAAGACCCCAAAGGCGATCGTGTTCTGCTTACTCTGAATGGAAAGTTTTTGCCTTATAAAACTTGGTAAATATCTGGGATGGTAATCTAGCCATTATGCCGCCGGTTAAGTTAGAGCGGCTTAATGGTTTATTGTGAAGCTACCCATATCAGTATGCCTAATAGAATAAAAGAAACGCTTTGCCAAAAGAGTACGGGGTTTCTTTCTAGCAGGGGAGGTTTGGTGCGACTCAAGTACTGAATGCTGGGCTGTTTTAGTTCGTGAATGAATTCCGATACCTCGCCATAACGTTTCAGTGGATTTATGTGGACGGCCTTGTTGATAGAGAGGTCTAGCCATTCTGGAATGTTGTTATCGTTGGTTCTTATGGGTATGTATGAAAGGCGTTGTAATCCTTTGGCATTCGATACCTTAGAGATGGCATTACCGTAGGGTAAATGGCCTGAGATCATTTGGTAGGTTATGACCCCAAGCGAAAATAAATCAGACAGGCTTGAGCCAGATTCACCTAAAAAATATTCTGGCGCGGTATATTGTGCCGTGCCGACAACCCCTTGATTTTTAAGAATGATGTCTGAAACACCGGCTACTTTAGTTGCGCCGAAATCAATAATTTTTACGGTTCCAAAAGTATCAATCATGATGTTGTTTGGTCTAAGGTCTTGGTGAACCATTTCTTGCCTGTGAAGTGCTTGTAGACCTTTTGCGATTTGTTCAACGATGTCGCGAACTTTGTTTATGTCTGGCGATGGGTTATCAATAATCCATTGTGCGAGAGTTTTTCCTTCGATGTATTCTGTGACGGTATACAGAAAGTTTCGTTTGCGCTTAGGTTCAATGGCTTTCAAAATATGGGCGTTGTTTACACGTTTGGCAATCCATTCTTCCATAAGGAAGTTTTCTAAAAATTCTTCGTTGTTCCGCATTTCTGTAGATGGTGTTTTGATGACGACTTTTTCGTTGGTTTCAGTATCTTGAGCAAGAAAGACATGGCTGCGACTACTGATGTAAATTTCACGCAAAATATTAAAGCCGTCAAAATTCATTCTAGGGCGCAAGCTTGGCGGTGCGGGTAAGACGTTTATTTGTTGATGGACTTCGTTTAAGTTACGTTCGGGTAGCTGATCAACTTTAATTATTTGCAGGGTTAGGTTATCTAAACTCCCAGCTGTGTAGGCTTTATCTATTAAGTTTTTTGCGGCTAGATCGAGATTATTTTGCCCGTCATTAATGACTTTTGCGATGTGTTTATTTTGTAAGAATTCATACACGCCGTCGGTTGCCAAAACAAAAATATCCCCTTCATGAATTGGCAGATTTAAATAATCCATCTCTACATAATTATGTATTCCTAGGGCTCGAGTTAGGTAGCTTGTATTTTCAGAAACAACTCTACGATGATCAGTGGTAAGTTGTTCGAGTTGATTGCCGGCAAGCCGATAAATCCGTGAATCTCCACAATGAAATAGATGAGCTTGATGGGACTTAAAAACAATGCCACTGAATGTGCATATGTAACCTTTGTCTTTGTCGAAACGATAAGGGCTGCTTTGTGTTTGGGAGTATAGCCAAGAATTAACCGCATTTAATACGCGTTGAGCAGAGCGTTTAACTGACCATGAATCTGAGGTGCAATAGTAGTCGTGAAAAAAACTATTAATGGCCGTTTGACTGGCGATTTGACTTACATCGCTACTGCTAATGCCGTCGGCAATGGCTACAGCAATTCCTTTAGAGCTCAGCAATGGATCATTGGGGATGAGTGTGCCATGAAAATCTTGATTGATTTTCTTTTTGCCAGGGCTGGTATGTTGACCAGAAGATACGCGTAATTTTTTTTGCATAATTAAAAAATCCTCGCTTGATAGCAAGCGAGGATTATCTTTACTAATAGCTTAATGTTTATGGTGCAAAACTTTCAGTAGTTGCAGGCGTTAACTTGCGTTCTGGATTGGTTTTAACGTGGGTCCAGTAAAGGGGTAAGCCTACTAACAAGAAACCACCGGCTAGATTACCTAACGCTGTTGGGATTTCATTCCACATGAAGTAATCCATTATAGTGAATTCGCCACCCATGATCATAGAAAATGGGAATAGGAACATGTTAACAATTGAATGTTCAAAGCCCATGAAAAAGAACAACATGACCGGCATCCACATTGCAATGATTTTACTTGTGGCTGACGTTGAAATCATCGCACCAACAACACCCATTGATACCATCCAGTTACACAACATGCCACGGATGAAAATAGTGATCCAGCCATCAAATCCGTGAGACTGATAACCAAGTGTCCGAGATTCACCGATACTACCAACTTTAGCAGCCAGAGCGCCACCGTCAGTATTGTAACCGTAGGTCAAAATATACGACGCAAAAAATGCAACGGTTAACGCGCCTGCAAAGTTGCCAACAAAAACTAAACCCCAGACTCTAAACATCTGGTTTATCGTGCATCCTGGACGCTTATCCATAACGGCTAAGGGGACGAGTGTGAATACACCGGTTAGAAGATCGAATTTCATCAGGTATAACATGATGAAGCCAACAGGGAAGAGTAGGGCACCGACAAGTGGTGAGCCGGTTTTAACGATTACCGTGATAGCAAAAAATGCGGCAAGCCCAAGAATTGCGCCGGCCATAAATGCACGAACGAGTGTGTCTTTTGTTGACATAAAAATTTTCTGCTCACCTGCATCAACCATTTTGGCTGCAAATTCGCTGGGTTCTATATAGGCCATATGTTTTTCTCCAAAGGATTTTAAGTTCTGTATGGCCTAGAGCATTTACTGTGCCAGAATAATAATCTGTATATAAATCAGTTGGTTGCAATAATTTGTGGGGTTATATTCTGATGTTGTTACATGAGTTTATGGTTGGCTTGCTCTGTAATAGATCACGGTGTGCATTGTTTGTGTGCATTGTTTGTGTGCGATGAGTGTATCCACACGGGGATGATTAAATCTTTATCTATATTTATAAATAAACACTACTATGCGTACAGCTATTTAGGCGGGACGGGTAGCTTTACATTTGTCTCGAAAGTTCTGCTATTTTTATTTCATGTTTGACTGCTTATATACCTTTAAAAGCTATGTGTTGAGTGTGATGCGAATAATAAATTACCGAGTGAATAAATAATGGAAAAGATTTCTTTATATGGTGTGGTGCTTTCTCCTTATGTGAGAAAAGTTCGTTTGGCGCTAGATTTTAAAGGCGTTGATTACGAAAAAATCCCAGTGATGCCTATTCCTGGTGCCGATAAGCCAGCCGAGTTTTTAGAGAATAGCCCTTTGGGAAAAATCCCTTTGTTGCGCGTTAACGATGATTACTTAGCCGACTCAACCATCATGTGTGCTTGGCTTGAGCGAGCTCACCCTGAGCCGGTGCTTGTATCAGCTGATCCTATGCAGGCGGCTAAGACGTTATGGTTTGAAGAGTACATGAGCAGCAAAATGGCTCCGGCGATAGGTGGGCATTTGTTTGCTGAATTGGTTTTGGCTAAAAATGTCTTTGGGCGTGAACCTATTCAAGCGGATATTGATTTGGCGTTAGGAACAGAAATTCCAGCAATTTTTGATTATCTAACCGAGCAACTAAAAAGCGATTATTTGATGGGTGATTCAGTCACGTTGGCCGACATCGCTGTAGGGAGCCAATTTCTTACTTTGTCGCATTGTAATTATGTGTGTGACGCTGCGGTATGGCCAGAAGTTGCGGCTTATATTGAGCGCATGATGGGGTTGGAAATATTTAAAAACGCTTTATCAGAAGAGCAGCAATTTTTGCAGGCATTTGGATCGTAAATAATCTTTGCGGCAACATAAAAAAGGCTCCCATTACGGAGCCTTTTTTATGAGTTAAATAATACTTTGTACAAACGTCGCTAAGATTAAAAGGGGACAAACGAAGCGTACATAGCTGGGCCATATTTTCCAGAATAGAGTTTGTTCTATGTCGGGTTGGCCATCTTTAATTTCATTCAGTAAATTATCTCTGTGCCATACCCAACCCACAAAAACACATAGCATTACACCCAGTAAAGGTTGGCTGTAGACAGTGGTTAGGTTGATAACAAAGCCAAATAACATATCGAAATTGAGAAGTATTAATGTGGAAATGGTAAAAATGATGACACCAATAATAGCCGTTGACTGATGCCGCGTAGCCGATGTTGCTTCGGTGACAAAAGAGACGGGTACTTCAAGCATTGATATAGAAGATGTTACGGCGGCGATACTCATAAGACTGAAAAATGCAAAGGCGACGAAAACGCCAATGTCGCCCATCGAGTTAAATAGGCTGGGTAAAACTTGGAAGATTAAATCCGGACCCGCAATCATGGAGCCGTCGTCATTAAAGATAGTGACACCATTTTTCTGCGCAACAAACATGGCGGGAATAATAAGTAATCCAGCAATAAAGGCGATACCAGAATCTACAAAGGTCACCATTACGCCGAGCTTTGGAAGGCTCTCTTGTTTGCTAAGGTAGGAGCCATAAATAAGCATAGTGCCGACACCGAGCGATAATGAGAAGAACGCTTGGCCCATGGCGTTTAAAATTAAAGACGGAGTGATGTGGTTAAAATCTGGAATCAAATAAACTTTAAGGCCTTCAACAGCGCCATCTTGCATCAGTACATAAATGATCAGCCCGGCCAGTATGCTGAATAGCATCGGCATCAGTCGTGTCGACCACTTTTCAATTCCGCTCTCTATGCCTCTGGCAATAATGGCCATGGTGAGCAGCATGAATATGCCCATAGAGATAATGTTACGCTCGGTTCCAAAGGTAATTAGCCAGTTACTGGCTTGAGTCCAGCCAGCCATGTTAGTGAGGGACTCAAATAAATACGACAACATCCAGCCAGCGACAATGGCGTAAAAAGCCAAGATCAAGCTGGCCGTAATAACACCCCAAAAGCCAACGCCGGAGCCTATGGCAAAAGTAGCTTTGTTGGTGGCAATGCCCCGCAAGGCGGTAACGATATTGGCTTTGGCGTGACGGCCAATAATCAACTCGGCCATCAAGGCGGGGTAGGCTAAAAAGAAAGCCAAAATAAAATACACCATTACAAAGGCGCCACCACCATTAGAGGCGGTCTGAGTAGGAAAACCCCATATATTACCAAGTCCAATGGCAGAGCCAGCGGCGGCCATGATAAAACCAGTTCGCGATGAAAATTGTTCTCTTGGTGCGCTCATAATGGGCTCAAATTTATTGTTATTTTATGTTGAGGGTGAGTATAACGACATCGTTTGGTGATGGGTAATACCGACATAAAAAATTTCCAAGATAATCAGGTCTTTTGATATAGACGTTTTAAAGGATATAGTCTTAAATCTATGAATCTCTTAGTGAAGCTAAGGGGAATAAATATTTAGGCGAACAAGACCTGAATAATAAAAATAATAATAGTAGGAGAGTGAAATGTCATATAAATCAGCCGCTAAGAAAGCGGCGTTCTGCGTTATGGTTCCCGCGTTTGCGAGTTCGTTAGCAATGTCTGGGGCTATGGCTCAGGATGGTGCGGACACAATTGAAGAGGTTGTAGTAACAGGTACTCGTAGAGAAGGTGTTTCCCCCACTGAAACTTTGTCACCAATTGATCTGATTGGAGGGGAGGCTATAGGCCAGCAAGGTTCATTTAATTTAACTGACTCACTTACTAAAGTTGCGCCATCACTTAATACGCAAAGGTTTCCAATTGCTGATGGTACTGCTTTTGTTCGTCCTGTTACATTAAGAAATCTATCGCCAGATCACACAATGGTTCTTGTGAACGGTGTTCGTCGTCATCGATCGGCTCTAGTTAACTTGCAATTGGCTCCGTTAGGAACGGTTAACCAAGGTTCACAAGGTGTAGATTTTTCCGCATTTCCTGCTGCCGCAATTAAACGTGTTGAAGTTTTGCGTGACGGAGCTTCTGCACAATATGGATCGGATGCAATTGCCGGTGTTGTAAACGTTATTCTAAATGATGCTAGTGAAGGATTTAATGTCTCTACTCAATACGGAGAGTATTCTGAGGGTGATGGAGAGCGCTTTACGATTAGTGCCAATGCCGGTTTTGAACTAGGAGAAAATGGATTCTTGAATGCTACAGTGGAGCATTCAACGTCAGATATCACCAGCCGAGGAACGCCACGCCCTGATGCTCAAGGCGTGGCCGCAATTGTTGGGGCTGGATCAGTAGATTACGATGGTTATGGTCAACGCTGGGGCGATCCGGATATTGAATCCGATAAGCTATTCATTAATGCTGGAATTGACTTAAACGATAGCGTTGAGCTTTATGGCAACGCCAGTTATATGAAAAACGATACACTGTCTGGCTTTTTTTATCGCACACCTGTTTTACCTACTGCGGCTAATAATTTAGCGATCACTCCAAGATCGACGCTTATGATTGATAATGGAATAGGCGACGGTACGGCTGGTGCCCCAGATGGAATTGCTGATTTTGCTACCGCAGCTCAGGTAGCCGCAATCACAGGAGCTGGTTTGAACCCCGCTGATTATTTAACTGCCAGTGCAGCGCCAAGCGGTTTTTCATTGTTAAACCCTATTAATACACAGTTTCCTGGAGGCTATAGCCCTAAGTTTGGTGCTGAAATCACAGATTATGCGTTCGTGATAGGAGCAAAGGGAGACATTAACGATAATTTAAGCTGGGATGTTAAGGCCCGTTTTGCTGAGAACGAAGTTTCGTATGTTTTGGAGGATTCAATTAATCCAAGTTTAGGCGGTCTATCGCCTACTAGTTTTAAACCGGGCACGTTAACTCAAGAAGAAACAGGATTTAACGCTGATTTTGTAAAGACTTGGGATGACTCACCTTTAAATATGGGCTTTGGTTTAGAGTGGCGTAATGAAACATATAAAATTGGCGCGGGTGATAGCGCTTCATATGAAGCCGGTCCAACGGCGGCAATCTTTGGTGTAGGCTCTGATGGTTTCCAAGGTTTCGCTCCTGATACGGCGGGCTCTTTCGAAAGTGATAGCTATGCAGCCTATATTGATCTTGAAACTGATTTTACTGAAGACTGGTCTGCTGCCATTGCGTTGCGCTATGAAAGCTATGATGAGTTCGATACGACATTAGATTGGAAGATTTCTTCTCGTTATCAAATTAACGATCAGCTTGCGGTCAGAGGAACAGTTAATACTGGTTTCCGTGCCCCGACTCCAGGTCAAGTTCACACTCTAAATGTTACGACTACTTCTGATTCCGGTGGTAATTTAATTCCAAGTGGTACCTATCCAGTTGATCATCCGATCTCTGCAGCTTTGGGTGCTGAAGAGTTAGATACGGAAGAGTCTTTTAGCTTCACTACAGGTTTTGTTTATGAGCCTACCGATAATATTATGGTTACGGTGGATTACTACGACATTACGATTAAAGATCGTGTAGCTCTAAGTAACTTTACTATTGATGCAGCGGATGTAGTGACTTTGACTAATGCGGGGGTTGCCGGTGCAGCTTTATTGCTGGGCAGTAATGGTAACTTCTTTGTGAATGGTTTTGAATCCAATATTTCTGGCGTTGACTTAATTGTCAGTACAGAAATGGAACTTGGAGACGGTATGCTAGGCATCGATTTCCGCCATAATTACAACACTCAAAAAGTATCTGATGTGAAGTCTGGATCCATTAATGAAGGTCGTGTATATGATTTGGAAAATCAGGTTCCTGAGCACAGTTCAGTTCTGACCTTTAATTATATGCAAGGTGAGTTTGATGGTTTGATTCGCTTTAATAATTATGGCGATTGGTCTTCTACTGGAGGTTTATTTGGACCCGGGGATGCTACTGATACCACGGATTATTCAGGTGCTGTTTTAGTGGATTTAGAGGCTAGATACACATTCGATAATAAATACACGCTAACAGTAGGCGGTGATAATGTGTTTGATGAATATCCAGATAAAGAAGCAAATGGCACTCTGAATTACTTGGGGCAAAAGTATGCTGTAACTTCTCCGTATGGATTTAATGGTGCTTTTTGGTACGCAAGAATCTCTGCAAGCTTTTAATTGCATCTTAAGGGATAAATCAAAGGGCACTTCGGTGCCCTTTTTTATATGTATCAATATTATAGAGGAATGAGATGTCGATTCTTGAATGGTTAACCTTAGTTGGATTGTGCTTTTTAGGCGCCGCAAGTCCGGGGGTAAGCTTGGGAGTGGTAATTGATCAAACCGTTAAAGGCGGGCGTCAGCAAGGTGTATATACTGCGGTAGCTCATGGTGTCGGTGTGGGTTGCTATGCTTTATTGGCTGCGTTGGGTTTGGCGCTTGTTATCCAAAATACACCGCAGATATTTGATTTTTTGCGTTGGCTTGGTGCTGCGTTTTTATTATTTATTGCGTATAAATCGCTGACGGCAAAGGATGAACTGCCAAGTGATGGACAAAGCAATGTAGGGCGTTTTAAAGGATCTTTAGTCGGTTTTTTTACGGCGTTCCTGAATCCCAAGTTGGCTTTGTTCTTTCTTGCGGTCTATTCACAATTTATTGATGTGAATTCAGGGCTTGATCAAAAGTTGGGAATGGCTGGGGTTTCAGCTTTTGTCGATGCACTCTGGTATTCGTTTGTGGCTGTGATGGTTTCTCACCCTTTGGTGATGAAGAGGCTGGAAGCTAATCTAGGTCGAGTGCAAAAGGTATTTGGTGTGTTATTAATCCTTATTGCAGCGCGAATAATGTGGGGTTGATTCAACTGTTACACATGCTTTTGAAACAGTCTTTGCTTTTCGCGGTTCCAGTCTTTTTGTTTTTCATCTTCACGTTTATCGTGTTGCTTTTTACCTTTAGCCAAAGCAATTTCACATTTAATTAAATGGCCTTTCCAATAGAGTGCAGTGCACACGCAGGTGTAATCTTTTTGGTCTACAGCTTGTTGTAGTTTGGCAATCTCTTTGTTTTTAAGCAGAAGCTTACGCTGTCGGTTGGGCTCGGTAACAAAGTGAGTTGATGCGGTAGGTAGAGGTTGTATCTGGGCATTAAGCAACCAAGCCTCACCGTTTTTGAAAAACACATGAGTGTCGACAATTTGAACTTTGCCTTCACGCAGGCTTTTAACTTCCCAGCCTTTTAAGACCAAGCCTGCTTCGTATTTATCAGTGAGATGATAATCAAAGCGGGCTTTCTTATTTTGCGCGATGGAGCCGGGCGATGTTTTTTTGTTTTTCTTAGCCATAAAAATAAATACTGCTGTGTGCGAGGTTGATAAGCTATTAAATGATGCTGATGCCGAAGAATTTCAATAGTACCGTGTTAATAAAGATCAGCAACAAAATAACGGGAATAAATGTTGTTAAGGAAACATTAACGTAGCGTTCCAGCAATGAACCTTTGTAATCAGGATCTCCCAACTCGAGTTCTTTATCGAAGTTGGCTTTCTTCCAGCGATAACTCACTAGCATACAGATCAAAAAGCCATTGAGTGGTAAAATGGTATCGTAAAAAACATCAATAATGACATCAAACAATGATTTGGTTTGGCCTCCATAGCTGGTGAAGTTGGTCAGGCTGTCTACCATGCCAAACGAAACCGAACAGGCTAACGCAATTAAACCGGCGGTTGCGCCAATAATTAAGACTGCTTTTTTACGAGATGTTTTTTTCTCGTCCATAACGGCTGAAATAGGGACTTCTGTTATAGAAACTAATGAGGTTAGAGCTGCAAATAACACCAATAAAAAGAAAATGCTGGCAAATACGCTGGCGCCAAAGTAGCCAATGGTGGTTTGCATGGCGATGAATATTTTAGGTAAAAAGCCAAAAATCAACGAGATGGAAGAATTGGAGAGTTCATCTGGGTTAATGTCTGGGTTAAAAGAAAATATAGCGGGTAAGACCATCAGTCCTGCTGTGAATGCGACGGCTGTATCGGTTAACGCCACCATTTTAGCGGAAAAAGCGATGCTGCTGGTGCGCTTCATATATGAGCCGTAAGTAATTAATATTCCCATGCCGAGCGATAAGGAGAAAAAGGCTTGAGCCATCGCGCCATTAATAACTTGTGGGGTTATTTTACTGAAATCAGGAATTAAATAGAATTTAACCCCAAGCATCGCATTGTCTTGAGTCAGTACAAAAGCCACTAGGCAGAGCAGCATAATAAATAACATGGGCATCATTATTTTGGCGGCTCTTTCTATGCCGTTTTTTACGCCACCGTACAAAATAGCGCTGACTATAATTGAAACAGCGGCAAGATAAACAAAAATAGACTTGCTGTTAATGAAGTTGCTAAAGTAGTCGTCGTGAGCGAGTTGGTCGAGGTCCCCTGATACTGTGGCAATAAAATAACCTAGCACCCAAAGAGTGATGACCGCATAGAATACGGCAATCATATAAGGCGTAATTAATGCGAGCCAGCCACCAAGAGACCAAAAACTAAAGCCTGCTGATGAGCTGTTATTAGAAAGCTGATTGTAAGCGCCTAACGGATTTTTTTGCGTGTGACGACCGGCGGCGAGTTCGGCTAACATTACGGGTAAGCAAACTAAAACCACAAACAACGCATAAATAACCAGGAATGCTGCGCCGCCATTTTTGGCTGCGTTAACGGGGAATCCAACTAAATTTCCTATTCCTACTGCTGAGCCTGCTGCCGCCAGAATAAATCCGATACGCGAATTAAACTGTTCTCTTGCTATTGCCATGATAACTGCCTGCTGTTTTCTTATTGTTGGTGTTATATATTCTGAAGTGATTTAAGAGATAATACTTTATCAAGGATAGCGAGTTGTGTCTGTTAACTCTTTCTTGTTGATGTTGATGTTGATGTTGATGTTGATATGGGTGTTGGTGTTTTGGGTGTTGATGATGTTGGTATTGCCGTTTATGAGTCTTTACACTGTAATCCTGTGAAGTCATTTAGCGTGACCAATAATAATTTAGAGTGAGTAGTCAGTGAAACGAATTGAGCGAAGTGCTTTAGTGTTATTTTCTGACCAGCTAATGTTTGATCTGGTGAATGACATAGCATCATATCCCAGTTTTATGAATGGCTGTGTCGGGGCGCATGTTATTGATGAGTCGGAAGAAGAAATTTTAGCTCGGTTGGAATTAAGCAGGATGGGTTTTAAACAGAGTTTTATTACAAGAAATGAACTGCGTCCACCTGAGTCAATGAAAATGCAGTTAGTTGAAGGCCCGTTTACTCGTCTGTCAGGTGAGTGGAATTTTAAAGCGCTTTCTCCTTCAGCGAGTAAAATCTCATTTGCTCTTGAATTTGAATTCGACAATGGTTTTATTCATGGGGCTGCGAGTAAAGTATTAGAGCAGATAGCCAATGAATTAGTTGATGGTGTTTGCCAAAGAGCAAAGCATGTGTACGGCACTTAAATGGGTTTGGTTAAATAGTTCGTGCAGGTACTAATATAATTTGAGGGGGAGTTTAGCGGTGTCGGATATTGAAATGATCAGTGTGGAGGTGGCTTTCGCTCTGCCTCACAAGCAAAAAATTATAGAGTTGCTAGTAGAGCCTGAAACAACAGCGATAGAAGCGGTTCGTCGCTCGGGAATTACCAAAGAGTTTCCTGAGATTGATATTGATACCGCAAAAATGGGGTTGTTTGGTCAGTCTTTAGGAACAAAAGGATTAAAGCCCGCAACGGAATATCATATGCAGGCTGGAGATAGGATTGAAATATATCGGCCTCTAGTGGCGGATCCAAAAGAGGCAAGGCGCAGGCGCGCAGCTAAAGTTAAGGCTTAGTGCTCTCAGCAGTGCTGACGCTGGTTGGTCGATAATCACCATTGAAACTTGTTAATTTGTCATCGGCAAAATATATGCTGACACGTTCTTTGGTTAAATTGTCGGCAGCATCTGTCAGTGTGTATAAGTAATCCCAGCGGTCAGGGTTGAATGTGTCTTGAATTAATGGGTTGCCCATAACATAGCGAACTTGGCGTTTGCTCATTCCTGGCTGTAGCTGATCAATCATATCCTGAGTAATGATATTGCCCTGTTGAATCTGGATTTTATAAACTCCAGGAAACTCTAAGTACTGGCAGCCGGCCAAAAAAACTAACGCGGTGGCGAGAAAAAGGTGTTTTATATTTTTTTGCAGGGTTATTTGCATTACAAGGGGTTCCACAAGGTAAGGTGAACGGGGATAATACCTGATCTTTATTCGTGGTGAGAAGAGTATTGCGAATGATTTTTATAAAACAGAGTAAATTCTCTGATAAAGAGGTGGATTATGTCTTCTGAAAACCAAGAATTACGAAAAGTTGGGTTAAAGGTTACTCTTCCTCGCGTTAAAATTTTACAGATGCTTGAAAATAATCAATTACGGCATCTAAGTGCTGAAGACGTTTATAAGCAATTGTTGGAAGCTGGTGAAGATGTAGGTTTAGCAACAGTTTATCGGGTGTTAACTCAGTTCGAATCGGCCGGTTTAGTCGTTAGACATAATTTTGATGGCGGCCATTCGGTTTTTGAATTAGAGCGTGGCGATCACCATGATCATATGGTGTGTGTTGATACCGGCGCTGTAATTGAGTTTCACAATGATGAAATTGAACGTTTACAACGCACTATAGCGGATGAAGCTGGATACGAGTTAACCGATCACAGTCTAGTCTTGTATGTGAAACGTAAGCCTCTGAAAGAGTAAGTTTTAAGGCAGGTTAACCTGCCTTAAGCATTGAGCCGGAATTGATCATTTCTTCAGCAAGACTTATTGTTTGTTGCGTTAAATTGACCCCTCCCATCATTCTGGCAACTTCTTGAATTCGTTCATTCTTATTTAATTTTGATAAGGTCGACTGCGCGCTTGATGAGTCAACGTCTTTATGGACTTCCAGGTGCTCGTGAGCTTTGCTGGCTACTTGCGGTAAGTGGGTAACGCAAATTACCTGTCCTTGATTGCCTAGCTTGCGTAAGAGTTGGCCGACAATGTCGGCGGTCGCGCCGCCAATGCCAACATCTACTTCATCAAATACCAATGTGGGTATTGACGAGCTTTGGGCTGTAACAACTTGTATCGCCAAGCTAACCCTTGAAAGCTCTCCCCCCGAGGCGACTTTTATGAGGCTTTTGGGTGCTTGTCCAGGGTTGGTGCTGATTAATATTTCAATATCATCAATGCCATTAGAAGAAGCTTTTTCGGCTTGATTCTGATCAAAGGCTGTGTGGGATATTTCTATGTGTGCATTTTTCATCGACAAATTATGAAGTTCTGAGTTTATTGTCTTTTGAAGTATTTTGGCTGTGTCTTGACGTTGTTTGGATAGTTGTTCGGCGGAGCTAAAAAAGTCCAGAAAAGCGGCTTGCGCGGCTTGTTCTAATTCTAATAGTTGATCTTCACTCAAATCTAATAACGATAACTCTTCGCTAAGTTGAGTGTGGAAGTTAAGTAGTTCTTCTGCAGAGATTTTATGCTTACGAGCGATTTCATAAATGCTGGATAATCGACTCTCAATGATTGGTAGGCGATCGTGGTCTAGCTCAAAAGTATCTACGTAGTGGCGCAATTCGTGTTGAGCTTCTTGGATTTCTATTTGGGCGTTGATAAATAATTCGTGGGCATTTGTCAGTGATTCTGGCTTGTTCTGGATGTTGCCCATGAGCTGAATTACAGAACTTAATTTTTGCAATAAACCATGATCGTCGTCATCGCATAAATTGGATGCTTGTTGGCTTGCCTGTAAAGTGATTTCGGCGCTGCTCAATATGCGCTGCTCATGTTCAAGTTTTTCTAGCTCGCCCAACTCTATGGCTAGTTCATCTAGTTCTTGAACTTGATAGCGTAATAGTTGGAGGCGAGCACCAGCTTCTGCGGCATTATTTTTTAGTGTGGTGAACTGGTTAAGTTGTTTTTGCCAGAGTTTGTAGTTTTTGCGACATTGGTCAAGCAAGTGTGGATCGTTGGCAAAGTTATCGAGCAGATGCAGGTGGTTGGTCTTTTTGAGTAACGACTGGTGGGCGTGTTGGCTGTGTATGTCGATGAGCATTTCACCCAGTTCTTTCAGTTGAGCTATTGGAACGGGTTTACCATTGATGTACCCCCTTGAGCGGCCATCACGTGTTACAACCCTTCTAAGTAAGCACTCACTGTCGTTGCTAAGCTCTTGCTTTATCAGCCATTCTTTGGCGCTAGTGATTGTTGATAGATCGAAGGTAGCGCAAATGTCGGCGCGCTCTTTACCGTTTCTAACTTTGTCAGCGTCGGCTCGATCACCGAGAGTGAGTCCAAGGGCGCCCAATAAAATAGATTTACCTGCTCCTGTTTCGCCGGTGATTGCAGTCATGCCTGCGTCTATTTCGAGTTCTAATTTATCGACTAGGGTAAAGTTATGTACGCTGAGGTGGGTAAGCATTGGCTGACCTATAGTGGTTTAATATACAGGTGTTTATATATACAGTAAATTTGGATCCTGGCCAAGTTTTCGATCACTTTTTTATAAAAAAATAACAATATTGTTGTTTTTGTGCTCTTGAAAGTCTCTTTGCTGTCCCCATTATTGTGTTACTTGTTGATGCTATTCAGTTCGCAGTGCGTTATCTGAGTGGCTTTATTATTAATTAGAAAAAGTATTACGGAGATTCACGTGTCGGACGATAAGCAAACCTCACCCGAAGTAGAACCTATTGACGATATTCAAGAGCCTGAAGCTGCAGAGGCTCAAACTGTTGATGCAATACAGGAAGAGATAGCGGGTTTAAATCTGAAGCTCGTTGAAGCTCAAGAGCAATCGTTAAGAGCTCTCGCAGACGCGCAAAATGCACGCCGCCGTGCGGACCAGGATGTTGAGAAGGCCCATAAGTTTGGTCAAGAAAAGCTAGTGACTGATTTGTTGCCAGTTATTGATAACCTAGAACGTGCAATTGATACCATAGATGCAAATGATGAGCAGTTTAAACCTGTATTAGAGGGTATTGAATTAACCCTTAAGTCTTTTCAGGATACTTTGACTCGTAACAGTGTTGTGGCCGTTAATCCTGAGGGAGAGCCGTTTGATCCACAGCTGCATCAAGCGATGACAATGGTTCCTAGTCCTGATGTTGAGCCTAACTCTGTTATTAACGTGTTTCAGAAAGGGTATACATTACATGGTCGATTAATTCGTCCGGCGATGGTGGTTGTTTCTAAAACACCTGAGTAAATGAAAGTAAATTGGTTGCAATAAAACTTCAGCAAAGGGGTTGAAAAGTAACCAATAGCACCAACATAGATATCATCTTAATTAACAAATTAAATACTAAGTAACAGTAAAATTTTGGAGAAGAGCAATGGGTAGAATAATCGGAATTGATTTGGGTACAACTAACTCGTGCGTAGCTGTTTTAGAAGGTGGCAAGGCTAAAGTTATTGAAAATGCAGAAGGGGATCGTACAACCCCTTCCATTGTGGCTTTTGCCGATGGCGATGAGATTTTAGTAGGTCAAAGTGCTAAGCGTCAGTCGGTTACTAATCCAACTAATACTTTGTATGCTGTTAAGCGTCTTATCGGTCGTAAATTTACAGATGATGTTGTGCAGAAAGATATTTCAATGGTTCCGTATAAAATTGTTGCCGCCGATAATGGTGATGCATGGGTAGAGGTTAAGGGAGAGAGCAAAGCTCCACCGCAAATATCTGCTGAAGTTTTGAAGAAAATGAAAAAAACAGCTGAAGATTATTTGGGTGAGGCTGTTACCGAGGCCGTTATTACTGTGCCGGCTTACTTTAATGATTCGCAGCGCCAAGCAACTAAAGATGCTGGCAAGATTGCTGGTCTAGAAGTTAAGCGTATTATCAATGAGCCAACCGCGGCGGCATTAGCCTATGGTATGGATAAAGCTAAAGGTGATCACACGGTTGCAGTATTCGATTTGGGTGGTGGTACCTTTGATATCTCTATTATTGAAATTGCTGACGTCGATGGCGAGCATCAATTTGAAGTGTTATCAACCAACGGTGATACGTTCCTGGGTGGTGAAGATTTTGATATGCGCCTAATTGAATATTTGGCGGCAGAATTTAAAAGCGATACTGGTATCGACCTTCATAATGATCCGTTAGCTCTTCAGCGTTTAAAAGAAGCGGCTGAAAAAGCTAAAATTGAACTGTCTTCAGCTCAACAAACCGAAGTCAACTTGCCTTACATTACTGCTGACGCAACAGGTCCTAAGCATTTGGTGGTTAAGTTAACTCGTGCCAAATTAGAGTCTTTGGTTGAAGAGTTGGTTAAGCGTTGTTTGGTACCTCTTAAGCTGGCTATTGAAGATGCGGATTTATCTGTAGGCGATATTGATGATGTGATTTTGGTTGGCGGTCAGACTCGTATGCCAATGGTTCAACAAAAAGTTGCTGAGTTCTTTGGTAAAGAGCCACGTAAAGATGTCAATCCTGATGAAGCGGTTGCTATGGGTGCAGCGATTCAGGGTGCAGTTTTAGCTGGCGACGTGAAAGACGTATTGTTGTTGGATGTTTCACCTTTGACACTTGGTATTGAAACCATGGGTGGTGTTGCTACAGCATTAATCGAAAAAAATACGACTATCCCAACTAAAAAGTCTCAAATATTCAGTACGGCGGAAGACAATCAGTCAGCTGTAACTATCCATGTTGTTCAGGGTGAGCGTAAGCAAGCGACTCAGAACAAATCATTGGGTCGTTTTGATTTATCGGACATTCCTCCTGCTCCACGTGGCATGCCACAAGTTGAAGTAACGTTTGATATCGATGCTAATGGTATCTTGAACGTTAGTGCGAAGGATAAGGCTACCGGTAAAGAGCAGTCTATTGTCATTAAAGCGTCTTCTGGTTTGAGTGATGATGAGATCGAGGCGATGGTTCGTGATGCTGAGGTCAATGCTGAAACTGACAAGCAGTTTGAAGAGTTGGTTGCTGCGCGTAACACCCTTGATGGCCTGATTGGCGCTACTAAGAAAACTTTAGAAGAAGCTGGCGATAAAGCGACTGCTGATGAAAAGTCTGCAATCGAAGCGGCTTTAACTGAAGCGGCTGAAGCGGTTCAAGGTGATGACAAAGGGAAAATGGAAGCCGCTACTACTAAGCTGACTGAAGCTTCTGGTCCACTGGCGCAAAAAATGTACGCAGAGCAGGCCGCACAAGCTGATGCTGGAGCTGAGCAGGCTGAGGCTGCACCAGAAGAAGAAGGTGTTGTTGATGCTGAATTTGAAGAAGTAAAAGATGAAGAAGCTAAATAATCTTTTACCTTTAGGTTCCCTAGTAAAGCGTTGATGCGCTTTGCTGGTGTAATGTACTTAAGTTAACGCGGATATTTTTATCCGCGTTACCTGTTTCAGAAGTACACATTTTTATCTGTAAAATTTATAAGCGAAAAACTGATTATTATGTCTAAACGTGATTATTATGAAATTCTCGGGGTTGATAAAGGTGTTGAAGATAAAGACCTGAAAAAGGCTTATCGACGTGTTGCGATGAAGTTTCACCCCGATAGGAATCCAGACGATAAAGATTCTGAAGAAAAGTTTAAAGAAGCGAGTGAAGCTTACGAAGTGTTATCTGATAAGCAAAAGCGCGCGGCTTATGATCAGTATGGCCATGCTGGTGTGGATTCTCAGTCTGGTGGTATGGGTGGAGGCCAAGGATTTGGCAACTTCAGTGATGTATTCGGTGATGTATTCGGTGACATTTTTGGCGGTGGAGGCGGCCGCGGCGGCAGGGCCGGTCCAGCTCGCGGTTCTGACTTACGTTATACGTTAGATTTAAATTTAGAAGATGCTGTTAAAGGTACTTCGGTCAAAATCAAAGTTCCGACTTTGGTGGGCTGTAATACATGCGATGGCTCTGGTGCTAAAGCAGGCACTAAGCCAGTCAGTTGCACCACTTGCGGTGGTGTTGGTCAGGTGAGAATGCAGCAGGGCTTTTTCTCTGTGCAGCAAACGTGTCCTAATTGTCGTGGTAAGGGTTCGGTTATCTCTGATCCTTGTGGGGATTGTCATGGCCAAGGGCGTATGGAGGAAACTAAAACTTTATCCGTGAAAGTGCCTCCTGGTGTTGATACTGGTGATCGAATTCGCTTGTCTGGTGAAGGTGAAGCTGGAGCTGATGGGGGGCCTTCTGGTGACCTATATGTGCAGGTGTCTGTGCAAGATCATGCTATTTTCCAGCGTGACGGTAAGAATTTGTACTGTGAGGTTCCGGTGAGCTTTGTGGATGCGGCTTTGGGCGGCGAGCTTGATGTGCCAACTTTAGATGGTCGAGTTAAGTTAAAGATCCCAGCAGAGACGCAAACAGGAAAATTATTCCGCTTGCGTGGCAAGGGTGTTGCGCCAGTTCGTGGTGGCAGTGTCGGTGATTTAATGTGCAGAATTTTGGTGGAAACGCCTGTTAACTTGAATCATAAGCAAAAAGAACTATTGAAGGATCTGAGAGCCAGCATGGCGGACAATAAAAATTCTCCGAAGCAAAGTAGCTGGTTTGAGGGTATGAAAAATTTCTTTGGTGATATGAAAATATAATTAAAAATCTATAGGTCGGTCTCTGACTGGAGAGAGCAGAATAATGGTTAAAATAGCAGTAACCGGTGCCGCCGGCAGAATGGGCAAGATGCTGATTGAAACCTTGGCTAATTCTGAGGGTGCTGAACTAACGGCAGCGCTGGAACACCCTGCTAGCTCGCTGATTGGTGCGGACGCGGGTGAATTGGCTGGCTTAGGCAAAAATGGCGTTATTATTTCTGGCAACATTAACGATATTATTGGGCAGTTTGATGTGCTGATTGATTTTACGGTTCCGGTTGCAACGCTTGCCAATGCGACGGCCTGTGCAGCAGCAGGTAAAAAAATCATTATTGGGACGACCGGTTTCACTCCTGAAGAAGAAATTCAGTTGTTGTCTAATCAGCAGCATATTGGGCTGTGTAAGGCGGCTAATTTCAGTACTGGCGTTAATGTAACCTTGAAGCTGTTGAAGCAAGCCGCAGAAATTTTAGGTGATGATTACGATATTGAAATCTATGAGGCTCATCATAGGCATAAGGTAGATGCGCCATCGGGTACGGCTTTAGCTATGGGTGAGGCGGTTGCTGAGGGTGTTAATCGTAACCTTCGAGAAGTGGCTGTTTACGGTCGTGAAGGTCAAACTGGTGCGCGTAAAAGCGAGACCATTGGTTTTGCGACGGTTCGCGGTGGTGATGTTGTTGGTGATCACACGGTTATGTTTCTCGCTGATGGTGAGCGAGTGGAAATATCTCATAAGGCTTCGAGTCGTATGTCTTTTGCTCGCGGTGCGGTTCGTGCTGCGACGTGGATATCCGAAAAGCCTGCTGGCTTGTACAGTATGCAGGATGTGTTGGGGCTGTAGTTTTTAGTTCGAGAAGCTGTATATTTGTTGGACAATCTACCCCTAACTCGCGTAGAATTCCCCCTCAGATTGATCTTATTCAGAAGCGGGGCGCAACCAAGTGTGCGTCTCGCTTTTTTGCAACTTGAGATCGGACATTCCACCTATATATTAAGTAGCATGCAATTCTAGTGCAGTGTATTTTTCTATGCCTGTAAGTTGCGTGGGAATGTCTCTCGGTCTATAAAAACTAATATTTATACCTAGAGGATGTTGACTTGAATACTGGTGCCCATCGAGCTGCAATTTTGGTTCTCGAAGACGGAAGTGTCTTTCGTGGAACAGCCATCGGGGCTAATGGCCTCTCAGTCGGAGAAGTCGTGTTTAATACCGCGATGACTGGCTATCAAGAAATCCTTACCGATCCATCTTATGCTCAGCAGATAGTCACACTTACTTATCCCCATATCGGTAATACCGGTGTTAATAGTGAGGATGCTGAGTGCGATACAATCTGGGCGAAAGGTTTGGTTATCAGGGATTTGCCGTTACTAGCGAGTAACTTTCGCTGCGAGCAATCGTTGGATGATTATCTCGCCGAGAAAAACATTTTAGGTATTGCTGATATAGACACGCGTCGATTAACACGTATCTTGAGAGATAAAGGTGCTCAAGGCGGTTGTATCATGGCGGGCGATGTTGACGAAGCACAAGCTCTTGAGCAGGCCAAGGCCTTTGGTGGTTTAAAAGGTATGGATTTAGCCAAAGAGGTAACAACGAAGAGTTCTTATGTTTGGGATGAGGGCAGTTGGACTTTAGGTTTGGGTCATTCCAAACCTGAGCAGAAAAAATTTAAAGTTGTTGCTTATGATTTTGGCGCTAAACGAAATATTCTAAGAATGTTGGTTGATCGTGGTTGTGACTTAACTGTCGTGCCTGCGAAAACTCCGGCGGCTGAAGTGCTAGCGATGAATCCTGATGGTGTGTTCTTGTCTAATGGCCCTGGTGATCCAGAGCCCTGTGATTATGCTATTGCAGCAATCAAAGAAATTTTAGCTACCGACACCCCAATATTTGGTATTTGTCTTGGGCATCAATTGCTGGCGCTAGCTTCTGGCGCTAGTACTGTGAAAATGAAATTTGGCCATCATGGCGGCAACCATCCAGTTAAAGATTTGGTTGCAGGTAATGTCATGATTACCAGCCAAAATCACGGTTTTGCGGTTGATGAAAAGACTTTACCTGATACGCTGCGAGCGACCCACACATCGTTGTTTGATGGTTCATTACAAGGGATTCATCGCACAGATAAGCCAGCGTTCAGTTTTCAGGGTCACCCTGAGGCGAGCCCAGGTCCGCATGATGCAGCTCCGTTATTTGATCACTTTGTTGAGTTGATGGAAGCACGCTAACGGTATCGTTGATGCATAAAGTGAAGCTTTAAATAAGCGATTAAAAGAACGAATTTAAAGCACGAATTTAAAACACGAATTTAAAACACAGAGTCGAAGATGCCAAAAAGAACAGATATTCAAAGCATTCTTATCCTAGGTGCGGGCCCAATTGTTATTGGTCAAGCCTGTGAATTTGATTACTCCGGTGCGCAAGCTTGTAAGGCGCTTCGAGAGGAGGGCTACCGAGTTATCTTGGTGAACTCAAATCCGGCCACGATCATGACTGATCCGTCTATGGCTGATGCAACCTATATAGAGCCAATTGAATGGCGTACCGTCGAAAAAATTATTGAGAAAGAGCGCCCAGATGTAATCTTGCCAACCATGGGTGGGCAGACCGCTTTGAATTGTGCTTTGGATTTGCATGATAACGGTGTTTTGGAAAAGTATAATATTGAGCTGATCGGTGCTAATCGCGATGCTATTCATATGGCTGAGGATCGTAACTTATTCGATAAGGCTATGAAGCGTATTGGCCTTGAGTGTGCTCGTGCTGAGATAGTTCAGACATTAGAAGCTGCTCGAGAAGTGCCTAAGAAATTTGGCTTTCCGGTTATTATCCGTCCGTCATTTACCATGGGTGGCTCGGGTGGTGGTATTGCGTATAACTGGGATGAGTTTGAAGAAATATGTACCCGTGGCTTAGATTTATCACCGACTAATGAGTTGCTGATTGATGAGTCTTTGTTGGGTTGGAAAGAGTATGAAATGGAAGTTGTTCGTGACAAAAACGACAACTGCATTATCGTTTGCTCTATTGAAAATTTTGATCCCATGGGTGTCCATACGGGTGATTCGATTACGGTTGCTCCGGCGCAAACACTAACCGATAAAGAGCTGCAGATTATGCGTAACGCATCGCTTGCTGTGTTGCGTGAAATCGGAGTTGAAACCGGTGGTTCTAATGTTCAGTTTGCGGTTAATCCAGAAGATGGTCGTTTGGTGGTTATTGAGATGAATCCGCGTGTATCGCGTTCTTCTGCTTTAGCCTCTAAAGCAACGGGTTTTCCAATTGCTAAAATAGCGGCCAAATTGGCGGTGGGCTACACCCTCGATGAACTTCAAAATGAAATTACCGGTGGAGCGACTCCGGCCTCATTTGAGCCGAGTATTGATTACGTTGTTACCAAAATTCCCCGTTTCACATTTGAGAAGTTTGGCGATGCTGATGCTCGCTTAACTACTCAGATGAAGTCTGTGGGCGAAGTGATGGCGATTGGTCGTACATTCCAGGAGTCTTTGCAGAAGGCGTTGCGAGGTCTAGAGGTTGGTTCGGCAGGGTTTGAGCCGCGAGTTGATATTACAAAGCCTGAAAACATAACGAAAATACGTCGAGATTTGTCGACTCCAGGTTCAGACCGAATTTGGTTTGTGGCTGATGCATTTAGAGCTGGAATGAGTGTTGAGGAAGTATTCGAAACTTCCGCTATTGATCCTTGGTTCTTGGTGCAAATAGAAGATTTGGTTAAAAGTGAAGCGTACCTTGCTGATATGCCACTAACGGATATCGATGCTGACTTAATGTTTCGTATGAAGCGCAAAGGCTTTTCTGATAAGCGTTTAGCTGACTTGCTAGGTGTTAGCGAGAAAACGTTACGTGGGCATCGCTACAAACTTGATATTCACCCTGTCTATAAGCGTGTTGATACATGTGCGGCTGAGTTTTCGACGGACACAGCTTACATGTATTCCACTTACGAAGAAGAGTGTGAATCGCGGCCGTCAGAGCGTGAGAAAATCATGGTTTTAGGTGGTGGTCCTAACCGTATTGGTCAAGGTATCGAATTTGATTACTGTTGTGTGCATGCGGCTTTAGCGTGTCGCGATGATGGTTATGAAACCATTATGGTCAACTGCAATCCTGAGACGGTTTCTACTGATTACGACACTTCTGATCGTTTGTATTTTGAGCCGGTAACTCTAGAAGATGTTTTAGAAATTGTACGTAAAGAAAATCCAAAGGGTGTGATTGTTCAGTTTGGTGGGCAAACGCCACTTAAATTGGCTCAAGCTCTAGAGGCGGAAGGCGTGCCAATAATTGGTACAAGCCCTGAGGCTATCGATCGCGCAGAAGATCGAGAGCGCTTCCAGCAAATGATTAATCGTTTGGGTTTAAAGCAGCCCTCCAATGCCATTGTTCGCTCTACGGAACAGGCGGTGATAGAGGCGGTGAATGTTGGCTATCCCTTGGTTGTTAGGCCGTCCTATGTGTTAGGTGGTCGAGCTATGGAGATTGTCTACAACGAAGATGAGTTGCGTACTTATATGAAAGAGGCGGTACAAGTCTCCGAAGATGCACCTGTACTGTTGGATCATTTTTTGAATGCGGCTATTGAGGTTGATATCGATTCTGTCAGTGACGGAAAAGATGTGGTGATTGGCGCTATCATGCAACATATTGAGCAGTGTGGTGTTCACTCTGGTGATTCGGCCTGTTCATTGCCTCCGTATTCGCTTCCGGCTCATGTTCAGGATGAGATGCGGGTTCAAGTTAAGAAGATGTCGTTAGAACTAGGCGTTGTTGGTCTGATGAATGTGCAGTTGGCTTATCAGGCGGGTGAGATTTACGTGATTGAAGTTAATCCGCGAGGCTCTAGAACCGTTCCTTTTGTTTCTAAGTGTATTGGGGTGTCACTGGCTAAAGTTGCGGCTCGTTGTCAGACCGGTGTCACATTGGCCGAGCAGGGGTTTACGAAAGAGATAGTGCCTGACTATTTCAGTGTTAAAGAGGCGGTATTTCCGTTTAATAAATTTCCTGCGGTTGATCCTATTTTGGGGCCAGAGATGAAATCTACTGGTGAAGTTATGGGTGTTGGCGATACTTTTGCCGAAGCGTACGCCAAGTCTCAGTTGGGAGCCGGTGATGAAATCCCCGCCTCTGGTGCAGCATTTATCAGTGTGCGTGATTGTGATAAGGCTGATGCTGTGCCAGTTGCTAAAGAACTGTCCGACTTAGGTTTTGATTTGGTTGCTACTCGCGGTACCGCGAAAGTCTTTGCTGATGCTGGTTTAACCGTAACCACAGTTAATAAAGTTGAAGAGGGGCGTCCGCATATTGTGGATATGATTAAAAATGATGAAATTACCATGGTAATTAACACTACCGAAGGTAAGCAAGCCATTCGCGATTCAGCTTCTATTCGTCGAAGCGCTGAAAATCATCGAGTGTATTACACGACAACTATTGCTGCGGCTGAGGCTATTTGTATGGCTCTTCGCTTTGGTCAAAAAAGTGATGTTCGTAGTTTGCAGGATCTACATAAGAGGATTGCAAAATGAATAAAGTGCCTATGACTGTAGAGGGTGCTGAGAGCTTAAGGCTCGAGCTGGAGCGTCTCAAAAAAGTTGATCGCCCAAGAATTGTGCAGGCTATTGCTGAAGCAAGAGAGCATGGTGATTTGAAGGAAAATGCAGAATATCATGCGGCACGAGAACAGCAGGGTTTTTGTGAGGGGCGGGTGCAGGATATTGAAGGAAAGTTGGCTTCTGCACAGGTTATAGATGTCTCCCTTATGACGCCTTCTGATAAAGTTATTTTTGGGGTGACGGTGGATATCGTTAATATCAATACTGACGCGACCGTAACTTATAAGATTGTCGGTGATGACGAGGCGGATGTTAAAGTGAATAAAATATCGATTAATTCGCCTATTGCTCGAGGTTTAATTGGTAAGCATGTTGGTGATGAGGTAGTGATCCGAACACCTGGTGGTGAAGTGGAATACGAAATAGAAGGCGTGCATTATATTTAATCCAATTGGGCGCTTACCAATACTCTGTTATTTGGAACCACATCAATGATGTGGTTTTTTTTGGATGGTGATTTGTTCCTATGAGGGGTGGCGCATCAATAATAAAGTGTGTAATAATGATTGCGCACAATCTAATTTTAAGCAATTTATATGGTGAGGTGTTTTATGAGTGACTTATATGATTTTTCAGCTGAAAGTATTTCCGGTGAAGATGTTTCTTTGAGTGAGTACAAAGGCAAGGTTTTATTGGTTGTTAATACGGCCAGCAAGTGTGGTTTCACCCCTCAATATAAAGGGCTGGAAGCGTTGTATCAAAAATACAAGGATCAGGGTTTAGAGGTTGTCGGCTTCCCGTGTAATCAATTTGGGCATCAAGAGCCGGGTGACTCTGAAGAGATTGGCGGTTTTTGTGAAAGAAACTTTGGTGTTACTTTTCCTCTGTTTGCAAAGGTGGATGTTAATGGTGGTGAGGCACACCCATTGTTTAATCACTTGAAAGAGCAAGCGCCGGGCTTGTTGGGAAGTAAGTCTATTAAGTGGAATTTTACCAAGTTTTTGGTTAATCGTGACGGTGAGGTTGTTAAACGATTTGCACCAAAAGATAAGCCAGAAGGTCTTGGCTCTGCTGTAGAGGCATTGTTGTAGTTAGTAGGCGTAACTGGATGGTAGTTGGTTAGAAGTGAGGTAGTGGGGTGGATAATTCGGCTTTATATTTAGATAGGCAGTTGTGTTTTTCTCTTTATGCATGCTCGCGAGCAATGACAAAGGCTTACCAGCCCATGTTGGCAAGGTTCGGAATTACTTACCCGCAGTATCTTGTGTTGATTGTTTTGTGGGAGCGTCATGATGACTCTCTTGCGGTATCAGTTAAGTCTTTAGGAGACCGTTTGCGGCTCGACTCTGGCACCTTGACTCCTTTGTTGAAGCGCATGGAGGTGGCAGGCTTGCTGCATCGTTCTCGTGACCCACAGGATGAGCGCAGTGTGTTGATTGGGCTTACTGATGCAGGTATTGGCTTAAGGTTGGGCGTGTTGGATTTTTTAGCGCAGCAGTTGATGTTGCCAAGCTATGATAAATCTCGAGTCGATAGATTGAGGGGGGAGTTGTTATGGCTGCTAGAGGCTTTACCTAAATGAGCGTGCAAGCCTTATTGCAGGCCATGTCTGATGGTAGATATCACTCAGGTGCGGATCTTGGTGCATTACTTGGGGTTTCGCGCACGGCGGTCTGGAAGCATTTGCAGAAGTTGGAGGGCTTGGGCCTGCCTTTGGAAACGGTTAAGGGTAAAGGTTATCGGGTTCCGGGTGGTGTTGAGTTGTTGCAGAAGGCCGTTATCGAGTCGTCACTTGATGCACCTGCAAGGTCTTTTTTGTCTGAGTTAGATATTGTTCATTCGGTTGATTCCACCAGTACACGTGCGATGAATCGAGTTGCTGAAGGTGGTGCCCATGGATATGTCTGCTTGGCAGAGCATCAAGCTCAGGGGCGCGGACGTCGCGGGCGCACGTGGGTTAGCCCTTTCGGTCAGAATTTGTATTTATCGGCTGTGGTTGAGTTTACTGAGGGTGCAGCCGCCCTCGAAGGATTGAGCTTGGCTGTAGGTGTTGGATTGATTCGTGCTATGAGGGGGGTAGGTGTAACTGATGTTGGCTTGAAGTGGCCGAATGATGTTCTGCATGATGGTAGAAAGTTGGCGGGAATTTTATTGGAAATGACCGGAGACCCCTCTGGTGTGTGCCAGGTAGTGGTTGGTGTTGGTGTTAATGTGGCGATGACGGCTGATGTCTCGGGTCAGATTGATCAACCTTGGATTGATTTGTTAAGTCTTAACCCTGACTTGTCGAGAAATGAATTTGCGGCTGCGCTATTGAATCATTTGCTGCCATTGTTGCAAGGTTTTCACTCTAATGGCTTTGCGGATTATCAAAAAGAATGGGAGGCGTTGAGTGTCTATTCTGGTAATTTGGTAAGGTTGCAAACGGGTGGTGCTGGTTTCGTTGAGGGTGTTGTTCTTGGTGTGACTCAAGCTGGAGCGTTGAGGTTAGAAGTGGCAGGTGAAGAACAGGTTTTTAGTGGGGGTGAGATATCGCTAAGACCGGTGGTGTTATGAGTGGGAAAGTAATCCTAGAGTTAGATGTTGGGAATACTCGGTTAAAGTGGCGGGCACGTACATCGGTTGTTGTTGGCTCTGGTGCTGAATCTTATTTGTTGGGAGGCCTGTCTCAGGCCTTAAATGATATTTCTGATAGCTTATCGAGTATTGATGTCGGCACCATTCTGGTGGCGTCTGTAGCTGGCCAGAATGCCGCAGAGTCGATTAGGTGTTGGTCCTTAAATTGCTGGGAGCTGGAGCCGGAGTTTGCAAAGGTTAGTGAGGTTTGTGCTGGAGTGGACTGCGGCTACGATAAAATTGAGCTGCTGGGTATAGATCGCTGGTTGGCGGTTTTGGCGGCTCATGAATTATCGACTCGGGGGGCTCTGGTTGTGGATTGTGGAAGTGCCATTACGGTGGATGTTCTAGTGGCTGGCCGGCATGAGGGTGGATATATTGCGCCTGGAATGCGGTTGATGTTGGGCTCACTGTTCTCTGATACCGCGCAAGTAAAGGTGAATTTTGCGGCGCAAGATTGTTTAGGTCCTGGAAAAGATACGATAACGGCTGTTAATCGCGGTCTGCTGTTAATGGTTGTGGGGTTGATAGAGCGGGCTAGTGCGGAGTGTAAAGAAGGTAAAGGGTTGCCGATTTTTTTTACTGGCGGGGATGCTGAGGTTGTTATGGGGCTGTATCGGCAGGCGAATTCTGAATGCGAGCTCTATTTTGTTAGGGATTTGGTTCTTGATGGTTTGTCGTTGTCCTGCGGTAGCAAGTTAGATGCAAATTAATAAAAAAATAAGGGTGTAGATCGTCGTTATGCGTTGGATATTTATATTGTTGGTGGGGGTTAATGCGGCTGTTGGTGCTTACGCTTTATATTTCAAGTCAATGTCTGCTGAGTTGTCCTCAGTGGTGGCGCCCAAAAAGGTGGTTGTAGAAGGGGCTCAGCGACTGGTGCTTTTGAGTGAATTACAGGTGGTGGAACTGGAAGAGATGCTGGCGTCTAAAAAGCGGTTGAGTGTCGAGCCGCAGAGTGAGGAGCAAAGGTTGTGTACGTTAATTGGGCCATTTAAAGAGTTGCTAGAAGCTGAGTATTTCACTGAAAAGCTGTCGGCATTGGAAATTGAGGCTAGTGTTGAAAATATGGAGGTGCCCGGGGAGGGTGGTTTTTGGGTGTTTCAGGCTGCACAGCTTTCACGCAAGGCAGCGTTAAGGCGCCTGTATGAGTTTCAGGCAAAAGGAATTGATAGTTATATTATTCCTAAGGGTGAGTTAGAAAATGGCATTTCTTTTGGTGTTTTTGCGCAAAAAGAAGAGGCTGAAAAGAAAAAACGTGAAATAGTTGCTTTTGGGTTTGAGGCTGAAATTAAGTCAGCGGATGGCAGTTATGAGGAGGTTTGGGTGGTGCTTCAGCCGGGTGAGGCTATAAAAGCGGACGAAGAACTGTGGTTGGAGCTATTAAAACCGGTTGAAAATGCAGAGTTAGTACAAAATTTCTGTCCTACTATTGCTTCCTGATAAAAGTTTCTCTAGAATCCCGCCTCCACTTAAGCGATGAGTATCAATTTATTGCTTTTAAGTGTTCAGAGCTGGCGTAGCTCAGTTGGTAGAGCAGCTGACTTGTAATCAGCCGGTCGGGGGTTCAACTCCTCTCGCCAGCTCCATTTTAGCTCTAACTTGTTGAATGATTTATTTGTTCGGCAAATTAAGTTGATGGGTTTTCCCATCTTCTGCGCAGGGGTTCCCGAGTGGCCAAAGGGATCAGACTGTAAATCTGACGCGCAAGCTTCGGTGGTTCGAATCCACCCCCCTGCACCATTATTGAGAGGTACCTGTTGGTTGTTTGACTGGCAGTTTAGTTTGGCCCTTGCCGGTCAAACGTTAAGTTAAAAGTTTGAAGCAATTTCGGCGGGTGTAGTTTAGTGGTAGAACCCCAGCCTTCCAAGCTGATGATGCGGGTTCGATTCCCGCCACCCGCTCCAAATTAGAAAGTGATAGGTTTAAAGTAAGCTCTTGTAGCTCAGTTGGTAGAGCACACCCTTGGTAAGGGTGAGGTCAGCGGTTCAAATCCGCTCAAGAGCTCCAGTGTTGTAATAATGTTGTCGTAAGGATGTAATCTTTGCGGCGTTTTTTGTGTTTGTGCAGTGGAATTTTCCATTTGCCGAAAATGCCCTAACTGAGGAGGCCCTCGCCATGGCTAAAAAACAATTTGAACGTACAAAGCCCCATGTCAACGTGGGAACCATTGGTCACGTCGATCACGGTAAAACAACCTTAACAGCTGCGTTAACTCGCGTCTGTGCTGAAGTTTGGGGTGGTGAAGCTGTTGATTTC
>JAWUVI010000029.1:0-42333 GCA_034112445.1 Cellvibrionaceae bacterium | reverse complement strand
GCCATTTATCATAATTATGAAGCTAACGATGGTACGGCTACGCTTGATGACCTTGGTGATGAGTGGAATTTAGTGTATGCCCGCAAGTTTGGTAAACATTATTCTGCTGGGGTTAAATACGCCAAATACGATGCTGGTGATCTCGGAGCAAACAAATTTTATGATACTGATAAATTATGGGTTTGGGCTGGCGTTAGCTTCTAAGCCATAAAAAGACAATCACAGGGACGTGATTTTCACTATAACGTTATAAAAATGTGACCATGATAAAATATAGCCCCTAGCGGAACATGCCCTTAAGCTAACCGCACCTCAAGCCATTCACATCTCCAGCTAGCTATGCATCCAACTACACATAATCGGTAGATCCGCTGTTCAAGCCCGCAAGAATCCACAATTTTCCCTTTAGTTTCAATTAGTTATGCTCATTGGGCCATACTATACGTAAACTGACCGCAACCCAGAGCGGTCATTCAATAATCCGTCATTATTACAACCTATGTTTCCATAGTTCCTGGTTAAACTGTTAATAAGTTGCGATTAGCGCTCACTTTTCATGTGCAGTAAAATGCATTACAAGCGAATACAATGCCTTGGAGCTTATAATGACTGTGACTAGCGTCCGCCAAAATAATGATTCCTGCGAGTGTCATAGGCGTGCTGTATTAAATTGATCTATAGATTAACTTGGCAACGATAAGTTAACTTGGCAACGATAAGTTAACTTTCCAGCAATTAAAAATCGTGGTGGCACATTGAAAGACGACAAAAACATCCAGCAAAAATATCATAATAGTAACTCGCCACTGCCACTAACCTTGTTCAACTGGATAGACCGCCTGCCAGATACCGCGCGTGAGTCAGTAATAGCACGCTGCAGCACCATCTGCCTTCAGCAAGGTGAATTTCTATGGTCATCAGGTGATGAAGATTATGACCTCTACCAACTTATTGAAGGCGAGCTTCACCTCTATACGCTAACCACAGAAGGTAAAAAATTACTCTATGTCACATTTAGTGGTGGAGACTGTACCGGAGAAAACGGCATGGTTGACGGTGAAGCGCGCTACCATATGGCACAGGCTGTTAAAGCCACTCGGTTAAGGCGTCTCTCTCGTGCAGATTACCTCGAACTCTCTCTCATTCATCCTGAATTGAACTGGGAATTACTGAAGATGATGAGTCGCCGTTCAAGAATCATCTACGAGCATCTGGACGCAATGTCGCTCCTTCCCTTGTCCGTTCAAATAGCTTCTCGACTGTGCCTTCTACTCGACACGGCATTGGCCGACAAACAAGAGATCGGTGAAATTGATTTACAGGTGACACAAGAAGATATCGGTCACATGCTCGGTACCACTCGCCAATCAGTTAGTAGAATCTTGGCAACGTGGCAGCGTCTTGGCATCATTAATATGCGGTACGGCAAAATTATCGTAATCGACCCAAAGGCACTGCGACAACAAAAGCTTGGTTAACAGCAGAGCGCCATCCTCCTCATTTGTTTGATTGAAACCTTACCGTCTTTTGAAGACAACTCGGCATACCTAAAGCGCCAACCGAGCCATCACTGAACAATCAAATGACCTTTGTGTCTGTAGACATACTATTATTGGCTGAGCCTTCAACTAATATTGGCTGAGCCTTCAACTAAAAAAATCGACTCAAATGTTACCAACATTACATTCTTCAAGTGTGGAGAATGGCACTATACTCAAATACCGAGAACACTAATACGCAAGTTAACTCAAATTTTAGTTCGTCCATTAGCTTGCAATTTATTCGTGACAGTCCGGCCAAAGGAAATAATCTATGAGTGACCTGATTCTCGCTATCGACCGCGGCACCACCAACGTCAAGGCGTCCCTGTTCGATATGGCATTGAACGAAATCGCCGTGTCGAGCCATGCCAATCCGGCCGTACTGTCACCCCAAGAACACTGGGCCGAGGCGGACATGGAGTTACTGTGGCAATCTGCCGTAGCCGCTGTACAGGCGCTTTGGGCCGAAGGTCATAATCCAGCCAGGGTATGCGCGGTGGTCATGGCCGGACAGGGTAACGGCCTGTTCTTAGTAGACCAAGCCGGCCAACCAGTGCGGCCGGCCATCTTGTCTCTCGACAGCCGTGCGGCCAATCTAGTTGACACCTGGAAAGATGATGGCCGCTATGCAGACGCCGCCAACCGCTTAAAGTCGCCCTTCGTGCCCGGTTCGCCATTACCGCTTCTAGCTTGGCTTGCCGATCATGAGCCAAAAATCCTCGCAGAGGCTCACTACGCATTATTTTCCAAGGACTGGATACGCCTCAAGCTTACTGGAGAAATAGCGACAGACTTTTCCGATGCATCCGGTGCGGGACTAATAGACCATGAGGCACAGGATTATGCCGAATCAGTTTTCGCTGACCTGGGCGTTGCCGACGCTGGACGCCTGATGCCACCGCTGCTGCAAAGCAATGCACAAGCGGGCGAAGTCACAAGCAAGGCCGCTGCAGAAACCGGCTTACCGATGGGTATACCTGTCATAGTCGGCGCGCATGACATCTGTGCTTGCCATAATGGCTTCGCGACCCTCTCGCCTACCGCATTGGTCTCCATACTCGGCACCTGGTTTGTTAACCTTTTTCTCACCCCCGCTTCTAGCAATGCCACACTCTCGATAAACCACCCAGAACCAGGATGTTTTCTTTCAGGCGCGGGAGACGGGAACGCTGGGGCAGTACTCGACACTATGATCAATGTCTTTTACCAAAAAGAGCTACAAGCTAACGAGGATGTCTACGCACTGGTGGATAAAGAGGTGTCCAGCGCCCCCCCGTCGAAAATGATCTTTGCTCCTCACTTGTTCGGCCATGCTCTCGACTCTGCCGCTATTGGTGGCCTGTTGGGAATAGAGCGAGGCGTTAATCGCGCGGCCATGATGCGGGCTGTGTGTGAGGGTATCGTACTGGGTAATGTGGCTTACCTAACCTTCTTTCCACAGTATGCAGAATTGGATGAATTTTGGATGGCCGGTGGTGGTTCAAAGAGCCAAAACGTACCGCAGATAATGGCAGATGCCGTTGGCCGCCCAGTCCATGTCGCCGAAACCTCCGAAATGGTAGGGCGCGGTGCAGCAGTCTCAGCTCTGATTGGGCTCGGAAAATTGGGCAGTGTCGGCGACGCACCCCGCCCAAGTATCGCAAAAACGTTTACACCCGACCCGACTATGCTGAACTACTACCAGCAGAAACTGGACATTATAAAAGACATCCTTCAGGAGAAGGAGTCGCTACTGAAACGCTTGGCGGGTATCGAAATACCGGCGAAATAAGACGCAAACCAACTTCAATAGGGAAAACTAAAATCATGAAAATTGTATGTGTGTGTGACATGGCGATTACCCCCGCTGTGATGTCGAATATGAAGATGCTAGAAAAATTTGACCATGAGGTCGTCATACTTGAAGACAGCCAAATGCAGAGCCCAAAAGCCATCACCGAGGTCATGCTCAAAGTAGAACAGCAAGGCGCAGACGCTAGTCCTGCTAACCCCGATGTTATCGAAGCTTGCCGCGACGCAGATATCGTTGTCGTACATGTCTCCCCAATTAATGCGGCCGTACTTGAGCAAGCACAGAATCTTAAGTATGTGGCCGTCATGCGTTCCGGGGTGGAGAATGTCAATATCGATATTTGCAAAGCAAGAGGCATTCATGTGATCAACGCGCCGGGCAGAAGCGCACACGCAGTGGCGGACTGCACTTTGGCACTGATGTTGGCGGAAGCCAAAAACATTGCCCGCGGCCACAAGGGATTAATGGAGGGCAAATGGATCAAACAGTTTGCGAACTTCAATTACACCCACGACATTCGCAACTGCACCATGGGAATTATCGGCGCTGGTGATATCGGACGCAAAGTGATCGATCGCCTTAAGGGTTTCGGTGCGAACATCATCGTTCACGACCCTTATCTAGCAGACGACGTCCTCGAAGGCATGGGATTAACCCCGGTTACTATGGACGAATTACTCGTGCAATCGGATTTTATTTCCCTGCACCTTCGTTTATCTGAAACGACAGAAAAGTTCTTTGGCACCCGTGAATTTGAACTCATGAAAGACACCGCCTATTTCATCAATACCGCCCGATCAGGCCTAGTGGATGAAGCTGCCCTTGTCGATGCCCTACAAAACAAACGTATCGGCGGAGCGGCATTGGACGTATTCAATGAAGAACCTTTAGGTGATAAAAGCCCCTTCCTAGAGCTAGATAACGTCACCATCACCCCGCATCTATCAGGCACATCGACGGACACCTTTGCCAACTCTGTGGAGCTCATTCGAGATGACCTGATCAATATGCTCGAAAATAAAAAAATCGCAGGGTTACTTTTTTAAAAACAAACAGCCTGATCGACAGGCCATCACCAACCTAATATACAGCCATCCAAAGAGGTTCATGCAATGCCACTCGTATCGTGTAAAGAAATTTTAGACCCTGCTCGCAACAAAGGTATCGGTGTGCCAGGGATTGATGTTATTGACCCAGCTTCCACCGAAGGCGTACTGAGTGCTGCTGAGGCACTTAAGCTACCCATTATTTTGATGGTGCCCGAAACGGCATTTCCTATGTTGGATTTGAAAGTTTTTTTCAAATATCTTATAGATCGAGCCAAAAGCGCTTCAATCCCAGTTGCCGTGCACCTTGATCACGGCGAAAGCATAGAAACAATACAGCTGGCTATCGAAAGCGGATTCAGCTCGGTGATGATAGACGGCTCTTCGCTACCGCTTGACGAGAATATAGCCCTGACCAAGTCGGTGGTGGAACTGGCTCATGCCGCTGGAGTTAGTGTTGAGGCGGAGATTGGTCATGTTGGCGGCGGCGAAGGCTGCTTGGAAGGCTCCGATGTTGACGAAGATCTATTCACCCGTCCAGAGGATGCGCAACGCTTTGCCCGAGAAACCGGTGTTGACACTCTTGCTGTCGCTTTTGGCACAGTGCACGGAATTTTCAAAGGCACCCCCAAATTAGATATTAATCGATTAGAAAAAATCCGCGCAGGCGTTGATATCCCCCTAGTAATGCACGGCGGTTCTGGCCTTTCTGACGAGCAATACGTCAGTGTGATCAAGGGTGGCATTACCAAAATTAACTTGTTCACAGACATCTCAATGACAGCAGCAAAAACAGCCATCGATCACGGCCTAAAAGCGGACAAAAAGCTGCATTTCGCTGAACTGTTATTGGTGGGACAGAAAACCACTGAAGCCTTAACAACCAAGTACCTCAAACTGTTTTCTAGCTTTAAATAAGCTACTCAATAGCAGGCAAAGATTTTTCATCCAAAATAAAAAAATTCCCGGCAGTCCGACCTCAAGTCGGACGGGAGTAAGGAGATTACAATGGCGCTAAATATTTTTGTTACCGGTGCCTCTGGATTTATCGGCGGGTCTATTGCTCGAGAACTCAGTTCAGAACATTCAGTATGTGCAATGTCACGCAGTACAAGCAGCGATCAGAAAATCTCGGCCAATAATGCGACTCCAATACGCTGTGATTTGACCACAGTGAGCGCGGAGCACCTGTCAGGCTGCGATACCGTCATCCACGTTGCCGCGCATGTGTCGCCGTGGGGGAGCAAAGAGGAATACTGGGAAAACAACGTAACTGGAACGGAAAAAGTATTGCTGGCCGCACAAGAGGCCGGCATCAAGCGGTTTATCCATATCAGCACAGAGGCCGTGTCTTGGCATGGGCAGCCTATGCGCAATATTGACGAGTCCGAGCCCTACGCAGAAAAAACCCCCTATCTTTATGCCTCAACAAAAAGAGAGGCTGAAAAACGCGCACTAGCGGCCAATGGCCAAGGTGGTATGCAGGTCGTTGTTATACGCCCTCGGTGGGTCTGGGGTCTGGGAGATCAGGCACTAATCCCTGAGATCATCAGTATGGTTGAGCGCGGCGAATTCGTCTGGCTTGACCACGGCAAACACAAGATCTCGACCGTGCACATTGCAAACTTGGTGCATGCGGTAAAGCTCGCGCTGGACAAAATGCCTGCAGGTGAATGCTATTTTGTCACTGACGGCGAACAGCCAACATACCGTGAATTTCTGACCGCCGTATTGGGCGCTTATGATGTGTCAATGCCTGACAAATCACTACCCAGCTGGCTGGCCAGACCGGTTGCTTTTGTGGTTGAAGAAACTTGGCGCATTCTGGGGATCAAGAAGCAGCCTCCCATGACGCGCCATGTCATTGATATGATGAGCTGTGAGGGCACACTTAACGATGCCAAGGCAAAGAACGAACTCGGTTATCAACCAATAATAACCGTAGCAGAAGGCATTCAGCAGTTAGCGCAAAAAGACTGATAAAAATCACCTTCAAATCAATTTCAGCTAAATGTTCGGTAGAGGTTCGATTTCGGTAAAGCCTCAGGAAAAATCTTTGCTTTTCAGTCGGTTAGCAGGCAGCTCAGGCTGCCTCATAATCGTAAGGGCCACCCGTCTCTAGCGCTTTTTGGTAAGCTGGACGTGATTGAAAGCGTTTTACATAAGCCGTGATTTTAGGGTACTGATCCCCGACAACACCGCTTGCTACAGAAGCTTCTAACGGAAAACTCATTTGAATATCAGCACCCGTTAGCTTGCCACCCGTGAACCATTCATTTTGCTGTAAGTGATGTTCTATAAAATCAAAACTGTCTTTGATGTTTGGCCCAATATAAGACTCAGTAACTTTCTTCGATATGCCTTTAGCAACAGGCTTAACAAAAAATGGCATTGGACTATTGGCCACTTTATCAAAGACCAATTTCATCACCAGCGGTGGCATTAAAGAACCCTCAGCGTAATGCAGCCAATAGTTATACTCTCTGTGCTCTGGTGAATTTAATTCCGGTACCAGAGCGCCATCACCGTAAGTTGTCACCAGATAATCAATAATCGCACCTGACTCAGCAATAGTAAGAGCACCATCCACAATAACGGGTGATTTACCCAGTGGGTGAACTTTTTTAAGACTTGCAGGGGCTAGATTAGTGACTTTATCCCTTTCATATCGCTTAACTTCGTATGCAACTCCGAGTTCTTCAAGAGCCCATAATATTCGCTGCGATCTAGAGTTTTCTAAATGATGTACTACGAGCATTAACCTTCTCCGCTTAAAAATAATTCATGCCTAACATCTAATAACCCCTCACAGTGTAAACGGCTAATGGAAATTAATCGACGTGACACTAGTAATACGTAGTAGCCTTATTAGTTGCAGCGTTTGGGTGAAAAATATTGCCTCTCATAAACATGACGATTCAGTAATTTTCAACTACGTTTGTTAACAAGTAATTTATGTTTGTACCATCAATAGGAATGGAATCGACAGTGTCAGGGAATTGACCTAGCTATAACAATAATTATTTACGCTAAGAATATGTTCAATACCCCTAATAATTGAGAGCTATGTATACCATGAAAAAACTCACTCCAGTTAACATCACCTCTTTAGCATTAACATCCTTACTTCTCAGTGGCGCAAGCATAACCAATGCCCAAGAAAGCAACTCAATATTTGATTTCGATGATTTCAAGCCAAATGACTATACCGTTGGCGATCATGTGTTCAGTTTTCACGGCTATACCCGCATGGGATTAATGTCTAGCGACAATGGCAAAACCGCAGCGCACTTTCAGGCCCCCGGCGCTGGCGCAAAATTTAGGCTTGGCAATGAATCT
This sequence comes from Cellvibrionaceae bacterium, assembly GCA_034112445.1. GTDB lineage: Bacteria > Pseudomonadota > Gammaproteobacteria > Pseudomonadales > Cellvibrionaceae > Pelagadaptatus. The sequence goes on along the minus strand of JAWUVI010000029.1, from coordinate 34,615 downwards.
GACACCCAACTGCGATTCCAATTAAATTATCAAAATAAACCAAAAGGCACCTCCGAAACTTACACTAAAGTGGTGGTTGCCGTCGAAGATTATCAACAGCTTGGTAATACCCGCGATTTCAAAATGAATCAGTTGCCCAAAGCGTATATTGAATTTGGCAACGTCCTAGGCGGGGCACTCGGTGAGGGAGTGAGCGTTTGGGCTGGCCGCCGTTGGTATGAACGTAAAGGCATGTTTATGAACGATTATTTTTGGATTAACTCAGGCCAAAAAGCTCATTACGGTGCAGGTATAGAGGGTATAAAAGTAGGCGAAGCTGAATTAAAGCTGGCCGCGTTTAAACACAAGAACGTAGACGCCCAAGGCATAAATGCCTTCGCCGCGAATAAAGACGATGTAACGTCTAAATCGTATGACGCACGTTTACTCAACATGCCGTTAACGGATAACACCAAATTGAACTTATGGTCTCGCTACGTTAAGCGTGGTGCTGAAGACACCTTGGGTTACGACGATGAAACCGGCTTGGGATTAGGCTTTTGGTTTGATACTAAGAATGTCTTTGGTGGCAAAAACACCTTTGCGGTTACTCATAATACCGGCGCTTCCATTCGCGAAAAAACCACCAGTTCAAATCCCATTAATGAGTCTGCTGGGTATGATTTATCCAAAGCCAGTATGCTTGAAGTAAACAACACGTGGCTGTGGGATGACAAAGAAAATTATGCCGTACAGTGGGTAACCATCTATCGCTCGGAGGATTTCGGCCAAGATGGAGCTGAAGGCGACACCATCAAATGGTACAGCACGGGCGTAAGACCACACTTCTATATCAACCAACATTGGAGTGTCGCCACCGAACTGGGTGTTGACTATGTAGACAATGAAATCAAAGGCATTAGTGGTAATGTCTCTAAAGCCACGGTTGCTTTGCAATTAAGCCCGAACACAGGCTACATGACACGCCCTGTCATCCGTTTATATGGCACCTATGCGACTTGGAGTAATGACCTAGTTGGTAATGTTGGCAACAGCCCTGATAACGCCCCTTACGGCAACGACAACAGTGGTTGGACTATTGGCTTACAAATGGAACACATTTGGTAGCTCACTGGCACCACGCAGACCGTGGTGCCATCTTCACTCACTCTACCGTAGCAACCAGACGCGAATCATCTAATGCGGCAGTTCTGTGCACCGTGATTTCTTGATAACCCGGATTTTTCAACATTTCATAGAATGCATTGATGGAGTTATAACGGATCAAAAACACTTCATCCCAACTTTCGTCATCGGGAATAATAACTCCACCCACAGCAGAACCAGCCCAAATCATTTCGCCTTTCACCTCACTGATGAAGGGCATAATAAGTTTTTTATAGCGCTCATAAGCTTCGCGCCCCGTAACAGCGGCATCACCAGAAAAGTCTTCTGGGTAGCTCGCTTGATCTGAGAACTTTAATAAGTTGAGCATCACAATAGGCTTGTCTTGTGGAATACCCGCCAATACTTGACCGAGCTTATCCGCGTTTGGATTTATGGATTTCATTTATTACACCTTAATTTCTACCCGTCTAAAAATAAAAATGACCTCTACCCGCAAGAAGAGATCACTTATGTTTACTTTGGATAACAACCAATCTGACCTTTATCCAAAATGATAAAACGCGACTTTGTTACCATCCGGGTCTTTGAAATAAGCACCGTAAAACATATCTTCGATGCGTTGTCCTGGAGCTCCGTCACAGGTGGCACCTAACTCAAGAGCTTTAGCGTAGAACTCGGCTACTTTTTCTTTCGATCCAGCAGGGATTGCAATCATGTTGCCATTCCCCGGCTGTGGATCAGACCCATCAAAAGGGGTACAAACCGCAATCATAGGCTTATCCATGCCAGAGCCGATCATGGCAATACGACCCATATCCATTAAAACTGTAGCACCTAAATCGGCCAACAAATCCGCATAAAACTGTTTAGCTTTTGCCATATCGTTAACACCAATAGTGACGTATCCAATCATAATTTTCTCCAATGTTTAGTTTTTAGTTGAATCATTATTCAAGCATCTAATACCGATACTCACTGTCTTGAATCCCATTATAGATAGCCAATGTTAATGGTTGGTATTGTATATCACCAGGCAATAACACCCACAACGGCTCTTCGATTTCTTCTATATTAAAACCTTGTTTTTTTAGGTCTGCTTTCTGATATTTAAACGTGCCTGTGGTTGCCAAGCTATTGGTAACCCGTAGGAATACCGGCATCGCATAGTGCGGTAGCTCAGCAACCAAATAATTATACAAAGCCCTACCATCGAGTTCAGTAACTCCATCGGCCAGAGACAAGGTCGCCATTCCGGCCTTACCATTAGTTTTTGGAATTTCTACGCCATACACGGCGCATTCACTGATCATGTCATGACTTGAGACTACACCCTCTAATTCTGTGGTGGAAACATTCTCTCCTTTCCAGCGAAAAGTATCTCCCAGTCGGTCAACAAATTGAGCGTGATTAAAACCCAAATCACGCAGTAAATCTCCTGAATTAAAATAGGCATCTCCTGTCTTGAACACATTTCGAAGAATAGCTTTTTCAGAATTTTCTTTATTGGTGTAACCATCAAATGGTGTTCGCTCGTCTATTAAGCCAATCATCAAGCCGGTGCCGTGCTTTCCTACTTTAGTCATAAATCCCTGAGCATTGCGCAGTGGCTCGCCTGTATCTTTATCGTACTCAACCAAAACGTAATTAACCGGTGAAAAACCGACCGTATTGTCAAAGTTGAACATATTGGTAAACCCGACATTACCTTCACTCGAGCCATACAACTCCATAACCTCATCAACCCCGAACCGCTCTTTGAAGGGTTGCCAAATCGCTGGACGTAAACCATTGCCAACCATTTTGGTTATCGTGTTATTTTTCTCATACGTCGATACAGGAGCATTAATCAGGTAGCGGCACAACTCACCCACATAGGCCATAACCGTAGCGCCATAACCATTCGCTTCTTGCCAAAAATGAGTGGCACTGAATCTTCTGCCCATCGCTAAGGTAGCTGGCCCCGCTAAAACAGCCGCCCAACAAGCAACCAGTGCCGTTGCATGATAAAACGGTAAAGTGACGTACATCACATCACATTTTTTTAGATGCATTGCCGACAAACCAAAACCACCATAAATCTTCATTAACCTTCCGTGAGAAATAATGGAGGCTTTTGGTAAGCCGGTAGTCCCAGAGGTGAAAATATAAAAGCAATGATCGGAAGGTCGAATCGTTAGCGTAGACTTTGGGTTAGATTTACTGAGGCCTTGAATTTCAGCCATTAAATTTTTGTAACCAGGTTTGGTGCTGCCAATTAAGCGTCTCGTATCACAATCGGCCACACTGTATACACTACCGCGCTTGGGCTTTAATTCTTTACGGATCGACTGAAACTCTTTGATGCGTTCATCACCAATCACGTACGCACTGACGTCAACCAAGGTCAAACTGTGTAGCAACACATGTCCGGTTTGAGAAGTATTGATCATTACCGCCCCAACACCTAATTTAGCCAGCCCCGCACAAATCGCTAATAGCTCTGGACGATTCTCTAAACACACAGCAACCTTATCACCCTTGACTAACCCTAGATCCGAAAAGTGTTTGGCAATCTGATTAGCCCAGCCATTGAAATCACGATAATTGATGCGGGATTTATTGTGAGCTATTGCAATGGTGTCCGGACTTTTTTGGGCTGCTTGCTCTAACAACAAACCCAAGCCAACGGTTGTGTCCTGTCTTTTATCCGCCGCAATCAACATGCCTTTAATTGATTTACGCATGTGCGGCAATTGCTTAACCACCTGACGAAACAAGCGCGGCAATGTGACTAGATCATCTCGGCTCATAATGTACCTGTTTGCTAATGTGATGAAAGAGCCATAGAGAATAGCAGCTCCTGCAATAACCCATTTAAAACACCCAAAATATCAACGTTTAAAATAGATTCTGATATTGCACCAAGCCATAACAAACGACATAGTTGTGAACTACGACACTTACTCTGTAATAACTATGGATCAGACTAAAACGATGAACCCTACTAGAACGATCACCGCTCCATTAGCCGCCGTTGTCGCAAGCCTGCAAGTTAAATCTGGGGACCAGGTCAATCCAGACACTGAAATTGCCACGCTTGAATCCATGAAAATGCAAACAACCATTCACGCCCAGGCAACGGGAATAGTAAGAAGCGTTCAAGTTCAACAGGGCGAAACCATTCAAGCTAATACCATTATCTGCGAGATTGAAGTGACCCAAGCCCATGCCGCTGCACAAATCAAAGTCGGCACCCCAACCAACTCTGACGCCTTGTCTAAATTTCAGCACAGGCAAGCACTGACTTTAGATAAGCAAAGACACGTAGCCATTAGCAAACGCCACGCTAAAGGCTTTCGCAGCGCCCGAGAAAATCTTGCGGACTTGGTCGATGCCGATTCATTTGTCGAATACGGTCAATTCGCTATTGCCGCGCAAAGAGAACGTCGCCCCCTTACTGAGCTACTCACAGAAACAGCGGCTGATGGCATCATCACTGGACTAGCAACCATTAACGCCCAACACTTTGATGAGGCCACCAGTAAAACCGCGGTTATTGTAAATGACTATTCTGTGCTCGCAGGAACCCAAGGCTACTTTCATCACAAAAAACTCGATCGTATTCTAGAGCTCGCCGAAAAAAATAAACTGCCCGTCGTTATGTACACCGAAGGTGGTGGTGGCAGGCCCGGTGACACTGACGTCAAGACGTCTATAGGTGGTCTAAATATCACCTCTTTTTCAGCTTGGGCAGCACTCAGCGGTGTTGTTCCTCTTATTGCGGTTAACAATGGTTATTGCTTTGCCGGAAACGCGGCGTTATTTGGCTGTGCTGATATCACCATCGCCACAGAAGCTTCCTACATCGGCATGGCCGGCCCCGCTATGATTGAGGGCGGTGGTTTAGGCTCGTTCAAACCAACCGACATTGGCCCCACCAGTATTCAAAAGACCAATGGTGTCATAGATATCGTTGCCCAGGATGAAGCCCACGCAACCCAACTTGCCCAACAAGTACTCGGATATTTTCAAGGCGATATCGAGCACTGGCAGTGTGCTGATCAAACTTTACTCAATACCGCCATGCCTGCCGATCGTCGATTCACTTATGATATCTATAAGGTCATCACCACGTTAGTCGACACCGATAGTTTTCTTGAGCTGCAACCCAACTATGGTCAAGGAATTATTACCGGATTTGCGCGTATAGAGGGCAAGGTCATTGCCCTAATCTGCAACCAATGCAAAGTTTTAGGCGGCGCAATTGATGGTGAAGCTGCCATAAAAACCGCGAAGTTTTTAAATCTATGTGAGAGTTTCTCCATGGCTGTTGTGGCGCTAGGTGACACACCCGGATTTATGGTCGGACCCGACAGTGAAAATTCAGGATCAGTAAGGCAAATGTCAGAACTGTTTATTGCAGGGGCAAAGCTCAGCACACCGCTGGTATCCATTTTTCTCCGCAAAGGTTATGGGCTTGGAGCGATGGCAATGGCCGGAGGTAGCTTTATGCGACCGAGCATAACAGCGGCATGGCCAACAGGCGAGTTTGGCGCGATGGGCTTAGAAGGTGGTGTTCGCTTAGGGTTTAAAAAAGAACTGGAAGCCATTACTGATGAGCAAGAACGAGAGCTGAAATTTAACGAGCTGGTAGCTCTTGGCTATGATATGGGGAAAGCCACAGAGGCAGCGGCTTACCTTGAACTGGATGCGGTAATAGAACCCGCTGACACCCGCAAAGTCATTCTGCAGGTTTTGACGGCTACTAATTAATTATGGCTAGAGGCCGTAACCACGTGGCGCGATAACTGAGCGTCAATCCTACCGCCTTAGCGGCAACAACCATGGACATAATCCATACTAAAAATGCAATGCTAGGATGATCAACCTGTAGACAGAGTACCAAAGCACCACACAAAGAAGCAGCACCGAGTATTCTATAGACAGTCGCCTTGATCGAAGTAAAATCTCGCTTCACTCTCAACTGCAGCCAGTGGCTTTTCATCGCCAGAGCCAACCAGCTCATACCTGTGTAACAAGATACAAGAGTCAAACTTAGCAATATAAATTCATTCATATGGTCACCCTTGTTTGATTCATATAGTCACCCTTGCTCCATTAATAAAAGTGCATCACCTTCGCGTTGACGCAAGCTAAGTGCAACCTTAATGCTTAGTCCGGATAGCGTCAGCAAAACTAAATCCATAGATGCCACTGGCCAATAGCCGTTAAACAAAGTCTTCAATAGATGATCACCAGTGGTGGTCCAATTTAACAACACCGCTAATACTGACAGCAACGCAACCCCCCAGCATTGTTCGCGCCATGCTGGTGATATTAGCCCTTGAGCCACAATATTACTGCGCCAAAAAGCGTGTCCCAAAGACAACAGCCAGACCATAAAAAACGCTCTAATTTCCCAGCTACCCTTATGCTCCAAATCAACTGGCAGTAAACGGTTGGCAACCAAAATAGCCATAGTTGCCAATAACATACCGGTGATTGAGGTCACGGCAAAAGCATCAACCCAACGTACCGTTGTTACTTGTTGCGAGTCGCGTTTACGCTTTTCAACAAAAAAAATAAAACCCGTGGCAATACAGATACACCCCATCAACCCACCGATCACATACAACCAACGCAACAGCCAGTGTTCAAAATGCTGTAAGTGCAAACCGGTTAAAAACTCATTAATAATACTGATAGCCGTCGGATCAGGATCTTGATAGATAAGTTCACCCGTAACAGAGTTAAAGTGAATACCCTGCCCGACTAAGCTCACCGCGTCCCTGCCTGCTCGGTAAATACTGACATAACTGTTGATGTCCCCGGGGTGATTTACAAATAAATAACCTACATCTCCCGGCATTCCACGCTCACTCCATAAGCGCTTGGCAGCAACCACCATTGTATCTACTGATGCGATGGCGGCAGATTGACCCGCTGGCGCAAACGCTAAGCCTTTGTCTTTGGCCTCCTCTTGCGCAGCGGCAAAAGCAGGCGTCTGCAATACGGTTGCTGAGACGGGTAAATAAATATAAGCAAAAATAACCAAACCGCTAAAAGCAAAGAAAAAATGGAATGGCAAAGCCACCACACCAGTCATATTGTGTAAATCTAAGACTCGTCTTTGAGTATGCTTATGGCGACGAAAGGTAAAGAATTCCCGGAACAATTTACGATGAATAATCACCCCACTTACCAGTGCCACCAACATAATTAATGCGGCCACTCCGACGATAATGTAGCCCAAATTCTCCCAATGCAGGTACAACCGATAGTGCATTGGGTAAAAGAATTCGCTGCCTATTTTCAAATGATCTTTCGGTAAAAACGCTCCTGTACGCGGATCAATGGTGGCATAACCGTGTATATGATCAAACGGATCATTAGGGTTATTGGGCACGGCGTACTCAGCGTACAAATACAAGGTAGGATCTCGGTGGGTGGTATAAGCACCCCAATTCATGATTTGTAACTGCTCTGGCAGCTCGCCCTCCACTCTCATTTTCGCTGCTGCCAATTCATCTGTTTCAGGTGCAACATGATTAAAAGCTTGCTCTAAAATACCTTCGTAAGAAGGCATTATTTGCGGCTCAAAGCGAGTTTCCGGCAGAACCCATCGATCGATTTCCCGATCAAATACCGATAGGCTGCCAAAGAAAAAAATCACTATTAATAGGAAGCCCAATACCAAACCAAACCATGTATGAACCCAAGCCATGGACTGTCTTAATGTAGAAAACACGCAATCACATCCGTTTTAAATTAAGTTAAATAAAAGCGGCCTAAGCACCAACCAAGCAATGTCATTGCTACACCGCCGCCAGCCAGAACCGTCCAGACAACGGCTGTGCGTTGCACAGTAAAACCCCAGCAAAAAACACTGGCGTAAACCAAAAAAGCCAGCAAATATAATAAAGTCTGCGCTTCTAAATAGGGCATACCCAACCATACCCCTAGGGTGATGCCCAACGTTGTAAAGCCCCACACAAACAAATAGCCGCCAACCATACTGGATGCTATTCGATCGATCAGGTACAGCGGTGCTAAACCAGAAGATCTGCTCATATCATCAAACCATCGTGCTGATTAAAAGTTATAACCGTAGCTTACGGTGAAGTTACGCGGCGCGCCGTAGTAGCCAATTTCGTACAGGCTGTTAATGTATTTTTCATCGGTGAGATTGTTAACGTTCAGCTGCACATAAGATTGATTATCAAGATCCCATCGGGCAAATGCATTAGCTAGCAGATAAGAACCTTGCTCAACATCAACACCTGTATTCGTATCAGCCTTAGCCGTTTTTGATTGCCAGCTACCAGACACACCCAGTGATACAGTGTCAAATTGTGGCAATGATGTATTAAGGGTAAAACTAATTCGCTCTTCAGGAATCCAGGTATAGGTGCTATCCCCATTCTCATCATCCAAATCTATAAAGGTTGCCCCCAGAGAAGCTGTAGTGTGGTCATTAAGTTGTCCACTGATCTCAAACTCAACTCCCTCAGAGAACACATCTGCACCGGTATACCAATAACGGCCATTACCATTAATACCTGCGTAAGTGCCTATACCGAGCTGCTTAGCTTTAAAAACTGCCACAGAGCTCAATAGATGGCCATCAAGCCAGTCAGTTTTAATTCCTGCCTCGTAGTTTTCACCCTTTGTAGGCTCTAAATATTGTTCGTTGAAATCATACTTATCTTGCGGCTCATAGATATCAGAATAACTAACATAGGCGGTAGTATTATCCGTTACCTCATAAGTAACACCAACATAAGGGCTGACCTCATTTTCTTCCATTGGAACGTCTAAGCTTAAAGCCTCCCGCTTATAATCAATGGCGTTAAACCCTGCAATAACCTTTAAACGGCCAAAATGAAAACGAGTAGTACCATAAATACGAGTAAGGTCCTCTTCACGTCTGCTATTGGCTGTTTTAACACCCCATGTAGGCTCAGGGATGGCATTGCCTGCAAACGGAAAACTTGGTAATGCACCAAACGCCGGTTCAGCATAGTCAACGGGGTGATAATCTAGCGACAGTTCCCCATCAGAATAACTAACACCTAACATCAGCTCATGAGTCTCGCCAAACGCATCAAAGCCTCCGGAAAAACTGATTTCATAAAGATGGGCACTGTCATCACCAGAGTATTTGCCCGGCCAACCATATAGCCCCAAACCATTATTAGGGTCGAGTCCTGCTGGCGCATAGGCATAAAACAATTGATCGCTTTCATTATTGTAACGATAGTTATAAGACAGCTTCAGTTCCCAATCTTGAGCAGTGAAATAAGTGTACTCAAGAAAAGCCGTTTGATTTTCTGTATCCCAGTAAGTCCAGTCTTGAGAGGTATTGGCACCTGTATCCCACTCAGCTTGTGAACCATCATTATTTATAAATGACAAAGCACCCCACATATTGCCTTCGGTATAAGCTTTTTGGTACGAACCGCCAAATGCTAAGGTACTGTTTTCGGTTAATTGGCCATCAATAACGCCGTAGAGAAAATGCCGGTCATCTTCTTTGCCATCAAGATAAGAATTAGATGATTCAGTCGTCGCGACCAAACGACCAGCCCATTCACCACTATCACTGAATGGCGTTGAGTAGTCTGCCTCTAAACGATATTTATCCCAAGATCCCGCACTAATTCTTACCTGGCCTTCGGCCTGATTGGTAGGGCGCTTGCGCACAAAGTTGATGGTGCCTGAAGCGTTACCAAGCCCTGTTAATAAGCCATTAGCACCACGAATCACTTCTATTTTTTCATACCCGTAAGCATCAAAAGCCCCCGTTATAATACCCCAGTTATTAGGTAAGCCAGTGCCGTCAATCTGAGTATTCTTAATTTCAAAGCCTCGGGAGGTGTAACTTGTACGGTTAGTTTCCCAACGTTCTACCCGTAACCCAGGAGCCAGCTCCAATGCATCATTGATATCATCAGCACCAAAAGCCTGCATCATTTCACTATCAATAATACTGATGGATTGTGGCGTTTCTTTCAGGTCCAAAGCCAATCCAGTAGCACCCTTACTGATTCGATCGTCACGCACTCCAATAATAACCAGCTCTTCTATAACGCTACCTTCAACTCTGTTATCGGCCCAAGCAACCGGCACTGGCAATAGTGCCGTCGCCATCAGTAAAGAATAATTCGTACTCGATTTAAAATTCACGCGTGAAATCCCCCCAAAGAATTATGTTTTTAATATCCCCCTTCAATTAGGGGACGCAGAGGATACAACAGAACGCAATCTTAATGCAAATCATTATCATTTAGATTAAACAGAAAAGATATTACAACTTGCCTCCTCTAAGCAGTAAGGAAAGTAGTAAGGGAAGTAGTAAGGGGTTAACTGTACTGATGCACTCAGGAATTAAAGTGACATTATGTCCGCTAGCGTAGCGTCTATGGTTTCTACATCCATGGGCTTGCCATAAAGGTAGCCTTGCACTTCGTCGCAACCATTATCCATAAGAAATTGGGCCTGCGCCTCGTCTTCAACCCCTTCTGCAATCACACTTAAATTCAAGTTGCTCGCTAAAGCAATAATGGCTTTGGTAATGGATGCATTACTTTCATCTTTAGGTAAATCATAAACAAATGATTTATCTATTTTTAATTTATCAACTGGCAAGTTTTTTAAATATTCTAGGGACGAATAGCCAGTCCCAAAATCATCAATAGAGATTCCAATACCTAGGTCACCCAACTGCTCCAACAACTTAATCGCCTTTGCAGAATCTTTCATGATTGAGCTTTCAGTTACTTCAAAATTAAGCATAGCCGGCACAAAGTTCTGCGCCTTTAACTGAGTTGCCACCTTATCGAAAAAATCATCCTGATCAAGCTGCTTCGCCGACAGATTCAGGCTCAATATTCCAACATCCCACCCCTCAGCATGCCAAGCAGAAAATTGTTTAAGTGATTGTTCCATCACAAATCGATCTATCTGAACGATCAACCCAACCTCTTCCGCCAAAGGTACAAACTCTATAGGAGCCACCAATCCTTTTTCAGGATGCAGCCAGCGAACCAACGCTTCAAACCCAATTAATTTTTTCTTATAAAGATCGTATTGGGGCTGATAGAAAACGACAAACTCATTATTAGTGATCGCCTTACGCAAACTCGCCTCGAGCTGAATGCGCGCCATAGCGTGTTCTGTCATTTCCTGAGTATAGAAATGAAATTTATTGCGTCCGTCATTTTTAGCATGGTACATGGCGGCATCGGCATTCTTTATTAGGGTTTCAGCACAGTCTCCATTATCAGGGGATATACTCACACCTATGCTCGCCGTAGCTAAAATCTCATGCTCATCGACAACAATAGGGGTCTGAAGAGCCCGGTGGATCATCGTAGCAACATCCGAGACCTGACTCACTGAACTGAAGGGATACATGACCATGATAAACTCATCCCCCCCAACCCGAGAAATCGTGTCCATTTCCCGAACATGATGCCTCAGTATTTTACTGATTCTTACTAACAGTTGATCACCCACCCCATGGCCTAAAGAATCGTTTACGTGCTTAAAATTATCTAAATCTATGTATATAACCGCTACGAGGTTATCGCTACGCGACGCTTGTAAAACAGCTTGATTTAAACGATCAATCAACAACACTCTGTTTGGCAGGCCCGTTAACGCGTCATGGTAGGCTTGATGCTCAAGTTCGCGCTCAATTTTTTTGCGTTTAAAAATCTCCAGTGACAACGACATGGTTTTGGCAACAGCATAAGCAAATTCTTGTTCATCGGTAGTCCAAGTTCTTTTCGCGCCAACATGCTCATGACAGATCACCCCCACGCATTCCCCCTGATAGAAAATAGGAACATCCAACATTGAACTGATATTATTGGGTGCTAAATACCCATCGTGTATCTCCGAAGTAATTGGGTTCTCAGATACATCATCGATGACTAACAACCGCCCTGAATCCACTGCCTTGAAATAACCCGGATAATCTCGCCGACACATCTTCACATCAGGATCGGATAACCCCTTACCCAGAACATATTGTGATTGGCACACGATGCTATTGCGATCGTCTTCAAACCTCCAAGCGCTGACCTGTTGGACCAACATGGTTTCAGATGAGATACGTGTCGCGTGATTTAGAGCATCAATAAGGCTAGTGGAGTTTTTTTGTGATAATTCAACCAAGGCATCTTGAAAAGTCTCTACTTTTCGTAGACGTTGTAACTCTTGCTTTTTATTGCGTTCAATCAATTGTGTTCGAGACTGTATTTGTTTATTTTTTCTGGATAGAGTCCATGTAAACACCCCTAAAAGAATAAAAACAGCGGCGCTAAGCGTGATTAATGCACCAATCACCATGGAGCGATTTTTCTCATACCAGGACTCTGGCAGGTTGGATATAAGCGCCTGTTCACGGATTATGTCAGGGAGGTCTACTTGGTATTTTCGTAAAAGCCTGTCATCGAAAACATAACTATTGGTATCTGTTATTACCATCTGCAGTTCGTTAATTGCACGCCCAGAAAAATAAGAGGCTGCTAGTTCGCTTGCTTTTTCTCCCTGAACTCGACCATTGGTCACATAGCCACCAATAACGCCATCAAACAGGTAAGCATCCTCCATGCTCATCACAATAAAATCACCGGCCGTAACGATTTTTTCTATAATATCGCTCAGCGCCAGTTCTTTGTTTTCACTCGATCGAATACCCCCTATTGTTGTCAGCAAAAGGTACTTCTCTTGACGTTCGCTTAGCCGTGAAACCAGCGTTTCTGCATCCTTTTCTTCAATATAGATTGCATTAAGACCCTCGACATCGGACAACTCTTCTTCAATCTCGGCCTTGATAACCTTATCAGTACCGGAACCATCGCCGACAACCAGAATTTCATTAAGATTCGGATCGACTGTCAGGAGCAACTCTATATTTGGCTTAATCTCCTTATTCTCAAACACACCCACAAATTGTTTACGATCAAGGCTCTGAATTTTCTGGAAATCATTGACACCAGAAAATATAACCGGAACCGATTTAAAGTGATCTGGCAGGTAATTCAGAGCGAAGTGAAGGGCATTGTCGTCCGTCACATAAATCAGATCGGGCTCATAGCCACCATATTTTCGTTCCAGATAACGACTGAACATAACTTGGTATTCAACGTCGTAGGCAACGCGCTTGGTATCTAAATGTTCTGTGCTAAAAGCGATTAAACCAACCGATGACGTACTGATTGATTCGACAAACCCATTATGCTGAGACAAAGTCCAAGGGTAGTGCTGGCTATAGGAATGCAGGATAAGAACTTGGTTAATCTTATCGGTAGAAGCCTCTTGATTATCCTTTGCAGCTGAACCCTGTGCAGCTGACAAATTCCCTATCAGCGAAAAAACAACGAGCGCAATGCACGACAAGCTGCTTCTGATATTAACCATTCAATAAACCTCTAAGAAATCCAATTTAGCTGCCATAGCGATTTATCGGCTTCATAGGCACTGCATAGAATTAACTATAGAAGTTTTTTCAATTGGAGAGGCTAAATATCAAAAAAGAATTATCTATATTTATCAGGATTTTTTCACAAAACACGTCAGAATGACAATCCGCGTTCCGTTAACCCGGCCTTCGATATGTTCGGGGTTACTGGTCAATGAAATACCGCGTACCGACGTTCCGCGTTTGGCGACAAAGCTGGTGCCTTTGACGTTTAAATCTTTAATGATGACGACGGTATCACCAGCGGAAAGTACCACGCCATTACTGTCCTTATGCACGACGACAGAATCATCATCTGCATCAGTAACGCCGGCTTCGGCCCACGCTTTGTTATCATCCTCTAGGTAGAGCATATCAAGTAAATCTTGCGCCCAATTTTCATTATCTAAACGCTTTAACAAGCGCCACGCCATAATTTGAACCGCCGCTACTGCACTCCACATACTGTCGTTTAAACAACGCCAATGGTTAGTGTCCATTTCAGCGCCAGCTTCAACTTGGCTATTACAGGTTGAGCACAACATAATAACACTATCGGATTGGCCATCAGACTCGGGAACTTGGCATTCAGACAGCTCAGATTCAGCACTGCACAATTCACATTTTCCACCACAGCGCGCTAGCAATTCTTTAGACATTATACGGTTCCTTTAATGACGACCTAAATAAGGCGTGCATTGAATCACAATTACCTAAACAAAACATGTCTTGCTCCCGGTTGTGTTTTCTACAGACATGAAAAAACCGGGTAACTACCCCGGTTTTTTTAAACTTTTAAGAACTCGTTCAAGTATTAACTGTATTAGTTCATAACAACGGCTCTTATTTTACTTCAAGAATAGACGGTGTGTACTTGGTCAAAGTCTCGGGGTTTCTCGCCGCTTCTTCCGGCAAATAAATACGATAGTTAACTCTAAATATTCCCTGCGGTGGCGAAGGCAACCAGTTAGACGCTTTACCTTCTGGGGGTTGGCTTTGAATGTAAATATCCAACGAGCCATCGTCATTATATTTTAAGTCTGGAGTACGGTCGCCAATTGAAAAACGATCAATATCATTTTTAACCAATTGGAAATCTCTGCCGTACATAGTCATAGACCAAAAACCATTTTTCAAGGTTGGGGGTATTTCGTCTTTCTCAAAATGTATGGTGTAATTTTTGCTGCCTTCAAGAAAAACACCATCACCACTTTCATAAGTACTGAAGTACACAGCCTCTTCACGATCGTGAACAAACAAGCCTTCAAGCGCACCAGCAGCACGGTCAAAATAATCGAAGTTGTATGTACCTTCACGCAAGTTATTCCACTTAGACGCATAAGGGGTGCCACGATACTTAACTTTCCAGCTCATGATTTGCTCACCATCAGCAACCGCCTTTTCTAATCCACGAACAATAGCGGGATCTAAAGTTTCAGGCTTGAAGGGTTGACCTGGTATTAAACCAATAGCCTTAAATGAATTAACCATCGCTTGATGCTCAGGAGCCGGCTTATGCTGAGTCATTAGATCGGCCAACAAGTTAAAGAAAGACAAATCCGATGGCATTCTAAACTTAGTAGATACTTCACCACTGTATTTAGGACGCGGCAATATGCTCTGAGGCAAAGGAGCCATACCATGTGTGGCGGGGTCTGAGAAATTACCTAATGAAGTGAAATAAAATTTCTTTTGTAATTCATTAACCTGCTTTAAATCGGCATCATTACCCGGTAAAACACCAATTCGAACCGCGACCATACTGGCGCTATATTCCATACGATGCTCAACAACACCTTCAGGTAAAGTACCTTTCCAGTCAGGACCAACAAATGCGTGATGCCCTCCCTTACCGTTGGTTGCTCTTGATCCTATGTAAAATTGGTTTTCAGTATAAGGGTTCGCCACTTCGACAGACCAATAACGATCATCGATATCTGGCATAGTTAAAATAACCGGCTCTTCACCAACTTCAAGCAATGCGCCACTGTAAACAGTATCGTTATTGGGTGTATAAGGCATGACAATATCAGCCGTCGCTAAACTCATGTTATGGCCAAGATTATTAAGCATGGCACAAGGACACTTATGCTTGATGCGCTCAATAACCGCAGGCTTGGTACGCAAAGAATATTCACGCTCAAAAATCACTACCGGCAAACCAAACACATAGGCTTGCACACCTAACGAATAGGCCCATTTCTCTTTGGCGAGATCATCATTCGCTGAAGTTAAAAGCCCCTCTTTATTGCCCGCCGCATAAGTCGCACTGATAGACGAGAAAGCTAAAATCGTCCCCAGTACTAGTTTCATCATGTTCTGGATAGCGTCACTGGAGGCCGCTTTAAATTTCATTAATGTTGTCATTTACTAATCCTTTTTAATATTGGTTAGGCTTGAACATAGTTTACCTATGTTCCACACTTCAACAATGTCAAAAATCCGACATTTTAGATCAATTTTGAACATCCATTGCAGTGGCCAGGACATCAATTACTGTGAACTTAAAAGATAGAAGTCTTATTCAGGAATGGCTAAGAAAATCATCCGTTACCTGTGAATTACCTAGCGCTGCCATAGAAAAACTCACTGACTCAGCAAAACTGGAAGACTACCGCGTTGTGACACTTCTCACCCCCAGCGGCGAAAACTTACAGCATTTGCGTTTGGTCATTAAGGGACAGATTCACTTAATCAAAAACAGCAGCGACGGCAAAGAATCAACGTTAATAGAAATGGGACCTGGAGAGTGGGTTACGTGGCTTGGATGCTTTATGAGGCAGCCGCCGGTGCAAGACTTTTACAGCGCGAAAAACTGCCACTGCATCGCTATCCCCGTCAATGATGTTATTCAAATAGCCGATCACTACCCTCAGTTGTATCGCTCTATTATTGATGCCATTGGTACCCGCTTTAGACTGCTTTTACAGTGGTCGGAACAAAACAGTTTACTAACAGGCGATAAACGAATAGCCCAATCTTTACTTATGCGAGCCCGCTTTGTCAGCGCTACCCAAAACACCATCAGTTTACCCATCACTCAAGAACGCCTTTCTCAGCTATCGGGTATTACTCGGCAAACCGCCAATGGCTTTTTGAAAGACTTACAAGAGCTAGGCCTGATCACGCTGGGTTATAAAAAAATCAATATTCCTGATGTCGCTAAACTGAGCCGCTATATTGAAAGCTAGGTAATAATCGTTATATTTGGGACTGCTTCGCATATCTGCTAGTATGCGCGTCCTTTTCTTCACTCAGCCCCTGTGAGACATAGATGTTTAAACTGATCACTTCCGAGCAATACAACGTCAAAAACGACGTTCTTTCTGGCTTTACCGTCGCCTTAGCCTTAGTTCCAGAAGCCGTTGCCTTTGCTTTTGTAGCTGGTGTAGAGCCTATGGTTGGATTGTATGCCGCCTTCATGATGGGATTATTAACGTCCATTTTTGGTGGTCGCCCCGGTATGATCTCTGGCGCTACTGGTGCTACGGCTGTGGTTATGGTGGCACTTGTCGCCGGTTACGGGGTGCAATACTTATTTGCTGCGGTTATTTTAGCTGGGTTATTTCAAATACTGGCCGGGGTATTGAAGCTGGGTAAATTCATTCGCCTAGTACCTCATCCAGTGATGCTAGGCTTTGTTAACGGTTTGGCCATTGTGATTTTCTTGGCTCAACTGGGTCAGTTCAAAATAGAAGAAACTGACGGCGTCATGGTCTGGATGCAAGGTGAAATGCTCTACACCATGATCGGCCTAATTGCCGTCACTATGGCCATCATGCACTTCTTACCCAAGCTCACATCCGCTGTACCCTCTGGATTAGTGGCCATTCTCGCTGTCACACTTGCTACTGTAGGCTTAGACTTAGAAGCTCGAACTGTTATCGATTTTGTTCGCGATATGCTTCCGAGCAGTGAAGCCGCTACGGCCACACTGAAAGGTGAGTTGCCTTCATTTGCTATCCCAATGGTGCCGTTTAACTTTGAAACATTAATGATCATCCTGCCTTTCGCGGCCGTCATTGCCGCAATTGGTTTAATTGAATCATTGCTGACACTAACCCTTATTGATGAACTGACCGACACCCGCGGACGCGGTAACCGTGAATGTATCGGTCAGGGCATTGCCAACACCACCAATGGCTTTTTCGGCGGCATGGGCGGTTGCGCCATGATCGGCCAATCAATGATTAATATTAATTCAGGTGGCCGAGGTCGACTATCAGGTATTACCGCCGCATTAGTCTTGCTGGCATTCATCCTCTTTGGTGCCAAGTTCCTTGAAATAATACCGCTAGGCGCGTTGGTAGGGGTTATGTTTATGGTAGTGATTGGAACATTCGAGTGGTCATCGTTGCGTATTGCTAAGAAAATCCCCATATCTGATGCCATTATTATTGTTCTAGTGTCTGGTGTTACGGTTATATTTGATCTGGCCATTGCTGTGATTGTTGGCGTGATTGTTTCGGCGCTGGTCTTTGCTTGGAAGCACGCCCAACACATTTTGGTAGACACCTACGAAGATGAAAATGGCTATAAAGTTTACGATTTACGCGGCCCCATTTTCTTTGGCTCAGTGAGCAACTTCAAAGAATTATTTGACCCGGTTAATGATCCAGAGCACGTAGTTATCGAGTTTAAACGCTCACGTGTGAGCGATCACTCCGGAATTGAAGCGCTGGATAATTTAGCCGAAAAATACAAAGCCCAAGGAAAAACTCTGCACCTACGCCATCTCAGCGCAGAATGCCGCCTTCTCTTGAAAAAAGCGGGCAGCTTATGCGAAGTCAATGTAATGGAAGATCCAAATTATCACGTTGCCACGGATATTTTAGCTTAATTTAATATCCACGTTATTGACGCTTTTGGTCATGGTTTCTCCAGTCGATAGATCAGTACACTCTGTCTATCCGCTGGAGAACCCTTATGCATGACAAGCTTTCTGAATATCTAACACCCACCTATTACATTAATAGCGATCACCCCAGCATCAAACAATTTGTGGCCGACACGCTTAATAATGAATCCGATCAAGTCCAACAAGCCATTGCGCTTTACTACGCTGTTAGAGATCAGTTTCGCTACGACCCTTATTCATTCTCTATGGAGAAATCGGCGTTTCAAGCAAGTTTTATCCTCTCCAAAGGCCATGGTTGGTGCGTTACCAAAGCGGTTCTGTTAGCCGCCTGCTGCCGCTGCGCGGGCATTCCTGCACGCTTAGGGTTTGCTGATGTGGCTAATCATTTATCGACCAAACGTATGCGTGAAACAATGAATACCGATGTCTTCTATTGGCACGGCTACACGTCCATTTACCTTGGCGGCCAATGGCTGAAAGCAACCCCCGCATTTAACGTCGAGCTATGTCAAAAATTTAACCTCAAGCCCTTAGAGTTTGATGGTACACAAGATTCGATTTATCACGAATTTGATCAGCTAGGTAATAAGCATATGGAGTACTTAAATGATCGTGGTGAATACACTGACCTACCGTTAGCCGATATAACCGCCACGTTTAAGCAGTATTACCCAGCCATGAGCGATGCGATCAAAGGCGCTGATTTTGACCAAGAGGTCAATGCCGAAGTCAGTTAACCTCACCTTTGGCCTAATCGTCTGGCACAAAAAAGGGTGCCCATTAGGCACCCAAAAGTAAATCACAACATTAGTAAGTTACAACACTAGGTAAGTTATAACACTAGAACTTAACGATTAAGGCAGACACTTCTGCAACAATTCTTGGCAATCTTTGCTGCTCATGTGACGTGGTACAGGGTAGTTCAAATGCGCTTCAGTTAATGCTCCGCGGGTGATTTTTTTAATATCTTCCGCTTTTAATTCAGCAACCGTTGCAGGCAGACCTAACTGCTTATTCAAGTCGAATAAGTAATCAACCACTTTTTGAGCCAAAATAGATTCGCCTTCATCTTTACTGCCAATACCCGTTTCGATCGCCAAGCGAGCTAACTTAGGCTTAATTGAAGGGAGTGAAAACTCTACAACATGGGGTAATAAAATAGCGTTACCCAATCCGTGTGGCACACCATAATAAGCGCCTAGCTGATGTGATATGGCATGAACATAACCTAGCGATGCTTTGGTAAAGGCCAAACCGGCTTTATACGATGCAACGGCAAGCGCCTCACGAGCTTCTAAATTGCTGCCGTCAGCAAAAGCTTTAGGTAAGTTCTCAAATATCATCCGAGTCGCTTCAATACTGTTCGCTTCAGTTTGCTCATCACCCAAACCACCAATAAAAGATTCAATGGCGTGAGTTAATGCATCCATCCCAGTAGAGGCGGTCAATGCCGCAGGTACACTGACCATCATTTCAGGATCAAGAGCGGCAGCGGTAGCGACAATTCGAGTATCAATAATAAACGCTTTTTTGTGGGTTGTAGTATCCGAAATAACCGCCGCAACCGTTACTTCTGAACCAGTGCCCGCTGTGGTTGGCACAGCATAAAACGGTAATGGTTTGTTCCTGCCTTTAAAATATCCTTTCAATTTTTCTGGCGCGCGCTTGTTAGTCGCCGCTAGCGCCATAACTTTTGCTGCGTCCATAGCCGACCCGCCACCGACAGCCAAGACTGAATCACAGTTTTCAGCTTTTAATAAGGCTAAACCGTCGTAAACTATTTCAAAGGTTGGATCAGGCTGTATGCCATCATAAATCGCCATATCAATACCATGAGTTTCCAAAGCTCGGATCATGCCATCTAACTGGCCACGTTTAACAATGCCTGATCCCGTAACAATCAATACCTTTTTCGCGCCGTCAGCAGCTATCACATTAATCAGTTCAACCGCGGAACTGGGCCCAGAAACTAACTGTGGTTCACGAAATGGTAATAATTTTACCGCGATCTTCATGGCGCCCATTACTATTTTATTGCCGATATATTCAAGTGTCGAAAGCATAACCTGTTCCTATTTTTTATTTAGCGCTGTAGCGAAAGAATAGTCATTATTAATGAATGTTTTTGTTAAGTCTTTTACCCGCTAGGTAAAGTCAGATCGACTACACTTGAGGGACCATCTTTGGGGGATGATTCTATGTACGATATCGCGGAAAATGTGTCACGTGTTGCTAACGAAACTTACAGTCACACCAGAAAAATAATGCCCGAACAACCCTGGTGGGACAATTTAGAAAGTAGCTTCCACAAGTTTCCCGACGATTTTGAATTAGACCTGCCAACTGAATTCATGGTCAACAGTACGGCGGCGGGCGACTTACTGCTTCGCACCGGCGCGGCCAGCTTACTGACATCTTTAGCCCTACCGCTGAGCTTGCAGCCATTACAATTACTGCGTGACAGCAAGCATATCGATTTTTACAAAAAAAAGGCCAACCTAGCTGATCCTGAGTCTTTTTTTATCCGCCCAGACTCTAGCAATGTAACCGTAGAAACCAGTTCCGCGGGTCTATTTCGCTTCAAACCAGATGATGGTAGTTGCCACATGCTGAGCTTTGACAGTCCTTTTGAAACGGTAAACCCTGAAATGAGGGAGCGCTATAAAAAGGGTAAGCAAAATATGCGGGCCGTTGCTCAGCATTGGCGTCACGACAAAGGCCCACGCCCGACCATTTGTGTTATTCACGGCTTTATGGCCGACCCTTACTGGCTCAATAGAATGTTTTTTGCTCTACCGTGGTTCTACAAACAAGGCTACGACATACTGCTCTACACCTTGCCGCACCACGGTGCTCGACGCACTCGCTTATCCCCATTCAGTGGCCATGGCTTTTTTGCCAACGGCATATCTCACATTAACGAATCATTTGCTCATGCCGTATACGATTTCCGTATTTTTATGGATTACTTAGAATCTCAAGGTGTAACTAATATGGGCGTTACCGGCATCAGCTTAGGTGGTTATACCTCTTCGCTGTTGGCCTCAGTTGAAGATCGCTTGAAATTTGCCATTCCCAATGTTCCCGTGGTTTCTCTCTGCGACATTATGCTTGAGTGGTTCCCCATGAACATACCTCTCAAAGCGATGTTAAAGCTCACCAACAATACCGTCCACGATGCACGCCATACCTTAGCGGTACACTCAGCACTGACCTACAAACCAAAACTAGAAAAAGAACGGCTGATGATTATAGCGGGCGCCGGCGACCGCTTAGCGCCTCCCAAACACGCACGCTTACTTTGGGATCATTGGGACAGACCAAAAAATCACTGGTTTCCCGGCAATCATTTAGTGCATTTGGATAAAGGTAAATACCTAAAAGAAATGGCTAATTTTATGCGCGAGATAGAGTTTGATAAGCAATAAAAAAGAAGAGCTCTTACTGTTGATGCTTTCGGTGTAGCAGCCACAACATAAGTGCCGCACCCATTCCACTAACACCAAGAATCATAGTCATAATCATGATTTGATACCGAACGGCAATGAGCGGCGAAACCCCAGACAATATTTGCCCTGTCATCATTCCCGGCAAAGAGACAACGCCAACAGCCAATAAACCATTAATTTGTGGAATCATAGAGGTTTGAAAAGCGGTAATCCTTGCAGAAAAGACATCCTTACCTTGTTTTAGCTCCGCGGCAAAACGCTCTGCAGCCAAACTAATAGAATTCATGCCATTAGAAAAGTACATCCCGGCCAATGGAATAATAATGCTGGGGGCGTACCAAGTTTTAACCTCCATAATCAACACCAGAGATATAAACAAATGGAACACCACCGAAACGCCTAGAGCAATCAAAGCCGGCTTTAAAAAACCAGCCTGGCCTCTTACTGGTCGAATAGATATCCAAGCCGCCACAAAAATCATTAAAGATAATACAGCCAGAGTAATCCATGGTGAGGGATTGCCAAATAGGGCCACAAGCACGTAGCCAACTCCAACCAATTGAATCGCCATGCGCGCACCTGAAAGTAATATTTCAGATGCTTGCCCCTGCCACGACACATAAATTATAGTAACGATTAATATCGGAACAACACACCAAGCCAGTGACCACCATGATATTATTGGCATGTAATAATTCTTCCCTAATAATTAATAATAAGACACATTATGACTAAATCACCGCTATCACGCGCATCAAATTTCAGCATCGTTTGGGGGTTTACTCTCGCCATTTTAACCATACTTGATTGGAACACTTTAGATCGTGATCCCGCTAGTGAAGTAATCTTGATGCCCTTCATTATCCGAGAAGCGGTGTTAGAGGAAACTCCTGCCGCTAGTGAGCTCGACTTTACGCCAACCGAAAATGAAAAACCCTATCAATATAAGGTCGCTATAGAATTTAATGGCCCATACTTTTTGGCGTGCTTCTTTCTACCTATATTGGCTTTTCAACTTATCGGTTTATTGCTGAGGTTCAACAATAAAAAAGAATGATTTAGTTAGATTCTGCTTCAGAGTCGAGCAACGATTGTCTGATAATGGCCCAAGCGTCATCAACCGTATTAACATATTGAATTAACGTTGAATCTTGAGCTGAGATCATGCCCTCATCTATGAGAAAGTCTAAATTAATCAATTTTTTCCAATAGGCTTCATCAAATACCAGAATCGGCATGGGTTTTATTTTCTGGGTTTGAATGAGCGTTAACGCATCGAACAATTCATCTAAAGTACCAAAGCCGCCAGGGAAGACGACCAACACTTTAGCGCGCATTAAAAAGTGCATCTTGCGTATCGCAAAATAATGAAACTGGAAGCACAGCTCAGGGGTAATGTATTTATTCGGTTCTTGTTCATGGGGAAGTACAATATTCAAGCCTACCGTATCACCACCTTCATCAAATGCGCCGCGATTTGCAGCTTCCATAATACCGGGGCCTCCGCCAGTAATAACATGCAAATTTGGCAGGCCGTTAGAACCTGACTCGCGAGCGGTTCGCGCAGCCAATTCACGCGCTTGCTGATAACTTTTATGCTGAGGATCTGTTCGTGCACTACCAAAAATAACAATGGCCGACTCTACGTTGTGCCGCTGTAATGCTTGCTCGGCTTTTTCTAACTCTAACTGTAAACGAATACCGCGTTGGCGCTCTGACAACATAAAGTCATCATCGGTATAAGCAAGCTGATAGGCAGGTAAAGAGTCATAAGACGATCTCTCTCCACCTCTACGAGCGATAATGGCATCCTCTTGAGCGGTAGGAAATATTCTTTTTTTGCTCAAATTCGCTTTCAAATTATCCGAATCCGGTGATTTAGGCATCTGCTGTTCCTGGCCGTTGTTTCGTGTTTATCTTCTTCTACCCCGCATAACATCAAGACCGACACCCATAATATCAATGCCTGTCTTGGCAATGGTCTGTGTGGTTTCACGCAGAACTTCTGCAGAAGGGATTTCAGCAACCGCCTGTAAAACTCCCTGCTTAACCGACTTTCGAACCTCTTCAGACAACAAATCTACGGCTATATTTAGCTTTTCATCAAACTCTTTATCTACCTGCTCCCGCACTTGAGGCAACAGGACTCGAGTAAAAACAGAATAGGCTACAAATAACGTAACAACGGCCGAGCTAATAGCGATTAAAATCACATCGATAAGAGAAATTTCCATCATTTACACCTTAATTTATTCTGACAAGTCAGCAACTTGAGAGATGTTATAAACCACTTCTGCGGGCAGTATGGTATCAACTTCCGTCACCTGCTCAACCAATTGCTGATTGAACTCAATTAAAGAGTCAGCGTTAACCTGAATCATCCCCTGATTTCGGAGCGCATCAATAAAACGTCTAAACAGCGTCTTATCAAAAAATTCTGGTGCATCAAGCCCGTTTAATAACGATAGCCGCTGCGCCATTAATTGCGACTGTTTCTCTAATTCTTCGGCCGTACATTGATTGTTACCAATCCTAATTAATGTCGATAAACCAATATAATAACGCTCAATAGCGGGCAAGATGATATTAGCCAAAAGATCCAACTCTAAACGTGCCGCCAAACCTTTCTCTGGTGCAAACCACTTTTGACCTTTCTTTTTAATCAAACCTTTTTCAGAAAAGAAATTCAGCCAATCAACTATCGATTCACACGTTTGCTCGGTCGTAGCCCTTAAGAACAATTCATTTCTAATGTAGGGATAAATCACACTAACACGCTTTTCCAGCTCACTTTTACTGATACCGTCACGCTGAGCAATAAGAGCAGCAACCAATGCTGGCACAACGTACAAATGCTGAATGTTGTTTCTATAGTAAGACATCAACACCGTATTCTTACTGCTTAAGCCATACACATCACCCAGCGGCTGCGCGATGTGGCTGAGGCTTTCCATGCTTTCAGCATACTCAATCCACTCATCCACGGTGCCATCAGGAAACGATACTTTATCCGCGTATGGTTTGAATTTTTGAATATCCACAAGTAAGTTTAATTGGCGTTTTAGCAAGCGCGCATCAATGGCCTGCCTTGATGTTGATAGCAGGGCCGTTGCGACTAAATTAATTGGATTTAATGCCGCGGCCGAGTTGATTCTAGACGCCAATTCAAACGCCAGTTCATCCACAAGCTTAGGTAACCACTCAGGACGGTCATTCGGCGAGTAAGAGCTATCGCGCCAATTGGGCTGTTGCTGATCTAACAAATCATTGAGATGTAATGGCTCCCCAAAATTTAAGGACACCTCACCGTTGTTGTTTAATTTTTTTACTGTTTTAGCTAAATCAAATAAGTTTTCTTTTTTCTTTTCTTTACCTCTAAGCTCACCTTGATAGGAACCACTCTCAAAGATTTTTTCGTAGCCGACATAAATAGGCACAAATACGATAGGCTTTTTATTATCACGCAGATGGCTATTAACCGTCATGGATAAAATCCCTGTAGCTGGCTTAAGCATTCTCCCCGTACGTGAACGCCCACCCTCAATGAAGTACTCCATAGGGAAGCCACTGGTAAAGACATTATGTAAATACTCAGTAAATACAGCGGTATACAGCTTGTCACCAGTAAAGCGACGGCGAATGAAAAAAGCACCGCTACGCCTCAAAATTCGGCCCACAACCGGCATATTAAGATTCTCACCCGCTGCAATATGAGGCACATTCAAGCCATTCACGTACAGCAAATAGCTTACTAACAAGTAATCGATATGACTTCGGTGACACGGGGTGTATACGACCGCATGGTCTTTGGCCAATTCACGCACAGACTCAATGCCATTCATGCGAATACCGTTATACATTTTGTTCCAAACCCACGCCATCAATACGCACATAAAACGGATGACATTGTGTGATACGTCGGCGGCAATGGCTTCAGCGTGCTTGCGCGCTAATTGCTGTGATTCATTTAAAGGGATGCCCTCTTCGTCCGAATGCTCTTTGATGACACTTCGCACGTAATCGGAGTTAAGCAAACGATCTAGCAGCAAGCGTTTATGCGACATATCAGGACCAATAACGGCAGAACGCACACGCCGAAAATGGACCCGCAAAATCCGCGCTACTTTGCGGACAGCAACACTGGAAGGTACATCGCCTTCCAACAATTTGCGCAGTGACACTGGATCGTTTATTTCAAAATAAGCATTACGGCCATTAACAATCAATGTGAGCATTTTTTTAAAACGCCCAACAACCGCCCAGTTCGAGCTTAATAACGCTTTCAATGGATTGGTTGACGTATCGGCCGCGCGCCCCCAATACAATACCGCCGGAACCAGAAGAACGTCTTCATCGGGGTTTTTATCGAGATAACTTAATACTGGCTGGAGATTATCTATTAGCGTGTTGGGCTTAGCACCCAATAAAGAACGCCGCTCTTTCACCATCAGTAGTGGTTGAAAATTTTCGATTCCCGCTAACTGTTGACGCTGGAATATTGAGGGCAAGCCCATTTTTCGACATTGTTTATCAAGCACCAACGCATCGCTGAGTGATTCATGCTCCAGCACGTAAATAATGTTAGGTGCCTTTTTCAAAGTCTCTATGTCGGTGTGATGAGGGTTGCCTTCAACTTTCACCCACCAAAACAAAATGGTTTGTAGTATGCGGCTAAAAAAATCGCGAATCACATTCATACTTGCGTCTCATGTTAATTATATAATTATCTTAGTTCAAAAACTCATTAAGCCATTGAGGTGGTGCCAACTCTGCATCCAGTGCCGATAACACGCCGTATACACCCAATAATTTTCGACTGATAAAAGCAAACTCTTTTGGAGGCACTTCAAAGTCCTTACTAAAAGCCGAGGAGGCGCCCATCTTTCCCATACGTTTAGGCAATTTACTGTGCTTCCAACGGTAGGCGCCATCACTGTTAGTGCAAAACGTTTCCAGTTCATCCGCTCGATAGTTTAACGGTTCAATTAAACCAATCAGCAGTTTCACGAATAAATCTCGAGTTTTTTCGCTGCTGCTCGAACTCAATAAACTCATACCCAACACGCCAGCTATAACTTCACCTTCATCGCGCCTATAAGCACCTCGAATCATGGCTTTTAACGGCTCGAAAAAACTAGATGGGTAACTGCAAACCGCGCCAAAATCTAACAACACCAATTTGTCTTGATCTCCCTTGTCATCTATTTGAACTCGATAATTACCAAAATTTGGATCCGTTTGTAACTCTTCCCAAACAAACACCTCTTTAAAAAACAAATGCAAAAAAGCATCGGCTAAACGATTACGTCTTACTTGTGATAAAGCGGCGACTTCAGGTGCATTAAAAGCAAAGCCTGGCTCGTAAGTTTCAACCAAAATGTGCTCTGTACTGAGCTCCGGTAAAACCTCAGGAACTTTTAAAATAGGATCGTTTTGTAAACGCCGAGCAAAACGGATGGTGGTTTGAGCCTCAAGCTTATAATCGACTTCGCGGTGCAGCATTCGTCGAACTTCCTCTAGCCACGCTTCAACTTCTTCACCCATTTTAACTAATTTGGCCATGCGCAATAAACGCGTTACGGCGTCCAAGTCGGTATCAATGGCGTCGGCCACACCGGGGTATTGAATTTTTAGACACAACTCTCGACCATCGAGTGTCGCTCGATGCACTTGCGATAAAGACGCCGCGCCCAACACGTTCTCATCAATAGTCATCGCATCCACAACACCAGCGTGCAATTCGTCCTTAATAACAGATTCAATCACAGCCCAGCATACCGGTACGGTTTGCTCTTCAAGCGTCCGAAAAGCCAGTGCCACCTCAGCCGGCAGCACATGCTCGCCGTATAAGGCCATTACCTGCCCAACTTTAACTACTCCACCTTTCAACTTACCCAGATCTTCGGCCAATAAGTGAGCATTGCGAGCCACTATCTCTTGTCTACGCTGCTTACGTTTATCTTTACTAGTGAAAGCATTACCAAACAACTGAGTGGCCGCACGAGCCCCAGTTTTGGCCCCGATACCCGCGAGACTCATTTGCCTTTCTAACTTGCCCGTTTTAATACGCAGTAATTGTGGTGTAGGTTTTTTCATTACAGTAATACACTTCAAAAGGAACGAAATTTAAGGCGATCACTTTAACATAAATACGGATTCCTCTTGATTTATATTCAGCAAGAACCGACCATCAGTTGATATAAATCCTATTTGTCACTTTGTAAGGCAGACCTATGTCCATCACCCACTCGCTTGAAGCTGCTGCTGATAAAATCATTGCTCATTGCGGTTTTGATGCGGACACCTCTATTGACCGGCTCACCCCGCAAAGCCCCAAAACTTTTTCTGAGCGCATGGAAAAGTGGGCCTTTTTAGGGGCTCTGGTGAACATGAAATTAATTTAGCGGATGATAAACTAAGTCGGCTATAGCCACCTCTAACCCCAATTCAGGTAGAATCGGCCACACTACCTTCAGAAAAGTGTTGATCATGATTAATAACATCATTGTAAATGTCCAACGTTACTTAAAACTGCGTTGTTTTTCTGGCGACGTGACATACAACCAAAACCTGAAAAAACTTCAGGTTTGGCAGCAATCTAGATTAGCCGAAACCTACTGGGTGATGCACAATAATAAGGAAGAAGCCGCCGTTCTTGATTTTTTCTTAACCGATATATACAACGGGGTTAACCTAGAAAAAGTTGGCAAAAAATTAACCAACACAGCGAAGGTTGTGGATACTATTTTTTCTGATTTATCGCTAGTGGATACAGGAATAGAATATAACACTCTGACCGGTGAAATAGATCAGCAGCTCACTATTCAACTATTTGAAACCATGGGGGTTGCCGAGATCAGCACACAATCGTACATTCAAGCATTGCAACAGCTTAATACGTTTGAATTAAGGCACCAGCAAGTTGATTTATTAGTGAAATTTTCAAACATGTTACATGAAGTCCTTGAGTCACCCACAATATCCAGAACACTGAAACTCTCCAAGTACCCAGCCAAACTAGGAGGGTTAGGTGAGTTCTATGATTTAGTCATGCGCGGCTTCGACGCCATCTCGGGCTTAGACAACAGCGAAGAAACAATAGCCAGCATTATGGAGCATGAGCGTCAGATCTATATCAACATAGAGCAATCTGTAGCGGAACCTTTCACTATCTACTCCGCATAAATTTTTCTTATCTAACATTCACATACCTAGAGATCAGTCCATTATGAGTAAAACAAAATTCGACCTCATTGTTTTTGGTGCAACCAGTTTTGTTGGTGAAATCGTTTGCCAGAGATTACTAAAAACCATCGACCCAAACACCAGCTGGGCTATTGCTGGTCGCTCTGAATCCAAATTGAATACACTTAAAAAGAACTTAGGTTCAGCCGCCAAAGATATTCCTATTATTGTTGCTGATGCTAGTGATGCGCCCAAGCTCATCGACATGTGTAATCAAACACGGGTCATTATTTCAACTGTCGGCCCTTATGCTCTTTATGGAGAACCTTTAATTAAAGCCTGCGTTGAAACCGGAACTGATTATTGTGATTTAACCGGCGAAGCTCAGTGGATAAGGCTAATGATTGAACGCTATGAGGCAAGCGCCATAAAATCTGGCGCTAGAATCGTACACAGCTGTGGTTTCGATTCTATCCCCTCAGACTTAGGTGTTCACTTTTTACAAGAACACAGCAAGCAAACATTAGGATCCACATGCCCACAAATCCAAATGCGCGTTAAAACATTAAAAGGCGGTGCGTCTGGCGGCACCATAGCCAGTATGCTCAACATTTTTAAAGAGGCCAGAAGCAATCCTGAACTTCGTCGAGAGCTACAAAACCCCTACAGCTTGTGCCCCGATTCAGCTGGGTTCAGTGCGCGCCAAGTCAGCAACGTCTCAGAATTTAATGAAGCACTGAATAGCTGGGCCGCGCCATTTGTTATGGCCGCCATTAATACTCGTGTAGTACACCGCTCCAATGCGCTGCTTAAGAATGATTACGGTAATGAGTTCACTTACGATGAAGGCATGCTTACCGGTAAAGGACTGAAAGGCCGCGCCAGAGCCACCACTCTCACAGCAGGGCTGGCTGGCTTTGCCTTGTCTGCCTCGTTTAGTCCAAGCCGCTGGCTACTAGAAAAAGCATTACCTAAGGTCGGCGAAGGCCCAAGTCCTGAAGAGCAAAAGAACGGCTGCTATGATTTACGATTTATTGGCACAAGCTCTAACGGCGAACAACTCCAAGCCCGAGTAACCGGCGATAGAGATCCTGGCTACGGATCTACCGCAAAAATGCTCTCTCAAGCTGGCTTATGCTTAGCTCACGATCTGAGTAAATCTGAGTATCCAGGAGGCTTTTGGACACCCGCATCGCTTATGGCCAAACCGTTAACGGCTCGACTCATCGATAATGCTGGCTTAACCTTCGAAATAGTCAAAAGATAACGGTGTGCATTTTGCAAATGCTTAACTAAAATCAACGTTACACTTTTCAAAATTGTCCGTTCATTACAATTATAAAAATCACATAAGGAACCCTATATGTCTATAACCCACATGTTGCGCCGAGGCTCTGCTTATACAGCACTGGCATTGGCCTCAATAATAGGTGTGGCACCCTCACTCAGTGTTGCCGCCACCACAAAGCCCAATATTCTTGTCATTATGGGCGATGACATTGGCTTGATGAATATCAGCCACGTCAGTTATGGCCTCATGGGCTATAAAACCCCGAATATTGATCGCATCGCTAAAGAAGGCCTGTTTTTAACGGATTACTATGGCGAACAAAGCTGTACCGCTGGACGCTCTGCCTTCATTACGGGTCAAAGTCCTGTTCGTACTGGCTTAACTAAAGTTGGTGTTCCTGGATCACCTATCGGTATCAGTGAGAAAGATCCAACTCTCGCTGAATTACTTAAACCACTAGGTTACGCCACTGGCCAATTTGGTAAAAACCATCTTGGTGATCAAGATAAATTTTTACCCACCAACCATGGCTTCGATGAATTTTTTGGCAATCTATATCACCTTAATGCCGAAGAAGAGCCTGAACGTGAGTACTACCCCGAAAACCCTATGTTCCGTAAAATGTTTTCACCTAGGGGCGTTATAGAATCATCAGCCGACGGGAAAATTAAAGATTCCGGGCCGCTAACCAAAAAGCGTATGGAAACCATTGACGAAGAATTTCTTGCCGCCAGTATTAAATTCATTGAAAAGTCGGCCAAAGCCAAAAAACCTTTCTTTGTCTGGTTTAATTCATCAAGAATGCATTACTACACCCATGTAGCAAAAAAACATGTCGGCCGCTCTGGTTTGAATTTTTATGCCGACGGTATGTTAGAGCATGATGATCACGTCGGTGTTTTGTTAAATAAACTGGACGAACTGAAGCTAACCGACAACACCATTGTTATTTACACCACCGACAACGGTCCACACTTCAATGAATGGCCTGAGGCAGGTATCACGCCATTTCGAGGCGAGAAAAACACCAACTGGGAAGGTGGCTTTCGAGTACCAACCTTTGTTCGCTGGCCGAACAACATCCCTGCAGGGACAGCATCTAATTCAATAATGTCACATCAAGATTGGCTGCCTACATTAATGGCCGCTGCCGGCGATACTGACATCAAGAACAAGCTGCTGAAAGGTCATAAGGCCGGTGATTCGACCTTTACCGTCCACCTAGATGGCTACAACATGTTGCCTCACCTTACGGGAGCAGAAGAAGCAGGTCCGCGTCACGAGTTCCTATACTTCAGCGATGACGGTTTACTGATTGGCGTGCGTCACAGCGATCGTTGGAAAATTGTATTTGCCGAGCAGCGTGCAAAAGGGCAGCAAGTATGGCGTGAGCCGTTCATTAAATTGCGCCTACCGCTGATATTTGATTTACGCATGGATCCTTATGAGCGAGCGCAACACAACGCCAACGGTTTTAACAAATGGCAGAACGAGCATCCCTACCTCATATTTCCGGCACTACCTATGGTGCAAAAATTCATGATGTCATTCCAAAAATACCCACCACGGCAGAAACCTGCTTCGTTTAACGTTGATGAGTTTACCGAAATGATGTACATGAACATGGAGAAGTAATCTCTTTTATTAATAACAAAAAAAATGCCCCTATAGCTAGCTATAGGGGCATTTTTTTACCTTGAGAAACCTAAACTAGGTCAACAGCGCCCACTGCCAAAAACCGGCACCTAATCCCAATACAGCGCCCACTGCGATCAATTTCCACTCATCCTCTTCAATAACCGGATGCAGTAATTCAAAAAATTCTTCAGGCGGCAAATTACCCACTCTGTCGGCAACCGTTTCTTCAATATCAAAGGCTTCATCCAAGTACTGGAAAGAGCGCTTGTCTGGCATCTGAACTTCTTGGAATGCTTTTTCACTGATAATTTTATTTATCTTAGTGTATTCCTTAACCCCCATCGACATCACTGTTAATGGCTTGAACGAGCCTTGCATCGACTCTACCGCGCTGCTGACTTCTTTATAAATCATATCGTGAATACGCTTAATAGCAGACTCACTGCCGAGTACTTCTTTTGCCAATACTTCGGCTGTAATTAACTCATTAGCAAACAGCTGACCATAATAACGCGAGACTTCTTTTTGACGCTTAATAAACAAGCCTTGAATCACAAACGGACCGACTTTAACGGGATTGAGTGGTTTTTGAATAAGGTATAAAGCCAAGGCATTGGTGATATAACCCACCAACAAACCAAACAAAGGCAACACCCACCACACCGGAAAGAAGTACCAAATAAACATAACGGGGATACCTAATGGCAAGCCAAAATACAAACCACTGCGTTCTATAAACTTGAACTCTTGCTCGCCTGACTTTTTAAACACATCAATTATCATTTGTTTATTGCCGCCGAGTTTTTCAACAATAAGTTCATTGATATCCAACACGTCAGTAAGGCTGTCTCTTATATCGGCAACCGCTCTCTCTACGGCCTCAGGGAATTTTGTTTTAACCTCTTCATAAACCTTGTCTTTCAGCCAACCTGGAGACGCACTCCACAGAAAATTACCTATTGGCAAACCATAATTAGAGGTTTGCAACATAACCTCATCCACTATCTCTTCAACAAATGGCTCTAATCTGTGATTCAACGCATCAACCATATCCTTAGGATTAATCCGGCTGATAAGTTCTTCTTGTGTCAGGACTTTTTTAACACTGTGTTCAACAACCAAACGTGCCATTTTTTCTGAATTAGCGGGAATAACACCTTCCCAACCAAAAGGCCCAATACCTCTGAAGCCAATGGGGCCCATCATCATTTTTACCGCTAGCCAATTGGTGCCATAACCGACTATCGCGCTGACCACAGGTATCGTTAAATATTCCCAATACTCATTAAACAACTCAACAATATTCATACTCTCGTGCCTCTCACTAGAATCTTATGCAGCGTAAGTCGCCAATAAATAATCAATAATATCACTCGACTCAAACATTTCGGCACCAGTATTGGGGTCGATTAAATAAGGGACTTGCACCTTGCCGGCACGCTCCAGCAACCCAATTCGGTTACGTCCAGTCACGGGCAAATCAGGAAACAAGGCTTTGCGCAGCCCTGGCGGGCCCATATCTTTTAACGTAGCCTTACCCGTACTGCGTAATTCATAAGGGATCTCCAGCTCACAGAGCAACTCTCTCACCGGCCGCGAAAAGGGGCTCGACTCAAAACTGTAAAGCACTAAAGGCTGCTCCGGCTGCTTGGAGGCACGAACATCCTTGCCTTTGTTCGCGCGTGCAACCGTCGCCGAAAACGAGCCAATCAAATTAGCGGTATGCATCCTTGGAACAGTATTTTTGCCTTTATAGGTTTTGTACAAGTAGGCAATGATATCTTCCGACTCATATAGCTTTTCTCCTGTATTGGGATCAACCAAATACGGGAACTGCTGTTTACCGCCTAACTCTGCCACATTGGGACGGTAGCGTTCACCCCCCTTAGGACATGGGTAGATCATCGCGTCTAAATCTAACTCAGTCAGCACTTCTCTAACCAAGCGACAATACGGACAATGTTCAAATTCATAGAGTTCCAGTAATTGCTGCGGCTGATTTTTAGCTGGCGAAGCATTCGTACCACGCCACAAACTAACTGAAGACGCTAACGTTGAACCGACCAAATCACCAATATTTTTCATTTCAAACCTCATATCAAACTCTACGAACTGCGAAGCTTGGACGCCAAGTCGCTTACTACAGTGTTAAGCGACAAATTATAACAGTAATGGCCTCTGG
The DNA here is from genome assembly GCA_034112445.1 of Cellvibrionaceae bacterium. GTDB lineage: Bacteria > Pseudomonadota > Gammaproteobacteria > Pseudomonadales > Cellvibrionaceae > Pelagadaptatus. The sequence continues at coordinate 457 of JAWUVI010000029.1, read as the reverse complement.
ATGCCGCAGACCCAAGTTATTAATATGCTATTCTTGTCGCTTACAAAAACTATAAATTCATGAGGTCTTTATGTTACGCAAGCGTATCCTGCTCCCTATTATCATTACCGTTGTGGCAATAACGGCTGCCATATTGATAAGCCAGAGCTACACCGCACAGCGCAGTGGCATTATTTCTGCACCGCAACTGTCAGAGCCCACCACAGTAACTTTTGACCAATACGGTGTGCCTCATATTAAGGCAAAGACTCTCGATGATATGTATTTCACATTAGGGTATATCCATGCTCAAGATCGCTTATTCCAAATGGAGACGATGCGCCGATTAGCGCAGGGAAGATTGGCTGAAATTTTTGGCAGTAAGTTAATCAAAACTGACACACTATTTCGCACCCTAGGTATTTCTCGCCACGCCGATCAATACGTCGCTAACGCCAATAAAAATACGCCCGCGTGG
>JAWUVI010000028.1:0-64007 GCA_034112445.1 Cellvibrionaceae bacterium | reverse complement strand
GCAGGAATGCCAGAGTTGAGGATGCACGATTTGAGGCACAACTATGCGTCGATGCTGGTTAACGATGGACGGACTCTTTACGAGGTGCAGCACATCCTCGGCCACTCGAATCCGAAAGTGACTCAGCGATCCGCCCACCTCTCAACAAAAACTCTGCAAGAAGCGTCTGAAAGTGCGTCCCTACCCCTCGGCCATGCTTAGTAAAATCGGCCCAGAGCGGGCCACTCTGGAGAACTCGCCGCCCATGCCCGCTTGGGGGTGGTTGGTGGGGTTCGCCTATTTTTTTTGCTTATGAAGGAGTGTTCAATGGGAGACAATGCAATGGTGGTAGGCTTGAGAGTCTCAAATTAACCCAGAACGGACAGTCATCATTACTTAAAGGTTATTACAAAAATAGCTAATTCATTGTAATTGACTATTAATTAGAGGCCAGATTTACTAGGCCAGAACAAAGGCATCCTACTGATATTGGGGTTACTCGCACTGAGAGAATATTCCAAAAAGCTCATATCAAACTATAGCTAAGTCTTTTAATAGCTTTCCAAACTCTTCAGTTGGAATGGGTTTTTTAAACTGAGCCACGATAACCGACTCCTGCCCAATGCCAACTTGTTCGGCAATGTATAACATTTCATTGACGCCACTGATGAGGCATATAGGTAATATTACATGGTTTTTGTTAAGTGCTTTCATCACTCCCGTGGCGTCAACCTCTGGCAGACACACATCTAGAATCAGGAGGTCGGCTTCATTAGAAAACAACCATTCCAAACCTGCATCAGCACTATTAAATATCTCTATTTTTATATTTTTTAGATTAACCATACCTACATTTGCGGCAATTTTTCGCTCAATATCCACAACATCGACTGCGTCATCATCAATAATTACTATAGTTTTTTTTCGCATCTGATCGATATCATCTTTAACCGTTAAAAGGGACCTAACTTTATCACTTATTAGGCATGCAGATAAGTCTTTAGCTTGGCTTCTGTTGGCCATTGAAATTGGATGCGCGTACCCCGAACACCATCTGATTCAATATAGATATCGCAATAAAAACTATCCAGTATTTTTTTGACGATAGACATGCCCATACCACTACCTTCCACATCATCGCGTGGCTTAAGTGTATGGAATAGATCGAACACTCGCTCATGCTGCAGGGGCGATATTCCTGGGCCGTCATCCGAAATAGTAAACAATAGGCATTCTTTGGTCTCTTCGACAACCACGTTAATAATACCGTCTTTAAGGTCATGGTGTTTGATGGCGTTACCGATTAAATTTTGAAGCACTAACTTAAATGGCACAGACAAAGTTACAAATTCAGGGGTCTTGGCATCCAACACTAAGCTGAATTCAGCCGGTGGCGACAAATTTTGGAATACTTCTTGAACGGTCTTGGCTATATCAATAACTTCAAGCTCACCATCATTTCGACCGGATCTAGAGTAAGCTAATAGATCATCAAGCATTCGCTCTAATCGTCCTATTCTATTCAGCATCATATCGAGATGCTCGCTCACCTCTGGTGAAGGGTCATTGAGATCTTCCTGAATCCAATCGGCAAGTTGTTTAATGGCACGCATCGGTGCTTTTAAATCATGAGAAGCGATGTAGGCGAATTCATCCCGCTCCTTAATGCTGCGCTCCAACTGAGTTTTGTAGCTTTCTATTTCGTTCTTTGAATTTATTTCTTGGGCGAGTTGTTTAGTTTTGAGTTTTTTGAGATAAGGAAAGAGCATCAGCGCTGTTAATAAGACAATACTGAGCAAGATTGAGCCGAATAAAGTGTACACGTCAATGTTTAGCAAACCGAATCACCCCAAGACGCTTCTGTTATCGTCAGACTTTTTTGCATTAACATGATCATAACCGCACCCTTAATATAATCATATAAGATTAAAACTGGGGGTTCATAAGTGTTTCTCAAATATCATATTTATTGAATCAACACTTAAAGGTTTTGAACAAAAATCTACGATGACTTCATCATCATCTGCACGCTCCTTATCGACTGGATTGAGCGATGTGCTGAGCATCACGATAACCGGCAATATTGGTCCAGTAAGCTCTAGTTTCTTATAGCATTGCAGAAATTCCCATCCGTCCATTCTTGGCATATTAATATCTAAAAATATGATATCAGGGTATCTGAAAGTCGCGTCTCGATCGGCGTACTTGCCTTTGCCCTCAAAGTACTCAAGTGCATCTACACCATCAAAACACGTGTCTATTTCGTCAACACATGCCAGCTTATTTAATGTTCGGGTGTGGAAATAATTGTCGTCGCTGTTGTCATCAACAAGCAAGATCTTTAGCGGTCGATGCTTATTCATAAGAAGGACACGAAAATCCCAGTGATTATTGATAACCTAAAGGCGGCCAAAAGTAGGCCAAAAATTATTGTGAAGATAGAAACTCTTCCTCGAAGTCATCTGCTGATGCTGGACGAGAGTATAAATACCCTTGTAAAAAATCACATTGATGAAGAACGCAAAAGTCAGCTTGTGCCTGTGTTTCTACCCCTTCAGCAACAATACTTAAATTTAAAATTTTAGCCAAGCCAATCATGGCCATTATTAATTTTTCTGTTTTGGGGCAAACCCCAATTTTCGCTATATAAGCATTCTCGATCTTTATTTGATTAACGGGGAAAAGCCTCAAGTGCTGAAAGGAAGAATACCCTGTTCCAAAATCATCGAGCGCTAAGTTAACTCCAAGGTTTTCTAGTTCAGTGAATAAACCTGACGCCTTTGTTCTAGACTCGATTGAAGTATTTTCAGTAATCTCTAGGCCGATATCACTTGCATGGAGTTTATTATTACTGAGCTCTGTTTTTATCTGAGCAGCCAATTCATCTACTTGTAACTGGATAGATGACAAATTGATTGATATCGAAAAACTACTGGAATGTAATTGCCATTTTAGTTTCCATTGCTGCAGTTGCTGACATACTTCATGTAAAACCCAGGCCCCAATTTCAACGATGATACCTGTTTCCTCAGCAAGCACAATAAAACTTGCTGGGGATAATAAGCCTAAGCGTGGGTGCTGCCAGCGAAGCAGCGCTTCGGCACCAGCAAGACTTAAATCTTTTGAATTTATCTTGGCCTGATAAAAGAGGATAAATTCATTTTTCTCTATAGCTTCTTGTAGCTCTCGTTTCATATCAGCACGGGCAAGAACTTCGTCTTGCGTTTTTTCAGAAAAGTAAGACGCTTGATTTCTTCCTGCATGCTTGGATTTATAAAGAGCAATGTCGGCTTTTTTTAATATCTCTTTACAGGATTCATCTGGGTCTTCAATGTCATCAAGCATGGCAATTCCAATGCTAGTGGTGATTTTACGCTCAACATCACCCAACACAATTGGTTGCTGAAACAGATCAAAAATCCTATTAGCTAACTGCGAAGCATCATCTTCTCGTTCTAGATACATCAATATAACAAACTCATCGCCACCAAACCTGCATAGATAATCTTCATCTCTGCAGGCTTGTTTTAATCGCTCTGCCACCTCTAGTAAAACTTGATCACCAACATCGTGCCCAAGCGAATCATTGATAATTTTAAAATCATCTAAATCAAGCAGCAATAACGCTAAGTTACAATCACCTCGATCTACTCGACTGGTAAATGACTGCATGGCTAACTGAAAGCCCCGACGGTTACCCAATCCAGTAAGAGGATCTCGCTCTGATACTAGGCGGAGCTGTTTGTGGGAATCACTTAAGGCCTGCTCTATCGAATAACGTTGTTGTGCTTGTTTTACTGCACGGATTAAACGACGTGTGCTCACCTCATCTTTAAGTAAAAAATCCTGAGCACCCGCATCAAGACATTGTTCTACAAAAGATTCATCGTCATGCTGACTGACAACAATGACCGCCATGCCTTTGCCGTCGCAAGAACGTATTTCATTCAAGACATCAATAGCATTACTGTCGGGCAAGCGGTAATCCAATAAAACCAGATCAAAAGTCGACTCTTCGAGAAGCTTTAAGCCACTTTCAGCGCTTGAAGCTTCTTTGAGGTCAAAATGGATCGTGCTTTTGTTTAAGGCACGAATCACTGCCCGGCGGTCTTGCAGGTCATCATCGATAAGTAGTATACGCAATTCAGTACTCATAAATGCACTCAGGTGTTTAACGGCAACTCCACCACACGCCAGTAGTGATCCAACATGCTCATTACGCCTAAAAAGCCATCATCCAAATTAGATTTAACAATGTAGCCAGCCACATTCAGTTTATAACTGCTGATTTTATCTTCATCAGACTTTGATGTTGTCAATATAAACACAATAGCATCTGATAAATTGGGGTCTTTACGTACTTCAGTTAGCATTTCAATACCATTCATTCTCGGCATATTGATATCCAAAAGAATAATATAAGGCCGCTTAACTGCTTCAGGGTCACGCAATAAGGCTAGACCTTCCTCTCCGTCCTTTGCTCGAACAACGGGGTTAGCTATTTTCAGTTTATTTAATGCGCGTTTCATTCCTTTAACATCAAGATCATCATCATCAACCAGCAAGAGTGTTACCTCGCGATATTGAGCTTTTTCATTATTCATAAACAATCCTATTATTTGATAATGTAAGCGGCCAGAAAAAACGGAACATACAACCCGAATTACCATCAGATTCTACTGTAATCCAGCCGCCAAAAGATTCTACTGTTTTTTTAACCATTGCTAGACCCATGCCGCTGCCTTCAACTTCGTCACGCGGTTTGAGGGTTTGAAACATTTCAAAAATTCGTTGTTGTTGATCAGGAGGAATACCCGGTCCATCATCTGACACATTAAACTCATAACCCCCGTCAACGTTTTTAGCACTAAGACTGATAAGCCCTTCGGCTTTATCATGATGCTTAATCGCATTTGAAATAAGATTACGTAAAACTAACTCTAGGGGCGTACGATGTGTTTGAAGCGTTGGCATGTCATCGGCCAATTGTAAGCTCATCCTTGCGGGCGTAGCCATAAGGTCGAAGATATCAGTAATTAACGCTTTGGTATCGACCTCTGCCACTTCATCTTTAGTTCGGCTTACGCGCGAATAGGCGAGCAGGTCTTCTAACAATGTTTCCATGCGATTAATACGACTTCGAATTAGCGTCAGATTTTCTCTGGTTTCATCGTCCAATCTATCCTGTAGATCTTCTTCAATCCATCCCGCCAGCTGTCCAATGCCGCGTAAAGGAGACTTAAGATCATGAGACGCAATATAAGCAAAATCATCTAGTTCACTATTAATCGCCTCTAACTCTTGCATCTGTTGTTTAATTTTTTGTTGTGCTAATTTGCGTTCGCGTAAGTCTATGACTATGGCAATTACGCTGTTATTGTCACCCCATCCCATTGGTGCCAAACTGACTTCAACTGGAATTAGTGACCCATCTTTGTGCTGTCCTTGAACCTCAAGATTAGCAGCCATGCGTCGTGATGATTGTGCGTTATGGTTATAGGAATCACGGAAATTACCATGCTCTTTGCGTTTATGAGTAGGTACCAATAATTCAACAGACTCTCCAACCAACTCTTTTTCAGTTTGATAACCAAACAGCTGTGCTAAAGCGCTATTAACGAGTTCAATTGCTCCATCGTTATTCGACAACAAAATCCCATAGGGTGCATGCTCTATGACTTGCTCACGCATTGAAAGCTCTAACTGTAATCTATCTTCCAAGAATTTTGCTTGTTTGGCATTACGTTTTGCAAGCTTCAATAAAAACAAGGCAATAATAACAAAGGCTGTCATCATAAGGCCTGCAATCAATACGATCACTGGTACATAATTAGCAGACAGCTGTGCTTGTGTTGGTGTCAGTTCAAAATGCAAGTTTAAACCGTTCAAGTCAAAGTCGATGAAAAAACTTTCTCTGCCATCACTGGCGTCTTGATAAACAGAGAGACCATTAGCAAATACCTCCATTGGGTAGTGATTATAAATCTGCGTATCAATATTCCTGGTAAGAGCGGCTAATGTTCCGGCGGCTAACAGGCAGACAGCAGGCTGATCTTTTGTCGCTTGCACAGTTAACACTTCTATCAATAAAGGCTCCGCTCCCGGGAGAACATCAAATAGGTTATCGCCACTCTCATAGGCTCGCAGACAGATATCAACCGGTAATACTTTGAATACATTACTAGCTAAAGATTGATTACCTTCGATCCAGACTTCTTTAAGCGTTTGGACAGTTTGGGGCTGTTCATAATAGGTGATAAAAGCAAAATTGAAATCTGTGATATAACTCTGGGCGTCAGCGCGCCAATCTGTTTCGCTTGAAAATTTATTTTGCTTGTGCCGTAACATCATTCTATCGAGAGCTGATTTTCGATAATTAAACTTATCTAGCTCAGTATTTTTAATGACATCCAACTGCCGCTTCGCTTCTAACCGGATTCGTTTCTCATCTTCAATTCTTAATGCAAATGACACACCCAGTGTTGTTATGATCAAAGCAATGCTGACAGCGGGTATGTACCCCATTGCCAACTTGGCATTATTATCACCCAAAAAAATTAAATTTAGTCCCAAAATTAAAAAACCTACGGACGTATGAACCGCCATACCCGTTTGCGTACCCCAGCCATAGGCAGATTCTGCACCCAGCATATAACCAAGCAGAGAAATTACAGCCAGAGCTATGATAATAGGCATGAGGAGAGCATTAACTACTGCTTTGACATTGAGCGGTAGCGATGAGGTGATAAACAATAAGCCACTGCCGACCAGGGTAAAACACAATGCGGTATTGGGTGACATGCGGCCAGGGAATTTAGTATTACCCGTTAAGTCTTGCACAATAAAAAGCTCATCAATGTGCAAATTAAGCCCAAACAGCATTTGCAAACCTGTAGTAACACCCATCACTATAACGGCAACAGCCAATAATCGAGTTAACCTTAGTTTTGAGAATTGCAAAGCGATTAAAGACAACCCACTTAACAACATTCCTAGAGCCGTATTGAATTGCATCGAGGGAAAAGTAGGATGTATTTGTATCAATACTGGCATTCTTAAATACCAGCCAACAATCACAGTTAAACCCAACACCACAACTGCAATAGAAGTTATGACTGAAAAAGATTTCAGGCCTGCGATTGGTATATCTTTGTTACTGATAAAAATAATCTAACACCCCTAAATAAAAACCTATAAAGAATAGAACCCACAAAAAACGATTCTGATATAAATTAGTGTAAAAAATCTAGATTAACAATTGGCAGCAAAGTCATGATCATCGTAAATTAATACAGATACTACCTAGGTTAAATCATTTGCTGAATTGGCACTCGAAATCAGTTTACTTGGCCACCAAAAACGAAAAGTACAACCGCGCACACCATCGGATTCCAAAGTTACATGGCCTCCTAATGATTCTAGTGTTTTAACCACTATTGCCAAGCCAATACCGCTACCCTCTAATTCATCTCTTGGCTTCAACGTTTGAAAAATTTTGAACACGCGCTCTTGTAGATATTGAGGAATACCAGGGCCATCATCTGCAACGCTAAACTCAGTGCCTTCAATGGTATTATGGCTAGTGATGGTGATTTTCCCATTGGGTTTATCATGGTGCTTGATCGCATTGGCGATTAAATTACGGAATACGACACACAGAGGAGCAAGCTGGGTTTCCAATAAAGGCATATCATCAGGGAGTTGTAGACTAAAGTTTTTATCACTATCAGCCATATCAAAAATGTCACGGACTAAGACCATAGTATCGACTTCGCTATTAGGGTATGCCTTTTTCCTAACAGTCGAATACTCAAGAAGGTCATCGAGTAATTTATCCATCCGTGAAATTCGACCTCGCATATCATCTAGATGCTCTTTTGTCTCATCGTTTAAGCCATCCTTCAGATCATCTTCGAGCCAACTGGCCAGTTGTTCTATTCCTCGCAGCGGTGATTTAAGATCGTGAGATGCAACATAGGCAAAATTATCCAATTCGGCATTGATAATTTTCAATTCTTGCAGTTGCGATTCGATTCTTAGTTGGGCTGTGCGACGCTCCTGAATATCCTGCACAATGGCAATAACATTACTTTGCGCCCCTCGGTTCATCGTTGACAGACCTACCTCAACCGGTATCGATTTACCTGACTTATGCAAACCATCAAGCTCTTGATTGGGAGACGTTTTTGGAGCTGAAACACCATCTTCAATAATACTGTCACTAACAGGCACATGCTTCTCACTCAAACTATCCGGCACTAGCGTCGCAAAAGAGCGACCAATTAGCTCATCAGCTTCATAGCCAAACTGATTGACCAGTGCTGTATTCGCTAATTCAATAGTGCCCTCATTACTCAACAAGACGATGCCATAAGGCGCCTGCTCAATGAGCTGGTTTCGCAAAGAAAGCTCAAGCTCTAATTTTTCACCAAGGCTCTTGGCCTCAGCAGCGTTGCGTTCACTGTCCTCATAAGCTTCTAAAAGCCCGGGTAATGCCAGCAATTTTGGCAATATAGGGATGAGCGTTAATGCCGTCGCCAAAGACACAATTGCAGTCGCTGCTTTTAACCAGCCCTGTATTTCATAAGCGGGGTACCAGGTTACATAAATGGCCATCAAGTGCGTGGTACCACAAAGGAATATAAAGGCTATGAACAACAATAATATACTTGGATAAGGGAAGCTTTCTCTTCTCTTATAGAGAAAGGCCCCCAATACCAGAGGTATCGTATAATAGGAGGCGGCAATAGTTAGGTCAGACACCACATGGGTCCATAAAATATCTGGACGCCAAAAATAACAATGGCCATGTGGCATAAAAGCGGGGTTGATGGAGCTAGCCAACCAATCGAACATAATCAGATCCTTAATAGAGTCGACTTAAAATCAACCTTTATAGCGAATTGAATTGAGCGCTTAGAGTAATAGCACACATATGCTTATCTAGGAGTTTAATCACTTAAGTGCGCTAGTGATTAATATATATGATGAGGCCTCTCTTGTTTGTGGTGCAGATAAAAACAGGTTTACTATCATGTCTATGAAGCTCGCCAAACTGTCTGAGGTTTAGGCTTTAGATCTCCATTATATTCGGTTCGTTAATACTACTTGAGTGTCTCCACCCAATATATTCAGCTATAAAGATGCTAAGTTTTAAGCTTCGCGGCGCTAATAAACCTGGCGTTAGTCGTCCGATTTTGGCACCAAAGAATCTCCTAGTGAGGCTCTTTTTGTATCTGGCGACCGTCAGCTTTTGGCACAGAACAGACAATAACCACCACTAAAACACCAGGTTCGGCATCTGTTCGGAGTTCGGAAAACGGTATTTGTTGTCGCGCATGCCCTACAGAGATAATCGGAACACATAAGCAAATCAAGAAGTTCGGCGGTGGTTCGGCAGAAACTAAAAAGGATTACAGAGACACAAAAAGACCTTACAAATCTTCGACTTATTTCGCTCGTCGGCAAGGCTGCGTAGTACTGTTAATCAATTGGTCCGTGGTTCGATCCCACGTGTCGGAGCCATATTTGAAAGGGTTGCTATTTATAGCAGCCCTTTTTTGTGTCTGGCGTTTGGGCTATTGAGTATCGCCTTCTGTGGCGGGACTTGGGCTGGGATTGGTGCAGTTAGCGTGTACGGCTGATGATTGGCTGATTCAGTGGTAAAAGCACTAAAGTCCACCACTGCTCAAAGGAATGGCATCTAAGGTTCAGTTTTTGGTTGTCGATGACTGTAACGTTCCAGCACAAGAGTAAATCATTATTTCAAATTACGAGCAGTAGAAACCACTATAGCCATGCTCTCTATAGCGCCACACTTAAACTTAACGCAAAGGCTGCTGCTTCAGAGCGGTAATACCCAAAAGAGTCTGTGACGTGACGCTTGTTCAAGTCTTTATCTACCCAACCTAATATATTATAAAAATTAATCTGTAATTTGATATCTTCGGTAAACTTATAAGTACTGCCTACATTCAAAAAAACTTGTTTATCGTAGCCCTTCTCCCAATCAGCATCGACAGAAAGGTTACCTGCTGCATTAAATTTATCTCGAAAGTCTTTAGATCCTGGATAACCCCAATAATACCGCAGTGAACTATTAATACTCCAACTCTCATTGAAAGCATAAGCCGCTCTTAGCTTAGTAATATGGTTACTCCAACTGGCCAAATCATCACCAAAACCATCTGGCTTGGCGGTAATGAGAGTTCCACCACCAGTCAATTCAAAATCAAGTAGCTTTGTATAAGCGTGAGAAAATGAAAATGAAAAATCGTCTAGTTGTTGCTGCCATTCAAATTCATAACCCCACTGCGTTTGCTCACCAACTAATGTCGACTGACCAACAGTAGGGTCCCAACCAAAAGCATCTAAGTTGATATAAAAAGTACTGAGAGAAATCTGCCTGTCATCCTCAATTTTTTCATAGCGTAGCTCGAAACTATCTAAGGTCTCAGATTCCTTTTCATCATCACCAGCTAACTCGGCAGCTCTATTTTCATCAGCGCCATTCATTCGTCGAGATCGGGTCAACATAAATTTCAAGGAGTCTTGATCACTTAAGGACCAAACCAGAGAAGCCCTAGGCGAGTACAATGTATCCGTATAAGTATTTTTATCCATGCGGCCACCAATAAAAGCAGTAAAATCTCCGTTAATACGCCACTGCCATTCACCGATGAGTGAAGCCGTATTAGTTGACCACTCTTGCATATAACCCAAATGTGGATTTACTGGTGAGTCAGCACCCGAGCCATGCGTTTTGAGACCAAAGGTTTCATGCGAGAACTCACCGCCGAATGCTAAATCATTATTTTCATTAAGCTTCCATTGAGCGATGGCTTTAACAAACCACTCATCTTCGCGATGACTGTTTGCATAATTATCTTCATCAGCGGCAGAAGGTAAAATACGTTGATTGTCTTGTGTATCGAAACTAACTTCTCCGGTTACCGATAAATCATCATGAACTTGAAAGCGATGCTCAAGCATGGCAGTGAACTGCTGGCCACCAACTTCAACATAATCGTCTAATGCCTTTATGGCATTTTCACTGGCAGGAGCGGACCAAAAACCCTTATCTCTAATTTGGCGCTCACCTGCACGAGTATAACGCAACCAAAACTCTGTATCCTCAGTGCTGAGCTGAAAATGCAGCTTAACGGGCGGTTTATCTTTATATTGTGAACCGTCATTTGCCTCAGGTCCTGGTATCGGTGAACCGGCAGGCACAAAGTCACCAAAAGGAGTAGTAAGATCCGCACCATAAAAAATAGGGGCATCATGTTCATCAGCGCCGTCTACATCAGCTATGCCAGCATATACATACACTCCAATATCATTGATGGTTTCACTGTAATGGGCTTCTAGGCTATTGAACTCATAGATGCCACCACTGCGTAAAGTAATACCACTCTTCTGCTGCGTATTAGCATTATGGGTTTTAATATCAATCACCATAGACACAGCACCCAACCCGTAAAGTGAAGATCCCGCGCCTCGAATTACATCTATCGAATAGATATCCCTCATAATAGGAAAATCACGTTCGGTTACAGCACCAAAGTGAGTTCGTTCGTTCATTACTCGACCATTAACACGCAGTAAAACTTTATCATCATCATTGCTGATAATGCCTCGTGTACCCAAATGGTTCGCCCCCCATTGGTGATGGATCCACTGCACTCCTGGCACGTAAATATCTAACAATTCAAATAAGTTTCTGGCACCAGACTCAACAATATCCTGCTGGCGAATACTGCTTATAGCGGCGGGGGTATTTTGGAGCGAGGAAGGGGTTAAAGAACCCACTTCTGTGACTTGAATTTTCAGTAGCTCAGACAAGCTTAAATTAAAATAGTTAATACTATCATCGCTAATAGCCGACGAAGGAAAGCTAAGTATAAAAACCGTAATTAGCAGATCTCTGACTCTAACCATACTCGCCTTCAAAAATAGGTTATTCACATGCATAACTATAGCTTTAATTAGTAAGAATACTACGTCAAATTAACTTGCTGTTTATAGCAGCCCTTTTTCATTTCCGGCGTTTGAGTTATTGCCTTCTGTGGCGGGGTTTGGGGTGGGATTGGTGCAGTTAGCGTGTACGGCTGATCATCTGCTGGCTCACGGCTTAGACGACTACAGGCCCACCACTGCTCCATAGATTTGACTTTCTAGGTTCGGTTTTTGGTCGTTCTATAAGAATCATCGCCAACTCCGGCGGCGGTTTCTTCAGCAACGAATGGATTGCCATTAATGATATTCTTGCTTGCATAGAGAAAGCTCCCGCTGACTCCCCTTTTAAAGCCCTAATTTTTCGTCACCTATACAAATCTAAAGGATCTAACAATCATGGCTTTTTGGCGGCAGTACTGAGAAGCTAAGGTTTACGTCAACCAGCACCAAAAGCGGCTTATTCACATGCCGTGGTTTAATTCAGAAACCGATAAAACGAGAAAAATCGGCTACTGCAGCTCTTTCTGTACGAAGGTTGTTAATGGGTTGTGATTTGTCGGCAACACCTAGCGCCATTCCAGCATATATCACTTCACCTGAATCAAGTTCAAGATGCGTGTGCAATGATTTTCTCACCATGGCCCAAACCTCTTGCATGCAAGTTGCGTAACCTTTGGCTTGAGCCACAAGGCAAACTGTTTGCATAAACATACCCAGAGATGCCCACTGGTTGCGTCCGTGAAGTCGGTCTATGGTAAAAAATATTGCCACAGGTGCCCCGTAAAATTTAAAATTCTCCATTATCCAAGCTTGACGCGCGGCGGCGTCTTTACGGTCTACGCCCATAATTTCGTACATGGCTTTGCCAACATTGGCGCGCCGATCTTGATATTTCTGAGGCAGATCATTTGGATATATGGGGTATTCATCATCTTCACCAGCAGGATTAGCGGCAAGTGTTTTCAGCGCTAATGCACTGATGGCCTCTTTTTCGGAACCTGTAACAATTACTGTTTTCCACGGCTGTAAATTGGAGCTTGATGGCGAGTATCTGGCGATTTCCAGAATTTCTTCAATGGCCTCTTTGGACATGGGTGTGTCTAGAAAAGCACGTGTAGAAATTCGGTTCTCTATTGATTCAATGATATTCATTTTATTTTCTCTTGTATTGTTATGGCAGCTGCCTACGATACTACGACTGTTATTGTGGAAGATATGTGTCATGACATGCAAATTGACACCGACAGGGAAAAGGGAGCGATTAAAATTCGGAAGCTCGCGGAACCATAACCATAACCATAACCATAACCATAAAGCTTACCCGTATTATCAACATAAGCCTGTTCAATTCTAAGTTCAATCCTTGAAGGCGCCCGTCTACTGTTACGAACGTATTGTCTCGGCCTAAGACGTTTTTTGTTTCCAACAAAACCATCCTACAGTAGGATTGAACCAATGAATTCAATAATAACCTCAATGCCTTGGAGCTTATGAATGGACACACTGTTTAAGAGGGTTTCTATACCTGTATTTACTTGGACGATTCTTTTATCACTAATACTTACTGCCAACACCCATGCAGAGCCTTTGGTCTTTCTCAACTGGGAAGATTACATTGACCCTGAAGTTTTGGCTGATTTTCATACCGAAACAGGTATAGAAGTCACACAATCTTATTTTGAGGCTGACGAAGAACGTGACGCACACCTAATTAACAGTGAAGGTAAAGGCTACGACTTAATTCTTGTTAGCGGACTTATGGTTGAGTCTTATGTCCGCAATGGCTGGATTGAAGCACTACCGGCTGACTTGGGTGAAGAGCTCAGTACAATTGATAGACGCTGGTGGAATGCCTTTCCTGCTGCCGAATGGTATGCCGTACCTTATTTCTGGGGAACGCTAGGAATTGCTTATCGAAGCGACATTGTCGACAGCTCTATAGACAGTTGGATGGATATCTTTCAACCTTCTGAACAACTACAGGGTAAAATTGCAGTGTTAGACTCTACTCGTGACACCACAGGTATGGCACTTAAAGCCTTGGGCTATTCTCTCAACACGAGAAAAAGTCTCGCGTTTAAAGAAGCTATAACTCTTCTGCAAGCGCAAGGCCCACACGTGGGCTTCTACGGTTTAGTAGATCTTGATGAAACATCTCGCTTACTGTCTGGCGATATACTCGCCGCTATGATGTTTAGTGGCGACGCTTTAATGCTGCAAGATATTAATGAAGATATAGAATACGTTCTTCCTAAAGAGGGCGGTAATCTGTGGGTGGATTACATTACGGTTTCCTCTTCTTCAACAAACAAAGAAGCGGCTTGGAAATTCATCAAATACCTGAACAAACCAGAAATCGCGGCAAGACAGGCCAATTTTGTTTATTACGCGCCACCCAACAATGCGGCCTTGCCACTGATGGACGCCGATTTTTTAGACAACAAGACTATCTTTCCAAGTAAAAAAGCGCTGGCTAATTCAGAGTTTTTACAGCCGTTGTTACCACGATACCTAAAAGCGTTGGATGATCAATATCAAGCCTTGATGCTGGAAAATACCGCAGAATAAAACAAAAAAGGAGCGGGTTAGCTCGCTCCTTTTTCTAGAAAGAGTTATCTAGTCGCCTACAGATTCTTTTTGTGACATTTTTTTATCCGTGAACATCTCTGATACAATTCCCCCCACGACTGATTGTTGGCTTGTTCACTATTCAAGCAGCTACAGGTACCACCACTGCCCTATAAGTTTTCCTTTCAAGTTTCAGTTTTTGGTCGTCTATGGCTGTCACACTCTTCAATCAACGTCTCCAGTACCACTATTATGACTGGTAACCTGGCTAGTATTTCTCTTGTTCCTTAATGGATCCTGATGGAAAGAGAAATCGTCTCCCTTAGCGAGGCGGTCGTAGAGCACTACATTTACAGTGGCTGCCAAATTCATACAGCCCTTCGTTGGGATGTAGACAATGTCCTCGCAAAAGTCGGTAATCTCTTTTTTCAGACTGCCGTCTTCTGGACCAAAAATGTAAAAGGCTCGGGCTGGGTGTTTGTAGTTAATCAGTGGCTTGGCGCCAGCGATCAACTCAACAGCCACTGGTACGCAGCCCAACGGGATAATGTCTTCTAGTTCATCAACTCCGATAAGCGGCAGCGCTTGATAGATTTTTTTGGTGTCTGTGTAGAAAGGTTTGGCGCGGTCGTAACGCTTTCCGGTATAGAACACGGAATTGACGCCATAGCAACCAGCGGCTCGCATCACCGAGCCGACATTCTCAGGAGACTTGGGGTTGAACAGGCCAATACAGGTATAACTATTTTTCATTGATTATAATAATCCAGATTTCTTTTTTCTTGATATTAACAATTCTATCTACCGCCATGTCCTTGTGTACTTAAGCATCGTCCGAATCAGGAAGCTGGTTCATTTCAGTTGCACTAAGGATATCTTGTGCCTGCCAATTTTGAACATCGTTAGCCAACCCTACCAACAAAAAATCAAATTTATCAGTCGCCTCAGGATAAAAGTCTTTATCGTTCACAAAATCTGCCGTCTCACGCCAGTGACTGCTCTGAGCCAAACGGGCTCTCATTGCGGCGGTTAATAGATCAATCCAAGTCGGCGCAGTAAAAGTAAAACTGATAGAGATGGTGTCTTCATCTGAGGCCTTGGTTGTGTGCCAAGCTCCTCGAGGGACAAAGAGAAATGACCCTGGCTTTAATGTGTATTCAATGGCGTCAGCGGAAAACGAATCAGGCATTCCATCAGTATAACTTTCCAGCTCCGAATCTACAGGAGTGCCAATCGTGTGCCTAGTCATGGGATTTTCAACATGATGATTTGGCGCTACCCACCACTTTTTAGTGCCTTTTATTTGTAACACAAAATTAATATTTTGATCAAAGTGAGGGTCCGTTACTTTTCCGGCAGGAATTGCGTAAATTAAACTGCGACCATAAGTCAGTAATGACACACCTAATTCAGAGATGATTTCATCTACCCATCTTTTTAATATATCTGATTGTGTATCCGCATCGTTAAAGATGAGCCCACGGCCTTCTTCAAATAATTTACGGGCAGCTTCGACCGATGTCGTGATGGAATTAACTTCATCTGCAACACCAGGTAAATAGCAGTCAACTTCTTTTGGCCAAAATTGAAATAGATCATCTAATGATTTTAAGAATGGAAGTTCTGTTAGCTCAGAAATTGCTTCACCAAGATCATGAGAGACCATAGGTGTATTATTCCTATAATTTTCTAGGAATTCAGATTTGGTTTTGGATTTAGTTAAAGCAGCTAAAACTGTTTTCATAATTATTGAATTAATAACCTAAAGAATTTAAAAGTAAGCAAGCTGGTACCTTTGCTTTTTCTCTTCGATGTGTAGGCTATAAAAGCCATACAAAAGGTAATAAATTAGCCGTATAAATACTTCGCAAGCATAACCGTTAAAATATACCCTACCCCATAACACAGCATAAGCGATGGAATATAGCGGGCATATGACATAAAGGTCATCTCTTTCATTTTACTCATTGCAATGATTCCAGCTGCAGAACCAATGACAAGCAATGAACCACCTACACCTACCGCATACGTTAAACCAAGCCATTGAGGAGTTGTTAGTTCCGGTTGCGCTTTTAATAAAGCTGCAGTGAGTGGGACGTTATCTAATAGAGAAGAAACAATACCCGCTGCAAAGTTTGAAATATTAGGATCAAACATGACGTATATTTGAGTTACTAAACTTAAAACTCCAATCTCTTTTAACATTCCGACAAGTAGCAGTATCCCTAAGAAAAACAATAAAGTGTCATATTCGATTTCTCTTATGTATTCAAGCATCTGCCGTTCTTCCTTGTCACTACGAAATAAGCGACCAGCTAAGAACATAATTGATAAGCCAGTTAAAAATGTTAAAACAGGGGGAATACTAAATAGAACATTTAAAAGCATGGTGAGAACAATTGTAGTAAAAAATATACTGGCAATGATTAGATCTACAGTCTCATAAGCACGAGCTACAGGCAGTGTTTCTACAGTGCCTTTTGCTTTGATTGAGAATATTGTTGCTAACAACATAACACTGATTGTTGCGGGTATTATCAACATAAATAATTGCAACATTTCAACATGGCCATCTAAGAAAATCATTAATGTTGTTACATCACCAGTAATTAAAGCGACTCCGCCAGAATTAACAGAAAACACAGCAAGCACAGCCATCTTCAATTTAATTTTAGGTTCGATTTTTAGTGATTGAACTAAGGCAAGCGATACTAATGTGGCCGTTACATTGTCGCAAATAGCCGATAAAACTAGTGAAAAGAGTGCAACCAAGAACATTAATTTTCGAACTGTTGTTTTAACCGGAAATAATTTTTGCACCGCTATCTGAATGATTCCCTTAGCATTCAGATACGCGACAAAAGTCATAGTGGACATTAAGAACAACCACAAGGTCGCAATTTCTAATAAATTTTCTTCAAGCTGATGATTCACATGCACATAATGTGAAGCGTCACTTGCTATGAATAGTGATATCCAAGATAAACAACCAAAAAAAAGTGTGGTCTTGGCTTTATTTATATGAGTAACCTCTTCAAAGACGATACTCAAAAGGGCTAAAACGGCAAGGGAGCTTAAATAGATTTCAAACATAATAAGATTTTTCTAACAGTTAAAAACTGTGTGCATGTGGGTCTATTATAGTTACTTACCAGAATCATTTATATGGTTCATTATTTTGAGCCTCACAGATTTCCAATTAGTTGTCTGATGCCCAAATATAATGATTGAACCTTAAGACAGCCTTAATGTGATGAAATAAGATGATGATAAGCCGCTGCTTATAAGTTCCGGCTATCTACAAATATGGATAACTCGGTATCTTTCGTAGCATAATCCGCAGGGATCAACTCTCCGTTCATAACGACGTAAACACCATAAGGTAATAACTTTACCGCACTTAAAGCGGAGCCAAAATTAAATAAAGCATCACTATTGCTAACGCTATACGGAATCATAGAGCCAAAGAATATTACGGTTTTTTTAGGGTCTATGCCGCTGATTTCTTTTGCGGATTTATGCATTGAATCAGTTCCGTGTGCGATTAAAATCTTATCTCCAGGATAACCCTGCACACCCATTACGATCTTCAGCCTATCTTCGGCACACATATCAAGTGAGTCTTTTGTCATAAGCCTTGAGATGGATATATTTGTACCTGAGATGCGTGCGTCTATGAGCAGATTTTGAATTTGACAGCCACCGGAAAAATCCATTTCTCCGGTTTTCATGTTATAGGTTTTATCAATGGTCCCGCCAGTAGCTAATAACTTAACAGTATCCACACCGAGACCTCCATTCAATCCATACCAAACCAAACTAAATAAAACTACGGCTAAAGCAAGCTCCCACAGTTTTAGTGTCATCATTGGATAGTTCGTTTGTAATGCATAACTCTTCTGCCCAAACAGGAAGATTCACTATGCCACTCACACTAGCCTACTTCGGGTTCATAACCGCCGATTGATTTGACTTCAAGAAAATCAGCGAAAGCATGAACACCCCATTCGCGGCCATTACCTGATTGCTTATACCCGCCGAATGGCATATCCATACCAATGCCAACACCGTTAAGTTCAACCATTCCGGTACGTAAACGACGTGCTACACGGCGGGCATTGTCAATATTCTTAGAACTTACACCACCGTTTAGACCGTACACTGAACTATTGGCTATGCGGATAGCATCATCTTCGTCTTCATATCCCATGATAGAAAGGACTGGTCCAAATACTTCTTCAACCGCAAGAGTTTCAGTCTCACCTACAGGACCAAAAACAGTAGGCTTCACATAGTAACCGTTTGCTAGACCTTCAGGCTTTTCAGAACCGCCAATAAGCATAGGTGTGCCTTCAGCAATCGCTTTATCGATCAAGGCCACAACACGACCATACTGAGCGCCATTTGCAATTGGGCCTATGGCAGTATCTTCTGCCTGTGGGTGCCCTACTTTCACTGCTGCAGCCGCAGTTTTGGCAATTGCTAAGACTTCTGTCATCCGAGAGTTAGGTACAAGTAAGCGGGTTAGCGCTGTACATGTTTGACCAGAGTTACCCATTACAGCTGTAACAGAACGTGTTACTACTTCATCGAAATCGGCATCATCAAGAATAATATTGGCTGATTTACCACCGAGCTCCTGACAAACACGCTTGATTGTTTTAGCCGCATTCGCTTGAACAGCAGAACCCATCCGGGTTGAACCCGTAACCGAAATCATATCGATATCTGGATGTCCTGACAGAGCATTACCAACTTCAATACCCGCACCAGGAACCATATTAAACACACCTGCTGGCACACCAGCCGCATCCATGATTTCGGCCCAAACCTGAGCACTATATGGTGCAACCTCACTCGGTTTTAAGACCATTGTGCAACCCGTTGCAAGGGCTGGAGCAACTTTACAAGCAATCTGATTAACAGGCCAATTCCACGGTGTAATCATCGCAACGACCCCGATAGGCTCTTTTATGACCATACCTGTGCCGTGCTCTTCTTCAAAGCTATAGTCTTTTAGAACACGTAAAGCTTCAGCGGTATGCCACAGGCCAATAGGCGCTTGCACGCCGTTCGCTAACGCATTAGGCGCGCCCATTTCCGTTTGAATAGCACTAGCCATATCGTCCATACGCTTTTCATATTCGACGCAAACCCGCTCTAATAAACTGATGCGCTCTTCCCGCGTTGTTTGTGAAAAGCTATCAAATGCTGCCTTTGCTGCCGCAACCGCTGTATTAATGTCTTCAACGCAACCTAAAGATAATTTACCTGAGATGGTTTCGTCTGCGGGGTTGATAACATCGATCACGGTTGGATTAACTGAAACTACCCATTGCCCATTTATATAGTTCTTATCTAAAATTTTCATTGCGTTTTCCTTCAATTCCACAAAAATTAGTCTCTGTGTAAAACAGATTATCTAGGATTCAACCTTTTCACAACACAAGAGGATAAATAAAAAGAAAACAAAGAAATGACCGAGGTTATTTAATGCTATCAACCCCAACTAATGGCTCCCGAAAGCGAACATCGGCATCTAAATTTGACCGTTTGTGGATATAGTAAAGTGGTGGGGTAAATACCAAGTCAGTGTTCTTCTGGAGGTAATACAAAGTTGGGCAGAACAAAACGAAGTAATACTCATGTGCAAGCACTGCTAATAAACCGAGCTAGAACAGTGTTATTGATGTCTTCAAAAAGCAGAGATGTTCATACATAATAGTTAGAGAAGCTCAGGATAAGTTAACCCACAATTGAGTAAGTTTATGTATATTGATTCACTATTTTCGATTACTCCATACAGCTGGACGTCCATTGGCACCGCTATTCTTTGTGGGGTCATTATTGGACTGGAAAGGCAATTAAGAGGCAAGCCTGTAGGCATTCGAACTTCGTCACTAATTGTACTTGGGACCTATATTTTTATTGCATCATCAATGCTGATTTCGGCTGAGATAACAGATCCCTCCAGAATTATTGGTCAAGTCATTACTGGGATTGGTTTTCTCGGTGCGGGCGTTATGCTTGCAAAAGAAGGCGCGGTAGTCGGAGTAACTTCAGCAGCCACCATATGGTCTCTTGCATCAGTGGGTGTATGTATTGCGGTCATTGATGCCTTTGTGGCAATAAAGCTTTCAATTGTAGTGGTTGCTATATTATATGGGGTTGATTTGCTCGAACAATATTCATCCTCATTCACACGCGGGGTACATTCTAAATATTATAAGTGGCGTAATAAGGACTGATAAGGCGCGGATACAAAGAGCGGTCAATGCAACCGCGCCAGCTCAATTAACTTAACTTCTATAGTGAATTGTTATTTAAAAGCTGGGGGCACTCTATTCAACGAATGTATCTTCTTCATCGATTTCGCTACCACTATCTTCATCGGCAACGTCAATCGTTTGCTTTCTTTGTGCTTGTGAAGCACCCTTCTTACTCGCTAGATGTTTGTTGAGTTTGGCGACAGCTTTGTCGATAGCAGGATATAAAACCTGATTTTTTGCAGTAACACTAAAGTCATGGTGTAAATAATGACCGGCTATTTCTGCTACGTGATTGCTATTTTCGACACTGAGAATAACGCGAAGAACGGTAATGCTGCTGAAGCGACTGGATATTTTTTCAAGTTTCTTTTCTACGCTTTCTTTGATTGCATCTGTGATATCTAAATGGTGACCAGAAACTGTTATTTGCATAAATAAACCCTTTGTTTGGATCGATGTTTATTGGACGCAGATTAATTTTATGCCATACCGCTCAAAAAAATCCGCCCTTAAATTATAATAGTGCAAATATCCGCTTTGGGTTAAAAGTACCCTTCTATTCATCAAGTTCAATTGTTAACTGGAGAGATTTCGACTTTCCTGCAAACCATTTTTGAACGTACAAAGTACCTACAAGCGGGGCTTTGCCTTCAGCAGGCACTTCTTTATAACGAACACTATTTTTCGTTTCTTTCTCGAACACAAGCTTTATTGATTCTTTTGCCATTGTAACTTCCTTGCTGCCAGAGAATTATTTTGTAAAGACTAAATGCCTATATTTTTTCTTCTGTAAGATGGATACTTTGTTCTGCAAGCCCAGCTCCGACTTCAGCGTAAAAATTAAAGACCTCATCAATACCCGCCTCTAACAGCGTGCTTTTTTGATCTTCATAATGAGCAATGCCTGCTGTTTTTCCTTGATACCCAACCGCCTGAAGCTGCTCGACGGCCTCAAGAGCGTCGGCAAAATTTGGCATTGTAAATATGATGAGCCCAATAGACTCAAGATTTATTTGCGTCCAAAAACCAGGATCTTCTGCATCACCAAAAATGACACAACGACCTGCCTCTCGCTGATAAGTTACTCTCTCAATATCGACATCGACACCACATACTTTTTTATGTAAACGCTTATGAAATTCATCATAAGCACCCACACCTACTCGGCCCATACCAAATATTAGTATTGTGGCATTGCCAGGGTCTGGGAAAGGATCTTCTGCTAAGCGTTCACGGTTCTCAAAACGCTTAAGATCATTATTCCAGCGTGAAAATAACCTGTGAGCATTCGCATTAATAATACTGGAAAAAACAAAGGACAATGAAACCGCAAGAGCCATAATAACCAACCACTCCTTGGCTAATAACCCGTGCGCAACACTTACAGAACATACGATCAGGCCAAACTCACTGTAGTTTGCAAGACTCATGGAACTCAAAAATGCGGTGCGACTGCGCAGCTTCAAATGAGTCAACCAGACAAAAAACATACTGGCCTTTATGGGCAGTGCTATCGCCATAATCAGGGCTACAACCAACATATCTACCGTTGGCAACGCAGTAAAGCCAATGGAAAGAAAAAAGCCCACTAGAAATATATCTTTAAAGCTGAGCAACGATTTTGAAATCTCAGATGCCTTTTCTTGACCACTTAATAATGCGCCAATAACTATCGCGCCAAGCTGTGCCTTTAAGCCCACTAATTCAAATAATTCTCCAAATGAGAGCGCTAAGAATAAGCCTGCTAACGGTAACATTTCACCATGACCGCAACGCTGAAGAATTTTGTCGAGCACAGGGCGCAGCAAAGGTAAACCGAATAAAATTAAGGCCCATGCTGACGGAATTTTTCCTGACGCTAGCGTGACAAAGATAACGGCAGCAATATCTTGAATAACCAGTATTCCAATGGCTACCTGTCCATGGCGTGCGCGCAACTCACCTCTTTCTTCAAGAATTTTTATTGCACAAACAGTACTGCTGAAACTTACCGCGAAGCCGATTAAAGCAGCAGACTGCCAATTTAGATCACTAAAATACTTTAATCCTAAATAGCCTAACAAAAGACTGTTAAACGTTGTTAGTAATACAATGGCAGCCATATGCCCTGAAGCACCACCCCATATCTCCGCTTTAAACAAAGTTCGAATATCGAGCTTTAGGCCAATGGTAAACAATAATAATGTTATGCCAAGCTCAGATAGAGTCTGAAGAGATGCATGAGGCTGCACACCAATCGCATGAAGTCCAAATCCAGCCGCAAGATAACCAATAAGAGGTGGCAAGTGTATTTGCTTGACTAAAAAACCGCAGATGAAGGCAACTGCAACCCAAATATAATCCATAAGATACTGTAAGTTATTGGCTAATGAATAAAAAAAGGATGAGTAATTGAGCGTCTGCTTCGGGTTACGAAGTCACGCTTAAACCTATCGTGCATCCTTACTTAAATAATTTAAATCTCGCGAGCAGAACCGCAATGTCATTTTGATGGTAACTCCTTGATATAGACGTCGGTTTTGGAATAAGGAATTTCGATATTTTGCTCTCTAAATTGTTTGTATATCGCCATCAGTATTTCATGTTTGACTCTACCTCGATCTTCTGGCCGATGAATCCACCCCAAAAGCTCAAAATCGAGAGCAGAAGCACCAAACTGACGTAACCTAACTCGAGGCGATGGCTCCTGAAGTACTTCCGTGTGCTCATCACCAATAGATTTCAATATTGAGCAAACGACATCCACATCGGACCCATACGCTGCACCTACTTTTATGCCAATACGAATACTTTGGGTAGGTCCGCCGCTTTCGTTTACAATTTTTGCGTTAGCAATCACTGCATTCGGCAAGGTTATTTCAATGTCTTCGCGACTGATTAATCGAGTACTGCGTAAACCTATATGGGTTACTCGTCCACGCTCGCCACTATCCAAATTGACGTAATCGCCAATTTTATAGGGTGAGTCAACCAGAATAAAAAAACCTGAAAAAAGATTAGCCAAAGTATCTTTTGCTGCAAAACCAACTGCGATACCGACAATTCCAGCAGATGCCAGCCAACCCAATGGGTTAATACCCCAAATAAGCAGCAGACAATAACTGCCTACTAAAATAACAATTAGCTTTGAAGATAAATCCAATAAAGGAATGGTGCGAGGTTCTACTATGGGAAAATGATCATGGACCCTACCTAAGCTGACCAAAATAGAAGTGCTCAAAGAAAATGTAGCTCGGATCCAGCTAACCACAATCACAGAGATAAATATGTTCACCAAGGTATCCGTTCCAAAGGGTAACTGTGCAACCTGTGCGCTTATGGTAAAACCGAAAAACAATACGCTGACAAAAACGGGTTTTCGAAGGTGTTTAACTATTTGATCATCAAACTTAGTTTCGGTATTCGCGGTTAATTTTTGGACAGCGAAAGCAATAAAAAAGCGGATTGACAATGCGAAACATAAAAACAACAGAGCAACACCAAATGCGGCAATGATCGAGTGTTGCTCGATAAGCAGCCAAACGGGTTGAACACTCTCAGGAATAAAATCCAGAAACTCAAGAAACTTATTCAGGACAGGTTCAAATGTTTCATCTGTAGCGGACGTGTCCTGTGGTGACTTCATGGTTTGTGTCATTTTCTATCCAGCAGCTAAGCGTGTGAATAAATAGGTAGAACCCACACAATTTTGATTCATTTATCCGGCTAAACTCACTGCTCTGCACCATCTCAACTAGCTAACATAGCGAGTAAAAAATGTATTTAGGTCGGTCTTCGATTTCGGCTTTTTGTGCGTAATACATTGGTTTTTGTGCGTAATACATTGGCTTTTTAAAAAATATAGACCTTTGTCTTTTCTTGAAAAAAGCGAATTCCACAGAATTTAAAACCAAACCAGGTCATTATAAATGACCGCGATATCGTTATTTTGGTCGCACTTAATAATATTAACATGCAATACTAGAAGCAGAGCAATTAATAACTATAGCGGCTAAAATAATATATTAACGAGTAGCGAAAGAATTACATTAATTCGATCCAAGAGAATAAACCACCCAAGAGTTGTGCCTTAGTTTTTCATACACCAAAAATTATAAAATGAGCTTATATCGCATGGACATAGCATCACTCTCGACGGTTGTAGACGACTTCCTGCACTCCGCCCAGTTAGCCATCAATGACACCAACACCTATTTTCAATTGCTTGTTTTCGTCGTTATTTACATTTCATCATTTGTCGTTGCTTATAAAATAAGGCATAGCGTTGGCCTAACTCATAATGAGCCATTACAGAGCGCCCACCCGGTTCGCAAACTTGCTTTCAGAATTGGTGAGATATTATTTCCACTACTAGCAATAATGCTACTCCAGATATCAACAAAAGCAGGTGAAAGTCTAACGTTCACGCCTTGGCTAATCGAAACGGCAATAGCCATTGCCGTATTATTATTTTTTAATTCTTTAATACGCGTTTTTGTTCAGGATAAATTCCCTGCATCTTTGTTTAGATGGGTTGGATTACCCATATTGTTGTTGCATTTGCTAGGGTGGCTACCGTCAGTCATTAAGGCCCTTGAAGAAATATCATTGGAGGTCGGTAATATCGATATTTCTGCTTACGGCGTCATCCGGGTCCTCATTTTTGGTAGTTTCTTATTTTGGCTGGGGCGTGCTTCAAACAACTTTGGCAAAGCGGTTATACGAAAACAAACGTCTCTTGATGTACCAACCAAGGAGGTATTTTCCAAAGTCTTTGAGGTTGTTCTCTTCTGCATAGTAGCGCTGTTGCTACTCAATGTTATGGGAGTCAACCTGACCACACTAGCCGTATTTGGTGGCGCTGTCGGTGTAGGACTGGGGTTAGGCTTACAGTCTATCGCTTCAAACTTTATATCGGGGATCATCATTCTGCTCGATCGCTCACTAACCGTTGGTGACTTTGTCGAATTAGATGATGGACAAAAAGGATTTGTCCGCGAATTTAGAATGCGTTATGCGGTATTAGAGACTTACGACGGTAAGGATATCTTAGTACCTAATGAGAAATTCATTTCTTCGTCGATGATCAACTGGACACACAAAGATCCAAAGCAAAGATACCGTGTCGACTTTTCCGTTCCTTATGACACAGACGTTCGCAGCATGGTCGAATTTATCAAAGTTGCCGTCGCCGAACATGAGCAAGTCATAAGCGGTTTAGATGTTCCATTTGAAGAACGACCTGATTGTGAGATAGACAGTTTTGGTGATTCAGGTATCAACATGTTTGTCGAATTTTGGATGTATGGTGTTGACGATGGTAAAAACAGAGTAGGCGGAGATCTCATGCTGATTATTCTAGAAACCTTGAAAGAAAACGGTATCCAAATACCCTTCCCTCAACGTGAAGTTAAAATACTCAATCCATAGCAATACAAGGTGGAATAGCAAACAACCTTTCAGAGTGTTGTTTGCTAGGGGCATGTGTTCACAAATATATGTTTTCTTGCTTTGCGTTTTTTTGATTCCATGATGTATACAACACTAATATTGCGCGTATGATGCGCCTCCTCTTACTAGTGCAATTAAGGCTTTACCCTGATGGATTATTTAACCGTTGACTCATTATTGTGGATTGGCATTGTTTTTTGTATTTCTCAATCAGCTATGTTTTCCGGACTCAATCTCGCTTTTTTTTCGCTTAGTCGATTGCAACTTGAAGTAGAAACTCAACAAGGCAACCAAACAGCAGCCAAGGTGCTATTGGCTCGTCAAGATTCGAACTTCCTGCTCACTACCATTCTTTGGGGAAACGTCAGTATTAACGTGCTGTTAACCTTATTATCTGACTCAGCCATGGCGGGTATTACAGCTTTTCTTTTCTCAACTATTTTCATCACTATATTCGGTGAGATTCTTCCGCAAGCTTATTTCTCGCGCAATGCCTTGCGCATGGCGTCGCTATTAACGCCAGCACTTAAATTTTACCAATTCATTCTGTCACCTGTTGCGCGGCCCTGTGCGATGTTTTTGGATAAATGGCTTGGCAAGGAAGGTATCGACTACCTTCGTGAGAAAGAATTAACATCGATAATCATGGCGCACATGCATGCCGATGACTCTGAAATTGATATGCTCGAAGGTCGTGGGGCGCTTAACTTCCTGGATGTTGATAAGGTGAAAGTTACCGAAGAGGGAGAGATTGTGGATGCAGACTCAATCATCTGTCTACCCACCAGAGTAGATTTACCACTCATCCCAGATGTTACCCGCAGTGTTGATGATCCATTTCTTCAGAAAGTTAACGCAAGCGGTCATCGATGGGTTGTGCTTGCTGACGAACAGGGTAATCCACATTTAATACTTGATGCTGATGCGGCCTTACGTGCAGCTCTACTCGACCATGACAAGCCTTACGATATCTATAATTTTTGTCGCCGACCACTCGTTATTCGGGACACGAACAAAACTATTGGTGAGGTGATCACCCACCTTAAGTCTCTACCAAACACGTCAAAGGAAGAGGATTCGCCAATAGATTACGATGCTGTTTTGGTATGGAGTGACGAACCACGAATTATTACCGGTGCAGATGTGCTTGGTAAATTATTAAAGGGCATCAAAGCAACTGACGTTGCATAATAAGTCCAGCTGAACTTTCTTGTCGTGTATAACGTTAAATGCCATGACTAAAACGATCCATGATATTTTAGAAAATACAGCCTGCAAAGAAGTAATGATGGGCGAAGTGGACATGCCGGCTCCTCAAAATATTCTAATGTCCAAACACAAGAAAGGTAAAAATAATTAAAAAGATCAATCCAAAACTTGCCGCTGCAACTTGTACCAATCCATCCCGCTCCAGTAATCCTACCCCCATAAGGATGACGAGTAACGCTGGCACCAGATTTGTAAATGGAATTGGTACAGTAATAATGGCTCCCAACACAATAACCACTAAACCATTTATACGGTCTATTATCGGCGCCTCGGTGAAAAGCCAACGTGGCCGAATATACTTTTCAATGCTTCGCAGCTTAGGCTCGATTTTTTGTAAAGCTGCTCTCACGCGTTCCGGAGAAAGCTGACGATCAAGAACCATCTTTGGCAATCGGGCGCTTTTCATTCCAACAACCATTTGCATACCTAACAGGCTGATAAGCACACCAAAAAAGACCGAAACAAGCGGAATAAAGTTAAAAACCGCCATAAGCACTAACAGCATACCAAAGGTTCGATCTCCCAGTCGGTCAGTCAGGTTACGAAGTGTCACATCTTCCTGTCTAGTTCTATCAATTAACAACACAACCACATCAGAGGTACGTGACCTTGCTTGATCGGGCACGGAGAAAATCGTGAAGTTCTGATTAGGCAGGCTGGGCATAATTTGTTTCGGTCACATTGAAACCTTTAATAAATCCCATTGACTAGATAGTAAAATTGCGAGTAATTGTGCGTAGATTTTCTGCAAGCATGGCTAATTCACGACTGGCAACCGACGTCTGCTCTGCACCTTGTGAGGTTAATTCAGCTACACCGCTTATATCGGTTATATTTTGTGTCATTTCATTGGCAACAGCTGCCTGTTGTTCCGATGAGCTGGCAATCTGAGTACTCATTTGATTGATAGTGCCTACAGTGTCATTAATAGCGCTAAGTGACTGCGCCACTTCAGAAATTTGTGCCACGCTTGATGAGGCCATATCCCGGCCCTCGTCCATTACTGCAACCGCATTACGAGAGCCCTCCTGTAAGCGTTTGATCATGGATTCAATTTCTTCAATTGAATCCTGCGTGCGTTTAGCCAAAGTGCGTACCTCATCGGCAACGACGGCAAATCCCCGCCCCTGCTCTCCAGCACGAGCGGCTTCAATCGCGGCATTAAGAGCCAGTAAATTAGTTTGTTCGGCGATAGCGCGAATAACATCCAGTATGGAGCCAATATTATCGCTGTCTTCTTCAAGGCCATTGATTACGCTTGATGCTCGTTCAACTTCGCCAGCAAGTTTAGTAATGGCACCCATAGCATTATTGACTATTTCATGCCCTTTAGTTGCTTCGTTATGTGCGTCTTCAGTTGCTTGAGCCGTGCTGTGGGTGTTGTTGGATACCTCTGCAACAGTTGCGGACATTTTCTCCATAGCTGTGGCTACTAGCTCTATGTCCCGATGCTGTTGCTGAATACCCGTATTGGTTTGGGTTGTGACAACTGATAGTTCTTCCGCCGCAGAAGCCAATTGCTCAACTGATTGTGATACATCCTGAATCGTTTGCTGGAAGGCGTCGAGCATGGCATTAAAGGATGTCGCTATTTTACCCAACTCGTCTCGTCCACCTGTTTCTGCGCGTAGAGTTAGATTTTTTGATGATGCCACGTTTTTCATTACCTGATGCAAGGCTGAAACGGGTCGGGTAATAGCCGTGGCTATGCCCCAAGCCCAAACTCCTAACACTAAGATAACAGCGACTAAAAATATTATTGAGCGCATCACATTTTGATTAAATATCGTTTCAACATCATCCACATATATTCCCGAGCCTAAAATCCAGCCCCAGGTTTTAAATCCTTTTACATAAGAGATTTTGTCAACCGGGTGTGTTTCACCAGGTTTTTCCCACTGGTAATCGACAAAGCCCTGACCTTCTGCACGAACGATTTTAGCCATGACCGAAAAAAACTTTT
The DNA here is from genome assembly GCA_034112445.1 of Cellvibrionaceae bacterium. Lineage (GTDB taxonomy): Bacteria > Pseudomonadota > Gammaproteobacteria > Pseudomonadales > Cellvibrionaceae > Pelagadaptatus. The sequence goes on along the minus strand of JAWUVI010000028.1, from coordinate 34,571 downwards.
TACCGTTGGGATCTTTTACTGCTGAAATATCAGTGCCATTAAGTTGCGGTTTGTAGGGATGCATGATCATCGTCGGCTGCATATCGTTTATCCACAGGTATTGCTCGTTGTCATAGCGCATATGCTTGATGATTTCAATGGCAGACTCTTGTGCCTGCTGCTCAGACATACCGCCGTTGACTTGCTGTTGATAATAATAATCGACAATGCTGTGCGCGGCTTCAACAATGTTACGTGTTTTGGTCATTCGGTCTTCGTAGAGGTTCTCTTTAAGAGAGGAAAGTGCGGCGGCCTCTGTTAGCAACATGGCCACCAATACTAAAACAATCAATGACAGTAGCTTATTTTTAACACTCAAATTAGAGATAAATTTATTCACGGTGCTCTTTAGCCTCTTATAGTCGATATTAGTGATTTGACGTTCTAATAGCAGTTGATGGCAATGCTTTGACTGCTTGACGTCTAAAGTAGATCAGAGGGGCTATGGGCCTGCTCTGTGATATAAACTATAGCGGCCGCCATGATAAAAAATTAACAATAATACTTGTCTGGTCAATAGGAGGCTAAGTTATTTCACAAGTATAATTGAAGTTAACCGTTTGCGAGTAGATATTGGGGATATGATTTCGTAGGTGCTTATTCTTAATGTAATCATTATTCCTATCATCACCACAAATAAATATTAATCATCAAAGTCCATTGCAATCTCCTCTTCTCTATACCTTGTACTTGATCCTTTGCTGATATCTGACATCTGATAAATTCTTGGCTCCTGAGTTTTTTTACAAAATTTTCGCCATACCTTCTCATGAATCGTTACGGCTTCTTTCTTACCTTGGCAAACATCCAAAAAGTGCTGCTCTTCTTCACATCTTGGTTCTAAAACGCCAGTATCAAGGGCGTCGTAACAAGCGCCATGAGCCTCCAAAAGCAGGGCTTGATCCTTAGTAAATTCACCACAGCGTTTAAGGCCGTATGGAAAATGTTCGAGTGCGTAGAATTTACTATTTGCGGTGAAAGGCTTGAATTTATTCATATTGACAAATACTCTTAATCTTCCTGAGAGGCTTTGGCAGCAGTATCTATATGAACAATAAGGCTGTAAAACAATAGTTTTTTCTAGTTTCGATAATAAAAATCGATTGAGACAGGTGTATGAATACAGACATTCTAATGACGTTTATTGAGGTGGCCAAAACAAGGCACTTTGGACATGCGGCTGATAATCTTTTTTTGACTCAGTCGGCCGTAAGCTCAAGGGTCAAACAACTTGAAAGTATAATTGGCACCGCAGTGTTTACCCGACAAAGAAACAATATTTTGCTGACCCCTGCTGGAGAGCGGTTATTACCTCACGCCGAAAACCTTTTGGCCACTTGGCAATTAGCATTACAGGAGGTCGGCACCTCTGGCAAACAAGGTATGCAGCTAGCACTCGGAGGCACTTCAAACCTCTGGGATACATTCTTACAGTCTGTGCTTCCTAAATTAGCTGATCGGTTTCCCAGTTTGAATATACGCACGGAAATAAACTCATCGCAGCAATTAATTCGATCTCTACTCGGCGGACGGGCTGACATCATCACTGTTCTTGATGCACCAACAAATATTGATATCGAGTCTAAAAGAATTGGGCATTTACAACTCATCATGGTTTCTAGCCAATCAGGAATTTCAGTTGAAGATATCTCATCGGTAGGTCATGTTTTTGTGGACTGGGGAACTTCTTTCAACATGCAGCAAACAAGGCTTTTTGATGAGCCTGTTTCGCCAGTGTTATATACCGAGCAGAGCCATATAGCACTTGAGTTTTTGTTGAGTCACGGTGGAGCCGCCTACTTGCCCAGAGCACTTGTCGCTCAACATTTAAAAGATGGGCTTCTATTTGAGGTCAAAAACACCATAGAAACAATGAGAAATGTGTATTTGGTTTATACAAAAGGAGCTGATAAATCAGCTCACCTAGGACCAATTATATCTATGCTGGAAGAGCTAGATATAAAACCAGAAGATCCCCTCTCTAACACTTAATATGTGCACAAAGCGACTTCTGGCCTTCAACACAGAAAACGTTTGGATAAGACCTTCTCTTATTCAGATTTTACCTGCTCAATCAGAGCTCCATAACAATAACAGGGGGCTTTATTTTGGATTCGGCCGGAAGGAAAAGCCAGCCTTTACAGGCAAGCCCAACCGATATAAGCGAAATACTTTTATGCGGGATCATAATTTTTTCTCTTTAAAAGAGAAACCACATTAATGCTGAATTAGCTTTTTTCTTTGAAAGACTCTGCCAACTCTTCAATTGCTTCATCAAAGCTAATTACCGGCTGATAACCCAACAACTCTTTTGCCTTAGCTGGATGAAAATCATTAGGACTGGCCATTAACCGATAAGAATGACGAGTCATTAGCGGACGTTCTTTCTTTTTAATCAAGCTCCCCCACCACTCAAGAACAACAGCCAAAGTATAAGCCACAAACACTGGAATACTTTTAGGTTTAGGCGTTCCAGCTACGTCAGAAAGACACTCTAAATAATTTTTCCAGGTAACCCCAAAACCATCAGAAGCGACAAAAATCTCTCCTTTAGTGCAATCAGAGCGTGCCGCCGCAATCAACATAGTGACCAAATTTTTAACATGTACCAAACCGGCATTCTTGCTGCCATCACCTAAAAGACAAGGGCTGCCATCACGCATCATACCAACCAGAGAAGTAACCCAATGCTGACTACCTACCCCAAACACATTAGCAGGTCTCACAATGGTGGCTTTCAAACCGCGAGCAACACCTTCATGAGTAACTCTTTCCTGTTCTTGCTTGCAGAACTCATAAGCTGAGGATGGAACCCCCAACGCAGTTTCTTCATTTAAGCCACTTTGACTTAAAGAGCTGGCATAGGCACAAACGCTGGTGGTAACAACAAAGTGAGCATCCCAGCCTAACGCTAATTCTATGGCCTGCTCCGTACCATGAACGGTTATATCGACGTGTTCTTGCTGTCCACCCCAATCACTAACGATAGCCGCCAAGTGAAAAATGGCATCAACTGGGCCTACCTCATCACCCACGGCTTTTAGATTTCGAACATCACCAATAACGGTCCTCACATGGCCTTCCCACTCACTGGGTATAGGCTCTTGAGGCATCACCAAAGCAACAACACCGACACCCTCTTTAATCAACTGGCGAACCAGGACCTTACCTATAAACCCACCGGCGCCTGTAATAAATGCGGTATTTAATTGACTCATGCTAACCTCTCTTAATTATCATTAAATGAAACTCTGTGGTTTATTTATGCGTTGTTATTCGGACATAATTGTGACGATTTAATACCAGAACCTCAACCAGATGTGATACATACTAGTCCATTAAACAAACACAATTCGCTTAGATCAACTTGCTAGCAGCCTAGGTAGGAACAATCTGACGGCATTCGTTTTAGCTTTAGGATTACACAGGAAGACATCAGTTTTATGGTGGCTGCCTCAAGACAGGCGGTAAACAAGAATCTCAAGGAATGGGAAAACCAAGAAATTATAGATTTGAGCTATGGAAAGCTCATAATAAAAAACCTTCCCGCACTTAAAAAATCAAACACATGGCAACGGATAACCTATAGAAAACCGGAAACCCGTTTCCGACAAAAGACAATACAGGTCCACAGTAAAACTGAATTCATCAAGCTAAAGGGTCATTTACTTTTTTGTATTTAGGCTATTAATGACTTCAACAATTGAGCTAACACCCTTATTTATATCTGAAATCACATCACTAAGACGCTCTACTTCTTCAACACCAGAATCTACTAGTGCCAAACTACTTTCCATGGTGCTAGTGACGGCTTTAGACAGTTCCAAATTTTTATTAACCACATCACCAATTTCGGTAGTAGAGGTAGAAGTACGCGCGGCCAGTTGACGAACTTCATCAGCCACCACGGCAAATCCACGACCTTGCTCACCTGCTCGGGCGGCTTCAATCGCCGCATTAAGAGCCAGTAAATTTGTTTGATCCGCTATGCTGCTAATCGTATTAACAATATTATTAATTTGATCGGCCTGCTTGTTAAGCTCATCTAAATTTGTCGAGGCCGTTTGAATATCTTGCGATAAAGACTTCATCAAACTAATAGTTTTTTGTACAACACCAGCACCTTCTTGTGCCGACTTATCTGTTTCTAAGGATGTCGTATAGGCTTTATCTTGTGCGGCATTAGCGGTTGTTACACGCTCTGTTATATCAGAAGCAAACTTAACAATTTTAGATAAATTACCCTTAACATCAAAGATGGGGTTATAACTCGCTTCAAGCCAAATAATGTCGCCGTGGCTATTTAAGCGTTTGAACTGACCTGAAACAAATTCACCAGCATTTAGCTTTTGCCAAAACTGTTGATATTCAGTTGATTTATATAAACTTTCTTCACAAAAAATCCGATGATGCTTGCCCTTAAGCTCGTCTAGGCTATAGCCAGCTGTAACCAGAAAGTTTTCATTAGCCGTTAATATATGGCCGCTACTATCGAACTCAATCATTGCCATGGCACGATCAAGAGCATTGATGATACTTTTTTGCTCCTGTGCTTCTTCAACCTGCTCTGTGATATCAGTCGCAAACTTGACCACTTTAATCAACTCACCTGCCGCAGAATAAACAGGATTATAGGATGCTTCAAGCCACAAGGAATCTCCAGTTTTGGTAAAGCGCTCAAATTGCCCTCTGACCAATTCTCCGGAATTTAAATTACTCCAAAATTCTTGATATTCATTAGTCTTGGTATAACTCGGATCACAAAAGATACAATGATGCTTCCCTTCTATATCTTCAAGATTAAAACCCATGACTGCAAGAAAGTTGTCATTGGCTGTTATTATCGTTCCGTCAGGTTTGAATTCTATAGTGGCCATGGCCCGACCTATCGCATCTAGCTGAGCACTTACCTCTGCAGACCTCTGGATTTCCTGATCCAAGAGTGCTTGAACTTCATTATTAGCTTTAGATGTAAACCCAAACATTACCACCACCTTATTAAATTAAATCAAAACAACCCTGTCATCGATTATTCGGCCTGAAAACACAAAACTTTAAAGGTCAATATATTAAAATAGCAGAAATATCAGGTGGTTTTAAAGGATGTTACTTTATTTTGATAATAGGCAGTGTTGACCTGATTTGTCGTTTGATAAGTTCAGGTATTTTGAGCGGGATAATTTCTAGTAGTATTTTAATCAAAAAGCGTAGGATATTCGCTCGTTTAAACCAGAGCAACTTTTGTATTTTAGCTTTCATAGGGTAGTACCCTTCTAACATAAGCTGATCAATACAGTGGGTATTGTCACTTCTGCTGTAATGAGTCAAATCAAGGGAGACTACAATATCGGCACGCTTCAATTGATCGCGAGTTTTTAAATCGATACAAATATCAACCGCATTACTTAACACATCCATCATGCCTGATGGTTTAGGGTATTCTTTTACCCCATTAAGATCGACTCCCACAATAATACCGGCACCCATATCTTCAAGTAGCGAAACCGGCACGTTTTCCACAATACCGCCATCGACTAGCGTGCGGCCATTTACTTCAACAGGAACAAAAATGCCCGGAACGGCAACAGAAGCACAAACAGCATCGGCCAAATTGCCTTTTTCAAACACCACCTGTTCGCCACTTACAATATCGGTAGTGCATATAGCCAAGGGGATTTTTGCTGATTCTATGGATACGTCACCCAAATCACGGTGGATCATTGTGCGTATTTGGTCGGTCGTAAATACCCCACCCATTCTCAATAAATTAAAGCTCGTCATGCGTTTAAAACTTAGCTGCTCGCCCAGCTCCAAAATATCGCTAGCGCTTTTACCAAAAGCATAATAAGAGGCAACCAAGGCGCCAATACTAGTGCCAGATAAATATGAGATTTTCACCTGTTCTTCTTCAAAAGCTTTAAGTACACCAATATGGGCGATTCCTTTTGCCGCGCCGCCACCGAGTGCCAAGCCAATAGAGGTATTAAACGGATTCCATTTCATAACGTCTCCCCCCCCATTTTTTCTTTCAAGTCGGCAAACGGATTATAGGTAGCAGCTTTTACTTCGGTGGCTGTCGTACTGCCATAGCGCACAAGATTCTCAAATTTTGTATGTTCTTCATCATGACAATAAATACACAGCAGCTCCCAGTTGCTACCGTCACTGGGATTGCTGTCGTGATTATGATCAACATGATGCACGGTTAGCTCTGACAGGTTCTTGCGATCAAATTCTCTAGTACAACGGCCACAAATCCACGGGAATAATTTTAACGCCTGTTCACGATAGCCCTTTTCCTGCTTGGCGTTGTATTCAAGTTGCTCTGCACGCACTTGCTCAAACTTACTGGTTGAAGGCTTTTTAATAATCATGTTGGTTTAGCTCTTATTGCTCCATGAAGGAAAGTAATTCTGTATTCGTTGGGTATTTCTCAAGTAGCTCTACAAGCTTCTTGGCGCTTTGTGCCGGTTTAAGATTGGTCAGTGACCGGCGTAAAACTCTTATCTTTTCGAGATCTTTTGAATTGAGCAGAAGTTCTTCGCGACGCGTGCTGCTTTTTGAGATATCCAAGGCGGGGAAAATACGTTGGTTCGCAACCTCACGCGATAAAACAATTTCCATATTGCCTGTGCCTTTGAATTCTTCAAATATCACCTGATCCATCTGGCTTCCGGTATCAATGAGTATGGTCGCTATAATGGTTAGCGATCCTCCATTCTCAATCTTTCTGGCCGCCCCAAAAAGTCTTCGTGGTATTTCCATCGCCCTCGAGTCAACCCCGCCCGACATAGTACGACCGCTGCTCTTTCCTTCTGCATTATGAACACGCGAAAGCCTTGTGAGTGAGTCAATGACGATCATTACATCATGACCTTCACCGGCCTCCTGCATAGCCTTATTAATTAGGTCATTGGCCACACGAACGTGTTGATTGTAACTATCATCCGAAGACGAAGCGTGAACTTCTGCGGGTACGCTGCGTTTGAAATCAGTTACTTCTTCCGGTCTTTCATCGATGAGTAACGCGTAAAGCTTTATCTCAGGATAAGCTTGTCCCACCGACTGACAAACATGTTTTAACAAGGTCGTTTTCCCGCAGCCCGGTGGAGCAACGATCAAACCTCTCTGCCCCAGACCGATTGGCGTGATCAAGTCCAAAGCTCTAGCGGTGAGTTGCTGAGAGCCTAATTCCAGACGAATACACTGAGATGGGTTTATGGCTACGCCGTTTAAAAACCTCTTTTTAGGATCACCTTCGAATGCATTCTCGATCGGCTCATCAGTTGGTACCGGCTTGGGATCTTTATTTCTTTTTACTTTTAAATGTAATGTCTTTCTCGTCATGATATTGGAGTTTAGTCCTTAAGATATGAGTGTGATTCTCTGAATTATACGAGCCCTTTACTCTATTACTTCTGCGCGCTGACCCCCATCAGATGTTCGACCTTTTTCACATTCTTGAAACCAGCCGCCTTGAGTCGACGGATAACACCGTCGACAAAACTACTTCCCTTATTTACAACATGAGGGTTACCAGTGTAATGAAAAAGTCGACCGCCCTTACGCAGTACACGGTAGATCTCCCGATAGAAAGTTTCGCTATAGAGCTCACCAGCTAGAGAAAAACGCGGTGGATCGTGAATAACCGAATCGAAAGAAATCTCAGGCAATGTGGTTATGAATTCAAAGCTGCTGCCTTGAATCTGCAAAATTCCCTCTTCCCCAAGATCTTTTGACCATGGATTCTGCTCGCGCAATCCCATGACTTCAGGACTTAGCTCTATACTGAGAACCTCGCTTGCACCTAGTCGGTGAGCAGCGATGGCCGCATAGCCCAAGCCACTGCAGCAGTCGAGCACATTGTCCCCCTTGCTCACGGCCTGCTCCGCCATTTCAGAAGCGCTAGTAAAAGGATCTGTGCCCTTGGATATATGCATCTTAACGCCGCTAATTTCTAGCAGAGGAGCTCCATCGGTGGGTACAAGTTTGTAGTAACCAGAACTACGATCTTCAAGTGCATGCATATCGCCATCACGACAAAGGTATATCCTCTGAGTCTTCTTGACGACTTTTTTGAGTTCGGTTATTGAAAGTCGATTGTCTTCGTCGAGCACCAAGCTTTGGTTACTTATGGAATAATCTCGTTCGGATATATTTAAATCAGTGGACAGCCGGACGCTAGGCAACCCTTTGGAGATAGCTTCTAGCGCCTGTTGAGCATTTTTAGTATGAAGGTAGTAGCTGGGCATATCGTTCGTTTATCTTGTTAGAAATACTGACCGCACTATACACCTTCAATAAGAGAGAGATTGTAAAAATAAACGATTATCCCGGCTCTGAAACAGCAAAATATTACCGAGTCTCTAGTTACATTACCGTTTGCAGATACTGTTTATACATACCTTCGGCGATACTAGGATATTGCAATATTTTTCCGTCGTGCAGGTTTTCAAAAATTTGTTTTGCAACAATTACAGGCGGCTCCCAATTATCATCAACATGCTGCATTTGATCGACATATTTTCCTCTGGCGTTTGGAATAATGTTGGTTTTCATACCGCCGGGGCAAACTAGTTTGACATGCACTCCACTTCCCTTAAGTTCAGTTGCAGTTGATTGAAAGAAGCCGACTAGCGCATGCTTAGTGGCCGCATAAGGACCCATTTGAGCTCCCCCTGGTATGACACCAAGAACTGATACCGTATTGATAATGTGTCCACGGCCGTTCTTAATCATGTGTGGCAAAGCCCTTTGCGAGAGATCAACATAGGCCCAATAATTTACTTCAAAGAGTCTTTTGGCTTCAGCCATATCATGGTCAGCCAAGCTCGACATATACGCATAACCAGCGTTATTGAATAAATAATCGACTTTCCCAAATTGATTTATCGCACCTTCAATTATGGTACTTCTTTGTGTTGGATCAGATAAGTCAGCATGTACACTCACCGCCTTACCACCATCGAGCAGATACTGCTCAACCACTTGATTAGAAACTTCTGGGTTAATATCGACCAGCACTAGGTGCATTTCATTAGCTATAGCTAACTTGGTTAACTCCAGACCAAGACCACTGCTAGAGCCTGTAATGACGGCAACCTTACCCCTCATTTCATTAGTTAGGCCTTCGTGTTGTGCAATCGCAGAAAAAGACAGTAATTGAAAAATAATGAGTGAAGCCGTTATAAATATACGCATAGAATGTCCAAAGAGTAGATAAAGGTTTAACGCCACAATAGTCTATTTGAGTTCAATATAGTCTATGTAAGTTCAATCGTTCATCGCAATGTCTAATCATTGCTTTATGATAATTAAGCTTTTGCAAGTGGTGCTTAACCAAATTTCTTCTCATGCGCTTTCAAGGATTTTTCCACTCGCTGCAATGCGGTTAATATTCTATTTGCTATAGATGATTTTTGATTATCGCAGTTCAATAATGTTGCCGAATGCGCCGCGCAAAGGTTCTCAGCTTCGTGCCACTGCTCAGCGAGATTCGTTGCCCAGTTTCGAAATTCCTCAACCGCCCCTGCTCGTTTTTCAAGTGTTTTTGGTAAAGTCATGTGAAACGTGATTTCTGGTTTTTTTATCTTGCCTAGTAGGCCAGGCAGCTCCAGATACATCAGCGTATCGTCCGAATGAATCGTCTTTGAATTTTTGTGATAAGCCAATACGGATGCGAAATGTAAATGCTCATTACTGGACATAAAGTCAACACCAGCGGGAACTGAAAACTCGAGGTCATCCGCAAATAGAGCTGCACATTCGCCTGATTCCGTCAGTTCCGGCTGCCAAGGCAGATCTGGAAATTTGTCATGATGTCGTTGTGTTCCGTAGAGTTTTGCACTTGGATATTGCTCGTGAGATTTTTGCACATGCACGGTATGAAAAGGGTGTAGGTTAATAATGGCTTCTATTTCCGCGCCATTATTCGTGAGTAAGTCCACCTGCTCTTTCACCTCACCTTTCAACGTATAGGCGTCCAGCAACACAAACTTGCCGTTGCCTCTCTTAACCAACGAGGCATGGGTTCCTATATTCAAAATCCCTCCGATTTTAAATTCACCGCGGATGTTCCAGAAATCGTCAGAAATTTTTAAAATCTGTTTGTTCATACGTTTTGATATCCTATTTATGATCACGTGCCTCCAAATCTAAAATCACAGTTAGGTAATAACCCATGCAATTTAAAAACAATCACTCGATCAAATGACCACGCTCAAAAAAAATCGCTTTTAGTTCAGCTTTTAGAGGTCCAGCAAGAGCCTTATGTTTTTTATTTAAATAGGCGTAAAGCGTTACGGCTTCCACATCGCCTATTTTGGCAACACTGTTGAGCCCGAACTTTTGAAAATTAAAATTTGCTGGTGCCGAATAACCTACCCAATAATCAATTCGCTTAGCGATCAGTGCCTTTAAGCCAGACTCGGATTTTAAAAATGTGACAAGAGTTACATCAGGGTAGTGTTCGACTAGGTACTTTTCTATAGAAGCACCTCGTAAAAAACCCACTTCAGAGCCGGCAGCCATGAACGGGTTATTTTGGGTTGAGTCATGCTTAGTTGAATCACCCAACTGCTCCAAATGTCCCCATACAGACCTTTCTTGCAGAGAAACGGGTGTATCTATTAACACCAGGTTATTAAGTCCGAATTCGGAAATAAAGTCCCTTCGCCTAACACAAGTGCCGCCAAAGCTACCGCGTTTGAGCTCTTTCTGCTCCCAATTGGTATTAACGTATACCATAGAAAAATCGTAGCCGAGTTTATCAAAGGCTTGAGTATAGACATCCATTAGTCCTTTCCATACAGGAAGGGTTTCTACCACTCCGCAGGAGAAGGTTATAACCGGCCTAGAGGCAGACCAAGACAAGTGGCTTAGGCACAACCCTAAGCTGAGAAGGATACAAATAGAACCGCTCTTAATGTTTATAGCGCTCACTCCACTTACGAAATAATTTTCTAGTTTGTATAACTGATAACGCTTTAAAAACGTTGATATTTATTGTATTCACAGATATAAATTGTAGCGCCTTTTAATAGGATTTTTGAGAATAAATCAAAAATACTGACATAATATTTATATATGTTGTTGCAGCTCAATTTGCCTTTGGGGTCGGATTGTTAGATATAAGGTTAAATTTCAAATAACCTACCATTGATTTAGGATTCCTGCGCCATGGAATCATTTCCATGCCACTCTTGATAAACGCCTAAAGCCAGTATCGCTGTATACAGAGTTACGATAATAGTCATATTATTTCCTTAAATTTTCTATCTGAACGTTCTAATTAAATTTTCGTTAATATAGTGAGCTTTTGAAGCTCTTATTCATGTCATTTTTACGCTGAGTAAAGCTCTTGATAAATACCAAGAGCCAGAACCGAAGCGTATATTGATAAGATGATACCCATGTTGTATTCCTTCTTTGTTAGGCCAAGCAGTTATTTGCCTAGTCCGAAAATAATATCTAAATAATTTGCACGTATCTTTGCAGAACGTGACTAATAAAAAACAATTTGTGTCACATTGGCTAAACGACTGATTCCGAAGTCACCTAGCCAGCAAGCCACACCTGTGCTGCCTTCAAAGAACAGAAACAGATGGCGTGGAAGACTGTGACGGAAATGCATGCCGAAACATTCGATAAACTACTTGCCCAAATTGGGTTGGGAACGAACCTTTGTTGTAATGTTGTCCGTATTTTTTACACACTTCTTGAACCTGACAAGACATCTGAGAATAGCGCCATGCTGGTACCGTTGGAAATAAGTGGTGCTCAATTTGGTGACTTAAGTTGCCACTAAGAATATCGAACCACTTGCCACCGGAGAGATTAGACGACCCGCGAAGCTGGCGAATATACCAATGGCCTTGTGACTCTTCATCCAACACCGACTTTGGAAATACTTCTGCATCCGCAGTAAAGTGTCCGCAAAATATAATAATAAATGTCCATAAATTGCGGAGTAAATTGGCGACTAAATTACCTGCTAGTACACTGAAAAATAAAGGGCCCGCCAGTAAAGGAAAAAAGACATAATCCTTTAACAACTGATAGCGCATTTTCTTTGCCATAGGCCTAAATTCATCTTTCGTTTCTTGCTTTGTTTTTTTACCGGAAAGTAACTTCCCCAACTCCAATTCTTGTATCGCAATTCCCCACTGAAACAATAAAGCCAGTATTGCCGCGTACATCGGCTGCAATAGATAGAATGGACGCCAGCGTTGTTCTGGGAACAACCGCAATAAGCCGTAACCGATGTCATCGTCCATACCTTTAATATTGGTGTAGGTATGATGCTTGAAATTGTGTGATCTTCTCCAACTGTCGGCGGTACTGGCGTGATCCCACTCGTAGGTTTGACCATTTAGCTCAGGATCATTCATAAAGTCATATTGACCGTGTAAAACATTGTGTCCTAATTCCATATTTTCTAAAATTTTCGACAGGGCCAATAACAAGGTTCCAAGCACCCAAAATGGAGGAAATAGGCTCAACATCAAGAACCCTCTCCCAGCAAATTCCGTATACCGTACCGCTTTGACTATTCGGCGAATATAACGCGAATCCACCTCACCAACCGCCGCCATAGCAACGCGCTTAATGTCCTCTATTTCCTCACCAAACTGGTTAATTTCATTTTGACTTAGCACTCTACTTTTATTTGATTTCATCGTATGTCTCCAATATTTTTTGAGCTGTTCTGCTTCAATTTCAAACTGATTAGATTGCCAACTGCTTATGGCGCCAACTGCTTATGGTGCCAACAGCTTATAGCGCCAACTGTAAATTAGACGCAGCCCTTGTAACGCACAGACGAATCTGTGAATTGGAGTCTGCATCCCCTGCCTTGGAATCAATATTATTGGTAATACCACTGGTTTTCATGCAGCTACAGGTATTACAAATACCCATCCGACACCCCGATGAAACCGCGACACCTTGTTGTTCCAACGCTTCTAGCAGCGTGTGTTGATTCGAGATTTCAACGCTCCGCCCGCTTGCTGTCAGCTCTATGGTAAATCGTTGCTCTTGCTCATTAACAGCCATAGCTTTCGGCGGAGTGAATGCCTCAGCATGAAAACTGTAGGCGTCTTTTACGGTGCATATTCTTGCTTGCTCCACGAATTCGTTGCCTCCGCAGACTAAAACTTGGGAACCACCAATATCTACGCCCAATTCACCTAGTTGCGCCGCACTGATACGTTGATTTGGGGCTTCGGAGGTGATCACCGTATGTACGTTAAAGTCTTTAAAATTGCGTGCAATCTCGGTAAGTTCACGTTGAAAACACAAGAGATCGGTTGCTCTTACCCAATACACCAAGGTTATTGGGCGCGGCATACCCTGTTCAACCTGCTCACGCAGCAGAGCCATGAGTGGTGTAATACCACTACCAGCGGCCAAGAGGGTTAGCGGTTTGTCTGTAAAAGTAGAGGCTGTCATATCGCCAAAACTACTATCTATCTCTAACACTGTACCTGGGTGCGCATGATCGAATAACCAACGACTCATCAAACCAGCTGGATCACGGCTTACTGTAAACTCTACCCAACCATGCTTGTTAGGCGTGCTAGAAAAACTATAACTGCGCGTTATCCGAACCCCATTTATTACAACGGTAAGGTTAGCGTGCTGACCTGTCAGAAAACCATCAAAGTTCTTATTCGGAGCTAAACGCAATGTAATTGTATTATTCGCCTCTTCTACACGACTTAACACACGTGCAAAGCAACGATCCCAAGAGCTTGTACTACCAAGCTGTCGCGCCCAAAAATCATATTGCGTGGCCGACATAAACGGCGCTAAGAACCGTTTAGGACCAACCCCTTTTCCTTCTATTGCAAACATATAAACGCTCTTTATTTATTCAATGAGAGGCACTATACACCTGTATATCCCCATGTCAATACACTTGTATATTCGCCTGTATATACAGGTGGATATATAAACGTATACACAAGAGTATAAAAATACGCTAACCTAGAGCCTGATTAGCCGCAGAGATTATTATTGTGAAGAAAAAAATCGGTAAACAAACGAGTACAGTTACCGCTCAAGATGTAATGGACGCCGCCGTTGGCCTGCTCGACTCCAATCGCAGTGTCTCCACGCTAACTCTACGTGAAGTAGCCCGCGCAGCCGGAATCGCACCCAACACCTTCTATCGCCATTTTAGGGATGTGAACGAGCTTACTGTTGCGGTTATTGATCAAGCGGGGCGAAGCTTGAGAGGTGTCATACGTGAATCGCGTCAATGCGCAGCTCTTAAGCACGGCGTTATTCGCGGCTCAATCGAAGCCTTTATGAAACAACTCGGCGGTGAAGGTAAGTATTTACAGGTATTACTTAGAGAGATGTCAACGGGTCCAGAACCATTTCGACTCGCCGTTGATCGTGAACTCAGTTTTTTTGAAGACGAATTGCGCGATGAGATTGAACGTATTCAGTTAACCTCTAAAGTAGTGACCTATAAACCCGAGGTGGTTGCCAAAGCGATTACTAGACTGGTATTTACAATGGGCGCAATAGCCGCCGACGCTCCCGAAGATGAAAGAGAAAAGCTGACGGAACAGACAATTGAAATGATCCGAATGATTGTCTTAGGCGCACAAACGATGGGCAAAAAAACGCGTAAACGCTAAAAACTCTTACAGATCAATCTGGCCCTTGATTCAAGAGTATTAGTAGTTACTTATACTCATCCTCAATGCTAATCCCATGCTCACCCAGCCTTCTATACAAAGTTCTAACATTCACACCAAGTTTTTGAGCAAGCACATCTACTTGGTAATCAAGCTCCTTAAGAATAGAAAGCCACCAGCTGGCGGTTTTTTGTCTCGCGACAAATCATAATTAGCCGTCAGGCTTGGTCGGCATGCCGCACCAAAAAATCGACTTAATGATTATGAATAATACTTAACAGCGATTGGCATCGGTCGTTTTCTTGTAGTAGATTTAACGCGCGAGCATTTATATTCCACCGACTCTCCCATTTTTCGTTCGCCTTTTATTTGGGATATCTAAAGTAGTGTTTATTTATTGACTGAATTTAAAAAATGACGGCAACTCTCATACTTTTAATTATTGTAACGATTGTTACTATTTCAATTGTTTACCCTTCATGGCGCGACAAACGTATTCTTGAACGCTCTTTTCCAGAACACTGGCAAGCTATTGTTCTTCGTCGATTGCCTTTTTTACAGAAACTTAGTGAGTCAGAACAAAAACAATTGCACGACATGATTAAACTGTTTGTCGCAAAGAAATATTTTCATGCTTGCGGTGGGCTTGAGATCAATGATGAAATCCGTGTCACCATTGCAGCTCAAGCGTGCTTGTTATTACTGAATCGTAAGACTGGTGTTTATCCCACTTTGAAACATATTCTGGTTTACCCCAATGCGTTTAAGGTGGAGCGTCAACAACACAATCCTGATGGAACGGTTAGTCAGATGAGCGCCGACCTGCTCGGAGAATCATGGGATAACAGTAAAGTGATCCTGTCTTGGGATAATGTTGAACAGGGTATTGAAAACTTTAACGATGGACATAATGTTTCCTTACATGAGTTTTCACATCAATTAGACAGTGAGTCTGGCTCTGCAAATGGAGCGCCGTTACTGAAGAAAAATAGTTATAAGCTATGGGCAAAAATATTAGCGAAAGAATTTTCAGCTCTGATTAAAGCCAGTGAAAATCATGATAAAACCGTAATGGATTACTATGGTGCGACTAACCCGGCTGAATTTTTTGCTGTCGCCACAGAAGTATTTTTTGAGAAGCCACAGCAAATGTCTAACAAGCACCCTGAGCTATATAATGAATTTAAAACCTATTACTGTGTTGATCCTTTACTTTGGAAGTGAAATTAAAATACGATCAAAAACTCTCTAACATAGAAGGTTGATAATTCTCAGTTGATACTGCTAAATTTTTAGACTCTATCAACTCTTGTAATTTATTTATTTGTATTTGAAGCGTATCCATCGTGATGGTGTTGTCTTCTAATTTATACAGCTGGCTACTGGCCGCATAATAATAATTTAATATTATGATGGCATTAATATCACCCTCGACTTTAGCCGCTTCAATCTTTTTTAGTTTTCGATATATTTTATTCAAACCTTGTTTAAGCTGCCAAACATAATGGACTTCGGTCATGAATTCATGGTGACGAAGATTAAGAAGTACCAACAGACAAATAGCCCCTGCCAGCACCACGCCACTTAAATTTAGAATAAAATTATCACCGTCTTCACTGCCCAACATGACAATAAGAATCTGACCAAAGCTTAACGCCATGACCGCCAAGCTAACAATTGTCGCCACAATCACAATGTTTATATGTTTGCGATAACGGTTTTTATTTATGTCTTGTAGTTTCATTATTACTGATATTTTCCTGTAAAAAAAAAGAAGATTACATGCCGATATAACGTAAATTGAGCATTTTACATAAACGACTTATTATTGCCGTTAAACACCAGCATGATTTATCACCACACCAGAGGCACCCTGCTCTATTTTTAGCCTAAACTCTTGAGGAATGGTCACCTTGGTATAATCGTCTGTACTCACCATGACATAAACAACAGTACCTACAGCATAAACTGCCTTAGTGTCGTAGTTAAAAAACTCGGCCTCAACAGCGTACGAGCTATTCCCAATATGGGTTGTTTGCATCCGAATACCAACGACATCATCAAACACAGCTGATGATTTCCAATCTATTTTTAAACTGACGACTTGATTATCAAAGCCTTTCTCAAGCAATGTATTAAAACTTCCCCATACCGCTCTGATGTACTCTGTTGCAGCAACATCTACGTATTCCGCATATTTGGCATTAAAAACGACTTGTTGCGCATCACAATCGGCATAGCGTACACGCAGTAAATAGGTGAAAGGAGTTTCCATTAAATTATGGCTCTTCGTGTGTTTGAAATTTCCCGCTCAATAATTTTGTTCAATATTATTGAGCTAATAACTCTTCTATAAATTTTGGTACTTCATCACCCGCTTTGCCATGGATATGCTCAGCAAAGCGGTTAGTGGTGCTCGTTGGCTCTAGGTTAATTTCGACGGTGTGAGCGCCATAACTTGCGGCCAGTTCAACAAAACCTGCAGCGGGGTATACATTGCCTGATGTACCAATGGAAATAAACAATTCACATTGACTCAGACGGTCAGAAATTTCATCCATATATTTAGGCATTTCACCAAACCAGACGATATCTGGACGAAGGCTATTCTTGCCGCATTGCTCACAAGCTTGAGAACTGTCTTGATCACTGCGCAGCTCAGTAATATCAAAGCAGCTGGCGCACACGCTTTTTAGCAGTTCGCCATGCATGTGCAGTAAATTTTTACTGCCCGCACGCTCATGTAAGTCATCGACATTTTGGGTGACGAGTAACACCTTACCCTTATAGTCTGACTCTAATTTAGCCAAGGCCATATGGGCCAAATTTGGACTTATCTCACCAGACAACAACTGCCTGCGTCGTTGATTATAAAAATCTAATACCAATTCTGGATTAGCAGCAAAGCCTTCTGGGGATGCAACTTCTTCTACTCTGTGGCCTTCCCACAATCCATCTGCGCCGCGAAAGGTTTGTATACCCGACTCGGCTGAAATGCCTGCACCGGTTAAAATAACGATTGAGCCTTTACTACCAGCCATTGTGTTGTCCACTAATAAGTATTCCCTAGATTAAACCCAAAACTGGCCATACATACTATAAAATTGTTAGAAAACGATTGGCCACTTAACTATTTATTCTGCTTAGAGAAAAATCAACAGTGTGAATTATTTCAAACTGTTATTTTTTGTCAAAAGAACAGTCTTATAACAGCCAACATTAAAACGGTAATAAGCGTGCTTTGTGTAATGTGTGGGATTATGGTGCTTTAGCGGCCATCCTAATGACTTCTTTGAATGGGTGGTATGGAGTGGCAGTCTCTTTGCCTTCAATATTTTTCTGTTCAGAGGCAGTCTGAATATAATGATTCAGGTATAAAACATTTAGCATTGAAAATGAAAGATCACTTTCTGAGTAAGTCTCTGTTTACAATTTCCAAGAGTCACTCAGTATCATCACTGACGTGTAGCACATGATCGCTAGTATTTACGTCCACAAGCAACACTTTGTTAGTAGACAAAAAACTAGCTAAGGTCTTACATAGTCTTCCGCTCATCACATCTCGATAGGGTTCAGACACAATCATATGCCGTAACTGAAATGAGTTCATTGCAGTGAGCAGAGGAAAATAAGGCCGGTGCGACCAATTGGCTCCCATGCAGCTGTCATGCACATCAATTTGATGAGTATTTATTTCATAATTTGGTGATATTTGATTGCCTTCTTGATCACACAAAAATACCCTTTGAATCCCAAGTTGGTGTAACAAGTTCAGATCGAATTTTTCCAGTGCACTTTTTATTTGATTACTTTTTTGTACGGTATTGCATATGTTGACCACCTGCTTCATTACCGCGCTCATATGCTCTGCTATTTGTATGTGACGAGAGCTTTTTTTTCGGAGAAAATTATTCTTGAGAACTTTCGTTTGCTCGACAAATTTGGAAGTTAAAATAAAGTCTGATTGAGATTTTTGAAACAACCACCCCTGTACGTAGTTAGCCCCACAGTCTAATGCAAAGTTCAACTCGTCTTCGGTTTCTATGCCTTCGAAAATCATTTCACAACCTTTACGTTGAGCAATAGTATTAATGGATTGAACAACGGCTGAGGCAATACCGCCTAAAGAGGCGCGTTTAAACAAGTGCATATCGACTTTAATGATATCGGGCTCTAGGGCAATCAAACGATCAATTTGGGAGGCACCTTCGCCAAAATCATCAATCGCTACACGATAGCCCGCATCGTGATAGGCATTAACTAATCTTTTAAGTTTACTAGTGTCACCATAGGTCTCCGTAATCTCTATGATAATACGGCTAGGGTTAACCCCCAAACTATCAACCATTTCCAAAGTGGGAATCACTATCGTCGAGTCAAGGTTTTCAATCCAGCTAGGTGATATGTTAATCGTTAAAAATTCTTCGTTAACTAAATGAAGCGTTTTCTTTAAGGCAAGATGACGAACGTGACGATCAATAGCCAGCTTGGAGGATGTGGATACTTTGTCGTCAAAGAATAACTCAGCAACCGATACTGAATGACCTTGATTATCTTTTCGTCGAGCGAGTGCTTCGTAGCCCGATACCTGACCGGATGTCATATTAACGATGGGCTGATATTCAGGAAAATAGTTCTCTATGTTAATTGCCATCTTTTTTCCTCAACTAGTTTGTCATATTGCTGATGCATTACATCTAGAGCTTGGGTGGCAATTTCAAAATAATCGTTAGGCTCGATATTAATATCCGCTTGAATAACATCGTTAATTAAGCAATCTAATAATTTTTCTACACAGGCTCTCTGGCCGTCTTCAGGAGGCACTGACGTCCATACAATATCAGTACTCTCCGAGATTTTTTTATATAAATAGTTGAGGCGAATACGCTCAACCGATCCACAGGTTTTTTTTGTCACTGCACCGATCCCAAGAGCTCTTGCTTGGCCTATATACTCTGATACTGGTAAGAGTTCACGCCAAGCAAAATGAAATGACTTTTGCTTATCTTTATTCATTAACAATAAGTCATGAGCAACTGCCATGTCGTCAATAAAGTACAGTAAATTTTGAATTAGATGGTTGTGTTGAGTAAGGTTATTTCCAAAATCACCACTGCGATAACTCTTTGATAAACGCGCCCAATGTTGCGTGATACCCTGCCATTGAAGGTTGCTTGGAACCCAGCTTCCAAGACTTTCGATGTTGATAATATCCTTACTCGCTCTGCGCTCCAGTATTTCTATGTCCGCGAGTAATGCCTTATTACCATTCAAATAGCTACTGGTTAAACCTCTGTGCTGCTGCGTATGTGAGAGAAATTCTTTTAAGTTATGCAACCATGAAAGTCCAAGGATTTGCCTAGCTTGACGTTCTTTTTTTCGCTTATCATTAACCAATAAAAAAAGTACAAAGAGAGCACAGAGTAATATAAACAACCAAATATTATGCGACATATTTAAGCGCCTTTTTTTTCATGAGGTTGTTTTCAGCATCAGAGCAAAGACTGTGTAAGTGTGTCGCTATGTTGGAAAATTGGTTGGCCATTTTACTGTTTTCCTCGGCCACCATTGCCATGTTTTCAATACTCCCAGATATCTCCACAGCAGCACTATTTTGTTGTGCAGAGCTCTCCTGAATCGCATTAATGGTTTCAGTGACCAAGCGGGTATTTTCAGAAATTTGTTCAAACAAATCGGCTGTTGAGTTAGTGACACTGTCAGTTTGACTGCTTTGCTCAATCACGCCTTCCATGCTGCTGTTGACATTGCTCATATTCAATCGAACATCGCTGATGTGTGCGGTTATCTCTTCGGCCGACTCATGGCTTCGAGTGGCCAGCGCCCTGACCTCTTCTGCTACAACTGTAAAACCACGACCATACTGTCCAGCTCTGGCCGCTTCTATGGCTGCATTAAGAGCCAGCAAATTAGTTTGTCCAGCGATGCCGCGAATCTCTGAAGAGATAGATTCCACATAAGACATTCGTGTTTCTAGTTCTGATAAATGCTGCTGAGTTGTTTGAACATAGCTGACAACCTTTTTCATATTCGAGCGTACATCGGCAATAGACTCTGAACCGATGACGCTCATGCCGTGTGTTTGACTAGCTGAAACATGGGCTCCCTTCAGGCGAGTTGTGATTTCTTCAATGCTATAGGAAATTTCTGTGACCGCTGCTGCAATAGAACTGGTACTTTCAGACTGTTTCAAAATGTTAACTGCTAATTGATTCGCGGTGCCGCTTAACTCTGCAGAAGAGTACCCAATCTCAGATACCGTGTTGACGTGCAATTGATCTTCACGATTTTTTCGGATTTCAACCGACACCAGTGGCAAACTCAAATCAGACATACCGCCACTGAGCTGGGTCACTAAATCATTATGATCAATAGGTTTTCCACTTGATAGTAATTCTTTGAGCAGGTGAATATCCGTTCGTAGAAACCATAATATACACAGCACTGAATAGGCGTTAAACAAAGCCAGATAGCTGCTCCAATCTGCATCTAGTAGGCATGCCAAAATTAAGACTAATTGCATACCCACGATGATTAGAAAGGCGTAATTCAATCCAAATACTTTTAATAAAATTCTGGCTGGAAATGCGAACATTGACACACTCTCTTTCTTCAACACGTCGATTAATAGTTTTGAACGTATGTGTTCTATAAGCCTTAATGCCAATACTATGCCAGATATAAAAAAACCATTAAATATCAACAGGTTAGTTTTTGTCATAGAACTAATGGACTCATTACCGCACCACAATGAAGCGCAGTATTTTCATTATGGGACTCTAATTTCATAGTCTTATCTACCAAGCAGGTAGCTAAAAAACTATTGGGGAAAGTTATAAATAAAGAAGCCTTATACTCGATTGATACTTGTCTGGCCCTACTCCATGCTGGCAAGACCCACGACCATCTAAGTATTTTCTTTTAATAATTTTTCAGAACGGGTTATAGGAATTACTGCTTAACACTGTACTATCAAATTTAAGTAGTTATTTAAAAGTAACGAAGGACGGTTCCAATGTGGCTGAATGATGAGCAAGTCAACGATCGTGCAATTGACGCATATCGAAAATCTTTATTGAGCACTTGCCCCAATCATATCGTTATTGATCACTTATTTAATGCTGAAAAACTCGATAATGTCATTAGGGTTTTACAACAGCCACATCAACACCAACACCAACATTGGAAAACTCAACAACATACTTATTCTGCTTTGTATGTGGATAGCGAGCAGTGGCACAAAGCCAGCAACGATCAACGCTTTGTACAGCGCGATGTTTGGCAGCGTGACGCAGCTAGCTCTAGCATCGTCGACTCTAGTTCTGTTAACTCTAATGCAGCACATGATTTTTTGTCGTTTTTGCGCGGGCATGAATTTATGTCCGTGTTATCACGTATTTTTAAAGTTCTATTAACAGATAAAAATGTATCTGAACCTGACATTAATACTAACTATTTTCGTTTAGGCGCTGCTGATTTTGTCGAGCAACACGCTGATGACTCCCCCGGTAGACAAGTGTGCATGCTGTTGTATTTAAATAAAGAGTGGAACATCAATAATGGGGGGGAGTTAGTTTTTATAAGTAAGAACAATCAGCCAATTAAAATTGCGCCTTTATATAATCGCTGTGTTTTGTTTGATCCCTCATCAGAAGGATCTGAGCACTGGGTGGAAAAATTGAAGCCTGAACATACCGATGACTATCGCTATAACGTCACCAGTTGGTATTGGTCTGAATAATAATGGCTTTAACGAAAGTCATCAGTAAACCTGTATACCCATGTCGCTGACTTGGGTATAGGGCAATTTAATAGAGCAACTTAATTTTTAAACTCCGCTATTTAGGTGCGATACCCGCATCGACAACTTTAACCATATTAGTCACGGCAAGATTAGACATCTTAATATTTCGGCGGCGAATTATTGGGTCTAATAATCTAAGAAATCCTTTTAATTCAAAGTCCAGTGAACGGGTAAAAGCAACACCTTTGGCACAAGGTACAAAATCGTATTTGAAACGAATATGTGCACTTTTACTTATACCTTCTATTTCCCAGTAAGACGGTTCTCTATCGGCAATAACCGTCCAATTAATTAAACTGCGGGTTTTGAAAGGTAAAAAAGAAAACAGTTTAATCTCAAAGTTTTCCTGAAACGTATCACCAATCTTTAACTCGGTTCCAGCAGGGTCTTTGAAGCTCGCAGTCGCTCCGCTGGAGTTAGGGTGCCATTCATGCCAACGCCACGGTTGTTTGATGTAATGGTAGAGTTCACTTGGCGTAACTGCCATTTCTGTGATTTGTTGCTCGGCTGACATACTAGCTCCTATCGTTATTATTTTTTAAAACAGAAACCTACATTAAGTTAATAATGACGTGAGTTCTTGAGGGAAAGTTTATCTGAAAATAGTTTCGTATTGTTAACGGATTTACCTATACAGATAACAGTTATATCCGACTGTCCATCTCGGCAACAGACTTGATACCATTATTTGTAATACTTCTTCTTGTGGTAGGCAATACGCAGCAGCTCACCCGATTAACTTGTACTATCATACGAACCTCTTCATGCTGGAATGTATTTGACCCAGCCACAAAAACGTTTCTACAACAGTAAGGAAATATAATGGATCACCTAAGCGGATCAGATGCGGCTTTTTTACACTTAGAATCACCCGAAACTCCGATGCATGTCGGCGGCCTTAGCATAATGGAATTGCCGGCGGATTATTCCGGCAATTTTATGGATGATGTAAGAACCCACATTTTAAACCGCATGCACATGGCACCAATTTTTCAGCGTAAGCTCATCAACATGCCCTTTGATATCGCCAATCCCATTTGGGTTATGGACGAGGATCTGGATATTGATTATCACATTCGTCACGTGATTGTACCGCCACCCGCGACTCGTAAAACCGTTGATAGACTGGTCGCTAGATTACATTCGAGCTTATTAGATCGCAGTCGCCCTTTGTGGGAAATGTATATACTCGACGGCTTACCCGTACCCTCAGAATTGCCTGAAGGCACTCGCTACGTCGGGCTTTACTCAAAAATGCACCACGCGGCTCTCGACGGTATGGGCGCCCAAGTTTTAATGGAAGCCATCATGGACGTGTCGGCTGTGCCCCGCGCCGCAAACAAACCCAAGCGTCGTAGAGAAGCAACTGGCGGAGACAACTATGGCATTGCTGAACTGACGACCTCAGGTGTTAAGCACAATGTTGCCCAGACCATTAAATTGGCCAAAAATTTACCGAAATTAACGCGCAAAGCCTTTGAAATACTCAAACCTGCAAAAAATCCGGATGGCAGTAGTGCTGAACGAATGAACTGGCTTGCGCCCAAGACACCTATCAACGCTACCATCACCAACCAACGCAGCTTCGCACGTTTTTCAATACCCTATGCCGACAGTAAAAAAATCGCCAAGCTCAATGATGTCAGTCTGAATGACGTCGCTATGGCAATCTCCGGGGAAGGCATAAATCGCTATTTCAAAGATGAAGGCTTCCGCGCTGAACAATCTTTGTTAGCCGCTATTCCAGTGAGTATACGTCCTGAAGGCAACACAGAGATGAGTAACCAAGTGTCTATGGCTCGTATAAGCCTTGCCACTACGATCAAAGATCCACTGGAGCGGCTCAAGGCGATCAAAGAATCTTCTTCTCATGCCAAATCACTGCTGTCCGATGTAAAAACCATTCTACCTACTGACTTTCCATCACTCGGTGCTCCCTGGCTGATGAGCAGCATAGCCTCGATACTGACTCGAGCCAGAATCGCTAACTCTCTACCGCCATTTGCCAACGTGGTAATCTCCAACGTTCCCGGACCTAACATTACCCTCTACTTTGCAGGTGCCAAGCAAATCAGCACCTACCCAGTTTCGATTCCCTATCACGGCATGGGGTTGAACATTACTTTACAAAGTTATAACGGTTGGCTCGATTTTGGTCTGATCTCATGTCACAAGCTGATGCCCGATATATACGAACTGGCGCAGCACATGAAAGATGCTCACAAGGAATTGCTAGAGCTCAGCTTAAATGCCTATGGTGAAGGCACCTAAAGCAAAGGTTAAACAGAACCGTAAGGAAAAAGGGTTGCTACTTATAGCAGCCCTTTTTCCTTTCTAGCGAGTGAATGACTCAGTAATCCTATGCTCTTGAATAAATACAATGCACTTGAATAAATACAATGCACTTTCATGGTGCGAGCGCCCCACTAAATTCCGATATGTGCGACAAGCTTAAAATGCTGGTGTATTAAACATACTGAAATCATTGGTCTGAATGGCTGTATAAGTATTTATCATTGTGGCGCGTATTGTGCTGTAACCTCCAGTGCTGTCGTTGTGTTTCGATCAAACCTTAACTTGGAGACATACAATGGATTCCTTTCTCGTTATCCTTGCTATCTCATTAACGCTGGCCAGCGTTTTAAACATCCTACTCACAAAGTACGATGTCTCACATATTATCGGCTATATCATTACCGGCACTATCATCAGTAATATTTTCAATTTTAATGGCGGTGAGCCTAATCACTCGTTAGATTTAATCGGTGAATTTGGCATAGTATTTCTTATGTTTACGATTGGTTTGGAAATGTCTTTTTCCAAATTAAACAAAATGAAAGATCTTATTTTTGTAAACGGGGTTGCGCAAGTAACGCTTAGCTCGCTAAGTATATTCCTACTTTCCTATTACGTGTTTTCTATTGATGTCACTTCTTCACTTGTAATAGCGCTTGCGTTTAGTCTTTCCTCTACCGCTATCGTGTTGCCCTATCTAAAAAAATCTAAAGACATAGTGACACCCTACGGTGAAAAAACTGTGGCGATTTTGGTTTTTCAAGATCTCGCCGTGATTCCAATTTTATTATTAATAAGTTTCCTATCTAATGATGCGCTCCCTTTAGGCGAAGTACTGCTTAAAACAGTATTATACGGCGCCATAATTATTGCTTTCATGTTTACTTTAGGGAAAAAGATTATTGGGTGGCTACTTCATTTTTCATCTAATTCAAAAATGGAAGAATTATTTTTAGGCTCAGTATTCACAATTGTAATAGGTGCGTCTTTAGTCGCGCATGAATTAGGATTTACCTATTCTTTTGGTGCTTTTATTGCTGGCATGATTATCGCTGAAACAAAATTTCACGTTAAAGTTGAATCTGATATTTCATCGTACAAAGATTTATTACTAGGGGCTTTTTTCTTTTCCATTGGCACTAAAATTGATGCAGATTTTTTTATCAGCAACATCCATATCGTTTTTGGTATTCTATTCGTTGTGATGGCAATAAAAGCACTTATTATCTACGTCTTGATCAAACGGAAATCAAATAAAAGTGACTCTATCAAAACATCCATCGCACTGTGCCAAATAGGTGAGTTTTCATTTGCGATTTTCACTCTGGCAAGCAACCAATTATTGATAACAGAAGAGCTTGCTAACGCCCTTATTTTAATCACGGTTTTGTCAATGATCATCACCCCATTCATGGTTAATAATATTTATAAATTAGCCTCTTTGTTTGTGGTTGAGTTTTTTGAGTCAGACAAAATCACACCCATAAAAACAAGCGGTCATACCGTGATTTGTGGATTCGACATTTTGGGTCGTATTGTGGCTAAAGAATTAACCAAAAATAATACTGAGTTTTTAATCATTTCTGATAATTTACAACACGTACTGCTAGCCAGAGAGAGAGGCTACAGTGCTTATTTTGGTCACTTAGACAGGACTCCTGTTCTGGAATCATTAAAAGTCGAAGAGTCAAAATCAATTATCGTTACCGTTAACACATTAAAAAATAAGCAAATAATTTGCGAAGCCGTATTAAATTATTACAAAGATGCCAATCTGATTGTAAAAGTGAATACTGTTAAGGAGAGACGTGCTCTTGGTAATTTAAAGATTAATTCATTCGTACACGCACAACATGAAACTGCACTATTACTGGTTAAGCAGAGTATGGAACTTGGGCAAAACGAAAATCATAATGCGTACTTGGATGAAAAATTAGAAACATAATCCTATACCAACATCAGATATACCTTGCAGAGACAGAACAGACATTATCCTTCCGTTAGTTAATACAGATCAAACTAATTCAATAATTGTGTAGTTTAAAAGCTTAACCCACCTATACTGAACTTTCTTAACGATAGATCTCTATTAAATATCTTTTAAGAAACACACCTAAAATAAGGATTTAACATGAGTGAAGCTCTATTTGACCGCATTGGTGGTGAAGCTGCAGTTGATGCCGCGGTGGATATTTTTTACCGTAAGGTTTTAAGCGACGAGTCCATTAAGCACTTCTTTGAAACCACCGACATGTTGGCTCAGCATGCTAAACAAAAATCTTTTTTAACCATGGCATTTGGTGGACCTAACAGTTACACCGGTCAGGACATGAGAAACGCGCATGCTCCGCTATTAAAAAAAGGCTTAAATGAAGATCATTTCAATGCAGTTGCGGGGCATTTACAAGCAACATTGGAGGAACTGAATGTTCCTGCAGATTTGGTTGGTGAAGTCATGGCCATTGCGGGCAGCACCCACGATGACGTCTTAAACCTGTAATACCAAGCACCTGATAGCTTATGGCCAATATCCATATTGAGGGAAAACAATTCACCTCCCTTGACGATGAAAGTGTTCTCGACACCTTAATTCGTCAAGGCGTGAACACTCCCTATTCTTGCAAGTCTGGCAACTGCATGACGTGCATGCTGAAAACCGACTCATTAGACTTACCTGAAAACTGTCGCTCCGAACTACCCCTGAACCTCCAACAGCAAGGCTATTTCTTACCGTGCATCTGCAAAACAGACTCGGCGGTTAACATATTACCCAGCAAGCTAGATGAGCTTTATCACTCAGTTCGTGTTGTTGATTACACGAAATACAATGATGATGTTTGCCGTATACGCGTCGAAAGGCCACCGAGTTTTTTGTACAAAACAGGACAGTTTATTAACATCAAAAGCCCCAGCGATGACAGTTTGATTCGCAGTTACTCAATTGCGTCTTTATCGCTACGAGGTGTTTTTTTAGAAGTTCACGTCAGACGAAAAGCCGGCGGCGAACTCAGCAATTGGTTAAATGACAACCTTAAAATAGGCGACACCTTGAGTATTCAAGGCCCCCAAGGAAACTTCATATACGCCAGCCCGCCCAAGAGAAAATTATTACTGATAGGTACAGGAACAGGAATCTCGCCTTTGTACGGTATTGTTTGTGAAGCATTGTCTTGTGATCATTCCGGTGACATTCATATTTTTTATGGCAGCCACAACCACAGCGGCTTATATCTTGAAAAAGAGCTACGATCTTTAGCCGATGAAAACACCAACGTACATTTAACCTGCACCTTATCTGGTGAGGATAAAGAAAAAATCGGAGACGATGAAAGTTTAACTCCTGGCAGAGCCAATGATGTTGCATTCCAAAACATCAAAGATTTAAACCAGTACGATATTTATTTATGCGGCAACCCAGATATGGTTAAAGCGACTCAGATGCAGGCCTATTTGGCTGGTGCACCTATGGCACAAATTTTCACCGATCCTTTTGAACACAAAGATTTGAGAAATAAGCCCAGATAAAACAACTTCTAATTTGTTTTCTTAAGCACGTTTAAATATAAAAAATCGCCCACTAACGAACTATTAACCCTCAAATCTAGCTCGCTAAGAGCTTGAGCTAGTTTCCACTTTGATATGGGGTGTAACTCTCGCGTCCAAAAATTGGCAACCCAAATATAAAATAATAAGCCCACTCAAGATTCCAGGTAGGCCTTCGTACACCATCCCCTGTAACCCAAACACTCTCCATAGAAGCGCAACGCCAAAGCCCACAAGAATGGCCACAACGCTAGTAATCTGTGAAGGCTTTTTCCCCGCACATAAGAATATTAATAAGGGGGCAAACGCACTGGCCAATCCCGACCAAGCCATAATCACCATACTGAAAACGCTTTGATTATTTGTGAGTGCGAGCAACAGTGCGATGCCGGTAATTGCCACGGTCGATAATTTTAACAACCAAGTTTTCTCGACCTTATACGGCAAGATGTCGTGAGTCATAGAGGCTGAACAGCTCAACACTAGTGAATCGGCGGTAGACATGGTTGCAGCAAAGATACCCGCTAATGTTAGCCCTACTAACGCTGGCGGCAATAGTTGTTGCGCCATGGTCGGAAGTGCTAGCTCAGCGTCAAACGAGCCAGTGTCCGATAAATATATACGGGCAAGTAAGCCAACACCGGTTGCCATGCCATAGAAAATCGTAAACGAAACGTAATACCAAAATTTGGCTCTACGCATACTGGATAAGTTATTCAGTGCCATAAAGCGCACCATGATGTGTGGCTGACCGATGACGGACAATCCAGCGAACAACCAGCTGATAATAAACAGAGCGCCGCCCAGCCAGCCAGCAAAAGCCAAATCTTTTGGCAACCAATCCATGAACCCCTCGACCCTATGCATTTGCTCAATTGCACTGGATACTCCACCTAAATTCATCAAGGTAACAAACAGCAACACACCCATTGCAAACATCATCACAATCGACTGCGCAGCATCGGTCCAAATTGAAGCGCGGATACCTCCGGCAAAACAATAAAGACAAACAAGTACGGCTCCAGCTACCGCACCCGACCACAAGGGCCAATCAAACAATACGTGTAAGGCTTTGCCTCCCGCCACTAGTTGCGCCGACGCGTAGGTCAATAAGAACAACAGAGAGATAATACCAATTAACCGCTGAACACTGCGATGTTCCTGGCCATACCAATTACTCAGCACACCGGCAAAACTCACTTCACCACTACTACCAGTTGCACGCCGTAAGCGAGCATGAACATAAAGAGAAGCAAGGAAATCACCCGCAATCCAACCGATCATCAGCCAGATAGAGGCAAGCCCTGTTGCATAGGTATAACCAATAACCCCGATGAACATATAGCCACTGTTGTTGGTGGCGACTGCCGATAGACCGACAAGCCAAGGTGGTACATCAGCACTGGCTAAGTAGTAATCTTCTTTTGTGCCCCGACTGCGCCAAGCCGACGACAATCCAATCACAGTAAACAGTAGTAAAAAAACAATAAATGAAACAATCATTCAATCTAGGCCTTAACGTCAACTCACTTGCAGTGTTACGTTTACTTGTGGATGTGTTTTATTTCTGGATCATTTCCTCTTCCAACTCATAGGCACCTTCAGCGTTGTGAACTTCCTTGCCGTTGAGAGGCGGATTGAAAACACACGCCATGCTCATTTCTTCAAATGCTCGCAGTACGTGCTTATCGTGCTTATCCAGTATGTAAAGAGTACCAGGCTCTATAGGGTATTTTTTACCATCAGCTAGCGTTTCCACCTCGCCTCGTCCAGACATGCAGTACACCGACTCTAGATGATTTTGATAATGCATCTGAAAGTCAGCATTTTTATAGATGGTGGTGATGTGAAAAGAAAAGCCCATCTGATCATCTTTCAACAAGAGACGCGTGCTCTCCCAGTTACCATCTGGAGAAACGATTCTCCGGTCAGACTCATTGGCTTCGGATAATGTTCTTACAATCATGGGTTGGCCTTTATTCTCAATATTGGTTAACGTAAATAAAAAGGGTAACGATATTAATATCGCCGAGCACAGAAATTAACCTTCTTCGAAATACACTTTTTCTTCTGGGATTTCATCTTCCTTGGCGCACACTTCCTGAATCGCAGATTCAACGATATCAATACCTTTCTTCAGGTTTTCGTCGCTCGTGATTAGTGGGCAGAAAAACTTCACAATATGATCATCGGCACCACTGGTTTCAATAATCAGACCTTTTTTAAAGGCGCTACGAGTAATCTTCCCAGCGAGCTCACCGTTAACACAGTTAATGCCTTGGAACATACCGCGACCCTTGGCGGTAAAGTTACCATCGCCGTATTTATTCACTATGCTCTCAAGTCGTTCAGCCGTGTAACGACCCTTGCGTTTTATCTCTTCGCTAAATTTGTTGTCGGACCAATAATGGTCAATCGCTGCTTTAGCCGTCACAAATGCCAAATTATTACCACGAAAAGTACCGTTATGCTCACCGGGCTTCCAGTGATCCAATTCCGGTTTCATGAGTACCACGGCAAACGGCAGACCATAGCCGCCCAGAGATTTTGAGAGTGTAATTATATCCGGCTCGATACCCGCTTCTTCAAAGCTGAAATAGTCACCCGTGCGACCGCAACCGGCCTGAATATCATCAACAATGAATAATAAGCCATGTTTTTTACAAACAGCTTGCAGATTTTGAAGCCATTCAATACTGGCAACATTGATTCCGCCTTCGCCTTGCACTGTTTCCAAAATCACAGCCGCGGGTGAATTGATACCGCTACTGGAGTCGGACAACACTTTGTCTAGGTATTCTGTTGTATCAATATTCTCGCCCAGATAACCATCGTATGGCATGCGGTGCGTACCGTTTAAACTAACGCCAGCCGCATCCCGATGATGGGAGTTCCCGGTTGCCGCCAATGCGCCCAAGCTCACACCGTGGAAGCCATTGGTGAAGGTGACAATGTTTTGCTGACCTGTCACATTACGCGCTAGTTTCATAGCCGCCTCTACGGCATTGGTGCCCGTTGGACCGGTGAACTGCACCATGTAATCCATTTTACGAGGCTTTAGAATCTTGTCATTAAAGGTCTGTAAAAACTCGCCTTTAGCCTTAGTGTGCATATCCAAACCATGCGTAATGCCATCGTTTTGAATGTATTCGAGTAAAGTTTCTTTAAACAGCGGATGATTATGGCCGTAATTCAGAGTTCCGGCTCCAGCCAGAAAATCCAAATATTCATTGCCGTCTTCATCCCACATCAATTCGCCTTTCGCGCGATTAAATACGCGGGGAAATGAACGGGCATAGCTCTGCACTTCGGACTCTATTTCTTCAAAAATTTTCATGTTGTTTCAACTCCTCTTAAATTGTTTCAACTCTTCTTAAATTGTTTCAACTCATCTTAATTAGCGGTTTGAATTAAATGGTCCGATGCGCACAAGCGCTTCAGAGTCATGCTGCCCAGAAAAATGGGCTTCTCTGTCCATCCATCCTGACGACTGAAGATCAGCTGACAAGCCTTTGGCTAAGCCTTCAAACAAAGCCCAAGACGCTTGATTATCTTCAGTGATGGTGGTTTCTAAATAGGCAATACCGGTGCAATGTGAGCGCCCAAGAATATGGGTCAACATACGTGACGCTAGGCCGATGCCTCGGGCTTTTTCGGCAACAGCTACCTGCCATACAAACAAGGTGTCTGGACGTTCGGGGATGGCATATCCGGAAACAAAACCAACTAATTCTCCGTCGACTAAAGCGGCCACTGAGGTACTGGAAAAATGACTGCACTGAAGAAGATTGCAATAACTAGAATTAGTGTCGAGTGGTGGGCATTTTTCAACCAATTGAAACACGGCCATACCATCAGAAAGTGAAGGCGACCTAAAAACCATATCTTCTAAACTAAACAAAAAAACTCCCAACTCAATATTATTAATTAGTAATCTAAATTAATTTCATGATGAAAATCAACAAAATACCCTATTTAACGCCTATAAAAGATAAATAATCACATAAATTACTTAGTACTCAATACATTGTACACTAAGTAAATATTAAGTTCCGCCCAATAAAGGTGCGCATTTGGAAGCTTGTGTAAATCGTATAACCATGTGGCAGCTTTAAAGCGAACGATTGCTTTGTGCTCCAAACAATTCACTATACAATTCGCTATACAACCAATTAACAAAACAAAATATCGAGAATGATTTTTGAATAAAATAGAAGAAGTCCTAGTGTCACTGCGTCGCGTCATTAGAGCTACAGACCTTCATTCCAAGCACTTGGCGAAGACCACAGGGTTAACTACCCCTCAAATACTGCTGTTACAAACTATTAGGAACAAAGGACAACTCACCATCGGCGAGCTAGCTAATGAAATGAGCCTAAGCCAGGCGACGGTAACCAGTATTTTAGATCGACTTGAAAAGCGCGATTTGGCTTATCGTGAACGGTCTAAGGAAGACAGGCGCAAAGTACACGCGCATCTAACAAGCCAGGCTCTTGAAACACTTAAAGAAGCCCCAGTCCCACTACAGGATCACTTTGCACGGCAGTTTGGTGACTTACAAGAATGGGAGCAAACCATGATAATTTCATCCCTGCAGAGGGTTGCCCAAATGATGGATGCGCAACATATCGACGCCTCACCCGTATTGGATGTTGGCATTTTAGCTCGACAAACCACCTCCACCGACAAGCTTGACGCCTTTCACGACGAGCCTGAACAAAAGTAAGAAGTCCCAACCACATTAAGGCTTATAAATACGGCTGAAATTTTATATTTTCCCTACTCATTATCGACCAACACATAGTAAAAAACCTTAAAGTCTTCTATTTTTAAGCCGATGGTTAAAAAAACTTAGCTAAGACAATGGATCAGCCATGATTGGAAGTAATCTAAACATAAAGCAAAAACTCACTTTAATAGCCGTAGTAGCAGTTTCTTCTGTGGTCATTGAAGTGGCCCTACAAAAGTTTGCGCTGAATATGGTAACCAGCCTAAAAGACAGCTTGATAGTGACTGGCCAAATTAATTCCGGCATGTTGACTCTGCGAAAGCATGAGAAAGACTTCATGTTGAGAAAAGACATGAAGTACCATCAAAAATTCAAAGACGTAAGCGCATCGGTATCTACCGATCTTACTCGCCTAGCCGACATGCTTATGCTTGAAGAGAACAAAGCTAAGGCTCGTTTAGTGCTTGAAGATATCAACAAGTATTCACAGTCTTTTAATAGTTATGTGGAAAGCCAACAAGTGGTTGGCTTGCATTCAACAGACGGTCTTTATGGTTCGTTAAGATCAGCAGTACATAACGTTGAGGAATCACTAGCAGAGACTGATAAATCCAGATTACTCGTTGACCTACTCATGCTAAGACGCCATGAAAAAGATTTCATGCTGCGTGGTGATTTGAAATACATTGATAAATTCCAAAAGTCAGTTGATCAATTTTATGACCACCTCAACGACTACGAATTTGAAACAGGACAGAATGTTGCCAGCATCAAATCAAACCTAGCAATCTACCTAAAAGAATTTACAGCCCTTGTAGACCAAGAAAAAATAAAAGGCTTGGATAAAGACTCTGGCTACCTGGGAGAACTTCGAGCTACCGTTCACAAGGCAACAGAACATATAGAAAAACTTACATCTGAACTCAATGAGAGTATTAATTCGGGAATTTCACAAGTTAATACCATCTCGTTGTTACTCTCGATTTTTCTTGGATTATTGGTTGCTGTGATTGTTTATTTCATCGCTATTTCTATAACGCGCCCAATTGAAGACTTACGACGAGCCATGAGCGAGTGCTCCGAAGCCAACGATTTAACCATTGTTGCCAATAAGTTTAGTAACGATGAAATTGGTGATTTAGCCGACATTTTCAACGGACTTCTAAGTGTATTTTCCCAGATAATTATAAAAATCAAGAAGTCATCTGAACAAGTCTCTGAGTCTTCTGCATCTTTATCGTTGATCACCACCAAAACCGAGGAAGCAGTGAACGTCCAGCACCTTGAGAGCACACAAGTTGCCACCGCAGTCAATGAAATGTCAGCAACTGCACAGGAAGTGGCCAGTAACGCCTCATCAGCTGCCCGAAGCTCGGAAGTCGCTGATAACGAATCCAAAAAAGGTTATCACGATGTTAATCTCGCAATTGAAAATATTCGCAATCTTGTTAAAGAAGTCAATATAACAAGCGACGACATAAAAGATTTGCATGAA
>JAWUVI010000027.1:0-44671 GCA_034112445.1 Cellvibrionaceae bacterium | reverse complement strand
CGCTGTTAATTGAATCAGTGAGTATTTTACTTAGATTTTGCCAATACCGATTTCAACGAATCGACAAAGTAATCAACATTGTTGTTATTAAACCCGGCTATATTTATTCGACTCGAACTCACAATATAAATGCTGTACTCGTTTTTTAGCTGCTCGACTTGCTCTGGAGATATCCCCAAAAAAGAGAACATACCCTTCTCTGTTGGAATAAAGCTAAAGTCACGGTCAATTCCAGCGGCCTGCATTCTAGTGGCTATTAAAACCCGCAAATCATTAATGCGATCGCGCATAATGGTCAATTCACTGTGCCACTGTGATGTGAGTGCGGTAGAGGTCAGAATAGTTTCAACAACAGATGCCCCGTGAGCCGGGGGCATTGACCAAATTCCTCTACCTATAACGCTTAAACAATCAACGCTGTTTCTACACGCTTGAGCGGATGCCGCAATGGTGATTATCGCTCCGGTACGTTCCCGATAAAGCCCAAAGTTTTTCGAGCACGACGAGGCCACCAACATTTCAGGCACATGGCGAGCCATGTACCGCAATCCAGCAACGTCCTCTTCAAGCCCATCACCAAAACCTTGATAAGCCAAATCAACGTAGGGAATGGCGCCCCGCTCAATCAGTAAAGTGGTCAATGCTTGCCATTGCTCAAAACTTAAATCGGAGCCGCATGGGTTATGGCAACAACCATGAATCAATACCGCGTCTCCCGCTTTTATTTTTGCAAGAGTAGCCATCATGGCATCAAAATCGATGCTCTTATTTTCATGATCGTAGTAGGGGTATTCTTTAATCACCAAACCCGCGTCAGAAAATAAAGGCACATGATTCGCCCAAGTCGGCGAACTCACCCAAATATTAGCATTGGCTTTACACGCGTTAATCAATTCAGCACCGGCACGTAAAGCCCC
Source organism: Cellvibrionaceae bacterium (assembly GCA_034112445.1). Lineage (GTDB taxonomy): Bacteria > Pseudomonadota > Gammaproteobacteria > Pseudomonadales > Cellvibrionaceae > Pelagadaptatus. Next base: position 43,754 of record JAWUVI010000027.1, on the reverse strand, counting down.
GCAACCACCCGGTGCCTGAACCGATGCAGCTCGATGCTCTAACAACACCGGATGCCCCTCACCAAAAATAAGCTTTAAAATCGAATCATTGAAAACCGCGCTGCCAACCGTACCGATATAAGACTTAGTATTCTCCTCTGATAACAACTGAGCCTCAGCCGCTTTGACACAATCAAGCACCGGCGTGAGGCCTTCCTCTGTCTTGTATACACCCACACCCAAGTCTACCTTTTTAGGATTGCCATCGGCTTTATAGGCCACCATCAAACTTAAAATAGCATCGGCTTGCTGCGGCTGAAGTTGTTCAAACATCTGGAAGAATCCTCAATGAAGTTTTTCTATAAGAAATAAATCTTAGTATCCCATTAAAGCTCCCAAGGCAAAAGCATCAACAGGTTAGTATCTACAACGTTAGTATCTACAACGTTAGTATGAACAACGTTAATATAAACAACACTAAGAGCGTTTTATTAGCTGGTGACGAAAAGCGCTCGGCGTGCAGTTAAACCAGCGTTTGAATGCTCGCCTAAAATTAGCGCTGTCATGATAGTTCAAGAGCCCTGCAATTGACTCGACCGAGAAGTTTGTATCACGCAAATACCCAGCCGCTTGTTCAGCCAAAATAGCTTCTTTGATTTGCCTAAACCCACAACCTTCTTTGCTTAAACGCCGAGCCAAAGTACGCTTGGTAATAAACATAGACGCGGCCACGTAGTCTTCACTCAACCTCCCAGGCGGATAAGATAAAATCAGCTTTTGAACCCGGTATTTAGTCGCCTGTGGATCATTAGGTAATTGCGACAACATCAACTGGCATTGCTTTAACGCTGCTGCATAATTGACATGATTAGCTGAAGCATTGGCGGCACACATAAGTTCAACCGGAATCCTAAGCATCGACTCTTGCGCAGAAAAGACAACTGGGCAGGGAATATAATCAGCGTAGCGATCACTGTAATCAGGCTCATCAAATGCGAAATAAATTTGTCCGTCCACTAACGAACGACCAAGGATAAATTCAACCAAATCTATAAGCGCCATAGATACCGCGTCAGTAAAGCTGCGGATAATCTCCGGTGCTGCATCAACTTCTATATACCAACGGCATTCCAGCCACTGTGCACTGCGCGACAAATCGACTCGAATAAAGCTCATTCTAGTGGGCAAGAAATCTTGAAATGATTTCACGGCCGTAACTAAGTCTGGACTGCTATTAGCGAGAAAACCCAGCGCGCCATGAGTCGACGGAGTTAACCTTTTCCCTAGCCTTAAACCAAAGGCGTGATCATTTGCTAAACCTATGCCGTTACTTAATATACGTACTTGCTGCGTAGCCGTTAACAGTGTGTCTTCATGCATTATTTGATCAACAGATAACGCTGTGCCTACCAATAGTTCGTTTAAATCACGCTCTTGAAGATCAAGCTCCCGAGCCACCAAACGTGAATAATTCGCCGGTATAGACGGCAAATCGGATGTAATATTTGCACTTTTTTTAACAAGCATCCCACCACTACCCAGTAAACATTCGATCACGAAAGTGTCTTCTAAAGACTCCCAAGTGTCAACAAGTGACCTGAGCACAGAATCACAAAGACACTATTCTTATCGACATACCGTAATAATAATTTGGAGGCAGCCAATGGCTACAATCACATTCATAGAACATTCAGGGCAACAACACAGTATTGATATCGAAGCGGGTAAATCCGTCATGCAACACGCTGTTGATAACGGTATCCCGGGTATTGACGCCGCCTGTGGTGGTGAATGCGCCTGTGGCACTTGCCACGCGATTATTGGCGAGCGATGGGCAGAACTTGTTAATCCTCCATCTGACGACGAAAACATGATGTTAGATATGACCCCAGAAAGAGATAAAAACTCGCGGTTGTGCTGTCAAATAAAAGCCGACAACAGCCTTAACGGCATGACGGTTTCCATTCCTGAATTTCAAATGTAAGTAGGAGCACGACTATGAACATGATCTTTTCTCCCTCGTCCGCCGCGGCAACATTACCAGACGCTTACTCTATTCCTATTGCCAACATTGACGTCAGTGACCCACGCCTCAATTTGACCGGACAATGGAGTCCTTATTTTGCTCGACTCCGGGATGAGTGCCCTGTGCACTATTTAGAAGACAGTCCTTTCGGCGCTTTTTGGTCCATCACCCGCTACGACGACATTATGTTTGTCGATAGTAATTACAAGCTATTTTCATCCGAGCCGGTGATCATCATTGGTGATCGTCCTGAAGACATGCTGCTGGACATGTTCATCGCCATGGACCCACCTAAGCACAATGTGCAACGCAAGGCCGTTCAATCCGTCGTCGCGCCTAGAAACCTAGCCGACATGGAAAACTTAATTCGATCTAGAACCGCCAGCGTACTAGACAATTTACCCATTGGTGAATCGTTCGATTGGGTTGAGCGGGTTTCAATTGAATTAACCACACAGATGCTAGCGACCTTATTCGACTTTCCTTTTGAACGGCGCCATAAGTTACCTTATTGGTCCGACTTGGCAGCAGGGTCCCCAGAAATGACTGGCGGAACTGTTATTGCAGAAGATCGCATAGCAGGCATGCAGGATTTAATGGCCGAATTCTCCCAAATATGGCAAGAAAAAAAGGCCAAACGTGAAGCTGGCGATACCGGAGGTTTCGATTTAATCAATTTACTGTTAGCCAATGACGACACGAAAGATATGATTGATGACCCTATGGAATTTATAGGTAATTTAGTTTTATTGATTGTTGGCGGCAACGATACCACTCGAAATTCTATGACCGGCGGCGTACTTGCTCTCAACCAATTTCCACAAGAGTTTGAGAAATTAAAAAGCGATCACAGCTTAATACCTAATATGATTTCTGAGATTATACGCTGGCAAACCCCTTTGGCTCATATGCGCAGAATTGCCAACGAAGATGTTGAGGTTAACGGTAAGTTAATTAAGAAAGGAGATAAAGTTGTTATGTGGTATTGCTCTGGCAACCGCGATGAACGCGCCATCAATAAGCCAAATGAATTTATTATTGATCGCGAAGATGCCCGCAAACATCTTTCTTTTGGTTTTGGTATTCATCGCTGTATGGGAAATCGTTTGGCTGAAATGCAATTGAGAATTTTATGGGAAGAAATTTTGAAACGCTTTGATAACATTGAAGTGCTGGGAGAGCCCGAACACGTACAGTCTAACTTTGTGCGTGGTTATACCAAGCTCAGCGTCAAACTAACCGCCAAATAAAATCAGAGCAGCTTGTATTCAAAGGCGCCTGTCTTCAAAATCATCAATCTTCAAATGCGTTAAGCAAATTGATCTTTAATTCCAGCGCGTCGATATCGGTAAAAGGTAAAAATTGCCCTTGGCGTTTTACCTTTTCAATTTCAAAAATCCTTTCCATACCTCGCACGTCTGTGCATTTACACTCCAAGGTCATTGGTGCTGGTGTACCAGGAACGGTAAAACTAATAATCGGGTTATTCTTTTTACCGTAGGTTGGCCACTTATCATTCATGTTTGACAGCCCGATACGTATGGCGGCTTCGGAAAAATCGAGCATTTGAGCTTCTATTATCTCACCACTTTCTTCACTTGAAATTTTAATAGGCAATAAAGTATTTACCCGTGCTTCACAACGAGGCTCGAAAACATCAATAGTGCCGATACAAATTTCTAATTGAGTTATAGAACGTCCCGCATGTAAACCACTGGTCATTTTCATGCTGCTATTAACAATGGCTTCACACGAAAGGTTGTCATTACCAGGTTGAAACGACATTAATTTTAGAAAGTTACCTTTAATGAATGGCCCGCGCTTGCCTAAGATAGCCCGCGAGTCGGTATCTAACTGGCTCTCTAAATCAATATCTGCGGGCAACAGTAAATAAAAATCCGACAAGCGCGTATAAGTTTCAGTAGCCGTTTTAGTTTGAATTGTAATAGATGTTTCGCCGTCTATATCGTTAATCAGTATCTGCTTAGGCTGAAAGATCAGCTGCCCTTCAATGCAGTAACCAATCACTAACGATTCCATGATAATGGTGTCTTCGTATTCGCGATGAAATCTAATACGGCTACCGATGCGAAAACATTCCATCAGGCCTTTTAATATCTCAGTCCGATACAACACTGGAACAGGTTTCGATACTTCGGCACTCTTCTTTTTAGTAAAAATAGCCATTATTGAGTTGGTATCCAAAAGTCATGTGGTAAATGTATTTATGTATCTAGTCACACTAAATATTGTTGTCATCTACGTTGTTGTGATCCATGTAAACATACCGAGTTATCGGCCAATTCAACTATTTACTTAATTGGCTGAGCCATGCTCCATGCATTTTTAGGGGAAAACAATTCATCTAGCCTACCTGACTCACGCAACCGAGTTAAAGCACTTTGCAGTCGTGTCAATTTATCTTGCTCACAAAGACGACTGGAATACAAACGCGCATTAGCCTCACCATAATGCATAATTACTTTAATCTTGGACACATCTCGGGATTGCTCACGCATGCCATAAAACAAGATATGTTCACTGCTGGCAAGCGCATCAACACGTTTGTGAAACAGTAAATTAAGACCTTGCATAATGTTATTCACATGAACACGCGTAAAATCAGGGTGGTCATCATAATCACCCCCAAACTTGCTTGAGCGCATATGCGCCACCTTGCCCCCCTGTAACTGCGTCAAGGAATCAATTGGTAATGAGCCTGACAGCGAGGAAATAACAATAGGAATCGATGTTACAGATCCTAAGTCTTGGACTTTTATATCATCGACAGTATTTTGGAATAAAAATCCAAGATCCACCCGATCTTGATTGATATCTCGAATCAAGCGGGTGTACGGATAAATAACTAAGCGTAAATTCAAACCGGATTCGTGCGCTAAATAATGATACAAACGGGCACTGATACCAAAAATTTGCCCCTCTGAGTCGACGCCTCCCCAAGGTAATATTTCAGACACCCCTACATCCAAAAACGAAGCGTCGTGCGGATTAACAATAATATCGTTTATCGATGAAGCACCCTTTCCTAAGTTAGCCTGCGGCTCTTCGGCAAAAGTTGTTGGCGATAAAATTATCCAAAAACAAATAAAACACAGAACCACAACAAACCGTGCGGCCGAGTATTGATGTGAAAAGTCCATTGATCACCATGCAATAAGTACGTCTATAAATCATACCTTATATGTTTACAGATACAATTGTTAACATAGGTAATCTGTCGCTTATTTCAACATGAAAATATAGTCTAAATCCGAAAAATTAAGGCTCACAGCCAATCAATTCAGCTGGCACTGAGATGGTTTTTGACAACAACATCTGCCCCAATGATTTACCTTGAGAATCAACCAATAACGAGGCTGTACCTCCACCGCCCAAGGCCTGAGTCAAAAAGAAGTTAAAGGCATTAAAGCCCGGCATATCAAAACGCGTCACCTGACCTTGCACGGTATGGGCGAAATATTCCGCTACTGCCGCAGCCGTTAATTGCTCATTGATATACGGTAGATACTCCGGCTTACGAGCAATGATACCGATATTGGCATTATCGCCTTTGTCACCGCTACGAGCGTAGGCCAGTTGCTCTAAGATCACTTCTACTCGCGATTCAGAAGCATTGGTCGTGGGCAAATCATAACGAGTACCAACCGCCTTTTCAGAGGTCTGATCATTGGCATAAGGTTTATCAACAATCACCTCTTTGCCTAACTGCACTTTTACCGGAATCGCTACTTTGTCCACTAACGTTGAATGCACACGCATCAATGGTGTAGCGCGCACCCTACCAGCACCAAAGCCACTCATACCGGGGGTTGCCGACGTAGCTAAATAAGCCATCTCATGCGAAGCAAAGGTTAAAGCTTCTCGGCTGTTATGGTGCAAGCCAAATTTGCCCATAACTTCACGGGTATCTTGGGTCCGACTGTGTGGGCCGTAGGTATCTTCAGCACCAATGATTTCTATACTCACATCACGATAGTCTTCCCAGCCACGCTCTTTGAATACACGGCGGGTGCGCTTGATCCACGCCTCTATGCTGGTGCGAGCCTTGTCGGCACAACGTAAACCACCCATAAAAAAAGCCGATGATAATTTGTAGCCATCCACATAAGTCGCACAGACTTTGTATTGTGGACCCGGTGCTCGGCCCTTCGCCCCAGTGACTCGCAATTGATTGACACCAATTTGCTCCAGCTTAACGTTCGTCCAATCACAAGCCACATCAGGCAACAGGTAATTAGCTGGGTCACCAATTTCATAGACAATTTGTTCCGCAACTGATCCGGTAGTGACTATGCCGCCAGTACCTTCTGGAATCTCTACCACAAAGCTGCCATCGGAACTGACTTCAGCAATGGGGTAACTCATATCCGAAAAGTCAGGCACCAGATGCCAATCGGTAAAGTTACCACCGGTGCACTGTGCTCCACACTCCACCACATGACCAACCAAAGCCGCTTGTGACAAGCGATCATAATCATGATTGTCGACACCAAATTCGTGCATGATTGGCGCAATCGAAACCGCACTGTCTACAATGCGACCGGTCACAATGACATCGGCTCCAGCGGCTAAAGCATCGACTATCGGCTTAGCGCCCAAGTAGGCATTAATGCTGGCCAACTTTTCTGGCAGCGGTTCGCCGCTTTGATTTTCCGGCATCGCCGCGCCTTTAAACTCATCGACACGGTCGGCCAAGTTATCTCCGTACACGCCAGCAATTTTTAGATTAAGGCCCTGCGCTTCACAGAGCTTTTCTAATCCAGCAATACAACCTGGCACATTAACTCCGCCAGCATTGGCAATCACCTTGATACCTTTTTTAGCACAGTCTGCCAATACATCCGCCATGGCGACCGTGACAAAATCAATAGCAAACCCCAAACGCTCGTCTTTAGCTTTCATCTTGGCTAAAATCGCCATGGTCACTTCGGCTAAATAATCAAACACCAAGTAATCAATATTGCCTTTATCAACCAATTGCCGAGCCGCTAATTGACTGTCGCCATAAAAAGCCGAAGCACAGCCAATTCTTATTTTTTTATCGCCCTTATTCATCGTCTTCGCCCTCAACAATTGCTAATAACTGTTTGGATTTAACCTGTAAGCCGGCATTGCAACTGATGGATTTAACCACCCCATTGATGCCAGATTTTAGCGGGTGCTCCATCTTCATTGCCTCAAGCACTAGCAGGGTTTGTCCGGCTTCAACTCTGTCGCCTTCTTTTACCAACACATCAACAATCGCGCCATCCATAGACGCTTTGATTTGACCACTGCCGGAGCCACCGCCAATTGATGCAGGCTTGTGAGTGATATCTTCAAGTAAAAAATGACCAAAACCATCGTCGATAAAAATCTGTTTGTCATCAAAGGCAAAGGCAACCCGTTCACGTATGCCATTGCCAATCATAACGCTGATATTGCCCTCAGTTGATACGAGTTCCAGCTCGACCGTTACGGCCGATTCAGCTTCACCCACTATCGCCTGGTAGGAGCTGCCGTTCGCTTGTAACAGAACCCTATTCGACTTGCCGTCAAACTCTATATGGTAGGTATACCCCTGTGGCACAGAGCGACTCCAAGCAGCCTGTTTACCAGTAGCGCTGTCACAGGTTTGTTGACCTTGCTGAAAATACAACACCGCCGCTTTCGCCAAGGTTGCCGAAGTGGGTTGTTGGCGATCCATGCTGTCATCAGAAGTGAAATGTTGTTCAATAAACGCGGTAGTCGCTTCACCTGCCACAAACACCGAATGTCGCAACACATTTTGTAAAAACAATTTATTATTATTCAGCCCGAGCAATTGCGTATCTTGCACCGCTGAAGCCAACTTACGAATCGCTTCATTGCGGCTACCACCATAAGCAATCACTTTGGCAATCATCGGATCGTAATGAGGACTAACAATTTGGCCCGTTTGAATGCCATGATCCATACGAATGCCATCACGCCGAGGAATATCCCACAAACGCACTTGACCCGTTTGCGGCATGAAATTATTGCGCGGATCTTCTGCGTACAAACGCACCTCTACCGCATGTCCGGTTAAACTTATTTCAGCTTGCGTTAACGGTAGCTTTTCACCCGCCGCCACATTTAATTGCCACTCGACCAAATCGAGACCAGTGATTAATTCCGTCACCGGATGCTCAACTTGCAAGCGCGTATTCATTTCTAAAAAGTAAAAGTTTTTCTGCGCATCCACTAAAAACTCTACCGTACCCGCGCCACGATAATCACACGATTTTGCGGCATCAACCGCCGCCTTGCCCATGCGTTGGCGTAAGTCTTCATCAACAAATGGCGATGGCGCCTCTTCGACAACTTTTTGATGCCGACGCTGAATTGAACAATCACGCTCACCCAAATAAACCGCATTACCGTGCTCATCGGCAAACACTTGAATTTCAATATGACGCGGTTCAATCACCGCTCGTTCAAGAATCAGCTCACCACTACCAAACGCACTTTCAGCTTCAGAACGTGCCGTTTTAATTTGTTCCGCCAACTCACTTTCGGCAAAGACCAAACGCATACCACGACCCCCGCCACCCGCCGAGGCTTTAACCATTAACGGAAAACCAATATCTAAAGCCTGCGCTAATAAAACGTCGTCAGACTGATCTGCACCTTGATAACCGGGTATACAAGGAACCCCCGCCTCAAGCATCGCGATCTTCGATAAGCGCTTACTGCCCATCAATTCAATCGCATCGGCTCGCGGGCCAATAAAGACAATATCCGCCGCCTCACAGGCCTGTGAAAACGCGGCGTTTTCAGATAAAAAACCATAACCGGGATGAATAGCATCCGCGCCGGTTAACTGTGCCGCCGCGAGAATTTTATCAGCCACTAAATAAGATTCACCCACCGCTGCCGCGCCAATACAAACGGCCTGATCGGCGGTTTGTACATGCAACGCATCGGCGTCGGCTTCACTGTAAACCGCGACAGTACGAAACCCCATAGCGCGAGCGGTACGAATAACTCGCACCGCAATCTCACCGCGATTGGCGATTAAAATTTTGCTTATATTTTTATTCATCATTCAAACCTAAAGTTTAAAACCACTAATTAAATTCAATCTCGGCAGACGCCTACTGCGTCCAAGAAGGCTTACGTTTCTCCATAAAAGCCATCATGCCTTCTTTGCCTTCCTCGCTATTCACAGATGCCGAAAACATATCCGCCGCGCCATCCAATAATTGTTCATGCTCAATAACCCCGACCTGTAGCATCAACTCTTTGGTTTTGGCGTTAGCCTCTGGCGCGCAGCGTTTTATCTTTTTCAGCACATCGTCTAATTGCGCCTGCATAGTTTCTGCCGAATCAGTAACGTAATGAGCAATACCCAATTCACGCGCCACAACACCATTAACCCGCTCACCCAATAGCGCCAAGCGCCGCGCCTGAGTAAAACCAATTCGCGCAACAACAAAGGGCGCTATCTGGGCGGGAATAATACCAAGCCCCGTTTCTGGCATCGCCAACATAGCGTTCTTATCGACTATGGCGACATCAGAAATACAAGCCAAACCAAAACCACCACCCAGCACGGCCCCTTCTAATAAGGTGATCACTACCTGAGGGGCTTTATTCACCAAGGTAATCATGTGGCCAAAACTGCGATTGAAGTTCCAAGCCGCTTGTTCTGGCGAAACTTCTTTATCGTTGTCGTTCATATTAGAAATATCGCCACCCGCACAAAAATTTCCCTCACTACCGCGCAAAACCACGGCTCGAATTGTGCGATCGGCCTCGATAGATTCAAACACCGTCATAATTTCTTTAACCAAAACGGAGTTCATCGCATTCTTTTTATGTGGCCGATTTAACGTGATGGTTAAAACGCCTTGCTCGTTGTTCAATAAAATTTCTTTGCACTCAGGTAACATTTTATTTTCCTTATTTTTTCAGCTCTGCCGTTTGGCCGAACTTATAAACGCGCAATACCAAAGGTATTGGTGCTCACTTCACGAGCATCGCCCTCGCGACAAATTTTCAAGACAAAAGCCACCACTGCACGGGTATCGCGTGGATCAATTATGCCGTCATCCCATAAGCGCGCCGTATTCGCTAAGGCGTGCGACTTAGCCTCCATCGTATCCACTGTGTCTTTTTCAAGCAGATCAACCATGCCGCGCATCTCTTCGGTGACTTCACCCATACGCTCCATTTTGGCTTCGGCCACTTGACGTAAAACACTTCCCGCTTGTGCTGGTCCCATAACCGACACCACTGACTTTGGCCAAGCAAACATAAAGCGTGGATCCATTCCGCGGCCGCACATGGCGTAATTCCCCGCGCCATAAGAACCCGCAACAACAATGCTGATGCAAGGCACGGTACAGTTGGTTACGGCCTGAATTAATTTAGCCCCGTGTTTAATAATGCCGGCTTGCTCTGGCTCGGTTCCAACCAAGAATCCGGTGGTGTTATGAAGGAATAAAATCGGAGTGCCCGATTGCTCGCACAATTGAATAAACTGACCGGCTTTAGCCGCGCCTTTGGGCGTGATAGGCCCGTTATTAGCAATCACGGCACAAGCCGAACCTTCAACATCTATATGGCCACATACGGTGCCGTTATCGTAAGCGCCTTTAAATTCCAAGAAATCAGAACCATCGGCAATACGGGCGATAACTTCTCGCATATCAAACGGCGTTTTTGAACTTTCAGGCACCACGCCCAACAATTCTTCTGCACAATAAAGCGGTTCTTTAAACGTCACTACACCGGCGCCAGAAACATTTTTATTCCAGCCCAGTTTCTGAGTAATTTCACGGGCAATGCGAATTCCATCGGCATCATTTTCAGCCAAATAGTCAGACGTTCCCGCAATTTCACTGTGCATCTCAGCGCCACCAATTTCTTCATCGGTGGCAATTTCTCCGGTCGCAGCCTTCAGCAAAGGCGGGCCCGCTAAATACACAGTCGATTGTTTACGGATCATAATTACATAATCAGACAAACCTGGTTGATAAGCCCCTCCGGCTGTAGCACTGCCATGTACTACAGTGATTTGCGGAATACCTGCCGCCGACAATCGGCACTGATCGGCAAAACCTGCACCAGAGGTCCCAAAGAAATCACCCAATAATTTCAGATTACCGCCACCACTTTGCGCCAACGTCAGGAGCGGTAATTTATTTTCTTTGGCTATGGTCATCATGCGTCGACGTTTCACCATACCCAGCGGCGTGATACTGCCGCCCTTGGTTAAGAAGTCATCGATTGTTATGACGCAACGAATTCCAGCAACAACGCCTATTCCGGTAATACAACCACCACCAGCACCAGAACCATCCGTATCTTCTTCTTGCATGTAACCACACAAGGTAGACAGTTCTAAAAACGGAGCACCGGCATCCAACAATAAATTCAAACGTTCACGGGGCGAGATAAACCCTTTCTTTAAATATCGTGGAGCTTTCGATTGTGCCGTATCAATAACGCGCTTTTCTATTCCGCGAAACTCTTCGACAGCTTCACTCATCACTCGTACATTATTTTTAAACGCATCCGATTGAACATCCATCTGCGATTCAATAACCGACATATTCCACTTCCTATTCAATAATTTGTAACTGCTTTTTACCTGTTGTATTTCTGACTTTTATTTCTTTACTTTTATTTCTTAACAACAAAAAAACTAGCCATTAACGCCTTTAAAATTACTGTCTTCCTCGCCCATGACGACAGCTTTTTGAAACGCTGGACGCGATTTCATTCTCTGTAAGTAGTCGTTCACATGAGGTTCATAATCATCCGAGAAGCCTTGCAGTTCGCCTAAGTACAAAGCATATGTAATGGCAATATCGGCAACCGTAAAGCGGTTATCACACAAGAACTCTCGATCTTTTAAATGCGCATTTAAGCGACGCAGACGCGCCAAATACCACTTGCGATAATCATCAGCAACTTTAGGCTGACGATTTTCTGGAGTTTCTAACAGGGTGTATCGCAAAAATATTGTTTGCGGAAAGGTTAGGGTCGCGTCGCTGTGAAACAGCCAGTTTAAATAATCGCCGTATTCGGCATCAGTTGCTTTCAAACCAATATCATAGCGCTGATAACGTTCCACCAAATACAGAGGTATCGCGGACGATTCAGTCATGTGCGTGTCGCCATCGACAAAATAAGGCACGGTGCCCAACACATTAACGTCTAGAAAAGCACGATCAAAAAAACGTGGTGGGAAAGGCAATATTTGTAATTCATAATCCATTCCCATTTCTTCCAGAGCCCAAAGTACTCGAAGCGATCGAGAGTTGTGGCAATGCCATAGCTTCATTGTCATAGCGTCATTCCATTTTAATTATAGTGATATCGAATTAACTCTAGAGTGGCTATTTAATTAAAAGCGGCTACTTAATGGAACAGTACCGGCTTAACTCCAGAGCTACATCAGTGTAATGACTGAGAAGGGTCTTGCTTGGGATTTTGCGCCAACAAGTTGGGATTTTGTGCCAGCAGTTTGGAGTTATGCACCCGCAAATGGGATTATGTGCCCGTGAAATAAAGTCTGCAGAGTTAGACCTATTAATCAGTCAAGCACATAACCAGCGGGGATGATTGCAGCGGGGGCTTCTTTTCCAATTGCATCAGCAATCGTTGCATCAATGCCATTGCACATTGCATTAAGCGCTAAAGAATTGGGCCCCGCTTTAAACGGCGATTCGAGTTGGTCGGTAACGGCATCTAAACCAAAGAACGCGTAGGCAATAATGGCGCTAAACACAGGCGCCAACCAACCCGCTGCTGCGGTGAGCCCTAGAGGAATTAACAAACAATATAAATAAGCCGTTCTTTTAACCAACAAAGAATAAACAAAAGGCAATGGTGTGTTACTGATTCTCTCTGCCCCAGCTTGAGCCTGAGTCATTGCTGCCAGTCTTTCCGTCAATACCCGCAACCCCATATCGCTGCATTGTCCTTGAGCGTGGCTGCTATGCAATATTCTTGCTATGGAATCTAAAGCCGATGATGCAGGGTTTTTAGATTTCTTTAACGCCGATAGTTCAGCAGAGTTTAACCACTGCAATATCTCTTTATCGACATTAACGTCTCTTAAATCAGAGCGGTGTAAATGCATTGAAGCGCTAGCCAAAACCAACACATCATTGCGCGCGTTGCACTCACCTAAAAACACCAAGCTCTCTCTCGATAAACATCGCACATCGCCAATTAATTGCCCCCACAACGTACGAGCTTCCCACCAACGGATATAAGCAGCATTATTTCTAAAACCAAGAAATAACGACAAGGCCACCCCAAACACCCAAAAAACTTGAAGAGGTATAGCCGGAATAGTAACGAAGTAATGATCCTCTACGACCAGCACAACGGAGAGCACCGTAACAAACAGTATCTGCAAAATAATATTGGGAACTATGGATCCGCGCATCACAAAAAAGAGTTGTAGAATCGAGGGCTTCGCTCTGATAATCATAAATAAAATTTAACCACAAATTACGAGCGGTGAATCCACTCAGATGAAAGGTATCTACAGTTTTAAAAAGTGTAGCAGAGGCGTTATAACTTAGCTTAAGTAACCCATATTATTGCCTCATTACCGTACGTGCGGACCGCAAAACGCTCTGTCATTAAGCAACATCGCCCTGCCAAAATTATTAATCAGTGATAATTACTGACACTGGCTAAGCTGGCCAGATAATTGCTTTATATCAAATAGGCAGCAGTCTTAAACAAACGATAGACGCGAAATCAACAGTCTCGAAATCAACAGTCTCGAAATCAACAGTCTCGAAATCAATAAAAATCAACCGCTGGAGTAACTCATGAAAAAAAATCTCACTCGTAATATCAAAAAATTCGACATCATTTCTATCTCATGCGCGCTGCTATTCAGCCTGCATATTACGAGTTCTATGACCGGATTCGGCATTGGCTCATAGATTACGTAACATATCCTCCAGGCCATTGAGTTTAATTTCATACATCAAAGCCAATTGCTGGCCCAACTTACCTGGTGGGAAGCCATTGGCATGAAACCAAACCAAATAAGGCTCAGGCAAGTGCAATAATTTTGTACCTTTGTATTTGCCAAACGGCATAACCTGATGAATAGCATCAAGTAAATCTGATTCTTGCATTAAGTCTTCTCTTATACTCAGAGTTAATTTTCACTGTCATTATTAATAGTCGGATCAACTGAGGTGTCCACTGTAGAATCCACTACGCCATCCACATAAAACCAACGTCCATCAATACGCTTGAAACGTGAAATTTCATGCATAACTTCCAGTTCAGCCTTGTCGCTGTCGATGTCGATGTCGATGTCGATGTCGTTAACTTTGTCGTTAACAAAGCTCGCTTTAAACTCTACCGTGCCTGTATCGCCTTGCTGTGACTTATTAATAATATCTAACTGCTGCCAAGATACTGTTTTTTCAGACAAGGCCTCAACAGTTAGCCCTTGAGCGGTATCGGGCAACCACGTCATTAATAAGTACTCGCCATAACCGCCAAGAGCATAGGCGGTGTAACGTGAACGCATTAATTTCTCTGGTGTTTTGGCGTACTTGGTTTTGACATGCTTGGTTTTGGCATGCCTAGTTGTGACAGATTCATCCACGCCTAAGTATTGCCCGCAACACAGACGGAACAGCTTAGCCGACCCACAAGGGCATAATGATATCGACTCAGCGCCCACGATAATCTCGCGGCGAAACGCCATGCCATACTTTAAACGCACTGGAAAAAGATCCTTGATCGCCGTAGCCCAGCAAGAAAGCGATGTCCGTAATACTCAGACGCTCATCCGTCAGGTACTGCATCGCCATATCAGAACGCACGCCTTGCAACACCTGGACAAATTGTGTATCTCGCTCGGATAATCGGCGCTGCAATGTGCGCCGAGAAATATTCAGCTTGGCCGCAACCTTATCGACATGAGTGTCCGCCGTTGGCAATAAACGTAAAATAACATTGCGCAACTCCACCAAAAAGTCATCTTGCTCGTCATCAAACAAAAATCGAATCGACAGGCTTAGCGCTTGGTTCCAATTTGACTCTAATTGAGTCAACGGATAATCAAGACTTTCTCGAGCGAAATACAAACAACTTTTAGGTTGGTCAAAGCACAAATCCCGCCCAAAAATAGTCTCTAACATGGAACAGTCTTTTGGCTTAGAGTAAGTGAAATGGGCTTTAACAACCGGTATAGGCTGAACGCAAAGAGAGTTCACGATAGCCGCTGAATTTGAGAGTAACTCATCACTCATGAAACGCTGCTTCGAGGTTTCGGCCCAAAGAGGGATCCATTCAAGCCGAATAAAATCTCCTTCACGCTGAATTCTAACCTCACCTATATCACCGGAAAATCTTAAAACACTTGGTATGAGGTTTAAATAATCTCGAAACGTTCGACAGATGGTCGACATATACAGCTGAACATTAAGACCGCCGATATAAGTAATACGTCCGGTATAGAGCCCCAAATCTGGAGTGTGGGTTTGATCAGCAATCAGATCATATAACCGGTACAACTGCATGACAGGAAAGCAACGATCTGACTCTAACAACTGCTCTTTGGTTATACCAAGGGACAGCAATAAAGCGTCGACATCAGAACCTAACATTTCAGCGGCCTGAATGACGTTTCTTGCTGCCGAAGGGTAAACGGACCAATTAGGATCTGGAAGAGACATAGACACTTATAAACACGTCAAATAGTAGGGATATTCTAACAGCAGTTACGCCATAATATTAACCGCCTATAATCGATTTTATCCGCAACGCCGTAGTTTTTAAGAGCCTTCCATAGCGCTCAGAGTTTTATGTTTATTGCGGTTTTCTGAAACGCAGTGTCATTCGATCACTTTCACCGATGGCGATGTATTCTTCGCGATCGACATCCCCAAGTCGCAATATACTCGTCAGAACTCATCAGGGCAGGCGCTAGAATTTCGGAATACCATAGACCACCGGGAGTGATTTCAATCACGGTCATGTCGCTTTTATTTCAGTGAAAGTCATTTGTCGCTTCTATCAACCGGCATGCATTAAGAGCTCAATGGGGTCTTATCTTTAGTTAACATTATCATGAAGGTTTACCAGCATTTACACTTTCAATCCAATCCCGCGCATC
Source organism: Cellvibrionaceae bacterium (assembly GCA_034112445.1). Classification (GTDB taxonomy): domain Bacteria; phylum Pseudomonadota; class Gammaproteobacteria; order Pseudomonadales; family Cellvibrionaceae; genus Pelagadaptatus. Next base: position 27,615 of record JAWUVI010000027.1, on the reverse strand, counting down.
TTCTATCGTTGCAAACCATTTTGTTGGCCACGCTATGTCTTCAGTTAAAAGAACATAGAAAGAGGTAAGGGCTTGTCCTTGTTCGCTGTCTTTGGGCAAGATTACTGCATTAATGATGCGAGGGTTTGTAATAGATAAAGCCTTGATTAAAGCAACTAACTCTTGGATATCTTCTGGTTCTATATCGCTAGACTCTGATTCCGACCAATCACCAATGATATATTTGAGATCGTCGTACCGCATATCAGAAGTTAGCCCTTGAGCTGAAGAAAGCAATTCAGCCGCAGGAGTCAAACCTACGTACCGAGTGTGCAAACCCCGCTGTTCCCATTTATTAATAATCGCCACTGTAGTATTCCTTTCTGCTTGTTGTATATTCGTTCACACCATATAACCTTCAAAATATTAGCGGCTATAAACGATTTACTCACCCCAGCTTAGTTTTTAAGAGGCTTTCTAAAACGCAGTGTCATTCGATCACTTTCGCCTATGGCGATGTATTTTTCGCGTTCAACATCCCCAAGCCGCAACGACGGCGGTAGCGTCCAAACACCCTTGGGGTAATCCTTAGTGTCTTTAGCGTTAGCATTGATTTCTGATTTCGCTTCCAACACAAAGCCCGCTTTTTCAGCAACAGATATTATCTGCGCTTCGGTGACATAACCGGTAAATCCTGCCGCAGACGCAGGGCCACGGTGCTGAACAACACCTAATATTCCGCCGGGAATCAGCACATCATAAAATGCTTGGTAAGCTAATGTATCAACGCCATCTCTAATCCAGCCATGGCTGTTTCTAAAGGTCACTACCATGTCGGCTGAGCTAGCCTCACCCAAATCAATACTTTCCGGCGGAGAGAATTTTGCGATTTTCACATTGCCATACACAGCGGGATCGCCTTTAAAACGTGTCTCCATGGCCTCTTGCTGCTTGGTGCGATATGTCGGTGTACCGTCAATAGACGTATCGTAACCCGCCGCAACATACTGGCCAGAATTCATCAGAGCAGGCGCTAGAATTTCGGAATACCATAGACCACCGGGAGTGATTTCAATCACGGTCATGTCGCTTTTTATACCAAAAAACTGCAATGTTTCTTCTGGGTGTCGGTAATCATTACGTGCAATATTCTTAGCGCTGCGGTGTTGGCCATTAGCGGCTTCGGTCAATTTATCTTGTATTGAGTTATCGGCGGCCATCACTAAGCTGGCGCCACTCATGAGCAAGTAAAAAGAAAGTGTGATTTTTAACATGATGTAACCTTTTTTTGTTATGACTTACCGAATCTGTTATGACCTGCCGAACCTGTTATGACTTTCCGGCAGCTTCCTGACTGGACAAATACTCTTCGTAAGTGCCTTGGAAATCAACCAGTGTGTTATCTTGAATTTCAATGATACGAGTTGCCAGTGACGATACAAATTCGCGATCGTGACTGACAAAGATCAAGGTTCCGGCGTAGTTGTCTAATGCTAAGTTAAGCGCCTCAATACACTCCATATCCAAGTGGTTGGTTGGCTCATCCATCAACAAGACGTTGGTGTCTTGCATCATTAATTTACCAAACAATAAGCGGTTCTTCTCACCCCCAGAACATACTCGGGCCTGCTTTTTAAAATCGTCCGCAGAGAATAATAAACGCCCCAATGTGGCTCGCACAATTTGGTCATCGTGGCTCGGCTTGCGCCATTGGCTCATCCAGTCGAACAGGTTCAGATCATTATCAAAATCGGCCGAGCTGTCTTGCGGACAATACCCCAAAGAAGCATTTTCAGCCCATTGAATTTTTCCATTATCGAATTGAATGTGATTCATCAAACCACGTAAGAAAGTGGTTTTACCCGCACCGTTCTCGCCGATAACCGCGACTCGAGAACCAGCCTCAATCATCAGGCTACCATTATTAAAAAGGCTTTCACCATCAAAACCATGGCCGATGTTTTCAAGAGTTAAGGCTTGGCGATACAGCTTTTTCTCTTGTGTAAAACGAATGTACGGGTTAACTCGGCTAGAGGGTTTAATATCATCCAGCTTAATTTTATCCAGTTGTTTCGCTCGTGAGGTAGCCTGTTTGGCCTTGGATGCGTTGGCAGAGAAACGGCTTACAAACTGTTGCAGCTCAGCAATTTGATCTTTCTTCTTAGCATTTTCTGAATGCAAACGCTCACGAGCCTGAGTTGACGCTGTCATAAAGTCATCGTAATTACCGGGATAAACGCGCAGTTCGGCGTAATCGATATCGGCCATGTGGGTACACACTGAATTCAAAAAGTGTCTATCGTGCGAAATAATGATCATGGTGCTTTTGCGTTCATTGAGAACATCTTCCAGCCATTGGATTGTGTGAATATCCAAGTTATTGGTAGGCTCATCAAGCAACAAAATATCGGGATCTGAAAACAGTGCTTGCGCCAACAGCACTCGCAACTTCCAGCCGGGAGAAACTTCACTCATTGGTCCGTAATGCAGCTCCTGCTCTATACCGGCTCCCATTAAGATTTCTTCGGCACGACTTTCAGCACTGTAGCCGTCCATTTCTGCAAACTGGGTTTCTAGATCAGCAACCTTCATACCTTCTTCTTCTGTCATTTCTGGCAGAGAGTAAATACGATCACGCTCTAACTTAATTTCCCACAACTCAGCGTGCCCCATAATAACGGTATCGACCACTGAGAATGCTTCAAAAGCAAATTGATCCTGACTTAATTTCCCTACACGCTCGTTAGGACTGATCGTAACGTTACCCGCCGAAGGAATCAGACTGCCATCGAGTATTTTCATGAATGTGGATTTACCACAACCGTTAGCGCCAATAAGACCGTAACGATTGCCTTCGCCAAATTTTACCGAGATATTCTCAAATAAAGGTTTGGCGCCAAATTGCATGGTGATGTTTGCAGTAGAAATCACAAGAAGTACCTATTTAACGATAATGTAACAAAAAAAGACTCGCTATTTAGCGCGAGATTGAAAGGGGCGTACTATAGGGATTTTAACCGAATTGGTCGAGGATAATTACGCCAAACAGCGGTTATTTTGAACAGTACTTAATGACTTAAATTCAGTACAATGACGACAATTTAAAGATATTCTTATCTTAACTACTATCTTTATCCACACTAACATAATCATTTTATGACAAGAGATTTATCACGTGAAAAAAACGGTCATTGTTTTTTTGATTTTAACGGGTTTATCAACCTGGCAAATGAAAACGTTTCTTACTCCGCTGCAATACAACATGCCCACCGATGCATTTGATGCTAGCTATAGAGACACCCTTAAAGTTGCCGATGTCATTGAAGCAATACCTTCATCCACAAAAGCATCCCCTAATACATCTTCTAACACACCCCCTAAACCACCCAATATTATTGTGATACTGGCGGACGATTTAGGTTGGGGTGATATTGGCGTTCAAGGCTCACGCGCCATTGAAACGCCGAATATAGATGAACTGGCCCAAGCAGGCGCTCGTCTCACTGACTTTTATTCCAGCGCTCCGATTTGCTCTCCCTCTCGAGCCGGATTACTGACCGGCCGCTACCCATTGCGCACTGGTTTTGCCAATGTCTTGGGAGCGGCCGATGATACGTTTATTCGTAAAGCCATGATGAATCTTTCCGTTGGGTTTTCAAAACTCGGTCTCAGCGATATGGCGGGTGGCGTCCCGTCCATTAAAGGCTTACCGGTATCTGAAATCACCATCCCCGAAGCATTAAAAGAAAAAGGCTATAGCACTCTAGGAATTGGCAAATGGCACCTTGGCGATTTCACCCATTTCCCGGAATTTCATCCTTCCAACCAAGGTTTTGATCATTTTTATGGCTACAACATGTCTAATGACGATTGGCCTGTTGCCTTATGGCGCGACGATAAAGAACTGATTAAAGACATTGGCATTGATCAAGCTAATCATACTCGCGAATTTACCGAAGAAACCGTCAAGTACATTCATCAATGGCAAGATAAACCCTATTTCATCTATATGGCGCACAAAGATCCACACCAGCCTTTTTTCCCGTCTAAGGAGTTTGCGGGTAAATCCAAGGGCGGCCCTTACGGCGATGCTGTTGCAGAATTTGACTGGAGTATTGGCCAAGTCATACAAGCCTTGCGCGATACTGGTCAGTTAGAGAACACCATCGTTATTGTTACCAGTGATAATGGGCCTTGGTATGAAGGCACAACCGGTGGTATGCGTGGCCGCAAAGGTCAAAGTTATGAAGGCGGATTTAGAGTTCCCTTTATCGCCGCTTGGCCAGGAAACATCCCCTCTGGAAAAGTCAGCAACGTACCGGCTATGAACATAGATCTCTTCCCTTCATTTATGTCGCTTGCGGGTTTAACTTTACCTACCGACAGAGTGATCGACGGCGTTGATTTAATGCCACTGTTAATGGATAAGAATAAGATTCAAGATCGTCCGCTGTATTTCTTTCACGAGTATGACGTAGAAGCCGTGCGCCAAGGCCAGTGGAAATACATTAGCCATAACAGCCATTATGTATGGCCCATACCATTGGATAAAAATGATTTGGTTTCGGGTAAAGCGGCCAACTCGCGAGATTATTATCCCGAAGGCAGCAAAGTCGGCATTCCAACTCTTGGTGTCTGGCCTCTGTTGTATGATTTACACCTAGATCGTGAAGAAGGCTATAACGTCGCCAAACTCTACCCAGAGCAAACTAAGTCTCTTGGACAACAGCTAAAACAATGGCAAGCTGACTTTATGCAAAACCCACGCGGCTGGAAACAGTAATAAAACCAAAGCCGAGATAGACAACATCAATGAAGACTGGTTAGTTATGAAGCTATTACAGAACACCCCAACCACATCAATTGGCTCAGTATCAATTGGCTCAGTATCAATTGGCTCAACGTCTATAAGTTCAATAAGTTCAATAAGTTCAATAAGTTCAATAGCTAGAAACTCAATAACGATATCGACCTGGCTGCTATTCGTCGCAATTGGATTAGGCTTTAGTTCAATGAGCTCGGCTCAACCCGACGCGAGACAAATTCAACTAATGACCAATAACTGCTTACAGTGTCACACCTATGCTGAAACTGGCGCCCCTATTCTAGGCGATACCGATCAGTGGCAAGCCATTGCTGCCCAAGGCGAAGAAACCATACTCAAAAATGTGGTCGAGGGCATACGAGGTATGCCGCCCCTGGGTTATTGCAGCGCTTGTTCAGAAGAAGACTTTCGCGTTTTGATTCGTTTTTTTGCTAATTTACCTGCCCCGTCCGATTTAACCAGCAAGGGAGAACAATAATGGAGCGTCGCAAATTCATACAAGGCTCTCTGGCACTGGGTGCTTCCGCTGCTTTTGGAAGTATTACCGGCTGTATCAATAAAGGTGACGAACCCCAAGCCCCCATTACCTTTGAGCCAGGTCAACCGACACCATGGATCAACTGGGCAGGTAACCACTCTTGCATTCCTTCTACAAGACTGGCACCAAGCTCAGAAGATGAGTTGGTCGGCGCATTAAAGTCTGCTCAAGGTGTCGTCCGTGCCGTTGGCGCCAGCCACTCGTTCAGCCCTGTAGTGCCAACCGATGACACGTTAATTGCTACCGATTTACTCAGCGGCTTGGTAAGCCACGACCCAGATACTTTACAGGCCACAATAATGGCCGGCACACGCATGCACGACATGGGTCCAATACTCAACTCAATTGGCCAAGCTGTACCAAATATGCCCGACATGGATTATCCATCTATAGGCGGTGCAGTAGCCAACTCGGTGCACGCCACAGGAGATCAATTTGGCTCCATGAGCTCTTATGTCACCGGCTTTAAACTTGCTACAGTTACCGGAGAATTGCTTGAGTGTAACGCCGATAAGAACCCGCAGATTTTTCAAGCCGGAAGAACCTCTGTCGGTGCTTTGGGAATCATGTCGGAGCTGACACTGCAAAATCAAGCTTCCTACCAACTCACAGAAACTAACGCCATCGAGAACCTAGAAGATGTGTTAGCTACAATCGATGAACGCCGTAAAGCTCACCGCCATTTTGAATTTTTCCCTATACCCTATGCTTCTGTTTGTATAACCGTGACGACAGATATAGCCAAACCTGGCGACAGTAATATGGGTGAAGATGATCCTCAAGCGGTTAACTCTCTGCGCCAAGTGTTTGATAGCGTGTCTTGGGTTCCCGTCATCGGTGAAGGACTTTATGACAAAATACTGACCACGGCGCTTGGCAGCGAGGCCGAAACTGTCCGCACTGGCCCATCGTATAAAGTCTTTCCTCACGTTCGAGTCGTACGCTTTAGAGAAATGGAATACACCGTACCGGCTGACGCTGGCCCTGCGTGTATCAGAGAAATTCTCGACACCGTTAAAACAAAAAAACTCCCTATGAGTTTCCCGATGGAATATCGCTATGTAAAAGCCGATGATATTTGGTTATCCATGTTTGAGGGTCAGGAGGGTTGTTCAATTTCAATTCATCAATACGGCGACCTCGATTACAAAGCTGTGTTTGCCGAAATAGAACCTATTTTTTGGAAATACAGTGGCCGCCCACATTGGGGGAAAATACACACCTTAGACGCCAAACGCTTGGCACAACTCTACCCCCGTCACTGGCAAGATTTTCAGCAGGTACGTAAAGAACTTGATCCACAAGGTCGATTAATGAACCAACATTTGCAGCACATATTTGAGGCTTAATAACGGTCTTTCACAGGCCTTTTTTTACACGACGGAACTTAATTAAAACCCTAAACTTATTATGAATAAACTTTTCATCATCGGCTTACCTAGAACCGGAACCACCAGCATCAGTGTTGCGCTGCTCGATCACGGTTTTAAGGTAGCTCATACGGCTTACACCAAACGCGCGTTTGAGTTAGCCGATGTTATTTCAGACACCCCATGTTTTTGTGACTACGCGCAATTAGACGCATTATTTCCCGAATCGAAATTCGTTTATTTAGACCGAAACTTAGAAGACTGGGTGCCCTCAATCCAAATGCTGTTAAAAAAAATGGCCGTTAATCTAGCACCCAAAACAGGTCACTTTAATCCGGTTTTAAAACGTACCTACAGTCAGACCTTTCAACTGTATACCGTCATAAATCCGCTGCGCGAAGAACACTTAAAAGACTGTTATCTCAACCATAAACAAAACGTCTTTAATTATTTTTCAGGCAGAGATGATTTTATATCGATAGATATTAGCCAGTCTGGCAGTTTAAAAACATTGTTGGAATTTTTAGACATTAACACTGAAGGTGAAGGTGAAGGTGAAGGTGAATTTCCACATTTAAATGCAGGTAAGCTCGTCACCAGCTGGAGAGAGTTCAAACATCCGAATAAGATCAACGCCAATAGTGCTGGCGTTGAACATAGAAAGTTTTTTGATTACGCCTAAGTTACCACATCAAATCATCTGGGATCTGAAAGTCCGCATACGGATCTTCTTCATCAATTTCATTACTGACTACTTGCTGAGAAATAATACTGTTAGCATCTCTCTGGCTAATTTTATCGGCCACTACGGCAGGCACCAACTCATAGTTATCGGTTATTCCTGCATTATCAAACCGGACAATGGCTAAACGCCCACGCTCTAGTTGTTTTTGAATATCAGCGGAAACCAATATTTTTTTAATGTGCTTACCATCGGTAAAGTTATAACCCAATAATTCTCCACCACCTTTTGCCACCCGGTTCATTTGGATTAATTGTTTTATCTGTGCGGCTATGGCTTTTTCATCAGCGGCGGCTTTGCGCTTCTGATTAAGCAAGCGATCACGCTCGACTTTTTCAGAATGTTTTTTGGCTGCGGCCTCTTTGTTTTCATCAACAACTATTTGCTTAGATTTTTTTTGTACCTTTTGATTTTTGCGCTTATCTTTAGTGACCTTTTTAGCCTGTTTCGCATCAACCAAACCCGCTTTTAGCAATTGATCTTGTAGTGAACTCATCGTAATAGAAACCTTGTGATTATTAGGGCCGAAGTAAAGTACCGCGACGTATTATTCCGCACTGCTTATCAATTCACACGATGTTGCATCAACGGCAGCCGCTTCAAAATAAGGCAGTAGACTTGGAACATCATGGCTAATTAGAATACTTTCAATGACGCCATCACTCAAAAGCGAATTATAAGATTCAGTTAATTCTTTACATAAAACCTGAGTCGATTCAGCCGACTCCCGAGGTGATATTGCAAATGAAACTTCCAATGTGGCGTACTGGTAAACAGGAATAAATTCATTGGCATAAGTTGAATTTAGGCCCAAAAAAACATCTGGACTTACTCCTGCCAAATCAATTCGTCCAGCCCGCAATGAGCGCAACATCCACTCCAATGCGGTGTAATAAGTGACTTTATCTTCGATGACATGATTCAGTTCATCACCGGAACCAAAGCGTAAATAACCAATTCGGTAATTAGCCATATCTTTAGGATCAGTGATTTTGATTTGGCTGTCTTTAGTCGCGTAATAATACAGTGGATAGTGCCAAATTGCGGGCGACTTTTGGGCTGACTTCTGCAATTTACTGCCACCGTCAAACCCTAAAACGGAATACACTGGAATTAGATCCACGTCCGAACTTTGAAAGGCGCGAGTAACACGGGGATAGGGTAACAATATAACTTCAAGCTCACGATTCATGCGGTGCATTATTTGCTTAAAAATATCCACCGAGACTCCAGCCGGGCGGCCATCTTGCATATAACTAAAAGGAGGTGATCGCTCAATCAAAGCAATACGAAAAAGGTCTGCCTTTGACAAGCAAATAGGCGTGAACAATAAGCTCAACATCAGTAAAAAACAGCGATAAAAATATATTTTCCGTAATTTCAACACGCTACTCTACTCCCTGTTTTCACTTATACAGTAAACACTCTACACGCTAGAGCCGATATTAAACCTATGTATTCACAAAACCAAACCATATCAAAATTAAGTGAAATTTAGGTGCCTTTAAAATTCTATTCATATTACTGTAAGAGCATGACAAATCCTCCATTATTCCAGCACTACCCCAAGCTCGCGCGGAAATTTTCATACGCGACACTCGGCTCCTTACCCACACCGGTAAAGCATTACCCTGCTATCGCTAAAAATTTATGGGTAAAACATGACGATTTGAGCGGTGATATATACGGAGGCAATAAGACACGCAAATTAGAGTTCATTTTACCGCAGGTAAAGCAACTCAAGAAACACCACGTTATCACCTTTGGTGGTACAGGCACCCATCACGGTTTAGCCACGGCACTGTATTGCCAAGAGCTTGGCATAGACTGCACCGTTTTATTGTTCAACCAAGAACCCAGCCCCACCGAAGCTGTAAATTACGCGGCTCTTGAAGCAACCAACGCCACCCTGATTCATTGCGGCTCAGTGTTTAAAACCGCGTTACGGTTTTATCTAACTGAACGTTTGCGTCACCCATCCGCCTACTATTTATTTGCTGGAGGATCAGGTATCGAAGGCTGCCTAGCGTTAGTGAACGCTTGCTTCGAGTTAAAGCAACAAATTAATGATGGCACTGCAATTTGCCCCGATGTGATTTTTTGCGCCGTTGGCTCAGCCGGGACTTGCGCGGGATTAACCCTAGGCTGCCAGCTGGCTGACTTACCCATTGAGGTTATCGGAGTAAGAGTTATCGACTCTCATCTCGGGTTAATCCCAACGTGTACAGAGCGCACAGCTGAAAGTTTAATGGAGAAAACCCTAAAGGCCATGAAAGCTTGCCACCCTGAAATCACCCAACCAACCCTTAAAGCAAAATTTATAGGTGACTATTACGGAGAAGGTTACGGCATAGCAACGAAAGAAGGCCAAGACGCCGCGAAACTATTTGCCGCAAACGGTATTACCCTTGAACAAACTTATACCGCTAAAACCGCCGCCGCCGTATTGGATTATTGCCAAAACCATCCCGATCAGAATGTACTCTACTGGCATACTTATAACTCAAGAGCTTTACCCAGAAAATGAGTGATTCAGTAGAACTTCCTGATGCCAGCTTAACGTATATTTGGCGCTTGGCTTGGCCCAACATCATCACCAATATATTGCTTTCTATTGTCAGCATTGCTCATTTGAAGATAATTTCACCACAAGGTGCCGCTGCCGTTGCCGCCGTAACCACCGGCCACCGATTTTTCTTTTTACTGCAGGCCATTATTATTGCTCTCGCCATCGCCGCGGCCGCGTTAGTCTCTCAAGCTTGGGGAGCCAACAACAAATCAGAGGCTGAGAAATTAGCAACTACCGCCGTTATTATTGGCGCCATACTGGCTATTATTATTGCTCTGCCTATTGCGCTATTTCCCGACCAAGTTGTCAGTGTATTTGGGATGGAGCTTGAAGCTCAACGCTTGGCATCAGATTTTGTCCAATGGCTCGCGCTGTTTAATGTCGCCTTTTCCCTCAATATTGTTGTCAGTGGAATGCTGCGTGCGGTAGGCGATGTCATCAACCCCTTGCGGCTCTCGATGATCAGCTGTGTAGCCAACGTTTCTTGCTCGATGATATTTGCCAATGGTTGGTTCGGTGCTCCTGAAATGGGCGTAGCCGGTTTAGCGGTAGGCTCTGGTCTAGCCGTCAGCATCACCACGGTGGGATTTTTAGGGCTTTGGCACAGAGGTACTTTTCGACTTAAGGCAATATGGATCGATAGCGTCAATTTGACCCGCGTAAAGAAAATACTACACATAGGTTTACCCGTCGCTCTGGAACAAGGAATTATTCAAGCCTCGCTGTTGGGATTTCTTGCGATTGTTGCACTCTACGGGACAGCACCCTATGCCGCTTACGGAATTGGTGTGGCCCTGCTGTCTTTTTCTTTTGTCATAGGACTTGGCTTTGGCATTGCGAATGCAACCATCACCGGTCAGTTAGTCGGCGCCCAAGAATTCAAACTGGCTAAAAAAAGTGGCTGGAGCACCACCGGCTTGGCGATAGGATTTATGAGTGTATTTGCCATACTTCTGGCCAGTAATGCTGAGTCTCTGGCACACTTAATGACCGACGATATGGAAGTTATTACGCTGACCAAAAACTTCATTTACATATTAGCCTTAGCCCAACCTATTATGGCGATTGAATTTTCATTAGCCGGTGCTTTACGAGGAGCGGGGGATACTCGCTTCCCTCTCTGGTCTACGTTTATTGGATTATTATTTGGCCGTATATTATTGGCATTGATTTTTGTAAAATTAGAATTGGGTATTTACTGGATTTTCAGTGTCGCTCTAATCGATTTTTCAATCAAAGCATCACTCTTAACTTGGCGATTTCAGTCAGAAAAATGGCATAGCCATAAAACTTAAAAAAGGAAAACACCTATGCTCCAATGCCAACCTGTAGACTTGGATTTTATTGAACATGCACCTCTTAAGTTTATAAACTCTGCTGAGCTTGATCTTTCTGCAGACGAGGTCTTTGCCATTTTAGCCGATGTTGATAGCTGGCCAGTATGGTTTGGAGGAATGACCAATGTCACCTGGTTAACACCCGCACCTTACGGCGTCGGTTCACAGCGCCAAGTGACTTTATCAGGGTTAATTAAAGTCTCTGAAACTTTTTTAGTTTGGGTACCAGGCAAGCGTTTTTGCTTTCGATTTGAACAACAAAATGCTTTGCTGGCCAAAGCAGCGATAGAAGATATCCAGCTCGAAGTACTGGCCAATAAACGCTGTAAAATAACTTACAGCGTTTATATGGCCCTGCCAACACCCATATCATTTATGGGATTTGCGCTAAAACCGATATTGAATTCGACATTTAAACGCGGTGTTAAGGGTTTACAAAAATACTGCGAAACTCTGACTAACTAATTATAGAATCAGACCTCAGGAGTCATACCCATATGGGCCATGGCTTTAGTCAGGAATTTCTCTGACTGAGCTCCGCCGTGAGTAAACTCGGCCTGACCTGAGGTGTCATTTAACACATCAAACTTGGCGGTAACATTTTCTGGGGTTTGCTCATCGGCAGGTAAAAACACACCATCGTTTTCGTAGATATGAGCACTGGCATAACCACCCGCACCAGCACATAAAATATAACGATTTGGTGATTGCTCATGGCACAAGGTCAACATGCCTGCCGTCACAGCTTCAGGTTTAAGAACCTCTAAAAACTCTTTTGGCATTAAGTCTTCAGTCATACGAGTACCGGCAACCGGAGCCAATGAATTCACTCTGATATCGTATTTCGCGCCTTCAAGCACCAAAGTGTTCATCAGTCCGACAACAGCCATCTTCGCCGCACCATAGTTTGCCTGACCAAAGTTTCCGTAAAGACCACTTGAAGACGTCGTCATAACGATACGCCCATAGCCTTGCTCTTTCATGATTTCCCAGACCGCTTTGGTGCAATTAACTGATCCCATTAGATGGACATCTATAACCAAACGAAAATCATCCAAACTCATTTTGGAAAAACTTTTATCACGCAATATTCCAGCATTATTGATCAATATATCAACGCGCCCCCACTTCTCCATGGCTTGTGCAACCATATTTTGCACTTCATCAAAGTTGGCTACGTTCGCACCATGTGAGATGGCTTCGCCGCCCATTTTCTCAATCAAGCCAACTACTTCCAGAGCCGCATCGGATGACGCACCGCTGCCATCGCGAGCTCCGCCCAAGTCATTAACAACAACCTTTGCTCCACGTTCAGCCAACGCCAATGCATGTGAACGTCCTAAACCATTACCAGCACCGGTTACTATTGCTACTTTTCCATCAAAACGAATTGTCATTTATCTTTCCTATACCGTTATATACATTTAAAGAATTAAACCTTGGGTGGAGCTATTTGCGTGGAACCATTAAAAACTAAGCAACCATTTGCATGGTTAACCATTCAGCCATTAATGCAGGCTTATCTTTACCTTTTATCTCTATGACCACTTCGTATTTCGTCATAAATTGGCCTGGATTTTTCTCGGTAATATCAACCACTTTAGCTTGTGCTCTAATTTCACTGTTCACATTAACCGGCGTCAAAAACCGAACTTTATCAAAGCCATAATTAATCCCCATTTGAGCGCCTTCAAGCGCCAAACCAAATCCTTCGGCAAAATGAGCCAGCATCGACAGGGACAAAAAGCCGTGGGCAATAGTGGAGCCGAAGGGTGTTTGGGCGGCCCGTACAGGATCAACATGAATAAATTGATGATCATGAGTGGCGTCTGCAAAAGCATCAATCTGTGACTGCTCAACTTTAAACCATGGACTTGGCTCGGTTTGAAAACCTACGTATTCATTTATATTATCTCTTGGAATAACAATTCCCATAACTTCTCTCCTATTCAAACTCATTGGCGAATTTAGCTACATTTGGACGCAAGCCACGCTTAATTGCAGTGTAGGTAGCTCGATCTTTCTCACTTAATGATTTGGCCAGATCAAATGCTGCAGCCTGTAACTCATCTTGTGGATATATACTGTCAACAATATTGGCCGCTTCACATTCAACTCCGGTCAAAGCTTTACCGGTAAGCGCCATGTGTTTTAACGCATGTTTGTTCGGACTCAAGTCAATAATATTTAACATGAAGTCCGTAAAAGGAATATTAATATTTACTTCTGGATAGCAAAAACGACCACGATCAGAACGCATTATTCTGAAGTCTGCGGCCGCCGCTAGGATAGCGCCTCCGGCATACACATTGCCGTTAAGGCAACACACAGTCGGTGCATTTAGCATAGCCAAGTGATAAAGAACTTTTTCAAGGGTTTTTACAAACTGGCTTCTCACTTCTTCTGTTTGTGCAAGCAACCACTCTAAATTAATGCCCGTTGAAAAAGTTTTTTCATGCTCACAGGTAATTAATAGCGCGGTATTGCCTTCGTAGGCGGCCACTTTAGAAAGTGCGGCCAAGTATTCATCCATCACCGCAAGAGTAAATTGATTCTCGCCGTCATTATTTAGTAGGGTTAAAACGTGCACCCCGTCATTGACCGTTAATTGCATGGTTGCCATATACATTCTCATTTTGGGATAACAGTATTGATCGGATAACAGTATTCCAGAGACAGGGAGTATAAAACCGCTGACGGATAGAGCTATAACGGTTTCAATCAGATTATTAGGCCGCTTCTATCAAATTAAAATACGTCTCAAAACAACCACTAGAGCTTATTTATTTCAGGTAGCTCGCAATGGAATCGTAAACGGCGGCTATATGATCAGGCCGATCATTCAGCGCAGCGATGTAATGATACGTTTTACCGCCGGCTTGCATAAACACGTCACGATTTTCAACTTCGAGCTCTTCGAGTGTTTCTAGACAATCGGCACTGAATGCGGGACTTAATATGGCCACGTGTTGAACACCGTCTTCAGCCATACCTTTGAGGGTCATATCGGTATATGGCTGCAGCCATTGAGCTTTGCCGAAACGCGACTGAAAACAAGTTACTACCTGCTCATCGGTTAATCCCAGCGCTTCGCGTAACAAACGGCTGGTTTTCAAACAGTAACAATAATAGGGATCGCCATCGGTAAAATATTGTTGTGGCATACCATGATAAGACACCAGCAGTTTATCGGGGAGGCCATGCTCTGCTGTATGTTCACGGACACTCGCTGCTAAGGCTTCTATGTAGAGAGGGTTATCGCAGTAGTTATTAATGAAATGCAGCTCTGGTACCCAACGCCAAGTTTGCAATTCTCTAGCAACGGCATCAAAAGTAGAACCGGTGGTAGGCGCACTGTACTGAGGGTATAAGGGCTGAATAATAAGACGCTGCACGCCTTGTGCTCTTAATTTTTTAAGCCCCTCAGAAATTGATGGGTTGCCATAACGCATAGCCAATTCGACAACCACATCAGGGTGTTTTTGCTGAACTAACTCTTGCAGTTTTTGGTGCTGGCGCCGGCTAATACTCAGCAGAGGAGAGCCAGATTCAGTCCAAATAGATTGATATAACTTGGCCGATCTAGCGGGGCGAATCCGCAAAATAATACCGTGTAAAATAACCAGCCAAATAAGCTTAGGAATACCGACAACCCTAGAGTCAGACAGAAACTCGGCCAAATAACGTCTCACTGCTCGCGTTGTCGGGGCATCTGGCGTACCTAAATTGGTCAGTAAAACGCCTGTTTTAACCGGTTTGGGATTGCTGCCATTTAGACCGTGGGGCGGAACAGTGTTTGCGCTGTATGTCATGAAGAGCCTTACAATTTTAGTTGATATTAGAGTTAAAACAGTTAAGAAATAGACCACTATAACCCGTACCACATAATCTGCAAAGCCAGCTAATAGCAGAAATCAGGCAACCGTCTACACTTGAAAAACAGACTATAAAGCCGCCGCTCAAGTTGCCGATATAGAGAAAACACACCCCCAAATTAAGCGGCCTACACCTAGATTATTAAAGAGTTGATAACGTGCTTAAAGTAGACCTAAATAGTATTCGCGCTCGCTTATTCAGCATAATCGCCGTATTTGTAGTTTCTAGTATAGGCTTGACTATTATTTACATCACCACTGAATATTCTCGCCAACAATATAACCTTGAAAATGAACGCCAACAGAAGTTGATTGACGTTAAGCACGACGCTCATGATCTTATTTTACGCGCTTACGCTGATCTCATGAATTACCGGCTAACCTACTCGGTAGACCTTCTCGAACCCATGTCAAAAAAGTTCGATCGCGCTATTGCAATGATTGGGCAAGCCGGACAACAAGTGACAAAACCCCATATAGCCAAGGCAGGCCAAACAACGTTCAACTCCATACGTGAAGTTCGTGATGTGGCTATCGCCATTTTTGCCATGCGCAAAGAGATAGGGTCTGACCACAACCAAGGTCAATACGGTGTTATGCGCAAACAAGCCCATTTATTGGAAAAAAGCTTTTCCGCAAGCACTAATAATATCCATGCGGCTTATGCTCACCGCTCTGTCTTACAATTACGACGCCTAGAAAAAGATTTTTTACTCCGTAAATCTGCGCTCGATATAACTCAGTTTAAATCAGAAGCTAAGTCTTTAAACGATCATATTCAAGCATCTTCTTACGACATTAAAACAACAGATATTATGTTAAAAAGTCTGGAAGACTACCAACAAACCTTTTTAGATTTGTCCGAGTTAATTATTGCTGAAGACAATGCTTACCTCCTCATTTCTGGAATATACAAAACCTATACTGAGAGCTATCAAAACCTTTCAGATTTGGTACTCAACAATAAATTATCCATAATTGAAAAAGCTCATGAGACCACAACAAAGCAACGATCATTGTTATTTGTATTAGGGCCTATCACGTTCATCGTTATTGTCAGCTTGCAGTTATTGATATCTAGAGGCATAGAAACCCGTATTTCTGGTGTCGTGCGTTCTATTAAAGATAATGTGGATTTTCTTAAGTCTGGTTCTGGCTCTTCATCGCTCATGACCCAAGATATAAACATTTCTGAAATACACGAGATAGCATCGGCCTTCAATGAACTATTGAAAATCATCAGTGATCTACTGGATGAAATAAGTACCGTCTCAGATCATATGATACTGGCATCGGCCAGTACTCAAGAGGCTTCTGTGAGCAACAACCAAGCCATTCAATCGCAGGTCGCCGAGATTGCAACTCTGGCTCAGATTATCGAACAAATGTCTGCGTCATCCGTCAGCATGGAATCCGCCACTGAGTCCGCGATGGCTAAGGTCAACAGCACCCACGACTCAGCCAACAGTGCTCAGCACGCCGTAACATCGGCTATTGAAGCCAGCACTAGCGCCAACCAAGAAATTGCCGCCGCGACTGTTATTGCTGAAGATATGGAACGCTTAGGCAATGAAGTCGGCTCAGTAATGGCTTTAATTCATTCAATTACAGACCAAACTAATTTACTCGCATTAAACGCGGCTATTGAAGCCGCTCGAGCAGGGGAAGCCGGAAGAGGATTTAGCGTAGTGGCCGATGAAGTACGCACCTTAGCCAAAAAGACAGCACAAGCAACTGAAAATATTCAAGCAACCATTGGCGAGGTTCAAGTAGGCTCAGTCAATATGTTACAGGCAATGGAGAAAAGCTCTGTTCAAGTGGGCAACACCGTTGAACGCAATCAGCAAGCGCAAATTGCCATGCACGGCATAGTTGAGTCTATGGACGATCTAGCCGAAACCAATCGAGATTCAGCCTCTGGCGCCCAACAACAACGAGAGCTCGCTGAGAAAGTTCGGAGCAGCATAGATCGAATTAACCATGATGCTCAGGCAATTGCCGAAAGCGCAAATAAAGCCACCTCAGACAGTGGTGATTTGTCTCAATTTTCAGCGATGCTGCTGTCTTTGGCGAAGCGATTTCATATCGACACCGGTAGTGGTCCAGACAGCGACACCAAAACCAACGAACAACACTCTAAACCAGAGACAGATAAAAAAGATGCGCCTAGTAATCAATCAAGCCCTGATGTTATTGATGATGGCTCAGTCGATTTATTTTAAATTTTTATTATGCGCCTCTCTTAAACAATCCATAAATGTCTCTACAACTCTAGACGGCTTCGGCGACAAGCGATGGATTGCTAAAAAGTCACATTCGTAGTGAAGTTCTTTTAATTCGATTGCCCTGATTAACCCCTTTTCGACTAAGGCTTCAGCATAATGATTTGGTAGATAGCCCACATAACGACCCGACAACAAGCAATGCACTATGGCTTCTTGATCATTAACCGTAATACTTCTGGTTAGGCCCAAACTATTTCCGACCTTCATATTGGGTGAATGATACCCAAGCCCTGCGTACTTAAATGACTTCACCTCATCTACCGACAATTCATTATCGGCGCGCTCAAACAGTGGGTGCTCGCGGCCACAATAGAGATACATTTGTTCATAGTAAAGATGCTCATAGTTCAGGCTTGGTGAACTTCTATGCGCAGGGATTATTCCCAAATGGATACGGCCTTCCATAACCCCACGTTCGATCTCATTAGTCGGCTCAATATCTATATTAAGGGTTACCTCAGGCGCAATATCATCAAAGAGCCGTATGGCTTGATGAATTTTTGCTTCAGGATTTGAGACCGTATTATCAAACAACGCAATGGTAAGATGACCCGTCATGCGCCTATGGACTTCAACCACTTCACCACGAAATATTTCTAATGAGGCCAATAACGTCAACGTTGCTTGATAAATTTGTCGACCTTCATCGGTCAACGAAAATCCCCCGCGACCGCGTTGGCACAGAACCACCCCGAGCCTAATTTCTAAATCCTTGATGTGGCGACTGATGGTTGAACGACCAATATTCAGCTCCAGCTCTGCCGCCGAGAACCCCCCAGCTTCGGCCACGACTTTGAACACTCGCAATAACCGTAAGTCGATATCACTTAATTGACCTAAAATAGCTACCGAGCTGCGTGCCATACTCAAATTCCTTAATAATGTCTCTATACTGTTAATGGATAACTTTATGTTGCAGCAGTATGAATCTAAAGATAGATATTAAGCAATATACGCAACAATAAATTTTGCCGTAAAATGATCTTTTACCATACTAAACCGCTGTCTCGGAGAATACACATGAACGACAAGCTGGCCGGATTGACTCAATCCCAACTCGATGCACACTGGATGCCTACAACAGGTAACCGTCAGTTCAAAAAAGACCCGCGCATCATCACATCAGCCCAAGGAAGTTATTTCACCAGCGCTGATGGTCGCCAAATTTTCGATGGTCTGTCAGGCCTATGGACAACCGGTGCTGGACATTGTCGCCCAGAAATCACCGAAGCCGTTAGTAAGCAAATAGCCACGTTGGATTATTCCCCAGCATTTCAATTTGGCCATCCTAAAGCCTTTGAATTAGCCGAGCGAATCACTGACTTTATGCCTGCCGGTTTAAACCGAGTGTTTTTTACTGGATCAGGTTCTGAATCAGCTGAAACCTCACTGAAAATTGCTCGCGCCTATTGGCGTAAAAAAGGTCAAGGATCTAAGACCAAGTTGATTGGCCGTGCTAAGGGCTACCATGGCGTTAACTTTGGCGGCATCAGTGTTGGTGGTATTGTTGGCAACCGTGCATTATTTGGTGCAGGTATCGATGCGGATCATCTACCTCATACTCTCTTACCTGAAAATACGTTTGTTAAAGGTATGCCAGATAAAGGCGCTGAAAAGGCCGATGAATTATTGGAGTTAATCGCACTGCACGACGCGTCTAACATCGCCGCCGTTATTGTCGAGCCTATGGCTGGTTCAGCGGGTGTTTTACCCCCACCCAAAGGTTACCTAAAGCGCCTGCGTGAGATTTGTGATCAACACAACATCCTATTGATTTTTGATGAAGTGATTACCGGATTTGGCCGAGTAGGCGCTAAAACTGGCGCAGAAGCATTCGGTGTTGTGCCCGACATAATTAACGTGGCCAAACAGTTAACCAACGGTGCCATTCCCATGGGAGCCGTCATCGCCAAGCAAGAGATTTACGATACGTTTATGGAGCATGGCGGCCCCGAGTATCTATTAGAGCTGCCACACGGCTACACCTATTCCGCCCATCCGGTTGCCTGTGCAGCAGGACTAGCAACACTTGATTTGCTCGAAAAAGATAAACTGATAGAGCGCGCGAATACCATGTCGCCTATTTTTGAAGAAAGCATTCACCAATTGAAAGGCTTGCCGTTAATAACGGATATTCGCAATTGCGGATTAGCGGCAGGCCTTACCTTTGAAGCGGCACCGGGTGAACCCATGCTACGCCCCTACCAAATCGCCATGGATCTCTGGGAAAAAGGTTTCTATGTTAGATATGGTGGCGACACCATCCAACTAGGATTACCGTTTATTGTAGAAAAAGATGAAATCGACACATTGGTCAATGCCTTAGGCGACAGCATTAAAAGCGTAGCGAAAGCTCAATAGCCGACTGAAAGCATCAAGGGTGCCTCTGTGATCGCAGTAGGCACTGATGAAGCCAAGAACCATACGCAAACAATCAGATACCGACACACCCTATTCACTCTCTCTCCTGCCTTAGCCTTTCTATAAATTCAGCAGGAAAAACATCAGCAATGCTCAGTGGCCCACCTTGAGCAGCAATATGCTCACCCAAATAAGAGTTGAATTCAGCCTTTTGCTGGTCGGTAAAAAAATCAGTCAAGTACGAATAAAAACTAACTTCACCCAGTTTTCGTGAAACAATATCGGCATCACCATCATATTTTTTAAGCCCTAGAGCCATCTCAATTTCGAGACCCACAAAAGCATCAATTCTATTACTTAGCAACATCAGATTTGATGACTGAGCACTGCCCAACAGGATGACAGTATCTGCTGTATCGTCCAATGCTTTCTGGGCGCCTAAATGCCCACGAACATAACCAACCCGCTTCTTATCGATACTACTTAGGTTTGTCGACCTCAAGCTGTACTCTCTGACTGTGTCATACCCCACTACCGTTGGAATAAGACTTAAAGACGGCAGACCCATCTGATCAAGGAAATAATCTGGTCGTGCACAAACCCCAACTAACTCACCCTGATGCAGCATCGCCTGCACTCTACGGTTAGGCAATGACAGTAAATTTAATTGGTAGCCTAGACGCTCAAAAGGCTCCTTATATATAACTTTCATTAGGTCAAAAACAGGCGATTGACTAGGTATAGCACATCCCATTGTCACAACCGGTAACTCACGTGAATTACCGGCAGCCGATAAAGCACTCGAGCAGCACAGTAGCCACAGTGCGGCACCGATAATGATCCTGTTCAACGACATCAACTGGTTGAGGTAAATTGGCATAACAGGCTCATTTAAAAGATATTTTAGTCACATTTCAGTTTAGACTTACTATTGCTTATCTAGCAAGAAACCGCTTAACTTCTAGAGCCGTTTTAGTCGGCGCCTCTTCCATAGGTACATGCCCTAGCTCAGGATAAATCACCAACTTGCTGCCTTTAATCAACTGATTAAATCGCGGTGCGTACTTTGGTAAAATCCAACTGTCGCGCCCGCCCCACAAAATCAAACTGGGCACCTTGATTTCAGCAATTCTGGCGTGAAGGTTTTGTTTGTCGTTACGGGTAAAGCGCTTGGCCGTGGCCGTGCGATTCCCCGCCCGTAAAATAATATCGTGATACTGCTGCACCATCGCATCACTCACTAATTGCGGATCACCATAGACCGCTTCGATATTTTTTCTAACCAACCACTTAGGCGTCAACACCGACAACAATTTTTCCAGTACAGGTATTTGATACAAGCGAAACACAGCGGGCAATGGTTCCTCACTTGGCAAGCCAGAAGCATTAATTAAAATAAGGGCGTTAACGTTTTCGGGGTGTAAAATGGCGTAGTGCCATGCGATTGATCCACCGCGAGAATTGCCCGCCAAAGCGAAACCCCCTAACTCCAGCTTTTCGACGAATCTATGAACAAACTCAGCGCTATCGATAGAACCATAGCGATGCTTTGGATCAGGCCCCGTCAACCCATGAGCAGGTAAATCAAGAGTCACCACAGTGTAAGAGTCTTGCAGTGTTTCAACCCAGCCCTCCCAAGTATGCAGTGAAGCACTGCTACCATGAAGCAACACGAGCGTTGGGCCTTTACCTTGAATGCGATAGTGAACATCCATGCCGTCCACTTCGATAAATTCAGATTCCGAATTGGCGTATAAAGGAAGCAGATTAGAAACCGGGATATCTTTATAAAAACCACAGGCAGACAAAGCTAAGCACAGAACAACCATTGCTATACGACACATCACACTACGAGCTCCTTGATGAATACTTACCATTCATAATCGGTCAGTATTTTTACCAGAGTTTAAAGGTTTACGCTTACAATTACCTGAGCTTTTAAATCAATCTCAATTGGCGTTATTAGGTGATGAAATTAATTTTGCAATCATTCACATAACACCTTGGATGCAAAACAACAAATAACACTGATTTTTCATTGCATATTAATACGACATCATTGCACCATAGAGTAATGAAAACAGACATCTTAATCACCAACGTTTCTAAGGAACTTTTTCGTGAAATTTACTGATAAAAAAGCAATATTATTTGATTTAGATGGAACCTTAATTGATAGCGCTCCAGATCTTGCACTAGCGATTAACCACATGTTAACCACCATAGGACGAGCTGAAATTTCAGGTGACATTATTCGTTCATGGGTGGGGAATGGCGCCAGTATTTTAGTACAAAGAGGTTTGTCCGGGCAGTCCGAAATAGATGCAGATCTTGATCCTATCTTACTAGAAAAATCATTAGCTATTTTTCTTGATTTTTACACCAAAAATATTTGTGTTGATACTGCGACCTACCCTAATGTGCGCTCAACACTTCAAGCATTGAAAAATAAAGGTTATCGATTAGCTATCGTCACAAACAAACCTTATAGCTTGATTCAACCTATTTTAGATGGACTGGAACTAAATGGTTTATTTGAAATGTTATTAGGTGGCGATAATCTGGATAAACGCAAACCTGATCCTCTTCCTTTAATTCATACATGTGAAAAATTAGGCCTGACGGTTGAGCAATGTGTCATGGTTGGGGATTCTAAAAATGACATTTTAGCGGCCAATGCTGCAAATATGCAAAGCATCGGTTTAACTTATGGTTATAACTATGGCGAAGATATTAACACCCATCATCCTGATGTTAGCTTTGATGATTTTGCGGATATCATTTCTACTTTCTCTGATATTAATCAGTAATGATTAAGCTGACCAACGTATAACATTTACAGTGGGTGGTAACTTATACTGAGAAATTCCGGATGATCAATGTACCTCTAATGACCAACAAACGCCCCACTATAATCATCACTGCCACTTAATAGGGCAGCATGTCATAAAAAAACAATGCACATTGGCAATATTCAGCACCAAAAAAACACACGGCTTATTTTTCTGTATTTATAAAATACCCACTATGTCGCATATTCTCTTTTTTCTTAAAAAAACCTCACCAAAAAAGTGCAAAAACTCATTAACTTTTAAAAAATGTTGGAAATAATCACACTGGCATAGCCGTTGCAGACACTCCCCCAGTAAGACATAGAAATCTATCCTCTGGAGGAATACATGACTCAAGCAAGCACCCCGACTGTGTGGAAAAAAAACTGGCTCAGCTCAATCACCACCTGTGCCACCACCTTAGCAGCAGCATTAACTTTATCCACCTCTGTAATTTCTGAAGAGTTAGGTTATCCAGAAAAAGAAGAACTGAAGTTCGGGTTTATTAAACTCACCGATATGGCTCCCATTGCTGTCGCCTATGAAAATGGTTACTTCGAAGAAGAAGGTTTGTACGTCACCATTGAGGCTCAAGCCAACTGGAAAGTTCTGCTCAATGGCGTTATTGATGGCACCTTAGATGGCGCACATATGCTCGCCGGACAACCCATAGCCGCTACCATGGGATTCGGCACCAAAGCTCATATCATTACTCCATTTTCAATGGATTTAAACGGTAATGGCATTACGGTTTCCAACGAAATTTGGGAGCAGATGAAACCTAACATTCCTAAAAATGCTGATGGTCTACCTGTACACCCAATTAAAGCGGACGCATTAAAACCTGTCATTGAGAAATACAAAGACGAAGGCAAACCGTTCAACATGGGCATGGTTTTCCCCGTATCGACTCACAACTATGAACTGCGTTACTGGCTTGCCGCCGGTGGCATCCACCCAGGATTTTACGCTCCCCATAAAGGTGATAGCTCAGGAAAAATTAATGCTGATGCATTGCTGTCAGTAACACCCCCACCACAAATGCCAGCCACACTAGAAGCTGGAACCATTTATGGCTACTGCGTTGGCGAACCGTGGAACCAGCAAGCCGTATTTAAAGGCATCGGAGTTCCCGTAATCACCGACTATGAAATCTGGAAGAACAACCCCGAAAAAGTATTTGGCATTACCGCAGAGTTTGCCGAGAAATACCCAAACACCACCATACGCCTTACTCGCGCGTTAATTCGTGCAGCCAAATGGTTAGACGAAAACAATAACGCTAATCGCCCTGCTGCAGTGAAAATATTATCTCAGCCCAATTATGTCGGTGCAGATTATGATGTTATCGCGAACAGTATGACTGGCACCTTTGAATATGAAAAAGGCGATGTCCGTGACGTGCCTGATTTCAATGTGTTCTTTCGTTATAACGCTACCTATCCGTTCTACTCAGATGCAATTTGGTACCTCACTCAAATGCGTCGCTGGGGACAAATCAGTGAAGATAAATCCGACGATTGGTACATCGATATGGCCAAGAAAGTCTATCGCCCAGACCTTTATACCAAAGCGGCTCAATCTTTGATCTCAGAAGGACTTATGGACGCCAAAGACTTTCCTGATTTCGCTACGGAAGATGGCTTTAAAGAGCCCCAGTCGGCCTTTATCGACAACATCACCTACGACGGAAAAAAACCTAACAACTACATCAACAGCCTTAACATTGGCCTGAAACAGGGTGATTTGCTTTAGGGCAATTCACTTTGAGTTTTAAATTCAATTCAGTCGTAAACCTTTAGGAAGTAACAATGGACACAGTAAATCCAGAAATTAATAAATGCATGCCTTTATCTGGGATGACCTCTCGAATAAAAACCATCATAAATAGTTTTTTAGGAGCTGTTGGAATTCCCCTAATCGGCATTGCTGTGTTCTTGTTATTTTGGGCAGCATCCGCACAAAAAATTGATACTTCTCTGGGAAAGTTTCCTGGACCAAGCTCTGTTTACACTCAATTTGGATCACTCTATAACGAACACATTGCCGAACGAAAAAAGGCTACAGAATTTTACGAAAGGCAAGACATACGCAACGCCGCCCGCTTTGCAAAAGATCCTGATTATCAGGTGAAAGTTCGAAAATATACCGGCAAAGAAACTTTTTTAGATCAAATTATTACCAGTTTAATTACCGTCTTAAGTGGCTTTTTTCTTGCTGCCGTTATTGCCATACCGCTGGGTATTGCGATTGGCTTAAGCAAAACGTTAAACACGGCCATAAATCCGATAATTCAAATATTTAAGCCAGTCTCTCCTTTGGCTTGGTTACCTCTGGTCACCATGGTGGTAAGTGCCCTATACGTCACACCAGACCCGTTGGTAGCTAAGTCCTTTTTAACATCCATGATCACCGTAACATTGTGCTGTTTATGGCCAATGGTGATTAACACCTCGTTTGGTGTAAGCGCTATTGATAGCGACCTTATCAATGTCAGCCGAGTATTGCGTTTACCCGCTCTTACTCATGTAAAAAAGATCGTCTTACCCGCCTCTGTTCCCATGATATTTACCGGCATGCGCCTATCACTCGGAATCGCATGGATGGTGTTAATAGCGGCAGAAATGCTGGCGCAAAACCCTGGCTTAGGAAAATTTGTCTGGGATGAATTTCAAAATGGCAGCTCCGATTCATTAAGCCGCATTATGGCTGCCGTGATAATGATTGGCTTTATTGGGTATTTATTAGATCGAGGCATGCTGCAAGTTCAACGCTGGATATCTTGGGATAAATCAACCGCTGAAAGCTAGCGGAAAAGCCCCCTTTATTATTCATCTAAATATTATCGTAACACTATATTTCGCCAGGAAATTGTCATGAAAGATTTTTTGAACATCAGCAATATCGATATGGATTTTCCAACACCTAAAGGCTCCTTTAATGCGCTAAAAGGCGTCAGCTTAAAAATTGCTAAAGGAGAATTCGTTTCTCTTATCGGTCATTCTGGCTGCGGCAAGTCTACTGTTTTAAATATTGTTGCGGGACTCTACCAAGCGACCAAAGGCGGTATTATTTTAAACAGCAAAGAGGTCTGTGATCCTGGACCTGAACGTGCCGTCGTTTTCCAAAATCATTCTTTACTACCTTGGCTCACGGCCTATGAAAATGTCGAGTTGGCCGTAGATCAGGTGTTTGGCAAAGAAAAATCCAAAGCCGAAAAAAAGGAGTGGATCGCGCACAACTTACATTTGGTGCACATGGACCATGCTATGCACAAACGACCAGGAGAAATATCTGGCGGCATGAAACAACGAGTCGGTATAGCGCGAGCCCTAGCGATGCAGCCCGACATCATGTTGATGGACGAACCTTTTGGCGCACTCGATGCTTTAACCAGAGCTCATATGCAAGACTCACTTATGGAGATACAAGCCGAGCTCAACAACACCGTCATCATGATCACCCATGATGTAGACGAGGCTGTATTACTGTCTGATCGCATTGTAATGATGACCAATGGTCCTTCCGCTACCGTGGGTGAAATCCTCGACATTAATCTAGAAAGACCGCGCGATCGTCTCTCGCTAGCCGATGATCCTGAGTACATGCATTTGCGTGCCGAGGTCTTGAGATTCCTGTACGAAAAGCAACGTAAACCCGCTTAAGTTATAAGAATTTATCGACATCTATTTACAAAAAAAATTATCAACGAGCAATATTCAATCAAACCATGGAGTGCAAATACATGACTATAAACTCAAATAAGGCGTTGCTTAAACCGGCTCTGTTAGCCGTTGCTATAGCAAGCTCTCAGGGGGCTAGCGCTGATGACTTTACCGACGCACTGACAAACGGCAAAGCGTTTGGCGATATACGCATACGCTATGAGTCAGTTGAACAGGACAACGCCTTAAAAGATGCTGATGCTTTAATTATTCGCTCTCGCTTAGGCTATACAACGGGCAGTTTTAATAATTTCAGCGCCACCCTTGAAGTAGAAGACTCTAGCGTTATTGGCGATAATGATTATGAAGCCTATCCGGCCGCAACACCTAAAACTTATTCAGTTATTGCTGACCCAGAGACAACCGAGGTCGATCAGGCGTTTATCCAATACACAAGTGATATGGGTAAATTCAAATATGGCCGTCAAGTTATTGCACTCGATAACCAACGCTTTATTGGTCATGTGGGATGGCGTAATGATCGCCAAACCTTTAGCGCATTTTCAGCCGCTCTTACTCCCGCTGAAAACTTAAGCGTCACTTACGCTTATATTTTTGAACGTAATCGTATTCTTGCTGAAGATGCTGACATTGACTCAAAAGATCATTTATTAAATGTGTCGTACAAAACCAGCTTAGGTAAAATCACCGGCTACGCATACCTACTAGAAGAAGACACTACAGCCTCTAAATCTTATGACACCTATGGCGTGAGTTTTTCAGGTTCCGCAATGTCCGGTGACACCAAACTACTCTATACAGCAGAGTACGCGACCCAAGAAAAATCTGAGAAAGGCACTCAAGACTTTGAGGCTGAATACTACTTGCTTGAAGGTGGCGTTGTTATCAGTGGCATCACCGCCAAACTGGGTTATGAGGTATTGGGATCTGACAATAGTACTTATGGGTTTTCTACTCCTCTCGCAACTGGCCATAAATTTAATGGTTGGTCAGATCAGTTTTTAGGAACTCCAGGCGTTGGATTAGAAGACACTTATGTCTCTGTGGGCACTAAAGCTCTAGGCGGGGCTATTACAGCCATTTATCATAATTATGAAGCTAACGATGGTACGGCTACGCTTGATGACCTTGGTGATGAGTGGAATTTAGTGTATGCCCGCAAGTTTGGTAAACATTATTCTGCTGGGGTTAAATACGCCAAATACGATGCTGGTGAT
>JAWUVI010000026.1:0-54603 GCA_034112445.1 Cellvibrionaceae bacterium | reverse complement strand
AACATTTTATGATAAAGATGATAATTTTTCACTAATTGACGTGCACAAGTTTTCAAGGTGTTCTTGATCATAATGATCATTATTACAGTCAGGCCAAGGGAAGATTTCTACCGACGTAGGTTCTTTCTTTTTTATATTTTCTAGTGGCCCTAGATAAATAAATGAATCTTCACCACTAACTTCATCTTGTGGTGCAATTATAAGTAGTTTCTTGTAAAAATCAGGCTTTGTACAAAACATTCCAAGCTCAACTAACGACCCCGGACTTTCTAAAAAAATAACAACAAGGGAAGCTAAGTTAGCAATTTCTTCTTCGAATACGAGGAGATCGGGATATGCATTTTCTTTAAAATAATCTTTGAAGGTTTCAGCTTGAACAATAGCATCATGTATCAAGGGGTATTTTGAGGCTGAATACGAAACAAAGCGATCCCTAAAGCTTGGAGGTGTTTTTGCTTGAATATCCACCGGGCCGCCACATACAAAAAGATGATGTGTTTCAAGGTTGACTTTAAATTTGTCTGTAGAAAGTTTTTCAAACGTTTCAATTAACGTGTTTTCAAACTTAGTACTCAACCTATATCCCTATAATAAAAAAAAGGGGCACAAGGCCCCATTTTGAAACTCTTTACTCAGAGGAAGCGTTAGATATTTATCTAGAGCTCCTGAGGCACGAAGGATCTTTAGATAAATATCTAACGCGCCAAATGTGCTCAATAAGTTAGTGTCTAGCGAACCGCCGGACAAGGCTTTAATTTTCAATAGCCTAAACGCTAAAGAGTCACCAAATCTTAATTTGGTTAAAGTTAAAATGCAACCCCAAATACTGCCTGACGTGGTCAGCACTTTTTGTTGATCCAAACTTTGATGTTGTTGGCAGCTAAAAAAATAAAAATATTGAGTTATTTATTTAAGCTTAATAAAGTGATTCAGGTTGCTACATGGAATTTTGAGGTTTTGATATGGCCTGAAGGCCTTTAAAAATGGTGCACCCGACAGGATTCGAACCTGTGACCTCCGCCTCCGGAGGGCGGCGCTCTATCCAGCTGAGCTACGGGTGGAAAAGAGGCGCAATGATACTCATCCGCGCCTTGTACGTCTATTACAAAGATGATTCTTCATGCGGTTTTACGGGCCACTTTTATACCGTTGCGCTTACTAGCCAAGCACTGGCTCCAAGTATTAACCCATCTTCTGTTAGCCAAGGTGCAATCGCTTCTTTCATCGCATCTAGTGCTTGCTCACGTTTACTGCCCGACAACTCACGCATAACTCGCGCGGCTGGACCAACTCGGCATTGGTTCTCAATGGCTTCAGTGATATTGGCGCCTAAATTCATGCCGCAAGAGATGGGCCGAAATTCGATATTTTTAAATCCTGCCTGAGTCAAAATATCCCGTGTGTAGTCATCGTCGGAAAAGGCAAATGGTCCAGGGTCTGTACTTTTTACAGGTGTTTCCGGGGGCGGCATAAAAGGTTGCACCGCTCTTCCACCGACAGCCATCCAAGGATTCAGTGAAGGTTCTTGCCAACAAATAAACATCATTTCACCGTTGGGCTTCAATGCTGACTGCAAGTTTTTAAATGCCGCTATTGGGTCAGCGAAAAACATAACCCCGAAGCGAGAAAAGATCAGATCAAATTTTTCTTTGAATTCGCTTACTGACACATCAGCGCTCAACCACGTTAATCTCTTACTATCTTGAGATCGCTGCTTGGCCACTTCTAGCATGGGCTCTGAAATGTCTGCACCAACAACTTCTGCACCGGCTTTATTCAACAGCAGACTGGTCGTTCCACAGCCACAACCTACATCTAAAATTTGCTTATCGGAAATATCACCCAACTGGCTTATGGCCACCTGAGTAAATTCAGCCAAAGACTCGTCGATATAAGACTGAGCCGCAACCCAGTTATCCGCTGCCTCACTGTTCCAATATTTACGTTGTTCGCTATTAATATCTGTTTGCATAATCTTCTCTAATCAATTATTTCAGCATTCCAACATTAGATTAAAATGCGTTTTTTCTAAAGTAAAAACGATACGCTTACTGCCAAAGTCTAGGTTGTACTTATAGTTACCGCGCATTAGCATATAGATCGCACTGCGTGCGTCTTATCTTCTACTTAGATCTTAATGATAATAAAAATGTAACGCGGCATTGTTAAGATAATACGATACGCCCTCCACACTGATACTACGGCATAGGAAATAGAATGAGCGCTAAGATCAAAGTAGAAAAACCTCTGGTCATCCTTCACGGCGATGAGATGGCACAAATTGCATTCGAACGAATTCTTGAGCAATTCGTCACCAGCAAACTCGACATACCACTAATTGAAATAGATCTCACCGCTGAAAACCGATTAATAACTAACGGCAAAGCCGTTGTCGATGCTATCGACGCACTCAAACAATATAAAGTCGGCATCAAAAATGCTGGCATGACGGTTAACCGCGAACAGCTTGATGAGATGCTGGCAAAACACCCAACTATCAAAGAAAGTGAACTCGACAATCTCGCCACCAAATCTCCTAATGGCGCCATTCGCAAAGGCATAGGCGGTAATATCACTCGCGAAGATATTGAATTTCGCAACCTTAAAATAATCCAACCCGACTGGATAAACCGCGATATTGAAGTCGACACCATGAACAGCGGCGGCCTTGATTTTAGTCACTCCGAATTATCAGAAGCCACTGGAGTTGCTAAGGTTATCTTTGTTGGCAGCAGCGGTGATCCGGTTGAACTGCATCGCCGCACTCTTAAAAAGGGCGACCCTTGGATGCTGGCCACCAACGACATTGAAAACGTTAAAGCTTGGGCTCACGCTTTTTTTCAGCGTGCTATTGATGAAGGTCGCGATATATATTTAGGCCTAAAAGATACCGTCATTTCTGGTTATGACGGCGTTATGCGTACAGCCATCGAAGACATTTATAAAAGTGACTATAAAGCTAAGGTAGAGGAGCTAGGCTTAAGTTATCACTACGAACTCATCGATGCTCAAGCGGCCAGAATCATTTCAAACCCTCCGGAAAAAGCTCTTTGGGGCGTGCCTGACAATGTCTCAGGCATGAAATTATTTAAGCTGGTTCAACAACTGAAAAACTACGGTATTCCTGATCGTAAATGCCATGTATCTATTTCACGCATGAGCGCCGGCGGCGGCGATCAATACGGCAGCTTTAATACACCAGCCAAAGAAGCTGGCATTATTAAGGTCATTGTTGACGGCGTGGAAAAACACGCTCGTTATGTACAAATAAACGACCCTATTTTATTCATGTCGAATGATCGTGAAGCCATTAAAGATTGGGTTAGCCAAGTCTTTCGCGACGCTTCTGAAAATAAGAAAGAAGTTTATTTTGGTTTGAAAAGAGAATTCGTTCAGTACGACGAAGTTTACAGTGCGGTTATTAATGAAGTGCGCACAGAGCTAGCCGAACAAGACACACCTCCACCATCGTTTATGATCATGCGCCCCTCTCGTCAACTCAGTAAAATGATCTCCGATCCGCCACGTTGGGGCCTTTATCCAGCGCAAAATTTGGATGGTGATATTTTTTCAGATATTTCAGCCGCTTTAGGTGGCAGCTTGGCTACAGCCAGCTCGATCATTGAAAGCAAAGACGGCACCATGCTATTTGAAGCGCCCCACGGTACCGCGCACGATCTGTATCTGAAATATTTAGAAACTGACGGCAAGGTGGCTATTTTCAATTCTTCCGCGTTGATATATGCGGTGGCCAATGCACTGAAAACCTTGGGCTCAAGAGAGCAGAATCAGCCTTTGATTGATTACTCTAACCAATTGAAATCTGCACTGATTGAAACCGTTGCCAAAGGCATCATCACTGGAGACTTAAAAGGCAAAACCAACCAGCCTGAAAATGAGAAGATTGTGGATATGCAGGATTTTCTCGATGCAGTACAAAGTGAACTACCTGCATAGAGAATTAAATTTCTCCAAAAAGAACACACTAAACTCAAAAAAGGCTCATTAAATAATGGGCCTTTTTTGTGGACATTCTAAATATAACTCTCATTTTGTGGCTATACCGATTTAGCCAACAGCGCGTAAGTATTTGAATGACCTTAGCCACTACCAATGTCAAAGGCAGCCGCTCATGGATAACAGAAGCAGCCGTCGCTTTAGGTGTTTTTGCTGTGCCGACTCTGTTCATGAAGTTGAGATGTATTTTGGTCAAGACCGACTCGATTTCATTGAAGCCGCATTTATTTCAGCTGCAACAGCATAAACTTAAAGCAAGAGGCGTCATAAAACAGAGAAAGGCATCGATATATCGATAATATTGAGCTGTTTTAACGATTGTTTACACGCAATACTTTTTGACCTTTGTTTTTCTGTCTATAATGCAGCCTCATACTGCTGAATATAATTGAGGATTTCAATCGTGAGTCAACTTAGTCAAACAATTCGTCTGCTCTGTATCGCTGGCTTAGCCACTTTCTTTTCAGCAACAATTTCTGCGTCAAACATTGAAGATGCCATTGCTGAGCGCATCAAACCCGTTGGTGAAATATGCTTAGCAGGAACCGATTGCGCAGCCGCACCTGTAGCCGTAGTCAGCAGCAGTGAGCCACGCTCAGGCGAACAAGTGTATGATTCAAAATGTGCCATGTGCCATGCATCAGGCGCCGCCGGCGCACCAAAATTTGGTGATGCAGCTGCTTGGGGGCCTCGTATAGGTAAAGGTATGGATACGCTATACAGCAATGCCATAAATGGTTTTAACGGCATGCCTGCTAAAGGCTTGTGCATGGATTGTTCGGACGACGAAGTCAATGCCGCCGTTGATCACATGACCAGCAATAGTCAGTAATCAACAACCGTCAGGAATCAGAGACAGCCAGTAATCAACCACTTGATCTGAGCATTTATTAAGAAGTATCAAAAACCGCGCTATGTCGCGGTTTTTTTGTTTATCTCTACCGATTTCAAGCGCTTCTCAGCCGTCGAGATCCAATTTTTCTGTTAAGCTCAGTTATTCTTCATAAATAATTAAAGAGTTTTTATTGTGGCTAATTTTTCTACTCTTTTAGGTATGAGCGGTGTATCTGACACCGAGAATCATCACGCTCGTAAAGCGGGAACCTATTTTGAAGCCCCCATGTTGTTACTCGCCATTTGGGTAGTTGCACTCTGGTATCTAGAACAAAAACATCTGGTCACTGATGATTTTGTTTGGGTAAGCGACCTAACGGTTTGGGGGTTTTTTATTCTTGAAACCACTATATTAACCGCGCTCGTAAACGACAAAAAACAGCACCTGATTAATAACTGGATGAACCTAGTTATAATTTGCGCCGGTTTGCCGGTCATCTTCGAACACACCACTTTAGCGCCCATACTTCGTTCATTTCGACTACTATTATTGGTTGCCTTATTCGTTAATATGTTTTCCACCTTGCGCAGCTTTTTGGCCAAAAACAATTTAGGCATCACTCTGTTCATTTCACTAGCGCTTGCCGTCATTGTTGGTATTTATATCTCCGTTATAGATCCCGCTATCGAAACACCAGCTGATGGTTTGTGGTGGGCTTGGGTTACTGTTACGACAGTAGGCTATGGCGATATAGTACCTACCAGCGGCTGGGGAAGGATAATTGGAGCCGGTTTAATTTTGGTAGGCTTCGGTCTTTTTTCTTTGCTGACCGCGAGTATTTCAGCTTTTATGATGTCCCGTGAAGAAGAAGAGGTCATCGACCGTGAAGAACACATTTTGAAGAAACTTGACATCCTTGTCGACCAATTAGCAAAAGTTGAACAGCGTTTAACTCACATCGAGACGAAATTAAATGATGACTCCAGTAGAACTCAGAACTCAAATTAGGCAAGGCCAATGGCAAACCAATACTTCTGGCTTGTGCCCCGGTTATGTACAAGCCAACTTGGTTATTTTGCCTAAAGATTGGGCTTCTGAATTTCTCTTGTTTTGCCATAACAACCCAAAACCTTGCCCATTAGTCGCCATGGGCTCAGAGCCCGGCAACCCCATAATTGATGACGCTGGCCATGATTTTGATGTTAGGAGTGATTTACCCAGCTATCGTATTTGGAATGACGGCGAGCTCAGTGAAGAAACTAACAACATTGAATCTTACTGGCGCGATGATTTGGTAACCTTTTTTCTAGGTTGTTCGTTTTCTTTTGAAGAAGCTTTATTGG
Source organism: Cellvibrionaceae bacterium (assembly GCA_034112445.1). Taxonomy (GTDB): domain Bacteria; phylum Pseudomonadota; class Gammaproteobacteria; order Pseudomonadales; family Cellvibrionaceae; genus Pelagadaptatus. The sequence continues at coordinate 48,408 of JAWUVI010000026.1, read as the reverse complement.
CCGACGGTTTAGAGATTCGCAATATTACCGAACAAAAAAATGTGCCTATGTATAACACCAATATTGCTTGTAAAAAATCTGGCCGCTTACATGGCAATATGGTGGTCAGCATGCGGCCGTTTAAACCAGCCGACGCTATCAGAATGATACAAATTTGCAGCCGTTTTCCGGCTGTTCATGGCGCCCCCGTGCATTTTGGCGACCCCGCCGCTATTGGTATCACGGATATTAATTCTCCCGATTATGGTGATCCGGTATCAATTAATGCAAGTGAAGTTGCAGTGTTTACGGCTTGTGGAGTGACACCACAGGCTGCCATTATGGCGGCTAAGCCACCTTTTTGTATTACTCACAGCCCTGGCTGTATGGCTGTAACCGACATACCTAACAGTAAACTCGCTATTTTTTAGGATTTCACAAATGCCTCTTTTATTGAACTGTGATTTAGGTGAAAGCTTTGGCTCATGGAACATGGGGATGGATCATGCGGTGATGCCGCATATTGATCAGGCCAATATTGCCTGTGGTTTTCACGGTGGTGATCCAGTCACCATGGCTAAAACCTTAACCTTGGCTAAAGCCAATCAAGTGGCTCTTGGCGCTCACCCCAGTTATCCTGATCTGGTCGGCTTTGGGCGGCGCTCTATGAAACTCAGTAGTGAAGAGCTTCACTCAAGTATCACCTATCAAATTGCGGCTCTCGATGGCATGGCTTTATCCCAAGGTTTAACACTTGATTATGTGAAACCCCACGGTGCTCTGTACAACGATATGATGCGCGATCACACTATTCGTCGCACCATCATGGAAGCTGTTGCTCACTACCATCGCCCCTTAAAGCTGATGCTACAAGCGACCTCGGCTTATGAACAGCATCAAGCCGAAGCTAGCGATTTATCTGGACCGAATACGCCCGCATTAGAGCTGTACTTTGAAGCCTTCGCGGATCGCTGTTACGACGATGATGGCAGCCTGCTAGCTCGGAGTAAAAACGGAGCAGTACACAATCAACAACGTATGCTCGAACAAGTACAGCAGCTCTGCGACACAGGCAGCATCACCACTGTCAGCGGTCATATTTTACAGCTTAAAGTGGATACTTTATGTGTCCATGGCGACAATATGGAAGCAGTGCAAGCCATAGAAAGCATTCGTAAGATCGTCACACCATGAAGATCCATGTGGCAGGTGAAAACGCTTTGATTGTCTATTTCGGCAACGAAAGCAACCCTGAGGTGTCGGCCCAAGTTCAACAAACCAGCCAAGCACTGCCCTCTCTGCTGGGTAACTCTCTGGTTGATTTAGTCCCATCTTACGCCTCACTACTGGTTTTATTTGATCCCCTACAAACTGATCATTTTGTGGTGCGCAAAGCCATACACCGCGCCAACCAACAGATTCCAGAAAACAAAATTAACGGCAATTTAGTCACACTACCTGTTTATTATGATATTGAATCAGGTCCAGACTTGTCGGCTCTAGCCCAACGCGCAGACTTGTCTATTGATGCCGTCATTGACCTGCACCAAGCCTGTGAATATCGTGTTTACGCTATTGGTTTTGCACCAGGCTTTGCTTACTTAGGTCAGGTTGATGAGCGTATAGCTGCACCCAGACTTAGCACCCCCAGAACCAAAGTGCCAAAAGGTGCAGTAGCCATTGCCGATCGGCAAACGGCTGTTTATCCCTCAGTATCGCCCGGTGGCTGGAATCTTATAGGCTTGTGCCCAACTCCTATGTTTAACCCCAACTCTGATCCTATTATGCCGGTGAATGTTGGTGATAGAGTGAAATTTTCAGCCATTGATCGCAGTGAGTTTTTGGCTTTAGGCGGTGAATTACTGCAGGGTGATTTCTTATGAATCAGGCATCTCAGAGCAATCTTGAAGTCATTAACCCCGGCATTTTGTCGCTCTTGCAAGACGCGGGTAGATTCGGACATCATCAAATAGGCCTAACCTCTGGCGGCCCCTTAGATCCAGAAGCATTTTATTGGGCTAACCGCCTTTGTGGAAATGAACCTCAAGACCAACGCACCAGTAATTCACAGGCCAGCAACTCTCAGACCAGCAGTTCTGAGATCAACACTAATCAGACGAATACTACAGCCATAGAAATCACGGTTGGCGGCTTACACTTAAAAGCCCATTCTGCCGCTCGCATTGCGGTTACGGGTGCCAATATGGCACTTAGCATCAACAACATTGAGCAAGCCCTATGGCGCAGTCACGATATTCAAGCAGGCGATACCATCAAGCTTGATTTTGCCACACAAGGTGCACGCGCCTATCTTGCTGTAGCCGGTGGCATTCAAGTGCCGCCTCAATTTGGCAGCCGCTCTACAGTAGTAAGAGAAGGTGTTGGTGGTCTTCAAGGTGTTGATGGTCTTCAAGGTTCTAGCTTGCAAGTTGGCGATATGCTGCCTTGCCAGCCGAGTTATAAAGCCGACTTGCCCAACTGGCAGCTGCCACAATCTTATCAACCTAACTACAGTAAGCAGATTACGGTGCGAGTCATTCCTGGCTACCAAGAGCATTGCTTTAGTCGCTTTCAACAACGGTTGTTTTTCCACAATACCTATACCGTTAGTAAACTCTGTGATCGTATGGGTTATCGCTTAGAAGGCCCAAAAATAGTGGCTGATATTGAAGGTATTTTGTCCGAAGGAATTTGCCTTGGGGCCATTCAAGTACCGGCCGATGGCCAGCCTATTATTTTAATGAATGACCGCCAGACCATTGGTGGCTACCCTAAAATTGGCTCCGTTTTGTCACTCGACCTGGGACGGGTATCGCAACTAATGCCGGGCGATAAAATCAACTTTGCGGCCATCACAATTGATTGTGCGCATAATATATTGAACTTGGCTCATCAGCGCCTTAAAAATACCTCGCTGGAGGTTTGCGAACCATGAACAACTTAAACGATGAGCAGGCCCTTAAACTCAGTAAAGCCATTGAAGATCTTTTGGTGGCTCGAAATTTACGCGGCATGCAAACCATTCAACCTGCTCTTGAACCGGGGTATTACGCCCGCGCGGCCCATTTAATCAGCCAGTGCCAAGGCACCATACTCATCGGCACCGGTTTTCCAGTGACCGACACATTTGAAACCGATGGCCCAGTAGGTGCTATTGCGCTCTACAACACTTTGATTGCACGAGGTAATAAACCCGTACTGGTGTGTGGTCCGCCTTTAAGCGACAAGCTGGCCAATGACTATTGTGTACAAGCATTACCCATAGGCCTAAACAGCCAAACGCTGAGCGATACTCAACAAATATTAAATAAATGGCAGCCCGAACTGATTATTTCTATCGAGCGCCCCGGTAAAGCCGCCGATGGTCATTATTACAATATGCGTGGCGAAGACATCAGTGCTCGCGCAGCTTGCTTTGATGATTTTCTCAATATCGCAGATTGTCCTACTATTGGAGTGGGAGATGGCGGCAACGAAATTGGCATGGGCAATATCGCTGAAGCTCTTCAAGCGCTGGACATTGTTCCCTCTACTACAACCTGTGATGAATTGATAATTGCCGACGTTTCCAACTGGGGAGCGCTGGGTTTGATCGCTATGTTGAGCTGGCATGAAACTAAAGATTGCCTTAAAAACATTGATCCTCTGGCCATACTTCAGTATTTATCTACTTTAGGTAGCGTAGATGGGGTTACTCGGGAAAATCAATTAACCGAAGACGGATTACCCGCCTCTGAAGGCATAGAACTTATTGGACAGCTACAACAATTGGTAGCGAATCATTAACCGTAATATTTTTTAGACAGAGACTTTTATGAGCATTGCATTCTTAAACAATGAATTTTTGCCTTTAGCGGAAGCCAAAATATCCCCCCTCGACCGCGGTTTTTTATTTGGCGATGGGATTTATGAAGTCGTGCCATCTTATGCGGGTAAATTTGTAGGGTTCACGCCGCACATTAACCGTATGCAAGATGGTTTAAAGGCCATTGGTATTGAGCTCGACTGGGATCATGCACGGTGGCAATCCATGTGTAATGAATTGGTAGAAAAAAACGGCTCAGGAAATTTAGGCATTTATTTGCACGTTAGCCGTGGCGCCGATGACAAGCGCTTCCACGCCTACCCCGACAACGTTGCCCCCACCATATTTGCGTTTGCTTTCGACATTGCACCACCACCCGTGGCCGACAAATCGCAAATAAAAGGCTACAAGGTATCAACCACCCAAGACTTGCGCTGGCAGCGTTGTCATATCAAATCAACCGCGTTACTCGGTAACGTCATGCACTTTCAACACGGCCACGCTCAAGGTAAAAATGAAACTTTACTGTATAACGATAAAAATGAGTTAACCGAAGCCAGTGCGTGTAACGCGTATATCGTTAAAGATGGCACTGTCATTACCCCGCCGTTAGATAACCAAATTTTGCCCGGTATAACTCGTTATATTTTATTGGATGCACTGCGTAAAGACGGCTCAATCCCAGTTGTTGAACGCGTCGTGAGCATGGATGAAGTACTTTCGGCCGATGAAGTCTGGATCACCAGCTCTAGTAAAGAAATTGCACCCGTGATTGAAATTGATGGTCAAGCCGTTGGTGATGGCCAAGTCGGTTCGGTTTGGCAAGCGGCGCAATCCATCTACAGCGCCAATAAATTTAACTATTAATTTCATTTAGTAACATCAGCACATTATTTCAAAAACAGAACTCCAAAAACAGAGATGCATGCATGTCGAGACCGGCTAAGATCACCATCAACCTGAATGCGCTACGCCATAATTATCAATTGGCCTGCTCTTTAGCTCCCGCCTCGCAAACACTTGCTGTAGTTAAAGCCAACGCTTATGGTCATGGCGCTACAGCGTGTGCCAAAGCTCTTGAGCCCTTTGCTCCGGCTTTTGCCGTAGCCTGTATTGAAGAAGCTTTGGAGCTTCGTGACTCCGGAATAAGCAAACCGATTTTATTGCTCGAAGGGCCTTTCACTAATGATGAAGTCGCTCTAGCTGACCAACATAATTTTTGGCTTATGCTCAGTAACCAACAACAAATAGACTTTATCGCCGCAGCCAAACCAAAAGCTCCCCTCACCATTTGGTTGAAAATAGACACTGGCATGCACCGCTTAGGCCTGCCTCCTCATGAAGTTGAACAAGCTTACCAACGCCTTATGGCTATGGATCACGTCCACAGCACGGTTGTTGTGGCCAGCCACTTTGCCGCCGCCGATGATCTGGATAAGAATTTTACCAAGACTCAAATCGACCACTTTAAGTCGATTCTTCCATCAGCCGATGTGCCCACCAGCCTCGCTAATTCAGCGGGAATACTGGCTTGGCCAGAATCACACGGTAGCTGGAACCGCCCCGGTTTTATGTTGTATGGTACATCGCCGTTAAGCACCCCCCACAGGAATACTGAAACTCTAGAACCCGTAATGAGGTTAGAATCAAAAGTTATCGGGACTCACTGGGTCGAAAAAGACGAAACCGTTGGGTATGGCTGCACTTGGCAAGCAAAACAAAAGAGCTTAATTGCCACAGTCGCTATTGGCTATGGCGATGGCTACCCACGCCAAGCTCCTAACGGAACGCCTGTATTTATAAACAACCAACAAGCGCCTTTAGCCGGAAGAGTCTCAATGGATATGATCACCATTGATGTCACCCATATACCACAAACGGCCATAGGCGATACGGTAGAGCTATGGGGGGAAAACATTGACGTCAACGTTATAGCCAAGGCCTGTCATACTATCGGCTATGAGCTTGTGACTCGTATGACTCAGCGTGTCGAAAAAACCTATCAAGATTAAGTCCACACAGCTCTGCTAGCAGTTATGTCCATCTACCCAGTGTCCGGATACCGTCAAGATTTGGAGCATTCGGCCGATTACCCCTGATACACCGCAGTTTAACCCGGTATTAACTCGTCTACGTGGAGTAGGTTCTCAATGTTGGGAAATTATCTTTCTAGCTCTTCAATTAAAGGCAAAATAACCATTCTTGCCGGTGTCGCACTGCTTTCAGGTGTCATCACAATGGGTTACGCCTCGTGGCAAACAAAAACACTCTTTGGTTTTCAAAATGCCATTAGCTTAATGTACAAACTGCAAGCGCAAATGCTCATACTTGAGCGTCACTCCAAAGGCCATTTCCTTCACGCTCAACGCTTTGAAAGTATTGATGAACTGAAAACAAAGCTCGAGGACGCCAAAAGCACCATCGCTCAACTGGATGCCATTTTTGCCACAACCCCCATTACTGTAAAACTATCTAAGCTAAACCCTTATCTTGACAACACTTTTGCTATTTTCATCAAATCCTCCGAATTGCACAATACGTTAGGTAAAAACCCTAATTCCGGAGTGCTGGGTGACATAGTGAAATCAGCCACCCAACTGACTAAAGAGTTGGCCCCCTCATCTACTGGCTATGAGCACTTACTACAATTACGAATCCATGAAAAAGACTTTATAACCGGTAAAGATCCAGCATTAAGAGATCAATTTAATACCCAAGCAAAAATACTGTGGAATTTATTAACCCCGAATCAACAAGATATATTCAAGGTCTATACCGACAGCTTTAATATCTACGTCGACCTAAACATTGAAATGGGTCTGAGAAAAAACGACGGTCTGTGGGGGGATTTGAATAAACAGATTCAGATGATTGAAACAGACTTTAACGAGATGGCACAAGCCATTGTAAAAGTTCTCAAGTCCGAGAAAAATCGGTTAATAACCAATTCCATTGTTGTTTTACTCTTGTGCGTAATTGCGACCATGCTCACATTTGTCTTTAATGCGAAATCGATGCTGCGTCCTATTCGACGCTTGTCCTCTCAAATTAACGATGTGCGAACTCATAAGCGCGTTTCCGCTGTCATTACATCAATAGACAACAGCGAACTGGGTGTGATTTCAGCGTCCTTTAATGGTTTGTTGTCTGACTTACAAAACACGTTAAAACAAGTTGCCAACGCCGCCGAAGTGGTGCAAATAACGTCAAATACAATGGAAGGACTGACTCTAGAAGTTAACTCTGCAACCCAACAACAAAGCAGTGATATCTCTATGACAGTGAATGCCATCAATGGCATGACCATTTCAATCCATCAAATTGCCGAAGACATCAGTACGGCGACCAACATACTGGCAGACCTGCAAAACAGTGTGGAACATGGCACACAGATTAGCGATCAAGCCAAAATAGAGATCGGCGATTTAGTCAGTGAAATACAGCAAGCCCGCCAGGTCGTTATCGAGCTAGAGGGAAACAGCAACAACATAGGCCAGATCCTTGAGTCAATCAGTGTTATTGCCAGCCAAACTAATTTGCTGGCATTAAATGCCGCCATTGAAGCCGCGCGAGCCGGCGAGCAAGGCCGAGGCTTTGCCGTAGTGGCCGACGAAGTACGCTCTTTAGCACAAAAGACCCAAGCCTCCACTGAACTTATTCGTGACAACATAGAAGCCTTACAAAAAGGCACTAGCAGTGTTGTTAGTGCCGTTGAGTCGTCGGTCACTAAAGCTGAACAGGGTATAGAGAAGGTCTCTCAAGCTACCGAAGCTATGCATACAATCTCGGCAGGTTTCAAGAATATAACCCAAGTTAATCAACAAATTTCCAACGCCATAACCGAGCAAGAAGGTGCCGCCGAGGAAATCAACATTAACGTCCAAAACGTTAGCGACATATCCAATAAAGTGAACGACAAGACTCAGGAAACAGCAGCCTCAAGCCAACAATTATTAATGATCGCCAACCAAATGAAAAACCTAGTGGATGAATTCGACCTCAGTGATGATACGGGAACACCTAATACACCCCGCACACCAGTGGTATCTTCGACTCAAGCAGCCAATACCTCGCCAGCAGACGAGGATGATACCGTTGAGCTTTTCTAGCCGCGGTTGTTACTATATTTATTTCCAGCGCTTCGTTAGGATTAACCCTCATTGTGCGGTGGTTTTGGCGTGAGACTCGCTCGCTCTCGAGCGCTGCTCGCAACATCCTTGCCTGATGTTTCATTCAATATTTCAAGCTTGTGGTGCATCGCTGTTTTTGCCAGCATATGTGCTGTGACAGGTGCGGTTATCAGCAAAAATAGCGTAATAAGCAGCTCATGCAAGCTTAAGTAACCTTGCTGATAGGTGACCAGTATCATCGAGGCGACGAGTAGGCAGCCCATCCCCAGGGTTGTTGCTTTTGTAGGAGCATGAAGACGGGTATAAAAATCGGGCAGTTTAGCGAGCCCAAGAGCGCCAATAAAAACAAAAACGGCACCCGCCACTATCAATACGGATACCACTAATTCAATCCAAAATTCCATTCTCTCATCCTAACGCTTTTAACTGCTTATTCGATCAGATCGCCGCGTAAAATGTATTTACACATCGCCGCTGTACTAACAAATCCAAGCATGGCTATTAACAATGCTGCCTCAAAATAAAGTGATGTGCCCGAAGAAAGACCAAATAGAATAATCAGCGCTATGCTATTAATGTACATGGTATCGAGCGCCAAAATTTGATCCGATCTACTGGGCCCTTTAAACAGTCGCCACAAATTTAGGAGCAGGGATAAACACACGAGCGAAGTGGCAATATATATGGCGATGATTAACATTGGAAGATCTCCATAAGAGGTCGCTCATACCGGTGTTTGATTAAGGCGATGAGTTCATCTTTATCATTTAGGTCGAGCACATGTACATAGAGCCACTGCTGATCTTCGGAGATTTCTGCACTCACAGTACCTGGAGTTAAAGAGACAGTACTAGCCAGAAGAGTAATCGGCAGCTCATGTTTGAGACCAAGAGGAATCGCGACAAATGCGGGGCGCAATTTTTTAGAGGGTCCAAGCACTAACACCGCCACTTCAAAATTGGCGACAATAATGTCGCCGAGCACCATTAATACATAACGAATGATACCCAGTGGCTTATGAAAACTCGGCTGTGGATCCTGCATACCAGAGGTCAGTAAAGGAATGGCTATCGCTAAAAATGCACCTAAAACTAGGTGCCCCGGCGCTACGGTATTGTTAAGCAATAGCCACACTACGAAAAGCAAAAAAGAATGAGCAGGCATGGGGAATAGACGAAAACGCGGTTTAACTTTCATTATTGATCCCCTCCTGTATGCGTAAATTCATTTGCCGGAGTTCTGTCATGGAGCTGCGCCGCCGTAAGATTTGTATAATCTGTGACAGGGTCACCAAACACAACTAACAAAGGTGAAGCAGATAGCAACAAGGCAATGGCAATGATTTTCAACGGAGATATTGATTCTGCGCTGGTACTTTCTCCAGTAGAGCGCCAGAAAATAGTGGTGCCTGCACGGGATATTGCTACTAAACACGCCAGCCCAGCTAATAAAACAGCCGGCCACACCCAAACTATTTCTGTCATACCTTCAGCTGCCTGTAATATCAGTATTTTCCCTATAAAACCGGAGAATGGAGGCATACCCACGACAGTAAGCGCAGCAATAAAGAAGGCAATACCAATCAGCTTTTCATGATTCATTTTGCGCGCGATTACAAAGCGGTCTTCGGCTTTTCCACGCTGCTTACTAATGAGATCGGCGATCATGAACAGCGCCCCGGTGACCAAAGTCGTGTGTATCATGTAGTAAAGCGCAGCGGAAGTAGCCGCTTCACGCTGCATGGCAATTGCAAGTAGGAGAGTTCCTACCGAAACGATCACTAAATTAGCTGCCGTTAACCTTAAGCTGGGACTGGCAAGAACACCTATGGCGCCCATGATTATAGTTAAAAACGCCAATGGCCACAGCCAGGGCACGGCAATACTGGCAAGGGCTCCGGCATCCTCTCCGAAAATAGTCATGTGCACTCTTAAAATACTGTAAATCCCGACTTTAGTCATAATGGCGAAAAGAGCGGCAACCGGTGCACTGGCTGCGGCATAGGTTTTGGGCAGCCAAAAATGTAAGGGCAGCAAAGCGGCTTTTAGACCAAATACCACCAACAATAATAAACCGCCGGCTTTTGCCAAGGCTTGCTGATGCTCTCCCAATAGGGGTACTTTGTTGGCCATATCTTCAATATTCAGTGAACCGATGGTGCCGTATAAAATACCCAGTGCAAACAAAAAAATGCTCGATCCAATGAGATTCAAAATGACGTAATGCACATTGGCTTTGGTTTTCTGCTTACCACCTCCATGAATCAGCAACGCGTAAGACGCAATGAGCAATACTTCAAAGAAGACAAACAGGTTGAAGATATCCCCGGTTAGAAACGCGCCATTAACCCCCATAATCTGAAACATAAACAAGGGATGGAAATACATGCCTTCTTTATCTTCACCGGCACAAGCATACAGCTGTGCGCCTAATCCAAGTACGGAGGTTAACAATACCATTAAGGTGGATAATCGATCGGCGACTAAGGCAATCCCAAAAGGCGGCTGCCAGCCGCCCAATATGTAGATTTGCGTACCCTGCTCATGACTGGTTAGTAAAAGCAAAGCGGACGTAATGATAAGAATAATCATAGCCGAAACGGCAAACAGACGCTGACGATTAATTGAGTTAGTAAAGGGCGGAAGCAGCATCAATACTGCTACCAACATCGGCAACAAGATCGGGAGAATAGGCAGATGCTGCATTAGCCGTTCCTCTTGTCTGAAGCTGAGACCTTAGTCTGCTGTGCAATTACGTCTTCGGGAACTTGGCCGTCGACATGGTCATTCCCCAGATCTGCTCGGGAACGCATAGCCAAAATAACAACAAACGCAGTCATAGCAAAACCGATGACAATAGCGGTTAACACGAGGGCCTGAGGTAATGGATCGGCGTATTCGGCTGATTGCCCCAACACGGCGGCCCCATCAAGCTTCAGACGACCGCTGGCAAAAAGAAACAAGTTAACAGCATAAGAGATCAAGGTAAGTCCGATCACCACGGTAAACGTTCGAGCACGTAGCACTAGGAAAAATCCACAAGTGGTCAATATACCCACACAGAGCGCATAAACCCCCTCCATTAACTGTTCTCCTTAATCTCAAGGCGTTCGCTGGTGGTTAACTTGCCCAAATTGGCTAGGATTAACATCACGGCACCCACTACGGTTAGATAGACGCCAAGATCGAATAGCATCGCACTCGCAAGCTCAAATTCACCCACCCAAGGTAAATCGAAGTAGTCAAACCACGTACTAAGGAATGGTTTATCAAAAAGCCAACTGCCCAAACCTGTCGCCATTGCAATTAATATCCCGCCAGCAATAAGCCATTGGTAGTCGATCTTAACTCGAGGTTTTATCCACAGAACACCATGCGCAATGTATTGCTGAATAATGGCTACCGCTGTAATGAGGCCCGCTATAAAACCACCGCCAGGCATGTTATGCCCGCGTAAGAAAATATACACGGACACCAACAGGGCAAGCGGAAGTAGGCTTTGTGACACCAATTCAAACATCATAGGATGAGGATCATTACCCCAAGGACGTCCTTTGTCATCACGGGTTGGGATATAGATCCGCATTTTGGCAATCAGTTTAAAAATACCCAACGCGGCAATACCCAATACGACGATTTCTCCAAGGGTGTCGAAGCCTCTGAAATCAACCAGAATCACGTTGACCACATTGGTTCCACCACCACCTGTTTTGCTATTGGCAATAAAAAAGTCTGAAATAGTATTCAATGGACTCGTGAGTATGGCGAAACAAATGGTACCTATAACACACCCTAACAAGACTGATACTAATAGGTCTAAGCTCATGCGCCGGTAGCTCGACTCTTTTTGTGTACTTTGCGGCAAAAAGAAAAGCGCTAGAAGCAACAAAATAATGGTGACAATTTCAACGGAGAGCTGTGTTAACGCTAAGTCGGGCGCTGAAAATTGCGCAAACACAAGTGAGACAATTAAACCGACAACAGACAGAAATATCAGCGCAATAAACCGTTTGCGGTGCCAAATAACGGTTGCGATTGCACTAAATATCATCAAAAAGGCTCCCATAACCGCCACACCATCAAGCGGAATTTGAGGACGAGAGCCCCTGCTTTGAGTCAGATCGAGTAAAGGAAAGGCAGCCATAAGTAAGGAGAATAAGATTAATATAAAAGCATATCGCTGCAAGGAACCGTTCTCAAAAAATCTTATAATGCGCTGAGAAAAGTCGACGATTGCTTGAACCACGCCTTCAAAGACATGCTTGGCATCAGTCTCTTCGAAGTGGGACTGAAACTGAAACAGTAGGCGCCGATTGTAGTAAATCGTAACACCTCCCACCATTGCCAAAGCACTCATAAACAATGGCCAATTGAATCCGTGCCAGATCGCTAAGTTATAGGCTGGGGAAGCATGCAAAAGCACTGCCGAGGAGGCAATATTTAATAGGTCCTCAACAACAAAAGCGGGGAATATACCGACTAACAGACAAAGGGCCACAAGAATCTCTACTGGAACTTTCATATATCGAGGTGGCTCTTTTGGCGTTTTAGGCAGGTCTATCGGCTCACCGTTAAAAAATACATCGTGGATAAAACGCAAAGAATAGGCGACAGAAAATGCAGCGCCGACAGTGGCCAGCAGTGGAATCATCCAAGACAAAGAACCCAGTATGCTTTGGTTCAGGGTTTCGGCAAAAAACATCTCCTTTGAAAGAAAACCATTCAACAATGGCACGCCGGCCATCGACAGCGCCGCAACAATTGCCAAGGTGGCGGTATAGGGCATGTATTTCAACAGGCCATTGAGCTTGCGCATATCTCGTGAGCCTGACTCGTGATCAATGATTCCGGCAGCCATAAAGAGCGATGCTTTGAAAATGGCATGATTGATAATATGGAACACCGCGGCAACAGCGGCAAGCTCCGAGTTTAAACCCAATAGGAGAGTGATCAACCCTAGATGGCTGATCGTTGAATAAGCAAGTAATCCTTTGAGATCATGTTTAAATAAGGCGATATAAGCGCCTAGAAGTAATGTTGTTAGACCGGTTAAGCTGACAATGATAAACCATAAGTCGGTACCCGCCAGAGCGGGGTAAAAGCGGGCCATAAGAAAAATACCCGCTTTTACCATCGTTGCTGAATGCAAATAAGCACTTACTGGTGTGGGCGCAGCCATAGCGTGCGGCAACCAAAAATGAAACGGAAATTGTGCTGACTTTGTGAAGGCACCTATAAGTACCAATATTAATGCGATTGGATAGGTAGCATGCGACCGTATTAAGTCACCATTAGCTAATACCGTATCGAGATCATAACTATCGACAATGCTGCCAATCAGCAATAGCCCCGCGAGCAGTGCAAGCCCCCCGGCCCCCGTAACAGTCAAGGCCATCCTCGCGCCCTTGCGAGCCTCTGACTTGTGAGACCAAAAACTAATCAGTAGGAACGAGCTAATACTTGTTAGCTCCCAAAACATCCATAACTGAATCAAGTTATTCGATATGACAATCCCCACCATGGCACTCATAAACAGGATTAGGTAGGCGTAGAATTGCCCCATCGAATCTTTTGCTGACAAATAGTATCGAGCGTACAAAATCACCAACAAACCAATACCGAGTATCAACAACAAAAACAGTAGGGAGAGTCCATCCAACCGGAATGAAAGATCCAAGCCCATAGCGGGGATCCATTCGATGGACTGCCGAATGTCTTGACCATCAAAGACATCTCCTGCGTACATTAGTACCAGGGCCAGGGACCAAGCGGGTAAAATAGCGGCAGAGAAAGTACAGAGATTGCGGCCGTAACGATCAGTTAAAAGAGGAACCAATGTGCCAATAAGCGGCAATAGTACGACCCACAATAGGTTCATATGAAGACATGACTCCAGATCAAATAACGAAAAAATAAATAATAAACCGATTTATAAATCGAGCTTTAGTGTTGCTCACTATAATACACAGTGTGCGGTTTTGTTCAAAAAAACCTAAAAGCTTTTTGCATTAATCCACCCTTGTTCATATATCGAGCTGCAAGACTCTATTCAATGGGTATCACAACTCGATCAATGACTCTGATCCATGTGCCTGTGTGTCTGACCCCTGCGCTTAATCTGACTCCAGTACTCTTGACTCCAGTACTCTGACCCCAGTACTTTTCAACAACAGGAAACACTGTTACCCCGCCTTGACGAAGCAGCTTTACTCAAGTAGGATAACTTTGTTTCCCATATTGATTAAGGCCACACCAATGCAAGTCATGTTATCCAGATTATTATTCCCGGTAACTTTAACCGCCACTTTATACGGGGCATACTGGCTCTATCAGGTTCAGCAAGTAGAAGCTGAACTGGTCGCAGCAGGTATGACTTTGGCAGGAGGGCTATGGATCTGGGCATGGGAATATCTAATGCCCTACCGCCAACAATGGAATAAGAGCGATGATGATTTCAAAACCGATGTTATTCATCTGATCGTTACCGGCTTAACCACCAAACTGGTCAAATCTCTGTATTTGTTTTTACTACTTCCTGCGGTTGTCTATCTCGGCAGTCATTTTGGCTCAGAAAATCTTTGGCCGCACCACTGGAATATCATTGTCCAGCTAATGTTTATGCTGGTTTTGTGTGAATTTGGCCGTTATTGGTTTCATCGTTGGAGCCATAATATATCTTGGCTCTGGCGCTTTCACGCGGTCCATCACAGTCCTAATCGTTTGTACTGGTGGAATGCCGCCCGCTTCCATCCAATTGAACGTTTCTACCTGCAAATCCCAGAGCTCCTACCGTTCATTCTACTGCAGCCATCAGAAACCTTATTGCTACTTTATCTAGTGACTAATTCTATTCATGGCTTCTTTCAGCATGCCAATATCAAAACCCGTATTGGGCCATTGAATTATGTGTTTGCCATGACGGAATTACACCGGTGGCATCACTCAAAAGTCATTGAGCAATCGGATAAAAATTTCGGCAACATTCTCAGCTGTTGGGACCTAGTGTTTGGCACTTACTTTTTACCCAAGAACAAAGAAGTTGGCCCTATAGGCGTATTAAACCCCAACTATCCAAAGAATTACCTAGGTCAGTTCATCGCACCGTTTCAGCATAGAAAAGACAAACCGGCTGATTACGCAGAACGCAAAGAGTTTTATCAACAACAGGTTCTCGCTGAATCTGAAAAATTTACCCACTGATTAATTGAGATTTATTTATGTTGTTATTTACTCGTATTTACGCTGTCTGCATTGCTTTGATATTAATAGCTGGAGAAACCTGGGTGGTGCTAACCACCAACAAATACTGGCCATTGTCACTAGATGATTACATTGCCTGCACCGCGTTAATACTATGTGCCTATTGGGTTAAATGCGCCAAGCAAGCACCGCTGTTCATAGCTACTTGGATGTTTATGTTTGGCAACATCTACGCCATGTTATTTAACCGTCTCGATCCAGTCAGTGGTACTGGCGAGCGGATTAACTTATTAATTGTCATGTTGGCTTTAATCGCCATTGGCATTGGTTCATCAACCTATTGCTGGTTGCAGTCCAAGCGCGTTGATTCAAATGCCTGAAGATAATAAAGACGACAAAAGAAAAATAAAACCCGCAACACTGGAAGTGTTGCGTACCACTATTCTCGAAATATTCTCTGACGGCCTCTATCATGAAGCCGGTATTAGAGATATCTGTCTACGGGCTAAAGTTAGCCCAAAGACAGTTTATAAATATTTTGGCAACAAAGAAATGTTATTACTGAGCTGCCTTGAAGCCGATTACAATCAGCTGTATCAACAAGTTCTAAGTGCCGTCAACAATCAATCCGACCCACTTTTACAAGCGAAGTGTTTTGCTCTTGAGTCAGCCAAATTTTATGTGCAAAGGCCAACAATAGCCCGCATCACGTTTCAAAACATTCCTAACGTCTATTGGTTGAAAAAGCGCGCAACTGGACTGGAGGATTACCACGGCCTGTTACTTTCAATTCTTAAAAGAAATCTAGCTGCAGGCAATTTTTCCCAATCTAATAATATTAATTTGTTGTTTGATATTTTTACGGGGTCATTTAATCGAATAATGTTGCGCTGGGTAAGTCATGATTTTAGCGACGACATAGTGCAACAAAGCGAGGAACTTATAGGTATTATCAGCCGCATTGCCGATTAATAAACCACTTTTTCAGCCGCCTGACCCACCACTCTCCCTCCACGTATTTCCACCAATCCTGCTTGGTGGCTCGACAATCAGGTTCTACTAAGAACAAAAGAATTATTCTAACCCGCCGATAAATGTTTTAGCCGTATAGTTTTTATCCTCACATCACTAGATGTTGAGACCTATACTGGAACATCACTATTAAGAAATGATCAACACATTTAATGGAAACGCCTGACTATGAGCTTTTATAAAACCATCAAACAGAAGCTGTATGTGAACATCCTCATTGTGGTACTGACACTGATCGCGTTTGGGTTTACTGCCAACGCATTGACAGGGGTTATGAGCCAAGGAGCAAAAGGCTTAGCCTTGAATATTAACGTTGACCGAATCATCATGGAGATACAACGTAATATTGGCGATGCCAACACGCTCATATATCAAGTTTCCAGCGGCAGCACTGAATACAACCCACAAGCCATGAAAGATATTTCCAATAATATGCTCGCGGTGGTTACTGATCTTGAACTCCAACTCCCACAAATACTGCAACCTAAAGCCAAAGAGCTGGCAAATGTGTTTATCAAAAAAGGCACCGCGACGGCTAAATTGCTTGATAAATCCGCCGCGTTTTTGGCAACACGCCCTTCTAGCAGTGAATTAAGCCAGTGGAAGACTCAAACATATGACCCAGTCATAAATCAGCTCAGTGATGTTGTGGAGAAGGCCATTGGCATGCTGAAGATAACCGTGCCCTTAGCCATCAAGAAAGTTTCTGACGGTCGAGACACCATACTCATGGCCATCCTTGGCTTTACCTTAATATCAACCATCGTCATCGGCTTTTTACTTTCATCCATGGCCAATAATTTATCGTCCCGAGTCAACAACCTTAAACATAACATGGCAGATTTCAACCAAGGGAAACTCGCCATCGAAGTTGACTGCTCGGGCAATGATGAAATCACTGAAATATCAACCGCGCTCAATTCCGTCATAGAAACCATGCGAAATATGGTCTCAACCATCAAATCAACGATGCAAGACGTTAACCAACAATCTGGTGCACTCGAAGGTATTGTTATTGAAAACAGCTCGTCATCCGCCAACATTAATGAACAAATGGCGATGCTCTCCACGGCCATGCTCGAAATGAGCAATACCGTAGGCGAAGTGGCCCGCAATGCTGAGGGTGCGTCCAGCAACGCGCAAACCGCAAATTCTCAAGCGCACGATGGTGAGAATAAAGTCCATAACATGAGTGGCGAGATGGATCTATTGAACAAATCGGTCGTTGAGGCCACTGACAAAGTCAGCGTACTCAGCACCAACGCGGACAATATCAGCAGCATCCTAGATGTCATTCGTGCCATTGCCGAACAAACCAACTTACTGGCTTTAAATGCGGCTTTTGAAGCGGCTAGAGCCGGTGAACAAGGTCGAGGATTTGCCGTAGTGGCCGACGAAGTAAGAACGCTGGCCACCCGAACTCAATCATCAACCAACGAGATAGCTGATGTGATTAGCGGTTTGCAAAAAAATTCCACTGAAACCGTCTCGATCATGGACGAAGTTAAGAATCGCGCCGCCAGCGTTGCAGATAATGCCGAAGAAACGAAAGGCGCTTTACAAGGCATCGTCCATTCTATTGATGAAATATCTATGATGAATGCCCAAATAGCGACCGCAGCCGAACAACAGTCGGCCACCGCCAGCGAAATCAAACATAATGTTGAAGAAGTTGTTGGATTATCAAAAGAACAAAACGCTAAAACTCAAAAAGCCGGAGAAATCGCAGCCAATTTACATCAAAGCGCTGAAGCCGTTAGCCAGCAATTGAATTATTTTTCAGAATAACGACAAAATTTATAGTCAAGACACAAAAGCCGGATACAAGCGAAAAATAAAAAACGGGGCAAATAATTTGCCCCGCACGACCTGCTCAATGGTGAAATTGCCACCGTCCCGTCCCATTGCCGCACCTTTATTCATATCCTTAGCTGCAAGGCTCTATGCGATGGATATCACAACTCGATCATCGTCATCGACGGTAACATCAGGCGCAGCTTTCAAGTGACAAGAAACTCCATTCAAGCAACGGCCAGTGCGCACATCAAACCGGTAACCATGCCATGGACACTCGGTTTCACCATTCGTATCAGCCGCAGCGAGCGGCCCTAACATATGCGGGCACTGAGTTGAGTGAACCAATAAATCTTTACCCAATTGCAACAGTCGGTAAGGGTGCGAATTAAATTCAAACGTTAAGGGCAACTGATCTTGCAATTCACTCCAGTAACCCAGTGTTCTTTGAGATGTGAATTCCACCGTTCCTGAAGCAGCTTGATTCGATTCAGACGCACTGACTCCTTTCTTCTGCTGAGACTCAATAGATCGCTGCTCAGCAAGTCGATCCAATTCTTGTTGGCGAGCAACCATCATCGACTGGTCTTCGTCATACAACTGTGAGTAAGTGGCAATAAACTGATTGGCGTAAATGGCATGTAGACACTTTGGTAACTTTGGTACGTAAAAGTCTACAACCACTCGAATTTGATCTTCGGCTACAGGAATGACATGAGTAATAATTTGCGAGCCCTTACCTAAACCACCTAGGGTAGTTGTTACCCAGCAGTGTTTATCACGGTCAAGACGCAATTCCAATTCCATCTCTGTCATAAATGAGCGAGGCTGCAAGTGGCCCCGAGCGCGCCATCCCCAATGGCCGTGTTCCAACAGCTCTAATGAGGCAAAATTACTCTTATGCAAATGCGGCAGATGCTCACCGTCAATGGCATTCTCATACATGCGGGTCAAACTAACGGGTAAATCTCGCGTGTAATTGGCAACGTGGGGCAAAGCTGTAGAGAAGTTCGGCAGCAGTCGTCTGACCCAATCGATTAGATACGTCAAAAAAGACAAAGTTATGTTCAACAATTTACTCCAATAGAAAGCCACACGGAACAACAAAGACTGGTTTCAGTATCGACACTGAGCGTCCGCCACATTGGATCATATTTGCTTGTTCAGAATTTGACGGAACGCAGAACATTGACGTCATGACTGTAAATAATCATAGCGAAGTTATCGAAATATTTTCCTTGTAAATGAGCTTCCAGTTTATCGCCAACCTCTCGACTGCAAACAACTTCGATTCTGATGTTGCCATCATAATCCCATTCCGCTGATCGCGAGCCACGAGCACCTTTACCCCGAGCATCACTTATGGTGTAGCCCTTAGCACCCAACCCTTCTATTTCTCGAGCCAAGGTTTTCTCAATGGACGCTTCGGTAATAATGGTTACTAGAGTTCGAATTTCATTAGACATAATTTTTCAACCTAATAGCGCGTGTGCTTTAAGAGCCAACTGGTAGTAAAGCGGAATACCAATCAAGACATTAAAAGGAAATGTCACCCCAAGCGATGCGGCGAGAGATAGGGTTGGATTAGCCTCAGGAACTGATATACGCATGGCTGCCGGAACCGCTATATAAGAAGCACTGGCAGCTAAGGCCGCCAATACAGCCGTACCACCGACTGACAATCCTATCCATATTCCTAGAGCAGTACCTAACACCGACGAAACTAAGGGCATAGTGATACCAAAGCATATAATGAACAAACCGTATTGACGTAACACGGCAATTTTTGCCGAAGCGATCAAACCCATTTCAAGTAGAAACAGTGCCAACATACCTTTAAACAAATCAAAGAAAAGCGGCTTAATCGACTCAACGCCTTCTGGCCCAGAAATCCAGCCAATTATCAATCCGCCCAACAATAAAACCACCCCTTTGCCGGCGAAGATTTCATGCATTACCTTGCCCCACTGAGTGTTTTTACTCAGCCCACGGGCCAGAACAATACCAACCAGAATGGCGGGAATTTCAAGTACAACCAGCAACAGAGCCAAATGCTCTTCAAAATAAATGTCCTGACTTACCATAAATGCCGCGGCTACGGCGAAAGTACCCACACTAACCGATCCATAATGAGCAGCGATAGAAGCAGCATCGGCACGCTTCAAACGTCCCATAAAGCGCAACACAGGAAAGGCGAGAAAAGGCAGCAGCAAACCCAGTAAAAACACCGCTAACATCTGAGGGGCTAATTCAACGACAGATTGTTTGGCCAGCTCGACACCACCTTTCATGCCAATTGAAAGCAACAAAATCATGCTAACAAAATCATAGATTTGCGATGGCAAACGCAACTCGGAACGAAACAAGCCTGCAAAAATACCTAGCAGGAAAAACAAGATTATTGGATCAAACATAAAATTCAATTCACATTCAGGAATATTTAAATATTGTCGTTAGCGTTTTGAAACAGTTTGTTTAATGGGACCTTGAGTGTCAATCACAAAAATTTCTCAAATTAATGTCTGGGCAATCAAATTCGGCATACTTTCAGCACCACCAATGTGCGGTAAAATACTGATTGTCTTTTCTGGCCATTTTTCTAACGCCTTACAAACCTCACGTGGAATATCCTCTACCACATGATTTCCTGCCGACAAAAAATATGGCAATAGCATCAACACCTCGGTGCCGTCATTAAAACACGCGTCTACGGCTTCTGTAATTGAGGGTGACGCAAACTCTAAAAAAGCCACCTGGACATTGTTAGAGTCCAGCCGAGCACTTTCACTGACTTTTTTGGCCAACGATCTAATTTCATCATTGGATGCTTCTCGCCGACTGCCATGGGCAACTATTAATAACTTCTTCATTTCTGTTTATCCACGGTGATGTTTTTAATAGGAGGTTTTTTTAAAGCAACGTCCTCTTCGGACAGGCGCCAGAGTTTACCATCGCAATAGGCATAATTTTTACAGTCAGCCAAACACCCTCTGCATGGCAAGGGTTTGCTTATAACATCCATTTCATTCACCTTATTAGGTTGCAATCAAAGACTTCTTAATCAGAATACTAATGCCTGTTCGGACTGATCAACATAAATCAAAGACTCAGTATCGAATCCCAAAGTCGCGGCTTGATTGATCAACTCGATTTTAAGTGCATCATCAATCACCGGCTCTCTAGCTAGCAACCAAAAATACGACTTATTAACACTAGTGACCAAAGAATAATCGTAGTTATCGCCCAAACTGAAAATAATATAGGAACCATAAAAAGGGCCAAAGAATGACACCTTCAAATGTCCTACTTGTTCGCCACCGACAAAATAAGCCTTGCCTTCTGCCTCTTCCCATTGCTCATCTTTAAGGTTGTAACCTCGGTTAATGACGTTTATCCCTCCATCTTTTCGCGGGATGTACTCTGCCGTAACCCGGTCCAATCCACGCTCAAAGGAATGATCTAATCGTGCGATCTCGTACCACTTGCCCAAATATCGAGTCACTTCAAAATCATCAACCGGTTCAATATCAGGTGGAATTGAGACACAACCAACGACACAAGTGCAAACAAGCACCAAAATATAACGCATTCTATTCATCTCTTTCCTCAATCACAGATATGGGAATCATTGCCGTTTAACCGTTATGCCAACAGCGCACAAAACTTATACAAAAAATAATAGTGTACAACACCGTAATTGTACACTATTATTTTTTGTATAAGTATATTGGATGACCTTCAAATACCCACCGTCTCCTATTACTGAATCATACTGGCGTAAGTCGCTCATTAATTGACACTAAGCGCAAAAATTAAGTGAGGAATAACCATGACGACATCGAACATTATCAGCACTGACAAAACCATCAGTACCAATGACAACTCTCAGATTCAAATCGGACTCAGCGCCTGTTTGGCGGGTGACCAAGTGCGCTACAATGGCGGCCACACCCAGTCGCGCTTGTGCCTAGATGTTTTAAGCCAACAATTCACCTTTAAAACCTTCTGCCCTGAAGTTGCAGCAGGATTTGGTACTCCCAGACCAACCATGCGCTTGATCGGCGACCCCAACTCTCCGAGGCTTGTTTTCAGCAATGACGATGCCATAGATTTAACCGAGCAATTAACAAAAGGATTTCAGCAAAAGCTACCTGAACTCGGAATACTGGACGGCTACATATTAATGAAGAACTCACCCAGCTGTGGTTTAGAGCGCATTAAGGTCTATCAACCCAACGGCCATCCTCACGAGACAAGAACCGCAGGTCTATTTGCTCAAGCTTTAAAAGAGCAATATCCCCTTATGCCTATAGAGGAAGAAGGTCGACTACACGATGACGTTCTTTACGACAACTTCATTACGCGCGTTTACGCCTATAGTAACTTTCGTCGTGAAGTGTTGCATGAACCTACCATGAAAAAATTAATCGACTTTCACAGCGGCTACAAATATTTACTCATGGCTTATAACCAAGAGCAATATCGCTATTTAGGAAAACTGCTCAACGGTGAAAAAACAGTAGCACTTGCAGAATTGATAGACATCTATTTCAGTGCTTTTATGAAAACATTGTCAAAACCTGCCAATCGGAAAAATCACACTAATGCCTTGCTGCACATTCTAGGCTACTTAAAAAAATCGGTTCCCTCGAGCGCACGGCAAAATATTGTCGATGTCATTTATAAATACAAAGACGGGCTAACACCATTGGCAACACCGTTGACACTTCTGCGACATTACTTATCTCAGTACGGATCAAGTTATATCAATAAACAGCGCTACTTTAATCCGTACCCAGAGAACATTCATCCCATCAGAAAACATTGTCGTTAAATAAATCACCGAGAAGCATTATGACTACTGGTATTAACATCGTATGGTTTGAACGAGATTTACGTTTAGACGACAACCCGGCTCTCAGTTACGCCATTGGGCAGGGAAATATTTTACCGATTTACATTTTTGACGACCACAATACAGGGGAGCATCAACTGGGTGGCGCTAGCCGCTGGTGGTTGCATTTTTCCTTACAGTCATTGAACGAATCTCTATCAGATAAACTGAATTTTTATCGCGGCGACCCTGAGCAAATCCTCACAGATTTATGCTCTCGACATCAGGTTGACGGAATTTATTGGAATCGTCGTTATGAGCCTTGGCAAATTTCACGCGACCAAAAAATAAAACAACAACTTTTATCACACGACATTAATTCTAAGAGCTTTAATGGAAGCGTATTAAATGAACCGTGGACCATTCTAAAGCAGGACGACTCTCCGTATAAAATTTTCACGCCTTATTACCGTCAGGCCGTCATCAAAAGCACTCATTCTCAACCTTTACCTCAACCTAAATTCGCAAACAATTTAATTGCTGACAATAAAGCCGTCAACTTAACATCACTATCGTTATTGCCAAAAATAAACTGGGATTCAAGTTTTTATGAGCACTGGACTCCGGGTGAAATAGGCGCAGTAAAAAAACTGCGTGAGTTTTTACAAAATGGTCTCGATCACTATCAAGAGGGACGAGATTTTCCTGCTAAAGATTCAATTTCAAAGCTATCGCCGCATTTGCATTTTGGTGAAATTTCGCCTCGCCAAATCATGGAATATTTACGCGTTGTTCCGGACAGTAATAATCGAGAACATTTTATACGGGAACTGCATTGGCGAGAATTCTCTTACTACCTATTGTTTCATTGGCCGACCTTACCTCAGGATAATTTAAAACATAATTTCGACTTTTTCCCTTGGCAAAATAAACCAGAATGGCTCACCCGATGGCAGCAAGGTAAAACCGGCTATCCGTTAATTGATGCCGGCATGCGTGAATTATGGACGACAGGCTTTATGCACAATCGCGTCCGTATGATTACAGCCTCTTTTTTAGTGAAAAATTTGCTCACTGACTGGCGACATGGCGCCAATTGGTTTTTGGATTGTCTAGTAGACGCCGACCTCGCCAGCAACAGTGCCAGCTGGCAGTGGGTGGCCGGATGCGGAACAGACGCTGCGCCTTACTTTAGAATATTTAATCCGACCACTCAGGGGATTAAATTTGATCGTGACGGCGAATACACAAAACGATTTTTACCCGAATTAAAAGACTTGCCCAACAAATATTTATTCCAACCCTGGCAAGCGCCTGCGGAAATATTAGCCGCCGCCAACATCACTCTCGGTGAAGAATACCCAAGACCAATAGTGGACATCAAAGAGAGCCGAGAAAACGCTTTGGCGGCTTACGAAATGGCTAAACAGACATCACTGATTCAATAGACTATCGGTGCAAGCATCCAAATCCGATAGAACTCTTTTTTCACTACTCATCGGTGACAAAGCTGGGGCGGTTCCACACAAAAACAGGCCGTTGTTTTTGGCGAACGCCTCAGCCATAACCATTTGTTCTTTATCTTTCCAAGTTCCATCTTGGTAATAAACCGTATAAGTAGTACTTAGATTCTCTGCCAGGTTTATTACGGCGAAAACCGTAAACGGCCGATTTAATAAATTCACGACCAGATTAACATCCGATAGCTCCAGCGCCATAAGAGCCAAGCCCCAAATGGGAGTCTGATTACCCGCCAGCAAGGTGGCGGTTTTAGCATTCTTTTTTTCTGGTTTTTTGGCGCTCAGGCGCATTAACGTGTAGCGCACCACTTCACTTTCTAAGAAGCCAAAAGCAGCGCCGTTATCATCGCGCTGTGATAAATCAAAAAATACCGGTTCTATAAGATGCTCACGGCAAATACGCACGGGATAACTGGCAAAGGCCTGCCTGATGAGATGCTCAATTTTTCCAATGGAGAACAAGTCAATGGCTTCGATTAATTCAACCACCGCATCTTGCCAATATTCACTGTGTTCATCTTTACTGGTTAAACTCAAACCTTCTTGTAACAGCGGCTTAACCTTGCCCAAAGGCACTCCACGAGCAACCAACTCCATAATTTGTTCAACAGTCGCGACATCTTCCGTGGAATAGAGTCTATGGCCTTTGCTCGTTCTTTGGGGTTTTAACAGGCCATAACGCCTTTCCCATGCTCTCAGAGTTACGGTATTTACTTGTGTCTTGGCACTTAATTCACGAATCGGAAACAACAGATCCACGTTTTTATTGTCATTGGTCATTGTTATTTTTCTCTTTCCTAAACGCTAATAAACTATACAAAAAATAATTCTGTACAATAATTTTATTGTACACTAATATTAGATGTACAAGTAATTTCTTATACGCAAGAATTAATTGTACAAGTTTATAGCGAACAAAGAAACATGAATGAACACCATAACGACATCAGCCATGCCGATTTACAAGATCTAACTTCGCTACACCAAGGATAAAAGATGAAAAACGTGGTTAAAGATTTTTGCCAATATTACGAAACGTTCAATCTAGAAAGCGTCAATGATCTGAGCGATATATACAGTCAAAATGTAATTTTTGAAGATCCGATTCACAAAATTGAAGGACTACAAAACCTCCAGAGATACTTTGCAAAAACCCTGACTAACGTAACGAACTGCCAATTCAACATTGAAGATGTTGTCGAACAAGATGGCCAAGCTTTTGTTACATGGGTCATGCACTACACCCACCCAAAATTAAATAATGGTCTTGCAATCACCTTACCTGGAACCAGCCAACTCAAGTTTGACGAGACTATTTTTTACCAACGCGATTATTACGATTTAGGTCAAATGATTTACCAGCAATTACCGCTGTTAAATTGGATCATCAAGAAAATCAAAAAGAGAATGGCCCAATGAAACGGGTGTTGATTACAGGTACAAGCTCCGGCATAGGTAGGCAACTGGCTAAAGATTATCTAGATACAGGCCATTATGTAATTGCCTGTGGCCGAGACATAGATAAGTTACGAACCAGTTTAGGCTCTGCTAACGAACAGCTAAATCTTTGCCGGTTTGATTTAAACGATCGACTAGATGTTCTTGAAAACACAAAAGATATTCATGAGTTAGATCTGGTTATTTTAAATGCCGGTACATGTGAATACATAGATGATGCGAAAAACTTTAACAGCGCATTGTTTGAGCGCGTCATCCAAACCAATTTAATTGGTACCGCCTATTGTTTGGAAGCCTTATTGCCAAAAATTAAATCCGGAGGTCAATTAGCCGTCGTCAGCTCTTCGGCAAGTTTATTGCCGCTAACTCGTGCCGAAGCTTACGGAGCATCTAAAGCTGGATTAGATTATTTGACACGCACACTGGCCATTGATTTATCCCAACATAATATTGATGTTTCTTTAATTAGACCCGGTTTTGTAGACACTCCATTAACCCAAAAAAATACATTTCCAATGCCCTCTTTAATCAGTCAAACACAAGCATCCGCATTTATCATCAAAGCTCTGAACAAACGTCAAAAAGAAATAACCTTTCCTAAAGCGTTTTATTTCACCCTCAAATGCATGTCTTGGTTACCCAATAATTTATGGCACCACTTGGCCATTAAAATGGCAAGGTATCAACAATAATGAAATTATCAACCAATACAAAATCAACCGCACAAAAACGTATCGCAATTATAGGCAGCGGCATATCCGGTTTGACGTGCGCCTATCTATTAAGCCGGCAACATCAAGTCACCTTATTTGAAACCAGTGATCGTTTAGGCGGCCATACCGCCACAGTAGATGTTGAACTTAACAAGCAATCAACTTCAGTAGACACGGGATTTATCGTTTTTAACGATCGCACTTACCCAAACTTCATTAAATTAATGAATCAAATTGATATCAGAAGTAAACCCACCGAAATGAGTTTTAGCGTTCACAATCATAACAATGGACTTGAGTATAACGGCCATAATTTAGACACTTTATTCGCACAAAGACGTAACTTATTGAATCCACGTTTTTACAAATTCGTTTTCGAGATATTACGATTTAACAAACTGGCCAAAAAATTTAACAGTCACCAAACTAACAACAACATTGAGACACTCGGTGATTTTTTAGAGTCACATAAATTCAGCGATTACTTCGCTAATAATTATATCCTTGCCATGGTGGCCGCCATTTGGTCTTCGTCAATCAACAATTGCAGAGATTTTCCGTTAGTCTTTTTCATGCGATTTTTTAACAACCATGGTTTATTGGATATAAAAAATCGTCCCCAATGGTTCGTCATTAAAGGGGGCTCTTCGAGTTATATTCCAAGATTAATTCAATACACGAAAGACATAAGATTAAGTAACGCCGTTACGTCGGTTGTACGTCACCCAAATCATGTTGAAGTTACCAGCAAAAACCAAACTGAGATATTCGATGAAGTGATTTTTGCCTGCCATTCTGATCAGGCTTTAGATTTATTAGCAGACGCCAACCCAACGGAAACCAACCTGTTAAGGGCAATGGAATATCGTAATAATGAAGTGGTTCTGCACACCGACCCCAATTTACTGCCAAAGCGAAAAAAAGCCCACGCCAGCTGGAACTACTGGATCGATTCAAGCACCAACGATCTGCCCAGCGTCACTTACAACATGAATATTTTGCAAGGTCTTGTGGTTGACGAAACAGTTTGCATTACATTGAATCAAACTCAAAAAATCGATCCTAAAAAAATACTTCGCCAATTCAATTATTCGCATCCGGTTTTTACTTCAAATTCTTTGCATGCACAGCAGCAAAGAAAGTTAATTTGCGGACAACAACACACCCATTTTTGCGGAGCTTATTGGTATAACGGATTCCATGAAGACGGTGTTAAAAGCGCCCTTGATGTCTGCGACTACTTTGGCATCACTCTAGATAATAATCTTCCGGATCGGGTAGATTTATGACCACCGTGAACAGTGCTTTCTATACAGGTCATGTTTTCCATAAACGTTTGGTACCTAAACTGCATCAATTTAATTATCCGATGTACATGACTTTTTTAGATCTCGATGAATTGGACTTTTTAGCAAAAAAGAATTGGTGGTTTTCTTGTCACCGATGGGCACCGCTACAATTTAATCATTTGGACTATTTTAAATATTATCAGTATCAATCAACCGACCAAAAAGAAGTCAATAACCACAACACCAAACAGCTTGCTATTAACATAGCGAAAAATCTTGGCGCCAACACAAACAAAATTGATCGTGTTTGTATGTTGGCGCAACTGCGCTGTTTTGGGCTGTATTTTAGCCCTGTAAATTTCTTTTTCCTATATGAAAACGATAGCGCGAAATACCTTGTCGCCGAAGTTAGCAATACTCCTTGGAATAAAAAGCACTGTTATCTTATTGACTTAAAAAAACCTGAACCAAACTCTAAAGAATTTCATGTATCTCCTTTTATGGATCTGAACATGGAGTATCGATGGCAGGTAAATCCACCCCAAGAAGACGTTAGAGTCCGAATAGAAAACTGGAATGAACAACATCTTTTTACTGCTGTATTTTCAGGAAAACGTCATCGAATGGACAGCAAAAATGCCATGAAGGTTTTGTTTCAATGGCCATTAATAACCGCCACCATCATTAGAAGAATTTATTGGCAGGCGACCAAGCTTTTTCTCAAGGGCATCCGTTACATTCCCTATCAATTAAAAACCACCCACAAAAAAAATTAACTTTATCGAATTGAAAGAAGGAGAGTTCAATGAAGACATCAATCATCGACATGAGAGCCGAAGAACCAAAAAGAAGTTTAGGTAGAACGGTTTTTTTAAAAGTTCTTAATCGGATTACTAATGGCTATATCACGGTTAAAGAAGATAATAACACTCAATATTTTGGCGACTGCCACTCAGAACTGAAAGCAACCATCACCATAACGAACAGTAAAACCTATTCGAAAATTATATGGGGCGGCAGTATTGGTGCAGCTGAAGCTTATGTAGAAGGCTGGTGGTCAACAGATAACCTTACCAACGTCATCAGAATATTTTCGCGCCATTTACAAATACTTGAAAAGTATCAAAAAAAATTCGGCTTATTCAGTAATATGTTAAATCTATTTAAGCATCGAATTAATCGCAACAGTAAAACCGGCAGTCGGACTAATATTGCATCTCATTATGACTTAAGCAACGATATGTACCGTCTTTTTTTAGATCCTCACATGCAATATTCATCCGCCGTTTTTCCCAGTAACGACAGTTCACTGGAAGAAGCCCAACAACACAAAATGAAAACCATTTGCGACTATTTGGATCTCAATGAAGATGACCATCTATTGGAAGTGGGTACCGGTTGGGGAGGATTGGCTTGTTATGCCGCAAAGCATTATGGCTGTAAAGTTACGACAACCACCATTTCCCCCGCTCAATTTGAAGTTGCCAAATCACGAATAAAGTCACAACACTTAGATGATAAAATCAGTCTTATTCTCGAGGATTATCGAGACTTAAAAGGTCAATATTCGAAAATAGTTTCGGTGGAAATGATCGAGGCCGTCGGCCATGAATACATGGATGAGTATTTCCGCATGCTCAACACGCTATTAAAACCGGGTGGCAAGTTAATGATTCAATCAATTACGATTAACGATCAGCGTTATGACAGTTATCGCAACAATGTTGATTTTATCCAACGCTATATTTTTCCTGGCGGGCACCTGCCTTCGGTAAGCTTGATCACCGAAAATATCAAGCGCAATACCGACATGCATGTCGATCACTTAATCGATTACCGCTTGGATTATGCCAAAACATTGGCCGAGTGGCGGCATCGATTCCTAGCTCACA
The DNA here is from genome assembly GCA_034112445.1 of Cellvibrionaceae bacterium. Taxonomy (GTDB): domain Bacteria; phylum Pseudomonadota; class Gammaproteobacteria; order Pseudomonadales; family Cellvibrionaceae; genus Pelagadaptatus. Next base: position 18,763 of record JAWUVI010000026.1, on the reverse strand, counting down.
AGCATGATATTTTGGCATTGGGTTTTAATGAAGATTTTATTCGTCTATGGGAATTTTATTTTTGTTATTGCGAAGGCGGGTTCAGAGAAAAGGTTATTGGTTTAGCGCATGTCGGTTTAATTAAGAGCGAATTTTAACCGTATTGAATCGTTATTATATTGCAGCCGTCCAACATGAATTACCCGTTTTAGTTACCAGAAAAAATCAGGCGGGTAATTCATTGGCCTTGTTAATCAAGCGTCAATCAATCCATATTGATCTCGCAAAACTGCAATAATTTCTGCTTTGGGATTATCGGTCAAGATAATTTTATTGCCGGTGATTTTCTCAGCGATACCAATATAAGTAGCCGATAAAGACATAAGCGCATCGATTGGCAATTCGTTATCTCGAGCCAAGGCAAAGCGCTCCTCCATGCGATCTTTATTCAATAAAATATCCGCATCATCAAAATAGTTAAGCAAAAATTGGCGAAAACCTTCTTTTGAATTTTCCACAATAGTGCCATCACGGTAACCAGCACCATCCCAGATACGGGATGAATCAGGGGTTCCCACTTCGTCCATGTAAATCAACTTCTCATTACCAGCCTTGTCGGTAACAAAGCCAAATTCAAATTTGGTGTCTACAAAAATCTGGTCGAGTGTTTGTAGCTCTTTGCTGATGACATCAAAACCATCTTTTAGCAGTTTTTCATAGATGTCTATGTCGGCGGCCGCACTGAAATTAAACGCTGCAAAATGCTTCTCAATATCGGCCCGAGTGATATTCACATCATCAACCTCGGGAACACCAGGTATGCCTTTCAAAATTCCTTTGGTCGAGGGTGTTATTAACAGGTCTGGTAGTTTCTGGTCTTTTTTCAGACCGTCAGCAATCTTAATACCACAAAATTCACGCTCACCTTTGGCATAGGCTCGCCACATGGATCCAGTAATATACTGACGGCAAATGGCTTCAATCATCACCGGCTTGGCTTTCTGTACAATCCACACAAAGGGGTGAGGTATATCCAGAATATGGCTATCCGCTAAACCTTGTTCACGAAACAATTTAAACCAATGATTAGAAATGGCGTTCAATGCGGCTCCTTTACCGGGCACACCTGCAACGCCACCTTCGCCGGTCCAGATACAATCAAAAGCAGATATTCGATCACTGATGACCATAATCGCTAAAGGTGCATCAGCGGCAACATCGTAACCCTTTGCTTCGATCAAACGCCGGCTATCGGCTTCGGTCAACCAGTACACGGATCGCACCTTGCCACTGTGAACCGGTTTATCCGTACGAATTGGCAGGTCATTATTAACGGCCAATACCGAGTCTTTCAACGTAGCGAGGGTGCTCATAGTGGGTTCCTGTAAGGTATAACTCTGAAAAAGGCGATTCTAGCAGATTCACCCCAAGAGGTAAGACTTCTAGCGATTAACAGTAGATTGTTGAGGGTATTAATCCCCCAGAAATAGAAAAGGCCTCACATCGCTGTGAAGCCTTTAAATATATGGTGCCCGGTGGCGGAATCTTATCATTATACTAAAGCTATATAAATAAAGAGATAATGATTTTAGATATTATCTTATACCCCCACATGTACCCCCGAATATTTTTACTGTAAAAAAAAGGCTTTTTAAATATAAGTATGGTTTAGTTTGAAATTGGCCTGCTATTTTATATATTCCCCATTCTGCGAGCCACATCTCAAATCGGATCAAACAAGCTCATTGCTCTAATATATTACAACAGATCAGAAAATTTAAGACTCTGTTCAGCTTCTATTTTTCAGATGAATTTATCAACGGCACAAAATCAACTTTGTTGCCTCATCAATCATATGGAGAAGATAACCATTTTGGTCATACTGCCGGGCAATTTCAGTAGCCTGCTCTTCTGAACCTACAGATATCAAATAGCTGTTTTCTCTTGGCCATTGCTCGCCTATATCAATACCATACCCACCTATCAGCTCATCACTTTTGTAATCTTGCAACTCTAAGTAATTAAGAAAAGTCTCATGCCTTTTCTGGTTTTCACTCTCAGAAAGGATTTCACTGTAAGGGTTCTCAGGAGTGATGAAAGCAACCAATCCCCAACCTCTTTCCTTCAAAAGGGAATCTAGCTGTGAACAATGGCTATCAACCTTCATTTCAACAACTGGATTAACATTCAATACATACTTTGCTGAGCGATAAGCCTTGAGCAATTCGTCATCAATAAATTCAACTGATTTAGAATCTATGATTTCAATATCAGGAGCATAATTCTCGAACAACTCAATCGCCGCTTCTTCGTCTTAAAAAACTGGCTGAGCATAAGAAGGCCGTTTCTGCACACCTAGAACACAAAAAACGCTTTAATACTCGATAATACAGACATAGCAAACCCACTTATTATTCACGTTATATTATTAACCCAGAGGCAACCTAAGCACTATCAACAGAAAATAAATCCAGCACACCGGTATCACACAAGATTTCATCCACTTGAGTCCGGTCAGAATCACCCAAGGCCTGATAAGCCTCGCGCAACCATTGCAGACACTTAGCCTGATAGGGAAAGGTCTTTTGCTGCCAGAGCGCGCCGTCGATTTCCGCCTGCCACGTTTTCTCACCTGCCTGCGCAGCCTTGGCATTGGCCAATTGCGCGGGAACATACATACGGCCAACCTCACAAAGAATGCCTCGCAGTGTTTCCGGGATGGCGCTCGGCTTATTCCAATCGTCTTCTGTCGGTTCTAGGCCACTCATGTCCTCCATGCGATATACCCAAGCCACCGTTCTTGGCGAGATCTCATGGGCAATGGCTCTCGGTGTTATATCAAAACCCACCAACTGGGTCAGCTGCCCAAAAATCGCAAAGTCACCTGCACCGGGGCGCTCCCCCAACATACAATTTTGTGTCTGCAAATGAGCCTCCATCGCCGTTAAAAAACGGCGATAACTGGCATCAATAATAGGGGCCGTCGTATCGTTGGAGCCCACCACATAGAGACGCCCGATCTGGCGTTCGGAGAAAAATGTTTTAAAATTCTGATGCGTGTCATCAGGCAGAGCCGTGCCCATCATCAGTGGCAACTGAGTACCGGCGTTGTCAGCGTCTTCTGATAAATACCAACGATAATGAAACATGTATTTAGTGACCCATTCGTCACCAAAGTCTTCCAGTAGATAATCGATAAAGGCCAGCGCTGGGTTTGCGGGCAACACCGTGCGTCCCGAAAATTCTCGCTCAAATCGACGTATCAACGGTGTTGAATCGCATACTGCTTTTGTCTCGCCCTGCTCATCTTCAAGCAAAAAAGTGGGTAACAAGGAGGGTTGGGGTACCTCAATCCCCATTTGCGGCAACAGCACCTCTGGTTGCCCCCAAATGGTGCTGTGGGGCACGTGCCGATAGCGCAGCAAAGCTGTCATCTTACGGGTATAGGGTGAACCGGTCGCCCCGATCAAACAAACTCTTCGCTCTGACATCTCTTATCCTTACAGGCCGCTATAACGTTAATTTAGTTGTTGGCTTTACGTGCGGATTTATATTGGCACATAATATGTCAATATGTAAACATTAACCACCGGTATAATCATACGCCCCAGTTTCGGCACTGCAGTATGGATCGCTCACCACCAACTCAATTGGGGCTTCCTCACGAACCAGTATGGCCAGCATAGGAACCAAACTCGGCACATTAATCATCATCAAATACCCTTCCTGCATTGCATGTACATATATCCCAACAAAATATTTTGACACTTAATACGTCAAAATATATTCACAACTACTCCAAGCGCTGCACAACAGGTGCGAAACCTGTTCTATTCACCCAATCAACAAGGTCAAAAACTCAAAAATACTATTGATTCAGTCAATCAACTGGCATAAGGTAGGCCTATATGTATTGACATGATTTATGTCAATACATGAATTCCCAAATAATAATAAACCTTACCGCCCTAAAAGGGAGAGGAAACTCCATGCACATAATCAAACCCCTCAGCGCCGCCATTGCACTGACCATCGCTGTATCTGGCGCCAACGCGCAGCTGGTCCTTGAAGAGATCACCGTTACAGCCACCAAGAAAGCCGAGAGCCTGCAAGACATTGCCGTGGCCGTTACCGCCTTTTCCAGTAGTGATGTTCAAGATGCGGGTATTCAAAGCGCCAGTGATGTGGCCGTGTTAACCCCTAGCCTCAACATTAATAACAACGTCAGCCCTTTCTCTAGCCGCATGAGTATTCGCGGTATTGGCACCAGCGGCAGCTCCTTCCTTGAGCCTTCTGTGGGCGTTTTTGTTGACGGGGTGTATCTCAACAAAGCCGGTTTAGGTCTCTCTGACTTAGCCGACATTGAACGCATTGAAGTACTGCAAGGGCCACAGGGTACGCTCTACGGTAAAAACACCAACGCCGGCGCTCTGGTCGTCACCACCAAAAGCCCCAACATGGAGAGCTTTGAAGGACATATAGAAGCCACAGTCGGCAACTACGACATGCGCAAGGCCACCTTCTCGGCTTCTGCGCCCATTGTCGACAATTTGGCATACCGAATCTCGGGTAACACCCACAGCCGCGATGGCTACCTAGAAAATAAAGCCGGCGAAGACTTGAACGATGCCGATGAGTGGAACATCACCGGTAAGTTGCTCTGGGAGCCAAGCGAAGCGCTGTCCGTGCAGTTAACGCTCAGTGACGTGCGCCGCGACATGAATTGCTGTTCTCCCGATTCAGTCAACAACGACCCTAGGGTTAATCAAGAAGCCATGGCGCAAGGCATTGCCGTCGACAGTGACAACGATCCTTTCGACTACGTAACCTCGCAATCTACACCCAGTACCTTCGAGCAGGACTCAAGCACTGCCTCACTGGCCGTTACCTTTGACCAAGACTGGGGCACGCTCACGTCGATTACCGCGTGGGATGAATATGAAATCGAACGCTACCAAGAAACCAGCCGTGGCCCGTTGAGCATGATCGCGATGGATGAGCCTATGTCTGGTGACAGCTTTTCGCAAGAGCTCCGCATTGATTTCGATACTGAAAACGCCGAACACACCGTTGGCCTCTTTTATTACACACAAGAAACGCAGGAGGGCTTAGGTCGAACTCAAGCTTACTCCAGTATTGGTTCTGACTTTCTAAACATTGGCAGCCAAGTCTCCTCCTTCGGCCCGCTATTAGCATTTCTTGCAACAGCAAACGATGCCGCATTTCGCGACAATCGCTATGAAACAGACACTCTAGCCGTTTTCGGTCGCAGTACTTGGCACCTTAACGACCAATGGGACGTGACCGCAGGCCTACGTTACAGCGACGAAACCAAAGACGCCGACTTGTATCACTACAGCTACTCAGAATCTACCGCGACGGTAGCTCCGCATCTACTGCCCGCACCAGTTTTAGCGGGATTAGCAGCACAAGGCCTAACCCTGCCTACTTCATTTGGTGAGTTGGCAACGTCTAATGTAAACGCCTCGTTAACGCGAGAAAGTAAAAACGTCGATTGGTTGCTGAGCACCAGTTACCACCTTAATGATGAAACGTTGATTTACGTCTCGGTTTCAACCGGCACTAAGTCTGGTGGCTTTAATGGCAATAACGGCGCCGGTGATGACCCAACTTCCCGTGAATTTAACGATGAAGACACCACTAATTATGAGCTGGGCCTTAAATCGACCTTGCTTGATGGTCGAGTGCGTATAAATTCAACACTATTCAATACGCAAATTTCTGAATACCAAGTCATGGCTCAACAAGCCAGCGGGCTCGGCACCTTTGCCGACAACCAAGGTGAGGTCGAAGTCATCGGTTTGGATACTCAGATCGACGCCATGCTACTGGCCAACTTAACGGTGAGTGCCGGCGTGCAATATTTGGATAAATACGAAGTTGTGGACGGCCCTAGTGCAGGCCAACAACTCGCATTCGCAGCGCAGTGGAGCGGTAACGTATCGGCCACCGCCGTTTTCCCGTTGGAACAAGGGCAGATCTTTGTGCGTGGTGACTATTCCTTTATGGGCGATCACTTAACGAACGTCTCGTCCAACCCGGTTGAATCACGAGACATTCAAAATCGTGAAACACTCAACTTGAATGTTGGCTGGCGTGTGGATGACCACATAACGTTAACCGCTTGGGCCAAGAACTTGACCGGTAGTGATTACGCGGGCCAAACCCTTGACACCTTCCCCCTCACCAACACGGAGAGTTACTTTTTAGCCCCGCCGCGTACATACGGCATAACCGCGCGCTATGACTTCCACTAAACCCCCTTCATAACTCTCTTACTCCCGGCCTATTCAGTTCTGGCCGGGATTTTTTTGACACTATTTATCGCCACTAACATTCAGCACTATCAACGCAAAAAAAGCTCGTGGTGGGGCACTGACCGCAAGTCCCGTATAAATCAGCAAGGGTTTTACTATGTTTCAACGTCTAAAACTTTGGTCCGTTAGCGCCATTGTGTTCTCCATATTCTTCAGCTGGCATTGATGTTCATCGCCGTGACAGCGCTGATTGATGCCTAACGTCTTTCGAACCTCAATAAAAACCCCCAAGCATAAGATTAGGGCTTGGGCATTAACCACAACCCATTCAACAAAATAGGTACCACAATGACTGTAAAAAACCTCTATCTAATACTCGCCATTATCGGAACGGCCTGCACAGTTGTGCTTTACGCGCCTGTGCTAGCGGCGCACAGCTGGAACCCCATGATGTTTATGCACGCTCTACTGAACACACCCATCAGCACAGGCATGACCATCAGCGTCATACTGGCCAGCTTGAGCCTTATCGTGCTAAATCATACAGAAGGCCGAAAACTGGGCATACAAACCTGGATACCAACGATGGCGATAAGCCTTTTTGGCATTTCCAGCGGGCTGCCAATTTATTTGTATTTACGCGAAAAGGCTAAAGAAAAACAGGGCAGCAAGTTGCCATAAAGACCTGACGGATGAAACGTTAGATAGGTTAAAAAACAAAAATCATCCGAGCCATTAATTGAAACCACTAACGTATGATTAATGGCCAGCGTTTTATTAATGTGGCGTCAGCAGAGATTGTATCAACACTGACACAACCCAATGAAATGAGTGATGTAACCGTCAACAAATATCATTCTCTCGGCTTTTAACTCTCGTTTAAACAACCACCCATCTTGTTTAAATAACCAACAAAGCCGCCCCGGTAAGCAGGCTGCCAAAAGTGCCAAGCATTGAAAGTGGTCGGCAAAAAAACGGGAGTGCGCGTGACACAATGGTCATGTAATGCATAACACGAGCAACCAGGAAGACACTGGCCAAGGTTAACAGTGACTGATCGCCCAAGCCGTTCAGATCATTGAGCAGTATGAGCAGCAAACCCATCGGTACATTTTCAACAAAATTGGCGTGGCCACGCACCAGTTTAAGCAGCTCTTTATCGCCACCATCCCCCAAACTGATTTTACTTGAGAATCGGTAAAGTCCGACCCGAAGCGTAAAAGCCACATGCAAAACTGCAAAAATAGCGGCAAATACAAAGGTGGTTTCCAGCTGTAAACTATTCAACATCAATATATCCTCTTTATAAAACTAAAAGTATCGATACTTATTCAGTACGATTTAACACTGTGAGACTACCCGCACCGGGAAGCTTTTCAACCAAGTCATGCCCCATCAATTGCGACGGGGTAAAACAACCGCCCTCGCCCTGATACGACATTAAGTAGTCCGCGCTAATATTAATACCATCCATGGTAACGGTATAACCGTCAGGCACCTCGATTTTAGCCGTCACCACTTTGCCGGCGGCATTCTTTACTTCGCCCCACACATGGATACGGTTACTAGCACGCGCCTCTTCGCTGGGGCCAATGGCGCGACCGGCTTTTCCATCGCGCGGTTGCGAAAATACGACACTGTGTTTTCATCGTCTAATCGTCCAAGTTTGTAATAAACCAAATAACCGACACAATACATTTCCCAATGTTTATTGAACGCACACTTTTCTTCATATCAACCTTCTCAACACTATCCTCACCCTTAGCCTGCTGCTTAAACACTTGAAGGATAACTAATCGATACTTAAGCCAATGCAGCCAATAACCCATGGCGTTTAAGTTTTGCACCAAAATCCAGCGATAAGAAGTCCGCCTGCCCCTGATTCGAAAGCCATGCATTCAAGTGCTCTTTATCTTCGCCTGAATAACTAGCCACCTTATTTTGCAGCCGCTGCATACGCCAAACCGAATAGGTAAATGATGCCCGCTTATACTGCCCATCCATCATGGGCATATAGATATGCTCAGTTGTTCTAGGCAGTGCATCACCGGATTTAAGCTGTTGTTTTTCTACAAGCTTCGATATTTCTTCTACCGTTGTTTCCATGATTGGGAAATATTCGGAAAAGATGATATCGATTACCGGAATCAGTGTTGTAGGAATTTCATCATTGGGTAATAAATCGCCCTCGGCTTTATCACCACGCCCCATCTTTTCTACCCAGCGTTGTAAATTAGGCCGAGGATCCAACCATTCTCTCTTAGGCCAAGGGTCGCTGTTTAGATGCCCGAGCATAGGCCCCAACAAACCGAAATCAGCCACCGTGGGGCGCTCACCCAGCAGGTATCCATGTTGACTAAAATGCGTTTCAAACAAATCTAAAAGATGACAGACCCAGGTTTCAAACAAATCAAACTGCTCAGGGATCACACCCATATTAGGCAGAGCTTTTTCCATTCTACCTTTAAATACTTTATCCGAGACCGCATTACGAATAAAACGCGGCGCAAACGGTAAGAAATTTTTACCACCCTCTTCACGATTCACGGTGTCATAGTTTTCGGCATACGACCAACGGCTGTGCAGTGCCACAGGCATCCACACATCGTCCACCCAGTTTTGAAATAATTCGGCGGCAAAGTTTTGTACGGGGCCATCGGCTGTGATGGCAGGGGTTGGGTGACGTTTTTCCAGCTCTTCCATAATTAAAGGCGTATCACAGAACCATTCACCCTGTTTTGTCTCCAAAGCCGGCATGGCCACCCTGCCCGTATGCTTAGGTATTTTCACCAGCAGATCGAAGAGACTGATGTTTTTCTCGGCGTAATCCACGCCTTTATAGTTTAAGTAGCCGCGGATCTTTCCTGCAAAATACGACGCTTTCCAGCCGTAATACTTGTATTGGTTTTTCATTGCCACTTGCCTTCTATAAGTGTTTATTTTCTGTGAACTAATCTCAAAAGCGTTTTATTTAGGCTCCAGATTGCTGCTTTTCTTTAATACGCTTAATGCGTGCATCGGGAATGCCGCCTTTAATATAGGGCGGTGTAAAACCATCAAATAAGCCGTTATGCAATATGCCGTCGGCCATCATGGCGGGCATAACACAAGCGTCAGCCAAGGTGTGCTCTAATGCCGCTTTATCGCTTTCAGACAAGGATTCATAACGCAGTTGCAGCTGCTCGAAGGACCATCCTCGATATTGATGCGCGCTGAAGGTTGCTTTCACGCCGTATACCTCGGCCTCGAATGATTTCTCTCGTTTCACACAAGCTGCCGCGCCGCTCGCGGCAAAAGGAATGTAGGTTTTACCGATAAAGGCTAGCAACGCCTGCAGGCTTTCTGGCAAACCCTGATCAACATCAATCCAGTCACCAAACTCCGTCTGACCGGCACAGCCTCGAGTGTCTCCCAGATCCGTGATGCTCTGCAGCCAATTACAGGTACGAGGGGCTGTGGTTTCTAAGATTTCATTGGATTGCGGGTCATCATACAAATGCACTTTGAGCGAGCCATAGAGCGCAAAGTCAGCCATGGAGGGCTTGAACCCTAAGAGGAACTGATACTCTAGAAAGTGCGCTTCAAAAATCGCCAACAAATCTTCAATCTGTAGATCCATACTCTCTCGCGCCGCTTCACCCACCAAACCGAGGTGCTTATCGAAACCGCTTTGCCTGTTTAACAGCACGGGCGCCAGCGATTGCGTGTCCATATCGGCACTGCCAAAAGTAATCGAGCGCGCAATACGATGGCTCACCGTATTTTGGTTTTGCGCGTTACCCCAGCGGGTGTGCATGTGAATGCGGGGCATGTACTCATCGCTGAACTCTTCGATCAGCCACATGATAAACGCGAGTCGCGCATCTGCGGGCACCGTCGATATAGCGGGAAAATTTTTCTCCAACTCGACCATGATCGGGGTGGAATCCTGCATCACCTGACCGTCAGGTACCAGCATAACCGGCACGATGGATTGCCCAACCACTTTGTCAGCCCACGCCAACTCCTGCACAGTGGCACGCACTTTCTTATAGGCAATGCCTTTGTAATTCATATAGGTCATCACTTTATAAGAGTAAGGAGAAGCCTGTGCCTGCCAAATTCGATACAGGTCCTCTTCGCCCGGTTTTAATGCTTTACTCTCAGCGTGAAGCTTTTGTTCCTGCGCTATATTTGCAGGAATAGGGTTCGCTGGTGCGTCTTTAGTAACCGTCATGGGTTTTCCTATGTTTTTTTCTTCAGCGCAGATCAGTTGGGCCAGTAAATGTACTCATCACCTTCAACCATTCGATGGCCTAAAGGTTTATCAATCATCACCGGCATATGCGCTTCGTTGGGATACAGCGGCGCACGCGCTGAGGCTTTATGCGCATCGAGCAAGGCCTGCAACTGGGTCAACTTGTCTGGGCGTTCAGTGGCTAAATTATGTTGTTCGGTAGGATCGGCCCCCAAGTTATACAACCACTGTTTATTCTGAAAACCGTTGGTTTGTAATTTCCAATCACCGTGTCTTACCACTCGGTAATAACCGCTCTGCCAAAACAAGGTCTCACGCTGGTTAAAGGCATCTTGCTCGCTCGCCTCCCCTGTTGCCTCTCCAGTTGCGGCAGCCATAAAGTTTACGCCGTCGATCTCAACACCCGCGGGTAGAAGAGCACCCGTCGCAGCGGCAATCGTTGGCATCATATCGATGTGCGCCACAGGCTTGGTCAGCTCTGTGCCCGCCGCAATCTTGTTAGGCCACTTAACAAACATGGGCACGCGCAAACCACCTTCGAAGTTGGTGATCTTCCAGCCACGGAAAGGTGCGTTGACGTCATCGATGCCAAGGTAACCCGGGCCACCGTTGTCACTGGTGAACATGATAATGGTGTTGTCGGCCAAACCCTCCTGCTCAAGCGACTCAACAATGCGGCCGACGCTTCTGTCGAGTGCGCGTATCATCGCCGCGTATACACGCAGGCGGTGCGGTTTGATATCACCCACGGCTTCAAAATCTTCACGGGTTGCCTGCAGTGGCGTGTGTACACCCCAGTGGGCCAGGTACAAAAAGAAGGGACGGTGCTTGTTGGCTTGGATGATTTTAATGGATTCATCGGTCCAATAATCGGTGAGGTAACCGCCCGGCTTAAAACGCTCATCGCCACCATTATTGAACGAAGCCGAATAGTTCAAGCGGGCCCAGAGAAACTTATCGATGGGGTCAAAATCAAGTTTGGCGTTAACCACCTGTGGGTCTTGCTCGGGTAAGTACAGGCCGCTGGCCATCAACAAGCTGTCATCAAAGCCTTGGTCGTTGGGCGTCGAGCCCTGGCCTCGCCCCAGGTGCCACTTGCCAATATGCGCGGTGTAATAACCCTGCTCTTTTAACATTTCGGCGACGGTCACCTCGGCGCTGGGCAAACCCTTCTCTTCATAGGCAACCCGATGCTCTTCGTCGATCTCATTAGCCAGCACAGGCGGTAAACCGTTATCCAGACTGTTGCTGACCATGGCCACCGTAGAGCCCATTCCCGAAGGGGTTGGGGTAAATTCAAAGCCAGTGCGGGTTGGGTAGCGACCCGTCATCATCATTGCACGCGAGGGCGCGCAGGTGGCATTACCGGCGTAGGCCTGGGTGAACACCACACCTTCGGACGCCAGTTGATCAATGTTAGGGGTCTTTACACGGCCACCGGCCACACCGCCGCCGAAGGTTGAAATGTCATTAAAACCCAAATCATCGGCAACAATCATGATTACGTTCGGCGGGCGCTCGCCATCAGCTTGCGCAGCCTCTGTAGGCCCCTGTTGCCAGACCACTTCTCGATGAGGGGCAATCGTGTATTCTCGCTCGGACTTAAATTTGACCATCGCCAACATAAGGTCCACGCGGTTAAACCAAGCACCCGCACCGAGTAACGCTAGGATCAGCAGACCGAAAAACGCTTTCTTCCACATATTAGACACCTCAAACAAATAATATGGCACAGATGGTGTCATATTATTTTAAAGGTGACAACACACCAGCTGCGAAAACAACGCAAGTAACGGAGGAAACGATAGGAAAAGAAAGAGAGGCACTGCTGGGCGGCGCGCCCACAGTAGAGATAGGTGAGTTTATGCGTGCTTCATGATAGCCGTGATCATTTCGGTCACCGCTTCTGCGGTTTTCTTCTGGCTTAACCCCTGTAGATTGCGAAGGCGGTCGTAGGCGGTAAAAGAGCGCGCCACCATAATCGCATTATTGCTTGCCTCGCTCAGACTCGCCACTTCAGGAATACGTTGTTCAAAGTCCTCAGCTAGCAGCGCCGCGCCGTCCATATACTGCTTTATAAGCAGCGCTGAACTCCCCCTGCGCAACATAGTGGTCATCAACATGTTTTTATTAGCCTCATAGCTTTTATGGTAAATCGCTACGGTATGTTGAATCCGCTCCTCCAAAGAGCCTTTTCTCACCGGCGCCTCAAACATGATGGTGAACCGCTTTACAGCGTAGCCGTTCATCTCTGCATAGAGGGCGTCCATATCGGCGAAGTGTCGAAATACCGAGCGTATGCCCACCCCTGCCCGCTCAGAAGCTTCCTGGGCTGTGGGCATTAAATTACCGTCATCAACCAGCTCAATAAGGGCGGCCAAAATAGCCGAACGACTCTTTTCACTGCGCTGCTTGCGTCCATCGACCTTAGGCTTGGCCTGTGTGGCATCAATCATAATTTAACCCGTTGTAATTTAAACATGCTATTCAATTGCGCTTATTATGACATGCAACTGACAATACACGAAGGCCTATATCTTTTGTTTCTTATCACCTCCATGCCCCATTGCGTATTGCGACCCACATCAAACAATTCTTTACTCTATCGATCATTTTCATCACCTTTATGCCCCTGTTTACTACTAGTGATTTGACATACTCTATGTCAGAATAAATAAGAAATACCACCTACCCCATTTTTGGTTAATTTAGGACGCTGCTATGAAATCCACATTTATTAAAGTCGCCAGCACGCTGACGATCACTGTTGTTGTTCTCGTTATGGCCTTACCTACCCTTGTGCACAAAGCCGGTGTACACCCTGAGTACACAGGTGAAACCCACCAGTTACCGTCAGGTAAGCGCGCATTAGTAATCACCACCAGCCATGGGGTACTCAATGCACCCGGCGAAACCACCGGCGAAACCACTGGGGTTATGGCCTCGGAGATGACCCACCCCTACTACAGTTTCTTAGATGCGGGCATGCAGGTGGATGTGGCCAGTGTTAAGGGCGGTAAGATCCCTGTCGATCCTCAGACCTTGTCTCGAGTTATCATCAGCCCTGAAGACAAACGCTACCTCAATGATCCGGCTCTACTCGCCAAGGCTGAGAATTCACTGCGCATCGACGATGTAGACTTTACCCAGTACGACGCCATTTTTGTATCCGGTGGTTGGGGCGCGGCTTACGACCTGGGTTATTCTGAAGTGCTGGGCCAAAAGATCAGTGAAGCCTACTACGCACCCAAAGCACCATTGATTGGTTCCGTTTGTCACGGCGCATTGGGATTGATCAACGCCAAAACTACGGAAGGTAAGCTGCTTATTGCCGGACGATCCATGACTGGCGTTTCCGACAAGCAAATCAAAGAGCTGGGAATTACTCTCACCCCCATGCACCCTGAGACCGAACTGCGTAAGGCTGGCGCCCTCTATGAAAGCAAGACCACCTTCATCGATTTCTTTGCGACCCACGTTGCCACCGATAGCGAACAGCGCTTTGTCACCGGGCAAAACCAAAACTCGAGCTTAGAAACAGCACAAAAAATGATTGCCATTATCGCGGCCAAATAAGAACCATCAGTGCAGAGTAACGAGAGCCATCATGATCATAAAAAACCTGTCGGCAGCCACTATAGGGCGAACTGCCCTTTTAAGTGGCTTGATACTAGCTGCTTCGTTTAGTTCGTTGCTCATCGCTCCCGCTTATGCCACGGCAAAAGTCGAGACTGATAGCAGACCGAATATACTGGTGATCTTGGCCGATGATCTTGGCTACTCGGACATTGGGTCATACGGCAGTGAAATTGACACGCCCAATTTAGATCAGTTAGCACACAGTGGGCTGCGCTTTAGTAATTACCACACCTCGGCCAGCTGCGCCCCCACCCGCGCGATGCTATTAACCGGCGTCGACAGCCATCGCACCGGTGTTGCCAACATCAGTGAAGCTCTGACACCGGAACAGGCTCACTCGCCGTTTTATCGCGGCAGCTTAAATCACAACGTGGTCACCATCGCCACCGTGTTAAAAGATGCTGGTTACAACACAGCAATGTCTGGTAAGTGGCATCTGGGTTATAAAGATGAATCACTGCTGCCAATCAACCGAGGTTTTGAGCAAACCGTCACCATGCCTTTTTCCGGTGGCGACAACTGGACCGAGCAGGCTTACGTTCCTCACTATGAGAAAACCCTGTGGTTTGAAAACGGAGAAGAGATCACGATTCCGGAAGATTTTTATTCCTCTAAGTTTATCGTCGACAAAACCATTGAGCAGCTAGAAAACAATCGCCAGAAAGATAAAACAAAAAATAAACCTTTTTTCTCTTACGTGTCTTTTCAGGCTGTACACATCCCCGTACAAGCCCCTAAGAAGTTCACCGAAAAGTATGTGGGCACCTACAAGGATGGCTGGGATACATTGCGCCTTAGTCGCCAACAAGCCGTTAAAGAGTTGGGGTTATTACCAGCCAATGCGCCCATGAAGCGTATGCCAACAACAGCTGATTGGAATGACTTGTCTGAGGAAGAACAGCGCTTCAACGACAAACGCATGGCGGTATACGCGGGCATGGTTGACGCCATGGATCATCACATTGGCCGCCTGCTGCAATATTTAAAAGACACCGATCAATACGACAACACAGTCATCGTCTTTACCTCCGACAACGGTCCCGAAGCGTCTTACGTTCCCCCTCTCATGACCAAAATTCTAGGGTATCAGCAGGATTATGAGACCCTAGGCGAGCGTTACAGTTACAACACGATTGGCGCCAATTTCGCGAGCGCCGCGGCATCGCCCCTAGGTCACTATAAATTTCATTCTGGTGAAGGCGGTATGCGCGTGCCGTTGATCATTAGCGGCCCAAGGGTGGCCGACGCTCATAAAGGCAGCATCAGCCACAGCAAAGCCTTTGTTAAGGACCTAGCGCCCACCATTCTTGCGCTGGCCAATACTCAGCACCCAGGAAAGCAGTATCAGGGTCGTGCCATCGAGGCTAACACCGGTAAAAACCTCCTACCGATTATTACCGCCAGCACCGATTCTGTTTATAGCGGTGACGACATTATCGCCTATGAGATTGGCGGCAACGCCGGTCTCATTAAAGGTGATTACAAGATCGCCTTAAATCGCGGTGCTGCCAACGACAACCGCTGGCACCTCTACAACATCGCCCAAGACCCAGGTGAAACCGAACAACGAGAAACGATTGAGCCTGCCGTATTTGCTGACATGCTTTGGGCATACGAACAGTACGCGCGAGAAAATGGCGTGATACCCGTGCCCATGGACTATCAACAGAGTCGCCAAATCAGTCGCAACGGCATGAAAGCCAAGCTTAAGAGCCTACAAACTAGCCCCATCGCGATGCTTATCGCCTTGATGATTGCGGCAACCATTATTGTACCGGTAGCTCGAAAACGAATGAAAAAGTGAGCCCCTTAAATACCATCATCAAAAAGGGGGGGGTAAGGAAGGCGTGCCCGCAAGTGATTGCTGTTGCTCTCAACCGCGACAATCCGTTACTTTAACCCCTAGATACACGATCGGAATTCTGGCCGCGAAGATGATTGTAATAACACCATTAACGTTAAATAAGAGATTAGCCCATGAATAAAGCCTCACGCATACTCGCCGCATTGCCAGCCGTCATCTTCCTTGTTCTCGGCTTGCGCTGGCTCATTGACCCCAGCGCGGCGGCACAAATGCTCGGCATGCCGTTGCTCGACGGCATTGGCCGCAGCAGCCAGATCGGTGATATGTCCGCTTACTTCATTGGCGGCAGCATCATGATTTTTGCTGGCATCATCACAGCAAACCGTACCTGGTTGTACGCGTCGAGCCTGATCATTGTACTGACCGCTGTCTTTCGTGTGATGGCATGGCTATTTCACGACGCCGCCCTAGCCACTTCACTGATTGTGCCAGAGCTTATTTTTACCGGTATGCTGATGTACGCCGCATCAAAAATTCCGCAAGAGAAGTAATTTTTAAGCTGCTTCGAGCTTATGCCCGCCATAAGTTCATGTAGCCACGGACTGCGTTTAAATGACCCAGCCACGCCCCTTTAACAACGACAACTTTTAAGGACATCACATGATCGAACTCTATACCGCCGCCACACCTAATGGTCACAAAGCCTCCTGTGTACTTGAAACACTTGGCCTTGAGTACACCGTAAAAGACATCAAGTTGATGGAAGGCCAACAAAAAACGCCTGAGTATCTGGCCATCAACCCCAATGGCCGCATCCCGGCGATCATCGATCGCGACAATGATGATTTTGTCGTCTTTGAGTCCGGCGCCATCATGATGTACCTAGCAGAAAAAACGGGGAAATTATTACCCGCCGATGCCAAAGCTCGTTCGAAGGTCGTGCAGTGGTTGATGTTTCAGATGGGCGGTGTGGGTCCAATGATGGGGCAGGCCAATGTCTTCCATCGCTACTTCCCCGAAAAGATTCAGCCGGCCATCGACCGCTACCAAAACGAATGCCGCCGCTTGTTTGAAGTACTCGATGCTCACCTTGCCAATAATGAATGGCTCGCTGATGACTATTCCATCGCTGACATTGCTAACTGGTGTTGGGTACGCACTCACCGCTGGTCCGGCGTAGAAGTAGAAGGCCTAGATAACCTCAAGCGCTGGATGGACGTGATGAAAGAGATGCCGGGTATGAACGAAGGCATCGCTGTCCCTGTTTCCATGGACAGCCTACTAAAAGAAGAAAATAAAGAAGCCCAAGAGAAATTTAAAGCCGGCGCCAGAACCATGTTGCAAAAATAAACGTTGTGGCTAAAAAAATAATTAAATAATCCAGTAAGTACTGTTACCCCTGCTGAGGCTTGAGTAATGAGATTAAGCCGCAATCTAGAGCAGCAGACATATAGCCTTCCAACTCATGGCACTCTCGCTGTGCTGGTTCAATCCCTTCAGCCGATTGACGATAGATTGACAGCAATCGGTTTTTAAAGTTATTTAGGTAATTCTTCCTTAACACTGCACTCATTTTTTCTCCTTAGGTGGTTCAAATTTCAATCCTTTAGCCCTGATGATCTTTTTTACCCTGCCACCAAATCAATCCGAAATACAGAGCGCCGCCAAAGATTCCGCTATAAAGGCAAAGCTTGTGAAGAGATTCTATAGAGATCAATCCTTGAAAGTCATTCATCAATGACCAAGGGTAAAATGGCTCAACATCGGTGTGCATAATACTATCCAAAAACACATGGCTAAAGCTGCCAATAAACGCACTTACAAAGGCCACACGCCATCGTATATTTAGTGATCCATGAATATGAAAATCTAATAACTTAAGGCCAAACTCTGACAAGTACTTTCCGGATAATGCTGAGATAACCGCAAGAATACTGGCGCCTATATAGGTATGGGTAAATCCATGTAAGTGCCCTTCACCTGTGATCATTACTATCAGAGGCTGAATATCCATTACGATTTGAGTCCAACCAAAAACCATAAGACTGAAGCCACCTTGCAGAAGCGCTTTTATAACGATCCCTGGTCCCATATGAAGCGGAGTAAATGGCATACACACAACCTCTTTTGACTTAACACTAAATTGTAAAACCTCAGATTAAGCTGACAAAAAACATTTATTAAAACTGTGAGGTTAAACGAACTGCTTTATTCCACTTAAAGTACTTGTAACCCATAGTCACGCAACAGTGGAACAACTACATTATTGAGAAAGCTGGATCCATTTTCTGTATGAAGCCAAAACAATCCGCCTAAATTCAATAAAACAGTGAACCAATAAACACTTTTAAATTCTGTTTTACTAGATTTATGCCGCAATTTTGTTTGAGCTAGAAAAGCACCTGGCCACCCACCAATTAGAGAAAGCATATGCAGAGTACTTTCTTGCGTTCTCCAACGATCATTTTGAGCGGCAGACTTATCAATTGCGTAAGCGATGAAAGCAATTAAGCTCATTCCAACATATATACCGACAACAAGTACTGGCAATCTGCCAATGAGAACCGACATCAATAATCCAATGCAAAAAAACAATATAAAGACACTTCCAAAAGAACTACTGTTTTTTGGCTTTCTCCGCTTATTGGTGTTTTTTGATTCACGAGCGAATTTGATGTTCTCTGCTTTATAACGATTATTCTTTTCACGAGTTAATTCATAGGTAATGACTTCACCAGTAACGGGTCTGCGGGAGCGAGGATTAAATGCTTTAACATGAACAAAAGCACGTTCTCCACCACCGTTAGGCTCAACAAAACCATACCC
>JAWUVI010000025.1:0-60097 GCA_034112445.1 Cellvibrionaceae bacterium | reverse complement strand
AGAAGGTGTTGAGATGGTAATGCCTGGTGATAACGTTCAGATGGAAGTTACTTTGATTTGCCCAATTGCGATGGACGAAGGTCTACGTTTTGCGATCCGTGAAGGCGGTCGTACAGTTGGTGCAGGTGTTGTTGCTAAGATTATTGAGTAGCAATACATAGTCCTGTAGTGAAAAGGTCGCATTGCGGCCTTTTTTTTGGATTTAATATATTCTGTTTGACTGCTTAAAAATATTCCCGTGAAAATTAAGTCTATTTATGCAGGAGTTCGGGTGTGAAAATTTCTAATACGGTAGAGATACTCGATTGTGAAATCGAACTGAGTGCCATTAGGGCTCAGGGTGCCGGAGGTCAAAATGTTAATAAAGTTTCGAGTGCTATTCATCTGCGATTTGATATTTTAGCTTCGTCTTTACCTGATTTTTATAAAGAGCGTTTGTTGGCTTTGGCGGACAGTCGGGTAACCGTTGATGGTGTGATTGTAATTAAAGCGCAGCAGTATAGGACCCAAGAAAAAAATAAAGTGGATGCGTTGGTGCGTTTGCAAAAGTTGATCCAGACTGTTTTTGTCGTTATTAAGAAGCGCCGCCCAACTAAGCCGTCACGCTCTTCTCAAAATAAGCGAATGGATAAAAAGACCAAAAGAGGCAGTGTTAAAAAAACACGCGGTAAGGTAGATTTTTAGTTGCCAGAAGTGCTGAATTAAAGACACAAAAAAACCGGTGAGTTACCTGACCGGTTTTTTTGTGAAATTTGGCTAAGTTGAATTACTTTTTAGCGTTTCTTTCTTTCTCTTCAGCAATAACTTTTTCAGCTACTGAAGCTGGACAAGGCATGTAGTGTTCAAATTCCATTGAGAACTGACCGCGTCCTGATGTCATGGTGCGCAAGCTGCCAATGTACCCAAACATTTCTGATAGTGGTACGCTGGCTTTAATGCGGACACCGGTAACGCCTGCTTCTTGATCTTTGATCATGCCGCGACGACGGTTAAGGTCACCAATGACATCACCAACGTGATCTTCTGGTGTAAATACATCCACGTGCATGATTGGCTCTATCAGTTGAGGGCCGGCTTTAGGCATAGATTGACGGAAAGCGCCTTTGGCAGCGATTTCAAATGCAACAGCAGATGAATCGACAGCGTGGTAGCCACCATCGTACAGCTCAACTTCAACGTCCAGCACGGGGAACTTAGCCAGTGGGCCTTCATCCATCATGCTTCTAAAGCCCTTCTCAATCGCTGGAAAGAATTCTTTTGGAACGTTACCGCCGGTAACTACGGAGCTAAATACATAGCCAGAGCCAGGCTCGCCCGGTTTGATTCGATAGTCAATCTTACCAAATTGACCTGAACCACCAGATTGTTTCTTGTGGGTGTAGCTGTCTTCGATGGCCGAGGTGATGGTTTCGCGGTAGGCCACTTGTGGTGCGCCCACTTCAAGATCAACGCCATAGGTACGGTTAAGAATATCGACTTTAATGTCTAGGTGAAGTTCGCCCATGCCTTTAAGGATGGTTTCGCCTGAATCTTCATCAGTTTCAACGCGAAATGAAGGATCTTCCGCGATCATTTTACCTATCGCAATGCCCATCTTCTCGGATCCGCCTTTATCTTTAGGCTTAACTGCAATTGATATTACAGGTTCAGGGAATACCATGGCTTCGAGAGTGCATTCATGCTTAGGATCACATAAAGTGTGGCCGGTCTGAACGTTCTTCATGCCGACTACGGCGATAATGTCACCAGCTTGGGCTGAGTCAATTTCGTTGCGATCGTTGGCGTGCATTTCAACCATGCGGCCAATGCGCTCGGTTTTTCCGGTAAAAGAGTTTAGTACCGTCATGCCTTTTTCTAATCTACCTGAGTAAATACGGATAAAGGTAAGTGCGCCAAAACGGTCATCCATGATTTTAAATGCAAGTGCTCGAAGAGGCTCATCAACTGAAACGAGGGCGGTTTCGCCGGTAGGCTCACCAGCTTCATCGGTCAATGGTTGTGGTTCTACGTCTGTTGGGCATGGAAGATAATCAACAACGGCGTCTAGAATTAATTGCACGCCTTTGTTTTTAAAGGCGGAGCCACAGTAAGTTGGGAAGAAGTCTAAAGCGATGGTGCCTTTACGGATGCAACGTTTGATGTCTTCCATAGAAGGCTCTACACCTTCTTCTAGGTATGCTTCCATTAGGTCGTCGTCTTGTTCAACGGCCATTTCGATTAATTTTTCACGATACTCTTCAACTTGATCGATCATATCGGCAGGAATGTCGACTATCTCAAAGTTTTCTGGAAGGCCAGAGTCATCCCACACATAGGCGGTGCGGGTAAGGAGGTCAACAAGGCCTTTAAAGTCTTCTTCGACGCCAATAGGTAAAACCATAACCAATGGGTTGGCACCAAGAACTTTCTCTACTTGGCCGACAACGCGTAAAAAGTCAGCGCCCATACGATCGAGTTTGTTGACGAAGATTACGCGAGCAACTTCTGAATCGTTAGCGTAGCGCCAGTTGGTTTCAGATTGTGGCTCAACGCCGCCTGAGCCGCAGAATACGCCGACGCCGCCATCAAGAACTTTTAATGAGCGATACACTTCAACAGTAAAGTCAACGTGACCAGGTGTATCAATGATGTTAAAGCGGTGATCTTTCCAGTAACAAGTCGTTGCCGCTGATTGAATGGTGATTCCGCGTTCTTGTTCTTGCTCCATGAAGTCAGTGGTAGCTGCGCCATCGTGAACTTCACCGGTTTTATGGATTTTACCGGTAAGCTTAAGGATACGCTCAGTGGTAGTGGTTTTGCCGGCATCCACGTGAGCGAAAATACCGATGTTTCTATATAGGGATAAGTCAGTCATAAATATTTCTCAATAAGCTTGGGTAAAAACAGCGCGGAAGTATACAGGGTTTTCCTTCTTTATATGAACAAAAAATAAGTCGTTTGCTCTAATAAAGGCAAATATATTATGAATAGTGGCGTTATGTACCTCTGTGTATATATAAAAGGGTGATGGCGGTGTAATTGGTGGGTTAATTGCGCGGGTCCATTCTTTGGGGTTGGTGTTTGTCGGTATGGGTGCTTGGTGTATTTCTGTTCTTTTGTAGAGTCGTTAACTTTTTTCCTAAACATGCTTGACTCATCATTTATGTCTCTATAGAATTCGCGCTCCTTCTTAGGGTGATGTCTTCAAAAGGCATTGCTAAACGAATGGAAAGTGTGGGTTCGCATATTGGCGAGCTCGGTTCTTTAGAGATTACTGGAGTTTGGTTCAATGCAGAATCAGCGCATTCGAATTCGCCTTAAGGCATTTGATCATAAGCTTATTGACACTTCTACACAGGAGATTGTTGAAACAGCTAAGCGCACAGGCGCACAGGTTCGTGGTCCAATTCCGCTTCCAACTCGCAAGGAGCGTTTCACCATATTGGTTTCACCGCATGTAAACAAAGATGCACGAGATCAGTATGAAATCCGTACGCATAAACGCTTGCTTGATATTGTTGAGCCAACTGAAAAAACTGTTGATGCGCTAATGAAGCTTGATTTGGCGGCGGGTGTAGAAGTTCAGATTAGCTTAGGCTAATTAGTGGTTGGACGGTTGGAAGTATTAGCAAGTAAATAATTAGTACCGATGTTCGAAATAATTCGAACATGTGTAACGCTCTGAAATGGGCGGCCATAGCGGGTAAAAGCCCCGTACACGTAAGAGGTTAATAGTATGACAATAGGTATAGTTGGCCGCAAGAGCGGTATGACAAGAGTTTTTACCGAAGAAGGTGTTTCCCTTCCTGTATCTGTGATTGAGGTTTCTCCCAATCGCATCACCCAGGTTAAGAATGTAGAAACCGATGGTTATTGCGCTGTGCAAGTAACTATAGGTTCTCGTCGTGCCTCCCGCGTAACTAAGTCTGAAGCAGGTCATTTTGCTAAAGCAAGCACTGAAGCAGGTTCAAGTGTTAGTGAGTTGCGTAATGATGCGGGCGAAGAGTTTGAAGTGGGTTCAGAGATTACCGTAGCAGTTTTTGAAGCTGGACAAAAAGTAGATGTTACTGGCGTAACCAAAGGTAAGGGTTTTGCTGGTGGTGTTAAGCGTTGGAATTTTGCTATGCAGGATGCAACGCATGGTAACTCTTTGTCTCATCGTGCTCCTGGTTCAATTGGTCAGTGCCAAACTCCAGGTCGTGTTTTCAAAGGCAAAAAAATGGCAGGGCATATGGGTTCTGAGCAGTTTACTGTGCAGAATTTAGAAATTGTTCGTGTCGACGCTGAACGCAATTTACTGTTGGTTAAGGGTGCTATTCCAGGTGCTCCAGGTGGTCAAGTGACTGTTCGTCCAGCTGTTAAGAGCCGTAAAGGTTAAGATCCGAGGATATCGACGATGGATTTGAATATTTCAACCCCAGAAGGTAATAAAGGCACAGTGTCTGTGTCGGAAGTGGCCTTTGGGAAAGAGTTTAATCAAGATTTGGTTCACCAAGCGGTAGTGGCTTATATGGCTGGTGCTCGTCAGGGTACTAAGGCTCAAAAGACTCGTTCAGATGTTTCTGGTGGTGGCGCTAAGCCATGGCGTCAGAAAGGTACTGGGCGTGCTAGAGCTGGTACTTCACGTGGGCCGATTTGGCGTTCTGGTGGAGTAACATTTGCTGCTAGGCCTCGTAGTTTTGATCAGAAATTGAATAAAAAGATGTATCGCGCAGCATTGCGTTGCATTTTGTCAGAGTTAAAGCGTCAGGAACGTATAATGGTTGTGGAGTCTTTTGATATTGAGACCCCGAAAACTAAAACGTTGTTGCAGAAGTTGGCTCAATTTGATCTGAAGGATGTGTTGATTGTTTCGGATGAGGTTAGTGAGAACTTGTATCTAGCTTCCCGGAATTTGCATAAGGTCGATGTCCGCGATGTTCAGGGTGTTGATCCTGTTTGCTTGATTCGTTCTGAAAAAGTTGTGTTGACTGTTTCTGCACTGAAGAAGTTTGAGGAGATTTTGGGATGAACCAAGAGCGCCTATATAAAGTGTTACTAGGTCCTGTGATTTCTGAAAAAGCAGCGGGTGCTGGCGATGTCAGTGATCAAGTTGTTTTCAAGGTTTTGCCGAGTGCAGAAAAGCAGGAAATAAAAGCGGCAGTTGAAAAACTGTTTGAAGTTAAAGTTGAAGATGTACGTACTTTAAATGTTAAGGGTAAAACCAAGCGCACTAAAAACGGTTTAGGTCGTCGCAGTGATTGGAAAAAAGCCTACGTACGTCTAGCTGCTGGTCAAGAAATTGACTTCGCGGCTGCGGAATAAGGGGATAGGTGCGATGGCTATAGTAAAACGTAAACCAACATCACCTGGTCGCCGATTTGTTGTTAGTATTGTAAATCCAGATCTGCATAAGGGTGCTCCTTATGCTCCGCTTCTTGAAAAGAAAAAGAAGAGTGGTGGTCGTAATAATAATGGACGTATTACAACTCGTCATATTGGTGGTGGGCATAAGCAACATTACCGAGTGATAGATTTTCGTCGTAATAAAGACGGAATTCCGGCGACAGTTGAGCGGCTTGAGTATGATCCAAACAGAAGTGCAAACATTGCATTAGTCTGTTATCTAGACGGTGAGCGTCGTTACATTATTGCACCGAAGGGTGTGAGTGCTGGCGATGTTCTTGAGTCTGGTGATGCAGCTGCTATTAAGCCTGGCAATACGTTGCCATTGCGTAATATCCCTGTAGGTAGTGTTGTTCATTGTATTGAGATGAAGCCTGGTAAGGGTGCGCAAATTGCGCGTTCAGCTGGAACTTCTGCGCAGTTAGTGGCCCGTGATGGTCGTTATGCTACATTGCGTTTACGCAGTGGTGAAATGCGTAAAATACTGACTGAGTGTCGTGCTACTATGGGCGAAGTATCTAATAGCGAGCATAGCTTGCGCTCTTTAGGTAAGGCTGGTGCTTCTCGTTGGAGAGGTGTTAGGCCAACAGTTCGTGGTGTTGCAATGAACCCAGTTGATCACCCGCATGGTGGTGGTGAAGGTCGTACTTCTGGAGGTCGTCACCCAGTGTCACCTTGGGGTACGCCAACTAAGGGTTATAAAACGCGTTCGAATAAACGCACCGATAACATGATTGTTCGTCGTCGCGGTAAGAAGTAAACGACGGCTAATTATTAGCTAAAGAGGAAAGCACAGTGTCACGTTCACTGAAGAAAGGTCCTTTTATAGATCTTCATCTTATTAAGAAGGTTGAAGCTGCGATCGAAAAAAATGAGCGCCGTCCAATTAAAACTTGGTCGCGTCGTTCAATGATTATGCCGGAGATGGTTGGTTTAACTATCGCTGTGCATAACGGTCGTCAACACGTACCTGTGTTAGTCAACGAAGAGATGGTGGGTCATAAGTTAGGCGAATTTGCCGCAACTCGTACCTATCGTGGTCATGTTGCTGATAAGAAAGCGAAGCGCTAAGAGGTTCATGATGGAAGTAGCAGCAAAATTAAGCGGTGCTCAGCTATCGGCGCAAAAAGCGCGTTTGGTAGTCGATCAGATTCGTGGAAAGCACGTTGAAGAAGCTTTGGATATCTTGACTTTTAGCCCTAAGAAAGGCGCTGAAATAGTTAAGAAAGTGCTGGAGTCTGCAGTAGCAAACGCCGAGCACAATGAAGGTGCTGATGTTGATGAGTTAAAAGTATCCACAGTATTCGTGGATGAAGGTCTTACGATGAAGCGTATTAGACCTCGCGCAAAAGGTCGTGCAGATCGCATCCTTAAGCGCACTTGTCATATCACCGTTAAAGTAGCCGACCAGTAGAGACAGACGTTATGGGTCAGAAAGTACATCCGACAGGTATTCGTCTAGGCATTGTTAAAAAGCATACTTCTACATGGTATGCCGATAGCAGTGACTATGCAGATAAACTGTATGCAGATTTAACTGTGCGTGAGTATATTAGAGAAAAGCTATCTCATGCATCTGTAAGTCGTATTGATATAGAGCGTCCAGCAAATACAGCTCGTGTTACCATTCATACTGCACGTCCGGGTATTGTTATTGGTAAGAAGGGTGAAGATGTTGAGAAGCTAAGAGCTGAAATTAGCAAAAGAATGGGTGTTCCCGTTCATATCAATATTGAAGAAATTCGCAAGCCCGATCTTGATGCAGTTCTTGCTGCGCAAAGTGTGGCTCAGCAGCTTGAGCGTCGAGTAATGTTTCGACGTGCTATGAAGCGTGCTGTGCAAAATGCTATGCGCCAAGGTGCTGAAGGCATCAAGATTCAGGTAGGTGGACGTCTGGGCGGTGCTGAAATTGCACGTTCAGAGTGGTATCGCGAAGGTCGTGTACCATTGCACACCTTGCGAGCCGATATCGATTACGCCACAGCTGAGGCCTCAACAACCTACGGCATTATTGGTGTGAAAGTCTGGATTTTCAAGGGTGAAATCATTGGTGGTGCAGAAGCCGTCGAAGATAAACCTAAGAAAAAGAAAAGCGCTAAGTAAGGGGTACGCAACATGTTGCAACCAAAGCGTACAAAGTTCCGTAAGCAAATGAAAGGTCGCAATCGCGGCTTGGCCCATCGTGGCTCTAAAGTTAGCTTCGGCGAGTATGGATTGAAAGCAAGCGGGCGTGGTCGTATAACCGCGCGTCAGATTGAAGCAGCACGTCGTGCTATGACACGTCATATTAAGCGTGGTGGTAAAATCTGGATCCGTGTTTTTCCAGATAAACCGATAACAAGCAAGCCGTTAGAGGTTCGTCAGGGTAAGGGTAAAGGTAATGTTGAATACTGGGTAGCTCAGATTCAACCTGGTAAAGTTCTTTATGAAATTGAAGGTGTTTCTGAAGAGCTTGCTCGTGAAGCGTTTGCGCTAGCGGCATCCAAATTACCTCTAAGTACAACATTCGTGAAACGTTCGGTGATGTGATGAATGCTCAAGAACTACGCGAAAAATCTGTAGAAGAGTTGAACGCTGAGTTATTAGTACAGCTGGAAGGCCAATTTAAACTGCGTATGCAGGCCTCCACAGGACAATTAAATCAGACTCATCTAATGAAACAGACACGTCGCGAAATTGCTCGTATTAAGACAGTGCTGAATGAAAAGGCAGGTAACTAACGATGGCTCAGACAGAAAATGCACGTCAGCTGACCGGTACAGTCGTTAGTGACAAGATGGATAAAACTATCACTGTCATGACCGAGCGCCGTGTTAAGCACCCCATTTATGGGAAGTACACGACCAAATCTTCTAAGTTAAAAGCTCATGATGAAAAGAATGAGTGTAAGGCTGGTGATGTTGTGACTATTTGTGAGTCACGCCCTCTCTCTAAGTCTAAGACTTGGGTTTTGGTTAAAATTGAAGAGCGCGCTGCTGAAGTTTAGTTCAGTCGTGCATTGTTGATAGTTTCGGAGACGGACAATGATTCAAACGCAATCATACTTGGATGTTGCTGATAACAGTGGCGCTCGCCGGGTGATGTGTATCAAGGTGTTGGGCGGTTCACATCGTCGTTACGCTGCTGTTGGTGACATCATTAAGGTTACTGTAAAGGAAGCAATTCCTCGCGGTAAGGTAAAAAAAGGTCAAGTAATGAATGCCGTTGTGGTTCGCACCAGAAAAGGTGTGCGCCGTCCAGACGGTTCATTGATTAAATTTGACGATAACGCGGCTGTGCTGTTAAACGCACAAAATGCGCCAATAGGAACCCGTATATTCGGTCCTGTGACACGTGAGCTGCGTGGCGAGAAATTTATGAAAATCATCTCTTTAGCTCCAGAAGTTTTGTAAAAAAACTGTTGAAGTAAATAGAGAGTAGAGGACAGGGTTATGCGTAAAATTAAACGTGATGACGAAGTGGTTGTTATCGCAGGTCGCGATAAAGGTAAGCGTGGCAAAGTACTAAAAGTACTTGCCGATGAGCGTATGATCGTGACCGGTATACAAATGATCAAAAAGCACCAAAAACCAAACCCTCAATTGGGTGTTGCTGGCGGAATCGTTGAGAAAGAAGCACCGATTCAATCGTCTAATGTAGCCATTTTTAATGCGTCTACAGGCAAGGCAGATAAGGTTGCTTTTAAGATTCAAGAAGACGGCACGAAAGTGCGCGTTTTTAAATCCAACGGCGAAGCTGTTGACGCTTAATCTTTTACAGATTGAACGAACAACTAACGGTAATTGAACATGGCTAAGTTTAAAGAACTTTACCAAAGCGAAATCCAAGCGAAACTTAAAGAAGAGTTGAGCTTAGATAACGTAATGGAAGTACCTCGCATTACGAAAATCACTCTTAATATGGGTGTTGGCGAAGCGTTGGGCGATAAGAAAGTTTTAGAGCACGCAGTAAGTGATTTAGAGAAGATCAGTGGCCAAAAGGTTGTTGTGACTAAAGCTCGTAAATCGATTGCTGGTTTTAAAGTACGTGAAGATTGGCCGATCGGCTGTAAGGTGACTCTACGTGCAGATCGCATGTATGAGTTCTTAGAGCGCTTGGTTGCTATCGCAATTCCACGAGTTCGTGATTTCCGCGGTATCAGTCCTAAGCAGTTTGATGGTCGTGGTAATTTTTCTATGGGTGTGACCGAGCAGATCATATTCCCAGAAATCGAATACGATAAAATCGATAAGTTGCGGGGTCTTGATATTTGTATTACGACTACTGCACGAAACGATGATGAAGGACGCGCGTTATTAAAAGCGTTTAACTTCCCATTTAAAGGGTAAGATTCATGGCTAAGAAATCTATGGTCGCACGCGAGCTGAAGCGTACTAAAGCAGTTGCTAAGTACGCTGAAAAACGCGCAGCACTGAAAGAAGTTATCTCAAGCACGGCATCTTCGGAAGAAGAAGTGTGGGAAGCTCAAGTAAAATTGCAGCAACTACCTCGTGATGCAAGTCCAGCTCGTCAGCGTAACCGTTGTCGTATTACTGGCCGTCCACACGGTGTTTATAGAAAATTTGGTCTGTGTCGTAATAAGCTTCGTGAAGCTGCAATGCGCGGTGATGTACCAGGTTTAGTTAAGGCCAGTTGGTAAACAACGGCCTATTTAGTAGGAGCAGATATTATGAGTATGCAAGATCCGTTGGCAGATATGCTAACTAGAATCCGCAACGCTCAAATGGTTGGCAAAACAAGTGTTACAATGCCTACTTCAAAACTCAAAGTAAGTGTTGCTGAGGTATTGAAGAGCGAAGGTTATATTGCTGAATTTTCAGCTAGTGATGAGGTTCAGTCACAATTAACCATCGAATTGAAATATTTTGAAGGTAAGCCGGTTATTGTTGAGCTAGATCGTGTGAGTCGTCCAGGCTTACGCAATTACGCTGGTAAGGCAGGAATACCTCCGGTACGAGGTGGCTTAGGTGTCGCAATAGTATCAACCAGTAAAGGTGTTATGACTGATCGATCTGCTCGTGCTCAAGGCATTGGTGGTGAGGTTCTCTGCACCGTATTTTAATTTAGTAGTTTTAACGGGAATTCGTTATGTCACGAGTTGCAAATAGTCCGGTTGAAGTACCTGCTGGTGTTACTGTGACCTTAAGTGGTCAGGAAGTAGCAGTTAAAGGCAGCAATGGTACGTTGGCTTATAAGATTCACGCTAATGTAGAAGTTACTCAAGACGAAAATGTTTTGAAGTTTTCTGCACGTGATGGAGCCAAGCAGTCCCGCGCATTGGCAGGCACTACACGTGCTTTGCTAAATAATATGGTAATTGGTGTAAGCCAAGGCTTTGAAAAGAAGCTCCAACTAAATGGTGTTGGTTATCGTGCTAAAGTAGCGGGCAACACTGTAGACCTGACTTTGGGTTTTTCACATCCTGTCGTTTATAACCTTCCTGAAGGTGTAACAGCAGAGAGCCCAAGTCAGACTGAAATTGTCCTAAAAAGTTCTAATAAGCAACTTTTAGGTCAGGTAGCTGCGGAGATTCGCGCTTTTCGTCCACCAGAGCCTTATAAAGGTAAAGGTGTTCGTTATGCTGATGAGCATGTCCGTCGCAAAGAAGCTAAGAAAAAGTAGGGCATAGGTCATGAACGATAAGAAACAATCTCGTTTACGCCGCGCTCGTCGTGCTCGTGCAAAAATTAGTGAGTTAGGTGCTACACGTTTGTGTGTAAACCGCACCCCTCGCCATATTTATGCACAAGTTATTGCGGCTGACGGTGGTAAGGTAGTAGCAACTGCTTCTACTCTAGAAAAAGATTTACGTACTGGTAAAACTGGTAATGTAGATGCTGCAAAAGAAGTTGGTGCTCGTATTGCTGAGCGTGCGAAAGCAGCCGGTGTATCTCAAGTAGCATTTGATCGTAGTGGTTTTAAATACCATGGACGTGTAAAAGCTCTAGCTGACGCTGCGCGTGAAGCTGGTTTAGAATTCTAAAGGTTAAGATATGGCTTTTAACAAAAAAGATGAACGTAACGACGAAGGGCTACAAGAAAAATTAGTCCAAGTTAACCGTGTTGCTAAAACCGTTAAAGGTGGTCGTATATTTACTTTTACCGCACTGACTGTTGTTGGTGATGGTAATGGTAAAGTTGGTTTTGGTCGTGGTAAGGCTCGTGAAGTTCCAATGGCTATTCAAAAAGCTATGGAAGCTGCACGTCGCAATATGATCGATGTAGAGCTTAATGGCGACACTCTTCAGTACGCTACTAAAGGCCGCCACGGTGGCTCTAAAGTGTACATGCAGCCCGCATCTCAAGGTACTGGTGTTATTGCTGGTGGTGCTATGCGTTCTGTTTTAGAGCTTGCTGGCGTTCAAAACGTCCTAGCAAAATGTTATGGCTCTACAACACCTGTTAATGTTGTGCGTGCTACATTTCAAGCTTTGAAAGAAATGGCCTCTCCTGCATCTGTTGCTGCACGTCGTGGCAAGAGTGTTGAAGAAATTACTAATTAATTAATAGCCTCCGGCAATTTGTCTGGGGCATTGATTAATTACTAAGGCATTGTTTATAAACGCCATGGAACTTTCCTTGGTGTTATCGGATAAAACCATAGTTGGATAAAACCATGGCTAAGAAAATGATTAAAGTGACTTTGACTAAAAGTTCTACTGGTCGACTAAAGAACCATAGGGCCTGCGTTGCTGGCCTAGGTCTGCGTCGTATCGGTCACACTGTTGAAGTAGAAGATACTGCATCAGTACGTGGGATGATTAATAAAGTTAATTATTTGCTTAAGGTAGAGGGAGAGTAATATGTATCTTAATACGCTTAGCCCTGCACCGGGCAGCACTAAAAATAGAAAGCGCGTTGGCCGTGGTATTGGTAGCGGGTTTGGTAAAACAGCTGGCCGTGGCCACAAAGGTTTAAAAGCTCGCTCTGGTGGTTCGGTTAGACCTGGTTTTGAGGGCGGTCAAATGCCTTTGCAAAAACGTCTGCCAAAGTTTGGTTTTACATCAAGGATCGGTCGTGTATCTGCTGAGGTTCGACTTTCTGAGCTGAACCTTGTAGAGGGTGAAGTTATCGACTTAGAAACCTTGAAGCAAGCAGATGTTATTGGTAACAACATGAAGAGAGCGAAAATCTTTCTTTCTGGAGAGCTAAAGAAAGCAGTTACTGTTAAAGGTCTTGCTGTTACTAAGGGCGCTAAAGCGGCTATCGAAGCAGCTGGCGGTAAAGTAGAAGACTAATGCAGTCTTAACTGAATGAAAGGTGATCTGTAATGGCGAATAATATGCCATTAGCGAATCAGAAAGGGTTGGGCGAGCTTTGGGCTCGCCTTCGTTTTCTGTTCCTAGCCATTATTGTGTATCGAGTTGGCACTCATATCCCAGTTCCTGGGATAGATCCAGAACAAATCGCAAACTTGTTTAATGCTAATCAAGGAACAATCCTCGGTTTGTTTAACATGTTTTCGGGTGGTGCTCTCGAGCGTATGAGTATCCTTGCCCTAGGTATTATGCCTTACATCTCTGCCTCTATTATCATGCAGCTTATGTCGGCAGTTATACCTACCTTGGAGCAGCTCAAAAAAGAAGGCGATGCTGGGCGTAGAAAGATTAGTCAATACACTCGTTACTTAACCGTTTTACTTGCTTTAGTGCAAGGTACGGGAATGGCGGTTGGCTTTTCTGGTCAGGCCTATATGGTCGGTTTTAGTTTCTACTTTGTTGCAGTAACGTCCTTAGTTACTGGAGCCGTATTTATGATGTGGTTGGGTGAGCAGGTAACTGAGCGAGGTATAGGTAATGGTATTTCTATGCTTATATTCGCTGGTATTGTTGCTGGGCTACCTAGTGCTGTTGGTCAAGCTTTCGAAAGTGCACGCCAAGGTGACTTACATATTCTGCTGCTCTTAGGTGTGTCTGTTTTGGCTATTGGTATCATTTGGTTGGTTGTTCGTGTTGAGCGTGGGCAAAGACGAATTACAGTTAATTATGCTAAGCGACAACAGGGCAAAAAAGTTTTTGCAGCACAAAGTAGTCATCTACCACTTAAGGTTAATATGGCCGGTGTTATTCCCGCTATTTTCGCTAGTAGTATTTTGTTGTTCCCTGCTTCTATTGCTCAATGGTTTGGGCAAGGTGGAGAAGGTGTTGGTAATGAGATCTTACAGGAAATTGCTTTAGCAATTGGGCCTGGCCAACCATTGAATTTTATTTTGTTTGCGGCTTTGATTATCTTCTTCTGCTTTTTCTATACGGCGTTGATGTTTAATCCTAAAGAAGTTGCAGACAATTTGAAAAAGTCCGGAGCGTATATCCCTGGAATACGACCTGGCGAGCAGTCAGCTAAATATATTGATACAGTACTTACTCGCTTAACAGTGGTGGGTGCGCTTTATATTGCAGGTGTCTGTTTATTACCGCAGTTTTTAGTCGTGGCTACTAACGTGCCTTTCTATCTCGGCGGAACTTCACTACTGATTGTTGTAGTAGTGGTAATGGACTTTATGTCCCAAGTGCAATCGCACTTGATGACTCATCAGTATGATTCGCTGATGAAAAAAGCCAATCTTAAAGGTTACGGTTCATCCCGTTAATCCAATTTGAGGTGTATGTAACATGAAGGTTCGTGCTTCAGTTAAGAAAATTTGCCGGAACTGTAAAGTTGTTCGTCGTAAAGGTGTTGTTCGCATTATCTGCAACGCCGAGCCTCGTCACAAACAGCGTCAAGGCTAAAAGCAGTACATTAGTACTGTTTTAAAAGGGGGCGTTGACTGTCGCATAGTAAGAAATTGCTATGCTATTGCTTTCTTGTGATTTTACCGTTATCCTTCGCCGCCTTTATTCGGTGTTGGGTGATGAGAATCGCTGTCAACGCTGCAACTTAAGTAATACGTGGAGAAAACCAGATGGCTCGTATCGCTGGTGTCAATGTACCAGATCATAAACACGCCGTTATTTCCCTGACTTATGTCTATGGAATTGGTCGTAGTACTGCAAAAAAAATCTGTGCCGCTACTAGCATTGCTGAAAACACCAAAATTGGTGATTTAAGTGAAGCTGAAGTAGATGCTATCCGTAATGAAATCACAAGTGTCACTGTAGAAGGTGATTTACGTCGTGAAGTTTCCATGAGCATCAAGCGTTTAATGGATGTTGGTTGCTACAGAGGGATGCGTCATCGCCGCAATCTTCCTGTTCGCGGACAACGCAGTAAAACAAATGCCCGTACCGTAAAAGGTCCGCGCAAGCCAATTAAGAGATAGATTTTCTGTCTTTTTTAAACAACGATATAAGTTAGGATGAATTGCTATGGCCAAGCCAAGTAATAAAACAACTGGTCGTAAAAAAGTTAAAAAAACGGTTGTAGATGGCATTGCGCATGTCCACGCCTCTTTTAACAATACGATCGTAACGATCACTGATCGTCAGGGTAATACTTTAAGCTGGGCAACTGCCGGTGGCTCAGGCTTCCGAGGTTCTCGTAAAAGTACCCCATTCGCAGCTCAGGTTGCTGCAGAGCGAGCTGGTGAAGCCGCTAAAGATTACGGGTTAAAGAATTTGGATGTGGAAGTAAAAGGTCCAGGTCCAGGTCGTGAATCCGCCGTGCGTGCACTTAATAATGTTGGTTATAAAATCACTAACATTACTGATGTTACGCCCATTCCGCATAACGGTTGTCGTCCGCCGAAGAAACGTCGTGTATAAGGGGGCTTAGAATATGGCACGTTATATTGGACCAACTTGTAAGCTGTCTCGTCGTGAAGGAACAGATTTATTCCTGAAGAGCGGTGTCCGTCCATTGGACTCAAAATGTAAACTTGAAAACGCACCTGGTCAACATGGTTTGCGTCGTGGTCGTTTATCAGACTACGGAATTCAGTTACGTGAAAAACAAAAAGTTCGTCGTACCTACGGTGTTCTAGAGAAGCAATTTCGTGGCTATTATAAAGAAGCTGCACGTCTGAAAGGTGCTACTGGTGAAAACTTACTGCAACTTCTCGAGTGCCGTCTTGATAATGTTGTTTACCGCATGGGTTTTGGTTCTACTCGTTCTGAAAGCCGCCAGTTAGTTTCCCATAAAACGCTGACTGTGAATGGCCAAGTAGTTAATATCCCTTCTTATCAAGTTCAAGTTGGTGATGTTGTTGCTATCCGCGAGAAGTCTAAAAATCAACTGCGTATTCAGCAAGCGCTGACTTTGTCTGCTCAAAGAACTGAAGTTGAATGGGTTGATGTAAATGCCGATAAAAAAGAAGGTACTTTCAAGCGTGTTCCTGATCGTTCTGACTTGCCGGCTGAAATCAACGAGAACCTCATTGTAGAGCTTTACTCTAAGTAAAGTTCCATCACTAATAGGTGTGAGTATGCAGAGTGCTGTAAACGAGTTTTTGACCCCGCGTAATATTGATGTAACCGAATATAGTTCAACTCATGCGAAAGTGGTTTTAGAGCCACTTGAGCGTGGCTTTGGTCATACATTAGGAAACGCTTTACGTCGTATTCTTCTGTCTTCTATGCCGGGTTGCGCGATCACAGAAGTTGAAATCGATGGTGTGCTGCATGAATACAGCTCTATTGAAGGTGTCCAGGAAGATGTAATTGAAATCTTGCTAAACCTTAAGGGCGTTGCGATTGTAATGCATGAAAAAGATACTGTTGTCCTTTCTTTATGTAAAAAAGGACCTGGTGTCGTTACTGCTGGTGATATCCAAGTAGATCACGAAGTTGAAGTTACTAACCCTGAGCATGTTATTGCAAATGTAACGGGTGATGTAGATTTAAACATGAAGTTAACAATCGCTCGTGGTCGAGGTTATCAGCCTGCTGATGCTCGCCGTAGCGATGATGACGAAACTCGTGCTATTGGGCGTCTTCAGCTTGATGCAACTTATAGCCCTGTATTGCGTTTAGCTTACAGTGTAGAAAGTGCTCGTGTTGAACAGCGTACAGATTTGGATAAATTGGTTTTAGATCTAGAGACCAATGGAACTATAGATCCAGAAGAGGCTATTCGTCGCGCCGCAACGATACTGCAGCAGCAGTTAGCAGTGTTTGTTGATCTTCAAGGTGAAAAACTAGCAGAGCCAGAAGAAAAAGAAGAAGAGGTTGATCCTGTTCTACTTCGTCCTGTTGATGATTTAGAGTTGACTGTTCGTTCTGCAAACTGTTTGAAGGCCGAGAATATATATTATATCGGTGATTTGATTCAGCGTTCGGAAGTTGAACTTCTTAAGACTCCGAATCTGGGTAAAAAATCTTTAACTGAGATTAAAGATATTTTAGCTTCAAGAGGTTTGTCATTAGGAATGCGTTTAGAAAATTGGCCTCCAGCCAGTTTGAAAAATGATGACAGGTTAGCTTAATAGTAATCGCCTAAAATGTAATGCTGCTGATTAATTCAGTAGCTTTGATTCACAAGATATACTGCTTTTGTAATACATTTGTAGATATCGGTTTGTAAGGATTTAGAGTTATGCGTCATCGTCATAGTGGCCGTCAACTGAATCGAAACAGTTCACACCGTAAAGCCATGTTTAAAAACATGACTATTTCTTTGGTGGAACATGAGTTGATTAAAACAACTTTAGCTAAGGCTAAAGAGTTACGTTCAGTTGCAGAGCCTTTAATTACTTTGTCTAAAAGTGACAACGTTGCTAACCGTCGCTTAGCTTTCAGCCGTTTAGGCAGTAAAGCAGCTGTTGGTAAATTGTTTACCGACATCGGACCTCGTTATGAAACTCGCCCTGGTGGTTACATTCGTATTTTGAAGTGTGGTTATCGTACGGGTGATAAAGCACCAATGGCTTATGTTGAGTTGGTCGATCGTCCTGTAGATGCTGAAGCAGTTGAAGAAGATTAATTTTTAACTGTCAGGCATAAAAAAAGCCAGATTATCTGGCTTTTTTTATGCCTGAAATTTACAAGGTGATAAATTTAAAATTCAGGTGTTTCTTTGATGTCTAGCTGGTCGCCCTTAAGTTGGCTAATGGCATATTTCTCCCATACTCGCGCATGAATGAATAAGTGAAATATATCAGGATCTAGGTGATTGTTTTCTACCATGTTGTGCATTATTTTTAAGGCAGTACTTATTTTCATAGGGTCTTTATAGGGACGGTCATTAGCCGTCAATGCTTCAAAGACATCTGCTACTGCCATCATTCTGGTTGGCAGTGATAGTTGATCGCGTGTCAAACCTCGCGGAAAACCTGTTCCATCCATTCTTTCGTGGTGACCTCCTGCAATTTCCGGAACGCGTTTCAGGTTCTCAGGAAACGGTAGTGATTCCAGCATGTCCAGAGTTACAACCATATGGTTATTAATTATTATTCTCTCTTCTGGTGTTAGTGTGCCGCGGTCTATACATAAATTATAGACTTCCTCTTCGTCTAAAAGTGGGCTAGTTATATCTTCAGCATCGGTCCAGGTCTGCTTAGCTATGGATCTTATTCTTTGTTTTTTTTCCTCAGCCATAAATTCAGCGCCTTTGTTGCAGGCCTTTATAAATTTAAGGTCAATATCAAGACTTTTCAATTTGTTATTCAGAGCGATTTTTGACTCGTTTACTGAATGAGTTTTGTTAGCAAGTGCCTGATAATAATCAGAGTGAGCTTTCTGTTTCAAGCTGGCGAAGCGTGCTTCGATAATTTTAATTCCGTCGTTCATTAAATGCAGCTTGGTTGATTTGTCTAATACAGAGTCGGGCGTAGCTAGCTTCCCGCAATCATGGAGCCAAGAGGCCACGCTTAATTCATACCATTCATCTTTAGTTAAACAGAAGTCCTTAAATACATTGTCATCTTCACAGGCTGCTTGAGCAATCATTTCGGTTAGTAATGGTATTCGTTGGCAGTGAGCAGATGTGTGTGGTGATTTGGCGTCAATGGCTTGAGCAATGCATTGTATGAATGCATCCAGTAGGTTTTTTAAATCCTGTATTAATAGTTGATTGTTTAGGGCTATGGCTGCGTAATTGGCTAATGCCTTTATAAGTTGTACGGAGCGTTTTGAAAACTGAACTGGTTTTCCTGTATGGATGTCTAGCGCGTTGATAAGCTGTAAAATTCCAATAACTTTACCTTCATGACTGAGCAAGGGTGTTACTAGAAATGACTGGGAGTGGTATTTAAATTGTTTGTCGAATGTTTTCATGCCGGTAAAATCATAGTCGGAAGTGTCGTAAGCATTTTCAATAACAATAGTTTGCTTCTTGTGTGTGCAGGCGGCTGCAACATTCGCATGATTCTCTGTGCCGTCAGCTAAATATAGATGGACTCCATTTTCGGGCAGGATGGAGGGATTATTATTCGAGTCTAAATTTAGAGTGTCGTTAACAAGTAATTCAAAACTGAGTTGTTTTTGATTGTTGATGTCTTTAATTAAGTAAAGCGTACCTGCATCCGCGTTAGCAAAAGATTTAGCTTCGCGTAGAATTCTTTCAATTAGAGATTGAGTTGAGTTCTCAGTCGATAGCTCTACTAATAAGTTTCTTTGTTGATCTATTAATAATTGTTTCCCTAGGGCGGACGCCGTGAATCCAGCGAATATGGATATGGTTGCTTCGTGCTCCTTGCTGAATGGGCATATTTCATTATTATCCTTGGCATTGACGAGCTGAAATACGCCAACGATTTTATCATTTCTGTCATCATAGATAGGAATGGTTAGGGACGATTTGGTTAAGTAGTTGTTTTCTTGGTCGAATTCTTTAGTGGCAGCATAATCAAATTTATTTGTTGCATAAATATCGGACACATTGATAATTTGGTTGTAATGGCATGCATAGCTAGCAGCTTTGGTGGCATTTTTTGAGCCGTCTTGATTGTATAAATTGATTTCGGGGCGGGTATGCTTTCCCGCAAAGAAATTATCGTTGATCTTCAGTGATTGGTTAAAAACCAGTGTGTGTTTTAATGTTGGATTGTCTTCACTGCCGTTCAGCAAATATAAAGTTCCACCGTCTGCGTGAGTTAATTCTAAAGCTGCTTGTAATAGTGCTGAGCAAAGCCCTTCTATATCATGTTCGTGCGCAACACTTTGAGCAGTATTTAAAATAAATTGCAGGGTTTTGGCGGGTAAATTAATGGAGGTGTTTGTATTCAATCTAATTATTCCAGTGATGAGGTACAGCTTAAAGTGTAGAGACTAATTCAACTTTTTTCTGAAGAAATAGAGTTTTTTGATAAGCCTTACCTATCTGCGTCGAAACTCCGTATAATCGCTGGTTCGCTTTTTGGAAGAGATCTAGACGTGGACACAATCATTGTACGTGGTGCTCGCACCCATAATCTGAAAAATATTGATATTGATTTGCCTCGTGATAAATTGATTGTCGTCACGGGTCTTTCAGGCTCAGGTAAGTCCTCACTAGCATTTGATACATTATATGCCGAGGGGCAGCGCCGCTACGTTGAGTCTCTGTCGACTTATGCTCGACAGTTTTTATCTATGATGGAAAAGCCTGACGTAGATCATGTTGAGGGATTAAGTCCCGCTATTTCAATTGAGCAGAAGTCTACATCTCATAATCCTCGCTCAACTGTTGGCACTATTACTGAAATTTACGATTATTTACGTTTGCTCTATGCGAGGGTTGGCGAGCCTCGCTGTCCGGTTCATGGTAAACCACTTGCAGCACAAACTATCAGTGAAATGGTCGACCAAGTTTTGTCCTTACCTGAAGGCAGTAAAATCATGCTGCTATCACCGGTTATACGTGACCGTAAAGGTGAGCATGTTCATTTGTTTGACCAGTTGCAGCGTGATGGATTTGTACGCGCCCGTATAGATGGTTTGGTGGTAGATCTTGATGATGCTCCTGAGTTGGATAAAAAGAAAAAACACACAATAGAGGTTGTGGTTGATCGTTTCAAAGTCCGAGATGATTTGAAAATACGTCTGGCCGAATCTTTTGAAACGGCGATCCAATTGAGTGATGGTCTCGCTGCGATTAGCTTTATGGATGGCGATGGTGATGAACGAATGTTTTCGGCTAAGCACGCTTGCCCTGTTTGTGACTATTCATTGTCTGAATTAGAGCCGAGATTATTTTCTTTTAATAACCCAGCAGGCGCCTGCCCCAGTTGTGATGGTTTGGGGGTTAGTCAATTTTTTGATGAAGACAAAGTTGTCCAGTTTCCTGAGGCTTCGTTAGCTGAAGGTGCTGTTCGTGGTTGGGATAGACGTAATTTTTATTACTTTCATTTATTGAATTCCCTTGCAGATCACTACGGATTTTCTATTGATACGCCGTGGCAGCAGCTTTCCGCCAAGCATAGAAGTGTTGTTCTGTTTGGTTCTGGTGATGATGTCGTCAATTTTAGCTACGCCAATGATAAGGGTGAAGTGTATCAACGCAATCATGCCTTTGAAGGTGTGATTCCTAATATGGATCGTCGCTATAAAGAAACTGAATCGCAAAGTGTTAGGGATGAGTTGGCGAAATTTGTCTCTCGACAAAATTGCCCTGAATGTAAAGGCGCTCGCTTACGTCGCGATGCTCGCAATGTTTTTGTTGATGAAAAAACTTTACCAGAGCTAACTCAGATGCCTGTAGGAGAGGCTTTTTATTATTTCTCTGAGCTGACCTTTGAGGGTGCTAAGGCTGAAATCGCCGATAAAATATTAAAGGAGTTGAAAGATCGATTTAAATTTTTAGT
Organism: Cellvibrionaceae bacterium; assembly: GCA_034112445.1. Taxonomy (GTDB): domain Bacteria; phylum Pseudomonadota; class Gammaproteobacteria; order Pseudomonadales; family Cellvibrionaceae; genus Pelagadaptatus. Next base: position 39,078 of record JAWUVI010000025.1, on the reverse strand, counting down.
GGATGTAGGCCTTAACTATCTTACGCTTGATCGTAGTGCGGAAACTCTTTCTGGAGGGGAGGCTCAGCGTATTAGGCTTGCTAGCCAAATTGGTGCAGGTTTAGTGGGAGTTATGTACATTCTTGATGAGCCATCAATTGGTTTGCATCAACGCGATAATGATAGGTTGCTGAATACGCTTATTCATCTGCGCGATTTGGGTAATACCGTTATTGTGGTTGAGCATGATGAAGACGCTATCCGGCTTGCTGATCATGTTGTTGATATAGGTCCAGGTGCAGGAGTGCATGGTGGTGAGGTGATCGCTCAGGGATCGGTCGACGATATTATGGCCGCACCTCGTTCCATAACCGGGCAATACTTATCCGGTGTGAAAGAGATCGCTATCCCTAAAGTTAGAACGCCATTCCCAGATAAGACTTTGAGCTTATACGGGGCCAAGGGTAATAATTTACAAAGTGTCAATTTAGATATCCCCGTAGGCTTAATGACCTGTATTACTGGCGTCTCTGGGTCGGGTAAATCGACTTTAATCAATGCAACTTTGTATCCCCTGGCAGCCACAGAATTAAATGGTGCGACAACATTAACGGCAGCTGCTCATGATCGAGTTGAAGGCCTTGATCACTTTGATAAGTGTGTTGATATAGACCAGAGCCCTATTGGTCGTACGCCTCGCTCTAACCCGGCAACTTATACGGGTATATTTACTCCTGTTCGAGAACTTTTTGCGGGAACTCAAGAGGCTCGTTCGCGGGGTTATAAACCTGGTCGCTTTATTTTTTATGTTAAGGGTGGCCGTTGTGAGGCATGCCAAGGCGATGGCGTTGTTAAAGTTGAGATGCACTTTTTGCCTGACGTGTATGTTCCTTGTGATGTTTGTAAGGGTAAGCGATACAATCGGGAAACCTTGGATATTCACTATAAAGGTAAAAATATACATCAAGCTTTGGATATGACGGTTGAGGATGCCCGCGTGTTTTTTGACCCCATACCATCAGTGGCTAAAAAGCTTCAAACGTTGATCGATGTAGGTCTTTCTTATATTCGTTTGGGGCAAGCAGCAACAACACTTTCTGGTGGTGAGGCTCAGCGGGTTAAGTTAGCTAAAGAGTTGTCTAAAAGAGATACAGGCAAAACATTATATATATTGGATGAGCCTACTACCGGATTGCATTTTCATGATATTCAGCAACTGCTAGTAGTTTTACATCGCTTGCGTGACCATGGGAATACTGTGGTTGTGATCGAACACAATTTGGATGTGGTTAAAACAGCCGATTGGGTTGTTGATCTTGGCCCTGAAGGTGGAAGTGGCGGGGGACTAATAATAGCTGTTGGTACTCCGGAAGAAGTCTCTAAGCAAAATAAATCTCATACTGGGCAGTTCTTGAAAGGAATGCTTGCGTAAAGCAGGTTAAAATGTGAAGACAATTTCAAACGAATGATTTAAATTACTCGCCCCTCCAGGTTTATCAACTTGGTTAAAGCGTTAAGAACGTGTGGGACGACTTAAAGTAACTTTTACAAGAGGTGAAGCTAGTGATCATTGGAATACCGAAGGAGACCTGTCCAGGCGAACGTCGTGTTGGCATGGTTCCACAAAATATTGCTGCGCTGGTTAAGTTAGGCCGCACTATTATTATTGAATCTGGTGCAGGCTCTTTAGCCGGGTATGACGATTCAGCCTATGTTGACTCTGGGGCTGAAATTGTAAGTCGCAAAGATGTGTTTACGCGCGCAGATATTATTATTCAGGTACAGACTCCTGGGTTGAACAAAGATACTGGTGCTGATGACTTAGCTCAGCTTAGTGAAGGTAAAATCTTGATTGGTATGATGGATCCTTTGGCCAATCCTGAGTTCGCACAGGACCTAGTTGCGGCCAAGGTAACAGGTATTGCAATGGAATTAATCCCTCGCATTACTCGTGCCCAATCTATGGACGTACTGTCTTCTAATGCCATGATCGCTGGTTATAAAGCAGTCCTAATCGGAGCCAGTGAATTGGGCTCAATGTTCCCTATGAATATGACCGCTGCCGGCACCTTGAATCCTGCCCGCGTTTTAATTATGGGTGTTGGTGTTGCGGGTCTGCAAGCTTGTGCAACCGCTAAGCGTTTAGGAGGAGTGGTTGAAGCTTACGACGTTCGTCCCGCTGCTCGTGAGCAGATTTTGTCGGTTGGCGCTAAGCCTGTTGAATTAAATATTGAAGCTGAAGACACAGAAACTACAGGTGGTTACGCAAAAGAGCAATCGGCTGACTTTATTCAGCGTCAACAAGTGGCCATGACCAATGTGTTGTCTCAGCAAGATGTTGTTATTACTACAGCTGCTGTTCCTGGAAAAAAATCTCCGATTCTTATTACGGCTGAAATGGTTCAAGGAATGAAGCCTGGAGCGGTTATTGTAGATTTGGCTTCTGAAAAAGGTGGAAACTGCGAATTAACTAAACTTGATGAAATTGTTGTGGTTAATGGTGTGAAAATTATTGGGCCTAAAAACGTACCATCAACTGTAGCTACTCATGCCAGCCAAATGTATGGCAAGAATATCGAAAACCTATTGGCGCATTTGATTGATGATGAAGGCAATCTGACTTTTGATTATGAAGATGAAATTATCAGCGAGACGGTTGTTTCACTAAATGGCGATGTTCCTCAGGTGCGTATGCGTGCCTTGTTGGGTTTACCTGAACTCGCTGTAGCTGAAGTTGTTGCCGACGATGCGGTTGATTCCGCTGACCAAGCTTAAGGAGAATATTAATGGATATTACTGTTGTTCAATTAACCCTGTTCGTATTGGCCATTTTTCTCGGCATCGAATTGATTACTAAAGTTCCACCAACATTACACACACCATTAATGGCCGGTTCAAATGCTATTTCGGGTATTACAGTTGTAGGTGCAATTTTAGCTGCCGGAAATGGCGGCGATCAAACGTTAGTTAATGTGCTGGGTTTTATTGCCGTAGCACTAGCGACTATTAATGTGGTTGGCGGCTTTATGGTGACTAATCGCATGCTAGCTATGTTTAAGAGGAAGTAAGTAATGAATGCTAATTTAATTGAAATTGCTTATATAGTAGCCGCGGCACTGTTTATTTTAGGTATTAAAGGTCTATCTAAGCCAAAGACTGCGGTGCGTGGGAATCAACTTGCGGCTGTCGGTATGTTGGTGGCAATTGTTGTTACCTTATTGAATAGCTCTGTTGTCAGTTACGAGTGGATTATTGCTGGCGCTGTTGTTGGTACCGTTGTTGGAGCTGTAATCGCCGTTAAAATTCAAATGACGGCTATGCCACAATTGATTGCTCTACTAAATGGTTTTGGTGGTGGTGCTTCATTGGCTGTTGCTGCGGCAGAGTTTGTGAAAAGTCAGGCTTCTCCTGCAGGCGCTTTAGCAAAGTTGACAGATGTTCAAGCTGCTGGTCTTGGTTCGGTTGAGATGATTGCAACTGGTGCGGCTGTGTTTATTGGTGCGATTACGTTAACTGGCTCCTTGGTGGCTTTTGCCAAGTTGCAAGAGCTTATTGATGGACAGCCTAAAGGCTTTCCAGGCATGAAGTTTGTTAATGCTCTGATATTGATTGCCTCAATAGTGGGTATCGGCTACCTGACTGTTGATCCAATGAACACTGAGTTATTCTGGACTATTGTTGCAGCGGCATGCCTTATGGGAATTATGTTGGTTATGCCTATTGGCGGGGCCGATATGCCTGTTGTGATTGCTTTGTTGAACTCTTACTCGGGTATTGCAGCTGCAGCCGCTGGTTTTGTTTTGGGTAATAATGCGTTGATTATTACTGGTTCTTTGGTTGGTGCATCAGGAATTATATTGACGCAAATCATGTGTAAAGCCATGAATCGCTCTCTGACCAATGTGTTGTTTGGGGTGATGGCTGAAGCCGGCGAGATCATGGATGCCGATGAAGTTTATGCAGGCAAGGTTAAAGCGAGCTCGCCAGACGAAGTGGCTATGTTGTTAGAAACTGCTCGCCGTGTCGTTATTGTTCCGGGCTTTGGTTTGGCAATGGCGCAAGCACAACATGCGGTGCGCGATTTAGCTGACACCATGGAAGAGATGGGTATTGAAGTTGAGTATGCTATCCATCCTGTAGCAGGACGGATGCCTGGTCACATGAATGTTTTGCTGGCTGAAGCTGAAGTTTCTTATGATAAGCTCAAAGAAATGGATGAAATCAATCCCACCTTTGAGCAAACGGATGTGGCTATTGTTATTGGCGCAAACGATGTAACCAACCCAATGGCGCGTGATGATAAAGGCAGTCCTATTTATGGTATGCCAATCTTGAACGTCGACAAAGCCAAAACGGTTGTTGTGGTTAAGCGATCGTTGTCTCCAGGTTTTGCAGGTTTGCCGAATCCGCTCTTCGCAAAAGATAATACGTTGATGTTATTTGGTGACGGTAAGGCAGCAATTCTAGATTTAGTTGCTTCGCTAAAATCGGCTTAATTAAACTATTAAGTTAGATACAAAAAAGCCGACAGTTCTGTCGGCTTTTTTGTGTCTCTTAGATGCGCCAAGGATAGGCTTATCTATTTGAAACGGCTTCCATTTTAAAGGCTGCTGTAATAAGCGGCTAAATTAGCAATGTCAGCATCGCTTAATGGTTTGGCCATGCCCGCCATAATCATGGCTTGACCGGTAGAGCGTTCACCGCTTTTGTAAGCTTTTAGCGCTGTCACAAGGTATTGCTCATTTTGACCCGCTAAGTTGGGGTAAGTTGGGATTACGGCTTTACCATTGGCACCATGACAAGAACCACACATGGCGGCCTTGGTTTTACCTGCAGCTGCATCACCAGCGGCGTTAGCAGCGATAGGTAGCGAGGTGGCAATTGCTGCAGCGAGTAAAAAACTACGTATTTTCATAAAAGCTCCATCGAAATATGTTGAGTAACTTGCTTATTGTAGCTCAGTTATGAGTTAGATATGAGTTAATTATGTTGTGAATTTCATTTATTGTTTTAGTGTTGAGCTATTACAGATGTGCCTGAATGGTGATTCAGGTAGAATGGAAGGCTTACATTTATAATGGATAATCAGAGGGAATTTTCTTGTCGCAAGGTTTAACGGCATTTGAAGGTCGGGCTATAGCCTCATTAGCAAGTCTTTATGCGTTTCGCATGATGGGCTTGTTTATGGTGCTGCCTGTACTGATGCTGTACGGGCAAGATTACCAGGAATCTACACCTTTGCTTATGGGATTGGCTTTAGGCGCCTATGGTTTTACGCAGGCTATTTTTCAAATTCCTTTTGGTAGTTTGTCTGACCGATTAGGGCGTAAGCCAGTAATTTTCATTGGCCTGCTAATTTTCGCTATTGGTTCGATAGTGGCAGCGTCGGCTGAGACGGTTTACGGTTTAATTCTTGGGCGTTGTTTGCAGGGTGCTGGAGCGATTGCTAGTGCGATAATGGCTTTAGTGGCTGACCTAACCAGTGATGAAAGCCGTACCAAGGCTATGGCTTCGATAGGGGCCTCTATCGGGTTATCTTTTTCTGTGGCGCTAGTGGTGGGGCCAGCATTAACGAAATTTGGTGGAGGGCTGCATGCCGTTTTCATCTTGACGGCAGTGTTAGCGGTTATAGGAATGTTAATTCTGTGGCGTTGGGTGCCAACGCCTGTGATAACGGCCAAGCGTCATAGAGATACTGGAACTGTGCCGGAGTTGGTGCAACAAATGCTCCGGCATGGAGAGTTGCAGCGTTTAAACTTCGGTGTTTTTGTCTTACATGCTGCGTTGATGGCCAGTTTTGTTGCTGTGCCCTTGGTGTTGGAGCAACACCTTAATATTCATCGGGATAACCACTGGCAGGTGTATCTACCGATATTATTATTAGCTTTTGTGGCCATGATTCCTTTTATTATCGTGGCTGAAAAAAAGCGTAAAATGAAACATGTATTTGTGTGTTCTGTGGCTATTTTGGCCGTAATGGAATTTTCTTTGGCCTTATGGCATGACCAAAAAGTAATGTTTTTATTAGCATTATTTTTATTTTTTGTGGCATTCAATTTATTGGAAGCAACTTTGCCGTCACTGATGAGTAAAATTGCACCAGTAGGCGCTAAAGGGACTGCTTCGGGGATCTACTCGACCTGCCAGTTTATGGGGGCTTTTGTTGGTGGTGTAGGTGGTGGTTGGCTGCTCCAAGAGTATGGATTGTCTGCTGTGTATGTTGGTGCGGGAGTCCTGTTACTCATGTGGCTGTTAGTAGCGCAAAATATGAAGACTCCAAAACACTTAGCCCGTATCCAAGTCACTCTTGCTGGTGCAGAGTTAGATTTAGCTGAAGAGCAATTATTGCAGGTCTCAGGTGTGGTAGAGGTTTTGCTTATTGCCGAAGAGCAAACGGCTTACCTAAAAGTTAATTCAGCGCTGTTCGACCGTGACGCAATGATGCGGTTAGCTTGTATTAAATAATCTTATCAAATTCTAAAAATGATGCTTTTGGGTGGCTGGTCGAGACGCGCCGGCTAGTGTAAGCTCGGTCTTTTTCGGATAGGAGTTTGTGGCGATGGCCAGAGGTGTGAACAAAGTAATTTTAGTCGGCAATATTGGCCAGGAACCAGAAATGAAGTTTATGCCCAGCGGTGGCGCGGTAACCAATATTTCTATAGCCACATCAGAATCGTGGAAAGATAAGCAAACTGGTCAACCTCAAGAGCGTACCGAATGGCATCGCGTAGTTTTCTTTAATCGTCTAGCTGAAATCGCAGGCGAGTATTTGAAAAAAGGCTCTAAGGTCTATGTTGAGGGGTCCTTGCGTACTCGTAAATGGCAAGCTCAAGACGGTAGTGATCGCTATTCAACTGAAATTGTTGCCAGCGAAATGCAAATGCTTGATAGCCGTCAAGATGGTGGTCAAGGTGGATATTCTCCACAGCAACCAGGTCAGCCGCAACAGCAGCCAGCACAACAAGGCGCTTACCGCCAGCCCCAAGCTGTCCCTGCCCAAATGGCTCAACCACAAGCTAAGCCTATGCAGAACCCTGCTCAAGGCGGCGCGCAACAACAACCTGCGGCTCAGCCCAATCAAGCCCCAGGATTTGACAATTTTGATGATGATATTCCCTTCTAGAATGTATCTTCATCTATAATTATTAAATATTTTTAAAGCCACTACTGTTAGTGGCTTTTTTATTTTTGCTAGAAAGATCCTCATTATAAATAGCCGAGTCTTTTACGCAGCCAAGAATGGTGGCCGCAATAAGGTGTGCGCGACAGAGCAGGATTTGATTCCTGCTGTGTCATAAATGGATACCAGCTTGTCGCATCAGGTCGCTATATCTAATGCTAAAACATTGATAACTTAATAACATAATTTTACTTATTACTAGGGTTTATATATGCACAATTACAATCGCCGTTGGAATGCTTGGGGTACATCAGACAGCCCTTTTTTAACATCACTTAGTGAGGGTGGTCGGCAGGCGCTAGCAATGATGGTTGGTGATGCTAAACCCTTAGAAAATATTGGCTTGAGTGAACTCTTGTCCAAAGTGCCAAGCAGCCGTTTGCCTGAGCATGCGCTAATCAGTGTCGATGCAGAAGACCGATTGCGTCATGCTAAAGCCCACAGTTTTCCAGACTGGATGGATTTGCGCAGTGGCAATATTGATGTGTTTCCTGATGGTGTTGCCTTTCCGAAAAATTCTTCTGAAGTTAGAGTCCTACTAGATTTTTCCGAGCAGTACGATATTGAAGTAATCCCTTATGGCGGTGGCACCTCAGTAGTTGGGCATATTAATCCGTTGAATAGCAGCAAGCCGATATTGACGATTGATATGAGTAACATGAATCAGCTCTTGAATTTTGATGCAGAAAGCCAGTTGGCTACTTTTGGCGCGGGAACTGCGGGGCCAGAGTTAGAAGCGCAATTAAAAAAACAAGGTTATATGCTTGGTCATTACCCTCAATCATGGGAGTTATCGACAGTAGGAGGTTGGGTGGCTAGCCGTTCGAGTGGGCAGCAGTCGTTACGCTATGGTCGCATCGAGCAAATGTTTGCCGGTGGCCGTCTTGAAACCTTGCAGGGCACGTTAGAAATACCAGCCATTCCCGCTTCGTCGGCTGGACCAGATATTCGTGAAATGATTATGGGGTCTGAAGGTCGAATGGGCATTTTAACGGAAGTGACGGTGCGGGTAACACCTCTTCCAGAGCGTGAAACTTTTCACGTAGCGTTCTTGCCAAGCTGGGAAAAGGGCGTTGAAACCATCCGTACAATGGCACAGAAAAAATTGCAGTTATCCATGTTACGTCTCAGTAACTTAATGGAAACTATTACTATGGTGTACAGCAATAGCGATCAAGAGGCTATGGCGACTTTGAACACTGCTATGGTGGCGGCGGGATTAGATGATAATAAAGTCATGCTGACCTTCGGGGTCACCGGCTCACAAGAGCAGCACAAGGCGGCTTTAGAGCAGGCCCTAGCAACTATTGCGGCAATGGGCGGCGCTATGGCTCCAGACGCAATGGGAAGCCACTGGGCGCAAGGCCGCTTTGGCGCTCCTTATTGGCGTGAGACTTTATGGTCGGCTGGCTATGCCGTAGATACAATGGAAACATCCGTTAACTGGGACGCTGTCATTGATTCCGTGGCTACTATTGAATCGGCTATTTCTGAGCAGGCTAAAGAGTTGGGTGGCAACGCTCATGTTTATACGCATCTGTCTCACGTGTACGGTCAAGGTTGTAGTGTGTACACCACCTACTTATTTGCGTGTAAAGATAGCTTTCAGGAAACGCATGCGTATTGGCAAAAAATTAAAGCCGCAGGTGCAGCTGCCACTGTCTCTATGGGAGGTACGATAAGTCATCAGCATGGTGTGGGTCTTGACCATAAAAACTATTTGACTGCGGAAAAAGGTGACTTAGGGATTGCGGCCATCAAGCAACTTTGTCAGCTATTTGATCCGCAGGGGCGTATGAATCCGGGTAAATTATTACCTGATGAACCAGCGTAAAAGCGCCTCAATTAATAGGTATTTATATGAGTCTTTACCCTTTACGGGATCACAAACAGCTGTGGCACCAATTAAAGACGGCTTCTGAAAATCCGAACGCTGAACAATGGGATGTTGTTATTGTTGGTGGTGGTATTTCAGGTGCAGGTGTTTTACGTGAAGCGGCTCGCCTGGGCTTACGTGCATTACTGGTTGAGCAACAAGATTTTGCTTGGGGGACATCAAGCCGTTCATCAAAGATGGTGCACGGTGGTCTGCGCTATTTAGCCATGGGTGACATTACCCTAACTAAACATTCTTTACATGAGCGTGAGAGACTACTGCAAGAAGCCCCAGGCCTAGTTACGCGAATGGGATATTACTTTACCTTACGCAAAAAAAAGTCACCTCCCTCTTGGGCGGTAAAAATGATGCTCTGGTTATACGATCGTATTGCGGGAGTGAAATTCCATCGTTCAGTTACTTTGGCGTCTGTAGCGAGTACTTTTGCGGGTATTGATATAACCCCACTGAAAAGCGCATTTTATTACACGGATGCTGTTACTGATGATTCAAGATTAGTTCAGCGTGTCATACAAGAAGCAATGAGTGAAGGCGGACAGGCGATGAATTATGTTCGCGTGTCTGGGTTATTAAAAGATGCTGAGGGTGAAGTCGCTGGTGTGTATCTTGAGCAAACATCACTCGAAGATTCGGGCACAGTTAGTGTTCGGGATAAAATTAAAGTCACAGCTAAGGTCGTTATCAATGCTACGGGCGCATGGGCCGATCAGCTTCGGAGCGAGGTGAATCCGGAAAAACGAGTTAGGCCTTTGCGCGGTAGTCATATTGTATTGGCGGCAGGAGTATTGCCTGTTGATGATGCTATTACGCTTATGCACCCAGAGGATAATCGCGCTGCATTTATTTTTCCCTGGGAAAACCGTACTGTCATTGGTACGACAGACCTAGATCATCCCGAGAGTTTGGATGTTGAAGCCAGTATTTCATCTCAAGAACTTGATTATTTGTTGAATGCGACAAGCTCATTATTTCCTACTGTTTCTTTGACATCTGACGATGTGATTTCATCGTGGTCAGGTGTGCGGCCTGTTATTGGCTCTGAAAAAAATAAAGATCCTTCTAAAGAACGACGTAATCATGCGGTATGGAAAGATGGACGATTGATCACGGTCAGTGGCGGTAAATTAACAACATTCCGGTTGATCGCGCAAGACGCGCTGACTGAGGCTGCGAGTGAATTGCAGGGCAGTAATATCCATAAGCAGATCCGCGATGGTGGTCGTGTTTTTGCACCGCTTGCAGTGACAGCGCTAGACTTGCCGGCGTGCTCTACTACTGTGGCCGAATTATTGTTGGGCCGTTATGGTGACTTGGCTAAGGTCATTGTTGATCAGGCTGGTGATGGGGAGCTAGGTTTCATAGCGGATACTCGTTTTTGCTTGGCGGAATGCCGTTGGATTTTACGAGAAGAATCGGTACAACATTTGGATGATCTGTTGCTGAGGCGAACTCGTTTAGGCTTGCTGCTACCAAAAGCTGCTGAACTTATTTTTCCGCAAGTAAAAGAGTTGTGTCAGCAAGAGCTGAATTGGTCTGATTCACACTGGTATTGGGAGCTTGCTCGCTATCAAAATATTTGGCAGAAATATTATTTTGTACCAACAAAAATAGCTGAGGCTGATAACTCAAATGCCTGCTAAGCCTTCTTATTTTCTCTCTATAGATTGTGGTACCCAAAGTGTTCGTGCGCTGATATTTAATTGCACCGGTGATCTTATTGCAAAACAGCAAATAATTATTGAGCCCTATGTTTCTCCCCAACCTGGTTGGGCTGAACAAGAGGCTGATTATTTTTGGCAAAAAACCTGTGAGGCTTGCCAAGCGCTTTGGTTGCTAACAAGTGTGACTCCTGCTGATATTAAGGCGGTGTCTATAACCACTCAGCGTGGAACGATGGTTAATGTTGGGGCCAACGGCAAAGCGTTAAGGCCTGCCATTTCATGGTTGGATCAGCGACAAGCAACACAGTTGCCTGCAATTGGGTTGATGGATTGGGGTTTGAAACTGCTAGGGTTGCATGCTCCAGTTGATCGCTTCAAGCGTGAGGCGGAATCAAACTGGATTTCTGAGCATCAGCCTGAAATTATGTCAGCCACCACACATTGGTTACTGTTGTCCGGTTACTTGAGTTACTGCTTAACGGATGAGTTGCACGATGCCGTAGCAGCCCAAGTTGGTTACATACCTTTCGATTTTAAAAACCTTGATTGGGCTAAGCCTGGTAATTGGCGGTATCGTGCTCTGGCCATGCAGAGAGAGAAGATGCCGGAGTTGTTTTCTGCTGGTGAGTTGCTTGGCAATATCAGCCCGAAGGCTGCGGAGCTCACGGGTATTCTTGTTGGTACGCCCTTGATTTCATCCGGATCAGACAAGGCCTGTGAGGTGTTGGGTTCCGGTTGTGTTAATGATACAACTGGCGCGTTGAGTTACGGAACAACCGCTACGTTTAATATTAATAGTTCGCGCTTTATTGAACCTCTGCCTTTTCAGCCGCCTTATCCCTCTTTGGTACCGGGATCTTATAATGTTGAAACGATGGTTCATCGCGGTTATTGGATGGTTGACTGGTTTCGCAAAGAGTTTGGTTTGCATGAGGAGCAAAAAGCGTTAGAGCAAAACGTTTCTCCAGAATTTTTATTCGATAATTTGTTGCGTGAAGTTCCTCCCGGTGCAATGGGGTTAGTGTTGCAGCCGTACTGGTCGTCAGGCGCTAATTCTGAAGGCTCAGAGGCGAAGGGGGCTATTGTAGGATTTGGCGAGGTTCATACTCGCGCACATATTTATCGAGCCATTGTTGAAGGTATTGGATTTGCCTTGCGCGAAGGTAAAGAACGGCTAGAAAAACGAGGCAAATTTAAAATTGATTTACTACGTGCCTCTGGGGGTGGTTCGCAAAGTGATGAAATCCTACAAATCACGGCAGACTTATTTAACTTACCGGTTGAAAGACCCCATACGTATGAGACTTCCGGTCTAGGCGCGGCCATGGCGGCGGCTGTTGGTTGTGGCGTATATGTTAATTTTGATGAGGCCGTTACCAATATGGTGCGCTATGAAAAACGTTTTGAGCCGCGCGAAGTTGAAGCTAAAGTGTATGATCGGTTATTTCAGAACGTGTACAAAAAACTCTATACGCAGCTGCGCCCTAGCTACCGAGCAATACGAAAAATCACGGGGTACCCCACGTAAAAGCTAATGTTTTTTTAGTGGGGATTAATTGTTTATTTGTTCTCTATAAGTATTGGCGGTAGAACCAGTCCACTGTTTAAAGCTGCGATAAAATGAGCGGGGTTCGCTAAAACCCAATTTGGCGGCAATTGTATCGTAACTCAAACGACTGTTTTTTACGTAGTGCAATGCCAGTTCTTGGCGCAGTTCATTCAGCAGTGCTTTATAGGTTGTATTTTCGCTGCCTAATTTTCGTTGCAGCGTTCGGACACTGATACCGAGTTTATCGGCTATTAACTCACAGTTGGGTAATTGGTGATTGAGTGTTAATTTTAGCAAACTTTTAACTTGATCTGATGTGGTTTGATCTTTTTCAATGTCTTGTAATTGATTGGATGCGTGCTCGAGTAAGGTCCGCAATAAGTTTTCGTCGGCTTGTTCAATGCGCAGATCTAAACTTTCGTTGTCTAGCCAAATGCCTGAGTACTCTTGGGAGAATTTAACGGGGCATCGAAAAATATCGATGTATTCTTGTTTTAGGATGCTGCTCTCGGGGGCGTCATGTTCAAACCAAATTGATACAGGAGGTTGCTGAATATTTAAAAACTGTTGAGTAAAACGTAACCATGAGCTGATCACGTTTTCACGAACGTGGCGCTTTACTTCAGGGTGGAGTAATTGGCTTTGCCAGCGCAGCAGAGTTTTATCTTCGTGGTAAATCAAGTCAGAAACACCCATATCGCCAACTATTTTTTCGTACAAAGGAATCGTGACAAGCACTTCTCTTAGGTTTGCACAATTCAAACAGATGTAACCTTGTACGGAATAAAATGCAGGTTCAATGTGGGCAGAGGTATGTAAGCCAAATAGTGTATCTTCACAGTTGCTGATTAAGCGCTGTAAAATGGTTTCAAATTGTTTTAATGGAATGCGAGAGGTGTTGTCAGCCAGCGTGCTGTTAAGTAAACCTTCTTGTAAGAGAAGGGGCTGGTAATTTATATCGCAACGATCTGCCATTTTTAAGTATTGGCGCAGAGCTAAAATGGAAACACTGTTGCTTGATACGATAGGTTTATCTGTTGTTTTGTTTTGCATGTGTTTGATTGGTAAAGAAAAGTCTAGGATGATTGTGCTTCCCTTGCGGTTGATTACAACCTCAGGGAAGCATTTTTTTTTACGCTGCTCTACTCAACTTCGACCTTGGAATAAGCCACTCAACGGTATCACTCCATACGCCGGCTTGAGCTTTACTGCCCAGTATGACGCCCATGTGGCCGCCAGAAGCAACGCTGTATTCTTTGTCGGTGCTGGCAACAATATCAATGATTTGTTTGGCTATTGATGGCGGTACCAAAGCGTCAGTTTTACCAGCAAATACCCGAAGTGCTGAAGTGATACTGTCAATTTCAGCGATGCTACCGTCAGCTAAAGTAACCTGACCTTTGGCAAACTGATTTTCAAATACAAATTGAGTCGTCATATCTTGGAGTACTCCGCCAGGATAGAGCAGCATATTGTTCAGGTAATCGGATGTGGTGGAATAAGATTCGACAAACTCTCTGTCCCATAGGCGGGTCAATAAATCCCAGTAGGTCGTAACGCTAGCGACTGGAGCAGTCATTTTAAATGCTAGCGTAGTTGCCCAAGGGGGCATGCCTAGTATGGCAGGGTCAAGAGTGTTTACTCTAAATTGTGAATAGTTGCGGACCAGTTTTGCGGGAGCGTTGAGAGCCTGTGATACACCGGTTAAAAGCCCACCGCCTTCTAGGTCAATTGGGCTAGCTATAGTAACGATATTGCGAACATTGGGATCTTTAGCTTGTCCTTGGTACAGCAGGCTTAATAAGCCGCCCATGCACCAACCCATTAAAGAGACTTCTTTCTGGCCGCTGTGCTCGCGAATACTGGCCAAGGCTGTTCCGAACATATCGTAAGAATAATCTTTCAAATTTAAGTGAGCGTGTTCCTTTGCTGGCTTGCCCCAATCAATTAAATAGACTTTAAAGCCGCTGGCCGCTAAAAAGCGAACGAGGCTGCGCTGAGGCATCAAATCAAAGGTTTCGGTGGTGACACCTAATGGTGGTACGAGAACTAAAGGTATGTCGTGGCAATCTCGATTAATGGGCATAAAGCTGCCGTCGACAAGTTCAATCTCATCATCATCTGGCAGCTCATAATAGCGAACTGACATGGGGTCATCGTCATGAATTAATTCAAACCAAGTTTGTCCTGATTTAACTAACGTATCTCGACGAAATAACCAGTCGGCGCCATTAACGGCTGTTTCTGAAAGCAGTTGGTTTAAGGCCAGTCCTTGATCTAGGGCCAGTTTTGCTAAGCGGTTCATGCAGCTTCTCCCTTTGTGTTGGATAATTGATCTTCCAGTGCGGCGAGAGCTTGATCCATATATAAAGCTATACGCTGTATACGTGGCAAGGTGTCTCTTGCGCCAGTAATACCTATATTCATTGTTCCAGCATAACTGACGCAGTCAATGCTCAGTGCGCTATTTTGCATAAGATGGGCCATTGGGTGTATTGCTTCGAGTTTTGCGCCATGCAAGTAGAGAGGCTTTTCTGATCCTATTAAGCTTGAAATTCCGACATTGAACATGTTGGGTACAAGGCGGCCTAATCCGTATATTTGCCCTGCTAATAAAGGTGCTGAGCTAAGTATGGCGTAGGATGACAATGTATCTTTAGGTAATTTATCTAAATGAGCTTTTATATCTTGGACAGATTTAGTAATGGTTTTTAAGCGCTTTACTGGGTCGGCAATATCAGTGGCCAAAGAAATTCTAATCGTGGCTAAAGTTTCTTTGTTATTGCCCTGAACATAATCTGTCAGGTTTAGTGGTGCAGAAGCCATTAAGGGTTTTACGGGCAGTGCGTTATATTCTTTGAAAAAACGTCTTAATGCCGAGCTGCATAAATAGGCAATGATCGTGTTAATACTGCAGTCGGCAGCTTTAGAGAGTGTCTCAATTCGCGCCAAGTCATATTGCTGAGTAGCAAAGCGTCTTTGGCTATTGGTGGTTTTATTCAAATAAGACCTAGGAGCTTTTAGGCCAAAAAAAGAAGTCGTGGGCGAGTCAAAAATAGCTTTTGCTGCTTTGCCTACAGAGAGAACATTGCTGCTGAAGGTACTGACGATTTCGCCTAGGTCTACATCTTTATTGCCTTGGTCTTTGTCTTGCTCAGGCTTAATTGTCCACAGTGGTGAGAGTTCTTTGTTGTTGGCGCTGGAAGAAAGCATGCTCATCACTGTGTTGATGGGGTTACCCCCTTTAAGGATGCAGGGGTGTATTTTCATGTATATCGCAAAGCGATTATTTTCCAGGCCTTCTATAAGATGACATTCCCATAGTGGGCGTCTTTTATCCAAAGCTAAGCTGTGCAGTCGAGAGACCAATATACCTAACTCTTTTTCTCCACCGGGTGCTGGTAACGCTGAGTGACGAAAGTGATAGCCAAGGTCCATATCTCGATCTTGAGCCATTCTTGGTATTCTGGTGAGCTTAAATGGTTTAGTAAGTTTTTGATTCCAGGGAACACCAACATTTTTTTTAGATCTAAATGTATGTACTAATGTTTGTAAGAAGTCAGCGTCAGCTTTGGCTGGTTTTTTGAATATCGCAAGGCAACCTGTATGCATCGGAGTGCCTTTTGATTCAAATGCTAGCCAGCGAGTATCTAGTGGGCTCAAAGTTGTTTTTGTCATTGTCTTGAGTGTCTCTATTTAATTTATTTGAAGCTATTTTAGTTTGAGTAAAACGATCATAACTATAAGCGATCTCTATGGATAGTGAATATTTATGGTAGAGTTCTGCTTATCACAACCCATTTTAAATGAGCAATTATTGTGGCAATACGAATTGTTATTACCGATGCATTTTCATCCATCGGTCAGGCTATTTTAGCTGAATTTGAAACGACGCACTTTTCTGTTTTGACTCCCGCTAGTAGTGAGCAGGATTGGACTGATGTTGAAGCCGTAACAGAGTATGTGCAGGTCAACCAAGTACAGGTAATTATCAATACGTTGGGTTTTGCTGAGTACCAAACTGTCGAACAGCAGGTGCTTTGTTTGCAAGCAGCAAAGACATTAGCCGAAGTATGTAAGTCTACTGACATTGTTCCGATTCATATGTCCAGTTTTCGGGTTTTTGGTGGGGAGAATAAATCATCTTATGATGAATATGATAAACCCTTACCCGTTGGTGCATCTGGACGAGCGTACTGGGAAGCGGAGCGAGCTTTCGAGTCGGTGTTAGATAAGTATATTTGCTTACGCCTAGGGCGGTTACTTGATTATTCATCCGACACTTACTTTAATCGTTTGCTCGAGGGATTGAAGGCCGATGACGAATTTATCGTAACGGATCAGCGTAGAAGTTCACCAATTGATTTACCTTCAGTAGCTAAGGTTGTTGTGGCTATAATGAGTCAAGCCCTTTGTGGTGCTCAAAATTGGGGTGCGTTCCATTACGCTTCAGGTGATACCTGCACAGAAGTGGAATTGGCCGAAGTGGTTGAGAAAATTCTATGGGACAAACACAGAATAAAGGCAACTATGGATTTGAGTCTACTTAATGAAGAAGAGCTGGTTTTGGATGCTAGCGAGCCGGTGAGTTCAGTTTTGACGATACGTCGGTGTCGAGATGATTTTGGGGTGCAACCTAAGAGCTGGAGGCAGAACTTAACGACGCTTGTTGCGCTCTGGATAGAGCAGCAGCAAGCACTGTTAGTTGAAAATTAATCGCTGTGGCGCTGGAATACAAGGCTGGCGTTAGTGCCGCCAAATCCAAAGCTATTTGACATGACTCTATTGAGTTTCACGTTGTCCTGACGTTGAGTGATAATATTCAGGTCCTGAGCTTTTTCATCTAAATTGATAACGTTGGCTGATGCACAAATGAAGTCGTTTTCCATCATCAATAAAGAATAAATCGCTTCTTGTGCTCCGGTTGCTCCTAAAGAGTGTCCCGTAAGGGATTTGGTTGAGCTGATAGCGGGGCAGTTATCGCCAAATACTTCACGAACAGCACCTAACTCAGCGACATCGCCTACTGGTGTACTGGTGCCGTGAGAATTTATGTAGTCAATATCGCCGGTAACTGTTGCAGTAGCTTGACGCATACAACGGGCGGCTCCTTCACCAGATGGCGCTACCATATCGTAGCCATCAGAGGTTGCGCCATAGCCAACTAATTCAGCGTATATTTTTGCTCCGCGTGCTTTTGCATGTTCGAGCTCTTCAAGTACTAAGCAGCCGCCGCCGCCAGCAATGACAAAGCCATCTCTGTCGGCATCGTAAGCGCGAGAAGCCTGCTCAGGAGTTTCGTTGTATTTGGTGGAAAGTGCGCCCATGGCATCAAACAGTGCACTCATGGTCCAGTGCTCTTCTTCTCCGCCACCAGCAAAAATAACGTCTTGTTTCCCCAGTTGGATGATCTCCATAGCATTGCCTATGCAGTGTGCGCTTGTAGCGCAGGCTGATGAAATACTGTAGTTCACACCTTTAATTTTAAACGGAGTTGCTAAACAAGCCGATGTAGTACTGCCCATAGTTTGGGTAACCCGGTATGGGCCAACACGTTTGATCCCTTTTTCACGCAAGATGTCTGCTGAGGCAATAAGGTTCTCGGAGGATGCGCCACCCGAACCCATAATGATTCCTGTGCGTTCATTTGATACCTGATCATCAGCAAGTCCTGAGTCGGCAACCGCTTGCTGCATAGATATATAAGAATAAGCTGCTGCATCGGCCATAAAACGCAAAGCTTTGCGATCAATGTGTTCTTTGAAATCAATATCAATACTGCCGGCTAAATGGCTGCGCAGACCGCGCTCTTTGTATTCTTCTTGAAACTTTATTCCAGAGATTCCCTCTTTAAGCGAGTTGAGAACGGTTTGCTTATCGTTACCAATGCAAGAAACAATACCAATGCCTGTGACTACTACGCGTTTCATATAAAACCTCTGGGGTTGAAAGTTAAATTAAGAGTTAAAAAGTATCGGTGTTTTTAAATAGACCCACACGCAGATCTTTAGCAAAATAAATGTCGCGCCCATCAACAGAAACTCGGCCGTCAGCAATGCCCATGACAAGTTTGCGTTCGATAACGCGCTTTAATTCTATGTGGTAAGTGACTTTTTTTGCTGTGGGTAGTATTTGGCCGGTAAATTTAACTTCACCACAACCTAGGGCTCTACCTCTGCCTTCATTGCCTTTCCATGCTAGGAAAAATCCGACTAATTGCCACATTGCATCTAAACCGAGGCAGCCAGGCATGACTGGATCCCCAGGAAAGTGGCAGTCAAAAAACCATAGGTCAGGATTTATGTCCAACTCAGCAATAATTTGACCTTTTCCATACTCTCCACCGTCGGTGCTGATCTGAACAATACGATCTAACATCAACATGTTAGGGGCAGGTAGCTGTGCATTCCCCTCACCAAACATACGGCCTTGGCTAGATTCTAACAATTCCTCTCTGGAAAACTGACTTTGTCTTATTGGTGTATCCATAACCTGAGCCTATGTTTGATGATAAGTCGAGCCACAAATTAGACGTTGTGACACATTTGTACTGGTGGGTATTCTACCGTGTGAATATGGCCTGTCTAGACCGACCGGTCATTTTAATATCAAATTTAACCTTTATTGATGATCATGCCCCAAATTGAAGCTTAAAATTCAGGAAGCTAAATGCGTTGGTTGAATGTTGTAGTAACTAAACAATTAATATAAACGCGAAACTGTAGTAATATTAGCTCGTTTAACTCGAATTATTTAAAATATAAAGGATTGTATTGTAATGAAAAAATGTCTTTTCCCTGTTGCCGGATATGGCACACGGTTTTTGCCTGCCACTAAGGCCATGCCAAAAGAAATGCTGCCTATCGTTAACAAGCCTCTGGTGCAATATGGTGTGGAAGAGGCTATTGAAGCTGGGTTGACGGATATCGGCATGGTGACAGGGCGCGGTAAGCGATCTATTGCTGATCACTTTGATGTGAGTTACGAGCTTGAGCATCAAATTTCAGGCAGCAGCAAAGAGGATTATCTAGGCAGTATTCGTGAAGTTATGGATAAGGCGTCTTTCTCCTTTACTCGACAAGTTGAAATGAAAGGTTTGGGAGATGCTATTTTAAATGGCAAGCGCTTAATTGGAGATGAGGCCTTTGGCGTGGTTTTGTCGGATGATTTGTGTTTGGCCGATGGCGACGGTGTTATGGCGCAAATGGTGAAGCTGTATAAACAATTTCGTTGCAGTATCGTGGCCATACAAGAAATACCAGATGAGCATATTCATAAGTTTGGTGTCATTAAGGGCGAAAAAATTAAAGACGACCTCTATCAAGTGACTGATATGGTAGAGAAGCCCGCACTAGAAGATGCTCCGAGTAATCTCGCTATTATTGGACGGTATATTTTAACCCCAGATATTTTTGATATTCTTGAAAATACGCCTCCAGGCAAAAACGGTGAAATTCAAATTACCGATGCGTTATTACAGCAGGCTAAAAATGGTTGTGTGATGGCGTATAAATTTAAAGGTCGGCGGTTTGACTGCGGCAGTGTAGAAGGCTTCGTGGAAGCAACCAATTTTGTGTTTGAAAATGTATACATGGCCGAATAAAAAGGAATTTAATCGATGAGTCAGTTGTTAACCTGTTTTAAAGCTTATGATATTCGTGGTCGCATGCCAGATGAGCTAAATGAAGATATTGCCTATCGTATTGGTCGAGCTTACGCGGAGTTTTTGAAGCCGCGGCAAGTGGTGGTCGGTCATGATATTCGACTGTCTAGCCCTAAGTTAACGGATGCGTTGAGTGAAGGTTTGATGGATTCTGGCGTGGATGTTCTTCATATCGGCGAGTGCGGTACGGAAGAAGTTTATTTTGCGACCTTTCATTTGAAGGTCGATGGTGGGGTTTGTGTTACGGCTAGCCATAACCCGAAAGATTTCAACGGTATGAAGTTGGTGCGGGAGGATTCTCGTCCAATCAGTGGTGACACGGGATTGAACGATATTAAAGCAATGGCGGAAGCCAATCAATTTCCAGCTGTAGCCGTTCGCGGAAAGTTGGAGCGCATTGATACTCGAGAAGCCTACACTCAGCACTTATTGACCTACGTTGATTTGCAGCAGTTGAAGCCGCTGCGTGTGGTTGTTAATCCTGGGAATGGTGGTGCTGGTTTGGCGGTAGATGCGATAGAGAGCTTTCTTCCATACGAGTTTTTTAAAGTTCATTATAATCCCGACGGTAACTTTCCGAACGGTGTTCCTAATCCTTTGTTAGAGGAAAATCGTAGCGCAACCGCTAATGCTGTAGTGGATAATAAGGCGGACTTGGGTGTTGCTTGGGATGGTGATTTTGATCGCTGTTTCTTTTTTGACTCTAAAGGCCGGTTTATTGAAGGTTATTACTTGGTTGGCTTGTTGTCCGAAGTGTTTTTACTGAAGCAACCTGGCGGTAAGGTTGTTCACGATCCGCGTTTAATTTGGAATACCCAAGCAACGGCTGAGCGATTTAATGGGCAGGCAATTCAAAGTAAAACCGGTCACGCGTTCATTAAGGAAAGAATGCGACTCGAAGATGCTGTGTATGGCGGTGAGATGAGCGCCCATCACTATTTTCGTGATTTTGCTTACTGTGATAGCGGCATGATTCCTTGGTTGCTGGTCACTGAGTTGATGTGCCGTACTGGAAAGAACTTGGCTGAGCTAGTTGATGATTGCATTGAGAGATTTCCATGCAGTGGCGAGATAAACAGCAAGATTAAAGATCCTGCGGCGGCTATTGCGCAAGTAGAGGCCCATTATTTGGCCGCGCCCCACGAGATTGATCGTACGGATGGTTTGAGTATGGATTTTGGTGAGTGGCGCTTTAATTTAAGAATGTCAAACACCGAGCCGGTGGTTCGGTTGAATGTCGAGTCGCGCAATAATATTGAGTTAATGCAGCAAAAAACTCAAGAGTTGTTGGCGTTACTAAAGCGAGCATCGACCTAATGATGCGCTCCTTACTTTAGTGCGTTACTAATAAGCTCCGCCAGTTGTTTGGTGGAGCTGTCCCAATTTTCTGGGCGTTTTTTGTGTGTGAGCGCATCGTCAATTTTACTGCCTAATTGTTTGCCTAGCTCTACCCCCCACTGGTCAAAGGGATTAATGTCGAGTAGTACGCTAAGGGTGAATACTTTGTGTTCGTATAGCGCAATGAGTGCGCCCAAGTTTTTTGGAGAAAGAGACTCCATCAGTAACGTATTACTTGGCTTATTGCCTGCAATAACTTTGTGTTTGGCGAGCTGTTTGGCGGTGCTTTCTGTAGCGCCATTATCAACTAACTCTTGTTGTGCTGTGGCGTAGTCTTTGCCGCTCATGAGGGCTTGGCTTTGGCTTAAGCAGCAAGAGAGTAATTGTTGGTGCTGTGCATAATTATCGTGGTTGGGCTTCAGTTCTGCAATGAAATCAAGGGGAACAAATTGCGTACCTTGGTGGAATAATTGATGGAAGGAGTGCTGGCCATTGCTTCCTTCCACTCCCCATAAAGCGATTCCAGATGGGTGATTAAGTGTTTCTCCATTGCGATTGACGCCTTTGCCAAGGCTCTCCATGTCGAGTTGTTGCAAGAGTAAGGGGAGGTTGCGAAGTTGATTGCTGTAAGGCATTACGGCTTGATTGGTGGCGCCCCATAGTTGGCTGTACCACAAGGTTAATAAGGCCATGATGACTGGCATATTATTTTTCGGTTCGGCAGTAGAGAAGTGTTCGTCCATCTCTTCTGCACCGCTCAATAAACTTTTAAAGTTATCCCAACCTATCGTTAGAGCGATAGGTAAGCCAATAGCAGACCATAATGAATAGCGTCCGCCTACCCAGTCCCATAACGGGAAAATATTGTCTTCTGCAATTCCAAATTCAGTGGCTTTTTTAATGTTGGCGCTAGCAGCAACAAAGTGACGGTTTAGTTGTGCCTTGTCGCAGCCGCCAGCCAGTATCCACTGCTTTGCCAAGTTGGCATTCTTCATGGTTTCTAATGTGGTGAATGTTTTGGAGGCGATAATGAACAGTGTTGTTTCTGGAGCGAGGGGGGCTGTTACGCGATAAAACTCAGTGGCATCGATATTGGATATGAAATTAACGTCGAGGGTGCTTGTTTTATAGTGGCTTAATGCTTCACATACGACTCTTGGGCCTAGGTCGGACCCACCCACACCAATATTGACTATATGGGTAATGGGTTTTCCGTTAAAGCCTAACCAATTTTGCTGGTGAATTTCATTGGTGAAATGCTGCATCTTTTTTTGGCAGCTAAATATATCTTGTTGGTAGCCATCAATCGGTTGGCCCGCGCAGAGAGGATTAGAGGTGCGTAATAAGGTATGGAGGGCGGCACGATCTTCGGTGTTATTAATGTGGTCGCCAGAAAATAAAGAGGTTATGGCTGATTTCAGATTTGCATCTTGAGTGGCTTCGCATAGGAGTGAAAATATTTCGTCCGTTAAATGCGATTTAGAATAATCTAAGAATAATTCACCGCAGCGAGTACTGAATTTTGATGCACGCTTGCTGTCGCTAGAAAATAAATCGTTGAGTGTGGGCAGATTTTGTTGCTCTTGGGACTTTTGTTTTACTCGCAGTTCAGTGAGCTTTTTCCATGCGGGTAATCGGCGTGTTAGTAAGTTGTCAGATCCTTGTGTTTTGCGTTTGCCGCTCATCATACCTTATTCCATTAGGTTGAGTTTTCGTGGGTTAATTATAGCTGGATGGTTAAGCTAATAGCTCCGCCCAACTGAAAAGTTTGCTAGTAGTATCATGGCTTCTTTGTAAATCCCTTCGGGCAGGCAGTGCAACTGTTCAATCGCTAGATCGGCATGATTGTGTGCGCACTTATTAGTGTAGTCTAGTGCGCCGGTTTGTTTGACTGCGTCTATAACAGCTTCAAGATTGTTTAGGCCTCCCTCACGAATGGCCTGAGCTACGATGTCAGCTTGCTGGGTTGTGCCTTCACGCATGGTGTAAATAAGTGGAAGAGTGGGTTTGCCTTCGGCTAGGTCATCGCCAATGTTTTTTCCTAGTGCTTCAGAGTCACCTTCGTAATCGAGTACGTCATCAATGAGCTGAAAGGCTAGGCCAAGGTGGTGTCCAAAAAGCTTCAAGTGGTTTCTTTGTGCTGGGGTTGCCTTAGCAATAATGGCTCCGACCTCACAGGCAGCTTCAAATAATGCGCCTGTTTTTTTGTAGATGACCTCAAGGTAGTTATCTTCGCTTACCGTTGGGTCTTTAGCGTTGACGAGCTGTTGAACTTCACCTTCAGAAATTATGTTGGTGGCATTAGAGAGTGTATTCATGATGTCCATCTCACCTATGGCAACCATCATTTGAAACGCGCGCGAATAAAGAAAATCGCCTACTAGGACACTGGGCGCATTGCCCCACTTTTCATTGGCGGTAAGTCTGCCGCGGCGCATACTGGAAATATCTACTACGTCGTCGTGTAGCAAGGTGGCTGTATGAATAAACTCAATGATTGCAGCTAAATCTAAGTGTTGCTTGCCCTGATAGTCGAGTGCATTCGCGGTCAAAAGAACCAGTAGTGGTCGTAATCGTTTGCCGCCAGCTTCAATCAAGTAGTGACCTATGTTTTCGACTAAATCTACGTTGGAGTGTAATTGATCAATAATGAGCTGGTTGACGTCAGAAAAGTCATCGGCAACCGCTTGGTGAAAAGGCAGCATATATAAAGTCTTAATCGTTAAAATGGGGAGTGGCAAAGATAAGGGCGAATCCTATTGGCCGCAAGGGTTTACTGTCAAGTCAGGTGCTGTATTTTGTCTATTTAATATGCTGACATATAGCTGTTTTTATTTGCTGATGGCCAGATGCTATAAGAGTTGCGGATCAGTTCTTGATGACGTAGAATTACCGCCCCTGATTATTGGGTCAGGTTAAACATTTAATACGACGCAAGCCTTTCAAAAAGTAGGCAGAGGGTTCTGAATACTGCTTCGTGTCGTCCAATATCAATTGGAGCATATATGTACGCTGTATTTGTAAGTGGCGGTAAGCAACACCGTGTAGTTGAGGGTGAAACCCTTAAGTTAGAAAAAATTGAAGTGGCAACTGGCGACTCTATCGATTTTGATAAAGTTCTGTTGGTTGCTGATGGCGATGATATTAAAATCGGCGCGCCGGTTGTCGAGGGTGCCAAAGTGACTGCTGAGGTAGTTTCTCATGGCCGCGGAGATAAAGTTACTATCATTAAATTCCGTCGTCGTAAGCATTCTATGAAGCGTCAGGGTCATCGTCAGTGGTATACCGAAGTGAAAATTACAGGAATTTCTGCATAAATCACTGGTATTTCTGCATAAGATTAACAACAGTATAAGTAAGGAGTTTTACTCATGGCTCATAAGAAAGCTGGTGGTAGTACTAATAACGGACGCGACTCAGAGAGTAAGCGTCTAGGTGTTAAGCGTTTCGGTGGCCAAGATGTGCTGTCTGGTAACATTCTTGTTCGTCAGCGCGGAACTCGTTTCCATGCTGGTGAAAACGTTGGCATTGGTAAAGATCACACCTTATTTGCAAAAGCAGATGGTGTTGTGAAGTTTGAAGTAAAAGGTCCTAAAAGTCGTAAGTTTGTCAGTATTGTAGCTGCCTAATCGTACGATCTTTATCGCGCCTTAACGTCTCTTTGGAGTTAAGGGCGCAACCTCAAAAGCCCTGTCATAATTGATGGGGCTTTTGTGTTTTTATGATTGATATTTTTGATGTTAAATACAGTTAATAGTTTTTCGGAGGTTGACGATGAAGTTTGTTGATGAAGCGCCTATTCATGTTTTTGCTGGTCGTGGCGGCAATGGCTGTGTCAGCTTCCGCAGGGAAAAATATGTCGCTAAAGGTGGCCCTGATGGGGGTGACGGCGGTGATGGCGGCAGTGTTTATTTAAAAGGTAATGAAAACCTTAATACCTTGGTTGATTATCGGTATCAGCCTAAATATAGGGCTCAGAATGGTCGTTCGGGCCAAGGGCGCAATTGCGCTGGCAGTAAAGGTGAAGATCTGATTTTAGTTGTGCCCATAGGAACAACAATTATCGATATGGATACCGATGAAGTGTTGGGGGATATTCGCGCTCATGATGAGATGCTGCTGGTGGCTAAGTGTGGCTTCCACGGAATTGGTAATGCGCGGTTTAAGTCGAGTGTTAATCGGGCCCCAAGGCAGTTCACCCCGGGTAAAGATGGGGAGGAAAGAAACCTTAAGTTGGAATTGAAAGTTTTGGCTGATGTAGGGCTGTTAGGGTTGCCGAATGCAGGTAAATCTACGTTTATTCGCTCGGTGTCTTCGGCTCGTCCTAAAGTGGCGGATTATCCTTTTACTACTCTGGTTCCTAACTTGGGGGTGGTTAAAGTTCAGGAGCATCGTGGTTTTGTAGTGGCGGATATTCCCGGTTTGATTGAGGGTGCTTCTGATGGTGCAGGACTTGGTATTCGCTTTCTAAAGCATTTGACTCGGTGTCGGGTTTTGTTGCACTTGGTGGATATGAGCCCTTTTGATGGCAGTGATCCGGCTGAAAACGCGCAAGTTATCATGAATGAAATAGCGCTGTTCTCTCCTACTCTCGGTGAGCGTCAGCGTTGGCTAGTGCTCAATAAGGTGGATTTATTACCTCAAGATCAGGTGGAAGAGCTTTGCCAGGCTGTGATTGATAAGCTGCAATGGCAGGGGCCGGTGTTTAATATTTCAGCGATTAATAAGAGTGGTACAACTAAGTTAACCGGCCAGTTAATGGATTACTTGGAAGAGTGCTGGCAGTCTGAAAAAAGCGATCCAGAATTGTTACTGCAAGAAGAGCAATTGCAGGCCGATATGCAATTTGAAGCCAGAGAAAGAATTGAAGAGCTGCGGCTTATTAATCGTGAGCGTCGGCTAGAGTCAAAAGATGATGACGGAGACTTTGATGATGAAGATTTCGATGTTGATTTTGAATACGTGCCCTAATGAATCGAGTTGAGAGTAGGGGGTCGCTAAGCCGCAGTCGCCGAGTTGTGGTGAAGATTGGCAGTGCTTTATTGACTAATGATGGTCAAGGTTTGGATGAGTCTGCTATTAATGATTGGGTTGCTCAGTTGTCAGCATTACAGGCTCGCGGCATTGAGCTGGTTTTAGTTTCTTCAGGTGCTGTGGCGGCGGGTGTTCGGCGTTTGGGTTGGCAGCGGCGTCCAGATTCACTGCATGAGTTGCAGGCGGCGGCCGCCGTTGGGCAGACAAGCTTAGTGCGAGCCTACGAGCAAGCTTTTGAGCGTGACAATATCTGTACGGCTCAGGTGCTGTTGGATCATGATGATCTTTCTAATCGGCAGCGCTATTTAAATGCTCGCTCTACATTAAAAACCCTGATTAAGCACAAGGTTGTCGCTATTGTTAATGAGAACGATACGGTGGTGACTGATGAAATTCGCTTCGGTGATAATGATACCTTGGCGGCCTTGGTGGCCAACTTGGTTGAGGCTGATGTGCTCATTATACTTACTGATCAAAACGGTATGTATACCGCGGATCCGCGTACAGATAGTTCGGCTGAATTAATTTCTGAGGCGCAGGCCGATGATGCTTCACTTGATTCTAAAGCTGGTGATGGTGGTGAGCTTGGTCGCGGTGGCATGACGACTAAAGTTAAAGCGGCTCGCCTAGCGTCACGCTCTGGAGCTGACACCATTATAGTGGGGGGGCGAATTGATAATGTTCTCGGCCGTTTATTTTCTGGCGAGTCTTTAGGTACCTTGCTAACGGCGCAGCAAAAACCAGAAGCAGCTCGTAAGCGTTGGCTGGCTGGACAGTTGCAAATGCGCGGTCAGTTGACGTTAGATTCTGGTGCGGTCAGAGTCCTAAAAAAACAAGGTAAAAGTCTTTTGCCTGTCGGCGTGGTTGAAGTGAGTGGCCGGTTTAAGCGCGGCGATATGGTTGCGTGCGTGGATGTGGATGGTAGTGAGATAGCGCGTGGTTTATCTAACTACGATTTTCTTGATGCGGAAAAAATTATTGGGCGTTCTAGCGCCGATTTTGAAGGTTTGTTGGGCTATATAGGTGATGAAGAAATTATCCACCGAGATAACCTTGTCGTTTTGTGAGCGGCTTTTTTTCTAGATTAACTGGCAGTTAGGATTGCTTAACCTATGAGTATTTTTAAATCCCATTTAGATGGTATGTCGGCATATTCTCCGCCTCTCGAGGGACGGGATCCTAACAAGTACACCTTGCTGGATTTTAATGAGCGCACTATTCCTGTTGCGGAGCATATTCGCGACGCTTTAATCGATTATATTAATGGTGGTCGGCTGCAGATGTATCCGTCATACGGCGATATTACATCTCGTATAGCGGATTATGCAGGGGTAGATTCGTCGCAGGTGATGATCACCAATGGTTCTGATCATGGTATAGAGTTGATTATTCGTTCAGCTTGTCAGGCGGGTGATGAGATTATTATACCTCAGCCCAGTTTTGCAATGTACGCGCAGTGTGCGGGTGTTGAAAATTTATCCATTGTTGCGCCTCAGTATACGCGTGAAGGTGGATACCCATTGTCTGAGGTGTTGTCAGCTATTACCGGTAGAACTCGGGTGGTAGTTGTTTGTAACCCTAACAATCCCAGCGGTACCCTTGTGCAAGCTGAGTCGATTGTTGAAATTGCTAAAGCTGCGCCACAGGCGGCAATTTTGGTTGATGAGTGTTACTTTGAGTACTCTCAAGAGACTGTGTCTGGGTATCTTAAAGAATGCCCTAATATTCTGATTACTCGAACATTTTCAAAAACTTGGGGGCTGCCCTCTATTCGTTTTGGGTATATTTTAAGTGTGTCAGAAAATATTAAAGCTCTGTTGAATGTGCGAGGTCCATACGATATTAATCAATTTGCCGTGGTGGCGGTTAATGCTGCGCTGGATCAGCCTGAGCTCTCAATGGCTTATGTTGATGAGGTCATGCAGGTATCTAAGCCGATGTTAGAGGAGTTTTTAACATCCAAAAATGTAATGTTTTGGCCAAGTGCGGCTAATTATTTGTGGCTGTTTCCCGAGAATGTAACGGCAATAAATGATGCTCTATTGGAGAGAAATATACTGATACGGCCTAAGTCTGATGGGCAGGGTAAGGATGGCTTGAGAATTACTTTGGGGACTCAGGAGCAGACTCGCGAGTTAATAGAGGTTTTGGGGTCTGTGCTGTAAATTACAGACAATAAAAAACCGACGTAAGTCGGTTTTTTATTGTCTGATCTAGCGTTGAGCGCGTTAATTAAGCAGCGATAGCTTTAACTTGAGCATTCAAACGACTTTTATGACGAGCGGCTTTGTTCTTGTGAAGAATGCCTTTGTCTGCCATGCGATCAATGACAGGTACAGCGGCCTTGTAGGCAGCATTGGCTTCGGTTGCATCGCCTGCATCAATAGCAGCAAGAACTTTCTTGATTGAGGTGCGAACCATAGAGCGCAGGCTAGAGTTATGCTTGCGAGCTGTTTCGTTTTGACGTGCGCGTTTTTTTGCTTGAGGTGAATTGGCCACCGTTGTGCTCCTGTCTGAATCCAGAAAAATCTAGTTAATTCGGTTGAAGATGCTTGGCAGTGACTGAATAAATGCCGAGTCAAAATCAAGACGCGATATTATGCCGTTTTCGAGCGCATTGTCAACAATCTTGCTTGATTAAGTGATCGTCGGTGGGCGGTAAGGCTTGTGGGTGGGATATCATAATAGGGGTTCGTGCATCGTTCAGTTCATACAGATGGTGAACTTGCTTGGGTAAATACTTCAAGCAATTCTCTGTAAGGCGTTGATAGTGTTGTATGAATCGCCTTATTTCTGGCTCGCTCATAATTTTGGTGTTGGGGTTGGTGTTGGTGTTGGTGTTGGTGTTGGGGTTGGGAGTTGATTGTTGGCTAGTAGGTATATGTTCTTTATTCCTAAGCTCAGTGGCGAGCTTTTGTTCTTGCTCCAGTCGCCAATTCATAACCGAATCGAAACTTGGGGCTTTTAGCATTACCCATAAATCAAATTGCTCATAGATTGGTAAATAGTGTTTATGCAACTCATTATTGACGTGCTCACGCCATGTGCCGTCGGGATCTTCTGTGGACTCCAGTTGATTAATGGGTGTCTTTAGTTCTGCAGCGATTTGCGGTACGGCGCCCAGACACCATCCCTCCAATATTACAATGTCAAGGTGGTTGGTCTGTATTCGCCATTCCGACTTCGGGCGCCTGTCATCTGTTGCTTTGTTAAATGATGGTATTGCGGTGTTGGTTTTGTTGGCTGTTAAATGACTCAGTGTCTTGTGTAGTAATGCTGTATCGTGGGTGCCTGGTACGCCGCGTGTTTGAAATAGCGGATGAATCTCGGCTGCCATAATCTGTCGCTCTTGCCTAGTTTTGTAAAAATCATCAAGGGACATAGCCAGAGTAGAGAGTTGAAATTCATGCTGTAGAAGCGTTTCTAATAAAGCGGCTAAGGTACTTTTACCTGATCCTTGGCAGCCATTGATGGCTATCACAAGTGTTTTATGGGGTTGGTTTTTTGCTGCTGAGGCAATTGATTGAGCTAAGGGCCTAAACCATTGCTCTATGATGGTAAGGTAAAAGGCTGGTAAATGTTGTTTTGTTAAAAAATCTTGCAAATACGCTTGAGAGTTCATGGCAGCCTACTGGTTCATGTTATTGCTATTGCGTAGAATTTATCACTAAATTAAGTGGGTTGTAATACTGGTAGGGGTGGGTAGTCAGTTTGGACAGTAGCGAGAATAAAATAAAGCTCAAGTCAGAAGACAAAAGAGGCCTGCTAGGCTCTAGTGCCGTTGTTGGTGCTATGACGTTCTTGTCACGCATATTGGGTTTGATTCGCGATGTGATTTTTGCGCGGTTTATTGGCGCCGAGGCTGGTGCGGATGCTTTTTTTGTGGCGTTTAAAATTCCCAATTTTCTGCGGCGGCTGTTCGCTGAGGGCGCTTTTGCGCAAGCTTTTGTGCCGGTGTTATCGGAATACCGTTCGCAAGGCTCGATGATTGCGGTTAAAAATTTAGTTGATCGGGTGGCTGGTTGCTTAGGTTTAACGTTAATTTTAGTGACCACGGTGGCAGTACTTGGTGCGCCAGTTTTAACCGCTGTATTTGCCCCTGGATTTATTAGTCAGCCTGAGAAGTATCAGTTAGCAAGTGACATGATACGAATAACGTTTCCGTATCTTTTGCTGATTTCGTTAACTGGTTTTGCTGGCGCAATCCTCAATAGTTATGATCGTTTTGCGGTGCCGGCGTTTACCCCTGTTTTACTTAATGTGTCTCTTATCTCAGCAGCGATTGTTGCGTCACCGCATTTTGAAACACCGGTGTTCGCCTTGGCTTGGGGGGTTCTGGCTGCAGGAATATTTCAGCTGCTGTTTCAGTTGCCTTTTTTATTGCGTTTAGGTTTGTTGCCTGCGCCAAAAATCGATTGGCAAGACTCTGGTGTAAAGCGTATTTTGGCGTTAATGGCTCCAGCACTATTTGGTGTGTCTGTAAGTCAGATTAATTTATTACTCGATACTATTTTGGCTTCTTTTCTGCCGACCGGCAGTGTTTCTTGGTTGTATTATTCAGACCGACTGGCCGAATTGCCTCTTGGTGTCTTTGGTATTGCTATTGCGACCGTGATTTTGCCCGGCTTGTCGCGCCAGCACGCGTCAGCTTCGTTAGAAAAATTCAGCGCGACGCTTGATTGGGCGTTACGAATGATTTTGTTGGTGGCCTTGCCTGCGGCAGTGGCGCTGATTGTCTTGGCTGAGCCAATTTTGATGACATTATTTCAGTACGGTAAAACAACATCTGCTGATATTGCTATGTCGGCCTGGAGTCTGAGAGCATATGCGTTGGGCTTGGTGGCCTTTATGTTGATTAAGGTTTTAGCGCCGGGATATTTCGCAAGGCAGGACATGAAAACACCCGTAAAAATAGGTGTTATTGCCATGGTGACCAACATGGTGCTGAATTTACTGTTTATGTATCCGTTGTATGTGTATTGGAATATGGGGCATGTGGGGCTTGCCTTGGCGACATCGGTGTCGGCGTTTTTAAATGCCGGATTATTGTGGTCGGGTTTAAGAAAGGCGGGGGTCTACCGAGCTCAACTTGGTTGGTCGAGTTATGGTTTTAAGTTGTTGTTGTCTAATGCGGCAATGCTGGGGGTTATTTTTACATTGCTGCGTTATTTTGAAGGTTGGCAACAATGGATCTGGTCTGAAAGGGCTGGGGCACTGGCTGTTATTTGCGTGACAGGCGCCGTGGTTTATTTGGTTGTGTTGATCATAACGGGGCTGCGCTTGAAAGATTTGCGGGCGCAGACTTGATTCAGGTGTGTGTGAGGGCGGTCTGGGGTATACTGCCGCCTTAATTAGCCTGTTAAATACTAACTTATTTCAAGATAAAAGAACCTGTGTCGAATTACCCCCAAACATTTATTCGCGGATTACATAACCTACGACCTGAACACAGGGGTAGCGTTGTGACCATAGGTACTTTTGATGGTGTTCATCTTGGCCATCAAGCAATTATTCGACAGGTCAATCAGCAATCAAAAAATCTAAATTTGCCTTCTGTTGCGATCATTTTTGAGCCGCAACCTAATGAGTTTTTTGTAAAAGAGGCTGCGCCAGCTAGATTGATGCGCCTAAAAGAAAAAGCCTCCGCGTTGTTCGATGCAGGGATTGATCGAGTTTGTTGTCTCGCTTTTAATCAGTCTCTCCGGAATTTAACCGCGAATGAATTTGTTCGCTCCGTCTTGGTCGATGGCTTGGGCGTTCGCTATCTTGTTGTTGGTGATGATTTTCGTTTTGGTTGTGACCGCAGTGGCGATTTTGAATTGCTTCAACAAGCCGGCAGAGATAATAATTTTCAAGTGAGTAATACCCATACTTTTGAGGTAGAGCACGAACGAGTTAGTAGTACCAGAATTCGTCAAGTATTAGAGTTGGCCGATTTTGAATTGGCTTCTCGTTTGTTGGGTAAGCCTTATACAATAAGTGGCCGTGTAGGCTATGGTAAACAGCTGGGGCGGCAATGGGGTGTACCAACAGCAAACGTACAGTTGAAACGATATCGAGCACCTTTTACCGGTGTCTATGCGGTGCGGGCTTCTTTGCCCAGCGGGATTATTAAATCAGGTGTAGCCAATGTAGGTGTGCGGCCAACCGTGGCCGATTTGGTGAAGCCAATTTTAGAAGTCCACTTACTGGATTTTACTGGTGATTTATACGGCCAGAATATTACGGTTGAATTTGTAAAAAAATTAAGAAAAGAACAAAAGTTCGATTCGCTGGATGTGCTAAAAAAGCAGATTTATGCGGACATTGATTTAGCAAAAGATTATTTTTCAGCGTAATAATTTTAAATCAAATTGAATGCAAAATTACTTATAAAATATTAAACACAAGAACTTAAACACAAGAACTTAAACCGAGTTTATGAGCGCTATGACCGATTATAAAGCCACGTTAAATCTACCCAAAACTGCATTTGCGATGAAAGCTAATTTGGCACAACGTGAACCAAAAATGCTTGAGCAATGGTTGAACAATAAGCTGTATGAAGAAATTCGTGCGGCTAGAGCTGGCTGTAAGCAATTTATTTTGCACGATGGACCTCCTTATGCAAACGGTGATATTCATATTGGCCACTCGGTTAACAAAATTTTAAAAGATATTATTATTAAGTCGAAAACCATGAGTGGTTTTGATGCGCCTTACGTACCTGGTTGGGATTGTCATGGTTTGCCCATTGAACATAATGTTGAAAAAAAGGTGGGTAAGGCCGGCGCGAAAGTTGATGTAAAAACATTTCGTCAAAAGTGCCGTGAATATGCGGCTAAACAAGTTGCCGGACAAAAGAAAGACTTTATTCGATTGGGTGTTTTAGGTGATTGGGATAACCCCTATTTAACGATGGATTATGGGTTTGAGGCCGATATCATTCGTTCGCTAGGTGAAATTATTGAAAATGGACATTTGCACAAAGGCTTCAAGCCTGTGTATTGGAGTGTTGTTGGAGGCTCAGCGTTGGCTGAAGCTGAAGTAGAGTATCAAGATAAAACCTCAGCCTCTATTTTTGTGCGTTTTAACGTGGTCGATGAAGCTTTGCTGATTAAAGCTATTCCTGAATTGGCAGGAACGGGCGTTGTATCAGTTGTGATTTGGACGACAACTCCTTGGACTCTTCCCGCTAACCAAGCGGTTAGTCTTCATGCTGATTTAGAATACGTTGTTGTTCAAGCGGGTTCAGAAAGGATGTTGTTGGCTGAAGCTTTACATGAGTCGGTCATGGCCAGTGCTGGTATAAAAGAATTTTCTATTGTCGGGACGTGTCGCGGTGATCAGCTTGAAAAATTAGCGTTGCAACATCCGTTTTACTCTAAGCAAGTTCCTGTCATTTTAGGTGACCATGTCACCACTGAAGCAGGAACCGGTTGTGTACATACGGCCCCTGATCACGGAGTGGACGATTTTAATGTCGGTGCCAAATACAATATTGGCACGCTCAATTACGTTAATGATCACGGCATCTATCGTGAAGGTGTTGAGCTGTTTGCCGGGGACCATGTTTACAAAGTCGATGACAAAGTTTTTGCTGCGCTCGACGCAAATAATGCTTTATTACACCGCGAAGATATTACTCACAGTTTTCCTCATTGCTGGCGTACCAAAACACCTTTGATTTATCGTGCAACTCCGCAGTGGTTTGTCAGTATGACAAAAAACAATTTGCGTGAAGACGTTAAAAATGCGGTTGAAAATGTTGAGTGGATTCCCGATTGGGGGCGTGCTCGAATTGATAGTATGCTTGATTCTAGCCCTGACTGGTGTATTTCAAGACAGCGCACCTGGGGTGTTCCCATTGCTTTATTTGTTCATAAAGACACTCAGGAATTACATCCAAATACAGCTCAATTAATTGAGGTGGTTGCTCTTAAGGTTGAAGAACAGGGCATAGATGCATGGTTTGATTTGGATCCTGCAGAATTATTAGGTGATGAAGCAGGCCAATACAGCAAAGTAACCGACACCTTAGATGTTTGGTTTGATTCAGGAGTGACTCATCAGGCAGTTTTGAAGCAGCGTGAGGAATTGTCATTCCCCGCTGATTTGTACCTAGAGGGCTCTGACCAGCATCGCGGTTGGTTTCAATCATCTTTAAAAACATCAATGGCGATGAATAATGTTCCGCCCTATAAAGCGGTACTCACACATGGTTTTGTTGTGGATGAAAAAGGCCATAAAATGTCCAAGTCTTTGGGCAATGTGATTCCTCCGCAAAAAGTTTTTAATGATTTAGGCGCTGATGTTTTACGGCTTTGGGTGGCAGCTACAGATTTCAGTGGTGAAATGCGAGTATCTAATGAAATTTTAAAACGTACCGCAGACTCTTATCGTCGGATTCGAAATACGGCGCGTTTTTTGTTGTCGAACTTAGATGGATTCAATCCAGAGACAGACATCTTACCAGCGGATCAGCTTTTGTCTTTAGACCGCTATGCTATTGAGCGGGCCGCACAGCTGCAAGAAGACATTATTGCGGCTTATGACAGTTATAATTTACATCAGATTTATCAAAAGCTGCACAATTACTGCGTGGTTGATCTGGGTGGATTTTATTTAGATATTATTAAAGATCGCCAATACACAACTCAAAAAGATAGCACGGCCAGACGCTCAGCGCAGACGGCTTTGTATCATATTATTGAAGCGTTCACCCGTTGGATAACCCCTATCTTAAGTTTTACTGCAGATGAACTTTGGCAGGCCATTCCTGGGCAGCGTAAGTCTTCGGTATTTGTCGAGCAGTGGTATGACTTGCCAAGAATGCCGGCTTCTGATGAAAAAAACAGTGACTATTGGTTGTTAATTGCTGATGTTAAAAATGCCGTAAATAAAGTTATCGAAGCAAAGCGTGCTAAAGGTGTTGTTGGGGGATCGTTACAGGCGGCTGTTACCTTGTGTTGTTCAAAAGAATTAGCAGAGCATCTATTGGCATTGGGTAATGAATTACGCTTTATTTTAATTACCTCAACGGCGAGTGTCTGTATTCAGGTGTGCACAGAGGCCGAAGCTACGGATGTGGAAGGTTTAAGTGTGATAGTAGCGCAAGCCAAGGGTGAAAAGTGTGTGCGTTGCTGGCATAAGCGTGAAGATGTAGGCGCGCACGCTGAACATCCGGAGTTGTGCGAACGCTGTGTCGATAATATCAGCGGTCCTGGCGAGCAGCGTTTATACGCATGATGATATTTACAGCAATGGCAAAAAATAGAAGGTGGTATGCCCTAGCGGTATTGGTTTTTATTTTGGATCAGGCCAGTAAAATCTGGGTTAGTTCTTCTTTTGATTATGGTCAGCCCTGGGTAATAACGGATTTTTTTAATTTCACGTTATTGCATAACACGGGCGCTGCGTTTAGTTTTTTGAGTGATGCAGGTGGTTGGCAACGCTGGTTTTTTACCTTAGTTGCGATTGTTATTAGTCTGGTACTGGTGGTTTGGCTTAGTCGCTTAAAAAAATCTGAATCCCATGAAGCCTTAGCGCTGGCACTGGTTTTAGGTGGCGCCTTAGGTAATTTATACGATCGAGTGCAGTTAGGTTATGTGGTTGATTTTATCGTCTTGCATTACCAGCAATATTATTGGCCGGCATTTAATATTGCCGACAGCGCTATTTGTATTGGAGCCGGTTTACTGCTTTTGCTCAGTTTTAAACAAGATCAAACCTAAGCCGTAAAGCATGAAATACAGTTAAATTTATCAAACAGTAATTGAGGTTACATGAACGCACTTGAGATTGATTTCGACAAAAAAGTCACGCTGCATTTTTCTTTAAAATTGGATAATGGTGATGTTATCGATTCTAATTTCGATGCTAAGCCGGCTTCATTCTCGATGGGTGATGGAAGTTTATTGCCTGGGTTTGAAAAGGCTTTACGAGGTATGAAACCTGGTGATAAGAATGCTTTTGTCATCAAACCTGAAGACGGCTTTGGTCAGATCAACCCTAATAATCGACAAAAAATGCCACGCTCAGAATTTCCAGATGATATTGAGTTGGTTGAAGGACTGATGTTGTCGTTTGCGGATGCGCAAAAAGCTGAAATGCCAGGAGTTGTTTACGCTATAGCTGAAGATTTCGTAACCATCGATTTCAATCATCCGTTAGCAGGGAGAGATATTATTTTCGAAGTAGAAATTATCCGTGTGCAAGCTCTGGATACTAGTGAGGCGTAGCGTGTGAACAGTGTTATCAACTTAGCTAATCCGCGTGGTTTTTGTGCTGGTGTAGACCGTGCTATCGATATTGTTAATCGCGCACTTGATGTTTTTGGTGCCCCAATTTATGTTCGCCATGAAGTTGTCCATAACAAATTTGTTGTGGATAGTTTGCGAGATCGTGGTGCGATATTTGTCGAAACATTAGCTGAAATTCCAGATGACGTTATCGTTATTTTTAGTGCTCATGGTGTTTCTAAAGCTGTTAGGGATGAGGCAGCCCAACGTGGCTTAAAGGTCTTTGATGCCACATGTCCTCTCGTTACAAAAGTGCATATGGAAGTGGTGCGTTACTCTAATGAAGGCGCTGAGTGCGTGCTGATTGGTCATCACGGGCACCCTGAAGTGGAAGGTACAATGGGGCAGTATGATGCGACCAATGGTGGCACAATTTACTTGGTCGAAAATGAAGAGGATGTCGCTGCTCTTGAAGTGATTAACCCAGATTCTCTCTACTTTGTTACCCAAACAACTCTATCAGTGGATGATGCTGCGGTTGTTATTGAAGCCCTAAAGAATAAGTTCTCCAATATCCAAGGGCCTCGTAAAGATGACATTTGCTACGCAACTCAAAATCGTCAAGACGCCGTTAAGCAGCTAGCCTTAGAAAACGATCTGGTTTTGGTGGTTGGCTCGCCTAATAGCTCTAATTCAAACCGGCTGCGAGAATTGGCTGAACGCTGTGGTTCTTCAGCCTATTTAATTGATGGCCCAGATGATATTGATAAGAAATGGCTTGATGCTAAGCAGTCGATAGGGATTACCGCTGGGGCTTCGGCTCCAGAGAATTTAGTTCAAGATGTTGTGTCTAAACTGCAAGAGTTTGGTGCACAAGTGGCTGTAGAGAATGACGGCAGAGAAGAAACGATCAGTTTTTCTCTGCCGAAAGAGTTACGGTAATAAACTAGGATGCTTATTAATCCCAATTTCCTGTCTTAGCTCCTTGGCTATTTAACGTTAAATTACCATCATTAGCTTGATCGCCTTGGCCCACCGCTGTCAGAAGCACACATTGACCTATGCCTGTGCCACAGGCTGTAGCGGAGACCTTATAGTATTCACCTTCAGAGTCTATATTTGATGCAGATGCGTAACCTACTGCAGTTAAGTCAGTCGAATAGGTGTAATTATTAACGTAATAGCGTTCCTGCGCTTGCAGTATTTGACTGATTAACGCCATGCCATCGGATCGACGAGAGGCGCGTACGCTTTCCTGGTAAGAGGGGAAGGCTATAGTCATTATTATGCCAATAATAGCAACGACGATCATTAGCTCTATTAAAGTAAAGCCATTTTGTTGGGGTTTACGTGGATTGCTGTTGTTCATTTATTATTGCTCCCGCCAGTAAGTCTTCTTAATCATAGAATCGGATTTAATGGGTAAGCCTTCATCACCATCTTTGAAACATTCCGTCCCAATACAAAGAATAGGGGTTGTACTGCCGTCATCATTGCTGGTGAAAATTAAGACTGGTGACGAAGCTATGCCGCCATGAGTGAGGTTCAATGTGCGGTCATCATCAATAAGACCTTCACCCGTTAATATGTCCATGGCATATAACAGACCGGAACCAATATCGACGCCGCATAAATTAGAGGAGCCTCTAGTCAGGTAAGACGTAAAATACGTTATACCCGCAAATGTCAGTGAGTTAGAGAGGACTTTTTCACCTGTCCCAGAGACGTTAATATAATAACCATCGGGTGCATTAGTGTATTTATCAGCGGCGGTTGATGTCGCATCAAACATATCGCTGTCGGTTAATTTTGTGTAGCTCACATTCCCATTAGTGTCCCGAGGTGCATCATACACATCGTTCAGAAATAAAGAGTAAAATCTGTCAGCTATGATTTCTTCTTTAGGGTTGGCCCTATACCCAGAGCCGTTACTAACTACAAAGAAAGCTGATTGTCCTCTTGGTGTAAAAAAGGATACATCTGGGGAGTTATAGAAGCGTCTCAAATTACTGGTAGCGCTACCTGAAAAGTCTGCAATCATAGCGCCTGTAGCAAAATTACTGGCTGAAGTGGTGGTTGAATTGATGTCGAAGCGCCAAAAATGCCCCATAATATCAGTGGCAAACATCACATCAATAGCGCCGTCACCGTCTATATCACCAGGTATTACATCGGATACAATACTGTTCTCCATGTCGCTTAGGTTTAAATCGTGTCCAGAACCTTTGCCTGCAGACCAAAGTAGAGAGCCGGTATCGGCATCAACAATATAAACCGTATTGCCTGAATCACCTGTAGTCGGAGCTACAGCGGTGTCATGAATCGTATCGTAACCACCTCCAAATATCAGTACAACTTTATAAGTACAGTTTTCACCGTCTGAGTCACAGTTCCATTTTATTTTTGATAGTTTAGCGGTTGACCAAGTTTGACCTAAGTCGCCAAAACCCGTGGTGGTGCTATCTATTTGCCATTTAAGTTTAGGGTTTGAGCGATCTGTAACATCAAGGGCGTAGTAGGCATCGCCTCCTCGGCGCATGCCCATGTAGAGGTAGAC
>JAWUVI010000024.1:0-70056 GCA_034112445.1 Cellvibrionaceae bacterium | reverse complement strand
AAGCCACCTTGGGTGACTAAAGCCCCTCCTAAATTTGGGGTCCCCCAGTTAATTTGGAACGGTATTGGGAATGGCCCCATCTCATGAATAGATCCTAACGCTGACTCCCAGCTGTGCTCTGCTGTCGTCAAATTTATGGCCATGAGCTTACCCCAAGGAGGCTTCACACAAGGTGGCCCCAAGGGCGAAGTTAACGCTTCATTTTCTAAGGTATAGGGAGTGCCCTGCATACTGACGCGCATAGTTTCACCGTTTTTCGGTGCATGACCACTAGCTACAGCCGCGTCTGTTTTAACCAACCGTGCCCGAAACGCAGCTGTATTCACGTTCAGGTAAATTGTATTATTTTCTGGCCAGTAAACCGCACCACCCCAATTAGCCCCACCTAAACTGCCTGGCATTAAGGCTGTCCAACGATCTATTTGCAACGGCGTAAACAAACCGTCACTGAACATATCGGCAAGTTTATCGCGGCAAGCGCCTTTATCCCATGGAGTAAAACCCCAGGCATCATCAGGTGTTAAGCCGCCTTGCATGATAGGTTTAGGGTACCGAGGCATAGGCTGGGTCGGTGACAGCCATTCACCCTCAGAGGCCTGCTGTGATACAGGAATTTCATCCACCGGGAATACTGGTTTTCCGGTTTCACGATTTAAAACAAAGACAAATCCTTGTTTGGTTACCTGAACTAAAGCAGGAATCGTTTCACCCTCTATAGGCAGGTCAACTAATAAAGGCTGGGCCGGCGTGTCGTAATCCCAAAGATCGTGATGCACAAATTGATAACGCCACACCAATTCACCTGTCGATATTCGCAAAGCTAAAACTGAATTTGCATTCAGATTATTACCCGGGCGTTTGACCCCGTAAAAATCGACAGCCGGACTTCCGGTAGGAACAAAGACTAAGTCGCGCTCGACATCAGCCGACATAGGCGCCCAAGCATTGGCCGCTCCCGTTACTTCACGCGCATCAGCTGGCCAGCTGGCTAACGCTTCTGCATCGTTTGAATCGGCATCTGGAATCAACTCATAAGTCCAAACTTTCGTCCCTGTCTTAACATCAAAACCTTCAACAGTCCCCATCGGGGCTTTGGTTTTTTGAAAATCTACCACTGCAGAACCCACTACAATCCTTTGATTCGCCACAAGAGGTGCAGAGGATGTAGCAATATCACCAAGCTTATAGCCTTGCTGTGGGTTATACAGTTTAGCTTCGCCGGCATCACCAAAGTCAGGGCAGGCTTTCCCCGTGCGAGTATCTAAAGCGATAATACGACGATCATGAGTAGCTGATATCACTCTGTCACGACACAATTCGCCCTCAGCCATAGTGTCATCACGCCACCAACTTACGCCACGGCATTTTGCCGCGCGATAGTTTCCCATAACATCAACGTCAGGGTTGAAGCGCCAGCGCTGTTCGCCAGTTTCCGGATCAAGTGCAATCACTTCACTGAAGGGTGTGCAGATCAACATGGAGCCACCTGCATCCTGAGGCAAGACTATAGGAGTCACCTGCAAAGCTGATTTTGTTTTCAGTAGCTCACCGTATTTCTCAAGATCTCCGGTTTTGTACTCCCAAGCCAGCTTCAAGTCTGAAACACTCTCAGTATTGATTTGCTGAAGAGGAGAAAAACCTTTACCGCCAATGTCACCTCGATACTGTGGCCAACTTTGGTCAACTGTTCCACCTTCAACTGTTCGACCTTCAACTACCCCAGTGCCAGCTGCAACTGCGTCTTCCGCTATGACTACTTTAGATGCAGGAAACGTGCATGCCACAGTAGCCGCCAGCAGCAAATGTGTGTGCAGAAGATTGCGGATGAAGCTCATACTATTCAGCCTCAACCGGACGCAGACGAATTAAGGTTGGTTGGCCATCTTCTATCTGCCAACTAGGGAAGTTCGAATTGGTTGTAAACACATCACCATTCGCTTCGAATTCAATATCACGAGTGAACGTACGTTTTCTTGGCAAGGGGAAAATCATCCACTGTTCAGTGGCGATATCGAAGCTAAAAATAGTATCGGATTGATTACCATTAACCCAAACCACGCCTTTTTCACGGTCAACATTTAACGAGTACGGCAGCTCATTGGCAACCGGCATATCAAAGTGAGTGAACTGCTTAGTTTTCGGGTTGTATCTAACCAATTGAGAATCTTGAAAAGCCACAATCCAAACGTTGTTATCGGCATCAACACGCATCCGGCGCGGGCCATCAAACGGAGTTTTAATCATAGTGACCGTGTCATCTTCTGGATTAATGAAACCAATATCATTACCGTATAAACGCGCAAACCAAACAGTGCCATCGGAAGCAATATCAATACCATAAGGCATAGGAACACCGGTATTCATGGTGTCGATGGTTGGCTCTGGACGATTTTCTGGCTTAAAGGCGAATATAAGCGGCAATGATTTCAAAATGACCCATTCTTTCAAGCTGCGCGCCGGCAGATTGTAAAATTTAAATTCCCCTTTGTTACGATCTAACATGCCTATCTGTGATGATGCGGCCAAGGTAAACCAAATACGGTTTTTCTCATCAGCTCTGATGGTATGAGCGTAATACCCTTCAACCATTTTATGAGTAGTGAACTCTTTGGTTTCTGGATCAAACTCCAATAACGATTGATCCATAGAAGGCGTTATAAATATATGCCCATCAGAAGGGGATATAGCAAAGGAGTGAACCCCGAGATAGTTATTCATTTTAGGGAATACTTTAAATCGATTCCCCATAAAGCCACCTACAGGGGTATCCGGCGCATGGGGTACAACATAAACCGTGTACTCACCATTTTCTGGATTCACCTCATAAATTCTATCGTGTAAATTATCGCCGACATAAATCAAACCATTCGGGTGAATAATAAAATCATGCTGTTGAGAAAAAGCATCGCCTATGGGCCATTCAGTGATTTCATAACCCGCTAATGCTTCATCCCACGGCTTAGCATCTGGTATTTTTTCAGGGTTTTCGCGCAAGTCTTTGTAACCATCGGCTAACATTTTAGCTAGAGGATCAAAATCGACTTCAGCTAAGCGAGAACCATAAGAGTTCATCCGCTCGAAAATAACTTGCCATTCGGCCTCTGAGCGCTCAGCACGCATAAATTCGGAAGCCTGCTGGTGGCAAAAAGCACAATTTAATTGGAAGCGTTTTTTCAGTTCGAGATTTTCACCGAAATCCAACGCATCCAACCATAAGTTAGACGATTTATCAGCGGCTAATTCACTCACAGCCGTCATTGGCTTAAGTACTACACTTTGGTCTTTATTAGGAGACTGCGATTCTAGGTAAACATCATAATAACCCGGCTTGCGAACCCGATAATTTACCGATCCTTGAACGTCATCAAAGCTCAACGTGCCGTCACGTCGAGTAAACCGAGTATTTTCAGCTGGAGCACGATTAAGCTGGCCATGTGTTGGGTAGCCTTGATCATCCACACTTGGAATCATTTTCTCCACAGATATTTGACTTACCATAGCCACGGATACTGGCTTACCTGCCTCATCAGTCACACTAAAATCAGCCGCATGAGACATACCTGTTGCTGCAAGAAAACATGCAGTCGACAGAGAAAAAATTACATTTTTCACTATAGGTTGAATAAAAGACGGAGTGGAAATGAATCGTTGCATAGACATCATGAGTATCTCTCTATTAATTATAATATTTCTTATTGTTCTAAGTTTGCACAAAAAAAGGCCGCGCTAACATGATCTAACATGCCACATATATGGACTATTAGGACAATAGGCATTAAAAATCATGCCGTATATTTATTCAGGTCGGCTTTAGCCGATTAATTTTAGACGAAGAAAGGGGTATTAACCGAGAATTTTAGGATAACTTGCTGATAAGTCAGAACTAATAGGCAAACACAAAGAAACTTAACCGCACAAGGTAAATCATGAGCTTATTAAGCTAACAATGAATAAAAAAAACTCAGAGTAACGGATCAATAAGCTCTGTCAGGGGAACAATGGATTCATCTGGAATAAGCAATAACAGGTCACAATTAAACGGATGACCTTCAAGGTGGTAATTGTTTTCAATCGACAATAATGTTTCAAAAGAGGCTAATTGCGGCACATTAAGATCGGTCAACAACACATTGTGTGCGACTAATTCAACGTCTTGAACAACGCATTGTGGAACGGCTAATTGCTCTTGAATTACCGGCAAACAAGCTTCAGTAACCGTATTACATAAACGATTTAAAATGTGAATTCTTTGCTCGTTGGTATCAACTGGCGCGCCAATCTGCTTAGCCAAATCATCCAAACCAGCCTCAGTAATAACCAACAAAGCAAATTGCTCATAAGATCCGAACGAATAAGGCTGGATCACGCCAGAAACACGATCATTGCCACGCAGCTCTGCCAAAGCTTCAATAACATTTTGAGATTTTATATACCTTATTTTAGGGATTGGTATCTCGACGAATACACCTGACAATTTTGCCAATGCTTCACCTGCAACCCCCATAGCGACATTACACACTTCTTGCACGGCATCACGTTGATCTTCAGAAATAGGTAACAATTCAGACATGCTCAACCCAATAAACCGTACATATTCAATACGTTAGCAAGTTTCTCTTTATTGATAGGTTTTTTAATAAATTCTAAGGCACCCAACTTTATGACCCTTTCGCGAGCCTCAGGCTGAATATCACCGGAAATGACGATGACAACTGTTTTCAATTTTTCAGCCTTGATGGCCTCCAGCACCTCATAACCATCCATCTCGGGCATGGTGAGGTCCAAAAATAACATTTCTCCATGCCCAGCGCGTACGGCTTCGATACCTTCGACTCCATCTTTGGCAAACGTCACATCAACATCCCAACCTTCAGGTAAGGATCGGGCGACCTGCTTTCGCGCCATGTTGGAGTCATCACAAATAAGAAGAGGGATTGTCATGGAGTAAATCTCTATACCAGCTATTTAAAAATTAGTTAACACATTCAAGGTTATCGGCCGAACATATTAAATCATTATGCCTAACGATTCATGTCCTCTTTGCGATTAATGGCCGATTCTTCCTGCAACCAGACCCCAAGTGACTTTTGCGTTTGCGGACCAAACAGAACTTGGCGGACATAACCTTGAGGATCAAATACAATTGTTGCCGGTAAAACCTTCGGCCGCTCATAACCCAACATCTGAAAAGGGTCTTGAGTTATAAGACTATAGCCGACATCAAATTCCTTCTGTAATACACTTAACTGCTCAGAATTAACAGGGTCGTAATAAACTCCAAAAACTCTTGCTCGAGCATTACTCTTCGCAAATTGATTCAGCTCAGGGATTTCTTTTATACAAGGCTTACACCATTGCGCCCAATAATTAATAAAGACCCACTGACCTCGTAAATCCTTCCAGTCTATAGCCTCTTCATTGTGGAGCGGCAATTGTTTAGCGCTGCAGCCCACCATCAAAAAACATAAAACAACCCACAAAACACGATAGCTAAGCATTTGACCCTTGATCGATTTCTGACATTTCGATGGCTGTAAGCTCATCCTCTGTTTCAACGTTGAGCTCTTCGCGCAACATATCTAGACCATCATCTTCTGGTGATATATTTTGGTTGGCATCATCGTCTTCTGCCGTCGCAAACAACTCGCCTATAGGCACATCAAACTCCACTTCTATGTGCTGATCAATAGACAGCAACCTAGCTGCCATTTCGGAAAACCAATCAAATTTTTGCAAATAATGACTCACACCCGGCATGTGTGAAC
The DNA here is from genome assembly GCA_034112445.1 of Cellvibrionaceae bacterium. GTDB lineage: Bacteria > Pseudomonadota > Gammaproteobacteria > Pseudomonadales > Cellvibrionaceae > Pelagadaptatus. The sequence continues at coordinate 64,291 of JAWUVI010000024.1, read as the reverse complement.
GAACCCCCATCATATCCGCTAAATGCCTAAGCGTGATTGTGTGTAAATCACGACTCAATACATAATCGCCCTGCTGGGTTGTTGCTATTACGTTCTGACTACGCAACCCATCACGAACTCGCTGCCATTGCTCTGTTACTATACCAACTTCCAATAGTTGATCATCGTTGACTGAAACGCCGGTCTTACGGCATTCATTGAAGTGCCACAAAGCCATCATGGCGGCAATTAAGTCTGGATATTCCTGGCCACGGCTAACCATCCCATAAGTCGATAAGGTACGGACTAAAACAGCTCCGGCTAACACGATCATCCACAAAATATTCAGCCATAACAAAAACAAAGGAAAAAACGCAAACGCACCATAAATAGCCTGATAACTGGAATTAGCGACAATCCAACCAAATAAATCTTTAAATAACTCAAAACACACCGCGGTTATAAGGCCGCCAATAAAAGCCTGGCGGACGGGGACCTTGCAATTAGGTACCGCCGCAAATAATAACGTAAATGCCGCCGCCGTTAGGACCCATGGAACAAACGTTAATAAAACAGGTAAAACGCCAATCACATCAATTTCATCAACAAATAGACGCAGTGATATGAGATACGTACTCATACCCATACCAATCCCGAGCAACAACGGCCCTAAGCTCAGTACCGCCCAATACAATAAAAAATTAGACAAACCTTTACGTGCTTCTTTAACGCCCCAAATGTTATTGAACGTTTTTTCAATATTCTTCAACATCAGATAAGCCGTGGCCACCAACATCCCCACCCCGACAAGCGTTAAGCTGCGTGCCTGAGAAGAAAAGTCGGACAGATAATGCTGAATCTCTACACTACTATCGGGTAAAAAATGCTTAAACATGACTTCTTGAAGCTGTTCAGCCATTCCCTGAAAAGATGGCACCACTGAAAACATTGAATAGACCACTGTCAACATGGGCACTATCGCGAACAAAGTCATAAACGTAAGCGCAGCAGCTTGCTGGCGACAGCCTTTATCGTTAAATTCACCCCATAAATACGGTAAAAATCGCCATATTCTTTCAAACCCCATACATAACCTCTTAAATCTTTACGATTTTATCCACGACACCTTTGGGCGGTGCGCCTTATGTGTTTACAATAGCCTTCGCACAGAAAAATAACAGTATCGCAACGCTACCAAGGAAACCCAATGGTTACTATTTATCACAATCCACGCTGCTCAAAGTCGCGCCAGACACTGGCCATATTAGAAGAAAAGCAAATCAAAGCCGATATAATCCTTTATTTAGATTCGCCACCAAGCGCCGATACACTCAAGCTAATACTCAGCAAACTGGGCATAACAGCAAGGCAATTATTACGCAAAGGCGAAGATGCCTACAAAGAAAATAATTTAAAGAATCCCGACCTGAGCGATGATGATCTCATTGCCGCCATGCAAGCAAGCCCTAAACTGATTGAGCGGCCTATTGTGATCAATGGTGACAAAGCGGTGCTAGGTCGCCCACCTGAGAATGTTCTGGATATCATTTAATCATGACCACTACAACCATGACTACTGCAATCACCACTACACCTTATATTTTAGTTTTATATTATTCTCGTTCTGGCGCAACGGCCAATATGGCGTTAGAAATAGCCCGCGGGATAGAACAAGCAACGGGCGTCGAAGCACGATTGCGCACGGTGCCTGCGGTATCGGCCGACTGCAAAAAAACCAATGCGGATATTCCCGCTGACGGCGCGCTGTATTGTACCTTAGATGATCTTCACAATTGCTCTGGGCTTATCATTGGTAGCCCTACTCGATTCGGCAATATGGCGGCACCACTAAAGTATTTTATCGATAGCACCAGCTCACTTTGGCTAAACGGCTCTCTTATAGATAAACCCGCCGCCGCCTTTACTTCTACCGCCAGCATGCACGGAGGACAAGAATCAACTTTACTCAGCATGTTGCTACCGTTGCTACACCACGGCATGCTAATAATGGGGTTGCCCTATAGTGAGCCAGAATTGACAAAAACAACGACTGGAGGCACTCCTTATGGCGCTTCTCACTTTGCTGGCCCCGACCAGAAGAGCGAGCTACACAAAGATGAAAAACAATTGTGCCGAGCGCTCGGACAACGTGTTGCTTACGCGGCTCAAAAACTTTTATAAACCATAATGATAAATACTATGACTAACTCGCCTTTTACAACCGGATCAACCAAGCTACGTGTAGGTTTGCTCATCAGCTACCTATGTTTGTTTGGCCTATTTACTATCTACACGACTAACGCCCTATTAAACGGAAAATTATTGTCCGTAGTTTTTATCATGCCTTGCCTGACCTTAGTTATATTTTTACCCGGTCTATGGCAACATCGACACAGAACTTACAATTGGCTATGTTTTGTCATACTTCTGCATTTTACCGTAGCGGTGACGAACGTTATGTCTCCTTCGGGCGACCTTAGTGATATTTTACAGTTAACGTTTAGCAGCATTTTATTTGTAACGGCAATGATGTCGAGCCGCTGGTTACAATACTGGCACCTAGAAAATAATAATTAAAATCGAGAAGCTAGTCCTATGTCCATATTTAAAAAGATGTTTAGTTTTATTTGGCGCACATTAACTTTTATCCGCAGCAGTCTTGCCAACATCATATTCATACTCATCATTGTTGCGATAGTCAGTGCCTTAGCGCCAAAAAAACCCGCTCTCATGCCAGATAATATCGCATTGCACATAGCGCCGAGTGGCACACTGGTAGATCAACACGCCTATGTTGCGCCACTGACTCGAGTTCTCAATAAAGAACAAGAGCAACCTGAAACACGTGTTGATGAGCTAACCGCCGTTATTAAACATGCGGCTACTGATAACCGAATTACCTCTATCGTTCTAGATCTCAATAAACTCAATGGCGGCGGCTTAAGTAAATTACAAGAAATTGGCGCTTCTCTAACTGAGTTTAAGGCCAGTGGTAAACCTATTTACGCGATAGGTGATCACTACACCCAAGAACAATATTATTTAGCCAGCTACGCTGACACCATTTATATGAACCCGATGGGTGGAATTATTGTCACTGGCTTCGCCAGTTATAGAAATTATTTCAAAGATGTCTTTGATAAACTCGCACTAAATTTTCACGTATTTAGAACCGGCCCCTACAAAGATGCCGTAGAGCCGTTTATTGAGAATCGGATGTCTGATTCATCCAAAGAAAATAATTCATTATGGCTCAATGAACTTTGGCGCACCTACACCAACACAATAGAGCAACAACGCCAATTGCATGCGGGCAGCGTAGATCAATACGTTAATACATTAGATCAATTATTAGCGAAGCATGAAGGTGATGCGGCTCAATTAGCTCTCAGCCTTGGACTAGTGGATAAGTTGGTCAATCACACCGAACTACGACGCTTTTTAGAGACCACTTTTGGCAGCGAGAAAGATAAACCATTTCGTGCATTAAATATCTATGAATACAAAAGCTATATCGATAAAGAAAAGCCAACCGCTGTTAACAAAATTGGGCTTATAGTCGCGCGAGGAACCATTCTAGACGGCAAACAGCCAGCCGGAACGATTGGCAGCGCGACCTTCAGCGAACTGGTTCAAGTCGCTCGTAAAGACCCTCAAATAAAGGCTTTAGTCGTTCGAATTGACAGTGGCGGCGGCAGCGCCTTCGCCTCAGAAGTTATGCGTCAAGAATTACAAAATCTGCGCAACTCTGGAATTCCCGTATTAATTTCCATGGGCAGTGTCGCCGCGTCAGGTGGCTATTGGATGGCCATGTCCGCCGATGAAGTTTGGGCTACCCCGAGCACTATTACTGGCTCTATCGGTGTTTTTAGCGCTTTCCCAACGCTAGAAAAAAGTCTCGAAAAAATAGGCATTCATACCGACGGTATAGGCACCACTAATCTTGCAGGTGCACTTAGGCTTGACCGCTCACTCTCCCCTCAAGTGGAAAGCATACTGCAACAATCTGTAGATCATACTTATCAGCAGTTTTTACAGCTTGTAGCAACCGCCAGAAATCTATCGACTGACGCTGTTCACGATATTGCTCAAGGCCGTGTTTGGACAGGCTCAAAAGCTCTAGAGCTTGGGCTAGTTGATAGCTTAGGCTCGCTTGATGACGTTATTGTTGCCGCCGCAGGTCGCGCCAATTTAAGTTCTTATACCGTTAAAGAGGTTCGCCTACCGTTAAGCACCGGAGAATTAATTGCCGAACAAATTGCTAAAGATTTACAGAATAACAACCATAGTTTTTTCAGCAGTTCATCGTCCAACTCAACGTTAAGCACCTTATTAAATTCAGCCGAACAATTGCTAATGCCGCTTCAGGCTTTAGTGAAAACCCAAGATCCACGAGCCATTTACGCTCAATGCATTGACTGCGTAACGCCATGAAATTATTTATCTTATTAATAACGGCATGTAGCTTAGTTGTGGGCTGTAGTGGCAATTCAGCACCAGCCGAAAAACCTTCGGAGGCCTTTATCCAGGCCACCGAAGCTATTGTGCAAAATCTAATACAAAAAAGCTTTCCTGAACTGGCTGAAACCAATATTAGCGTTAAAGGCATCGACAGTGACTCAGTTTTTCTGGCCACGGATATTGTCATACCCAGCCTATTTAAAGCTGAGCGCCAATACATATTGTATTTAAACCAACACCTTGAAAAACAACCCATGACAGGCATTGCCCTAGAAGGAATTTTGGCCCACGAGCTGTCGCATTTTGTCGACTACACAAAAATGTCTATTGTGGAGCTCGCCATTTTTTACGCCCAAATATTAACCAACGAAAACTATGCAGCGCGCTACGAAAGAGGCACCGACTTAAACAGCTTTGAACGAGGTTATGCCGATGGGGTAAAACAGTTTCGTCTTTGGCTTTACCAACAAATAAGCCCAGAAGCCAAACTGATAAAAGAGCGAAATTACTTCACTCCCAATGAGATAGATCGGTGGATACAAGAAGAAAACTAACTGTCATAAATTTAAGTTTAGGATAAAACTTTTTTAACAAATGGCACCGTTAAACGCCGCTGCTCAACCAAAGACACTTTGTCTAGCTGGTCTAGCAATTTAAACAGCTCACTTAAATCACGACTGTAGTGCGACATAATAAATTGAGCGACATCATTGCTCATTTCAATACCGCGCTCATTGGCTCGCAATTGTAATGCGGCACTCTTCTCCGAGTCCGATAACGGCACAATCTGAAACACCAACCCCCAATTCAATCGCGACTGTAAATCTGGTAACTTAATTTCAGCCTCAATAGGGCTTTTATCGGCTGCCATTAATAATGTGCCGCCGCTGTCTTTCACGCGATTGTATAGATGAAATAATTCACGCTCCCACTCATCATCGCCTAGTACTGAATTCACATCATCAAGACAGATTAAATCCTGGTATTCCAAACCTTCTAGCAATTCCGCAGGAGGATAAGACTGCAACTCCATTAGAGGCAAATAAACCGAATTTAAATTAGCCGTATGAGCTGCATGACATGCCGCCTGTAATAAGTGCGAGCGCCCTACACTCAAAGATCCCCAAATAAAAATACTGGATTCACTTCGGCTGAGTAATAACTGCTCACTCAAAACCGTGACAGCTTGATGATTGGTACTGTTTGCTGAAACATAAAAATTTTGAAAGGTCGCATCATCAACCAGACTGACATCGAGGGATAACTGACGTGGTGACGAATTCATTATGGCCAAGTAAAACGCAGCGGGTTTAACTCAGAACCACGAGGCTGAATCCAAACCTGAGGATTTTCTGTCGAGCCCTGTTGAGTCGTAGACTCCCTGTTACTGAAACCAGAACTACTGAGACCAGAACTACTGAGACCAGAGCTACTGAGACCAATAGTGGTGAGATCAACAGTGCTGTCCTCTCCTAGTTTATTATCCAACTCAAGAGCATCCAACAATAAAGCCAAATCTCCATTAAGGTAAATTTTTAACACTAGCTCGTTGCCTCTTACAGCAGCAGGCATTGATTTATTCACAACGGCTAAGCCATCCATATAGGCTAATAGTTCAACATAATCCGCAAAGTTATTAATGCCACTAACCGCCATCGTAAGCGCATTGGTCATCGAATCATCAGTAACAATACTGTAAAGACCCGCTAAGTATTCAGTCACCTCAGTTAAGCCTGCATCAATCAACTCAGCTTGAGTCTGGCCTTGACCATCAAATAAAAGCTGACGACCCTTGTGCAGTAAAGACCAGGATGCCAACCACAAGCCTGATGAAGTTTGGCTATAGCGCCCCACTAATATCGCATCAACCAGATAACGCTGACTCGCTTTACCAATGCTCGTGAAGTCTAAATCCCACAGCTGCTTAGTGTTAATACTCTGCTGATCTTGTAAGTCCAACATTGGCAAAACCAATGGTAATCCCATTTCATCACTAACAGACGCTAACAGTGAACCCATTTCAGAGTCACCATCTAAGGGTGTAATAGTTCGTCCCGCCACGGAATCTTGAACCATCCAGACTAAAATAGAAGGCCTGTTGGCTGGCCATATAGGCAACTCATAACTGCGGAGCAGTTTCTCTAACTCCTTAGAGGAAAAGCTCAGCACTAACGTCGACGCCTGAACTTCTTGATCCCGATACAAAATAAGCTCTTTTGAACTCTCGTAATAAAAAGATTGAACGTAGGCTTCTGCGTTACTAAGCAAACCCTTCAGCCTTATATCTTGGGCTGTGCGCTTAAGCCCGGTTACTCGCACCAAAACTTTAGCTAAGGCGTCGCTTGCTGCCTGTTTTCTGTGCTGATCCGACTGATCAACAACCAAAATTCTTTGTGTGTATATTTTTTTAACTGGCTCGGCGTAAACGCTCGACACAGAAATCATCGTCAGCAATAAGCCAACCAGCAAATGGAACCTGTTTATGGCAGGAGCAGTCTTTTTTTCTTTGCTTGAACAGAACGTCACAATCATGCTTTTTATCATCAATATCGTTAAGAAGGACTATTATGCGTGATCTCAGGTCAGTGTGGCAGTATAAATTATCCTCCTAGAGCAAAAATCATCATTAACCCACGGTTTACACCCTTCACCCAGACTCAGAAACTGGTAGAATGTGCACCTTTCTAAAGCCACGCGATTGAATAGTCCATGACAGATAAAAAAACTTCTCTAAGTTATAAAGATGCCGGTGTTGATATTGATGCTGGTAATGCCCTAGTTGAACGTATTAAAGGGGTTGCTAAACGCACCGCACGCCCGGGTGTCATGGCTGGTTTGGGGGGCTTTGGTGCATTATTTGAATTACCTACAGGCTACAAAGAGCCCGTACTGGTATCAGGTACCGACGGCGTCGGCACCAAATTGCGTCTTGCCATGGACTTAAACCAGCACGATACCATTGGTATAGATCTGGTTGCTATGTGCGTTAATGACTTAGTTGTTGCTGGCGCGGAACCTTTGTTTTTCTTAGATTATTACGCTACAGGCAAGCTTAACGTTGATGTAGCTGCCGCTGTTGTATCCGGCATTGGCGATGGCTGTGAGCAATCGGGCTGTGCCTTGGTTGGCGGCGAAACCGCTGAGATGCCCGGCATGTATGATGGTGACGATTACGATCTGGCCGGATTTTGTGTTGGTATTGCTGAGAAGTCAGAATTAATTGACGGCAGTAAAGTTACCGCCGGCGACACTCTTATCGGCCTCGCATCTAGCGGCCCCCATTCCAACGGTTATTCTTTAATTCGTAAAATCCTAGAAGTCAGTGGCGCCAAACTAACTGACTCAATCGGCGGCAAGCCATTAGGTGAAGCATTATTAGCACCTACTCGTATTTACGTAAAACCGCTATTAAAGCTGATCAAAGAGTCACAAGTACACGCCATGTCACACATCACGGGTGGCGGCTTACAAGAAAACATCCCTAGAGCTTTACCTGATAACTGCAAAGCCGTTATTGACACTAACTCATGGGAAATCCCCGCTGTATTCAAATGGCTACAAGAACAAGGGAACGTAGATTCCTACGAGATGTACCGCACCCTTAACTGCGGCGTGGGCATGATTGCCGCTGTACCGGCAGACCAAGCAGAGCAAGCCCTAAGAATATTAAATGAAGCCGGAGAAGATGCTTTTATTATTGGTCATGTGGCAGAAGCTGTTGCAGGCGAAGAGCGCGTAGAGTTGTTAGGTCTTTAATAATGCAACCATCCATGCCGACAGCGGTGGTTCTTATTTCAGGTAACGGCAGTAACCTCCAAGCGATCATTGATGCCAGCACGTCTGGCATCATTAATACCAGCATCAGCGCCGTCATCAGTAATCGACCTGATGCTTATGGTATTCAACGGGCAATTGATGCTGGTATTCCAACTCGCGTTATAGACCACACACTGTTTGAGACTCGAACCCATTTCGATCAGCATTTGCAAAAAGCAATTGATGAGTTTCAGCCAGACGTTATTGTTTTAGCTGGCTTCATGCGAATCTTAACCATCGAATTCACTGAACATTACCTAGGTAAGATGATCAATATCCACCCATCATTACTGCCTAAATACCCTGGGTTAAATACCCACCAAAAAGCGCTTGATTCTGGCGATAACATTCACGGTGTAACGGTTCACTTTGTTACCCCAGAACTCGATGATGGTCCCAACATTATTCAAGCGACTGTTCCTATTAATGCTGAGGACACGGCCGAATCATTAGCAAGAAAAGTCCAAATTCAAGAGCATGAAATCTATCCAAAAGCAGTAGATTGGCTGGCGAATAAAAACATTAAGATGATCGGCAACCGTGCTTATTTTGAAGACAAGCTGTTAACGGAGCATGGCATTGAGCTGGATCACTAGAGAGAAGAAAATTGTTATGCGACGCCGTTTCAATATCATAAAGCCCTGCTTGTATTATCTGGCATGCCTAGCCATGGCGAGCTTTAGCACTGCGAGCTCTGCCGACACTCCCAAACCATTCGTGGCCACCTATCAAGCCAATTACAGCGGCATAAAGGTCACCGCCACGCGAAGCCTCAAATTACTTGATACACAGTTAATGGAGCTCCGATTTGAAGCTCGCTCATGGCTTGCTAACATTCAAGAGTACAGCCAATTCAATTGGCGCAACGATATAAACAAAAACAGCACAGGTAACAATCACTTAACACCACAACATTACAATTATCAGCGCAAAGGCTTAGGCAAGGATCGCCACGCAAATCTCACCTTTGATTGGCCCAACAAGAAAGTAACCAACGATGTTCAGGGTAAACGTTGGAGTATGGCTTTACCTGAGCTGGCCATGGATAAGCTAGGTTATCAATTACAACTTCGGCACGATCTTATCAACCAACAACCATTAACCGCTTATAAAATAGCCGATGGTGGACGCCTAAAAACCTATAAATTTGAACGTATTAGCAATGAAGTTCTGAATACACCCCTAGGTAAAATCAACACCACAAAAATCAGGCGTGTGCGCGAAGACTCTGAACGCACCACACAGATCTGGTTTGCCAATGACTGGGATTATCTCATCGTTAAACTTCAGCAAACCGAAAAAGATGGCAAACAATATGAAATCAATTTGATCAACGCCTCTATCGATAACCAAATCGTTACTGGACTAGAACTATAAAAATTTACACCTAATCACCTAAGTACGTATCCAAACCTTAACAATAGGAATCTCCATGAGCACAATCACCGACAAAAAAGCCGTCAGCATTCACTACACCCTAACTAACGATGCAGGTGAAGTGTTAGATTCATCTGCAGGCCAAGAGCCTTTAACCTACTTACATGGCGCTAACAATTTAGTCCCTGGCTTAGAAAAACAATTGGAAGGTAAAACCACGGGAGATAAACTCAACGCTGCGGTCACACCAGAAGAAGGCTATGGCGATAATGATCCGCAACTTATCCAAGAAGTACCGCGTGAGATGTTTAGTGGCATTGATAATATTGAAGTCGGAATGGAGTTTCACGCTGAAACAGAAGACGGCCCACAAGCTGTTGAGGTGATTGCTATCGAAGGCGATACCGTAACCATTGATGGTAACCACCCTCTGGCTGGAATCACCTTGAATTTCGAAGTGGAAGTTACCGATATTAGAGATGCTACTGAAGAAGAGCTAACCCATGGCCACGTCCATGGCGTTGGTGGCTGCGAGCATTAAAAAGCCACTGTGCGACCGGTCATATTAATGGCTGGTCGTCTTTGTTTTATCACAACGCTTACACTGATAGATAGTAATCAATTTACCTTGCTTAACATCAAACTGCTTATCCTTGACCACCAGCCACTTATGAAACCCGCTCCGACACAGACTTTTTCCTTTATGCTTTTCAGCTGCACTGGGTCGCTTAAACTTAATGACGTCCCCCATTTTTCACCTCTATAATTGTATCTATTAGCGTAATAAACCGGCATAAACGACACTAACCCATCGTACTTTTTACTGCTAGACTTACGTTTGAAACCTTTATCTAACAATTGCACCCTTCACCTAACAAAGAATTTGTACATGTCTAAAATCCTAGTCGTCGATGACATTAAAGATAACATTACACTCTTAAGCTTTGACCTTGAAGATGACGGCCACGAGATCATTACCGCCCATAACGGTGAAGAGTGCCTCGCCATGGCCTGCAAAGAACGGCCTGATCTTATCCTATTAGACATCATGATGCCCGTCATGGGAGGCAAGGAAGCACTTACTCACTTAAAGGCTGATGAGGACCTCAAAGACATTCCCGTTATTATGGTATCGGCCAATGATGGTGATGAGGAGATTATCTCTGCTTTGGATATTGGCGCCCATGATTATGTGGCCAAACCATTCGTTTATCCTATTTTAGCCGCTCGTATTCGCTCAGCTCTACGCTTAAAGCGCAGCCAAGAAGACTTGCAAGAAGCCAACGAAGCTCTTGAAAAATTGGCCTCTTACGATTCGCTTACCAACGCATACAACCGACGCCAGTTTTTTAACTTAGCTGAAGCTGAGTTTTCCAAATCAAAACGCTCACAACAACCACTGTCTTTGATTATGCTTGATGTGGATAAATTCAAAGCGGTTAATGACAATTACGGCCACAGTGGCGGCGATCAAGCGCTTATAGATCTGACAAACCTGTGCAAAGATATTTGTCGAAGTTCCGATATCTTCAGTCGCTTTGGTGGTGAAGAATTTGTTATTTGCTGTCCGAATTCAGACATACAAGGCGCTCATGGTCTTGCAGAAAGATTAAGAGTAGCAACAGAGCAAAACATCACTCTCGCCGACGGCAACGAAATAAAGTTTACTATTAGCTTAGGAGTTACCTGCGTACAGGCCGAGGACGAAAGCCTTGAATTAGCGCTCAACCGAGCCGACCTATTGCTCTATGAGGCTAAAAACTCGGGCAGAAACCAAGTCGTGATTGATCATTAATCTTCCGCCTCCAAACCATAAAGAAAACCCACCATGTTGAAAAAAATACTCTACACCTTCGTACTCTTAATACTTGTACTCACCTTAGCTATTATTGGCTTTCTTTATCTGGGACCAATCTCTAGCCCTAAGGCTATTTTCAGCGTTGTCTTTGGTTTTAGCGTGGACTCGCCAAGCGATGAGTCGATCCAGCAGGCCTTTCAAGTACCAGAAGGGTTCAGTGTTGGCCAATACGCCAGTGGTTTACCTCACATCCGCTTCATGGCCGTTTCCGACCAGTCTGATCTTCTGGTAAGTCAGCCTCGTCAGAGCCGCGTATTATTACTCAAACGTGATAATAACAACGACGGAAAGCACGATGGAGTAATTACCCTGATTGATGGTTTAACTCGCCCTCACGGTATTTTATTGCACAAACAGTGGCTTTACATCGCCGAGTCTAACGCTATTGGCCGCATTGAATTTGATCAAACAACCGGCTCCACCACGGGTGACTACAAACAGATTGTTACCGGATTAACCGACAATGGAAATCATTGGGGGAAGTCCATTCTAGTTCACAACCAAAAATTACTGGTTAGCATGGGCTCTACCTGTAATGTTTGTGAGGAAGAAGATAAGCGCCGAGCGACTATAATGCAGTTTGATCTCGACGGCAGTAACGGCGTAATTTACGCAACCGGATTACGCAACAGTGTCGGCCTAGCAACAACTCCTTGGAGCAATGAAGTTTACGCCACTGATAATGGCCGCGACTTACTAGGCGATGACTACCCTCCTTGCGAAGTAAATAAAATCGAAGTCAACGGCTTTTATGGCTGGCCCTACATTAATGGCTTTGGTGACCTTGACCCAGATCTTGGCGATGGTAAACAGAACCTGCTTGAAACCGCACTCTCCCCCGTCTTTGGTTTTCGTGCCCACAATGCACCTCTGGGTATTGAATTTATTAAAGACAGCACCGTACCCGATGGCTACAGTAAAACGGCCTTGGTAGCATTGCATGGTTCATGGAACCGCTCCACGGCAGATGGCTACAAAGTTGTTGCTTTAGACTGGCAAGACGACGGCTCTATCACTAGCCGCGACTTTATGACGGGCTTTGAAAAAGACGGTGACATAATCGGCCGGCCTGTGGATATAGTAGAAGGCAAAGATGGCTGCTTATTCGTATCAGATGATTATTCAGGAACTGTTTATCGAGTGTGTTACGGTGTTCAGCAGCAAGGCTTTTCGTCTTCAATCACGACTACCACAGATGAAGAATTATTAGCTCTTACCGACGCGGAAATTCAAACGGAATCATCCAAAGGTGAAGACCTTTACAAAAAACATCACTGTCAAAACTGCCACCGCCTTGCAGATCACGGTAGCGCCACAGGCAAACGATTAGACAAGCTGAATACGCGCTATACGATGACTTCTCTTAGTGAATACTTTTTAACGCCCAATCCACCAATGCCCCAATTTGAACTAAGCCAAGCAGAACGGGTTAGCTTGTCGGTATACCTGTTAAAGCAAAACTAACTTGGTAAAACAAAACTAACTTGGTATAACAAAACTAACTTATGAAAAAAAGCCAAACCCCAATCATCATAGATATAGAAGCGTCGGGATTTGGCTCGCACAGTTACCCCATCGAAATTGGCTTAATTGATGACAAGAGCAACCGCTACTGCAGCTTGATTACACGTGAAGATGACTGGACCCACTGGTCAGAAAGTGCCGAAGCCATCCATGGCATCAGTCGAGACGACTTATTAACTCACGGCAATGATCCCCGATCTATTGCCACCGAGTTAAACCATCGCCTGAAAGGTAAAACCGTCTACAGTGATGCTTGGAGCCACGATTACCCATGGCTGCGCCGATTATTTTATGCGGCATTAAAGGAGCCAGAGTTTCGCTTCTCATCAATAGAAATTATTCTTACCGAAGCTCAAATAAGCATTTGGGACAACACCAAACAACAAGTCATTACTGAGACAACCGCCGCACGACATCGCGCCAGCACTGACGCTTATATCATTCAACAAACTTGGATTCGAAGCCGACAAGGACTATGAAACGCTACTTTTTACTTACACTCGTATGTTTAAGCATCGCTATCGCTGCTCTTGCTTTATGTAATCAATTCACGCAACCCAGTATTGCCGCTCCATCACAAAGCGCACTAGAACTTAAACAGCAAGTAACTATCTACCGTGATTCATACGGCATACCACACATACACGGCGCAACCGATGCCGCCGCAGCGTTTGGTCTTGCTTTTGCTCACAGTGAAGATGACTTTCCCATTATCCAAGGCAGCTTGGTTGCGGCAAAAGGCCAACTCTCACGCCTAACCCTGAGTAAATTGGCGGGTGCTAATGATTTTTTAGTCGGACTACTCGATGTTAAAAAGCGCTCAGAGCGACAATTCCAACAACTACCCGCGCATTTTCAAGCCTACCTCAACGCTTACGCAGAAGGTCTTAATTATTACGCTTGGCTGCATCCAGAAGAAGCTGATGCCCGCTTCTTTCCGGCTAGAGGTATAGATGTTTTGGCGGGTTTTACTCATAAGCTTCCGTTAATGATGGGAATCGGTAACGTCTTACAGAATTTGCTTTCTTTCTCTGAGGAACAGCTACAAGTTGGGCAACCCTTAGAAAAGCACTTTGATTTTCAGCAGACCATGCCAGATTGGTTTACCGCACAAGTTGCGGGATCAAACACTCACGCCGTTGATAAAAAGCGCTCCACTGACCAAGTCACACGACTCAACATAAACAGCCATCAACCGTGGGAAGGCCCTGTAGCTTGGTACGAAGCGCATATAATTTCCGATCAAGGCTTGAATATGATCGGCAGTACTTTTCCTGGTGCGCCAATGATTCTTCATGGTCACAACCAAACTCTAGGCTGGGCTCACACCGTTAACCGCCCCGACTTTATTGATGTCTATAAACTGACTGTGCGCAACAAGCCCGCGCTGGAATATCAATTAGATGGCAAATGGCTACCCTTATCACAACACAAAGCCCCCATAACCTTAGATTTGACATTGTTTGGGTGGAGACTGTTTGAATGGACATTGAATAAATCTTTCTACCGCAGCCAGCATGGTCCAGTACTAGAAGTAAACGGCCATTATTATGCGATCCGACTTCCCGGCCGAGAAGCTCACGGCAAGGCGGCCTGGCAATGGTTTTCGATGAATAAGGCCAAAAGTTTCGACCAGTGGCAACAAGCCATGCGTCTGCAACACGTCAGCATGATGAACACCGTTTACGCCGATGCCGAGAATATATATTACCTCTATAACGCCAACTTGCCACAACGACCTAACACCGCCGGAATCGACTGGCGTACTATTTTGCCCGGCGATCGTTCGGAGTTGATTTGGCAACAATTTATGCCATTCGATGAATTACCCCAAGTGCTTAACCCTGAGTCTGGCTTTGTCATGAACACCAACACCACGCCGTTTATTACTACCGATGGCAAGGGTAATCCTAAGCCGCAAGATTACGCAGATCACTATGGTATAGAAAAGATAATTAACAACCGCGGTTTACGATCGCATGAAACCTTCGGTAAAGATTTAAGTATCAGCCGAGAAGAGTTTTTACGCTACAAATTTGACCACCAATACAGCCAACACTCATCTTTATATCTTGAACTGCTTAACCCTCTGCTGAGTGAACACAACGCTAACAACACAACCGAAGAGAAAGCTCTCGCGCTTTTACGCAACTGGGATGGTGTTATGTCCAGAGACAGCAAAGCCGCCAGTTTAGTGCGCTTGATTCACGAACCATGGCACAGGGCCAGAACATTTAAATCAGTTCACGAACCAATTCCTACACCGTCAACCTTACTAACCAATGCGATAGACATGCTGCTAACGAACTTTGGCACGATCGACGTCCCATTAGGGCAATTACAAAAACTGAAGCGTGGCTCTACTGTACTCGGTATAGACGGCGGCGTTGATACATTATACTCAGTGCACACTAAATTCGACGGCAAACACCAAGTGGGTACCGCTGGAGATTCTTATGTTTTAATCGCTGAGTTTTCAAGTGATCAAGTATCAGGTGTAAAAGTAGAGTCATGGGCATTGCATCAATATGGCAACGTCAATCGACCAAACTCACCTCATTATGATGACCAAACCAAGTTGTTCCAGGAGCGAGAGTTAAGGAAATCACTATTCACATTGGCTGACGTTAAAGATCAGGCCGTTATAAGTTATCACCCAGGTGACAACCAATAACGGCTGATCAACACCTTCAAGCCACGCGAGTTAACTTTTCTTTTAACAACGAGAAAACCTTACCTTCGGTAAACACCGACCGCAACAATTGTTTTTGTGCGGATAGATTAAGGTTTTTAAACACTGGCTTTAATGGAGAGTTTCCCACCCACTCAAAACGCCAGCGCCAAAAAGCAAATGTGTTGCCGTCTTGAACCAAAAGAAACGTGGCTTTTTCTGGATCTACATCCAGCTTATCAACCAATTGGTGAACAATATTTTCGGCGCTTTTTTCTAACTTACGAGTTGTGCAAGAAGAGTCAGACCACAAAATAATATAATACTGGCCGTTATAGTGAATACATTTAAGAGACACATCTACTAGCTTCCCAGTACGGGTTTGTAGTGAAACTATTTCTGGTCGGAAGCGTTCTGGTATTTTGCGGCTTATTAATGCCGTTGCATTCTGAGCAAGTTTTTTCATAAAGACATCTAACACACTTATATTTTTATTATTTTTATAATCCAAAAACTACGCGCCACATACTCCGGCACGGTTTTTTTGAAAATCCATTTCATAGGTCAGCTTAACCGACTCAATTTTTATTTTTTGTTGCTTTCAATTTACGGTTGCGAATTTACTGCTTTAAATCCACAGCCGTGAAATTTAAGCGGCGCATGATAGCACACAAGTTTCAAAAATATAGCTGCGAGGTAGAACCATTAGTCACGTATAAAAAGGAACCATTAGTCACGTATAAAAAAGAAGTCTTAGTGAGCTGAAACCATTGAAAAATATTGGCAGCCACAAGCGTCGCATGGTGACACGGTAATAGTCCCGCGTGCGTAGTATTGATGGGAACATTCTAGGCAAATCATCAACTCTTCCGAGGCTAGCTCACCAGCAATGCGAATGTTTCGAGATGGATCGATTTTCACCTGAAAATCTTGCAGGTCCAGATCGGTCGGATTTGCTGCCTGTAAAGCCCAGTAAGCCGTGGTTGCCTCTAAATGCATTAACTCGGCAATAATATCGTGCCAAAAACCTGAACCCACACCTTTTTTGGTCAGTACAGCAGGCTTAACCGAAAGTCTTTTAGCAGGTAATGAAAAACGAGATAAAGGGTCTGAACCATCCGTTAGAACATCTTTATTACGTGACATAAAACACACCTATTGAGCAGCTGACCAAGGCACAGGCTTCCTAGCCTGATGAATAACAATTTGTCCTCTAAAGTTTAGTACACCCCGGTGTGACGCAAAGAATATAAGCTCTATCAGTGAGTTTTATTTTAACTATAAAGGCCGGTCTTTATTCCTTAATCTGACAAGGATCCATGCACTTTTGACATCGCATTCTTTAGCCGCAGCCCCTATAATGGGCCGCTTTGCTCGACAGGGCTCACAGATCAATAGGTTTACGGAAAATAATGGAAGAACAATACCAACCCGCAGAAATTGAAGCTCAGGCACAACAAGCCTGGAAAGATAATCGCAGTTTTTCAGTAACCGCCGATCCTGAGCGAGAAAAATTCTATTGCCTTGCCATGTTCCCCTACCCCAGCGGCAAGCTGCATATGGGGCATGTTCGTAACTACACCATTACCGATGTAATTACTCGCTATCAACGCATGCAAGGTAAAAACGTACTTCATCCCATGGGCTGGGATGCCTTTGGCCTGCCTGCAGAAAATGCCGCCATTCAAAACAACACCGCACCGGCTAAGTGGACTTACAGCAACATTGAGTACATGAAGCAACAGCTTAAGAGCCTTGGTTTTGGATTTGATTGGGAGCGCGAGCTCGCCACCTGCAAACCTGATTATTATAAATGGGAGCAGTGGTTCTTTACTCGCCTGTACGAAAAAGGCTTGGTCTATAAAAAAATGGCCACCGTAAACTGGGACCCCGTAGATCAGTCAGTACTTGCTAACGAGCAAGTTATCGATGGCAGAGGCTGGCGCTCTGGCGCGTTAGTAGAGCGTCGTGAAATCCCGCAATGGTTTATTAAAATCACAGCCTACGCCAATGAATTGCTTACCAGCTTAGACCAACTTCCTGACTGGCCTGAGCAAGTTAAAACCATGCAAAAGAACTGGATTGGAAAATCAAAAGGCGTGGAATTAACCTTTGATTTAACTCAAACCATCGCCGGCGTTGATAGCTTTGATGTCTACACCACGCGTCCCGATACTTTAATGGGTGTCACTTATGTAAGTTTGGCCGCCGAACACCCTATCAGCTTGGAACTAGCTCAGAACAATACCGAACTGACTGAATTCATCCAAGAATGTAAAAACCAAACCGTTAATGAAGCCGATATGGCAACCATGGAAAAACGCGGTATTGATACCGGTCTAAAAGCCATTCATCCGCTCAACGGTCAAGAAGTTTCCGTTTGGATCGCCAATTATGTATTGATGGATTATGGCTCAGGTGCCGTCATGGCTGTTCCAGCTCACGATCAGCGTGATTATGAGTTTGCCAAAAAATACAATTTGGCCATTAACCAAGTTATCGAACCCGCCAATGGCGAATCTATAAATTTAGAAAAAGCCGCGTTCACTGAAAAAGGCAAACTGGTTAATTCTGGCGAGTTTGACGGTTTAAATTTCAAAGCGGCTTTTCAGGCCATAGCGAAGAAATTGATTGATGCAGGTAAGGGCGAAGTAAAAACCAATTTCCGTTTACGCGACTGGGGCGTTTCCAGACAACGCTACTGGGGCACACCAATCCCTATGCTGAACTTACCTGACGGCGGAGAGATACCCGTTCCTCTCGATCGCCTACCCGTATTACTGCCAGAAGACGTAGAAATGGACGGTGTTCAATCGCCAATCAAATCGGATCTAGAATGGCGCAAAACCGAATACAATGGCCAACCTGCAGAACATGAAACTGACACCTTCGATACCTTTATGCAATCAAGCTGGTACTACGCCCGCTACACCTGCTCTAACTTTGCCGACGGCATGCTCGACTCCAAATCCGCCAACTACTGGCTACCCGTAGACCAATACGTTGGTGGTATCGAACACGCTATCTTGCACTTATTGTATGCCCGTTTCTTCCATAAGCTTATGCGCGACGAAGGCTTAGTTGATAGTGATGAGCCGTTTAAACGGTTACTGTGCCAAGGCATGGTATTAGCCGACTCGTTTTACCAAGAAAGCAGTGACGGCAGCAAAAACTGGTTTAACCCAGCCGACGTCACCCTAGAGCGTGACGATCGCGGCAAGGTTGTTTCGGCCTCACACCCTGACGCGGGCGAGCTGCAAATGGGCGGCATGACCAAGATGTCCAAATCAAAAAATAACGGCATTGATCCCCAGCACGCCGTCAACCAATACGGCGCTGATACCGTTCGCCTATTTACCATGTTTACCGCCCCTCCAGAGCAAACCCTAGAGTGGAGCGATTCCGGTGTTGAAGGTTCCAGCCGCTTCTTGCGCCGCTTATGGAAAACTGTGCACGGGCATATTCAGGCAGGCACCAGCGGCGAATTGACGGTTGAGTCTTTAAGCGACCAACAAAAAGATTTACGCCGTAAAACCCACGCAACCATCGCTAAAGTCAGCGACGATTTTGGTCGCCGCCAAACCTTTAACACCGCGATAGCGGCTGTTATGGAATTGTTAAATGACATTAACAAATTGGCTGACCGTTCAACGCCATTCACACTGGCTGTAGAGCGTGAAGCATTAGAAGCCGCTACTTTATTGTTAGCCCCCGTTGTGCCGCATATTAGCCGTGGACTGTGGTTCGAACTGGGACACTCAAATGATATTATTGATGCCCAATGGCCAACCGTCGATGAAACTGCTTTGATTAAAACCTCTATTGAACTGGTGGTGCAAATTAATGGTAAAGTACGAGCCAAGATAGAAGTGGCGGCCAACGCTGATAATGACAGTATTATCGAACAAGCCAAGAATCATCCTGGGGTTCAAAAATTTCTACAAGACAAAGAAATTAAAATGTGTAAAGTCATTCCAGGAAAGCTGGTAACCTTTGCCGTAAAATAAAACTCAAACCAGAAATAAAAATAAAACAACGGAAAACTTATGAAAAAGATTATTGCCCTTATGCTCTGTGCATCATTACTTAGCGCTTGCGGTTGGCATCTGCGCGGTTCATTAAGCCTGCCCGACAACGTTAAAAATATTTATATTTCTGATTCGAGTAAGAATGGTGTCACTGCATCAACATTAACCGCCATATTGAAGCAAAGTAACGTTGGAATTTCTGACTCTCAGGAAAGCGCCCAGTACAGCATCCATCTGAGTAACGAACGTGAAGATCGCCGCACCATTTCAGTTGGCAGCGACTCACTGGCCAGCGAGTATGAGTTAACCCACGAAGTCGATTATTATATTGCCGACAATATGGCAACAATCTTATCTCCGGTCACAACCGCACGCGTTATTCGCTCGTACAATTATGATCGCGATGACGTTATAGCCAAGAACGAAGAAGAAGATATTATTCGCAAGGAAATGCGCAGCAATCTTGCTAATCAAATCTTAAATCGTTTGCGTTTTCTTGCGCCAAAGCCAGCTCAAGCTGATCTAGTACAATCTGCCCCTGCACAAGTCGACTCAGCCGTAACAACTGAATCTACTGATAGCGCAGCCCAGTAATCTTAATATGGCCAAACTACGCCCAGAACAACTTTCAGGAGCCTTGCAAAAGCAGCTGGCTCCTGTTTATTTAATCTGCGGCGACGAACCTCTGCTCATTCAAGAAACCTGCGATCTCATTCGTAGTGCTGCTCGCCAACAAGGCTTCAGCGAACGGATTATCTACAACGTCGATAAAAGCTTTGAGTGGCATCAACTGCTCACTGAAGCCAACAGCTTGTCTTTATTTTCTGATAAAAAAATTCTCGAACTTCGTATTGATAACGGCAAACCTGGTGACGCAGGATCTAAAGCCTTTGTTGAATACTGCGAGAATATAAATAGCGATAACATCTTACTCGTTATCACCCCCAAATTAGATGGCAACACCCAACGTGGTAAGTGGTATAAAACTCTTGAAAAAAGTGGCGCCGTCGTTCAAATTTGGCCCGTTAACGAACAACAGTTACCCCAGTGGCTCGATACCCGTCTGCGCAGCAGCGGTCTTAATGCCGACCGAGAAACTATTGCGCTGCTCGCCGCGCAAGTTGAAGGTAATTTGTTAGCTGCCACTCAAGAAATTGAAAAACTAAAACTGTTAGCCATAGATGGCCAAGTGACCACCGACATGATCGCCGGCATGGTCAGCGACAGCGCCCGCTACGATGTGTTTGGCTTAATTGATAAGGCTCTGAGTGGCGATACACGCTCTGCTGTGAAATGCCTACACGGCCTACGCAGCGACGGAACTGACGCCATTACTATTTTATGGGCATTAGCCCGAGAGATTCGCACGTTACTGCACATCTCACATACTGTCAGTCAGGGAAAAAACTTTGACTGGGCGGCTAAAAAAGCCGGAGTATGGGATAACCGTAAGAACTTAATTCAAAACGCGTTACGACGTCATTCGTCAACTCAATTGCAATTACTGCTGAGAAAATCTAACGCGATAGATAAAGCCATTAAAGGCGCGCGCAATGCTGACGCCTGGGATGAGCTGCTAGATGTCACGTTAAACCTGTGCGGCATTTACTCTCTTCAACCTAAAATACAAAAACTGTCACTCACCATAACCTAAGTTTTTACGCCTTCTTTAATGCTGTTATTGCGGGCAGCCAAAATTGACCCCACCACAACCATACCTCCCCCAACATAAGCCAGTATATTCATATCACTAGGCTCTAATACCGCGGGCCAAATCTTAACGGCCATCCACATACACGCAAACGTTATTATTGGTACAAGCGTAATAATCGCACTGACTTGTGACGCATGTAAGTGCTGCATCGATTCGGCAAAAGCGCCATAGGCAACCAGCGTATTAAGACAACAAAAAATCAGCATCGCCATAGGTAAGCTGCTCATCGTTAAAATATCTTGCGGTTTTGCCAGTGGGAAATAAACACAACTGCCCATGATGTAAATCATCAACATCAAATCCATTGATTTCATTTTTCGCAGTAGCCGTTTCTGAATCAACGCATACACCGCCCAAGTCAACGCGGCTACAAACATCAAAACCACACCCAAACTATAGTTTGAGTCGGCGACCAATAATTGCGATATATTCTTGTTAAAAAAAACTAAAAAGCCAACAATTAAAAACACCACACCAAATTTTTGCCCCCTAGAGAAAGGCTCTTTAAATAGCACCACGCCCCCCAACAAGACCAAGAATGGCGCAAGTTGAATCAATAGCTGAGCGGTTTCCGGGTTTAAAAATTGCAGAGAAGACGCGTAAAAAATATAGTTGCACAACATACCAGAGCAGGCCAAAAGTACCCACAGCCAAGTCGACAAACTAAAGCCACGAACATTCGGCAATGCTTGTCGCCAAATCATCCAAGCAGCCAGCAATACGCCCGACACAATGAAGCGCATCCACGTTGCCGTATAAATATCGAGTTCTGTTAAGGTGATTTTCAAACCGATAGGCAACAAGCCCCACATGAGCACCGTGCATAAAACCAAAGCCGTGCCATAACCGATCCGACCTGAGACAACGTGCTTTGCCGTACTAGTCATAAACCAGCGCCACTGTACTGCCCAAGAGTGACACGCTCATTGCCGGAATAATCTAACCTGGTTTCTACACAGTGATAACCACATTCGTATAACTTCTTACGCACTTCAACGCCTTGCTCAAAACCATGCTCCAACAACAGCCACCCATCAACCGCTAGAAAGTGACGACTGATATCGATAATCGAAAACAAATCAGCAAAGCCACGATCTTTAGCAATCAAAGCCGAGCTGGGTTCGAACCTAACATCGCCTTGCTTTAAATGAGGGTCACTAGAATCTATATAAGGTGGATTGCTGACTATGATATTGAACCGCTGTGGCTCAATCACTGTAAACCAATTGCTTTGCTGAACCTTAACGTTGGTAAAGCCTAATGATTTAACGTTATCACGAGCCAACTCTACCGCCGCTTCCGCTAGATCAACCGCTAAAATATCCCACCCTGAATATTCACTGGCTAATGCCAAAGCAATAGCGCCAGTGCCCGTACCAAGATCAAGCAGTTTCGTATCTGCGGCTAGGTTCAAAGCCAAAGCTGTCTCAATTAAAATTTCGGTATCGGGACGAGGAATAAGCGTGGAATCGTTCACCTTTAATGGCAAAGACCAAAATTCTCGGTTACCCAGTAGATGGGCAACAGGTCGACCGGACTGACGCTCTCCCAACAAGAGCCGAAAGGCTTGCTGCTGCTCTTGTGTCAGCTCATGCTCTGGCCAGCCATACAAATAAGTACGACTGCAATCCAGTGCTTTGCACAACAACAATTCAATATCGAGACGCGCCGAGTCACTTACCGAAGACAACAATTTGTCACACTTTAAGCAGTCCTGAACTGTCGACAGCGACACCGAGTCGGCACTCATTAATCTGCCAGAGCCGCCAATTGATCGGCTTGATATTCCTGCACCAAAGGCTGAATAACTTCGTCCAGCTGCCCTTCCATAATTTCATTGAGCTTGTATAAGGTGAGATTAATACGGTGATCAGTGACCCGTCCTTGTGAATAATTGTAGGTACGGATACGCTCAGAACGATCACCACTACCGACTAAGTTACGCCTTTCATCGGCAACGCTTTGTGCGGCCTTGTCATCTTGTGCACTTTGCAATCGAGAGGCCAGTAGTGACATAGCCCGCGCTCGGTTTTTATGCTGTGAACGCTCATCCTGACACTCAACCACAACGCCTGTTGGCAAGTGGGTTAAGCGAATCGCCGAATCCGTTTTGTTGACGTGCTGACCACCCGCACCACTGGCGCGAAAAGTGTCCACGCGTAAATCGCCTTTATTAATTTCTATCGCCACAGATTCATCAGCTTCCGGCATCACCGCCACAGTACAGGCCGAGGTATGCACCCGACCTTGAGATTCAGTTTCTGGAACGCGCTGAACTCGATGCGCACCCGATTCAAATTTCATTTGTGAATACACGCCCTGCCCAACGATGCGAGTGATGACTTCTCTATAACCGCCGTGCTCACCAATATTTTCGCTCAATATTTCCATTTTCCATTTACGCGATTCAGCATAACGTGAATACATCCGGAATAAGTTACCCGAAAAAATAGCCGCTTCATCACCGCCGGTTCCCGCACGAATCTCCAAGAATACGTTCTTATCATCATTAGGATCTTTAGGAAGAAGCAGACGCTGTAGGTCGACTTCGATCTGATCGTTTAGCGACTCACTCTCAGACAATTCTTCTTTGGCCATTTCTCGCATGTCTTTATCGCCATCTTTAAGCAGGCTTTTAGCCTCAGCGATATCGCCTTGAACCTGTAAATATTGCTCGAAACTTTGCACCACAGGTTCAAGCTCGGCGTACTCTTTGGACAACTCACGAAAGCGATTTTGGTCGTTAATGGTTTCTATATCACTTAACAGAGCACCCACTTCAACATAGCGATCTTGAAGAATTTCCAGCTTGGCTAAAATAGAGTCTTTCATAAACTTCACTCAAAAAATAAAACAAATAATGGAATATTAAATAATAGAATTCAAAATTTAGGATTTGAAACTTAATTAAGAATTAGATCCTTAGAATTTAAAACATGGAATTTGAAACATGGAATTTAAAATTTAGAATGCGATTCACGACACAGATATTAGACACGCTAATTATCGGCTTCGTCAGAGTCCAACAAATCAAACAGTTGCAAGCTGAATTCCAACAAGTCATCTTCACCCGCCGCACCAGCCTGCTTCAGGCGTTTAGTTGGCGCATGCATTAATTTATTTGTTAAACCCCGAGCCAACTGTTGCAAGGCAGCTTCAGGCTCAACACCAGACTCCAATAATTTCAGGGCCTTTTGTAATTCCACATCACGAATCGTCTCTGCTTTTTGCCGGTAGGCTTTAATCGTGCTGACAGAGCTGCGTGCCTTAATGTGTTGGGCGTAAGCTTGCGCACCTTCAGCAACAATTATATGAGCTTGTTCAGCCGCTTCCTGGCGAGAACGCATGTTTTCATCAATGACTTCGCGCAAATCATCAACGCTGTACAAATACACATCGTCAAGCTCAGCGACCTCTGGCTCAATATCTCTAGGCACAGCAATATCGACCATAAACATAGGCTTATGGCGGCGAGCTTTAAGTGCAGATTCAACCGCGCCCTTGCCTAATAATGGTAACTGACTGGCCGTTGAGGTAATGACAACATCGGCACGGTGTAAATGTTCAGGTATATCCGCTAATAAAATGGCTTCGGCTGAGAATTTTTCAGCCAGCTCGTGGGCTCGCCCTAAGGTTCGATTGGCCACAATTAAGCGGCCAATTTTTTGTTCCGTTAAATGCCGTGCGACCAGTTCAATGGTTTCACCGGCCCCCACGAGTAAGGCAGTATTTTGTTTCAAATCTGAAAATATTTGTTGCGCCAAATTTACCGCCGCATAAGCAACTGACACAGGGTTTTGACCGATAGCGGTTTCAGTACGAATCCTTTTGGCAATGGAAAACACTTGATGGAAAGCACCGTGTAAATAACTGCCTACCGTTCCCGCTTCACAACCGACTGTATAAGCAGACTTCATTTGCCCCAGTATTTGCGGCTCGCCGAGAACCATAGAATCTAAACCGCCAGCAACTCGCATCATGTGCTCAATTGCCTGCTCACCTGCATAGCTATAGTGGCAGGCGTCCAGTTCAGCACGATCCAGATTTTGAAAGTGTACCAACCACTGGATTAGACGATTTAAATCCAAAGATCCGTGCACGTACAATTCAGTTCTGTTGCATGTAGAAAGGATAACGGCTTCGTTCAAACCCTCTTCATGGCAGGCCATTCGCAAGGCTGTTTGCACATCTTCTGGCGCAAAAGCTATCTGCTCGCGGAAGTCCAGCGAGGCTGTATTGTGGTTAATACCAAATGCCAGTAAAGTCATACATTCCAAACGTTAGGCCAAAGCCAGATTAAATAATCCTAAATTATGCAATCAAACTATAAATTACAGATTTGCCAATTCTCCGGTTCCTGCATCGCACTGGCAAGTACCAATCGACACTGACACCGTTTTTTTTAAATTACTTTGGCTTATTTCGGCACAAACATGAAAAAATGCACTCAGATAACGTGCAGCTCTGCTTTATTACGATTAATCTAAGCAATCAACTCACGACAAATAGACACAACAGCATGCTCTCTTCTTTTTTGTACTGCACAAAAGCTTATCGCTCAATATTGAAATTTGGCTCACTGAGCTGCTGTCTATTATTGCTAGCCGCTTGTTCGTTGCCCATCAAGCAAGATCAGCCGGTATCTATGCTGCCCTTAGAGGATCAAAATAAACCTGCCGAGACTGAGGCCACAACCAACGCTGTAGAAATCGTCGACCGCCCTTTCCCAATTGGCACTTTATTCAGCTTAGTGGCTGCGGAAATGGCAGGCAGCCGTGAACGTTATGATGTTGCTCTTAGCAATTACATCCAACAAGCCCACATCACCCGTGACGCCGGCGTTGCAGCAAGAGCCACTCACATTGCACGCTACCTCAAAGCTCACAATGCCATTTTAGAAATGTCCAAATTATGGGTGGAACTACAACCTGAAGATTTAGAAGCTCGATTTATTCTGGCAACAGCTTTAACCAGAAATGGCCAATTGAACGAAGCTCTGACTCATTCCATTTATTTGCTCGAGAACGGCAGTACCTCCATATTTCAGGCACTGGCCGCCCAAGCCGAAAAAGGTACCGATACACAGCGCGACACATTGCTGGCTCAGTATCAAGAACTGCACAAACAATACCCGCTCAACACTCAAATCCTAACCGGCCTTGGCTTACTGCATCAACAAAATGGTGAGCCAAAGAAAGCCCTCAAAGCCGCACAGAAAGCCTTAAAAATAGAGCCCAGATTAATACCTACCGCCATCCTTGAAGCGAAATTACTGCTCATCGAGCAGGGAGGCAAAGAAGGTCAGGCCCTTAATCGCCTGCAAAAAATGCTGGAACAATACCCTGACGATAATCGCTTACGTATACAGTACGCTCGCCTCATAGCCGGAATAGATTTAGAAGCAGCCCAGCATCAATTCCAGTTGCTGCACAGTAAAAGCCCCAACGACCCAGAAATTTTATTCAGCTTAGCCCTTATCACTAAAGAGCTTGATCAACTGCACTCAGCACAAACCCTATTCGAAAAACTAATCCCCTATTCCCATCGCCGATCGTCAGCCTATTTTTACCTCGGTAAAATTGCTGAACAATTACAGCATTTCGACATTGCTTTAGAAAACTATTTACTGGTAGAGCCTGGGCCTGATTTTACCACCGCATTACTGCATAGCACTGATATATTAATAAGAAACGGCAATATTGATGATGCTAAAATTCACTTAGACTCTGTAAGGTCCCAATTTCCAGATCAAGCCGAACGACTGTATTTGTTAGAAACAGAAGTTCTTAGTAATCACCAACAATACCAAGCCGCGATAGACCTTTTATCTATTGCCATACAACAGCATCCTGAAAGCACCCAGCTACTTTACAGTCGTGCAATGACTTATGAATTGCTTGAGCAATTTGACAACTTAGAAGCCGACTTGACCACCTTACTTAAGTATGACCCTAACAATGCCACTGCTCTTAACGCGCTCGGATACACATTAGCTAATCGCAACGAACGGTTAGATGAAGCTTTGGCTTTAATTGAAAAAGCTTTGCAGATAAAACCCGATGACGCCGCCATAATCGATAGCATGGGCTGGGTTCAATATCGTCTTGGCAATTACGAGATATCGCTACTGCGGTTACGCCAAGCTATGCAAACCATGCCCGACCATGAAATCGCTGCCCATTTAGGCGAAGTTTTATGGGTTAGCAATCTTCAAGATGAAGCCAATAAAGTATGGCAACAGGGTCTTGAACTCAATCCACGCAGCACGATTATTGAAGAAACCAAACTGCGCTTACTTAAAACTTCTGTTGAATAACCAGCGGCGTGTTGATTATGTTACCAACTAGCACCCTCCCCCGAGTCAATCAATACTTAAAACTTAAGACATCTAAAAATTGGCGCCACACTGCTTTCGCAATGGCTATTGCTCTGCTTAGCGCCTGCTCAAGTCTACCTAAGACAACCGACACATCGTCACCTGACGCCCAACGACAATCACAAACTGGCACAAGCATCAAAAGCCCCATTGTCATTGCACAAAGGCCAGCCAAATTTGCTCCCAACACGACCAATGCCACTGAATATCAGCAAATACTGCTAGGTATTGATCACTGGCAAGCTCAAGGAAAAATCGGACTAAAAATCCCCAACAATTCAGGCAGCCTCTATTTCAACTGGAAGCAAGAAGCCGACACTTGGGCCATTCACTTAAGCGGACCATTAGGGCAAGGGGCGACGTGGATAAAAGGTAATGAAACAAGAGTGTCTCTGCGGGCTGGAGATAAGCCGTTAATCTATGCCAAAAGCCCCGAAGAACTCATGCAGCGCTCTCTAGGTTGGTCACTTCCTATAGAAAACCTGTATTACTGGCTACGAGGAGTTGCATCGCCACTAGCTCCAATCACCAGCATCCTAAAAGACGAAAGCGGTCAACTTATCAGCCTGTCACAATTGGGTTGGAATATTGAATTCCCTCGCTACAAACAACACGACGGCTGGCTATTACCACAAAAAATTATTGCCACTAACAACAAGATTAAAACCACAATCATTATTAAAAACTGGCGTCTATATTAATGACCAAGCCTCAAACTCTGACATTGCCTTCTCCAGCCAAACTCAACTTATTTCTCCACATTACTGGTCGTCGAGACGACGGCTACCACACACTACAAACCCTGTTTCAACTGTTGGATTACGGTGACACATTAACGTTCAAATCGCGTCAGGACGGCGTGATTAATATGCAAAGTAACATGGCCGAACTTAACACCCCCAGCAATCTTATAATTCAGGCCGCTGAACTACTAAAACCGTATCACACTCCGAACCAAGGTGTTGATATCACACTCAACAAAGTCCTACCCATGGGCGGTGGTATTGGCGGCGGCAGCAGCAACGCGGCAACCACTTTATTAGCACTCAATGAGCTCTGGAATTTAGACCTATCCATTGATTATTTAGCCGAACTCGGCGGCCAATTAGGTGCCGACATACCGGTTTTTGTTAAAGGCCATACCGCTTGGGCTGAGGGTGTAGGCGAACAACTCACAGAAATATTAATGCCTGAACTTTACTTCTTGGTTTTAACCCCAAATTGCCACGTATCAACAGCCACTATTTTTTCTCATAAAGAATTGACAAGAGACACTCCGAACATTACAGTAGCGGCCTTTCTTGAGCAGGGTGGCGGAAACAATTGCCAACCATTAGTTCGGCGCCTCTTTTCTGAGGTTGATGAAGCCCTAAATTGGCTGAATCAATACGCTGAAGCTCAACTAACAGGAACAGGTTCTTGCGTTTTTTCGAGCTTTAAAACTCGAGAAGAAGCCCAACAAGTATTGCTCAAAGCACCAGAGCATCTACATGGGTTTATCGCACAAGGCGTCAATATTTCTACGACGCATAAGGCCTTATTCAGTTAGCAATTATTATTGGGGTGTAGCCAAGCGGTAAGGCAGCGGGTTTTGATCCCGTCATGCGAAGGTTCAAATCCTTCCACCCCAGCCATTTTAACTAAAGATATAGAATGACTTTAGACGCCAAATAAGATGTAAACGCTAATAGCGTAAATCAATTACATAAAACCCTCTTTTATCAGCAACCCCCAACATTGAGCAGGTACTTCACGTGGCAGATTTCATGGTCTTTTCTGGGAATGCAAACCCCAAATTAGCACAACAAATTGTTACTCGTCTCGGCATTCCTATGGGCGACGCCACCGTTAGCCAATTTTCTGATGGTGAAATTGCGGTTGAACTGAATGAAAATGTACGCGGCCGTGAAGTCTTCGTTGTACAACCAACGTGTGCTCCAACTAACGATAACTTAATGGAAATGATCGTTATGGTTGATGCACTACGTCGCGCATCAGCTGGTCGTATTACCGCCGTGGTACCTTATTTTGGTTACGCCCGCCAAGATCGTCGTGTGCGCTCTGCTAGAGTTCCGATCACAGCTAAAGTTGTTGCTGACATGATGGTTGCCGTTGGTATTGATCGCGTACTTACTGTTGATTTACACGCAGAGCAAATTCAGGGCTTCTTCGATGTTCCTGTAGATAACGTTTACGGTTCGCCAGTATTGCTTGATGATATTCGCGCCCAAAAATACGAGAACATGATTGTTGTGTCACCGGATATCGGGGGTGTTGTTCGAGCTCGCGCAACCGCTAAACAACTCGGCATTGATCTAGCCATTATTGATAAACGTCGCCCTAAAGCTAATGTTGCCGAAGTCATGAACCTGATTGGCGACGTTGAAGGCCGTACCTGTATTTTGATTGACGACATGGTCGACACCGCAGGTACATTATGTGGGGCAGCCAAAGCGCTGAAAAAATTTGGCGCCGAGAAGGTTATTGCCTACTGTACTCACCCTGTATTATCCGGCAACGCCATAGCCAATATTGAAGCATCAGTACTTGATGAATTAGTCGTCGCCGATTCAATTCCACTGCAAGACGACGCCATAAACTGTGGTAGAATCCGTCAGCTTACCTTATCAAAAATGCTTGCAGAGGCCATGCGCCGCTTGAGCAATGAAGAATCCCTGAGTGCCATGTTTCAACAATAAAACATCTCATTCAGAAAACCGCTTAAGCCCGCCAATGCCAATTTAGGTATTAGTGGGCTTAAGTATTTTACCCAGCTGTTAACGTTTCTGGTCGCGGAACCTAACAACTGAAGACTTAAATACTGGGCAATAAAATACCAGTACCAATAGAGGAAAGACTTATGTCTGAAGATTTTGTAATAAATGCCGAGCTCCGTGGAGATGAAGGGAAAGGTGCGAGCCGCCGCCTACGTCGCCTGAGCAACCTAGTACCAGCCATCATCTATGGCGGTAAAAAGAACCCTGTTAGCATTCAGATGCCTCACAAAGATCTGATCAAGCAGCTTGAAAACGAAGCTTTTTATTCTCACGTAATCACCATTAATATTGGCGATAAAAGTGAAAGTGTTATCTTAAAAGATTTGCAACGTCACCCAGCTAGAATTGAAGTTATGCACGCCGATTTCTTACGCGTGTCTAAAACCAAAAAACTAACCATGAAAGCTCCGTTGCACTTCATCAATGAAGACACAGCCAAAGGCGTTAAAGATCAAGGCGGCGTAATTTCTCACGCCATGTCTGACGTTGAAGTTTCTTGCCTACCAGGCGACATCCCAGAGTTTATTGAAGTTGATCTAGCCGACGTTGAATTGGGTCAAACCATACATATCTCTGATATTAAACTGCCTAAAGGTGTTACCTCTGTTGCCCTTACGCACGGTGAAGATCACGATCTTCCTATTGCCTCAATCAATAAGCCTAAAGGCGAAGCGATTGTAGAAGACGCACCAGAAGCTCCGGCTGAAGACGCTGCAGAAGACTAATTCTTCATCGCAGCAACATTATGAAGCTTGTCACACGATTCGCTTCATAATTCAAAATGGCTGGCTAGTGGCAACACTAGGCGGCCATTTTTACATTTAAAACATAAGGAACGTCAGGTATCACTATGGACACACCCATTCATTTAATTGTTGGCCTTGGCAATCCTGGCAAAGAGTATGAGAACACTCGTCACAATGCCGGTGAAGATTTTGTTAGGGAGGTCGCCTACCAACACAACATTACCTTATCAGCCGACAAAAAATATTTCGGTCTTTACGGCAAGGGCGTTATTGAACATCACACAGTCCATTTATTAATACCCACAACTTTTATGAATCGTAGCGGTCAAGCTGTCGGCGCATTAGCAAACTTTTTTAAAATAGAACCCAAAGCGATTTTAGTCGCTCACGATGAATTGGACTTAGATCCAGGAATATCTCGCTTAAAAATTGGCGGTGGCCATGGCGGTCATAACGGCTTGCGAGACATCATTACCGCACTCGGTAACTGCAAAGACTTTGCCCGCCTACGAATAGGCATTGGCCATCCAGGCGACCCTAAGCAAGTCTCCAATTTCGTTCTAAAAAAAGCCCCCAGCAGCGAATACCAGCTCACCGAAGCTAGCACTCGAGATGCGATTAAACAATTGCCAGCACTCCTCCAAGGCAACTGGAACCAAGCGATGAAAGAATTGCACACGCAGGGATAAAATTAAAAACACCAACCGACTAGCTTACGGCCTACTCAACCTCTAGCATCTTATGAATCAAGCCAGCCCCAAATGCCATTAAGTTAAGCCAAATTACTACGTCATCGCGAACCGACGGTGTGGCGATCCATTACCGTCATTCTGGCGTAGGCCAGAATCCATGGGTTCAGACTCGGAAGCCAGAATGACGAGTTCGCAATGACAGATAAAACAATGGTGAAAGCTCTTAACTTAGTGACACTCAGCCCCCTTCGGCACGAATAAACGCGTGCTATACGCCACCAACCAACATCAACCAAGGGCATCAATAAAAGCTATCAGGACAATACATTTAATTAACTTTATTAATTATCAAGACTGATCCATACTAATTTCAACTTAACCCCATCGAGGAAATAAGCATGTTAGAAAACAGAGAAAATCAGACAGTCCCCACGGTTACCTTTCCAACCCGTCAGGGTAACGACTGGGTTAGCGTTACTACCGATGAATTATTTAAAGGTAAAAAAGTCATTGTATTTGCACTGCCGGGCGCCTTTACCCCAACCTGCTCATCTACCCACTTACCGCGCTATAACGAATTAGCTCCGGTATTTGCCAAAGAAGGTATTGATGAGATTATTTGCTTAAGCGTTAATGACACGTTTGTAATGAACGCATGGCAGGAAGATCAAGATGCCGAGAACATCCGTTTTATCCCCGACGGCAATGGCGACTTCAGCCGCGGCATGAACATGCTGGTTTCCAAAAATGAGATAGGTTTTGGTGACCGCTCATGGCGCTACTCCATGTTGGTTAACGACGGCGTAATTGAAAAGCAATTTATCGAGCCCGACGTACCTGGCGACCCCTTTCAGGTTTCTGATGCTGACACCATGCTCAACTACATTAACGCTAAAGCCGAGCTACCTAAGCGTATCTCTATGCTGAGCAAACCTGGCTGCCCGCACTGCACCCGTGCCAAACAATTATTAAGCGACAAAGGCCTCAAGTATGAAGTCATTGAACTGGGCAGCCATGGTGTTAGTTACAGCTCATTAGCCGCTATCAGTGGCCAAGGCACAACGCCGCAAATATTTGTTGATGGCCAATGTATTGGTGGTGCCGACGAACTAGAGCAGTGCATTAACACGCTATAAATACAGTAAAAATATCTCACTATATTCACGCCGGCTCAGCCCAATGATGCCGTCGTGAATTTTTCTCAAAATAACCTGATGAATTTTTAAAACTTGGCAGAAGGTTTGTCACAACCCAACAATAATGGCCCCATAAATAATTCCACTGGTGGCTACCGCTTATGTCTTCGTCTGTTTTCAACCGTATTATTGAACTTGCCGACGCATCGGTACAGCGCCACAAACCTGAACAACTCAAGTGGCAATGGGGTGAAGCCTTATTCACCTATTCCCTACTACGCTTAGACGAGGTACTGGGTGAACCACGCTATCAAGATTACTGCCAACGCTACCTAGATCACTGGATCAAGAAAGGTTATCGCATTGATCAGTCTGACACTTCAGCACCGGCGATTACCGCCTACTGGCTGTGGCTTAAAACCGGAAATGAACAGTACAAATCTATCGTTGATCGCGCCATAACGTATATGAAGACCACCCCCAGAGTACTGGAATACATGCCTAACCATTTGGGCACATCTCCCGAAAGTTGGATGTACCCAAAAAGTGTGTGGGTGGATTCCGTCATGATGTATGGCGTATTCAGCAGTTGGTATGGACAAAACAGCGGTGACCAAGAAGTGTTTGACTTTGCTCGTCGCCAACCCAGCCTCTTCGCCGAATACCTACAAGACCCAGAAGACAAACTGTTTTATCACAGCTATTGGACCAAAGCCGGCCATACCTACCCAAAGAACAAACTGTATTGGGGCCGTGGTAACGGCTGGGTCATTGCTGGCTTCCCTTTGTTATTGGAGCATTTATCCGATGGCGAGGAACGTCAAAACGCCATCAATATATTGCGTGAAACCTCAGAGGCTCTACTGCCTTATCAGTGTGAAGATGGCTTTTATGAAACCGTTTTCAACAAACCGGGGAAAACGTACAAAGAAAGCAGCGCTACAGCACTCATCGCGAGCGGCTGGCTGCAAGGTTATCGCAGTGGGTATTTAGACGAAAAATACAAAACCGCCGGACTCAAAGCCTTAACCGCTGTCGTTGATTCTCTAGAGATGCGCGACGGCCTGCTCAGCATGCCCATGATCAGCGCGCCCACCATACCGATGCAGTTGATCCCTTACTTGAGCTACAAACTCACCCCGCGCGGCAATGATTGGACCTACGGTTTGGCTTCTCTGTTTTTTGCCGGCATGAACCTCAAATTAATAGACGAGCCTGCCCAATGAATGGTCACGCTAGCACCCGAGAACCTCTAGCCAGAAAAGAAAAACTCATCTTCGGCATGGGTGACTTATTCATTGGCGGATCGCAGGTCATCATAGCCTTCTATTACTTACGATTTCTAACCGATGTCGTCCAAATCTCACCTGCCTTGGCGGGTACCGTTGTTCTGGTGTCCAAAATATGGGATGCCATAAGCGACCCGCTCATGGGGGTTATCACCGACAATACCCGCACCCGCTGGGGGCGTCGAAAACCTTATCTGTTCATGGGCTTTTTTGGCGTCATCACGTCTTTCACCTTGCTATGGTATCCAGCCAGTTTTGATAGTACGGGCGCTAAATTCGCCGCCGTTTTGGCGTCTTATCTTTATTTTTCAACAATCTCCACCATGATTTTGATCCCCTACGCCAGCATGAGCAGTGAAATCACCCTCGACTATAAAGAGCGTAACGAAATTAATGGCACGCGTTTGTTTTTCTCTCAAGTGTCGTCGTTAATTGGCGCGGTAATACCACTCACGTTAGTCAAAATGTTTAATGACCCAACTGCCGGCTGGCTTGGGATGGGGTTTATCTTATCCATTTTTTACGCCATTCCGTATCTATTGATTTTTTTCTATACCGAAGAACGAATTCCCATTGGCAATGAGAAGAGTCACTTTGAATTAGAGTCTTTTATTCGCCCACTCAGAATAAAAAGCTTCCGTAAATTACTGTGCATGTATTTTATGGCTTATTTAACGATGGACGTTGTATCGGCGGTATTCCAGTATTATATGCTCTACTATTTGGGCCGCCCCGATGAAATCGATTTAGTCATCGGCACACTATTAATCGTCCAGATAATCTTAATTCCCCCTGTTGTGATGCTGGCAAACACATACGGCAAAGCAGTTGTTTACCGCTACAGCATCGTCATTTGGTTGATTGGCGCCACTGTCATGGCCTTCTATCAAGCCGACTGGCATCCTGCTGCCATCTATCTCATTTCCGGTTTTATGGGGTGCGGTATCGTTGGTTGCGTGGTCATGCCATGGTCTATTTTCCCCGACGTTACCGACTTAGGAGAGCTTGAGTTCGGCTATCGAATTGCCGGTTCTTTCAGCGGTGTAATGACCTTTACCCGAAAATTTTCCGGCGCTATAGGCATCTTCATTGTCGGCATGACACTAGAATTATCCGGTTATCTGCCGCCCGTTATAGGAATGATCGATGGAAAATACTCTGAAACTCTACAAACTCAGCCAGAAACCGTCATAACCGCGCTGCAATTGATTGTATTTCTATTCCCCGCCTGCCTACTGGTTCCAGCCTTTTTTGTGGCCAGAACCTTTTCTCTAGATCATACAACCCACGAAAAGCTCAGGCAGCATTTAGAGTTTAAACGCGGAGAAAGACCGGAAGACAACTTAACAGCAGAAGAACTGGCCGACATGCGCCGCCAACTTGTTTAGCCGGTCATATTCACTATGCCATTAATCACTCTAATTTAAAAAATGAAGAACCAAGAGACCTAATTATGAAAAAAATCACTGCCTACGTCTTGCTGATAATTATCTGTCTTGCCGGCTGGGTTGGTTACGATGTTTATCAAAACGAACAGATTGAACGGGTAATGGCACAACCCGAACAAAAGCCGCACCGCAAGCCCAATCAAGTTTTGTTTGACTTGGAAAATGACAATCCCGTCAACCTTGCAACTTTAGACGGTACCTTTGAATACGCTAATGGCCGCTATGACACCGCTGATTTCCAACTGCAACCTCTGATGCGCATCGTTTATAGCCACTGGGACAAAGTTGACGCTCAGTACCAAGAAAAAATAAAAGAAACCTTCCTCGACTTTAAATACTGGATGGATCAACCTGGCACAGACGCCATGTGTTACTGGTCAGAGAATCACCAATTACTCTTTGCTACTTCTGAGTTTTTAGCGGGACAACGCTGGCCTGATTCCGTCTTCAGTAATACTGGAAAAACTGGAAGCCAACATAAAGAAATGGCCCGTCAGCGTATCATGACCTGGTTAGAGCAGCGCTGGTTGTACGGTTTTACAGAATGGTATTCCAATGTTTACTACGTTGAAGATATCGCGCCACTGGCCAACTTAATTGAATTCTCGCAAGACGCCGAAATGGTTCAACAAGCCAAAATCATCTTGGACTTATTGTTAAACGATGTAGCCACCCAATCCTATAAAGGCACCTTTATCACCACCAGTGGCCGCTTATACCATCGCAGTAAGGTCCACGGCAAAGGCAACTCAATGCGCACCGTTATTGAGCACATATGGGGAGAAAACCGCTGGGGCTATAATCATCCAGACCGCAAAGGCATGGATTTGAACTTTATCTACCTTAAGAATTACCAAGTGCCTAAGGTCATTAAAGCCATCGGTGAAGATGAGACTAGTGTTGTTATTAAAGCCACCAACGGCCTTAACATGAGCGAACTAGAAGGCGAAGGCTTACTGGGCTTAGAAGATCCGCAAATTATGATGCAGTGGGCAATGGAATCGTTCATCAACCCTGAGGTCGTTGAAAACTCAGTGGACTATATCAGCGCTAACAATATGTTTCCAAATGAGTTTTTACACGATATAAAAATGCTTAACATCACATCTCTGCGTGTATCGGGCCTATTACCTACCGTCAGTAGAGTGCTTAACCCAGTTGCCAATGGTGCTTCTATTCAGCGAGCAAACACCTACACCTATAGAACCCCTGACTACCTATTGGCCACGGCGCAAAGTTACCATCCTGGTAGCTACGGCGACCAACACCATATTTGGAATGCCACCATAGCCGACGACTTAAGTATTTTCACGACTCATCCCGCCCGCTCATTATCAGAAACTGGTGCCCTCAGCGGCTCACCAGGCTACTGGGTTGGAGGTGGCCGTTTGCCGCATGCAGCGCAAGACAAAAACATTGTTATGAATATTTTCAAAATACCCAAAAAACCGGGCTTTATGGAATCAGTGTTGGTCGATTATACTCACGCTCATTTTCCGAAAAAGCACATGGACGAGCATCTTATTGATGGCCGTTACGCTTTTGGTCGCAAGGGCGACACCTACTTTGCCTTTACCGCTCGCAACCCGCTAAATTTTCACACGGGCGAGTGGCGTGACCATGACTTAATTCAGCCAGGTAAAGACAGTTATTGGATATTTGAGCTGAGTACAGCGACATCTGAAGGCTCATTCGCTGACTTTATCGCTCGCATAAAAAGTAACCCAGTAAGCTATGAAGACAATCGATTGAGCTACAAAAGCAACAACCAATTATTAGAATTAAACTATCAAAGCGATTTTAAGGTTAACGGCCAAGTGGTCAACACTGAACACGCTCGCTTTGACTCGCCTTACGCCAAGGTTGAACGTAAAGCACACACCATGACAATAGAGCATAACGGCAAAGCGTTATTCCTTGATTTTTACAACGGCATTCGTGAAGAACGCTAACAGGAGATTCACCTTATGAGCACCAATACAGATTCCGCCAAAGACAACAGCATGAGCCTAGACGTTCGATACGCCAATCATCCCAACGATGCCATGCATTACACCACGGATGAATTGCGTGAAAACTTCTTAATAGAAACGCTGTTTCAAGCCGATCGTTCAACCCTCACCTATTCTCATGTCGACCGTATTATTGCCGGAGGCATCATGCCGGTAACGCAATCACTGACGTTAAGTGCAGGCAAAGAAATGGGTTCAGAATATTTCTTTGAACGCCGCGAAGCCGGCATCATTAATATTGGCGGCGCAGGCTCTATCACTCTTGATGGCGAAGTATTTGAGCTGGGCAATAAAGATGGTTTATACATCGGCATGGGTGTTAAAGACATTCAAATGCAATCAACCGATGCGGCTAACCCCGCCAAGTTTTATTTCAATTCGGCGCCAGCACACCAAAGTTATCCGAACGTTAAAATTGGCATTGCTCAAGCCAACCCCGTCAGTCTTGGTGAATTAAGCACCTCTAATAAGCGCACTATTTATCAGTACGTTCATCCTGCCGTATGCCAAAGCTGTCAGCTGGTAATGGGATTAACCATGCTAGAAGAAGGGTGTGTTTGGAACACTATGCCGTGCCATACCCATGAACGCCGCATGGAAGTCTATTGCTACTTCGATTTAGACGATAGCGCTCGGGTTATGCACTTTATGGGACAACCACATGAAACACGCCACATCGTTGTCGCCAACGAGCAAGCTGTGATCTCACCTAGCTGGTCGATTCATTCTGGCTGTGGCACCAGTAATTACACGTTCATTTGGGGCATGGTTGGCGAGAACCAAACCTTTGATGATATGGACCACATCGCCATGGGCGATTTACGTTAATTCTGAAAGTACGATTGCCGCAGCACTCATAAAGCGCGGCAATCTATAACCACCGAGTTCAATCATGCCACAAATTGCTGTTCAGACATTCACCGTGCGTAAGCACATCCAATCTGCTGCTGCGCGTGCCGATACGTTTGCCAAATTACAGGCAATGGGTATTGGAGCGATAGAGCTGGCCAGAATCGACTGGAAACCTCAAACCATCGATTCTATTACCCAACAGATAAACGACTTTGATATCACCGTTGGCAGCACCCAAAACACGTTTGATTTTTTGAAAAAAAACGTTGATTACAGCGTTAAGCTGCACAAGCAACTCGGCTGTCGCAACGTGGTGGTATCGGTATTACCAACACTGTGCATTTTAGGCGGCATTGAGCGCTTAATAAATTTCTCCATCGAGCTTGATCATCTGGGCTATTTGTACCGCAAGCAAGGCTTAAATTTATTGTTTCATCACCATCACTTTGAGTTTCAGCGCTACGGGAAAAACACTCACTCTAATGGCGAATTAGGCTTAGATATTATCTTGCAGCACACCAACCCAGAAAATGTTGGCTTGGTATTGGATACCTATTGGTTACAGCGTGGCGGTCAGTGCCCCCACGAGAAAATAGTAGAATTAGCCGACCGCGTTAAAGTTGTTCACTTACGTGATTATCGGATTGACTGGAAATTCTTTGATCTGCTTCCGACCGATACTGAGCTAGGCGCAGGCACACTGGATTTCACAAAAATAGTTAACAGCTGCCAGCAAATTGGGGTTGAATTTATGGCCATCGAACAAGACAGCCGCACCCCGTTTCAATCGTTAGAAAACAGCGTTAAACATCTTTCCTCTTTAGGTTTTAGTGAGTTATTAACATGAGCATTCTTAATAGTTTCAAACTCGATGGTAAAGTCGCCATTGTTACCGGCGTATCTCGTGGTCTTGGTTTTGGCATGGCGCAAGCACTTGCCGAAGCCGGCGCCGATGTAGTCGGCATAGGCATGAGCGATGACAGCCGTATTGCCGAGATAGTTCGCAGTACAGGGCGTCGTTACTTAGGTATTAAAGCCGACCTAACCTCCAGCAGTGTCGTTACCCCTATTGTTGAACAGATCAAAACTGACATGGGGCGCATGGACATACTGGTTAATAACGCGGGCACCATACGCCGCAATGACGTACTGGAATTCAGTGAAAAAGACTGGGACGACGTTATGGACCTCAATCTAAAAACCTTGTTCTTTTTGTCGCAAGCCGTATGTCGTGAATACGTTGCGCAAAAGTCCGGAGGAAAAATCATTAACATAGCCTCTATGCTGTCTTTCCAAGGTGGTATTCGGGTGCCCTCTTACACCGCTTCAAAATCCGGTGTGAAAGGTCTGACCATGTTAATGGCCAATGAATTAGGCGCGCAAAACATCAACGTTAATGCCATTGCTCCCGGCTATATGGCTACCGACAACACCGAGCAGCTGCGTAAAGATGAGCAACGCAATCAAGCCATTCTAGAGCGTATACCGGCTAACCGTTGGGGCATCCCCGCCGACATGGCTGGCGCGGTTATTTTCCTTGCCAGCTCAGCATCAGATTAT
Source organism: Cellvibrionaceae bacterium (assembly GCA_034112445.1). GTDB lineage: Bacteria > Pseudomonadota > Gammaproteobacteria > Pseudomonadales > Cellvibrionaceae > Pelagadaptatus. The sequence continues at coordinate 23,975 of JAWUVI010000024.1, read as the reverse complement.
GTGAATGGCACCACCTTAGCGGTTGATGGCGGCTGGTTAGGTCGTTAATCGCTTAATCGCTTAATCGCTTAATCGCTTAATTATAGTTACCCTGCTAACATTCGTGTTTTACGGCTGTTGATAAATCATTAACAACAGCTTCTAAAACCAATAATAAGTAAAACACGAATTGATTAAACTAGAATCTATTGCTGAAAACAGCCAACAGGCCGCGACCATAGTTCAATCCATGCGCTCACCCGTATGGGATTGGCAACACATCGAGCCGTTTCAATTTATTTTCCCCTTAGCCATGGGCATAGCTCTAGCGCAAATATTATTCGGCTGGATCATGCTGTCCTACAGCCCAGGAACATCAATCCAGCAACGCTTGTACGGTATTCTTTTACTCAGCATTCTAGGGTTTTTCTTAGCACCCTTTTCCAGTGGCACACCCTGGCACTTATTAACCGTATCACTAATGACAGCCATTCCCGGATTATTTTGGCTGTTTAGTTACAGCTTGTTTGATGACTCCTTCATACTTAAGCGATGGCAAATCGTATTAGTTGCCGTCACTATAATTTTACCCTTAATTGATTTAACCAGCCAGATTATGCGCTGGGGCGATACCCAGCATTTAAAATGGCTCTTGGTTCATTTTCCCGAGGCACTAGAGTTTATATTGGTCGGCATGATCGTCTTTGTTGTCGCGCGCCACTGGGGCGATGATTTGGTTGAATCACGCCGCTATTTGCGCATTTGGTTTTGCGGAATAAACGGCGTTATATTGCTTGGGATGCTACTGATCCGAGAGTTTTTCTCAGCCTCTTTGCCTTGGCTTATTAACATACAATATTTAACCGCGGCATTTTTATTGTTGATCACCAACGCTATTTTATTGCGATTTTCTCGTGACCTTATGTTTGCTTACATCAAAAAAAGATTCATTAGTGAGCACTCTACTATTAAGTCACCTTCTACTATTGAGTCACACTCTACTGAATCAGAACCGCTTCTCGTACAATCTGACACACCAGAAATCATCGTTCCTAAACCAGAGTTAGAGATATCCTCGACTGAGCCAGAAACCACAAAAGTTAATCCCGTTGAAGTCTCTCCAGAGTTACTTTTAGAGCTAACCAAAATAATGGAGCAAGACCACTTTTACCGAGAAATGGATTTAAGTATTGGCCAGCTCGCGGTTAAATTAGAAGTTAAAGAACACCACCTGCGTCGTGTCATTAACAGTGGTCTTGGCTACCGTAACTTCAATGACTTTCTCAATTGTTACCGTATTCAAGAAACCTCAGCACGACTTTCTGATCCTGAAATCGCCAAATTACCCATTCTCACCATCGCTTTAGATGCTGGCTTTCGCTCACTCAGTACGTTTAATAAAGCCTTCAAAGATACCCACCAACTGACGCCTACTGAATTTCGTAAAAAAAGCCTGACTATTTCTTAAGAAATTCAAAATAAACCTGATGAATTTCATAATAGTCTGACGGATTTCTGAAATCCCTAAGACATATACTCTTAAAGCCGTAAAATCTATTGATCGGAGTTACCCCTATGGCCTGCCTATAGTCATTCCGAATTACTGCTCGACCTAATTACCAAAAATAAAATAAAAGCAGAACAATCTGCTCAATACCTTGAGGAAACACCATGAATCGGAAATCTACAGATACGCGTTTAGCACGCCTACCTTTAGCCATTGCCATTGCATCAGTTATGGCAACCGGCGCCATGACAGCAACCGCCGAAGAACGCAGTCTAGCGTTAGAAGAAGTTATTGTAACCGCGCAGAAGCGTGAACAGAACTCTATGGACGTGCCTATTGCTGTAGATACTTTTTCTGCCCAGAGCATGGAAAATACCGGAGCCTTAGTATTAGAAGATATGGATGATTATGTACCAGGCTTTGAAGCTGGTAGCGGCACCACCCAGTCAGGCTTATCCATTCGTGGAGTTCAAAGCTCAAGCATTAGCTCTGGTGGTGATCCATCCGTAGCCACCTTTTTTGATGGCGTATACCTGCCAAGTACGGCTACCACCATTGCTTTTTCTGACATGGCTCGCGTTGAAGTATTAAAAGGTCCTCAAGGTACGCTATCAGGTAAAAATGCCGCTGTAGGTAGCGTTAACATGGTGCCGAACGCACCAAATTTTGACGGCGATGAAGGCTTCGTTAAATTAAAAGCGGGTAACTACGGTTTTATGCGCTGGGAAGGCATGTACAACACCGCTCTTTCTGATGACGTTGCTGTCCGTATCAACCTAATGACCAACGAACGTGATGGCTTTTTAGATAACATTGCCCCAGGCGGCAAAGATGTCGACTCTCAAGACAATATGTCTGGCCGTGTAGCGGTATTGTGGAATATTTCTGAGCAAACTGATTTAACCGTCAGTGCCGACTTTGATGACACCAACAACGGCCCTCGCTCTACCAACGGCTACGACTTGACCGCCGATCAGTGGACCGAAGACCCGTTTGCCGGAGATATCAGTAATGATGCCTACGGCGCAGAAGAAACTCGTGATATGTATTCTGTGGGCTTCCGCCTTAACCACGAAATCAATGACGAGTGGGCCGTGAGCTGGTGGGCCAACTACCGCGATCTAGAGACCACCAATCTAGACGATCAAGACGGTACGGGTAACATCAACACTTATTTGCATACCGATAACATTGAGACCAATGAGATCTTTTATACGGAACTGCAATTCAACTTCAATAGCGACAACATCAATTTTGTTGGTGGTTTAAACTACTCAACTGAAAAAAAGACTCAGTCAACTACTATTGTTACCACCTCTGAAACCGCTAGCAGCCTTGCTTCTGATGTTCTTAATGGCTTCTTAGCTGATCCAGCTGCTGCTGCCTTATTAGCAGGATACAGTGGCACCCACCCCACAGGAGCAACAACAGTTGATCTATGGAACCCAATTGATTTCACTGTCCTGTCTGGCGTACTAACGGCAGCTACAGGTAACGCCTTTGGCGGCGCTGCGGTTTCAGGTAACTTGGATGCTGCCGACTACCAAATTACTTTGGCTGAATTATTAGCTGCCGCAGGTGGTTTAGGCGGAGCTCTGGCACCCTATGAGAGCGTCTTGGCCGCCACTTGGACTGACGCAAGTTATGCAGGCTCACTATGGAATGAAGCGGTCAATAATACTGGAGATTTCACTAGCTGGGGAATTTACGGCGATATTGATTTTGTCATTACTGAACGCTTGAATTTGATCTTTGGCTTACGTTACAGCGAAGATGAAAAAGAATTTAGCTGGGAAAGCCCTCTTGCTCCAACTGCTGCATTACTTAATGCACAAAGAGATGCCATTTTAGGAGCTGGTGCGGTTGGAACAATCTTGCCTGAAGCAACAAATATTCTTTCTCCCTTAAGCCAAGGTAGTACAGTTATAACCGATACTAAAATCAAAGCCTCTGACAAGTGGACTAAGACGACTGGGCGTGCCGTTGCACAATACCAGTTAACGGATGAGCTAATGACCTACTTAAGCTATTCTACTGGTTACAAATCAGGTGGTTTTGATAGCTTAGATCTGGATACTGCCACTGCCTCAATTGACCCTGAATTGGTCAACAACATTGAGCTGGGCGTTAAAGGCGATTTCTTTGATGGCCAAGTGCGCGTGCAATTCAGTTATTTTGAAATGGAAGTAGAAGGCAAGCAAAGCTCAGTAACGTCATATGACCCAACTTACCCAGGCATTGCCGGTGTACCTCAAATTGTCAGCAGTGATGACAACTATGAAGGCTGGGAGCTCGTGTTGAATTGGCTGCCTACCGACACGATCATGCTGGGATTAATGACCACTCAGCGTGAAAGTGAAAGTGATTCTGAACAGTACTTTGACGCACTAGGTGCTTCCCAAGGTGGTACTACAGTCAAGGGGGAAACACTGGATTCTTACACAATCACTTTTGATTGGGCTCCTGAAGTTTCATTCGGATCAATCAACTTTCACATGGATTATATCTTCAACGAACAAGATATCAGTCCTACTTCCGACAACTACACTGTTGGCTTAGAAAATGTTGAAAACTTCGGTGCTGACAAAGAAATCTTAAATGCCCGTATTGCTTGGTACAGCGATGACGATCAATACGAATTAGCACTTTGGGGTAAAAACTTATTGGACAACCAATACACTGGTGTCCCTGGTGGTTACACAGCCAGTACTTTTGGTGTTGGCCACTCTGGCATATCGGATCCAATGACTTGGGGCATAGACGCTCGCTATAACTTCTAAACCAAAGAGTTAAACTTCTCTCTCAGGGGCGGCCGTAATCTGATTACGGCCGCCCCTTTTTTTATCGGTAAGAAACCCAAAAGGCTCGGAGTTATTCAGTTACTCCGAGCCTTTTTTCTTGTAGAATCCGCCTTTTTCAAAATTCCAAATAGAGAAAACATCATGGGTTTTAATTGCGGTATCGTCGGCCTGCCTAATGTCGGCAAATCAACTTTATTTAATGCATTGACTAAAGCGGGTATTGGCGCAGAAAACTTTCCGTTTTGCACCATTGAGCCCAACGCTGGTGTGGTACCGGTACCTGACCCGCGCCAAGATAATTTGGCTGCCATTGTTCAACCTGAACGCACCATTGCCACCACCATGGAGTTCATTGATATTGCCGGTATCGTTGCTGGCGCTTCAAAAGGTGAAGGTCTAGGCAATAAATTTTTAGCCAACATTCGTGAAACCGATGCCATTGCCCATGTAGTACGTTGCTTTGACGACGAAAACGTTATTCACGTTGACGGTAAAATCGATCCAGCTTCAGACGTTGAAGTCATTAACACCGAATTAGCCCTAGCCGATTTAGAAACCTGTGAAAAATCATTACAGCGTTTTGCCAAAGCCGCCAAAGGCCAAGATAAACACGCCATGGCGATGAAAGCCCTGATCGAAAAAATCTTGCCGCATTTGAATGAAGCCAAACCGCTGCGCAGCTTCAAACTAACAGACGACGAGCTAATACACTTACGTGAGTTATCGCTATTAACCTTAAAGCCCACTATGTACATCGCCAATGTCGATGAAGAAGGTTTTGAGAACAACCCCTACCTCGATATCGTAAAAGCCATTGCCGCCGAAGAAAATGCCGTAGTCGTCCCTATTTGCAACAAATTAGAAGCTGAAATATCTGAGCTAGAAGACGACGAAAAAAATGAGTTCCTTGAAGAACTTGGTATGGAAGAGCCCGGTTTGAATCGAGTTATTCGTGCTGGTTACGACTTATTAGGCTTACACACCTATTTTACCGCCGGCGTCAAAGAGGTTCGTGCGTGGACTATTCCGGTTGGCTCAACCGCCCCTCAAGCCGCCGGTAAAATTCACACCGATTTTGAAAAAGGCTTTATTCGCGCCGAAGTAACAAGCTACGAAGACTTTATTGAATACAACGGTGAGCAAGGCGCTAAAGATGCCGGTAAATGGCGCTTAGAAGGTAAAGACTACATTGTGAAAGATGGTGACGTAGTGCACTTTAGGTTTAACGTTTAAAGCCTCTTTTTATATACGTCATATCAACTTCCCTTATACGTCATGCCGGCCTCCGTGCCGGTATCTATGGATTCTGGCCTGCGCCAGAATGACGGAAGAGGAAGTAATACCAGAATCACCTCAAACCAACAATATCGGTTTCATTACCTCTAAAGGCAAAATAGCCCCCTTATGTTGAATCACTGTAGACGCTAGCTTATGAGCTCGCTGTACCGATTCTTCGGCGCTGTAACCCGCCAGCCTTGCCACCAAGTAACCGCCATTAAATGAATCGCCAGCTCCAGTGGTATCAATTACTTTATCGACTTGAGACAAAGTGATACTGATTACTTTGCGGCTAGTTGTGGACGGAAAAAATAACTGCAACACACCCCCACCGTTTTTTAATACCACTTCCGAAATGTGCTGATAGCTTTGAATACGATGCAATAGAGCGTTGTCATCGCCAGACCAAAGCTGTTGTAAATCTTCAATACTGGGGAGAAAAACATCGGTCTGTTGCAGCATTCCCTCTAGAGCCTGCGCTGCTAACTCCGGAGAAGACCACAGTCTGGGGCGATAATTACTGTCGAAAATCACCAATCCACCTTGAGCGCGGTATTGGGATAGGAATTCAAACAACACGGTTCTTGATTCGACACTGGCAATCGCGAGGGTAATTCCTGAAACAAAAATTGCATCTATCGCTAACAGTTTGGGCAATAGTGCGCTCAGAGCATCCGCACCTGAAAACAATTTTCTAGCGGCCGAACCATCACGCCAATACGTGAAATGACGCTCACCATCGGCATCATTTTGAATCATGTAGAGACCAGGAGGCGTAGCGTTCAGTGTTTCCACAAAATCACTTTTCAAACCCCAGCGTTGCATATCAGCACGAATTAAATCGCTACTGCTGTCATCACCCAGACCGGTAACGTAATAAGTATCTATTTGAGTTTGGGCAATGGGTACAGCGGTGTTATAGGTATCACCCGCCGTAGCGCAACGAAGGTGATCGGTAAAATCACAGTTTTGGGCTGGAGTTAACTCGAGCATGACTTCACCGAGCACCGCTATGGACGTAATTTTATCCCACGGTTTCACGAGGCTGATGACCCAAGCGCAGACGCTTCTGCCGCCAACTGTCGAACACTGGCCCAATCTTTTTGCTTGATCGCTGCTGCTGGCAACATCCATGATCCGCCGACACAAGCAACGTTGTTTAGCGCTAAATACGATTTCGCGTTACTTAGATTAATACCGCCGGTAGGGCAAAACTGAACCTGCCCAAATGGGCCAGCAAACGACTTCAGCATAGCGGTTCCACCAGCCGCTTGGGCCGGGAAAAACTTCATGGCTTCAAACCCACGCTCAAGCAATCTCATGACGTCACTGCCAGTACTCACACCGGGTAAAAATGGCACAGCAATATCAGCAGCCGCATCCAATAAATTCACCGTTGTACCTGGAGTCACTATGAATTCAGAACCGGCAAGCAGTGCTTGCTCTAGATGAGCTGGGTTAAGTATTGTTCCTGCGCCCACTAGAGCTTCAGGCACTTCGGCTTTGATAATTTTAATCGCTTCTAGTGCAACTTCAGTACGCAAGGTAATTTCCAAAACCCGCAAGCCGCCACTCACCAATGCCTGAGCCATAGGTACAGCATCATTAATATCGTCAATCACCATCACCGGTATAACCGGTGATGTTTGCATTACTTCACGGACTGTTATTGTCACGGTATTTTCTCTTAACAAGGTATTAATGACTTTAAGGTATTAATTAATTTAGGGGGATTAATTATTACTCAGTAGCCGCTAAATCTGTCTCGCCACTTTTAACCCACCAAAGGTAGGTATACAACACACTAGACACCGCTAAATACCCACCAAAGATTACAACTGAGCTTTGCGCCATTATTGGCCACGCAAATGCAAAGCCTATCCAACTGAGAATTATTCGGTACAACTCCCAACGGGCATTACCGCCATCTAGCATCAAACTCGTCGTCAAAAGAGGTAGGGTTATCATAACAAAACCTAAGACGATTAAGGTGAAATTTAACCCCGCAAAATGAAACAAAAAGTACATGGTCAAAACCACATTCAAAACAATTTGGGCTAAACCATAAAGCTGGGTTTTAGAATCAGTTTCAGGATCATATTTTTTAAATTTTGACAGATCTGATTTCTGAATTGGGTATTTCGCCTCAACATCACTAGGACGCCAGCCCGTTGGCATAAACCAGATACGGCACTTATCCCACCAGCTTTCAGTACGCCATGCATCGGCTATTAACGACCTCCAAAATTGAAAGTTAGCCGTGATGGGGTTAAACGAATGCAAAGGCCTTCGAACCCCAAAAATGACGTCCTCTTCTTCCAACTCGTCCTGAAAGGAACCAAACAATCTATCCCAAAGGATAAATACACCCCCATGATTTTTATCAATATAAGTCGCGTTTTGCGCGTGATGAACTCGATGATTTGAGGGCGTTACCAACGTTGCCTCAAACCAATCGGGCATTCTTTTAATGTGACGAGTATGGACCCAGAACTGATAGATGAGATTGAGGCCGCCACAGATTAAGAAAACCTCCATTGGCACACCGGTCATCAACAAGGGGATATAAAAAATCCAACTCCAAATGCCCGTGCTTGTTTGGCGTAGCGCGGTGGTTAAATTATATTCTTCACTCGAATGATGGATCAGATGGCCAGCCCAAAACATATTCAAAGTATGGGACATACGGTGATACCAGTAGTAGCAAAAGTCATAGGCGACAAAAGTAAAAACCCAAGTCCAGACACTGCTAGAGTCCCATTCAAACAAACGCTTTTCAGGCAAAATATAATCAAATACAAAAGCCCCTAAGCTGAAAGTAACCAACCGTGTGGTTCGGCTCATAATCCCGAGGGCAAGACTGCCAAACGCATCATTTAAGCGGTAGTAATGAGTTCCTTTATAACGATCTACGCCTAGCTCGATTAGAATCAATAAGGCAAACAATGGAACCGTGTATATGACAATTGACATAGAGTCATTCTCCATAGAGGTAAATACATGAGCGGCAAAAGCAGACTAAATAACTAGCCACTGCATTCTAAAATTAATTGCCACACAAACAATGACTAAACAAGACGAACCGGTGTCTATTTACGACACCGTAATACGATTTAGGCCGATGAGCAGATAAAAATACTCTTGACACAATCCACCTAAATCATCAAAATGCGCACCTCAAAACAATGGCTAGGTAGCTCAGCTGGTTAGAGCACAGCATTCATAATGCTGGGGTCGCGTGTTCAAGTCACGCTCTAGCTACCATATTTTGGAAGGCGAGTAGGTTAATACCTACTCGCCTTTTTTATTGCCTATATTTAAGCCTTTCTTCCAATTTATGATGATTCATGACTGCTGAACGCCACAACAACACCATAGTTTTACACTCAGGGACCAACAGTTAAGGGCTGGTGTTGGTGTTGGCTAACTGATCTGAATATCGCGTTTAAGCAACGACTATGCAGTTTCTACCTGATTCTTTTGCTTTATACAAAGCTTTATCGGCAGCCTCAACCAAATCATCCATATTACCGCCGTGAACGTTGAGCGTTGCTATACCGAAGCTGGCCGTGAACTTGAGAGGTTTGCCTTTCCATTCAAGAGTGGCGGATTCAATTGCCTGGCGAATACGTTCTGCCAAAATTGACGTGTCTTCAACATTGGACTCTGGAACTAAAATAAGGAACTCTTCTCCTCCCATCCTAAAGCAAACATCCGTTTCCCTAGCAGAATCCAATAACGTATCAGAGATCAACTCAAGTGCTTTGTCGCCACAATCATGACCCCATTTATCGTTAACTTTTTTAAAATTATCTATGTCAATCATGATTAAAGACAATGGATGCGATTCGCGGGTGGCTTTCGATAATTCTGCCATAGAGCGACTGCTGAAATAGTGGCGATTACCTAAATGAGTGAGCGCATCGGTATTGGCTAACTGCAGTAATTTGTTTTCAACCTTGCGCTGTAGTCCGGTGTATAAGTTTAAACTCCAGATGATAACAATTCCGCCAAATATTAAATTGTACTTAGCTCTACCGAGAATCCATTCTCCATCCGGCTCAATGGTACTGACATAAGACAGTCCACCTGACGTTATCACAACTATCGATAATAAAAAGGCCAGCCTACGTTCATATAAAAAATAGCAGAGCAAAGGGCCTATAGGCAGTAACGCGATGACGGAAAAATGAACGCTTGTATTCCCGAACAAGAAAATCCAGAAAATAAATGCAGGCAAAAACAATACCAGTGCTGAGTTTTGCTTGAATGCATTAAATCGATAATAAATGGCTAAACACAGCAAATACAACCCCGCTAAAAGCTCGGGAATAACCAAGTTCCATTCAGGTAATGAGCCATTAAAAAAGTTAAATAATGCAGCGCCAAAGCAACCAATAGAGGCGGGAACAACTAACAAGAAAACCGATTGACGGCGAAATTCATTGCGTTGACTTACGATAAACGATTCATTGGGATCGTCATATTCCGTGTATTTAAAAAGCTTCATAAACGTTTCAATCGGTCGCATCAAACAAGTCCTTTTGTTGAAGTCATTTTGTGCCTGAAAATCAAACCCATACTGCTATTCACTCATAGTTGAGCATACATGAGCTAAATCTAAGTTAGAAAACCCAAATATGTCAACGAATTTACTGTCTAAGGTGTCGTTTATGTGGCTTTCCTGGCATATAAGGTCTAGAAGGGGATATCGTCCTCACTCCAATCTTGGTTGCCCTCTGTTATATAAGAAGGAACGTCGTCAGCGGCAGATAGTGCCGACGTGGTAGCACCAGAAGTAGCACCAGAAGTAGCACCAGAGTTTGCGTAATCGACTCTCCAAGCCTGCATACTGTTAAAACATTTTTCAGGCTTACCAGCCCCCGTCCATAAGCGACCTGATATATTAAAATGTACGGCGACTTCATCGCCAAGTTTGTACGAATCCATCACGGCACATTTATCTTTAATCAACTCTAAGGCCACATGATTCGGGTAGGCTGAATTTTCTCCCTCCCCCGTTAACTTGATGACAAACTCTCTTTTGGTAAACCCATTATTTCCGTATTCGGTTGTTTCACCAATAGAGTGAATAACTCCTTGAATTTCAAAACTTTTTGACATGTTTTATCCTTACAGCGTGAATGATTCCAAATATACGACAGAGTTGTTAATTAACCGTTAGCAGCCGCTCATTATTTACCCAACATATTGAGTCGCTTTGGGACTTAATTATGACCTAGTTTAAATGTCATTATTAGGCTTTAAATCATTCTGACACTAAGATTTCTTATCCATTTATTGCGGCAACCGAAATAAGCGCGGAACCTATCTATAATAATAGTCGCACGCTGAAAACCAAATTGATATATTGCGCATACAGCATATTAAAAGGGTAACGACAATGCTCGCCATAATACCCAGCTCTTCACTAAAAGGTATGAAAGCCATTATTGAGAGCTATGGTGTTGACGCAACAGCCCTAGCCAAAGACTGCGGGCTACCTCCTCAGGCTTTGATTCTGGACAATATGATCGTCAGCGCGGTGGCCTTTAACGATTATCTTGATGCGGCTTCTCGCGCTTGCAACAATCGTTATTTAAGCCTTGAGATATCTCTTGCCCAAGGCTGGGATTCTTTGGGCACTATCTGGAGAAACATTCGAGCAGCCACAACACTCCTCGAAGCATTCGAGCTCATGAGCCTCCACATTCAGCGCTACAGCCCATCACTCACCAGTTACATAAAGAAAGAAAAGCAAGGCGTCTATCTTTGCTTTGAAATTCGCTGGCTAAACAACAAAGTTAAGCTCTTAGAGCAAAGAGAGATTCTAGCTGTAGAGCTGTGCCTAGCAGCTACCTGCACTGAAATTCGAAAATTACAGGGCCAACACTGGCGCCCCACTTACACTCAATTTCGCCACAATATACCTGAGAACCCCAAACCTCTTCAGGCCGTTTTTGGCGATAAAATTAGCTTCAACCAAGACTGCAATGCGTTGTTTTTCACTAATGAAGAGTGCGAAACCCCCATTCCCCCCGGATGGTGGACCGAACACGAAGTCATCCACCCTGAATTGAGTCAAGCCGCACTCGAAAAAATTTCCATCATCATGCTAGCAGACAGGATCATCCGTAAAATTAGCAGTGAGCAATCCTGCTCAATTGAGGATGTCGCCCAACAATTAGACATGCCTGTACGTACTCTGCAGAACAAGCTAAAACGCGAAGGGACTTGCTATCAGGAGTTATTGGATCAAGTGAGATTGGAATCAGCGGTACACTATCTCAGAGACTCTCAATTGTCAGTAGCGGAGATTTCAGAACGACTGAATTTTGCTGAAACGGCTGTTTTTTCACGTTTCTTTAAAAAGCACATAGGATTATCGCCCAACCAAATGCGCAGAGAGCTACGAAACAATTAACCAAAAAAACTAGATAGCTTCATTCGCTTTATTCTCATACTGCAAAACGAAATATTTACAGCGATCTTGAAATCAGCTCTTTCATACCTGACACTTTATGGAAGACACCAAAATTAAACTCCGATAGTTATATCAGCTAGCTGATGATTAACGATATAGTTACTCAAATTTAGCGACCACAAGGGTTTGATTTTGAACGTTGATAAAGCAAAAAAAAGAATCGCCAAACACGTTAAGAAAGGATTTAAAGGCTACCCTCAGATTTCGCTAAAGTATTTTGGTAAAACGCCTGATTGTGCAAGCGAAGTCGTTATTGAGTTCATCCTTGAAGAAGGCGCCGAACCACAAGAACAAAAGTTCGCAAGTGAAACCGACTCCAGAGAAGATGAAACGATTCAATCGCTTCTCGTGAAAGTTATTGAACGAGCCGAAGTCAATACTGTTATTCAACTCGAAGGGGTTTCTATCATCAAGTGAAGGCCGCTTCGAACAAGCAGCCTCTTCCCTAATACTTAAACTTACCGATCAACTCTTCTTGCTGATGAGACTGATGGCTTATTTGTCCACTTAGCTCCGCTGAATCTTCAGCATTTGCAGCCACACCTTTGGTAATATCACTAATAGACTCTACGTTTCGATTAATCTCTACGGCGACACTGCTTTGCTCCTCGGCAGCCGTTGCTATTTGAGTCGTCATTGAATTAATTTCTGATATTGAGCTGCTTATACTGTCTAGCGCGGCTAAGGCTTCTTTTACCTGCTCTGAATAGCTCTCCGCCATGCCCGAACTCTCTTGCATAACATCAACAACATTACCGGTGGCCTGCTGTAGGTTGCTGATCACGCCTTCGATCTCTTCTACTGATTGCGCTGTGCGACCGGCTAAGTTTCTTACCTCGTCTGCGACCACAGCAAAGCCTCGACCCTGTTCGCCTGCCCGAGCGGCTTCGATCGCAGCGTTAAGTGCTAACAGGTTAGTCTGTTCCGCAATTGAGCGGATCACTTGTAATACCGCTGCAATGCTCTCGCTATCGGATGACAAACGTTCAACTACCGACATTGACTCCTTCATTTTAATGGCAAGGCCGGTGATATTATCGGATGTGGTCATAACCACTTTTCGACCTTGAATAGTAGCTTCATCGGCGATACTTGATGCGTTCGCCGCTTGGGCTGCACTGGATGCAACTTCTGTTGCGGTTTGAGTCATTTCTCGGGATGCGGTTGCAACCATTAAAATACTTTCTTGCTGTGCAGACATACCTTTGCTGATATCTTGAGCCAGTACATTCGCTTTATCGGTTGTCCTCAATGAGGTTTGTACGGATTCGGCGAGCAGACGGATAATGTCAGATAACTGCTCTACAAACTGATTAAAATAGCCTGACAATATACCCACTTCATCTTGAGTTTTAACTTCTATTCTCTGAGTCAGATCACCTTCACCGGTTGCAATATTTTCAAGTGCCGATGATACTTTGCGAATGGGCGCATTAATTCTAATCGCCAAGAAAATTACAATTAAAACGCCGACAGCTCCAGCACCCAATCCTGCCAATGACACACCGGTTATTTGTTTAACCTTACCTTCATTAACCACGTCAATAACGCTTGATACCTGGCCTCTTATGTAGCTGGCAGGTACTTCAAGGTACAACGTCCAAGTAGTGACGCCGGATAAATCAAGTGCCCTGGATAGAGTGAAATGCTCTTGTGTTTCTGCTCTTTCTGTCTTATTGAGTGTTATGCCTTGAGGTAAAAATTCGTTAAAAGGCTTTCCGAGAGACGACTTATCATGACTGTTACTGGCCAGATAACCTGTATTAGAAATCAAGGCCACATTACCGCTACCCCCGCCTAATTGTTCTGCGGTTTTCTCAGCCATACTTTGTAAATAATCCAGAGCCAAATCAACCCCAATAACCCCAACAAGACGCCCACTAAAATAGATTGGTACAGCTACCGACGTCATTAACATGCTGTCATCACCCACACCATCAACATAGGGCTCAAGAATACAAGTATCTTTCTTTTCTATAGGGCACGTATACCAGCTATTGTATGGCGTTCCACTCGTGGTTGGGGTTGTGTCTTTCAACTCTTCTTCTTTCATAACATCAAAAACGACGTCATTATTTTCATCTCTAGCCCAATAAATTGAAAAACGCCCTTTATCGTTAGAGGCAATATCCTCATCATCTATATGATCTGAGTCACTCCCATCCAGTGCATTTGGCAGAAAAACCACGTACAAACCAAGCGCATCAGGGTTATTGGTTAATGCTCCTTTCAAGTATTGATTAAGGATATGCCTAACATCATCGCTCGGTAAGAAGAGGGAGCGGAATTGCGTTCTGAGAAACTCAATATCGTGAGCGTAGGTTTTGACATCTAGAATCACACTGTCGAAGACTTTAAGTATTCGAGCCTGCTGCTCATCAGCACTGACTGCCATAGAGTTTTTTGAAATAGCTAAAATTCGAGGCTCTATCGTATTTTGAAGATTTTGAGAGGTGTCGTTAATTAGGGCCGAGCTAATGATTACCTGAAGAATAAGAATCACAGTCATCAGCAGGGCCACAGGCACTGCAATTTTCCATACGATAGAGGCTTTCATTACCGGAATCCTTGTCTAGCAAGACACTGAAAAAAATAGAATTTAAATAATAGTTCACCTTAAGTCTATCGGCCTGCACTCATCAATCTTTAATTGCTCATCGCCCTATGTCTCAAAATCTTGGAAGCAAAAATGCTATATCGTATGAATTTAAAATTTAAAATTGATACTGAAATCTAGCTCCTCCCCCACACCTTTAAAATGTTTTGGATAATCAATTGGATAGGCATAAGTCAGCCCTAGTGAAAGGCTTTTATGGCTAGCCTTGAACCCTACAGCCCAACCTTTAATGCTGTCGTACTTTTTAGACTCAGCGCTTATATCGTGAATCAGTCCAACATCAAATGATATGAACGGAGTAAGGCTTCGCAACCACGAATCAGACTGCGCAAAGGGAACAGACCAAATCAGATCATTACGCCAATAGATGCCAGAGCTAGCGGACAAACTATTGCCTTTGTAGCCTCGAACACTGTATTGGCCGCCAATACTGATTTGTTCACTGCCAAATAAATCATCAGCACTGTATTGCGCTACCACATGACTCTGATATCGCAATTGATAGCCAGGCACGATAATAGGAAGACTATAATCGACGGATAAGTTTAGTTTATCGAATGGATCTTTAGAGCCGATTTCACGCGAGTAACTCAAACCAGCCACTAGCTGGGATCCAGAATGAAAATAACGCTCATGCTGTAACTGCAACTCTGCTATTGCCAACTTCCTAGAGCTTGATATTAAAAGCACATCTTCAATAAAGTTCTTATTATTTTTGTGAGTTACTGATAGGTTAAGGCGCGTTTTACTGCTCCCGTCTCTATGCAGTAACCGATCGATTGTTATTATCTGCGACTGACTTAAACCGGAAGTGGTAAAGGTTTGATTGACGCCTTGTACTTGAGATTGATACTCAAAATAAGTGGCCTCTAAGCCAAATGTCCAATACCCCCAAGGGACACTCCAATGTAAAGCCATACTTTCACTGCGTTTCTTGCCTCTTGATTTTTCAATATCTGAGTGTAACGACAGATAAGTATAATCATACAGGCCAAGCGCATCATCCCAACTCAAAAACAATTGTGCTTGCGTCTCCCCTGTTGCCTGCTGACCTGAAGTGCTAAGGGAGTTATACATTGACCATGGCCGTATTTTTTTCTCAGTAACATCAACAATTGTGTGACCAATTTTACTTCCTGGCCGAAGCGACAAGCTTGCCCGATACGATTGCAATCGGTTGATTTGTTCTAAGCCTTGCTCTAATTCACGTAGATTTAAAACCTGGCTTTTCGGCACAGGAAACACCTGCAACAATTTTTTAGGTGCAGACTCGACATTAACTATCGTTTCGATACGCCCTTCAATCACCTCAATGATTAACTGACCCGAACTTAGATTTTGCTGAGGTAAATAGGCCCGTGAGGTAATATAGCCAGCGTTAAAATATTGCTGTGTAATGGCATCCAACACACCATTTATTTTAGCGGTATCTACACATAACCCAGTGATAGCATCAGTATGTTTGTTGATTTGAGACTGACCTAAATAAGTAACTCCATTTAAAATAACGCTATTTATTGCGAAGCATTTATCTTGCTCTACAATGCTCGATTTCACGTCAGGTAAAATCATCAAACGTTTATTTTTCTGTCTTTGTAGGTCTTCAATACGCTTTTGTTGGCTATCCCTGCGCTGCTGTTCTTGCTGAATAATTCGCTCAGGGGAGTAAGTTTGTCCATTCACAATAGGTGGGAGTAGAAGTACACCTAACCATAACAAGAGTTGAATTTTATTAGCCTTTATTAGGCAAAAACCAGTCGCCATACATGCACTTCCTTGCTGATAATAAAGGTCAGTTAAAGAAGAGGAAAATCATATAAGACAAGGTATGACATCAATATCAGTCAAGAGCATGAAATGAACAGATCATAAAAATCGGGGTGATATGGATTTAAACTAATCTGCACGTATAATCATTAAGGTTAATTTTCTTAAAATCTCGGAGATTCGATTTTGAACAAAATAATAATTCTAGCCAGTTCCTGCCTACTAACACTAATCCCTACAGTATTTGCTGCAGTTGATTTTGAACAAGCAGAAAAATTAAACGCGACACTAACTCCTCTAGGAGCAGAAATGGCCGGCAATGCTGATGGCTCAATTCCTGCTTGGAGCAATAACGTTACATTAACGTCATCTGATGCGGTGTATGTTACTAATCCGCTCAGTAATGAAACTGTTTTATACAGCATCACTAAAGAGAATATGGCCAATTATGAAGACAAGCTTTCCGTTGGAACGAAGAAACTTCTGACGACTAAAGACGGCTTCCGCATGGATGTTTATAAAACCATGCGTACCGCTACTGCTCCCGATGTGATTTATAAAAACACACGTATTAATGCAGAGAACACAACGTTGATTAATGACGGGTTAACTCTAGATAACTGGAAAGCTGGGGTGCCCTTTCCCATACCTCAAAACGGTAGCGAAGCGATTTGGAATCATTTGGTTCGCTGGTTAGGGTTCAGCTCCGAAGGAACTTCAACAGCTTTTTATGTCGACGCCAAAGGTAACTCTGTAGAAGCAAGTACACAGTTCGTGAGTTTTTCATCCCCCGCATACACACCAGGAGAAGACTGGGGAGAAAATAACGAAGAGTGGATAGTTTTGAGAGCCAATTTTGTAGCTCCAGCTCGCCGAGCAGGAGAAATAACCCTAGTAAGAGATCCCATTGATTTCAGCGAAGGTAATGGTCGAAAGGCTTGGCAGTACCTAGCCGGACAACGCCGTGTACGCAGAGCACCAAGCGTCGGATTTGATACCCCAGCACCAGCCACCGCAGGCAACAGTACTTATGATGATGTTTCAATTTATAACGGCTCACCCGAACGATTCAATTGGGAGTTAATCGGCAAGCAAGAATGTTATATCCCATATAACAATTGGCGCACAACAAACGTCGAAGAACAAAAGCCGTTACTCACACCAAACTACTTTAATCCGGAAGCCGTTAGATGGGAGTTGCATCGTTGTTGGGTTGTAGAAGCCACTCTAAAAGAAGATAGCCGCCATATTTACGGCAAGCGCCGCTACTACCTTGATGAAGATACATGGTCTGCTTCGATGGGGGACTTATACGACACCAAAGGTGAATTTTGGCGCGCTAATTTTTCATTCACCGCGTTTAATTACATGACTAAAAGTTTCACATCTTCTGGTGGTGGAATCATGTATGACTTTCAATCGGGAATTTACAGTGTTGGCTTGGCTCATCCCTATACCGCAACGGGCATGAAAGAACCTAAGGATCCCCAGTACTACACTCCTGCCGCATTAAAACGCAGCGGTACTCGTTAACATAAAAAAGCCGATCATTAGATCGGCTTTTTTATTCATACCTATTTAAACACATTTGAAACTAAAACTTTTTCCACCGCTCAGACTGCATACAATATTGAGCTGCACTTTCGCCATAGCCAAACACATCGTTATGCTTATCCTCTAGAACCATTAGCATAAGACGATCTTTATCTCGATTAGACTTTTTTATTTCTTTCTCTAATTGCTGCTTAATATCTTTGTAAGGCAAAATTCCTGGTGCGGATAGCTCATCAAAATAGTAAGAATACTTTGCACAAAAATGTTCGTTATCAGGAGTACAAGCTGTTAACGCGATACTGCCAATCAATAAAAATAATATTTTCATTATTTACGCAATCCTAATTATATTCACCATTGAAAATCAAAAGCTTTAAAAGACAACCAAATAATAGACTTAAACGGGGGGAAAAATAAGCTCTTACTTACGCTTAATACTGCGTGCAAACTTATTAAACCACAGCCAAGCACCTGACAAAGCCAGAAAGAGAAGAAAAATTCCTATTAAATCGACTAAAAAAATACCCACACCACCCCAAATTCGACCACTGTGGACATCCTGTAAAACTCTCTCTAACGTCAAACCTGAATCTATATTCTTAAGTTGATCTGGCTCGACAACGTAGGATTTAGGTGTATTCCATTCTACTGCGTCGTTTGTAGCCGGCCAATTTAACTGTTCTAAATCAGCTACATAGGTCACACCATGTGATTCAATACATATCGAATCATCACAATTACCTATCCGATGAATCGGTACAGGAAGTCCATAAGTACTATTAATGCGCTCTTGTATTTCTCCAATTCGTGAAATCAGCAGTAATTCGTTTTCACAAGCTATGACGTAATAAGTTTGCCATGTCATTGCTCCCGTTATTTTTCCCCTGCACTGGGTAAGGAACTGGTTACTCATGTAAATATTATTATTAGCATCACCTACAAGCCTTGTGCCCTCTAACGTAATAGACTGCAATTCAGGTAAAGATATTCCATAAGCCTGTAATAGTGATGGACTAGTTATAGAAACTTTAGCTAAATTCAAGCTGGCAGTGTGGTTAAGAAAAAAACCTGAAACAACAATCGGAATAAGGGGCAGAGCCAATAATAAACCTACGCGTTTATGCCACCGCCAAAAAAAAGCACGAATTTTATGGGGAAGGTTCTTCAACGGATATTGGTTCCTGATAGTTAACAAATGGTGTTAGCTGGTGGCAATAGAGTGCCAACGTAACCATTTTTTTTAATGATCGAACCGACAAAGTTGCTCCGGTTATCCCATCAATTTGAGCATTCAAACTCGGCGAAAGATTAGACGATTTATTCTCAACCGACGACAAAGCTACACCTTTGAACTGTTGAGTAAAAAATGCATGCCTGACTTCGCCACCTCTACTTTCACGATACTCAAGAATACTGACATCTTCGACCCTGCCGGCATCGATGGTAATAGCTGCGGTAATAGGTAACTCTTTGCCGATTTCTGAAAAAATCCAGCTAGTGCGGCTACCTTCACCCCAATAACGAATGCGCAAGCTTGAAAAGTGGCGATTTAAGATTGTCGATATGTCTTCCCGACTTTGCTTAGACACCCACAGTGTTTGCCATGGGAGCTGAGCCGAATAAATTTTATTTTGGTATTCTTCGACCGTAATAAATTGGCCTTTTTGAGCAAAAGCTAGATTGCTGAAAAATCCAAAAAAAAGAGCTATTGATAAGTATTTCATCGCGATCTTACACTGCTATAGAAGAGTTAATCTTATCCATTTTATATCTTTATATACAGGCTTGTACGATAAAAGGAGCGCTGTGCGCCCCTTATCTATCAACCATTACTTAGCTGGCTTAGAACGACCAACCTACGCCAAGGTTCAGGCTATCGTTATCATCACCGTCTTTATCTGTGTTATTACTGTAGTCAGCTTTTAATACGACATTTGGCGTTAGCCAATAATTTATGCCGTAGTCCCAGACTTTATTCGCATCTGTACTGCTATCGCCAGCCCTGTTATTCCATTCTGAGTAACGAACAAAAGCTCCTAATTTATCGGTAATTTTATATGATGGCTCTACATACCAGCCCGATTGTTCATCTGCACCCGACTTACCTGCTGCATCAGGACAGGCCCCTGACTCAAAGCATTCACCATCAATATTCCATTCAGCCCATAGTGCACGGACAGTTATACCGCTCGAACTATAGATAGCATGTAACTCTGTTAAAAGAGCAGAGTTATCATCCATACCAATACCTTGAGTGATATCTTCTTGATATTGAACTGTAGCAGCCAGCTCTAGACCTTGAATCCCCGTATATTTAAGTCGTGCTGTATAAGCAAGATCTTCAGCTATTGCTTTTGATGCTTTTTGGCGACCATCACGAATCTTATACTCAACATCACCAGCATCGGAATTATCTACATTTATAGCAAGTCCACTGTGAACAGCTAAGTTATAAGATAACCCAGGAGCTACCTCCCCCTTAACCATAGCGCCAGTTTCCCACCATGTTGCAGGTACAATATTTTTTTCTACTTGATTTCGCTCGGTCCCATAGAAAGTATCAGGCTCATGAGTCTCATTCAATACTCCAACAGGAACTAAGAACTGACCTAAAACAGCGCTATGATTTTTTGCAAAATCCCACTCAATATAAGCCTGTTCAACCTCAACTTCTCCATTAGCGTTATCTGGCCCTGAAAAACCATGCTCTATTTCAATTTCAGAGAAGAAACGTACATCATCACTGAACTGATGACCAATAAATGTAACGATACGATGAGCATCAATTTGGTCGTCGCCATCACGATTATGATTAAAGTGATGCTCGCCATAACCGCCAATAGTAGTTTTTTCTGCCCACTCGGCCATTTTAGCTAACTTGCCTCCAACTACTGCGCCTTGTTCTACAGCATCCGCAGTAGCAATAACTTTAACCTCTGTTTGCTCTAACTTAACTTCAGTTTTAATTAGTTGTGATTTCAGCTGGCTGATTTCTGCCTGTTGCTGCTGTATCAATTGCCACATTTCTTCAAGTGAAGGTGTTTTGTCTGCAGCCTGAACAGAAAGAGTTACGGCACTGATGGCCAAAGTGAGTATGGATTTTTTAAGCATAGAATTATTCCCCCAAGTGGTAATTATGTATGGCGGGATTATATTGTAAATGCAAATCATTATCAAACTCAAATGCATTAATATTCAATGGATGTTGTCAGATATAAAAAAAGCCCCTAAAGGGGCTTTAAAATATCATCAAAATCACATCAGTCGGTGACGGGTGTTGCTGCACCATCTACCAACGTCTTTAATTCACCGTTTTCATGCATTTCAGTAATGATGTCACAACCACCGACTAATTCGCCCTTAACCCACAACTGAGGAAAAGTAGGCCAATTGGCGTATTTAGGTAAATTGGTGCGAATCTCTGGGTTGGTTAGAATATCAACGAAGGCAAAACGCTGGCCGCAAGCCATTAATGCTTGAGATGCTTTCGAAGAAAAACCACACTGAGGCGCATTCGGAGAACCCTTCATGTATAAAAGAATATCATTCTCTTCTAATTGCTGCTTAATTGTGTCCATTATATCCACGTTGACTTTACCTCTTTAAATACATTGAATCTGTTATTAAACAATTTCGGTATAAATTAAAAACCTAGTTTAACAGTAAGGTATTATTTTAACCTAGGCTGATACGAACCGCTAACCTTTTGTATATCCATTGGTAATTTCATTGCTATAGGCTTCAATAATTTATAATATACAAAATGCACAGGCAGCCTCAGAGCTGCCTGTTTTTATTTGAGAGAACAGAACTAATACACGGAGCCTCTAATGCAATCGGCAGCAATCATGAATACCTACGGTGAGCGTAAGCTAACCTTTGTCCGAGGAGAAGGTGTTTACCTTTGGGATGATGAAGGTAGGCGTTACTTAGACGCGCTAAGTGGAATTGCTGTCTGCGGATTAGGCCACTCTCACCCTAGCATCACAGAAGCTATTTCTGAGCAAGCTGCATGTCTAGTTCATACATCTAACTTGTATAACACTGAACCTCAGCAAAAACTGGCCGAATATCTTTGCGATCTAACAGACATGGATAATGTGTTTTTTTCCAACTCTGGGGCAGAAGCGAACGAAGCGGCAATAAAAATTGCACGGAAATACGGTAACGATAAAGGCATTAAAAACCCAACAATTATTACAATGAACGGCAGCTTCCACGGCCGGACTATGGCGACGTTAACAGCTACAGGGAACCCTAAAGTAAAGGTTGGTTTTGCTCCGCTTTTAGACGGTTTTAGCCACGTAGATTACGATGATATTGAATCCGTTAAAAAATCAATTACTCCTAATACCGTTGCGATAATGGTAGAACCTATACAGGGTGAAGGCGGCGTTAACATCCCGCACGAACACTACCTAACAGAACTTAGGAGTATTTGCGATGAACATGACCTTCTTCTGATGCTGGACGAAATACAAACAGGAAATAGCCGAACGGGTAAACCTTTTGCGTTTCAGCACTGCAATATTAAGCCCGACGTGTTAACTACTGCAAAGGGGTTAGGTAATGGTTTTCCCATAGGTGCCTGCCTAGCTCAAGGAAAAGCATCTCAAGTTTTGCAACCAGGCAACCATGGCTCTACTTATGGAGGCAACCCACTAGGCTGTCATGTAGCTTTACGGGTACTTAAAGAACTCAAAGAATCAAATTGTGCAGAAAATGCCGTCACCATGGGCGATTATCTAATTCGAAATTTTGCAACCGAGCTGGCTGGCAGTAGTCTTATTGCCAACATCCGTAACAAAGGATTAATGGTGGCGATAGAATTAACGCAGGATTGCCCAGAGCTAGTTGGCGAAGCCGCAGCTTGCGGTTTACTAATCAACGTCACCGCAGGAAACGTTATTCGGTTACTACCACCACTGATTATTTCGGCTGAACACGCCGATGAAATAGTCAAAGTATTAAGCCAACTTATTTTATCCCTTGAAAATAAAGGGTAGGAGCATGAGCATTAAACACTTTTTAACCCTTAACGATCTAACTTCTACTGAATTAAGTGGGATTATCGATCGGGCCATTGAGCTAAAACAGATTCGTAAAAACGGTAAACATGTTGATACGTTAAACGGCAAAGTTTTAGCCATGATCTTTGAAAAATCGTCAACTAGAACTCGCGTTTCATTTGAAGCTGGCATGTCACAACTTGGAGGGTCTTCATTATTTTTATCATCGAACGATACTCAGTTAGGTCGCGGTGAGCCCATAGAAGATTCAGCACGAGTAATTTCAAGCATGGTTGATGTCGTCATGATACGAACCTTTGAACACGATAAAATTCAAAAATTTGCTGATTACTCAAAAGTACCTGTTATCAACGCCCTTACGGATGATTATCATCCCTGCCAGTTACTTGCTGACTTACAAACTTATGTAGAGCACCGAGGAAACCCCAAAGGAAAAACTGTCACTTGGGTAGGTGACGGTAATAATATGTGCCATTCATACATTAATGCAGCTGCTTTATGTGATTTTAAATTGAACATTGCTGCTCCTGTAGGTTTTGATCCAGATCCAAAATTGCTAAAGCTACATTCTGATAGGGTAACGCTTTTTAGAGATCCAGCAGAAGCAGTCAGAGGATCTGACTGGATAGCTACAGATGTTTGGGCTTCTATGGGGCAAGAAGAAGAACAAAAAGAACGAGAGAAACAATTTAGCGGATATCAAGTTAACCACGAGTTAATGAGCTTGGCTAATCCAGGCGCCGTATTCATGCACTGCTTACCCGCTCATCGTGGAGAAGAAGTTAGTCATGAATTAATAGATGATGATTCACGGTCTGTAGTGTGGGATGAAGCAGAAAACAGACTGCATGCACAAAAGGCATTGCTGGAGTTTTTATTAAAGCCTTGACGCTGTTCAAGTCAATACCGACAAACCTCAACGGCTGAAACTGTTGGGGTTTTATTTTATCTGACATTT
>JAWUVI010000023.1:0-11609 GCA_034112445.1 Cellvibrionaceae bacterium | reverse complement strand
GTGGTTTTTCACAACCCTCTTTGCCATTCCTGTCGCAGCGGAATAAAACCGGGTTGGTTGATGGCGGTTCGTACGGTTGTCAGTAATTTGTCCTTGTCTTTGCCTAGTAGGCCCTTTAGTACCAAATAATTTGATGCGTGATCGCTTCGGAAAATGGTGTTGTCTAATTCAAGTTTGGACAGCAGGGTTTCCATTTCTCGAAATAATTCCAGTTTATCGAGTTTGCGCCAACGACCATCGAAGCCAGCTTCAAAACGTTCACTGCCCATGGGGAATTCCACCACCAGTGTCGATAAGTAATCTGGCTGGGCGGCATTCATTAAACGAGCCGAATTAACGGCGTGTTGATGGCTGAGTTCTGGCCCTCCCAGCCCATTCAAAATCATCACTGAGCTTTTCATGCCGGCTTTTTTGATCTTGGTTAACGCGGACAGAGAGGTGGCAAAGGTCTCGCCCTTTTGGACTCGTTCCAGCAATTCATCATCGCCGCTCTCACACCCCACATACATAAGGCTTAACCCCATGTTTCGTAAGCTGGCTAACTCTTCGATGGTTTTGTTTTTTAAATTACGAGGTAGGCAATAGGATGATACGCGCTGAACTTCAGGGAAATAATCGTTAATCAGCTGCAATATTTGTTGCAGGCGGCGAGTGGACAGAGTCATGGCATCGCCATCGGCTAAAAAAATTCGTCGAACTGGGTAACCCGCTTCACCAAGATTTTTCAGATCTTGTTCTATTTCTACAATGGGTTTGGGGCGAAACTTTTTTTGCTCGTCGGTATACATGTCACAAAATGTGCACTGGTTATAAGAACAACCATTGGTGACTTGTAATATTAATGAACGTGCTTCACTGGGGGGACGAAATACAGGTTCGATATATTCGATGGGATACATGGCCGAGACTCTTGATTGATGCATAATTCACACAAGGTTGTAGTGGAATTATGCATCAGCTCAAGTGTGGTGTTAAGCGGTGTTGCTACTTATTTATTGCCATTACTTATTTATTTGTTTTTGTTGCTGGGGTGTAGTGATTTACCCAGTATATGCTCGTCGGAACTGATCACTGTAGAGGCATGACCAACAATCAGTGGGTCAGGAGCTTTTACTATGTGAGTGTCCTTATTGGTGTAAGGCCGTGAATGCAAAAAGTGCTGCATACAATTTAAGCGAGCGAGCTTTTGGTCATTCGCTCTAATTCAGGGGTTTGACTCATAAGTACAAAGATTGACAATATTTGTGGTCGCATCTAAAGTAACTTTTATTAATCCACATTGTCGGAGGTCGCAATGCACTTATCCCTAACTGCCGAGCTAGAGTCACGCATTAAAGCTAAAGTTGAGAGCGGACTATATAACAATGCCAGTGAGGTTGTTCGCGAAGCCCTTCGCTTTATGGATACTCATGAAGACTGGATTCACGAAGTGAAACTAGCCCATTTACGCGAACAATTGAAAGCGGGAACCGAGCAGCTGGATTGTGGCGAAGGCATTGCTATTCAATCAAAAGCGGCTCTTGATTCATTATTTAGCGACATTAAGGCTTGAGTTGAATGCCTACGCTCAAACTTTTTATTGCGCCTGCAGCCAAATCTGATCTTAAAGAAATTTATCAATACGGTCTTCGACAATGGGGGCAAGCCCAATCCAATAGCTACTTGGAAAAGCTTAAAGAATGTTTTTGGTCGCTAAGAAAGCAGCCATTAATTGGAGTAGAGC
The DNA here is from genome assembly GCA_034112445.1 of Cellvibrionaceae bacterium. Lineage (GTDB taxonomy): Bacteria > Pseudomonadota > Gammaproteobacteria > Pseudomonadales > Cellvibrionaceae > Pelagadaptatus. Next base: position 9,886 of record JAWUVI010000023.1, on the reverse strand, counting down.
GTACCGACATTCTGTCTCGGGTCAGAAGTCTGCCGGTTGAAAGTCATACCCTATTTTACAGAGGCACTGAAGATAGGATAGAGGTAATTCGTGTTCTGCATGGCCGTCAAGACCCGCACCGTCACTTTAAATAGATTGTCGTGGAATGTTAATCCCCCCCCCAAAGTGACCCACCATTTGTTAGGGCTTAATCATAGTCAACGTTTTCTCAACATCATTAGTGTACTACGTAATAAATTACGCCTAGGCAAAAGATCAGGTCCGTCATAAACACTTTTCACATCAGATACAGAATAAATTGCTGTTTGGTCAAACACTTTAATTAATTGAATAAGTGAAGGCACGTTACGCCTTTTTTCGGTAATAAGAAGTATTTCAACTGGATGGTTTTTCCCCATATCTCCATCGAATGCAATCACCTTATAGCCATTTTCGCGTAAATTTTCTGCCAAGACATAACGATTGAAAGATATACAACGTACAAGTTCATCGCCTATTGCAAAACGGTTTTCAATCACGATACCTACATAATTTCCTACAGCGAAACCGCCGGCATAGGCTAATGCTAAATGCCACTGATCAAGATTTGCAAAAACCTGAGCTGCCGCAAGCAACCAAATAGAAATTTCAAAAAAACCAATAAATGAAGCCAAAATTTTTCGGCCACGAAATACTACAATTGTTCGAAATGTTGCAAGCGAGACATCAGCAACTCTTGCGAAAAAGATAAGCGGGGCTAATAAATACGGATACTCAGTTAATAGTTCGATAATGGCTATTCCTTGCTAAATGCTATTGATCATAACGCCGTGTTAATTGGTTTAGGTGAGGTGTTTGTACAAAATAGCGACAGCTTCCCCCAGATCAATTGAGAGCCTTATCCTTTTTACGCCAATTCTCATATTAAGAATGAACCTCCGCGAGTGAATGCGGATGAATATTTTTCATCTTGTCGTTTGTTATTTATCAGTGGCAGAGTGCGACTGGTTTGGTGGTTACGAATTAAGTTGATGGAATACGTAAATATTAAAGATTATCTCTAATATTATTGAGCTTCTCTTTTAAAACTTCCTCTTCCTGCATTTTATTCATTACTAAAGGAGACCCATTGGTTAAAGGGTGAAACAAATTGAGTTTATTATCAAATTCTTGCAAGCTAGATTTTAGTTTTCTATGCAACTCTAAATCGAGCGTGTTAGATCGAATAAGCGCGTCTTGTGCTCTAGATAAAAGTGCAGGAAGTGCGTCTAAGACAGTTTCTTCAACGGATTCATTCTCCAATTTTTTCGTCAGCAGTGCTCTCTCTTTTAACCAACCGAGTAATATTTTGTTTTCAGGGACGGTTAGGCAGGCCTCGACATGTGCGGGGATAATATTCTGGTTATCGTCGAATGAAACTACCACACAATCACGAGTAGACTCGCCGTCACCAGTAGGAACGTTCCTTACACACTCTATTTGTTTGTTATTGGTAATAAATCTCATTTTATTCTCCCAGTGCAAATTATGGCCATCAAAAATGATATTTGAAATCCTATTCTCAAGTTACTTTATATTTGATTGTTTTAAAATTTGTCTCAAATAATCACTTAGCTCTTCCCAAGGTGAGTCGGGTGTACTTAATTCCAGTAATATTTTATTGACCGTATCTTACTTATTTCTTATCCCTTCAAGAATTTCATATAGAGTTAGTTTTCCTCTGCGTCAGCATTATCTGTATCAGTCTTACGCATGCCTACTCGAGCTTTAAACTGGTCAAACTTTAAATGAATTTTAAGACGACACTCTTCTTTTGTAATCATATGAAATCAACAGGAGTTGCTTACCAGTGTACCATAATGTTGGGATCAATATTTTGCTTACGACCAACATCTAATAAGTGTTTTTTCGCATCAACAGCCGAGCATGAATCAAGCGCGCTCGATTCAATAAAGTATTGAAGCTCTATTAGTTAGGCATCTATAAACGCTAAGTTTTCTCTAAATAAGAAACTGGGTAGCAGCGCCCAAAAAGATAAAAAAGCCAATTGCGTCGGTTATGGTAGTCAAAACAACACCTCCAGCAATGGCCGGGTCGACTCCTATTTTTTTGAGCAATAAGGGAATTATTGCACCTGAGAAAGTACCTACCAGACTCACCACAAACAGGGCAACAGCGAAAACAAGGCCCAGCTGCCAGTCCTGATACCAAAAATTGGCTACTAAAAACACCACCAATGACCATAGCAATCCGTTCAAGGCCGAGACTTTAAGTTCATGGCGCGTTAGTTGACTTATATTGTCATAACCTACCTGCTGCAGTGCGATTCCTCGGGTCACCAGAGTTAGTGTTTGACTGCCGGTAATTCCCCCCATACTGGCAACCACTGGCATTAGCACCGCTAGCGCGACCAGTTGCTCAATTGAAGCTTCAAATAAGCCAATAACTCCGGCAGCTATAAAGGCTGTGATCAAATTTGTCCCAAGCCAGACGGCGCGTTGTAGCGCACTTTTAATAACCGGCGCGAACATATCGGAATCTTTATCAAGACCCGCTTTACTGTAGATTTCCCTTTCAGATTCATCGCGTAAAACGTCGAGAATATCATCCACCGTGATCCGGCCAAGCAATTGGTTATCCTTGCCTACAACTGTAGCCGAGACAAGGTCTCGGTCCTTGAATAGTTGTGCAACCTGGCTTGCCGGAGTTAGCGAATCTATCAGCGGGGCTGTAGAGGTCATCACTTGTGAGACCAGTAATTTATTGTTGAGCGATACCAGATCGCTGAGTAACAGACTGCCTTGTACTCGATGGTTGCGATCTACGACTACCAAGCTGTCGAGATGTTCGGGTAAAAAACCGACTTTCCGACGCAGCTGGCAAAGATAACGATGGACAGCTTGCAGGCTTACATCAGCACGTATGGCAGAGGCGTCAGTATCCATCAGACCACCTGCGCAGTCATCCGGAAAATCCTTAACCAAGTTATAACGTTGTAGTCGCTGGTTATCCATCGACCCAACCATAGCTCCGACTACGGATTCAGGAAGATCTTCATCAATGTCAGCCAATTCATCTATCTGCAATGAGGTGAGAGAGGCAAGTAATTGCTGGTCAGGAGTTTGCTGAATTAACCAGCGACGAATATCGCGATGTATTTCGAGGAGTACCTCACCTTGTTCGCATTGGGGTAATCCAGACCACAGCGATTTCCTAAATTTTGCGGGGAGAGCCTCAATCAAACGAGCTATTTCAGATGGTGATAATCCATTGAGAAGTGGCCAGGAATCAAAATCTTTTTCATGCTCAATCTTTTTGGAGATAAAGGTCGCCAACTCATGCAGTTTAGTCTTCATATGACGCGCTCTTTGTTGGGGAATGGATATTTAATCTATCTCTTTATTTATTATGACTTGATTTTTACCTTTGTTGTTTTAGTTTAGCTTCTTTCATGATTTCTCTGTATAAAAATCCCAAGCTGATGTAGTTTGCTACACAGTAAAATGCACCTTTTGTTCTGAAAAAATACGCCCTAAGAGATCTCATAATGCACAAAGTCAGAAATGTTTTTCTTCCTCTTCTCTTGCTATTAAGCATGACCGCTTCTGCACAGTCAGCGGTAGAGGGCTATTGGAAAAGTATTGATGATGAAACCAACAAGGTCACTGCATACTGGAAACTGGAGGTTAAAAATAATAGTCTCTTGGGTTACCTAGTTAACTATCCTGACATGAAACCAGATGATATCTGTGATAAGTGCAAGAAGGAACTGCAGGATTTTTTTGAAAAACCTGTCAGAGGTACAGCTTGGTTGAATCTCAGAAAAAATCGTAATGGAACCTGGGAAGACGGTTACATAATTGACTCTGGTAAGGGTGAAAAATACAAGGCGAAAGTATGGGCAGAAGATGGCAAATTGATGATGCGTGGATATGTCGGGTTCTTCTTCCGTACACAAATCTGGCTTAGAGCTAATCAAGCAGAAGCGGATCAGGCAGTATTCGATCTATAATGCTTGGTATTGGTAATACCCTGAAGTGAATCAAAGTTCTCAAAACTGGCGTTAATCGACAACACGTTCTGGCACTCAAGTGAGTCGTACTAAAGGGTGGTAAACTAACCCAGATCGGAATTAGGATTGATGCTCTAATGACCCCAAGTAGGACAATTAATTTGATGTGTCAGCAGTCGCTCATGGCACTATTCCGCCAAAAATCTAGATGTCTCAAGTTAACCGAAGGCGGCCTCTAAAAAATCACTATGCAGTCAACCCACACGGAAATTTGTAATGTATATGTTTGAGTGCATCGTTCAGTGAAAAAATCACATGACGATGATTAAGTAAAACTGATTTTGGCCGAAAAAATCAATGTGTAATTCAATCTTTATAAGAGATGCCTAGATGAATAAAAGTCTTATCTTAAAAATTTCAATTTCAATTGCTGTCCTGCTCTTGGTTATTTTGGTTTCCCAGATATTTATCAGCGCAACCATTATTAATAAAACTAGCCTTGTCATCGAAGATACGATTAAGGCTCGTATCGAGAGGAATCAAGAGGATGTTGTGAATACCAATGTAGAGGATCAAAGTCATGTTATTGCGGCTTTATTCGAACACGCAGAGTCTAGCGTTAACGGCTATTCGAGCGGTATTCTTTATCTGATAGAGCAAGCAGGCACACATGGCTGGGATAGCTCAACACTTCGTGAATTACTCAACGGATACCTTAAAACCTCGATTGAGGCGAACCCCAATCTACTCGGTCTTTATTTGGTGATGGAGCGAGATGAGTTAGGCAATACTGACTCTATGCACATTGATGATGAACAATTGGCGTCTAATGATGTGGGGCGTTTATCTGTTTATTGGGCTTATGAGACTGAAACAGATGTCGTAGCTGCGGTTATGACTGAAGAAGAATTAGCTGACGATTCACTAACGAGCAGCCAAAAAGAATACAACAGTTGGTATACCTGCCCACTCAATACAAAAAAGCTCTGTGTTCTTGAGCCCTATGTGGATGGTGTGGGCGACGACAAAATTTTGATGACTTCTGTTGCTATGCCAATTCAGAAAAACGGTAAGGTTATCGGCGTTGTGGGTGTTGATATCAGTCTCGATAGTCTGCAGGAACTGTCGGTTAACGGCACAAAATCTCTGGCCGAAGGTGCAGGCGATATCGCTCTTATTTCTAACACAGGATATCTGGCTTCTTATAGCGAAAATGCTGATTCTATTGGCAGTCACATTAAAGGTGTTTTACCCGCCGAGTACAGCCTTGATTCAATACGGTCTGAAACTGATGAACATTTACTCTTTAACACTCCAGTAATTCTGCCTGGTGAAGTTAAATGGTATCTGCTGGTGAAGATTCCAAAATCTTTTATTAAAGAGCAAGTTGCAAGCGTGGTAAAAGTTTTAAATAGTGGAACCAGGTCTCAAATAGTCGGAGTATCCGTTGGCGGTGTAGTCATTGGTCTTATTGGTTTGTTCATTATGTACATCATGATCGCCAAGTTGATAAAACCAGTTCGCAGTGTTGCCAATGCCCTTAGAGAGATATCACAAGGCGATGGGGATTTAACTCAACGCATTACCGTGTCCTCCGAAGATGAAGTGGGTGATCTCGCTAAATATTTTAATGAGTTTGTAGAGAAACTGGTTAATATCATTCGGCAGTTGGGTGATTCAATTGATGAGTCTCGGTCAACGGCAATAACCGCAAATTCACTCGCAACAAAAACCTCAAACGGCATGAATACTACCCAAGAAAATATCCTCATGGTGGCGACAGCGTCTGAACAAATGAGCCAAACTTCTGCTGAGGTAGCACGCAATTCTGCAGAGACAGCTTCATCAGCGCAACTGGCTGAAAATGCAACTCGAGAAGGTAGAGCTGTAGTCATCACGACCTCAGATAACATAAAATCTTTATCTGTGAAAATGGCTGATTCTATGCCAATTATTACTAAGCTTTCGAGTGACAGTGAAAACATATCAGCTGTGCTTCAGGTTATTAGTGGTATTGCCCAGCAGACAAACCTTTTAGCACTTAATGCTGCAATTGAAGCTGCTCGTGCGGGTGAACAAGGTCGCGGCTTTGCGGTTGTTGCAGATGAGGTAAGGGCTTTAGCGGCAAGAACCACCGAGTCAATCATCCAGATTGAAGGTGTCATTGGTGAGCTGCAGGGAGCAACCAAAGACGCTGTTACTGAGATGGAAGAGAGTTCTCGAATGGCGGGTGATTATGCCGTACAAGTTCAAGAAGCAATTACTTCACTTGATACCATTAACGACGGTATTTCTGAGATAAGTATGAAGGCAATTCAGATAGCGACCGCGGCTGAAGAGCAAAGCGCGGTCGCTGAAGACATCAACCGCAATGTGCAATCCATTCAGGATGTGGCTATTGATGTTGCCAGTGATGCTACTCAATCGGCTGGATTAAGCGATCAAATATCACACATGTCTGAGCAACAGAAAGGGCTGATCGGACAGTTTAAATACTAATTTTATGTGCACTTCTGGCACCAAGGAGCTTGTTACTAAAGGGGCGAAAAGTGCGCGTTCGAATCGCGCACGAGCCATCATATTCTTCTGTAAATAAACAATCAGTTTTGATCCGTTGCTAATGGATTGTCACAAGTCATTTATAAGCTGATTCAATTGGTTGTTTTCTTAAAGTCCCAGCATTTTCAGGGAGTGTGGCATGATTAATTGGCAGCCGTTCAATTGTTCATGTTTTATTGTCAACTCCGAATAAACGGATACAATAAATTGTTTACTCATGTTTCAATGCTTTTGCATCTAAATAAGGAAAATGACATGGCTTCCGATCCACACTACATTCAAGGCTTACTTGCGGAAGATTATTTTAAGAATATCGACAAAGCCTTAACGGATGCTGGTATTGCACAGCCAACCTTAGTGATTGATAAAGCTCGTTTCGATGCCAATCTCAATGCGGTTAAAAGTATTACTGATAAGGGATTTGCATTCCGAATAGTGGCAAAATCTTTGCCGTCTGTGCCTATGCTTGAATACATTATGCGCGCGGCCAACACCAATCGCTTGATGAGTTTTCACATACCTTTTTTACGCCATGTAAATCAACACATTCCACACGCGGATATTCTTATGGGTAAGCCGATGCCCGTTAAGGCTGTGGAGAGTTACTACCGTTTTATCGCTGAGCAAAAAGATTTCGCCTTTAAGCCAGAGAGGCAGTTGCAGTGGTTGGTGGATAGCAGAGCTCGCTTGGAACAATATATCGAGGTCGCGCAAAAATTTAATGTCACTATGCTCATCAATTTAGAAATTGATGTTGGATTGCATCGCGGTGGCTTTAAAGATCATGAAGAGTTTAAATCGACTCTCAAACTTTTAAAAGAAAGCGAGTGTGTCGAACTTGCTGGCATGATGGGTTATGAGGCGCACATTACTAAAGTACCAATGCTGATTGGCGGGCCTTCCCGGGCGCTCAATAATGCCCGAGATGCTTATCAAGGTTTTTCTGATCTTATCATCCAAGAGTTTGACGAAGACTTTTTAGCGCAGTTAACGTTGAATACTGGTGGCAGCTCAACTTACCCAATGTATGAAACGCCGGGATTAGTGAACGAGATTGCTACTGCTTCGGCCTTAGTTAAGCCTATTGATTTTGATGTGTATACACTTGATCATCATGCCCCCGCGGCCTTCATTGCTGCGCCTGTATTGAAGATGGTTGATCGTCCTGAGTTGCCAGTTGCGAGACGTATTTCGAAAGTTATGCATGCGGTGAAAGCGCTGCCAGAAAAAGCTTGTTTTATTTATGGTGGTAATTGGTTGGCTGAACCTTGTTTCCCTATTGACTCCGTACGTGCTGATATTTTTGGGCATTCCAGTAACCAAGAAATGTACGTGTTGAAGAAAAGCGATAATATTGGCGTTGACGATTTTATGTACTTTCGTCCTACTCAAAGCGAAGCCGTATTCTTACAGTTTGGCGAAATTGCCCTCTATGAAGATGGCAAAATAATAGATTGGTGGTCGGTGTTTGAAAGTAAGCATCACGAGCTAACCAAACAATAAGTCTGTTTATACTAAAAAGAATAATATTATGTTGATGGTTCTATTTTATTTGCTGGTTCCAGCACTGCTGATTGTTTTAGCGCAGCGCATTAGTTTACTCGATAAGATTGGCGTGGTGGTGCTGGCATTCGGTTCGGGTATTTTAATCGCTATGACAACAGATCTCACTTTGCTCTTTCCCGCTGAGGCGCTAGCGTCAGTGCAAGTGGATATTTCTGAAGTCAGTATCGCCATAGCCTTACCCTTATTGCTCTTTTCTATTAATGTAAAAGCGGCCTTGGCGATGGCGGGTGATACCCTCAAAGGAATGGGTTTGGCGCTGATTTCGGTTATGGTTATAAGCGTAATCGGCGCGCTATTATTCGCCGATCAGGTGGATAAAGTATGGCAGGTTGCTGGTATGTCGGTAGGCGCATACACCGGTGGTGGCCCCAATATGGGAGCTATTAAAACAGCCATAGAAGGTGATGAGTCAATATTTTTAACGATGGTTACTTACGACATAATTTTCTCCGCTGCTTATCTCGTTTTTATTATGACCATTGCGCAAAAACTCTTTGGTTTGTTTTTATTACCATACAGAAAAAAAGACAGTGAAAGTGATGACGTGGACTACGCAGGCATGGAGCACATGGCCGATGAGAGTGCGAATGCGTTTAAAGGGTTGGTTCAATCAAGTCTGATAGGTCAAACCTTTATGGCATTGGTTTGCTCTGGAGTCGTGGTTGGTGTGTCTTTGGCATTTGCCAGTGTGTTGCCAGAGTCACTGTCTTCAGTGATGACGATTATCTCCATTACAACACTGGGTATTTTGGCGTCTTTTATTCCTAAAGTCCGCCAATTAGCAAACAGCTTTCAATTGGGAATGTATTTGATTTTGGTGTTTTGTTTTACCACTGGCACCATGGTGGATACTGATATTATTACAAATTTTGATGTTGGCTTAGCCACTTATATTAGCTTTATTTTAGTTGGCTCATTATTACTGCACGCTGTTTTGTGCAAAATCGCCAAAGTGGATAACGATACTTTCTTGATGACGTCTTCTGCGGCCATTATGTCTGTGCCGTTTGTGCCGGTAATTGCTGGAGCCTTAAAAAATCGAGAAATATTATTGCCCGGCTTCGCTGCCGCAATTTTAGGTTACGCTGTAGGTAATTATCTGGGTGTTCTGGTGGCTAATATTACCCGTTGGTTGGTGGGTGGTTAAGGCGAATGATTCCATGCTGGGAGTTATTAAGGCAGGCATTACATGATAATAATACAGTAGGTGACCGACATTAGCGGCTTGTAAAATTTAAGCAACTTATACCGGCGAAAAGTGAATATCAAACCGTTAGATACTTACTTAAATCATTGTATCGCGGGACTGCCTCGATAATTATTTTCACTATTAATAGACGATCAGTCTAAATAAGGAGAACTACATGTTTCGCGGAATTTTAATAGAAAAGGATGACCAAGGTTACCGAGCGGCGGTGAAAGACATTGATAGCAGTTTGCTGACTGAAGGAGATGTGACTGTTGTCGTTTCCCATAGCACGGTGAATTATAAAGACGCTTTGGCGATTACTGGAAAAGGTCCAGTGGTACGCACATTTCCTATGATTCCCGGTATTGACTTAGTGGGGACTGTTGAGGACAGCGATAGTGACAAGTTTACGGTTGGTGATGTCGTTCTACTTAATGGCTTTGGCGTAGGAGAAGATCATTGTGGTGGTTTGGCTGAGAAAGCTCGCTTGAAAAGTGAGTGGTTGATTCCTCTACCTAAGGCCTTCTCGCCTCGGCAGGCGATGGCCATCGGTACGGCTGGTTATACCGCCATGCTGAGTG
>JAWUVI010000022.1:0-350664 GCA_034112445.1 Cellvibrionaceae bacterium | reverse complement strand
TATTTTATTTTTCATCATTGTTGGTATAGCGGTCGGAACGGCTCAGCTTTTTGTAACTACGTGGAAGTTGTTTGCATTCAATGGCATAACGGGGCAGTACATAGATGTTATCGCAGATGTTTTGACGTTATATGTATTAATTGAATTATCCCGTTCGCTGGTTGAGTATTTTTATTCGCAACGATTACGCCTCACTTACATTGTGGATTCAGCTATTGTATTTGTATTACGTGAAGTTCTGATTGGGTTATTCAAGCATGAAATGAAACCAGAAATGCTGTATGCGTGTTCTGTATTTTTGTTGGTCTTGGGGGTGCTTCGTATAGGTTTTGTTCTCGTTCATCAACGAGAAAAGCTTATTGCTCCCTGAGAGGAATTTAATATCATAATCCAGTGATGATTTTTAGTTCTCTCACACCCAGAAGGATGGTTGATTTAAATCCTGTGGAGCCTAACAAAATACCGCTGGAAACGAGAAGAATAGTTTGTTGGGGTTAATGCTTTGGCGTAAAGTGATTGCAGACGAAAATGATTAATACACGATTAAATGGAAGCGATTTACGGTTTCTAAAATACAGTTTGTAGGTCATTTTACCGACAATAGATCAGTGCAAAACGAAGGAATTCTAATGGTTAAGATAAAAAACTCTACCCAACTACCACCGTTAATTATCGGTGGAATACAGGTTAAGCCTGGGACCAGGGTACAGATGAAAATCCCAGTAGCCAAGCTGTATACAGACACCGAAATTTCTATTCCGGTGCAGGTTATTAACAGTAAAAAACCTGGACCTGTGGTTTTTGTTTCAGCGGCAGTTCATGGGGACGAGCTCAACGGTGTGGAAATTGTCCGCAGGTTGATTAACCTAGATTCTTTAAAGCTCAGTAAAGGCGCTTTGGTGTTAGTCCCCATGGTAAATGTCTATGGAGTCTTAAACCAAAGTCGATACATGCCTGATCGCCGTGACCTTAATCGCAGCTTTCCTGGTTCTGAAAAGGGTTCATTAGCGGGTCGGGTAGCTAATATTTTCTTAGAAGAAATTGTGCGTCATTGTGACTATGGAATAGACCTGCACACTGGTGCAATTCATCGCTCTAATTTGCCTCAAATTCGATCAAATTTGGATGACCCAGAAACGCTTATGTTGTCTGAGTCTTTTGGTGTGCCTGTTTTACTTAATGCTAATTTGCGTGATGGTTCATTGCGTCAAGCGGCGGTAGAAAACGGCACTAAGGTTTTATTGTATGAAGCAGGACAGGCTTTACGTTTCGATGAGCTATCGATTCAGGCTGGCTTGCGTGGTGTACTCAATGTGCTGTCTGCTCTTGGAATGTTAAAGCGCAAACCCCGGAAGAAGCGAACGGTCCCTTTTATTGCGAGTAACAGCGTATGGGTGAGAGCAAATGCCAGTGGTATTGTCCTTGACCAAAAAAATCTTGGTGATCAAGTTATTAAGGGCGAAGAGCTTGCAGAAATTGGAACGCCATTCGGTGAGGTTATTGGCCGGATTGTGGCTCCTCGCGCGGGTATTATTGTAGGCAAGCAAAATATACCTTTGGTGCAAGAAGGGGATGCTATGTATCATGTTGCTTTCTTTGCAGAGCCTGATGAAGATGTAGCGGATAATATTGAGGCTATGCAAGAAGAATTTAGTCAAAATAATGATGAAAATGAATAGTTCATACCAAGGTTTGGCTGCCTACCTTAATCGTTTAATTGTACAAAAAGTCGTTATCAAACTTAATTTAAATGAAGACAGAAATTTAATGTAAGAAGGATAAATTCACAGAGTACCCTTCATACTTAAATTAAAATCCAGCAGTTAAATTTAGTGGCTTATCTAACTAGGCTTCAGATTTATTATTATTTTTTGATGAGATACTGGCTCGAATAGCCAGTCATTTTAATCCCCTTAAGTTAATTATTCAGCGGAGATAAACTATGAAACTCGCCATTTTATCATGTGGTCCAAAATCATATAGCACGATGAGACTGCAAGAAGCTGCGGCACAACGTGGCCATGAAGTTAAAGTGTTAAACACGCTGAAGTTTGCGATTGATCTTCAGCAAGGCGTACCTGATTTGTATTATAAGCAAAAGGCCTTGGGTGAGTATGATGCGGTGTTGCCGAGAATCGGAGCGTCAATTACTTATTACGGTACGGCTGTGGTTCGTCAGTTTCAGGAAATGGATGTATTTTGTGCCAATACAGCTCATGGGATTAACAATTCTCGAGACAAGCTGCGCAGTTTACAGATCCTCAGTCGCCACCACATAGGTATACCTCGTACAACCTTTGTGAGAGACAAAAAAGATGTGCTTCCCGCTATTGAGCGCGTGGGTGGTGCACCGGTCGTTATTAAACTCATAGAAGGTACACAGGGTATTGGCGTGCTATTGGCCGAAACAGTTAATGCCGCAGAATCGATTATCGAGTTATTACAAAGTCAAAAACAAAATGTACTCATACAAAAATTTGTTGCTGAAAGTAAAGGTAAGGATATAAGAGCCTTTGTAGTCGGCGACAGAGTAGTGGCGGCTATGCGTCGTGTTGCACAAGGGCAGGAGTTTCGCAGTAATGTTCATCGTGGCGGTGTCGCTGAAGCGGTCGAGTTGAGTGAGGAATATGTAGAAACGGCTGTTCGAGCTGCACAGATTTTAGGTCTCCAAGTTGCCGGTGTTGATATGCTAGAGGGAAAAAATGGCCCGCAAATTATGGAGGTCAATTCGTCACCGGGATTAGAAGGTATCGAAACCTGCACTGGTCTGGATGTTGCGGGTGCAGTTATTGATTATATAGCGGCTCAAGTAGACTTTCCTGAGATAGATGTCCGTCAGCGCCTCACTGTTAGTAAAGGGTATGGTGTTAGTGAGATCTATGTGCCAGAGGGCTCTAAATTCGTTGGTATGACAATCGCAAGTACCGACTTAAAAGATAAGGACATTAATGTACTGAATCTGTATCGCGGAAATAAAACAATCCCTAACCCTAAGGCATCAAGAGAACTTGAGGCCAATGATAAGCTGCTTTGTTTCGGAAAGTTGGAGTCAATGCGAGGAATGGTACCAGCAAAAACACGTCGCAGACGTCATCCAGAAATTGTTGATCTACCCTCTGATGTTCGCGAGCAAAATGATTCGGGAAAATTTGAAGAAGAACTTGATAAATAATAAGGTCAATAACGCAAATGAAAAATAACCTTTTGATGGTGGGCTGGCGAGAATGGGTAAGTCTACCTGAATTGAATATTGGGCAGATCAAAGTCAAAGTTGACACTGGCGCTAAAACATCTTGTCTTCATGCTTATTTTGTCGAGCCGTATCATAAGGGTGAAGAGCTATGGGTTAGGTTTGGTATTCATCCGACACAAGATTGCACCCAGATAGAATTACTCTGTGATGCTCGGGTTGTTGATCAGCGAGAAATCACTGATTCTGGTGGGCATAAAGAATCTCGGTATGTGATAAGAACACCGTTGACCCTTGGCGGGATAACCATCAATACCGAGATGACGTTAACAAACCGCGACACGATGAAGTTTCGGATGTTGCTGGGCCGTAATACATTGAATAACAACTGTATTGTGGATCCGGTAAAATCCTTTCTGTTAGGGCCTATTGAAAATAACCGATCAACAGATAACGAAGAACTAGATGATAGTGATTCCGAGTCTTTCGAAGAATAAAATAAGACCCCCTCATAAGCTCAAGATTGTTTGTAACGACTAGACCAAATAGCCCGAAGGTTATTTGGTCTAGTTTCTAGTTTCTATCGATAGCCACTCTAATTATAAACGGCGGTATACCAAATTGGGGATGTGTAGGCACGTTCTTGTATTGTGGCTGGCCCTTCATAAGGTGTTTCAATCCCAAGCGCTATAGCATCTAACTGTGAATGCCTTACGGTTGGTATTTGTAGCACCCGTGCGTAGTACACCGAATTCACCTGGTTATCAAACTCTGGATCAATCCAGACGGTTGTGAGTTGATCTGAACCAATGGTATTGGCCGTTTTACCGGTACGAATATTAGCGGTATTACCTACGGGATTTAATCTGCCGTTAACATCGAACTCACGACCTTCTGACCACGCAATGTTAAATATTTTTTCTTGTGCTTCATTATTTTCATTTAACCAACTTTTCACAATTTGAATGCGATCTAAGTTGTGGTCTAAGGCTCCCTTGGTTGCGGCAACAAGAAAACTGGGGGCCGCACCTTCGGCGGCGGAATATAGCTCACCACCCATTGGAACACCTTTGGCATAGCCGGTAGCGGCAATGTCAGCACTCGCTAAATCGTCCTCATTAAAATGCCAACCGGCAAACAAACGCACTTTGATGCGTGGCCCTGTGGTGGCATAAGTTTCACGTCGCTGCATGGCCGCGATAATCTCTTCACGGGTGTTTGCTTTGGCCCATACTGCGGCCAAACCACCAGCCGACATATTCCAGCCGTTAAAACTATCTACACCATTTGAATAGATGTCGCCGCTGCCAGCTTCGTTGCGACGTTTATTCTCAGGTGTTGAGTCGATGGATACTTTGCCCCAAAAATTGGGTTCTTCAGCCGAAGCAATGCCAGTGTGAGCATCGGTTGAACCGATCATGCCGAATTTAAATGGATTAACACCTAGCTCTTGCTCTATTTCTAAACCGGCCTTTAATGCGCTGCGCGCCGTATCACCTTGCTGAGCTTTATAACCTTGCGCTTGTGGCAATGCTTGCAAATAAAAATCAAATCTCTCGAAGTCAGCAAATTCATCGGTTGTCGCTAGATCAGGATGGGTTTCGCTGTCGCCTTTAATTTGAGTGACTTCTAGCAAGGGCTCCCACTTTGCACGCTTGATTGCATAGTCTGTGTTGAGCGCGTCGCCATTAAGTTGGCGCTTGGCAAACATATAGCCTTTGGATAAATTGGAATTGTGAGGAATGGACACAAAATTAGCGCCCGTTTCGGCTGATATTACCTCTAACTGATCCCACAGTTGCTCAGGGTAAGGTGCGTCATCAGAGCCTACGGGATCGAAAGTGCTGGCTGTTTTACCGTCTGTGTCTGAGACAACAATTCTATGTAAATTGGCCCCACTGGCGGTTTGTGTCCATTCCCAGCCAACTAAAGTGGTAAATACTCCTGGTTGATAATGTCGATCAGCCGCTTGCATTGAGCGTGTCCACTGAGAAGCGGTGAGACGCACAGCTGTTTTATCGTCAACTAAGCCAAGTGAGGCTAAACCGCCGTCAGTACCCGCATTAATTGCGGCTTGGACTGGGTCTGTAGTATCGCCAGACTGTATTTGCGGAACAGGCAATAATCCGGTAAAAGTCTTGGTGCCTTCAAGAGGATCTTCTATTACATACGCCAACGCCGTAACCACAAACCATGACTTTATTCTCGCGAATAAGCTCATTTCACTGGTGTCGGCTTCGCCACTCATTACCAAGGGCACAACCCCTAAATATTCTGCGTGGTCGGCAACCGATAAGAAATCTAAGGGCTGCTGAATCTGTACCCGTGTTCTGTTGTAAGGGTGAACAACAGGCTCGCCTTTGGCGTAGCGATAAGATGCATCCGGATCAGCAGAGTGGTTGCCTGCCATATAAGCATCAACTGAGTAAGAGCTGTGTAAGTGGGTGTCACCCCACAAAAGCTGGGTTGTACTTTGGGGCGCAATAGTTTCCCCAATCGTAAGAGATGCGTACAGCAAAAATAGTAACGTTAGTCCGCTCTTAAAGTGTCTCATGGTGTCTAATCTCGTCCTATGTGAAATAGGTTGTTCGGTTAAGGAATAACACAATTGCGCATCGTTTTTTGATATATACATTCTCATCGCGATAAACATCGATTGATTAAAAGACAGAGTTGCAGCAACATAATTAAATCATGTTAAAAATGAAAAGGCTGAACCTGCTATGTCAGAAATGTTAAATCAAGGTGCACTCCAAGCTTTAAAAGTGGCATTTAGTTATATGCCTAAGGCAATTGAAGTCACTAAATACCAATATGGCGATAATTATAAAACCATACTGGAGCACATTAATCAGGTTAGGGAGGTGTTACTAATTAATAATGTTGACCCTGAAGAAGTGTATGGCGAGATACACCCAGGTGATACCCCTAATTCAACGTATTAAAAGTCTGGGTTCAATCACTTTTCCGACGTGAAGTTTATGAGTGCGATTAATTCGATCGTATCTTTTAAAATATCAGGTTTAAATCTCGATTGAAGTATGAATAATGGCGAATAAATGACAAAATGATGTTTTTTACGCCAATTCATTATATTACTCGGGTTGTGAACGTTCATGTCGAACCACTCTACATCTGCATTTGTTGCATTAGTCTTAGCTTCAATAATAGCCTCCACCTCCACTGCCGAAAATTATTACGACGAAACGGATCTCCTCACCGATATTCCTATGGTCAGTGCAGGCTCTCGAATGGCGCAGGCTCGGTATGAGTCTCCCTCTTCAGTAACGGTGATAACCAGCGACATGATCAAAGCGCTGGCGCCAAATAACTTAGTGGAGGTTTTTCGGTTGGCTCCGGGTTTTATGAGCTTTTACGTAAATGGTTCGTTCCACGCCCTATCTGGCCATGATTTAACGGATGATGACCCGCGAAGGTTAGAAGTTCGGGTAAATGGTCGAAGTGTTTATGTACCGTCATACCCAACGATTTCTTGGCAGTCTCTGGGTATTACCCCAGATGATATTCAGAGAATAGAATTGGTACGTGGGTCGAATGTCCCTGCGTACGGATCTAATGCCATCATCGGTGCTATTGAGATAATCACCAAAAGCCCTTTACAAGAAAGCGGTACTCATATTCGTATGACGGCGGGTGATCTAGAAACGAGAAATTTTAATGTTCGGTCTAATTTTGATATGGCAAACGGCTATGGACAGATACGACTTTCTCACAGAGAAAATAATGGGTTTGATCGATCTAATGGTATAGATGGTTTGGGTAGGCCTGATAACACACCTTCAATTGGCGATTTGGAAGATAACACCTCAGTTAATCATATAGTTTTTAATTCGGTCATCACACCGACGCTTATCGATACTTTTACATTTGAAGTGGGTTTCAGTAAGGGTAGCTTTGGTTTGGGAGATACAGATCGTGTTGATGAGATTGAGGATGATGACAACAGCAGTTATTGGTTGGCAACTGGTTGGTCAAGAGTTGAAGAAAAGCAGCAGTGGAAATGGGACTTTTCGTTGTATGACAGTCGGTCGGAAAATAGTATTAAAGAGCTTCTATCTGTGCATGAAAACTTAGATCCCGCCACGTTAAATTTTATTTTGCAGGGAAATCCTGATGTAGTACTGGAGTGGGCTCTAGGTAAGCGAGATGCGCAGATGTGGGAAACTGAATTTGAGTATCAATATACATTTAACGATCGGTTACGGGTATTGTCGGGTGTAAGTTATAAATTACAGCGATTGAAATCGGAACATCTACTTGATAGTGATGAGGTTATTGATAACGGAATAGCGTCATTATTTTCAAATATCGAATGGCATATATCGTCTAAATGGATGACTAATATTGGCTTCATGGTTGAAGATCAAGAAATAGATGAAACCCATATGTCGCCACGTGCCTCTTTGCATTATCAGCTTCGGCCACAACATAATTTTCGTATCAGTGCCTCTAAAGCTTATCGGTCGCCATCAATAGTTGAAAAACACCGTGAAGAAGTTAAGCGCGCATATAATGTTTTAGCGGACTATTACCGGTTAACGGACGACAGCCTGAAAGCTGAAGAAATGGAATCGGTTGAACTTGCTTATTATGGAAGTTTTTTTGATGGCAAAGTTGAAATTGATTGGCGCACTTTTCACGAAGATATGAACGGCGGAATAGATCATGTTAAGTGGGAAGTCGCACATCAAAATTGGTCACCAAGTGCTATAGATGACAAAGTTTATTTCTTCACTAACAGTAAGCATTGGAGAGCGACAGGCTACGACATGCAAATTACATGGCGTCCGTTCAGCAGCACAGCTATTTATTTGCAACACGCCAATGTTCGAGTTGATGCAATAAGGTTTACTGACTGGGACGATACTGTAGGTGAGCAGCGTATTCTAAAAGTTCCAGAGCATACCAGCAGTTTACTTATCAGCCAGAAATTTGGCTCTGGGTGGAGTGGTTCAATCATGGGCTACCATCAATCATACGTAGATTGGCGTGGCGGTGAAGAGATCAAGGCGCTGGATCGATATGACCTCAGCGTAAGTAAAGAGGTTAGGTTGAATCAATATCAACTAAGGCTGGATTTGAAAGTTGATAATGTGACTAATGAAGTTTACTTGGAGTATCAAAAAGGTAATTATCTTGAGCGTACTGTTTATCTTAGTGCGGCGCTTGAATGGTAAGACATAACCTTTAAAACATGTAATCTGTGTTGCTAACCTTCTCATCATCGTACAGGAGTTGATGAATGAAAATTATAATCGCTGATGATCATGCTATGACCCGTGTGGGTGTCAGTTCTGCCATCGCCGAAATGTTTCCCGCCGCAAAAATAATTGAATGCATAGATGCGGCTTCTGTTTTGATTGCGGCTAAAACCGGCAGTGTGAGTCTGGCTATCGTCGATCTTTTTATGCCGGGCAGTGATGGCTTTGTGTTTTTAAAAAAATTGTGTAAGTCACATCCCGAATTGCCGGTTATGGTGTTGTCGGCCTCTGATAATATTAATCATATTCGTAAATCAATTGACGTGGGCGTGAGTGGCTACATTCATAAAAGCTCAGGTTTTGAATCTATACGAGCGGCCATTGAGACCGTGCTAAGTGGTGGTGTTTATTTACCTGACATCGCAGCTCAAACTGAAGTTAACTCAACTCATCCACTAACAGATACTTTTGCTCCGCAAGATAAAGATGCATTGCTTAACGTACTGACTAAGCGCCAAAGGGAGGTACTGACTTGTTTGGCTAAAGGCATGAGCAATAAACAGATCGCCGATTCTTTGTGTATTTCTGAAAATACCGTAAAAACCCACCTCAAAGTCATCATGGCTGAATTGGATTGCCGCAACCGAACAGAAGCCGGCGTATTGGCTGAAAAACTTGGGTTGTTGATAGTCTGATGTTGATAGTCTGATGTTGAGAACCCAAACACACATAAGATTGGCTGTTACAAAACCGACGGTGGTTTTGCTGGCGGTGTTGTGTGTGTGGTTAAGCTTGGGTGTAAGCGTGAAAGCGCAGGCTGAAAAAAGAGTTATTACGATTGCTACCCTGTCATCTTCAAGCTCGCCAGTATACCAGCAGGTGGTGAGGACGTTTCAGAATGAATTACCCAAGAAAAATTCGGCCATTGAATACAGGTTTAGTCAATATAATGTAAAAGAGATTCAAAAATCTAAAAGTAATAATCACCTGTGGCAGCATGCGGATATGATTGTCACTGTGGGTTCTTTGGCTGCCAAGTATGCTGCCAATAATATTTTTAATACGCCCATTATTTGTGGGTACCTTACACGCAATTCTTTTCAATCAATCGTTTCAGATGGTCAGAAAAGCGAGCATATCAGTGCTGTTTTTATTGATCAGCCCGATGAGCGTCTTATTGGCTTGGCAAGCTTACTTCAAGTGAGTAAACCACCCTATAAAATAGCGCTTTTAGGTGATGCCGAGTCAAGCAATTTACCGATGTATGAGCGCACTGGTGGCGATGTGATTGTTACTGCTGGAGAGCTAGCAGTGGACGATAATCCCGTTAAAAAAATTGAAGCGCTCATGAAAAGCAATGATGTTTTTATCGTTAAACCCAGCGCGCGACATTTTAACCGTTTGGCTGCCAAGCTCGTTTTGCAGTTGAGTATGAAATACAAAGTAGCGGTTATTGGCTTTTCGAAAAAGTACGCTAATGCTGGTGCGTTATTGTCTTTATACGCCACTCCAGTTGATGCAGGTGGTGACTTGGCGAGCACGACAATCGACTTTATCAACACTGGATTATCGGACCGAAAATCTGGAAAACACTTCAGTATTACTGTGAACAATAAGATTGCTGGGCGTCAGGGTTTAAGTTTGGATGCGGATAATTTGCAGTCCGCATTAGAACGACAAGAAGGAGAGCGTCTTGAATAAAATACGGGCGTTATTCATTAGTCGGAACTGGGGTATACGAGTTCGAATATTAGTTTTGATGAGCATCCCTTTACTGATAGCAACGTGGGTTTTAACGGCTTACAATATTTCTACGGCTATAGATCGAGACACGAAAAACCTTCACAATCGTGGCGAGAATTTGCTGCAGTTGTCCGTTAATGCGGCACAACTACTGGTGTATGCTTATGATTTAAATGGCCTTGAAGCATTAAGTCTTGCGATTGCCAGTGACACACAAGTGGCTGGCGTAATGATTTTTAATGAAAATAAAAACTTACTTACTGGCCAATTGCTTAGTGACGATATCGACAGTAAAGCTTTAGATTTAAGAGAGGATTATAATTATAAAGCAGGTAATCATTGGTATTTTATAAAAGCTATTTATCAAGAAGGTGGTACTTATTTTTATGACGAAGAGCAGATTGTTGAACCTGTAGAATCTAAGCCGATTGGTTGGATTAAGCTTGCCATTGATCTAGATTCTAGCCGTGCTTATCAGCAATTACTGCGGCGCAACAGTACATTAATAGCCTTAGTAATTTTATTTATGGCGCTCTGGGCGGTGTTTATTTTTAGCCGTTCGGTGATTAAACCGATTGCTAATATCGTGCGGGCGATTGATAACTACGATGCTGGAAATTTTGATATTCGAGTTGATGAAATAAGCTTTGGCGAACTGGGTGCTCTAGAGCATGGAATTAATGCGCTGGCAGAGCGAGTTGAGCACTCGCAATCTTCACTAACGTTAGCCGTTAAAGAAGCTACCGCAAAATTGGCGCTGGCGGTGCAAGAGCTTGAACGTCAAAATGTAGAATTATCCGAAGCTAAAACAGATGCCGAAGCAGCCAATAATGCTAAAGATGATTTCTTGGCACGGATGAGTCATGAACTGAGGACGCCATTAACCGGTATTATTGGGTTTATGAAGTTGTTAGAAAAAACCGATGATCCGGATTCTCGTCGAGAATATACTGATCTGGTGCTGACATCGTCGTCGGTTTTACTGTCAACGATCAATGATATTTTAGATTTTTCCAAGTTGCGCTCCAATACATTTTCTTTGGAAATTGAAGAGTTTGATCTTGAAAATTGTGTGCGCGATGTTTTGGATGTGCACCGAGTTGCCGCGTTTAAAAAAGATATTGAATTGAACGTGCTCGTCGATTTTGACGTGCCTAGTAGGATCTCAACTGATCTCGATAAGCTTCAGAAAGTGCTCAACAATATTGTTGCCAATGCCGTGAAATTTACGGAGTCCGGAGACATAGTTGTGCTTACATCACTACGGGAGCAACATGCTGATAAAGCTGTCATTGTTATTGCAGTTAAAGATACTGGCAAAGGCATAAAAGCCGAAGATATAGGCCGACTGTTTAATCCTTTCTTTCAAGCGGATGAAAGTTCAACCCGGCGTCACGGAGGTACGGGTTTGGGATTGTCTATCGCTGAAGATTTTGTTGAGCTAATGGGCGGCAGCATCAGTATTGAAAGTATTGAAAGCGAAGGCACTGAGGTCGAATTTAATATTTGTTGTGGAGTCAGTTTAGATTCAACTAGAGATCATGTGAGGGGAATGATCTGGAGTTCAGTTATTTATGACGACAACCCTTGGACTCGACGTTCGGTGCGTAACCAATTACTTAAACGTGGTCACAAGGTCATTGCTCCGCCAAATTTCGAGCTTGTTTTGAAAAACCTAAAATCTGATTCCAACGTGGATATTGTTGGGTTGGGTTTTAATTGTCACGGCCACAAAATAAATGAGTTAGAAGAAAAATTAAATGCCGTGCGCTTTCTACATACTGGATTAATTATTGTGGCCGTAGCGGATGATGTCGGCATAAATTTTGATGGTTTGCGTGAGCGTTATAAGCCCTTGTTGATGACCAGTAAGCCGTTGACTAATAGTCGGCTCGATGATGTGTTTGACCTTGCCGCCTATGAGATCGGTTTGATGCAAGGAGCTATGCAACCACAAAAAAATGTGACTTCTCCATCAGTAATCCAAGATACACCGGTACTGCATGGACTCAAGATACTGCTCGCAGAAGATAATGAATTCAACCAAAAATTACTGGTCGCTATTTTGTCAGGAGCTGGTGCAAATGTCGTGGTGCAGTCCGATGGACGAAAAGCTTTAAATAGTTGCGCCCTTGAAAAATACGACGCGCTAGTGTTGGATTTGTATATGCCAGAACTCGATGGTTTACAGCTGACTAAAGCCATCCGAGAATCTACCGGAGATAATGCCGATACCCCCATTCTTATTTTGACGGCTGATGTGATGGCCTTATCAAAAGAAGCCATCATACAAGCTGGGGCTAACGACATCAGCTATAAACCGATTAACGAAAATGAGCTTTTGCAAAAAATTGGTGTGTTGGTGGGGCGAGCTATACCAGAGGCAAAAAAGGCGCAGGCTCTGTTGTCATTGCCCGCCAATCAAGTTGCCGAAGAAATAGATCGGCAATTACAATTAATTGCGGCTGCTTTGCGAGATAGAGATATAGTGGCATTAACAAAGCAGTCGCATGAGTTGGTTGGATTGGTCGGGCTGGCGAAGATTGCAGTAATAAGTGAGCAGGTTAATCAGTTAGATCGTATGATTCGTGTTAATGACTTCAGTGCGGCGAGCAAAAAATATGAACAGTTATTGATTCTTTGGTCTGAAAAAAATATTTAAAAATCACCCGAACGGGTGGCTTAATTCGAAAGGTTATCTCTTATAGTAACTGCAGTTGAGGAGTTGACAGGAATTGTTGACAGGATGCCATAAGGATATGCACTCAACTATTTGAATTGCGAAAGGCTCCAGTCGAAAGATTGGAGCCTTTTTTTGTGTCTTGAATTTGCCTTTATTCCCCATCTGTAAGCTATTAATGATATCGTAAGTCGTTAAGATAAAATTAATAAAGAGGCGCGGAATGTTGGGAATAAAGACCAGGTCGGTTTTGATAAAAGTATGGACGTTGATCCTGATCACTTTTTTACCGGTAGCCGCTCATGCGGTAACAATTGATGAATTTATTAATCGTGAATTTGCACCGGTCGCTAAGGCGCTAGCGTCTGTCGTTTTTTTTAGCATTCCCGTTGCTGGCGCCCAGTTACCTTTAATCGTGCTTTGGTTGGTTGTGGCGGCCGTATTTTTCACTGTTTATTTTAATTTCTTAAATATACGTGGGTTTCTCCATGCCGTAAAAATCATGCGTGGCGATTTCGATGATCCGAAGCATCCCGGTGAGGTTTCACATTTTCAAGCTTTGTGTACGGCTGTGTCGGGCACGGTAGGTATTGGCAATATTGGTGGTGTTGCCGTTGCAATTTCTCTTGGTGGGCCAGGTGCGACCTTTTGGATGGTGCTTGCAGGTTTACTGGGTATGTCGACTAAGTTTATCGAATGTACTTTGGGAATTTATTTCCGCCGCCACAATCCAGACGGTTCGGTGTCGGGTGGCCCAATGTATTTTTTGGATAAAGGGTTGGCTGGACTTGGTTTACCTAAATTGGGTAAGAGCTTAGGTATGTTTTATGCCTCGGGAATTGTTATTGCCTGCCTGGGGATTGGTAATATGTTTCAATCCAACCAAGCGTATCAACAGGTAGTGAATGTCACTGGTGGGGCGAGCAGTTGGTTTGCCGATAGAGGTTGGGTGTTTGGAGCTTTGCTCGCTGTTGTTGTGGCTTTGGTTATTCTCGGTGGTATAAAAAGTATTGCGAGGGTTACCAGTAAGGTTGTGCCTTTTATGGCATTTTTATATTGCTTTAGTGCCATTGTGATTGTGACCATGAATTACGAGGCAATACCTTTTGCTATCGATGCAATTATCACCGGAGCCTTTAGCCCAGACAGTGTTGCCGGTGGTATGTTTGGTGTCATGATTATTGGCTTCCAGCGCGCGGTATTTTCTAATGAAGCCGGTATTGGTTCTGCAGCAATTGCTCATGCAGCCGTGCAAACAGACAACGCCATTACCGAGGGCTATGTTTCTTTATTGGAGCCCTTCATAGACACCATCGTCATTTGCAGCCTGACGGCCCTAGTTATTATTACTACGCTCTATTACGAACCGGCTTTATATGAAGGCCTTGGCGGTATTGAAATGACTTCAGCCGCGTTTGAGCGCAATGTCAGTTGGTCTCCTTACTTAATTGCCATTGCTGGATTGTTATTCGCTTTTTCAACGATGATTGCTTGGGCTTATTACGGCCTAAAAGGGTGGACCTATTTAGTGGGTGAAAGCAGGTTAGCCGATATTAGTTTCAAATTCGTTTTTTGTATGTTTGTGGTAATTGGTTGCAGTGTTGAGCTGAGCTCGGTCTTGGATTTTTCTGATGCAATGGTGTTCTTGATTTGCGTGCCAAACTTAATTGGTTTATATATTTTTGCGCCGTTAATTAAGCGTGAATTGAAATCTTACCAAGTCTCAAAAAACATTAAGAGCCATGTCTGAAACACTTGTCTGGACGCGATTGCCTAGCGCTCAAATAACGATATTGGGCTTGCCATTCACGCAGAGAAAGTCTTGGCAGCGCTTTGATCATGAGCAATTATCCCGCTTGCCAAAAGCCGTGGCAGAGCAAGCGGCTTATCCGGCTGGCGCGCGTCTTCGGTTTTTGAGTGAAACAAGCTGTTTATCACTGCGCTTACAATATCTGTCTAGCGCCGCTGACTCTGGTATTGATGTGCTGGTTGATGGTCAACTATGGCGAACGTTAAGTTGTACTGAGATTTCTTCGGAAACTGAGGTTAGTGTTTTTTCCGGTGTGCCTAAGCAGAAGCGTTTGTTTGAGTTATATCTTCCTCTTGATCAAAGTTTGTCGGTATTGGCACTGGGAATTGATGACTCTGCACGACTAGATCCTGCTCCTATCAGCAATAAAACGGCGCCCATTGTGTTTTATGGATCGTCTATTGTGCAGGGGGCTGGCAGCCATTTGTCGTGCATGACTTATCCCGCTATTTTAGCTCGAAATCTAAATGTAGATTTTATAAATTTTGGTTTTTACGGCTCGGGCCGGGGTGAGCCTGAGGTTCTAGAAGAAATGCTCAAAGCGCCTGCAAGTCAGTGGGTGATTGATCTGGGGAAATCTTTTGGCAAGCAACCAACGGCGGTGTACCGCGATATGCTGGTACGGGTTCGCCAGCACCAACCCAATGTACCAATCGTTTGTATAACCCCTATTTTTTGCAATAAAGAACTCTACAGTGAGGGAATGAAACGACTTTCCGACAGCTTACGCCAGCAAGTGCATGATGCGGCACGGGGGCTGGGGGAAATCACCGTTGTGGATGGTTTGAGCTTATTGGGAAAATCGGATTGGGCGGGTTTGTCGAATGACGGGCTGCATCCGAGTGAAGCTGGCTTTACTCTTATTGCTTCTCGGTTACAGCCCTATTGTAGTGGCAGCCGTTCTATCTAATCGAAAATGACTATCTGATCGAAAATGACTATTAATCTAAAGTGACTATTAATCTAAAGTTCCCACGTCCAAATCGTAATCAATGATAACGGGTAGATGGCTGGAAAATTGTTTGCTTTTGTAAATCGTGGCGTATTCAACGCGAGAGCTTAAGCTTTCAGATATCACCTGATAATCAGTGCGCCAGCCATCGCCTTTGGCGATTTTACCGCTAGGCCACCAGCTGTATTCATCGTTGTCAGTATTCCCCAATCGAAAAGCATCGCTATAGCCAACCTCGCTAAAAAGTTGGCTCATCCATTGTTGCTCATGAGGTAAAAAACCAGGTTTGGTGTCGTTATCTTGCCAGTTTTTGACATCGGATTGAGAGTGGGCAATACCCCAATTTCCGCAAAAAATAAAATCTCTGCGTTTGCCGGTGATTTTGATGAGATGTGCCTGTAGATCATCAAAAAACTGTTCTTTTATGTCGTTAGATTTTGCATCGTCGCTGATGACGGGTGCTAATAATGAGCCAATACTGATTTGTTCAAAGTCAGCTTGGAGGTAGCGCCCCTGCATGTCTATACCACTGTTAAAACCAAGGCCAAAAATTAATGCCTTGGGCTGCTCGCGACTGTAGATGGCAACGCCGTTGGTATCTTTAATTCCAGAGTCGAAAATGTAAGCAAAATAACCGTCTAGCTGAAATTCATCGCCATCGAGTTCATACTCCTGGGCACGTAAATCTTGCAGACAGATAATATCGGCGTCTTGATTGGCTAGCCAATCGTATAAGCCGCGTTGAGCTGCCTGATGAATACCATCGACACAAAGGCTGATTATGCGCATGTTAGCCCCCGCATTGAGGACTGTGTATCATGATCGTTTGCTAGAATTAATGAAAACATGGATATAACTTCGGTTGTTATTTTATTAAACTGTGAACTGAGCCAAGGCGGGAGATCTAAATAGGATCTACAGTTAAAGCCTTAGCAATCAATAAGACGCTAAGTATAGACAGGAAAAGAGTATGCAGCACTATCAACGAGAATTTATTCAGTTAGCCATAAAACATCAGGCATTATGTTTTGGTGAATTTACGCTGAAATCTGGGCGGATAAGCCCGTATTTTTTTAACGCTGGAAAATTCCAAACAGGCTCAGCTCTTGCGGCACTAGGTCGGTTTTATGCTTCTGCCATTATGGACGCCGGTGTGCCTTTTGATGTGGTGTTCGGTCCTGCCTACAAAGGCATACCTTTAGCGGCAACAACGGCTGTCGCATTATCTGAACAGCACGGTAAAGATTACCCATACTGTTTTAATCGCAAAGAAGCAAAAGATCATGGTGAGGGTGGCTCTCTAGTAGGTGCGCCGTTACAGGGCGGTATTTTAATCGTTGATGATGTAATAACGGCTGGAACTGCAGTACGTGAAGTGATGTCCATAATAGAAAGCGAAGGTGCAAAACCAGCGGCGGTGCTAATTGGCTTAAATCGCCAAGAAAAAGGTAAAGGCGAGTTATCTGCGATTCAAGAAGTAGAAAGGGAATATTCGATCCCTGTGGTCAGTATTGTCAGCCTTGAAGATATTGTCATTTTTTTAGAAGAACAGCCCGATACTGAGACTATGGTGAAGAATATCCGTGAGTATCGCCGAGAATATGGCGTTTAATACGCTAAGTGTATGAATTGAGTATAATTAACCTTATGGCTATGAATAAATATAAAACATTTAGTGCGACGTTGATTTTGGGCATAATTTGTTCAATGTCTAGTGTTACCTCTGTGCTGGCGGCTCAAAAAGTCTATTACCGCTATGTAGACGAATACGGTGTTCAAGTGATTAACCATTCCATCCCGCCGGAGTATGTGCAAAATGGTTATGAAGTGGTCACTATATCCGGGAAAGTTTTGAAAACGGTGGACGCTGCTTTAACTCCTGAGGCGGTAGAGCGACAAGCAAAAGCTCGTGAGCATGCGCGAGTATTAAATGAATGGGACCGTGAGCTAAAGCGCCGTTACAGCAGTGTGCATGACATAGAGGCCGCTAAGCAACGAAAGCTATCTGAGCTGCAAGGCAATATTTCTATTTTGAACAGCAACGTACGTAACTTGAAGAAACAAATAGTAGATCAACAATCGGTGGCAGCCAGTTCTGAGAGGCAAGGTCGGAAGGTGTCTCCAGCGGTATTGTCTGCGTTGTCGGGCTTGGAAGAAGAATTAAAGCTAACTAAAAAATTAATTGAAGATCGCGAATCTCAATTGCTAGAAATGTCGAATAAATACGATCGAGATAAAGAGCGTTTTTCAATCATTAGGCCCTCGTCAAACTGAATTATTATCAAAAAGCCATTATCAAACTAAGCCCCATTAAATCAAACATAAAACAATAAACTTAAGGAACAATTATGTCTCTCGATCTTACAGGAACTAGCGCGGCTATTTTTGCTCCGGTAGTGGCTATGTTGCTATTGACCATGTTGGTTTGGGCGGCACTATTTGTGCGCCGAGTATCGTATTTAATGAGTCATAAAATCAGTGCACATAAAGTACAAAGCCCTGAGCAATTAACGGCATTATTACCGGCGGATGTTAATGCTCCGAGCAATAATTTCAAAAACTTATTTGAAATGCCGGTGGTGTTTTATGTGGTGTGTATCACAGCTTTTTCTTTACAACTTGTCGATGGCCTATTATTGAATTGCGCATGGGGTTTTGTGGCTATAAGAGTTATTCATAGTTTGGTTCATTGTACCTATAATAGAGTGATGCACCGGTTTATAGCGTATCTTGCGTCATCTGTGCTGGTATGGTTTATGGTGATTAAAGTCTCTTTAGGTATTTTTGGTTAAATAGCATGAATGACAATTAAAGTATGCACGCATAAAAAAGCCGGATGATATCCGGCTTTTTTATGCGTGTTACATTGTGGTGTTAATTTAAATTATATTGCAGAGGCACTGAAAAACTGAATTCTTTTTCGTGTAATTCGGCGGGAATAGCTGGGAAGGGAGTAGCCCGTTTTAAGGCGTCAGCGGCTTGTACGTTAAAGACTTTGCGGCGGTCTTCTTTTAAAAATCTATGACTGAGGACGTTACCGGCTTTATCGATAACAATGTATAAACGCACTTCGCCAGTCCAACGCCGTTGAAAAGCTTGGAATGGTATGGTTTTAAAATTCTGCAGGTGTTTAATCAGTGCTTGATAATAGGTCTGGCGTAAGGCCAATAGCTCTTCGGTCTCTTCAGCTTCAATCTCAACTTCTTCCTCGAGGGTGTCGTCTGTCGCGGTCGGCTCAGGTTTAGATGTGGGAAGTTCGGCTGGGGCGATTATTTTTGCGATTTTGGCTGGAGGTTTAATCGGTAGAGGGCTCTTAACTGCTTTTGGAGGTGTAGATGTAGATGTAGATGTAGATGTAGGTGTAGGTGTAGGTGTACGTGTAGATGTAGGTGTAGATGTACGTGCAGGTTTAGGGATAGCTGCTACCACTGGTTTAATCGTGGATTTGACCGTATTTTTCGCGGCAACTTGAACCGTGGGCTTAGATTTGGCCGGCTGTTTATTGGTCGGTTTAATGGCGATCTTCGCAGCATCCGGTTTTTTAACTGTGCTTATTATAGACTCTGCAACGTCAACACTAACGGCTTTAACACTGGGGGCAGGAGTCATAGCGATAGCGTCGGCAGGATTCAGCCAGCTTTGAACAGTGACTTGTCGAGTTTTGGTGTAGGTCAATGCACCTTTACGACTGTTGGCGTCAGGATCAATACCACTTTGTAAAATGTGTGCTTTGGTTGATGAAGATAGAGGCACATCGCCAAGCCAGCTGCTTAATAATACGGGACCGAAGTCAGAGTAAGGAAAGGTCGCGAGAGTGATACCGTTAAGTTTAATAACAGTGGTCTTTTTATCTGTGTAACGGACTTGAAAATCATCACCGCTTAATAAACGGTCTTTAAATAAATTACTGAATTTAGCTAAGTATTTGTTATTCGCTTGCAGCTTTTCATAGCTGTTATTAATGGCAACGCCCTCTAACCAAAGCTTTTTAAAGCGACGCTGGCTGAAGGAGCGAGTCTCTACTAACACCTGCATAGTAAAAGGCTGCTCGCCTGCCAATAGAGCGTCGGCATCTAACGGACCTGCTGGTGCATGAAGCTCGCCAATAAATAATGGTTTGTTCAGCTCTGAATAAGAGAATGTACTGTGGTGCTGAAGCTCGCTTGATAGCGCGTAATTAAGTGGTAAAAGCGCTATGAATAAAGCTGAAATACAGCTTAATAGAGTGTTTTTGATCATAGTCATAATGTCTGTGGTTGGGTTTTTATTATTGTTTGTGTGTTGATGATTGGTAGTTCTTGAATTTATCACCTAACTGATTGCCTAGCACGTACAAGGTTGGAACCAGCACTAAGGTAACAGTTGTAGCGAACAATACCCCGAATGACAGTGATATTACCATAGGAATTAAGAAAAGAGCTTGCAGGCTGGTTTCTGCCATTATAGGCATAAGCCCTATAAAGGTGGTTACAGAGGTTAAAATGATGGCTCGAAAACGATCTCGACCGGCTTGTAATGCCGCAGGAAGAGGCTCCATGCCTTGTTTTCTCAATTGATTGATTCGGTCTAATAACACTAAGTTGTCATTAACGACTACACCCGCACAGGCGAAGAATCCCAGCATGGACAGCATGCTAATCTCGCGGCCCATAATAATATGACCGATGATTGATCCCATAAAACCAAACGGTATAGCGGTCAAAATAAGCAGCGGTTGTGAGTAAGACTTAAAGGCGACGGCCATCATGCAGTAAATAGCCAGTAAGGCGATGATGAAGTCGCGAAGGGCTGATTTAGAAAATTCAGACTCATCATCCATGTCGCCATCAATTTTAAGCTCTAAGCCAGGGTACTGTTTTTGCCAAAGCGGTAAATTGAATTCGAGTATCTTCTCGACAATATCAGCTGGAACGCTGGTGTTCTCTTCAACCTCGGCACTGACTAAAATCGAACGCTTGCGATCAACGCGTTCTATGGTGGAGTAGCCAGGAACAAAGCTAATATCGGCTACGGCCTCTAAAGGCAGCTCTCTTTGATCGCCAGTTCGGATTCTCATGTCGCTTAATTGATCAATTTGGCCGCGCTCTTGTCTGGAATAACGCACCATTACTTTAACGTCTTCGCTTCCTCGTGGGATGCGTTGTACTTCTTCGCCATAGAAACCTTGGCGGAGTTGACGAGCGATATCCAGAAGGCTTACGCCTAAAGTTTCAGCGTGTGGTTTAAGATTGATCTCAATTTCAGTGCGTGGTGCATTCAAGCTAGTGCGGCTATTAAAAACTCCAGGATATCGGTTTAACTCGCTAATGACTTGTTGAGCTATCTGGTTGAGGCTATCAACGTCATTGCCCGGTATAGATAGACGTAAATTAACATCCTCACTCATTTCATTAATAGTACTGCTGAAGGTTAGCTTTTCGGCTTCAGGTATTTCACCTAGCATTGCTCGCCATTGATTGCTGATATCTTCGGCCGATATGTCACGATCTTCACCTGCAGCTAAAGACAGTGAAACGTTAACGCTGTTGCCGTAAATCCAAGCGACAACGTTTTTAATAACGTTTTCGTTATGGGTTAATTTAGTGTCAGATTGCATCTTGTACACAGGTTGCTCGGCACGTTTTATAATTTGAATCATTTCTTTGGTGGAAGATCCTTCTGGCATTGTGATTTTAAGTTGGACAAAATCAGAAGGCACGACAGGCATAAAAGAACGCTGAATCCAGCCGCCGCTGAAAATAGCGACGGACAAAGCAAAGGCAAGAAAAAAGCCGATAGTCGTGGTGCCCTTGTGATGCAGCAATCTTTCTAGGGCGGGCATGTAGACATCGTTAGCAAAGGTTTCGAGCTTGTGTGCGAGCTTTTCTCTGAGTACTTCAAGTTGGCGTAAGGGCTTGATGGTTGCAGCGGGATTTTCCGGTTTCATGTGCGCAAGATGG
Organism: Cellvibrionaceae bacterium; assembly: GCA_034112445.1. Classification (GTDB taxonomy): domain Bacteria; phylum Pseudomonadota; class Gammaproteobacteria; order Pseudomonadales; family Cellvibrionaceae; genus Pelagadaptatus. Next base: position 329,128 of record JAWUVI010000022.1, on the reverse strand, counting down.
GCGGGCAAGATAAACAGTGACTCTACTAGAGAGAAAAATAAGGCCAGAATAACCACGACCGGAATAGCATAAACAATATCACCCATAGAGCCTTGGACCGTAAGGATGGGGACAAAAAATATCATGGTGCTGACAACCGCAAAGAATACCGGTTTAGCAACTGTCTTGGTGCCGCTTGCAGCGGCAGCGGCCCCTTGTAGCCCATGCTGTTGGCGAGAATAAATACTTTCGCCGACGATAATGGCGTCATCGACAACTATGCCAAGCACCATTAAAAAAGCAAACATAGAAATCATATTAAGGCTAACGCCTAGCAGCGGTAGAGCAGCTAGAGCACCCGTAAAAGCAATACCAATCCCCACGCTAACCCAAAGCGCGAGTAATGGCCGTAAAAACAACATAAGGATAATAAAAACTAAGATTAAGCCGGTGATTGAGTTTTTCAGTAACAGATTTAATCGGCCTTTAAATAAATGTGACCAGTCTTGCCAAATGATGGCTTCAACACCGGGCGGCAGATAGCCGTTAATTTCAGCTAAGTAATCTTTAATTACAGCGGCGGATTCTAAAATGTCGGGTTGACTAGAACTGGTAACGCGTAAAAAAACCGCAGGTAATCTATTCAAACGTGAATAAAAATTACTTTCTTGAAACCCATCTTTTACGGTTGCAACGTCTTTGACGCGCAACTCTGACCCATCGGCTTTACTGTCGATCACAATGTTTTCAAAATCACTTGCAGAATAAGCTTGGCCACGGGTTTGTAATTGGACATCTCCAGAATCAGTTTTAATGATTCCGGCTGGGAGGTTGATTGAAGAGGCGCGAATTGCGTTAGCGACTTGCTCAAACCTTAAATTGTAGCGGCGCAGGGATGTCTCCAAAATCTCGATAGACATTTCATCGGCTCTGTCAGCAACCAATTCGACATTTGAGATGCCGGGTAATAACGCAATTTCATCGCGCAATCGTTCACCCGTAGTTTTGAGCGTGCGCTCATCAACGTCGCCGAATATCCCAATGCTCATTATTTGACTTTGATATAAGACGTCACTGATTTGTGGACGTTCTGCATCGACAGGAAAAGTAGAGATGGCATCGATACGAGTTTTTATATTATTCAAAAGTTTTTGTGTGTCGTAACCACTTATTGCTTCGATCAGCACTGTGCCGCGGCTCATTTGAGACGTGGATTCAATAGACTTAATACCTTCGAGGTCGGCAATGGCTTCTTCCGCCCTTTTTACCGTTTGTTCCTCAACTTCTGCGGGGCCTGCGCCGGGGTAGGGGAGTACGATTTTAACTCGACCAGTTTCAACACCAGGGAAGACTTCTTTGTTTAGGTTGGTAATATTGATAAACCCTAAAGTCAAAATAACAACCATCAACAAGTTGGCAGCAATAGGGTTTTCTACAAACCATTGAATAAGTCGATTCATCGGCTATTGCTCCGCTGTGGTCAACTGAGGATTGACCGTCATGCCTTCGCTCAGAAAATTTTGTTTGTCGGTAATAATAAGACTTTCAGAATTTATATCGGCTTGTATCCATGCGAATTGTGGCGTGCTGTATAGCACTTTGACTGGTTGGACGTGAACTTGATGATCCGGATTTAAGGTGTAGACATATAAGCTTTGAAACAGTGCTTGCTTAGGAATTCTAATAACATTATCGATATCGCGGCCAGTAATCTTTGCCTCCACAAATAGACCCATAATCAGTGATGGCATTTGCTTGTTGATGGCGTCTGTATTTTGCACTTCAGCAATGGCGTAATAGAGGCGTGAGCGAGTATCAATAGAAGCGTCGGTACGGGTCAGTAATCCTTGCCATTGATGCTCACGGCCTGCCACTGACCCCAAAAGAGTAACTTTTGCGGGGTCAATTGGTTGGTTGGCTACGTCTAACGGCAGGTCAACTAAAGCGGCTTGACGTTCTGTGAGCGGTAAGCGAATTTCAGCAATATTGGAATCATAAACTGAGACTAATGGCGTACCTGGACTAACAAACTGACCGAGGTTAACCAGCGTTTTTCTCAAGCGGCCTGAAAAAGGCAGTTTAATTTCGGTGCGCTCTAGGTTCAGTTGCGCTTGATGCAAATCTGCTAAGGCAGACTCGAGCTTAGCTCTTGCAGCGGCAGCTTGAGGTTTGCGTAAAAATAAATCGTTAGCTTCCTTGTTGCCTAAATCACGCCATTCACGGTTGGCTTGGCGTACACGGCCTTTTTCAGTCGCTAAGGCTTGTTGTGCATCCGCTAGTCTCGCCTGTGCGTGGATGACGGCGTATTGATAATCTCGCGGGTCTATTTTAATCAATACTTGGTTGGCTTTCGCAAAGCCCCCGCTGACAAATTCAGCGGAGGTATCAATGATTCTCCCTGACACCTCGGCAACAAGATTTATTTCTCGTTTAGGTTCCACCGTGCCTTGAGTTGTAACTTCAATCTGCCATGTTTTTGGTTCGGCTTTTATGGTGTTCACGGTGAGCAATACAGGTTCAGCCTGAGGCTTGACTTGAGGTTTGGGTTTTAGTGTTGCCACCCCAATAATGATTGGAATGCCAATGACAACCAGAGCAACGGCAAGAAGATGATCTTTGATAAATTGTTGAAGTCTGGTCACTGCTTAATTCCCCATTGAAATGATACTTCTTTGGTGGTTAATTTGATGTTTGATGTAGCTAATTTGATGCCCTTAGGCGGCAAACATAAGGATAATCGTTTTTTGTAGATCAGGCATAAAAGATTTGTAAACACAAGCCTGTTTATCCGGATGTTATTTTCGCATAATGAGCCAAGTTGATTGATGCCGTACTTACTGTACGCCGTTTGCCCTAATTATGAGTTGTATTAATGAATAGTATTTCCGTAAAAATTGCCCAAGAGTTATCCGTCAAACACGCCCAAGTTGAAGCCGCTGTAACCTTGTTAGATGAAGGTGCAACCGTGCCCTTTATTTCACGCTACCGTAAAGAAGTCACCGGCGGTCTGGATGACACGCAAATGCGAACCTTGGAAGAGCGCTTGCGTTATTTGCGTGAGCTGGAAGATCGCAGAACGACCATCCTTAAAAGTATTGAAGAGCAAGATAAGCTCACGCCTGAATTGGCAAATGATATTCAAGCGGCTGAGACTAAAAATCGGCTCGAAGATTTATACCTTCCGTTTAAGCCTAAACGTCGGACTAAAGCGCAAATAGCTCGTGAAGCAGGCTTGGAGCCTTTGGCTGATGCGTTGTTGAATAATCCTGATTTAGTTCCAGAGGCTGAAGCAGAGAAATTCCTTAACGGCGAGGGTGATGAAGCTAAAAAAATTACTGAGGTGAAATTAGCGCTCGATGGCGCCAAGCAAATCTTAATGGAGCGCTTCAGTGAGAACGCTACTTTGCTGGGGCAGTTACGAGATTTCCTTAAGGCCGATGGTGTAATCAGTGTTCGAGTGATTGAGGGTAAGCAATCTGCTGCCGCCAAATTCCAAGATTATTTTGAGCATGATGAACCCTTAAAAAACATACCCTCACACAGAGCGCTGGCAATTTTTCGTGGCCGCAATGAAGGCTTTTTAAGTATTGATATTAACTTAGGCGATACAGATTCAACGTCCCACCCCTGTGAGGCTATGATCGCTGATTTCTGGGAAATAAAAGCTGAAGGTAGAGCGGCTGATAAATGGCTGAATGAAGTGGTGCGTTGGACTTGGCGAGTTAAGTTATTAACACACCTAGAAACCGATCTGTTGTCTGAAATTCGAGAGCGCTCGGAAGAAGAAGCGATCAAAGTTTTTGCCAGCAACTTAAAAGATTTATTGTTGGCCGCACCTGCAGGGCAAAAAGCGACCATTGGATTAGATCCCGGTTTACGTACCGGGGTTAAAGTTGCTGTTGTTGACGCAACGGGTAAAGTGTTGGATCACACAGCTATTTTTCCCACACCGCCACAGAATAAAATTCGCGAATCCGAATTGGTGTTGGTGTCTCTGTGCAAAAAATATAATGTGGGATTGATTGCCATAGGCAATGGTACTGCTTCTCGTGAAACCGATAAATTTGTAGGCGATGTACTGAACGATCATACTGATATAAAAGCTCAAAAAGTCATGGTCAACGAGGCTGGGGCCTCCATTTATTCGGCTTCTGAATTTGCCGCACGTGAATTTCCAGATCTAGATGTGACGATACGGGGCGCGATTTCTATTGCGCGGCGGTTGCAGGATCCACTGTCGGAGTTGGTGAAGATTGAACCTAAATCTATTGGCGTAGGACAATACCAGCACGATGTATCACAAACGCAATTGTCTCGCTCGCTTGATGCGGTGGTCGAAGATTGTGTGAATGCTGTCGGGGTTGAGGTAAATACGGCGTCGGCGCCACTGTTGGCAGCGGTATCTGGCTTGAACCAAACTATTGCTAATAACATAGTTGATTATCGCGATTTAAACGGGGCGTTTACAGATCGAAAAAGTTTGCAGAAAGTTCCTCGCTTCGGAGCTAAAACATTCGAACAGGCCGCAGGATTTTTGCGGATTGCCAATGGCGATAATCCACTGGATGCTTCATCTGTTCATCCAGAATCCTATGCCATCGTTGAAAATATCGCGAATAAAAACGACAAAAGAATACAAAGTCTATTAGGCGATAGCGTTTTTCTACGTGGACTAAATGCGCAAGAGTATGTTAATGATAAATTCGGTTTGCCGACGGTGAAAGATATCATCAGCGAGCTGGATAAGCCTGGTCGCGACCCTAGGCCTGAATTTAAAACCGCCCAGTTTCAAGATGGGGTTGAAAAAATTTCCGATCTTGAGCCCTGTATGATTTTAGAAGGCACCATCACCAACGTTACAAATTTTGGTGCGTTTGTGGATGTCGGTGTCCATCAAGATGGATTGGTGCATATTTCAGCCTTATCACACAGCTTTATTAAAGATCCGCGAGAAGTGGTAAAAGCTGGTGATATCGTCAAAGTGAAGGTGATGGAAGTAGATGTGCCGCGAAAACGCATTGGGTTGTCGATGCGTTTAGATGATACTCCTAGTGAAAAAACCGCAGTAGATGGTGAGCGTAAATCTTCTCGGCGACAACAGCAGGGCACTAAAAGCAATCATTCGGCCAAGCGTCCTAATGAAAATAAAAGCAGTCCAGCAAGCAGTGCGCCTAGCAATGCTATGGCGGCGTTATTCGCGCAGGCTAATAAGAACAAAGGCGGCCGCTTATAATATGGCCGGTTATTAAAGCAGTCCGGCTACAGGACTGGTTGCTAACAAGTGATGCGGGTATGCTTTAGTGATTGAGTAAGAGCAACAGTGATTGATAAAAACAATAGTGATTGATAGAAATAATAGTGATTGATAGAAATAAAAAATAGAAAAACAGAGAGTCGACAGTATGAATCAGGTTCTTTTATTGCAAAATCAAGACAAGCTGCTGCTTACCAAGCAAGGTGAGTGGAGTGACGGGCGGGATGCAGGTTGTTTATTTCGCACCGAGCATAAAGATGAGGCGCTTAATCAAATGGTTGAGGCCAATTCAAAAGATTATACCTTGCGAATTCATATGCTCACGTGTGATGTTAATGAGCGCAGGGTGCCGCAGTTAAAAGATGAAGACTTACCGCCGTTGGGCATGAATTCTATTAAGCCTGAAGTTGAAGTTGAAGTTGAAGTTGAAGTTGAAGCTGAGGGTGAAGTTGAAGTTGATGCTGAAGCACTTGACCCAGAAGTGATTGAAGAAGATTCCGAAATATAAGATCCATTACCGAAACATTTGAAGGGGATTGTGCATTGTCCATTCTAAGCCAACGAGTAGCGCTTTTGTCTGAACAGGGTAATCAAAAATTAACCCGTACTTTCAAGGGTATTGAAAAAGAAAGTTTACGGGTTGATGAGGGTGGATGTCTGTCGCAAAAGGGCCACCCAGAATCATTAGGCTCAGCACTGACGCATTCCAGTATTACGACAGATTATAGTGAAGCCTTACTGGAATTTATTACGGAGCCTACAGAAGATACTCAGCAGCTATTGCATGAACTTGAAATAACCCAGCATTTTACCTACCAAAATTTACCAGCGGGTGAAAACCTATGGGTGGCAAGCATGCCGTGTATGCTGACCGAAGATAAAGACGTTCCTGTTGCTGTGTTTGGCACGTCTAATATTGGCAAGATGAAAACGGTCTATCGTTTAGGTTTGGGTGAGCGCTATGGTCGTTCTATGCAAACAATAGCAGGCATCCACTATAATTTTTCACTGGGTGATGAGTTCTGGGATTTCTGGCATAAGCAAGAAGGCGGGAGTGAATCACTCCAAGATTATAAGAACCGCCGTCACTTTGATTTGATTCGTAACTTTCGGTGTAATTTTTGGTTGCTATTGTATTTGTTTGGAGCATCGCCTGCGGTGTGTCGAAGTTTTGTTAAAGATCGCGCACATGAGTTACAAGTATTTGGTGCCGATGAGCATACTCTGTATCTTCCCTATGCAACCTCTTTAAGGATGGGCGGCTTGGGTTACCAAAGCAGTGCACAGTCATCATTGGTGGTTTCATATAATGATATGGATTCTTATTTAAGAACCTTATGCGGTGCAATTACTCAGCCGTATCAAGAGTATGTCGATAAAGGCCTGTTTGGCAGTAATGGTGAGCAGCATCAGTTGAACACCAGCTTGCTGCAAATTGAGAATGAGTTTTACAGTACCATTCGACCTAAGCGTACGGCGCGATCTGGTGAAACCGCTTTGGGTGCTTTAAACAATCGTGGCGTAGAGTATATAGAAGTTCGCTGCGTTGATTTAAATCCATACGAACCCCTAGGCTTTAACGAAGAGCAATTGTATTTTTTGGATGTCTTTTTACTCTATTGCTTGTTGTCACCAAGCCCAGAAACTAACGACGCGACATATTTGAGAGAGTTGGAAAATCAGCGGTTAATGGTCTCCCGTGGCCGCGATCCAGAAATGAAATTGCACAGTGAAATTGGTGAGCAATCACCCAAGCAGTGGGGGGAAGCGTTGTTGGGGGTGATGGAATTAGCGGCAGGCCTACTGGATAGAAGTTACGAAACCACCCGCTACAGTGACTCAGTGGCGGCACAGAGACCGAAGCTGGCTGACCCAGAATTGACTCCATCAGCAACAATATTGGCTGACATGCAGCGTGATGATAAATCTTTTTTCCGGTTTGCAATGGACTTGTCGCAGACGCAAACACAGAGCTATAAGAAAAAACCTTTGGTCGAAGAAGTAAGTGCTAGATTTCAGCAGCAAGCACAAGAGTCGCTAGATGAAAAAAATCGGTTGGAGGCTGAACCACAGGATCCCTTCAGTGACTTTTTAACGGCCTATTACAATCAATATAATTGTTGCGGTTAAAAGGGAAGAGAGGTTGAGTGGAAAAGAGGGTTAGAGTTGGTATGAAATACTGAACCGGCATAAAAGTACCGGTTTATCTATAGGGTTTTAGTAATGGGTTCTTAGCAATAATAATCGGTAGCGCCCAGACCCATTTCTTTGATTTGTTGTTCTAGTGAATCAAAATCATACTGACTCATGCCCACGTATAATAAAACACTTTCAGATATGTTATCCCATTCGTAGTCGACATCTTGATCGCCTAATGACCGATAACTACCACAAATATGTTCCGCCATTTTAAGAATGGCGAGTAGTGTTTTTTTCTTTGGGTCTGACTGTTCGTCTTCTAGGGCTTTAGAAATATTATGATGTTCGTGAATAGCCTGGCAGATATAAGTAGGCATGTTCCAGGACTTGGCCACGTAATAACCGACTACCGCATGGTTGGTTTGAATTTGTTCATTTTCGACATCAATAATACGTTCTGATTCGCGACTGTAAGCTTCTTTTAAAACTTCTGGGTAGTTTTTAAATCGCATCATGAGTAGCGGTATACCACAGTTGTGGAATAGGCCTAATGTGTATGCTTCGTCAGAAGAAGGAAACCCTATTTGTTTGGCAATAGCCGCGGCGGCCATAGCAACTTCCATTGATGTATCCCAAAACTTGCCCATGGCAACAATTTGGTCGTCTGATAGCTCGCCACGAATGGATAGGCCGTTGACTAAATTCACGACAGAGTTAACGCCGAGTAAGTTCACAGCTTGAGTGATCGACGTGATTTTGTTGCTCAGCCCATAAAAGGGCGAGTTAACGGTTTTGAGCACGCTGCCAGCAAGCCCGATATCTTGACTGATGAGCTTGGCGATACTGTCAATATCGCAATCGGGCATCAATTGTTCCATCTGCAAGTCAACCATGATTTGAGGTTGCGGCGGAATTGAAATTCCCTGCAGAATCTTTTGAACTTGCTCTTGGGATAAGTCAGTCATGTAATAAGAGTCACTTTTGCGGAAAAAGGATTTTTGCAGTGGTTCAGACATTCTAGCCAATAAAATTGATTTACAGAATCTTTTTCGATGTTCAGGAATTAATACTTTTAAATTGTGGCGCTCAAAGGCTTATACTTCGGCCACTTTTCCCAGCTTTGGTGCAGTGGAAATATTATCGTTATTGAGATGTGACTAGGTGTGTACAAATTATGACTAAAACTACAGAGCCTGTAGCTCCAGAGCTTTTACCTGAGCTGATTTTAAAATCGCAATGCGACAGACGTATTAAGCGTGGCCATATATGGGTCTATTCTAATGAGGTTGCGACCTCGCTAAAAGATTTCAGTGCTGGTCAGCAGGCGGTGGTAAAAACCCATCAGGGTAAGGCGTTGGGCATTGCAACACTTAGCCCGAACGGATTAATTTGTGGACGCTTAATTAGTCGCGATATCGAGCACCCACTGAGTAAATCTCTTTTGGTGCATAGGGTTAAGCAGGCCTTGGGATTGCGTGAGGCTTGCTACAGTAAACCATTTTACCGCTTGGTTTATGGTGATAGTGATTTATTACCGGGTTTGATTGTTGATCGGTTTGGCGATTACTTGGTTGTACAAACCTCTACCGCAGCGATGGATCAACATTTAGGGGACATTACCGAGGCATTGCAGCAGTGTCTTAAGCCAAAAGGAATTTTAATTCGCAATGATCATTCAGCCCGTCATCATGAAAACTTACCTGAGCATGTTGAGGTAATTGGCGATGTACCTGAAGTCGTTGAACTGGAGGAGAATGGAGTTAAGTTTGTGGCACCCATTGTCGAAGGTCAAAAAACGGGTTGGTTTTATGATCACCGTGATAGTCGGGCGTTACTGCAAAAGTTGGCGCCTGGTAAGCGGGTTCTGGATGTTTTTTCCTATGTTGGTGGCTGGGGGGTGCAAGCCGCAGCAGCGGGTGCCAGTGAAGTAATTTGTGTCGACTCTTCTGCTCAAGCATTAGAGTTTGTGGGCGAAAATGCCCAGCTTAATGGTGTAGAAGATAAAATGCAGGGCATGCAAGGCAAGGCGCTCGATGTGATGAAGCACCTTCTTGCCAGCGGCGAGCAGTTTGATATTGTCGTGCTTGATCCTCCGGCTTTTATTAAGCGTAAGAAAGACCAAAAAGCCGGTGAGGCCGCCTATCGTCATATTAATGAATTGGGTATGAGGTTGTTGGGTAAAGATGGCATTTTGGTGTCAGCATCGTGCTCTATGCATTTAGGCAAAGACACCTTGGTGGATATTATTCGTGGCGCGGGTAGGCATTTGGATCGGCATACACAAATTTTACATCAAGGTGGGCAAGGCGCTGACCACCCAGTTCACCCCGCTATTGTGGAGACGGACTACTTGAAAGCTTTTTTCACTCGGGTGTATTTGCCTTAACACATTTGCCAGCCAGTTTTGTCCGAAACTGACTGGAAGTTGAAGTTGAAAAGTTGAAGTCTCAGATTGTAATCGGTTGCATAAGCTCGGCGAGTTCTTCTAGCTGGTTAGCGATGGCCTGTTTTTGTTTGGACTTTAGCTGTGCGCGCTGTTTTATTTTCATACTTAAATCACTCATCAGCTCAGCCAGTTGTTGCTCAAACTGTTGCGCTCTGTCTGTTGCTTGATTGGCTATTGCGGTGATTTTTTGCAAGCCCATAAGAGTGGCTTGAGTGTTTTCTAAATCAAGCCCAGCGTATTGGTTGTGTGGTGTTGTGTCAGAAGACGTTTCTGCATTCTTCAAGTAAACACTTTGCGCCGTTTGTATTAATGAGTGAGAGATAGCTTGCTGCCATAATTGGAGGCGACTTCTAACCGGCAGGGATTGATAGGCGTTGTATAAGCCGCTGGCTGGATGCGTCAACTTGTAATGAAAGGCGCTGAGATCATCAATAAGTAATTGGGTCTGTAGAGCCAATAATGTATTGCGGCGGTGGCTGGGTAAATCAATAAGGCGCATACCGTTTTGTTTTTGCTCTTCTGTTAGCGTATCGGCAACTTCAAAGTCGGTATAAGGCCGCTGTTTCTCTCCCCACAAAAGATAAGCTATGGCGTGGTAGCCTAAGCTGACATCCGTATCGTCGCTAAAACCGTGTTGCTGACGGATGGCGGTTGCGGTGATCTCGAGCGTTAGGTCATTGACTATGCCGCTGTGCTGATACACATCAAAATAGTCCAAGTAGCCAGGTTGGATGGGCTGCTGATCTAACAACACAAAGCTTTGTTTGATTTGAGCAAAAAGCCCGGGATTGATTGCGCCAATACTAGACAGGGTCGCCGCCTCGCGAAACTGATTGTGGGCTTCATGCCAGAGGTCTTTGGTGGCAGCTAAGGTCGTTGTGTTTGGCGTATTGATTAAGAGTTCGATCTGACCTTTAAGGTGAGTTGCCGTAGCAATGCTGTGCTCAATAGTGAAGCCAGCGTGTTGCCAGAGCTGCATGCTTATTGCTTCAATCTCGATAATATCAAGATTATCAGTCGCAGGTTCAAGCATCCCTTTATTGTCTATGTTGGCATCTTTTGGGGCGCAGCCAGTAACTGACCCCAATAGGAAAAGACCAAATAACAGTGTCAGTGCAATGCGCATAGTTAATCTCTCAGACTGATGATTGGCCAGCCGTGCTTATTGGCGTGTTGCCTTAGGGCGGTGTCTGGATCCACAGCAATTGGAATATCGACTTGCTCCATGAGCGGAACATCGTTAATGGAGTCACTGTAAAAAAAACAGCCTTCCATGTTTCCGGTAAAGCCAAATTGTTCGGCATTGGTTAACCATTCATGTAGGCGAGTAATTTTTCCCGCTTGATAGCATGGTGTACCTTGGATGTTGCCCGTATAGCATCCGTCTACTATTTCCGCTTCCGTTGCCAGTATGTGATCAACGCCTAATGCTTGTGCAATAGGTTGGGTAATAAAACGGTTGGTGGACGTGATGATGAGTAAATAATCACCATTATCTCTATGCTGTTGCAGTAATGCTTGTGCTTGTGGCAGGTGCATAGGGGCGATTTTATCGAGCATAAATTGCCGATGTAAATCTGCCAGCTGAGCTGCTGATAAATGCTTAAGTGGTTCTAATGAAAAGGCTAAGTAGGCATTTATATCGAGCTCGCCGCGTTCATAGTCGGCATAAAACCGATCATTCTCTCGCTTGTATAGATCTTTATTAACCACAGAGCGCTCAACTAAAAACTCACCCCAAGCATGATCGCTATCACCAGCGATTAACGTATTGTCCAAGTCAAAAATCGCCAGTGCCACAAAAAAATCCTCTGTATGTCGTGTTCAGTTTGAAGTTCAAAGATGCTTAGGATACAGAGCTAGACGCGGAACAACAATTTGATAAACACAAACTGTGGTTAAAAGAGAAATAAAACTCATGCCGGTCAGTTTGTTGATTGTGGAAGCTTAGTGATTTGTGGAACAATAGCTTATAAATAATAAATTCAACAACCTATGTAAATTCAATAATATGAATTCAAGAGTCGTAAGTCGAGCTAGGTAATAGCTCGCTTTTGGCAATAGGTTGAACTGACGGAGAACAATAGGTGATAGACGCAGATGGCTTTAGACCTAATGTTGGTATTGTTCTGACAAATAGCAAGGGTCAGGTACTTTGGGCGCGTCGTGTTGGAGGCCAAAATGCTTGGCAGTTTCCCCAAGGTGGCATCAACTCGGGTGAAAGCTCTGAACAAGCTTTATACCGAGAGTTGTTTGAAGAAGTGGGACTGAGACAAAAAGACGTAAAAATAATCTCCCGTACGCGGGGTTGGTTGCGTTATCGACTTCCCAAAAAATATTTGCGGCATGGTTCAAAGCCTTTATGCATCGGCCAAAAACAAAAATGGTTTTTGTTGGAACTGCTTGCTGATGACAGCGACATAGATTTAGTCATTGGTGGCAATCCAGAATTTGATGGTTGGAACTGGGTTAGTTATTGGTATCCGCTGGATCAAGTAGTGTCCTTTAAGCGCGATGTTTACCGCCGAGCGATGAAAGAACTCTCACTTGCTCATAGTCAATTCGAAACTGATATGGAAGCTTTTTTAAATGAAGCGGTGAGCCTTAATGTCGATGCTTAATGAGCTGCGAAGTATTGTTCAAGAGGTCAGCTCGGTACGTGATTTACAGACCTCGCTAGACATTATTGTGCGGCGCGTTAAAGCGGTGATGAAAGTTCAAGTATGCTCGGCATATTTGCGTGATGACATGAGCCAATACGTACTAAAAGCGACAGATGGATTACACCTAGCATCTATTGGCGAAGTTAGGCTGAGCGCCGGTGAAGGTTTGGTTGGTCACGTGGTTTCTCGAGAAGAGCCAATCAACCTAGAGCGAGCGACAGACCATCCCAAATACACTTACTTTCCTGAGACGGGAGAAGAGCGATTCAGCTCTTTTCTGGGGGTGCCGGTGGTGCACCACGGTAAAGTATTGGGTGTTATTGTTGTTCAGCAAATTGAGCAACGCCGCTTTGATGAGGGCGACGAAGCGTTTTTAATTACTATCTCTGCTCAACTGTCAGGCGTGATTGCTCACGCTGAAGCGACAGGTGCGTTACATGATTTTGGTTCACAGGCCAAAGAAGCTCGTTTCGCGGGGGTTTCAGCCTCGCCGGGCGTAGCTATAGGTACGGCGGTGGTGATGACACCGGCTGTTGATATGCGCAGTGTGCCGTTTCAACGTTCTGATGATCCAGAAACTGAAATCAAATTATTTCACAGTGCCCTTTATGCCGCGCGTTTGGATATTCAAGCCCTAGGTGAGCAGCTCAAGTCTCGATTAAGTGTTCATGAGCAAGCTTTATTTGATGCTTATCTCGCCATGCTTGGTGATTCATCACTCGGTGCTGAGGTAGCGGAAAGAATCAACAGTGGTTATGCGGCCGCTTATGCTTGGAGTGAGGTTGTACTTGAGCATGAGCGGACGTTTAGCAGCATGCAAGACGGTTACTTGCGTGAGCGAGCAGCGGATATTCGTGATTTAGGTTGTCGAGTTTTAGCATATTTACAAGATACACAAGAAAAAACCAAGAATTTACCCGATAACGCAATTATTTTTGGAGAAGAGTTAACCGCTTCTATTTTGGGAGAAATCCCAATAGAAAAATTAGCCGGTTTGGTTTCTGTTAAGGGGTCCGGCAATTCCCATGTGGCTATTTTAGCTCGAGCAATGGGGGTTCCTACCGTTATGGGGGTGGTTGATTTACCCATTCAAAAAATTGAAAGCCGCGAGGTGATTGTTGATGGTTACCGCGGGGTTGTTTATAGCGATCCATCTGACACGCTTAGGCATCATTTTGAAAAAATCTGTGAGGAAGAGTTAGAACTGGTTAAAGGGCTTGATAACCTCAAAGACCTTCCTTGCGAAACCAAAGACCAGCATCGCATCAGTTTATTGGTTAACACGGGTTTAATGTCTGATGTTACGCGTTCGTTAGAGCGTGGTGCTGAAGGCGTTGGTTTGTATCGAACCGAAATATCATTTTTATTGCGTGATAGATTCCCGTCAGAAGAGGAGCAGCGCCAAACATACAGAGAGCAGTTAGAGAGCTTTTCTCCTAACCCTGTCACTATGAGAACTCTTGATGTTGGTGGAGATAAGTCGCTACCGTATTTCCCTATTGATGAGCAAAATCCCTTTCTAGGCTGGCGGGGTTTGCGCGTCACGCTTGACCACCCTGAGATATTTTTGGTTCAAATCAGAGCCATGCTAAAGGCCAGTGAAGGTTTACAGAACTTGCGAATATTGTTGCCGATGGTAACCGCTATTTCCGAGCTAGAAGCATCAAAAGTCTTAATTCATCGTGCCTATAATGAGTTGTTAGAAGAGGGCTTCGATATAGTAATGCCACCTATTGGAGTCATGATTGAGGTGCCAGCAGCGGTATATCAAGCGCGAGAATTGGCTTTGCGGTCAGATTTTTTATCGGTAGGCAGTAACGATCTAATCCAATATTTATTGGCCGTAGATCGTAATAATCCACAGGTGGCGGATGTTTATCAGCCGTTACATCCAGCTGTATTGATGGCGCTGCAAGATGTAGTAGTGGCAGGCCTCAGTTCGGGGGTCAGTGTTGGTATTTGTGGTGAGTTGGCTGGAGATCCAATTTCAGCTATGTTGCTGATGGCCATGGGGTTTGATGTATTATCGATGAACGCAACCAGTTTACCCAAGGTTAAATCGTTGTTGCGGAGCGTTACCTTGACGCAGGCGCAAGATTTATTGGCGGATGTTATGGCGCAGACCGATGTGGCTGAAGTTAATGCAACTATAGAAAGGGTTATGCGTGATGGTGGTTTTGAGCGTTTATTAGGGCCTTTATCGATCAGTGCTGAAAAGAGCTAAGAATACTTAGCTCTTCTTATTTTTCTTCTTCTTTTTTCTATCATATAAAGACTTGTCACCCTCGGGACGAGTTTTAAACCGACGGTGCTGCCACAAGTAATCACTTGGATGCTGGCGCACAAAATCTTCGACCAGCTGATTAGTGATGACACAATCGGCTTCAACGTCAGCACTGGGGAAATTTTGTAAGGGTGGGTGTACTTCCACTGTGTAACCTTGCCGATGGCGGCGATAGGCTGAAATGAACATGACTTCAGCGTCGGTTTGTTCTGCAAATGAAGCGACCGATGGAATTGTGGCGGCTGGAATCCCAAAGAATGGAATAAATAAGCTGCGCTTTTTGCCCATATCTTGATCGGCGGCAATGAGTCCAGGAATCCCTTCATTCATCATGTTAAGAAATTCACCGACTTTTTTACGCGGCATCATTCTTATTTGGTAAGAGCGTCGCCCACGACCCGCCATGTATTCCCATAGAGGATTGTCATGCACGCGAAATAAAATATTGACTGGGACGTGATTGCTGAATAAGGCAAAGCAAGGCTCCAAACAGGTGACGTGCGGCACAAAGAGCATAATGTTACGCCCTGCTTGCTGAGCTTGATGAATGTGTTCTAGGCCAAGAATTTCAACTTTCTTTTTTAAGCTGTTATTGGGCCACCACACTAGTCCTGACTCAAATAGAGCCATGCCGGCACCTTTGAATGAGTCACGTACAATAACCGCTCTTTGGGCTTGACTGAGTTCGGGAAAGCACAGTTCGACATTGCGCTCAGCAAAATAAAGACGGGTACTGCTCATTTTCATGGCCAACAAGCCAATACTTTCGGCAATAATGCAAAATAAGCGGTAAGGCAGTCGACTGATACACCACAGCAGGCCAAACCATAACCACAGCAACCAATATTTTGGTGCTAGAAATTGCCACTGGAAGCAGTATTCATCTAGCACGCCTTTGGAGTCTACAGCTTTGCTAGGGGACCCTGAAGATTTGGCTGGTTGTGTCATGGGGTGTCGAATCTCTTTGTCGGTTAACCCCAGCGGCGTTGACGGCCAGTATCGAGGTGTAAAAAATTACTGCGAGGATAATAGCCTACTCCACCGACGTGGTGTTGGATAGCGGCCGAATGAACTTGTTTGAGTTCTTTACCTGGCAGGCGCAAGTCTATGGCTTGGCCAGACATGTGATAGCTGCGCTTGGCGACTTTATGGCCCTGAGAGCGTAATTTCTCATTGGTTTCGGGTGAGCGATATCCCGAGATAATATGAATCTCGCCACTATATTCGATGTCTTTGGTGAGCTTATGAATACTGTCGAGTAGCTTTGGATCCATTTGTGTCACGGTATCGGTACGGTGATCACGAAAGAAATGATTCAGCTCAGTTAATGCATCGTCTTGGTAGAGGCCTGCATGACAGTAATCCACATTGATGTTTTCGCCGGTGTGTAGGTTCTTCAATATTAAATTTCTATTGAGTTCTAATCCGGACGCAGTATGAGAAGCAGATGCATTATGTTGCGTGGCGCTGAAAGCGGATTGATTGAAGGTACTAAGAGCGGCCACAGAGGACAGCGTTAAAAATTTTCTACGAGAATAAAGCATTTAAAACCTAAGTAAATCGTGTCAATAGAGCGGTATTAAGCCGGTGCGCGCGCATTATGCACAGATGATGATCTGTATACAAGATGATCAAGTTGAATGAGCGCCATTCTATTTTGGTTTTGTGAAATGTGTCGCTTTTGGTGGAGCTTAAAGAGAAATGGTTTGCGTTAATCGGCTGTGTACAACTTGATCTCGATCGTAAATATCATCTCTAAATTGAATTTCGCCTTGGTCGTCTACCCAAGTTGTTTGGTAAAACAGATAGGTAGGTACGGGTTTGGGAAGTTTCACATATTGAGTCTTACGACCACGAATAGTTTTGGCAATACGTTTACTGGTCCAGCGAGTGTTATCGGTTTGCAATAATGCTTGAGCCAGCTGCAGCGGTTTTTCTACTCGTACGCAGCCAGAACTTAGCGTGCGTAATTTACGGTTAAATAATCCAGGATGGCTGGTGTCGTGCAGGTAGATGGATTGATCGTTTGGTAAAACAAATTTCACATCACCTAAGGCATTGCCGCGACCAGGCTGTTGCTGCAGGCGATAGGGGAAATTTTTAGCGCTCATTGCGCTCCAGTTGATGTCGTTAACATTAACACCGGCTTTGCTTTTCCATCCCTTAAGCACTTTGATGTTGCGCGTGGTGAGGTAAGTCGGGTCTTTTTTAGCTTGCGGTAAAATATCATACAGAGCAATTCGACGTGGTACATTCCAATGCGGATTCAAAACTAAGGTGCTGATACTCTCGGTTATGACCGGCGTTTTGCGGTAGGTTTTACCAATAATCACCTTCATCGATAGTTCGGTTTGAGACTGGTTGATAAGCTCTAAGGTGAAGTTAGTCATGTTGACCCATAGATAGCGATCGCCTAGATCTCGCGGCAATTCTCGCCAGCGTTTCATATTGAGGGCAATTTGGCGCACTCTAAAGTTGGGAGAAATATTGAGTAAGCGTCGGGTGTCATTGCCGAGCTTGCCATCAATTTTTTCGCTGCCATGTCGACGTTGAAAATTCTTCAGTGCTTGATCTAATTCGACGTCAAAAGTCATTTGCTCTGCTTCGCTGAGTTCGTGAGAGCTGCCGAATACTTGCGCCAAGTTGTTTTTTTGCAGAGGGTAGTCACCGTATACAGTCAGTAGGGTGCGGAGCATTTTGACCTGTGGGTGGCTATCGCCCAGTTTTATGATTGGCCCAGTTGGAATTTTTTTCCAGCGATTGTCATTGGTTAAAGCTTGATAGCTAATGAACGCTTTCCGCAGGCGTTCGTACTGTTGATGAGGTGGGCTAAGTTTGCTGAGAATGTTGCCAAGTTGTTGTGGCTTTGGATTGTCCTTGAGCAGGCGGACGATGTTGTTGCGCTTGCTCTCATCCTGCTGGTCTTGACTCAAGGCCGAATTTGGAGCATGAAAAGCCACGGGTTGAAAATGCTGATTGACTCTACTGTTAGTGGAAAGTAATAACTTGTCGCTCAGTGCATCCAATGCGTAGGATATAAATGCGTCGGTAATAACAATGTCGAGAGCGGCGGCTTCACGAGGTAAGGTTTGCATATTGTAGAGGCGCTGCTGGATGTAAGCGAGGTGGTACTGGTAATCAAACAGCTCATCGGCACTGGTTTCCATTAATTGCTGAAGTAAGTGCTCACCATTGTCGGATAGTTGATAGCCTTTCAGCCACAAAAGGTTGTGCTGGTTTTGACGGTAAATTTTCTGAATGGTTTGTAGGTGTCTAATTGGATTTTTATTGGCGAGTGTGTCGCTATCAATTGTGAGGAGGCGTTCTAAATTACTTTGTGCGGCCAGTGTCGGCAGTATTGGTGTGAGCTCGGCATTAGCTTGGTAGGCATGATGAAACAGAAATGAGCAGCCAGTCACTAACAGCAAAACCCATAAAATCGGATTGCTGCGTTTACGTTCTCTGGTGGCGAGTGTTTTCAGTCGGTTCATGATCACAGTATGGCAATAAGTTTACGCTATGAGTAGTTAGTTTGTATTACGACGCGTTGTTGGTCTGATTGCTCGGCATTGGCCGTGAAGTTTCGCTCATTAAAAGTAATACGACCTGCGTGATCAAATAGAAGCACTGTAGACGTGCGGGTGCCGTACTCCTCCCCAATAATAAAGCGTGGTGACAGAAAGGCTTCCCACTCCATGCCAATGCCTGTGTCTGGAAGTAGGTGTTTGGCAGCGGGTTGAGTATCACTTAATGCAGTAAACAAAAGTTCTGTGATGACTTCTGGGTCGGTATGGGTAATGGCTTCTTGTAGAGCTTTTTTACAGCTTATGGTCTTGGGCCAGGGAGTATCTAATAAGCCGTTGCTGAGCCCGTAAATACCTTCGTCAAGAGAATGAAAAGCATTACCTCGATTTGAGTAATAACCCAATTTATCAGGGGTTCCTGCGAGTAAATTGTACCCATTGTAGGAATTATCATGTTGTTTTAGTTGGGCAAAGTAAGACTCTATCGATAGGCTATTTCCAGCTGGTTTATATTGTAAAAAATCACGGGTCAGATTGCCGCGTGAAATATAATTTTGGTCTGTATCAAGGTTGTTCATTTCTCGATAATTAGTCAGGGCGCTAAAGAGGCCTTGCTGGTTGACGCCTAGCCAAGTTCCGCCCGCGGACAGGTCGCGACCAGCAAAGAGGCTACTGTCATCATCCCAGTAGTGAGCGGTAGAGGATGGCCGATTGAAAAATTCATCACGGTTGGCCGCTACAATTAACGGGAAATCTGGGTGAACGCGCAGAGCAAAAGAGATTAAACACATGGTATATTAGCTGCCCGTAAGTTTTTTAGGCAGTATAACGAAAAATTCTGCTTTGCTAGCTGGTAGTGTATGCCTTTAATAAAATCTCTCCTCAAAATGGACTGAATGTGATTTCGTTGTTATTAATTTTTATTGTGGTGGGATTGGTTGCTGGCCTCATCGCTGGAATGTTTGGTTTAGGTGGTGGCGTGGTTATAGTGCCGGCACTGATTTATACCTTCACGGGATTGGCCTTTCCTGATGTGATTATGACTCACTTGGCGGTGGGAACATCCTTGGGCTGTATTGTGATTACAGCGTCTATTTCGAGTTGGACTCACTGGCAAAGAAAAGCTGTTGATATAGCTATTTTAAAGTCTATGGTGCCCGGTGTTTTCATTGGTGGCTGGTTAGGTGGTGTGGTTGCATCTCGGCTGGCTGGAGTAGAGCTGCAAATGGCGTTTGCTGGTTTTTTAGCGTTGGTAGCGGTCAGTATGCTGACGGCGTTGGCTGGAAGCGCTCGCAGGGTTCCTGGGCGTTTTGGGATTGGGATTGCAGGCTTGATCATTGGTGGAGTTTCAGCGTTATTTGGGGTTGGAGGCGGTTCTCTAACAGTGCCGTTTTTACGTTATTGTAATGTGGTCATGGCGAGGGCTGTGGCAACTTCTGCAGCATTAGGTTTTCCTATCGCGGTGTCGGGTGTGTGCTCCTATATCTATCAAGGGTGGGGTCACTCTGAGCTACCCAGTTATTCTTTGGGTTTTTTCTATTTGCCTGCTTTTGCTGGAATTGTTGTGTGCAGTGCGCCTGCCGCACGGATTGGTGCAAAGCTAGCTCATCGTTTACCTGCTGAAAAACTGCAACGAGCTTTTGCATTGGTGTTGCTGATTATTGCGTTACAGTTGTTTTTAAGTGGCGCGGGAATTGTTTAAACGGGAATTGTTTAATAGCGCGGATGTTGTTTAATACAGGTATTGCTTGATACGGTTTTTGTGAATATGTCGTTTTTGATTGAGTTGGTTTTATGTTGAAGTACCCATCGATAGACCCTGTTTTGATTTCCCTGGGGCCATTACAAATACATTGGTATGGCATTATGTATTTACTGGGATTTGCGGGAGCTTGGTGGTTGGCCATGCGACGCTCCGGTCAGCAGGGATCACCATGTCGCGCTGAGCAAGTCGAAGATTTAATCGTCTATGGCGCTGTGGGGGTTATTCTTGGCGGACGTTGCGGCTATGTGATTTTTTATCACTTTGATCGTTTTGTGCAAGATCCTGTTTGGTTGTTGCGAGTGTGGGAAGGTGGCATGTCTTTTCATGGTGGATTGCTGGGTGTGGCGTTAGCGTTGCTGGTTTATTCGCGCAAAATTAAGCAGCCTTTCTTTGCTGTAGCTGACTTTGTTGTGCCAATGGTGCCGATTGGCTTGGGGTTAGGGCGGCTGGGTAATTTTATTGGTCAAGAATTATGGGGACGTGCGACAGATGCTCCTTGGGCTATGGTTTTTCCTCGTGACCCAGAGCAATTAGCTCGGCATCCGTCACAGCTCTACCAGGCTGCTTTAGAGGGGTTGGTCTTGTTTTTAGTGTTGCTGTGGTTTTCGGCTAAGCCACGTCCGCGCATGGCGGTCAGCGGTTTATTTCTGATGTTATATGGGAGTTTCCGGTTTGCGGTCGAATTTGTGCGTGAACCCGATGGCCATATAGGTTTCGACGCCTTGGGATGGATGACGCGTGGGCAGTTGCTGAGCACGCCTATGATTGCCTTGGGAGTGGCGTTGTTCATGTTTGCGTACCTCTCTAAAAATAAACCTTATAAAAAGAAGTTGTGAAGCTATGCGCCAGTATTTAGATTTATGCCAAAGGATTGTTGATGAAGGTGTGTGGGTTGAAAATAAACGCACAGGCAAGCGTTGCTTAACAGTGATTGATGCGGATTTGTCTTACGATGTAGGCAACAACAAGCTTCCGTTAATCACCACTCGTAAAAGCTATTGGAAGAGTGCAATTGCCGAAATCTTAGGTTATTTACGTGGTTACAGTAATGCTGCTGACTTTCGCCGTCTGGGTACAAAAACGTGGGATGCTAATGCCAATGAAAATGATGTTTGGCTGGCAAGTTCGCATCGCCATGGTGACGACGATATGGGGCGAGTTTATGGTGTGCAAGGTCGTGATTGGAGTAAGCCGGACGGCGGATCGGTTGATCAACTTAAAAAGCTGATTACCAATTTAACCAACGGTATTGATGACCGAGGTGAAATTTTATCTTTTTATAATCCCGGTGAATTTCATATGGGCTGTTTGCGCCCATGTATGCACACGCATAATTTCTCTTTGCTGGGTGATACTCTGTATTTAACTTCGTATCAGCGCTCTTGTGATGTGCCGCTGGGGCTAAATTTTAATCAGGTTCAAGTCTTTACGTTGCTTAAGTTGGTTGCTCAAATTACAGGTCATAAGCCTGGAATTGCTTATCATAAGATTGTTAATGCACACATTTATGAGGATCAGCTGGAATTGTTGCGTGATGTTCAGCTCAAGCGTGAGCCGCTCGGTGAGCCAGAGTTGACGATTAATCCAGACATTAAAAGCTTAGAAGATATAGAAACTTGGGTGACAATGGATGATTTCTCTGTCTCTAACTATAGGCATCATGAGCCCATCGCATACCCCTTTTCAGTGTGATAATACTGTTGTTCCAGCAAGTTATTTATTGTGTGAGGTTATTAAAATAGTATGAAAAGCAGTGCTGATGTAGATGTGGCTATTATTGTGGCTCAGTCGAGCAACCGAGTGATTGGGAATAATAATGAATTGCCATGGCATTTACCGGAAGACTTAAAGTACTTCAAACAGGTGACCATGGGGAAGCCTATTGTAATGGGCCGCAAAACTTACGACTCTATCGGCCGGCCGTTGCCGGGAAGGAAAAACATTGTAATCACTCGTCAGTCTGGTTGGAGTGCGGAGGGGGTTGATAGCGTAAGCTCTTTGTCTGCAGCTATCGAAAGGGCAAAAAATCATGCGTTTGAGCGGCAGATAGAAGAAATTATGATTATTGGTGGGGCTCAAATTTATTCAGAGGCTTTACCGCTAGCGGACAAGTTATACTTGACTCAGGTGCATGATAACGTCGAGGGTGATGCTTATTTCCCTGAGTTCACCGAAGGGGACTGGCAAGAAGTTGAACGCGTTGATCATGCTGGTGACAACAACGGTAAGCCAAATTATAGCTTTATCATTTTATGTAAAAGCGTATAGACAAATTCATATAAAAGCACAGAGCTTCATCGGGCTCGATATTTATTTCTTAAATATGGGCTAAACCGGTTGAATATTAATCAGCGATGCCTTTAAATGTATGGTTCTATTTAGGACGCCACAATCACTTATCTTTGGGTAAGCTGAAAAAATAATAAGGCGCCAAATAATTTCTTTTAGAGAGAGCTAAATACCGTGCCGTTACTCACGCCTGTGGGTGATGCATATAATAAATTGTGCGTGTTTATCGTGCAAAAAATTGCGAACTCAATTCCAGAGGGACATATGAAAACACAACTATTCAAGACTGCCGTCTTGGCTGCTGCTCTGTCTGCCGGTTTTATGGCGGGTTCAGTGCAGGCTGAGACATCGGTTAACTCCATTTTAAAAATCGGCGAAGCAAAAACAGCTCAAGCGGTAGCCTCGCAGCAACGGATTGATTCAGTTGCCGATCAAACTAGCAAGCTGTTAGCTGACTTTAAAGTGGTCAACAAGCAGATTGAAGGTTTGCGTGTTTATAATTCTCAACTCGAGAAGCAAATTGCTAATCAGCTGGAAGTTATCGGTCAGCTACAGGACTCAATCGAAAACGTAACGATTATCGAGCGTCAAATCCAGCCATTAATTTTGAAAATGTTGGATGGCCTAGAGCAGTTTGTTGCGTTAGATGTCCCTTTTCATATGGCTGAGCGCACAGAGCGCTTGAATATGTTACGCAACAATCAAGAGCGTTCGGATATTACCGTTTCTGAAAAATTCCGTCAGGTATTAGAGGCCTACAAGATTGAGTCGGAGTACGGACGTAAGATTGATACGTACAAAGATACTCTTGAAGTGGCAGGGCAAGAACGAGAGGTTAATATTTTACGTGTTGGGCGAGTGGCCATGATGTATCAAACGACTGACACGAACAATTCAGGGGTGTGGGATCAAAAGCAGCGTCAGTGGGTTGACGTAGATGCTGGGGATTATCGCAGCGCTATTTTAAAGGGAATTCGTATTGCTAAGAAGCAAGCGTCCATTGAAATCATGAGTCTGCCGATTGCAGCACCGGAGGCAGCCCAATGAGAACCTTTATTCAAACGTGTGTCGTTGTGGTCTTCTCTGGACTGTTAGGGGCAAATGCTTTTGCTGCAGAAGAAAAAGCTCAGTCGCTCGATCAGTTGTTACAGATGGTTAAGCAAAGCAAGGTTGCTGAAACAGCGGATCATAAAGAACGCGAAGCTTCGTTTCGTCGTGAAAAATCAAATCAGCAATCAATGTTGAATCAGGCTCAAAAAACCAAAGCTAATGAAGAGGCTCGCTCAACTCGTTTAGAAAAGAAATACGAGCAGCAAGAAGTTGATGTAATGGCGAAGCGCAAGCAGCTGCAAGAACGCTTGGGCTCATTGAAAGAATTGTTTGGTCATTTGACTTCTACCGCAGGCGATCTGCGTTCTAACTTGAGCACTTCTATTGTCAGTGCTCAAATGCCTGGTCGAGCAGCGTTTCTTGATAGTCTCATTGAAAAAATGAACAGTGCTACACAGCTGCCAACAATCGAAGAGATTGAGCGTCTGTGGTACGAGATTCAACTAGAAACAATCGAAAGCGGTAAGGTCGTTAAGTTTACGGGTACTGTGATTAAGCCGAGTGGCGAACAAGCTACCCAGGACGTGGTCCGTATTGGTAACTTTAACTTATTGTCTGAAGGTAAATACTTAGAGTTTCTACCTAAAGGCGAAAAAATGGCCGAGTTAACTCGGCAGCCATCAGGCTCTTTCTTAAGTGCAGCTGCTAATTTGGCGGATTCTACTTCAGGCGTTACTCGTATTGGTATAGACCCTACAGGGCCTACTGGCGGATCATTTCTTGCTGCTCTTATCAATAGCCCTTCACTTGAAGAGCGCTGGCACCAAGGTGGTTTAGTGGGCTATATCATTACTGCGGTAGGTGTTGTAGCTATCATTTTGGCTCTGTTTCGTTTTGTGGTGTTAATGGGTGTTAGTAGTAAAGTAACGACCCAGTTGAAAGCGTCTTCGGCGAATATCAATAACCCATTGGGGCGCATCCTTAAGGTTGCTGAAGATAACCCCGATATGGATTGCGAAAGTTTAGAGCTGAAGCTTGAAGAGGCTATTTTAAAAGAGCGTCCTGCTATTGAGTCTGGACTTAATATCCTAAAAATCATTTCTATGGTTGCTCCTCTTCTAGGCTTGCTGGGTACAGTGACGGGTATGATTATTACCTTCCAAGCGATTACTATTTTTGGTGCAGGCGATCCGAAGGCGATGGCTGGTGGGATCTCCGGTGCGTTGGTGACAACTGTGTTGGGACTTATAGTTGCCATCCCAACCGTGCTGCTGCATACCATCGTTAATGGCCGAGCAAAACGTGTACTGCATGTTCTAGAAGAACAGAGTATTGGTATTGTGGCTGAAAATTCCGAAGGTAAATAGGAGAAGCGCATGTTGGCTTTAATGGATGCGTTGGCGGCCATTAACGCCTTTATGGCACAAGGCGGCAATGTATTATGGTTTATTGCTGCTCTTACTTTTGCCATGTGGGCGCTGATTTTTGAGCGGATTTGGTATTTTAAAAGCGATCTTAATACCGAGATCCAAACGGCATTAAATGCTTGGGAGGCGCGTGCTGAACGTAAATCTTGGGGCGCGCATCAAGTGCGCCATGCTTTAATATCTCGGGTATCAGAAAAAGTAACCATCAATATGGACATGATAGCGACAATGGTGGCTCTTGCTCCTTTGTTGGGATTGTTGGGTACTGTTACTGGGATGATTGAAGTGTTTAACGTTCTGGCGGTGACCGGCGGTGGCGACGCTAAGTCTATGGCTGGCGGTGTTTCGAAGGCCACTATCCCGACTATGGCTGGAATGGTTGCGGCATTATCAGGCGTGTTTGGTAATACTTACGTAACAGGTATTGCTGAGCGTGAGAGCCAGTTATTTGAAGATCATTTGACGATGGACCATTAAGTTAGCCATCACTTTTATCTAATAGGTCATTGAAGAGAAATTACATGGGCAGAAAAAATAGGGCGGCTGAAGAAGATCAGAACGCTATTGATCTGACGCCAATGCTTGATGTTGTTTTCATTATGCTGATTTTCTTTATTGTTACCGCGTCTTTTATTAAAGAGCCCGGTATTGAAGTAAATCGGCCAGAAGCAACAACAGCAGAGTTAAAGAAAAATGCGAATATATTAATTGCCATTACGAGCACTAATGAAGTGTGGCTTGATAAGCAACGCATCGATTTGCGCTCTGTGAAGACTAATATTGAGCGCTTATTGGCAGAGAATCCTAAAGGTGCTGTTGTTATTCAGGCAGACGATGAAGCCAATATAGAGACAATGACAAAAATTGCACAGGCCGCCACGGAAGCTGGTGCGCTGGACGTCTCTGTTTCAACCGAGAAGCGGTAACAGAGAAGCAATAAACGGGAAATTACCATGAAACTTGCACGAGTAGCATTGGCATTGGTGCTGGCAGCAGCAATGACGTTCAGCTTGCTGTTTCTAATGCATGCATTGATTGATCAAGATGTTAAGCCTCCAGAAGATGATGATGGTCGCAAACTGGCTGATATCCATATGCCAGAGCATGAAATAGAAACTCAATACGATACGGCCAAGCCTGACAAGCCTGAAGATCCAGAAGAGCCGCCGCCAGATCTGCCAGAGCCTGAATTCGATCAGCCTGATATCGATCCTGATGCGATGAACATGTCAGCTCCACGAGTGGCGCCAAACTTGAGCGTTAAAAGTATTGGTGGCTTTGGTTCTGATGGCGAATACCTGCCGATAGTGAAAGTGCAACCGACTTATCCTCGTCGCGCTTTGCAGCGTGGGATAGAAGGTTATGTCATCGTTGAATTCACCGTGACAACAAATGGCTCAGTACGCGATGCCTACGTGATTGATTCTGAGCCACCAAAAACATTTGATAATGCCGCAATTAAAGCCGCGTTAAAGTTCAAATATAAGCCCCGTGTGATTGATGGTGAGGCGGTTGAAGTATCTGGCGTACAAAATAAAATTACATTTGCGATTGCCAAATAAAATGGCGAAATGAGTTATGACAATGAAGATAAATCAAATCGTGGCAAAGGCTAAAAGTATAGTGACAAGCGGCTTGTTGCTAGGAGCCGTCGCATTGCTGCCGGCTCTGTTTAATGCAGCAGCAAAAGAACTGGGTTTCTCGGAGCAAGTTTTTGCGCAAATTCATGCGCAGGAGACGAAAGAGAAGCCAACATATAAAACAAAAAAATCCTATTCATTGCGCCAACCTGTGTTCAAAGACTTTGCTAAAGTTCAAGAAAAAACAGACCTAGAGGATTGGAAAGGTGCGTTATTGGTTTTGCAAGATTTAGAAAAAAATAAGTCTGCGAAGTACACCAGTTTTGAAAAAGCCAATCTGTGGAATTATTTTGCTTGGATTAATTACTCCCTGGAAAATTATTCTGGAGCGATTGTTTATTACGAAAAAGTACTCAAAGAAGAGCAGCTGAGTGAAGCACTGCAGTTGGGCACCTTATACACATTGGCTCAGCTCAAGTTTGTTCAAGAAGAGTACAAGCAAGCCATTACTCTGCTTAAAAAATGGATGACATTACAGCCTATAGTAGGTGCTGATCCTTACGTTCTTCTGGCTCAAGGTTATTACCAGTTGGATGATATGAATCAATCGCTAACTCACATTAATACTGCTGTAGATATGTATGAGACCAAAGGTAAGGTGCCAAAAGAGCACTGGTTTGCTTTGCAACGTGCAATTTATTATGACAAAGGCGATAACAAAAAAGTTATTAATATTCTAGAAAAGATGGTTAAGCATTACTCTAAATCTACCTACTGGAAGCAACTGTCAGGCATGTATGGCTCGGTAGGTCGTGAGAAGGATCAGCTTCATGCCTTGGAGACTGCGTACATTATGGGTGCGGTAACCAAAGAAAAAGAGTTGATGAATTTGGCGTATCTTTTTATGGGTGAAGAGGCTCCTTATAAGGCGGCCAAAATTATTGATAAAGGCATTAAAAATAAGCAAATTGAAGAGACCTCTAAAAATTTAGAAGTTCTGGCCACCGCTTGGCGTTTGGCGCAAGAGATTAAGAAGTCTATACCTGAGATGGCAAAAGCTGCCAGTAAATCAGAGAAAGGTGATTTGTACGCTCGCTTAGCGGGTATTTATTTGGATAGCGATCAATATCAAGAGGCAATTAATTCTGGTAATCAGGCTCTTAAGCGTGGTGGTGTTAAGCGTGCCGATCAGCTAAGTATAGTTATGGGTATGAGTCTGGTGAATCTTGGTAAATATGCAGAGTCGCTTCAGTATTTTAGGACAGCCGCTAAAGATAAACGCAGTGAACGTTTTGCGGTGCAGTGGGTTAAATTCGCAGAAAGTGAAATTAAGCGCGAAGAGAAGTTAAATATATAGTCGCAAGCTATTAATGGCTGCTCATTTCATGCAGCCATCCATCTAATATCAATCTAGCGGCAATAGAGTCGATAGGTCGTTTGGCATAATTACCTTTATGACCCCGATCTATTGCTTCGGATTTAGCTTCGCGCGTACTGAGGCGCTCATCAACCATTTCAATTGCCACGCCAAAGCGTCCATGTATACGGTTGGCAAACTTCCTTGCTCTTATACTGAGCTCACTTTCACTGCCATCCATATTCAGTGGTAGGCCCACTAGAACTATTTCCGGTTTCCACTCTGAAATAAGTTTTTCTAATTCACTCCAGTTGGGTATTCCATCAGAGGCTTTCAGGCTTTCGAGCTCAGATGTGGAACGAGTGATTGTTTGACCGTAAGCGACGCCGATGTTTTTAGTGCCAAAGTCAAAGGCTAATATTGATGTGATTGTCATGGTTAACTTTTTGGTGAAAGTGAAGGGTCAAGCATGGCCAGGAGTACTTGAGATTAAATCTAAATTAACGCCTAATCTTTTTGCTGCGGTAGTCCAGAGTTCTTTTAGTGAAGTGTTAAATATTAAGTCGGCATCGGAGGGTAAAGTAAGCCAAGCATTATTAGCCATTTCTGATTCCAGCTGACCTTCATCCCACCCAGCATAGCCTAATGCGACCATAAATTGATAAGAAGTTGGCCCTGCGGCAATATCACGAATAATATCTTGAGATACAGTAAGAGAGAGTTCGTCGGAAACGGAAATGGTTGAGTCCCAAGTCTTTCCGGCCGAGTGTAAAACGAAGCCTCTATCAGGTTGGACTGGCCCGCCACACATTATGGGTCTGTCGGTGTTTGCCGTGGGTGAGCTTTCAATCTCGAGCTGAGTGAAAATTTCGTTCAGTGGAGTGTCTAGTGATTGATTAAGAACGATACCCATAGCGCCATCACAATTGTGATCACAGATCAGGGTAATGGTATGGGAAAAAAACGAATCGTTTAAGCTAGGCATAGAAATAAGAAGCTGGCCGGTTAGGCAGCTGATATTGGCATTACTATTTTCTTCTGTGTATTGACCCATGGCGTAAGTATTGAGCCCTAAGGTGAGGAAAACAAGTTTTTGAGGGTTCTTAAGTGGTTGAATTTGTAAAAGCGTATTTATTGTGTGCTTAAACCGTTTATTTCAAAGTTCCAGGTCCTGATTATTTCTAATTGGTCAGTGTTTTTGCGAATTTCTTGAGGGAATGGCGGGAAAGGAGAGGCTAGATGAACAATTTGTAATGCGGCGTTATCTAATACTGAAAACCCAGAGGACTGTAAAATCTCAACCGACTTGATGGTGCCGTTTTGTTTGAGGGTCGTTGCTAAACGAAGGCTGCCGAAGATTTTATTTTGGAGCGCCTCCTGTGGAAAATTTCTATTGCCTATAAAAACCACCTTCCTGATCCACTTGTTCATATAGGCTGCATCTATTGAAGATTTAGTGGCTACTGATGTCAGGCGTCTTACTCTTGGGCGTTTAGCATAGGCTTGTCGTTGTTTATCAAGTTTAGCTTTTAAGCTGGCAATTTCTGCGCTTAATGATGAATCGACTTGATCTTGCCCGTCTTTTACTTCGTCGGCTTCTTGTTGTTCAGATGTTCTTTTATGAACAAGTTTGAAGTCGCTTTGACTGCTTGTGGTAATGGGTTTATCCATGATCTGAGGGTTGTTAATACCTGCTTTAGTCGAGGGCAGTGGGCTTAGCTCACGTATATTAGGATCGTTGAATTCGGTAATGATGTCGGTCGTGATTTGTTTTGAGACATCTAAAGTGCCGCTGGCTTGTTGATTGTGCTGAGCTAAATAATCCGCCTCAGTGGGCGGTTTGATGGACTTATGATTGGCGAGAGTTATTTCAAGAGTGGGAGCGCTTTGTTGAGAAAAATTACTGTTGAATGATACTCCGAGGATTAATAAGGCGTGCACCGCTATGGCAACGAAGACGGTAAAACTTAATCTGTCGCCAGTATTGATATCAGCAGAAGTGAGGGGCTCGGCAGTCATTAGAATGTCTAAGTTTATGCGGTCAGCTTGCGTTCGATTGCAGCCATAAGCTGCTCGGCAATTTTAGTGTCGTACTGATTGTCTATTTCACGCACGCAGGTGGGGCTGGTGACATTAATTTCGGTAAGGTAATCGCCAATCACATCTAGGCCAACAAATAATAAGCCTTTTTCTTTCAGGGAAGGCGATACTTGGCTAACAATCCATTGGTCTCTCTCGGTTAGCGGTTGTGGTCTACCGGTACCTCCAGCAGCTAAGTTTCCGCGTGTTTCTCCTTTAGCGGGAATCCTGGCAAGGCTATAAGGGATGGCAATGCCATCAACAACCAATATTCTTTTATCACCCTGTTTGATTTCTGGTAAATAGGCTTGGGCCATTATTTGTTGTTTGCCAAGATCTGTTAATGTCTCAAGAATGACGCCGACATTAGGGTCGTTTTCAGGGCAGCGAAATATACCGCTGCCGCCCATGCCATCTAGCGGTTTGAAAATAACGTCGTGGTGCTGTTTATGGAATTCACGTAAGAGAGACTCATTTCTACTGACAAGGACTGGAGGGCAGCATTGAGGAAATTGTGTCGCGAATATTTTTTCATTGCAGTCACGCAGGCTGCGCGGATCGTTCACGATGAGTACGTTGTCTCTTTGGGCCGCTTCAAGAATGTATGTGCTGTAAATGTATTCGTTATCAAAGGGAGGGTCTTTGCGCATCAAAATGACGTCGAGCTGTGCAAGTTCAATCTGCTTTTCTGGTGCAAGCTCAAACCAATCGTTGGCATCGTTCTTTACGACTAATGATTGGCAAATAGCCTTGGGTTTACCGTTATCTAGATACAGGTTTTTTTGTTGTATGTAAGTGATTTTCCAGCTTTTATCTTGAGCAGCTAACAGCAGGGCAAGCGTAGTGTCTTTTTTGAAGTTAATTTCATCGATAGGGTCCATAATGACCCCAAGCTGATAAGTCATGATTGCTCGCTTGATGGAAGTTGCTACTTTAATAAGGTTATTTTACCAGTATCATCTATTCTACAAGTGGGTGATAAAAATAGAAGTTAAGTTGCTATTATAAAGCCCGCCTAACTTAAGCTTATTGACCAAATAGTGCAACCATATAGCCAGTTGATGAAATAAAAAACCTAATGCTTTGAGTGTGTTATGGATATGATTTAAAAACTATGTTAAAAATCTCGTTGCTGTTTTATTCTTTTCAGCAATCACATAAATTATAAGTATAAACCTATTAATAAAGGTTAGATGAAGGTCGTTAAGTTATGGATGTGAATCTTGAGAATCTCAAGGTGATGGTTATTGATGATAGTAAAACCATCAGACGAACAGCCGAAACGCTGCTTAAAAAGGCAGGCTGTACGGTTGTAACCGCAGTTGATGGTTTTGATGCGTTGGCAAAAATAGCCGATACCAAACCTGATATTATCTTTGTGGATATTATGATGCCTAGGTTAGATGGCTATCAAACTTGCGCTTTAATTAAAAATAACAGTGAGTTCAAATCCACACCAGTGATTATGCTGTCTAGTAAGGATGGTTTGTTCGATAAAGCTAAAGGAAGAATAGTGGGTTCTGATCAATATCTTACTAAGCCTTTTAGTAAAAGTGAGCTGCTGGGAACGATTGAAGCCCATACCGGAGCAACAAGTTAGTTTGTGAAATTTAATTCACAGTCAAAATTATTAGATTATTTTAGAGACGACTATGGCCAAAGTACTTATTGTTGATGACTCCCCTACGGAGACGCACAAGCTAACCAGCATCCTAGAAAAAAATGGCCACAGTGTCATTACTGCAGAAAATGGAGAGGCAGGCGTAGCTATAGCAAAAAAAGAATTACCTGAGTTGGTTCTTATGGATGTTGTTATGCCAGGCTTGAATGGTTTTCAGGCTACTCGTCAGTTATCTAAATCCCCAGAGACAAGCCATATTCCTGTGGTTATTGTCACAACCAAAGATCAAGAAACTGATAGGGTCTGGGGGTTGCGCCAAGGCGCTAAAGCCTACCTAACTAAGCCCATTGAAGAGAAAAAGTTGCTTGGCGTCATGTCAGAAGTAATGTCCTAAAAATCTGCGGGAGAGAGACATTGCCTGAATCAATGCCAGAAGAACTTAAAGCCTATAGCGCGCTTGTTGATTTATCTCGCCAGAGCTTAGGTGTTGCTCGAGGCCTCCCCGCCCAAATAGATATAACCCCGCATTGGAGTGGCATTGGCTTTGAGTTATTAGGAGCTAAGTTTGTTGTGCCTATGGGCGAGGTTTCGGAAATGTTAGAGGTTCCCACTTATACTCGGCTGCCAGGAGTTAAATCTTGGGTTAGAGGTGTGGCGAATGTTCGAGGGCGGTTGCTTCCTATTTTTGATTTGGCGTCCTATTTTGGTGAGCGATTAGCTGGACCAAGGAAGCAAAGGCGTATTCTTATTCTTGAGACTGAAAATGTTTACAGTGGTTTGATGGTTGATAATGTTCACGGTATGCAGCATTTTCCTGTAGATACTTTTAAAGATGTGCCAGATTCATCGCCGCAAGAAACCAAAAACTTTGTGGCAGGTAGCTATTCTCAAGCGGGACATGAATGGGTCGTTTTTAGCCCTAAGCTACTAGAGCAAGATGATCAATTTATGAACGCAGCACAAAACTAAAATAAAAATAGGGCTGTGGTTTAGCAGCATTTTTTATCCATATTAAATCAAGTCAGTGACACGTAATACCGTTCAGGAGAACGTAACATGGCAAATCAATCCAGAACTCTTGTCTCATCAGTGCGAGAGAACCGCTCAACAACAATTTTAGCCGTTGCCTTAATGGGATTTCTTTTGGCAACTGTAGTGAGCATTGTGTGGGTGCAAAATGACGCCACACAAGATCAAGAGTATTTAAGATTGCTCTCTGAGTTGCGCGCTTCATCGTACCGCGTGACTTCATTGTCTCGTGATGCAACCTCTGGCGATGAAAAAGCATTTGCTGAGCTCAAGTCAGTTGTTGATCACATGGATGGTATTTGGAATAGAGTGCCTGAGGCAGATGCTAGAACGCGAAGTGCTTTGGCGGCTGAAATCGCAGACTATGAGAGTGTTTGGCAAAGAGAAAAGACCAATGCTCAGACGATTATTAACAATAAAGGCACCATTATCTTTTTAAATGATGTTGCGATTACGCTAAATGATTCTTTGCCAGAATTGCAGGCTGAACATAATAATATTGTTGAGATTTTATTAGAGAATAGAGCTCCTGCAGATCAAGTGGCTGTAGCACAAATGCAGTCCTGGCGGGCTGAGCGTATTGGTCGAAATATCGATAAAATGTTGCGTGGTGGCGGTGATGCAAATACAGCGGCCGATCAATTTAACCTTGATGCAAACTTATTTGGGAAAGTGTTGGTTGGTATGAAAAAGGGTGATATTGCCATGAGCATATCTCGCGTAACGGATAGAGATGCCGTTTCAAGTTTGGATGAGATTGGTGGTTTGTTTGAGTTTGTAAGTTCATCTGTACGAGAGATTTTTGAGGCATCCCCTTCCTTATTTAAAGCGCGCCAATCAGCCGATGCACTGCTCGATGATGCACCTTTGCTGCAAGAGGCTCTCAACAGACTTTCAGAGCGAGTTAGTGAGCAATCAAGTGTTAGGCAGCCGAACAACTTAACATCCTTGGTTTTTGGGGGGTTTGTGTTGTTATGTTTGGGTTTGTTGGCTGCTCAGTTATATACGGGAACACGTCGGCGCTTAAAAGAAACCGCGGACGCCAATGAGCAGAACCAGACGGCTATTTTACGTTTGCTGGATGAGTTGGCGGATTTGGCGGATGGTGATTTGACCACAACAGCCACTGTTACCGAGGATTTTACAGGGGCAATTGCCGACTCGGTAAACTACACCATTGATCAACTTAGGGTGCTGGTTTCACGAATTAATGAAACGGCTGTGAATGTATCTTCAGCCGCGCAAGACACCCAGCAAACGGCATTACATTTGGCGGAAGCATCTGAGCATCAAGCGCAAGAAATTGCGGGAGCCTCAGCGGCTGTGAATGAAATGGCGGTTACCATTGATCAGGTATCGGCTAACGCATCGGAATCAGCCGCGGTTGCGGAACGTTCCGTATCTATTGCAAGTAATGGCTCAAAAGTGGTGCAAAATACCATTCACGGCATGGATACAATTCGTGAGCAGATTCAAGATACTTCCAAACGTATTAAGCGCTTAGGTGAGTCATCTCAGGAAATTGGGGACATCGTATCGTTGATTAATGATATTGCTGACCAAACAAATATTTTGGCATTGAACGCAGCGATTCAGGCATCGATGGCTGGTGATGCAGGCCGAGGTTTCGCGGTTGTTGCCGATGAGGTGCAGCGATTGGCGGAGCGCTCAGCAGCTGCTACAAAGCAGATTGAAGCACTGGTTAAAACCATTCAGAACGATACTAATGAAGCGGTAACCTCAATGGAGCAAACAACCTCAGAAGTAGTGCGAGGTGCACGTTTGGCCCAAGATGCGGGTGTGGCGCTAGAAGAAATTGAGGGTGTATCGGCTAATTTGGCTGATTTGATTCAGAACATCTCAAACGCTGCACGTCAACAAGCCTCATCTGCAGGTCATATTTCTAATACGATGAATGTTATTCAAGAGATTACGTCACAAACATCGGCTGGTACTAGTGCAACAGCGGGTGCGATTGGTCGCTTGGCTGACATGGCTGTTGATCTTCGTGAGTCTGTTGCTGGCTTTACTTTGCCTGAGGAAGCAAGCAACGATGAACCGACTAGAAGTAATGTTGCTGCCAAAAAGAATGAA
This sequence comes from Cellvibrionaceae bacterium, assembly GCA_034112445.1. Lineage (GTDB taxonomy): Bacteria > Pseudomonadota > Gammaproteobacteria > Pseudomonadales > Cellvibrionaceae > Pelagadaptatus. Next base: position 294,548 of record JAWUVI010000022.1, on the reverse strand, counting down.
ATTGCAAGTTATGATATTGAAGGCGATGAAGACTTAGAGGAGATTCAATTGGATCTCGATGAGGATCTAGAGTCTGATGATTCGGTTATTGCGTAATATAAAGACGTTTAAATTATGGCGTGGGCTTTACAGGCTATTTCAGACCTTTCAGATGAGCAATTCGAGCATTGGTGTTTTCTTCTGGAAGAAAGAATAGGGATGCAAATCGCTGCGCATCAGCGCAGTTTTTTACAAATTCAAATTTCTCGGCGCATGCGCGAGTTAGGCATAAACAGCTACGAAGCATATTTTCAGCGGGTTACCGATGGTATACAGGGGGCTATGGAGTGGTCTCAATTGGTTGATCGTTTAGTGGTTCGTGAAACGAGTTTTTTTAGAGAACGAGACTCATTGGAGTTTATTCGCCAGCTATTAACCCGACGAATTAATGATAAATGCTTAGGGGATGTAGTTGATATTTGGAGCTTGGGCTGTGCTACTGGAGAAGAACCATACTCTTTGGCAATGGTGATACACGATAGCTTTGAAAAAACCGGCATGAATCCGTATTTTGGTATCACGGCTTCAGACATCAGTATGCAAGCTTTGCAGGTGGCGAGAGAGGGGATTTACAGCTCTAGGAAACTTGAAACAGTCAGTCCGGCAGAAAAAGAGAAATACTTTGAGCCGGCAGAACCTGGATTTTTTAAAGTTGTTGACGAGCTGCGAAATAGAATTTGTTTTAGCGTAGGAAATTTATTGAAGTTAGCCGATATGCCAGTTGTGCCGATGGATATTATCTATTGTCAAAATGTCATGATTTATTTTCCGCGCTGGCGCCGCAAAGATATCTTAAATGAGTTGGTCAAACGCTTGAAATTAGGAGGCGTTTTGATCATAGGCATAGGTGAGGTTGTGGATTGGCATAGCCCGTTAGTGAAGCGAGTAGCCGATGAGCGGATTCAAGCTTATTTACGCTGTTAATAATAAAGAGGATGCCATGCATGGCAGACAATCATAACTACGCAGCATTAGAGTGGGTCATCGGTGAGATTGATGAAACTTTAAAGCTTGCGCAACAAGCGTTAGAAGCCTACGTCGAGAATCCAGAAGACACGACTAGAATTCGCTTTTGCTTAACCCATATCCACCAGGTCCATGGCAGTTTACAAATGGTGGAGTTTTTGGGCGCCGCTTTGCTTGCCGAAGAAATGGAAGGCTTGGCTCAGGCCTTGATGAATCGCAAAGTAGCTGACGAAACTGAAGCGCTTGAATTAATGATGCAGGCAATCCTGCAATTACCTCTTTATATCAGTCAGGTTAAGTCTTCTCGAAAAGATGACCCAGCAACATTATTGCCTTTATTAAACGACTTGCGAGCGGCACGGGGCTCAAACTTACTGTCTCAAACTCGCTATTTCGATCCAGATATTTCAGCGTCCCATCAGACCCACGGGTCGAAAAATCCAGCGCTAAAGAACCCTACTCAATTGCAGGCTGTATTGCAAAAATTGCGCAAAATGTATCAGTATTCGGCAGCGGGGTATATTCGCGGGATAAAAGAGCAGGAAAATTTAGACTATTTGGGAAAAGTTTTTGACCGTCTGATACAGCTTACTAGGGGGACAAAACGTCAGCCGTTATGGGAAATAGCTCAAGTCATTGTGGAGTCATTGGAAGCTGGAGACCTAGAGGTTAGTGCGGCAATCAAAGCTCTTCTGCGGCAATTAGATAAGGAAATTAAAGTATTGGTGGATCATGGTGTCAAAGCCTTTGATGCTCACACCGATGATGGGTTGATTAAAAACCTGCTTTATTATGTTGCTCGCAGTTCGGCAACAAGCCTGAGCGTTCAAAATATAAAGAATAAGTATGGATTGCAGGAGTCGGTTTCGAATTCTGAGTTAGGTGCCAGTGGCCAAGGTATGCTTGATTCAGACACGATGCGGTCGGTTGTGGCTTCGTTGCAAGATGAATTAGAAACGATTAAACATGCATTGGATGTTGGTATTTCCGGGCGTGATAGCTCAAGTGTTAGTGAAGCTCTGCCGGTTATGCAACGTGTCGCAGATACGCTAACTGTACTCGGCTTTACGGATATGAGAGCTCAAGTCTTAGAGCAAATCAGTATTTTGACTCAAGCAGACTCTGGTGCAGAGGTCGATAATGATACGTTGATGCATGTCGCCAGTGAGCTGATTGCAATGGAACAGCGCTTAACGACTGTTTCTACGGCAACGACGCGGCCTAATATGGGTGCGCAGGCCGAATTTGGGCGACGGGTAGAGATTAACCAGGCCCAAGAGTCGGTTTTAAGGGAGTCTCGAAATGGCCTTGAAAAAGCCAAAGAGTCCATCGTCGAATACATAGCATCGCAATGGGATGTTAAACAGCTTAGTAAAGTCCCAGCCTTATTAGCGGAAATCCGCGGTGGATTAAGCATAATTCCACTGTCTAGACCTGCTGTTATTTTACAGAGTTGCAGTCAGTATATTGAGCGAGAGTTAATAGAAAAAGCCATTAAGCCTGATTGGAATAACCTAGATACCTTGGCAGATGCAATTTCCAGTGTCGAATATTATATAGAAACATTGACGAATGGCAGCGACGATAATGAGGATGCCTTACTTACTATTGCAGAAGAAAGTGTGGCATCTTTGGGATATGCCGTGGCGGGAAACAGGGCAGTAGCTCGAAACAATGAAAGACCTGATGCTGACGCATCAACCGTTCTGAAAAAAATAGCATCTGTAGAAACGGTAGAAATAGATTCACTTCCTGAGTCACGAGATGATCAAGAAGGGGATACGATTGAGCTTCTAGAGACCGCCGAAGATACGCTTGAAGGTCTTCAGAATGACCATACAGAAGAAGGCCAAGAAGAGGACGTTGCCACTACGGAAACCCTTGACGACGATGAAGATGAAATTGACGAAGAAATTCTAGAAATATTTGTCGAGGAGGCCAATGAAGTCTTAGAGGCAATCAACGAATTTTTCCCGAAATGGTCAGAAGATTTTGATGATAGAGATTCATTAACAGAGTTTAGACGTGCATTTCATACGTTGAAAGGCAGTGGCCGAATGGTTAAGGCGAATGATATCGGTGAGCTCGCGTGGTCTGTTGAAAATATGCTCAACAGAATTATGGATAACAGTATTGAGCCTCACGTCATTCAAGTTGACTTTATTGGTCGCGTTCGAGAACTATTTCCCGAGATGATTGCTGCCTTTGAGGCGAAACAAGAAACTCCCCATAAAGAGCTAATTGTTCAATACATGGCGTGGGGGCAAGCAATATCTAATGGTGAGTTCCCAAGTGAGCTACAAGCTGAAAATTTGTCAGATGAAAAGCTTGAGCCACAAATTGAGATAGAGTCATCGGCCGAGATAGATTCAGAGCAAGATACTAATGAGCTTGATGGGGAAGATGAACAAGCGGTGCTATGGGGTATTTTTGTTGCGGAAGCTCTGACCCATTTGGAGGTTGTCGAAGAATTTATTGCGAGTATGGAGGAGGCCGCTCCTCTGTATACAACCCCTACTGAGCAAACACAGCGAGCATTGCATACGCTAAAAGGCAGTGCTCATATGGCTGATCTTGGTGAAATTGCTCAGCTGGTAACACCTTTAGAAAGTTTTGCTAAAGAAATGCGCACTTATATGCAGCATATTGATGACGATATTTTGCAATTATTGAAGGATGGTACAGAGTACGTCCATCAAGCGTTGGATAAGATTAGGGCCGGTGAAGATGTCATTATTCCAAAGCTTGATCAGTATAAAGCTCGGGTTGCAGAATTACGGGATTTATCGGTTGGACCATTAATTCGTCAAGAAGAAAAGTCTGATGGAAAAAAGCAAATTGATCCGGAATTACTGTCTATTTTTATGTCCCAAGAAATGGACATATTGTTAGATACGGATGAATTTTTAACTGATTTAAGCCTTGATTCTTTTGATGTAACTACAATTAATCCGGTTGTTGATGAGCTAGATACCTTGGCCAAGGGCGCTGATCACGCAGGTCTTCCTGCTATGAACAGCCTAAGTTGTCAGTTGGCTGCGGTTTATCGTGAGATGACTGCTGGGTACTTACCCCTGTCTGAGAATGATTTTGATGTTCTCAATAAAGTGCATGAAGAACTCTTAGATATGGTTGATGCTGTTGCAGCAGGCCAAAACCCCAAAGAAATCAATCCTGAATCAACCGAGATTTTAGACGAATTAAAGAACCGATTTACCGTAATTAATAATCAGGCTGACGAAATCATGCCTGAAATTGATGTGGTCCTATCAGAGGAAGCATCGGAGGCTATCGATAATACAGGGTATGAACTTCACAGCGATACTGTAGAGGTTATTGAACCTTCGGCTTCTGAAATGCCGGAGCCAGAGAATACAGAAACTGAAAACGCAACAATAGAAGAAGCGGTTACTTCTGATTCTGAATATGTAGGCTTACCAGAAGATATGGATCTGGATATTCTAGAAATATTTCTAGAGGAAGCAGACGAGTTGATGGAAGAGGTGGAAAAGTTTGTCCATGACTGGGAAGAAGATTGGTCCCTAGATGAGCCGGCAACCGAACTCAAACGAGTATTGCATACGCTTAAAGGGGGGGCTCGGCTTTCTGGGATGATGGGAGTGGGTGATGTTGCCCATGATTTTGAAACTTACTTGATTAACCTTGCGAGCAGTAACGATTTAAATAAAGGATTCTTTTCAAACCTGCATAATTACCAAGATGCTTTATTGCGTAGAGTGGAAAAAATCAGAGCCATAATGACTGGTGAATACGTTAATCTAGCTGGTGTAGTTGATTCATCCTCAATGTCAGAAGAGCTTGAGGGCAACTCGACGAATCAAGACTCCACTGTCGAAATTGGTAATAATCAAGAATCTCAATTACCAGTTTTTACTGACTCTACAGCTGATTCAAAAGATGATTCTGGTACAACTAATGTGGTTGCTTTCCAACCTAAAGACAATGTTCCTGTGGTGACTAGTGGCGCCTCGGTGCCAACCGGCTCTGACTTTAAAATGCCGGCGCCAGCGCAAGGATCGGCTGCTACTCATACTGGTGGCCGTGGAGCTTCTGCATTAGCGACTAAGCGCAGTGCGCCTCAAGAGGTCATAAAAGTTTCAGCCGAATTAATTGAAGAGCTTGTGAATTTGGCGGGTGAAACCTCAATTAGTCGTGGACGAACAGAGGAGCAGCTCAGCGAAATGGGATTCACTCTGGAAGAGATGGACTCCACTATTAATCGTCTTCAAGAGCAGTTACGGCGTTTGGATATTGAAACCGAGGCTCAGGTTTTATTCCGCCAAGAACAAATGGAAGAGACTGATGATTTTGATCCATTAGAGATGGATCGTTACTCACACTTGCAGCAATTGTCGCGCTCTTTAATTGAGTCAGCATCCGATTTGTTGGATTTAAAATCGACGCTCTCTGATAAAACCCGTGATACTGAAACATTATTATTACAGCAGTCTAGGATTAATACGGAGCTGCAAGAAGGCTTAATGCGCTCAAGGATGGTGCAGTTTTCTAGATTGGTGCCAAGGCTGCGTCGTATTATTCGACAGGTAGCCAATGAACTGGGTAAGAATGTTAACTTTGAACTAGCTAATGTCGAAGGGGAGATGGATCGAACAGTGCTAGAGCGTATGGTTGCGCCATTAGAGCACATGTTGAGAAATTCAGTTGATCATGGCATTGAGTCTCCAGAGGAACGCTTAGCGGCAGGAAAGCCTGAGACCGGACGAGTATTGTTAACCTTAGGGCGTGAAGGTGGAGACGTCTTATTACGCCTTACCGATGATGGTAGAGGAATTAATTTACGGCGAGTTAGAGAAAAAGCGATTGAGCGTGGCTTAATGGCAGACGATGCTCAGCTGAGCGACCGCGATATCATGCAGTTTATTCTGCACGCTGGCTTTAGTACGGCAGAGGCGGTGACCCAAATTTCTGGTCGAGGGGTTGGCATGGATGTTGTGACCTCTGAAATAAAACAGTTAGGTGGCTCTATTTCTATCGATTCGAAAGAAGGAGAAGGCACAGAGTTTACGGTTCGTTTACCATTCACGGTATCGGTCAATAGAGCCTTAATGATTCGGTTGGGCGATGATCGTTATGCTGTTCCGCTTAATACTATTGAAGGTATCGTTCGCGTAAGCCCGTTTGAGTTAGAGCATTACTACCAAAATGAAGAAGCCCGGTTTGAGTACGCGGGTGAGCAATACCAAGTGCGTTACTTAGGTAGTTTGCTGCATACTGACCCCAACCCTAAGTTGGAAGGGCAGGCGATGCCACTTCCGGTTATCTTAGTCCGAACATCTACTAATTCGGTAGCCATTCAAGTTGATATGCTGATGGGTAGTCGAGAGATTGTTGTAAAAAGCCTCGGCTCCCAATTTGGATTGGTGCAGGGCGTATCGGGTGCAACGGTGATGGGGGATGGTAGTGTTGTGGTAATTGTTGACCCGCACGCCTTGATTCGTAAAGAGGTTGCGCTCGAGAGTCTGCCCAAAAATCTCATAGATTTCCCTGAGCGTGAAGTAGAGAACGCTAAAGTAGTTATGGTAGTGGATGATTCTGTGACGGTAAGAAAGGTCACATCACGCTTTTTAGAGCGTCAAGGTTTTGAAGTGCTGACAGCTAATGATGGCGCGGACGCCATGCTGTTGCTCCAGGATCATGTTCCTGACGTCATGCTGCTAGATATTGAAATGCCACGAATGGATGGTTTTGAAGTAGCGAAAAATATCCGCTCTAGCAGCCGCCTTAAAGATTTACCCATTATCATGATAACGTCTCGTACAGGCGATAAGCATCGTGACAGAGCTTTGTCGTTAGGGGTTAATAAATATATGGGTAAGCCGTATCAGGAAGAAGCGTTACTGGAAAATATCTTATCTTTAGTAGGTTCGCCGGCGCAGCAGTATTAGGAGTTTTTGATGCTGCCCATCCCGCTAAAAGTCTCCATATTGGTGGAGACCGAGAGTCAGCGCGACACACTAAGAAATTTGGTGTTAAACAGTGGGCACAGAGTATCGCAAGCGTTATTAGTGGATGACCATTTAGAGCAGCTGGGTACTAAGGGCTGTGTGGATATAGACGTTTGGTTAGTGAAGGTCGATACAGATAGTCAGCGCTATACAGAAGTTGAAGACTGGCTGTTGAATTTGGAAGAGCCAGTTCTTGTCGATGACCTCGATGATGAAACAGCTACGGATAATGATCGTCAATTATGGCGGCGCAGAGTCTCGGATAAGTTACACCTGTTACAAGGCAGTATTAATTTAGACCAAGACACGCATGCGGCGGCTAAGTTTATTTGGGTTTTAGGCGCCTCCACAGGTGGTCCAGAGGCAGTAAAAGAATTTTTCCGGCATTTACCCGATCGGTTAAAAGTTGGCTTTGTGTATGTACAACATATAGATCCAGGGTTTGAAAATACACTGGCAGACATAGTGAATAAGCACAGCCATTATCCAGCTTATCCAGTTATGCACGGAGATGTTTTACGAGAAAACGGCACGGCAATTATTGCTAATGATAATTGTGTCGAAGTTCAGGAAAATGGAACCTTATCGACAAGCCCGGGGCCTTGGCCAGGAGCATATAGCCCATCGATTGATCAGGTTTTTGCTAATGTAGCTCGCCGCTATGGCAAACGCTGTGGGGTTATTGTGTTTTCTGGTATGGCTAGTGATGGGGCTGTTGGAGTTCGCTTGGTCCATCAGCAAGGTGGTCAAGTCTGGGTGCAATCACCCTCCAGTTGCACAATATCATCAATGCCTGACTCGGCATTGGATACCGGTGTGGTAAGTGTCATTGCTTCGCCTGAGGGTTTGGCGGCTAAACTAACTGATTTTATGCTTTATGAAGTGAGAGATTATTGTGATTGAAACCAATGAGAAGGCAGCACCAGCCTTAGAGAATCTTTTACCAAAAGATGTGCCCTGTTTATTATTGCCGTTTGCCGAAAGTACAGTGTTGGTGCCGACAGTAACCGTTGCAGAAATTGTTGGTTACTCTAAACCAAGTCCAATAAATAATGCACCAGAGTGGCTATTAGGCGAGTTTAACTGGCGCGACCAGTCCGTCCCTATGTTGTCTTTTGATAACCTGAACGGCCATGCTGAGCCGGCTATTACCATGCATTCCCGGGTGGCTGTTTTAAATCATGCTGGTTTGAGCGAAGAAGTCCCATTTATTGCTGTAGTCACAATGGGTATCCCAAAGTTAGCTCGTGTGACCGCTGAAGATATTGTCCTGCTGGATCGATCTGCAGCGAATAAATTTGAATCAATACACGTTAGTTTAAATGGCGATGAATTAGTTATTCCAAATATTTCAGCGCTTGAGCAGGTGTATTTAGATTGGGCTGAAAGCTAGTGCAAGACTTTAGATGCTTTAGCTATATCGGTTGTGTGATCGGTTACCAGCCTTAACAAGCCTTTCTCATTACAGTGTTTTAAAGCCGCTGGTAGCTTTTTATACATATCCAGGCTATCTAGATCAGGTAAGGTGTTATTTGGTCTGAATAAGGCCACACCATGATATAATGCTAAGTTGACTATATCGGTTAACTCGAGAGGCGTGTAACTGTTTGAAGTGCCGGATGTCCATACGCCACTCTTCTCTATAACTTCTGAATACTGCCCGCCCAAATTCCATTTTTTCAAAATAATTAAGCCTAAAGATTTGCTGTATTGCCGACACAGCTTGAGGTAAGTCACTTCATCAGGAATGTCTTTGATGTTGGTCAAAGCAGACAGAATAGCCAGTGTTCCTGCTTCACTCAGTAAGCTGGAAATTAAGACTTCATCAGCAGGTTTATAATTCAGCTTCTTAGCAAGATGCTCGGCAATGCAAGCTTTGAGTGTTAGGCGTTTCCAAGTGAGATCAAAAAGCTGCTTTAAACTACGATTCCTAAAGATAAACAAACTCTTTAAGCTGTGTAACATAACGACTCTATCTAAACCGGCAATGCCTAAAAGTCGAATGGCTTCTTCAATGGTCCTTGGTTGTTCTTGAGTTAAATAAATAGGACTTGATACGTAGCGCATAATCAATATGCAAAGGCTTGGGTCATTAGCGATTAACTCGGCAAGTTGTTTATGGGTTACATTGTTATCAGCTATCGCATTTCGAATTTCAAGAGTGATTGCGGGTAAGCTAGGTAATCTCTCGCTGCCCTGCATCACTTGTTCAATACAGGTTCTATAAATTGAATAAGATCCTGCGTTGCTGGCGTTTTTAGGTGAGGCAGGAGTTTGTTGCATTTGAGTGCTCGGCTATTGAATCTGTCTTGAAGTATAGGCAGGTTATTTCAAAACCGATTAACTGAAATCACCCCATAAATATTGCATAAGGCTTATAGCGGCGAGTGGTGCTGTTTCTGTACGCAATACTCTTGGCCCTAAAGTAAGAGCTGAAAATCCAGATGCTTCGGCTTGTTGTATTTCGGAAGAGCTTAATCCACCTTCTGGTCCAACCGCGAGGGCTATGTTTAATGGCGAGTCAACTGACGCCAGTTTCTCATTAGATCGATGATGCAGAACGAATTTATGGGATTCTGATAGTGTGGGTAACCAATCAGAAAATTCGATTATGGGCTGTAACTGTGGCAACAGATTGCGTTGTGATTGTTCACAAGCCGAGATGATTATTTGTTGCCAGTGGGAATATTTTTTCGCCTGCCTATCAGGTTTCAACTTGAACTCAGTGCGGTCGGTAAGTATCGGGGTGATTTTGCTAACACCAAGCTCGGTGGCTTTTTGCAAAACCCACTCAAATCTATCTCCTTTGGATACGCCTATGCCTAGGTGTATAGACAGAGAAGATTCTCTATTGATGTCAGAAAAGCCATCGACAATGACAGAGGTATATTTTTTAGATTGTTGAGAAACAGTAGCGGTGTATTCACCGCCTGTGCCGTTGAATAGAACTAAAGGCCGCCCAGACTCCATCCGCAGAACACGATTAATGTAATGGGAAGAGGCTTCCTCGAGTTGGATTTCAGCACCAACTTGAAGCGCACTGTGAGTGAATAGCCTGGGAACTCTCATGTCTAATCAAGTAGACCAAGATTGTGAACAATGGTTGCTGTTGGCTCAACTTGATTCATTGTATAAAAATGTAATCCAGGAGCCTCATTATCCAATAACACTTCACATAGCTCAGTAACTAAATCTAAGCCGAAAGCTTTAAGGCTAGCGGTATCATCACCAAAACCTTCTAATCTTTTACGAATCCAGCGGGGAATATCGGCACCACAACTGTCGCTGAAACGAATCAGATTCTTATAATTTAAAATGGGCATAATGCCCGGATAAATAGGTTGAGTTATGCCGGCCTGCTGACATTGATCCATAAAATAAAAATAAGAATCTGGGCTGTAAAAATATTGGGTAATAGCGCTGTTGGCACCCGCCTCAAATTTACCTTTCAAGAAGTTAACGTCATCTTGATAGCTGATAGCTTCTGGATGTATTTCAGGATAAGCCGCCACTTCTAGATGAAAGTCATCACCAAAATTATCACGAATAAAGCTCACCAACTGATTGGCGTAGACCATTTGAAATGCTCCACCCATGCCCGATGGCATATCACCCCGTAAGGCAACAATACGGTTTACTCCAGCCGCTTTGTATTCATTGAGCAGCGCTAACATTGTTGCTTCGTCATCACCGCCAAAAGATAAATGTGGAGCAACAGCTACGCCCTTTTGGTTAAATTCAGTAACGATGGTTTTGGTGTTGTCGCGAGTTGAGCCTCCAGCACCATAAGTAACCGAGAAAAATTCAGGGTTCAACTTGGCCAATTCGTCACGCACGTTGTCGAGTTTAATTTTGCCTTCAGGGGTCTTTGCAGGAAAGAATTCAAAGCTCAATCGAGGTGTGTCAGCAGTGCTCATGGCAGTTCTCTGTAATGGTTGGATGATTTGATTTTATATTAAAACGGGCAGTATCAATGACTAATTGTATCAATGATAGCTGCCCGAGTTTATAGCAAGTAAAGCTTAACGATTAATATTTATAACTTTCTGGTTTGAAAGGACCATCAGCATTAACGCCGATATAGTCGGCTTGAGTTTTAGTCATTTTAGTAATGACCCCCCCAAAGCCTTCAACCATATCTTGAGCTACCTCTTCATCAAGTTTTTTCGGTAAGATTTTAACGTAGATCTCGTCGGATTTTTCAGCTTCCATCATGTCGGCAAATTTACGCTCATAAAGATAAATTTGAGCTAAAACTTGGTTGGCAAATGAGCCATCCATAATGCGCGAAGGGTGACCCGTTGCATTGCCTAAATTAACCAAACGGCCTTCAGATAAAAGAATCAAATGATCGTTGTTGGCCTTGTTGCGATAGATTTTATGAACCTGAGGTTTCACTTCATCCCACTCATAGTTATCGCGCAAGAAGGCGGTATCAATTTCGTTGTCGAAGTGACCGATGTTACAGACTACCGCACCGTTTTTAAGCGTTTGTAACATGGCAGAATCACACACATTGATGTTGCCTGTAGTGGTTACCACTATATCGGTTGTTCCCAATACGATGATGTTGATGTCTTTAGCTTCGCCGGTGTTAATACCATCGTTGTAAGCTGAAACGACTTCAAAGCCGTCCATGCAAGCTTGCATGGCACAAATTGGATCAATTTCAGTTACCTTGACGATCATACCTTCTTGGCGCAATGATGCCGCAGAACCTTTACCTACATCTCCATAGCCAATAACGAGAGCTTTCTTGCCTGCCATGAGGTGATCGGTGCCGCGCTTAATCGCATCATTAAGCGAGTGACGACAGCCGTATTTATTGTCGTTTTTAGACTTAGTGACCGCATCGTTAACATTAATGGCCGGAACTTTAAGCTCGCCTTTTTCCATCATCTCTAATAAGCGATGAACACCCGTAGTGGTTTCTTCGGAAATACCGTGAATGGTTGCTAGCATCTCTGGGTATTTGTTGTGAGCCATTTCGGTTAGGTCGCCACCATCATCCAAAATCATATTGGCAGCCCAAACCTCAGAGCCGTCTTTTTCAGACAAAATAGTTTGCTCAATACACCAAAGAAATTCTTCTTCAGTCTCGCCTTTCCAAGCAAAAACAGGAATGCCAGCAGCGGCTATAGCAGCGGCTGCATGATCTTGGGTAGAGAAAATATTACAAGAAGACCAGCGCACATCAGCGCCTAAATCAATCAGCGTCTCGATCAAAACGGCGGTTTGAATAGTCATGTGAATACAGCCCATTATCTTGGCGCCGGCCAATGGTTTAGAGGCTTTGTATTTGCGGCGCAAGGCCATCAACGCTGGCATTTCACCTTCGGCAATGTCTATTTCTTTACGGCCATAGTCAGCAAGGGTGATGTCGGCAACTTTATAATCGGTAAACGTATCGTTCATTCGGTGTCTCCTAATTTTAATAAGTGGTTGGTTAAAGCGCGGTTTTTAAAATGGCGGCTTTATCGGTTTTTTCCCAAGTAAAGTCTGCTTCTTCACGACCAAAGTGACCGTAAGCCGCAGTTTGACGATAGATGGGGCGTTTCAAATCAAGCATTTGAATAAGGCCTTGTGGCCGTAAGTCAAAATTTTCGCGTACCAGTAAACAAATTTCTTCGTCAGGTAATTTACCTGTGCCAAAAGTATTGACGGCAATTGAAGTAGGTTCAGCAACACCAATTGCATAGGAGATTTGAATCTCACAGCGATCAGCCAAGCCTGCAGCAACAATATTTTTTGCTACATAACGTCCTGCATAGGCCGCAGAGCGATCGACCTTTGATGGGTCTTTACCTGAAAAAGCACCACCGCCGTGACGAGCTGCGCCGCCGTAGGTATCAACGATAATCTTACGTCCGGTCAAACCGCAATCACCAACAGGGCCACCAATAACAAAGTTGCCGGTAGGGTTGATGTGATACAGGGTATCTTTGTGTAACCATTCAGCCGGTAATACAGGGGTAATAATTTGCTCTTTCACGGCTTCACGCAGGTCACCTAAAGAGATGTCTGGATCGTGCTGAGTTGAGAGAACAACCGCATCTATAGCAACCGGCTTGCCGTTCTCATAACGCAAAGTTACCTGGCTTTTAGCATCGGGACGCAACCAAGGCAGAGTGCCGTTTTTACGCAGCTTGGCTTGGCGTTCCACCAACCGGTGAGAGTAGAAAATTGGTGCAGGCATTAAAACGTCAGTTTCGTTAGTCGCATAACCGAACATTAAACCTTGATCGCCAGCGCCTAGATCTTTGTCGCTGGCTTCATCAACGCCCATTGCGATATCAGAAGACTGTTTGCCGATAGCGTTTAAAACTGCACACGATGCACCATCAAAACCAACGTCACTTGAGTTGTAGCCAATATCTAAAATGACATCGCGAATTAAATCTTCAAGATCAACGTAAGTACTGGTACGAACTTCACCGGCGACAATAGCCATGCCTGTTTTGACCATGGTCTCAACCGCAACGCGAGAATCCGGATCATCTTTAATGATGGCATCTAAAATGGCGTCCGAAATCTGATCGGCCATTTTATCTGGATGACCCTCAGAAACAGACTCTGAGGTAAATAGTGAATACTCGGACATAATTATCTAGCTCCTAATAATGTATTGCTTAACGTGTGGTATTTGCAGTGATTTTTGAGAATTGGCGAATTTGTATTTGAAAGCCATTGCGCAAGGCCATGTGTTGGCTTTGACCTTCTTCTAAGCCGGCCATGTGGGCCCAATTGCTTAAGTCTTCTGGGTCAAACCCTAGCCAAACATCTCCACAAGCTTGCATGGTCCACTGTTGGTCGTGGAGACAGAGTTCGGTAATGAGTAATGTCCCGTCATCAGTTAACAGTGCGCTGGCATCTTGAATCACGCTGGAAGGCGACGGCGTGTGATGCAGCACCATGTTGATCACCACGCAGTTAGCTTTGAGTCGGTTGGTCAAGGCCTGTTGGGTGTCGCCGTGGATGAATTCAATGTTGGTCAACTTTTCTTGCCGGCAAAACTGTTTGGCCTTCTCGAGCATGGAACTTGAATTATCAAGAGCGATAACCTGAGCAAAGCGTTGGCTCAAAGGCTGTAAAAACTCACCCTCACCGGGACCAATTTCAATAACGGTCTCGGAGTTATTGAGCGCGGTTAAATCCAATAAATCTATGATGGAGTCGGCATAGACCGAATAACTGGCAATTAAGTCTTGCTGAACTCTGAATTTTTCGGAGTTTAAGGCAAAGAACTCTCTTGATGTGTTGTCGCGTTCTTTCTGTATTACTGATAATCCTTGCGAGGTGCTGTCGGCAATAGGAGTCTGATCTACGGTTGCAAATAGAGCTTGTAATAAGGCGTATTGCTGATCTTGTGGGCGAGGTAGGGCGCGTCGATAAAAAATTGAATTGCCCTCACGCCGCGAAACAACTAAGCCGGCATTGGCTAAGACCTTGAGGTGATGGCTCATGCCCGATTGTTTGGTGCCAAATAAGCGGCTGAGTTCCGTAACCCCAAGAGAATCTCTGGCCAGTAAGCGTAAAATCTCAAGTCGCAGTGAGTCCGCCGCCGCTTTAAGAACGCTGGCCAGTTGGTCGCTGGGGGTGAGTATTGAGGCGTTTAAGGCCGTAGCTGCTGTAGACATGCAATGGAGTCTAGCAGCAGACCCAATCTATATCAAAATATTTTGATATAGATTGCTGGTGCTTATTAACCTCTGTGTTTTGTTGATGAGTGCGTGACCACGCCAATGATATGCAGCTCGTCTAGATCGGCAATAGGAGTAGGGGTTTCATCGTCTGAGCCAGAGTGAATGGTGTTATTGGTTAGGTCGAGAATTTTACAGGTTAAATCACCGTAAAGTGCCGCCAGCACAATATCATTGTGTTGAGGGCGTAATTTTCGATTAACGATCAATAAATCTCCTGAACAAACCCCTCTATTCTGCAAGCTGTCGTCTCTGGCAAAAGTGCACAAGGTAGCTTCTTCATGCTGAATAAAGTGCTGCTGAAAATCGAATTGTTGCGAATCGTCATCAGAGTTATCACTGGTGTTATTGCTCATGGCCATATCTTCACCATGAAGTATCAATGGCATAGTGATTTGGGTGTCGAGTATCGGTCGCATAAGACCAGACACTAAGTGGCTAACGTCTGAGTCTTTGGCGTAATTAGTATTGCTGGATAGATTGCTCATAGTACACTCACAAATTAACTGTTTATTTATACAGTATATAATAATCAGTGTTGTTGTCTAGTAGTGCAATGCTGAATATCATGAGCTAAGTAGATCTCGCTACTTTTGATATTTTACTTCTCTAAATCCCCAGGTAGTTTAGTGGCGGCTATGTAAAAGCAAACCATGGCTAGCAGGCCAACCAGCGATACGATGGAGATGGCGTAGCGTAAGGAGTCAGCACCGTAAGTGGAGGCTAAAGAATCACTGATAATCCCCGTAGTTAATGGGCCAAGCCCTAGGCCTATAAGGTTAAGGATGAAAAATAAGATAGCTGAAGCCATGGCGCGCATTGCAGGGCTAACTAGGGTGTGAGTCAGGGCAATAGTCGGCCCAAGATATAGAGCGCCAAACACTGTAGACATAAATAGATAGGTCAGCATCATGGTGCTATCGACAGAAAACATAGATGCGATGATCAGTGGCGGCACAAATAAAGAGGGTATTGCAGGAACCCATAAATACCAACGCATATCGCTGTGACCAAATTTGTCAGCAAGATAACCCCCAATGTAGGTCCCAATTGCTCCGCCTATGCCAGTAACCAGCATTAGGCTGGTGCCCACTTCAGCAGGGCTAAAGCCATGGGATCTTATTAGGAATGAAGGTAAAAAATTCCCGATTCCGTAATTGCAAAAGGCAGTCAGTCCAGCGGCTACTGAAAAATATCGAAATGAGTGTAGCTGCCATAAACTGTTTAATGTTTGTTTGAAAGTGGTCTGTTCAGATTGAGTATTGCCGTCAGCTAGCCCTCGTATGGGTTCGCGAATGGTATAACGAACCAGCGCCGCAATGAGCAATCCAGGAATGCCCACGGCAAAGAACGCTACGCGCCATCCATAATGTTGATTGATCCAACCGCCTACCCCAAAGCCAATTAAAATTCCGATATACACGCCCATAGAATATATGGACATGGCACGACCGCGTTCTTTGGCTGGATAATAGTCTGATAAAATAGAGTGGGATGGAGGGCTGCCACCCGCTTCACCAACACCAACGCCTATACGCGCTAGTAATAACTGCCAGAAGTTTTGGGTAAAGCCAGAAAGAGCGGTCATACCACTCCAAACAGTTATAGCGCCTGCCACAATGTTTTTGCGATTACCTTTGTCTGCGAGTCGAGCGATAGGAATTCCAACACTGACGTAAAATATGGCAAACGCAAACCCGGTTAAAAGACCTAATTGAGAATCAGATAAATCCATATCCACTTTGATTGATTCAGACAGTACCACCAATATTTGTCGGTCAATAAAGTTAAGCGCATAGACGATGGTTAATAAAAATAGAACGTAGCGGCGATAACTCTTGGTGGGCTTGTCTGCTTGGGCCATAAAAAGTGCCTCTTGATTTATTATTGTTATGAGTAGGTTATGCAAGGACTGCAACACAGCATGTGCCACCTTAGAGATAAAGTAAAAGGTGGATGTTCGCTATAAGTTAATTTATATGATTTTGTAAGTTAGCCTTGGTATGGCCTTGGTATGGCCTTGGTGGATAGTTAGAGGGCAATACATTGTGTGTCGGTGACTATATCGTCTAGAGGAATGTCCCAGCTGGCCAGAGGTAATCTATCAACCTCTTGGCAGTTATGCGCCAGCCCAATTAATCTTGGTTTGCTAATCTGGTTGCTGCTGCGAAAAGCAAAAGTACGGTCGTAGAATCCACCAC
The DNA here is from genome assembly GCA_034112445.1 of Cellvibrionaceae bacterium. GTDB lineage: Bacteria > Pseudomonadota > Gammaproteobacteria > Pseudomonadales > Cellvibrionaceae > Pelagadaptatus. The sequence continues at coordinate 277,655 of JAWUVI010000022.1, read as the reverse complement.
CCATACCGATGCGACCACCTCTAGAGTCAAATCCAACCAAAGGCATAAAAACTAAATCTAAGTGTTTGGCAGAAATTCTTCCGGCTGAGCGATGACTGGGTTCGGGTATGCCAAAGCGGTTATTGTACAGACGGGTTGATGGCGTATAGCGGCTAAACCACAGTGTTGTTTTGGTGTGAGGTGATATCACCGGTAAATAACAACACTTACCTAACTTTTGGGCGTAGGTAATAAGCTGAGTAGGGCTTATTTCACCATCATTGGGCAAATAAAAAGCTATGTGTTTGCTGCGTAAAAATACTAATTGGTGTTTGATCTGTCGAAAGATGTTGGTGGCGGCTACTTGTTGTTGCTGTCGTGACAGTGAGCGGCGCTTGTGGCGTAGCTGAATTCGAAGTTCAGATCGATGAGAGAGGTTGGATGCGACCATAACAATTGATCATGTTAAATGGAAAGAGCCCCAGGGTGCGGCTGCCGACTTGGCCTTGAACCGGAAGGTTCAAGGTGGAAGCCGCTGCAATATCTCAGGCTTTCCGTCAGGCGGACATGCACACTGATACTGGCAAGAAACTTCCGGGTTATACATTATCGGCTCGAGGACTCGCCAGCTGGCCAGCACCTCAGGGTTGTGTGAAGTATAGCGGTAAGTGGTATAAAAAGGGGAGGGGTTAAAGAATAAAATTAACCCAAGTCGTTAATTGCGGCTGAAATCTTAGCCTCTATCGCTTCAATTTGGTTGTCGTTGCTGCGGGTTTGAGCAGATTGTTCTTCGGCTTTTTGAACCTCATAACTTAAGTTTAAAGCGGCCATCACGGCTATGCGCTCTAAGCCAATAACTGAACCACTACTGCGAATTTCATTCATGCGCTCGTCTAATGATTGTGCGGCGCTGCGTAAAGCTTCACGTTCATCAAGAGGGCAAGCCACTTGGTAATCTTTGCCGAGAATTTTTACGAAAACGGTATCGTTACTCATGATTTATCCGGCCTTACTCAGGCGTCTGTTTCCAAATTTTTTAAACGAGTGATCATAGCTTCGACGCGAGTGCGGGCAAGTTCATTTTTTTCTATTAGGCGTGAGCGTTCTCTGTTCCAATCACTTTCGCGCTTTTTAAAGCTTTGGTTTTCTTGCTGTAGCTTTTGACAAAGCCCCAGTAGTTTATCCAACTTAGTGTCTAGATTGTCTAGTAGATCGGTCATAACGGATTTGCCAAGTGTCGTGTTAACGCCCATACCATCGATTGTATCAGCGTTTGTTTTTCAGTGAGAGACGCCACTATATTGTGTCGCCATAAAGCGGTCAATTAATCTTGAAGTAAATTCTAGCTTATGTGACCTAATGCTCCGTAATTATAGAAGATTTTTCAAATATGACACATGGACTAAAAGCATGAAGTTTACTGACTTTTGAATCGTGGTAGGATGCTGGGCAAATATTTTTGGAATTTGTTTTATGAGTCAGCCAGAACCCTTAATTTCCTTTGCGGAATTAGATCGTTTGTTAGTCCCCGTAGGAGCATTAAATAGTCCGTCAGAATTACATGGCATGCTTTGTGGAAAGTTAGCGGGTGGTCAGCGTTTAAATAATGATGAATGGTTGCTAGAGGCTCTAGAATTTTTAGATATCATCACCTCTGAAACAGAAGGCGTGGTTGGCGATCCTGAAGGCAAGGTTCAAGTGCAATTGGCTCGTTTGTATTCGGTCGTGCTCGCGCAGTTAGAAGATGATTCGTATAGTTTTCAATTATTGATGCCTGATGATGAAGAAAAATTAGATGCACGATCGCGCTCTATTGGTGAGTGGTGCCACGGTTTTTTGACGGGATTTGGCAGTTCAGGTATAGCTGGGGAAGCGACTTTCTCAGACGAAGCCGCTGATGGCCTAAGAGATATAGCGGCAATTGTAGGGATTGAAGCGGAAGCAGAATCTGCTGAGGCAGAAACCAACCTATTTGAAATTACAGAGTATGTCCGAGTAGTGACCTTAACCCTGTTTGCAGAATTTGGTGGCTCCAAGCCGGCCTCCATTGATAAACCTATCTTGCACTAACGATTTATAAAACAGAATTTCACTATGAAAATCAGTAAAAAAGAATTAGAGCGCCGCCGTAAATCCCTAATGGATTTAATGGAACCCAACAGTATTGCTATCTTACCCGCAGCGCAAGAGAAGTCGCGCAGTCGAGATACGGATTATTCGTTTCGCCAAGACAGTGATTTTTTCTACTTAACGGGCTTTGCCGAGCCTGATGCTGTGGCGGTCTTGTTGCCTGGTCGGGAGCACGGTGAGTTCGTCATTTTTTGTCGTGAGAAAGATCGTGAACGTGAAATTTGGGATGGCTATCGCTCTGGGCCTGAAGGTGCGTGTGCTGATTTTGGTGCTGATGATGCCTTCCCTGTAGACGATATCGATGACATTTTACCCGGTCTAATTGAAGGGCGTGAGCGAGTTTATTATTCGCTTGGCCGAGATTCTGAGTTTGATCACCAAGTGATGAGCTGGGTTAATACGATTCGCGCTAAAGTTCGATCTGGTGCGACTCCTCCAGGTGAATTTCTCGATCTTGATCACTTCCTGCATGATTTGCGTTTGTTTAAGAGTGCGGCAGAGGTAAAAATCATGCGCGAAGCTGGAAAAATTTCGTCCGCTGCTCATAAACGTGCCATGCAAGTGTGTCAGCCAGGAATGTTTGAGTACCAATTAGAAGCTGAAATATTGCATGAGTTTGCCATGAATGGAGCACGCTTCCCCGCCTACAGTACGATTGTTGGCGGAGGAGATAATGGTTGCGTGCTGCACTATGTTGAAAACGCCGAAAAGCTTAAAAAAGGCGACTTAGTGTTAATTGATGCCGGTTGTGAATTACAGCAATACGCCGCTGATATTACGCGTACTTTTCCGGTGGGCGGTAAGTTTTCCAAAGAGCAGAAAGCAATCTATGAATTGGTCTTAGCTTCTCAGGAGGCTGCACTCGAATGTTGTGAACCAGGCCGGCATTGGAACGAGCCTCACGAGGCTTCAGTCAAAGTTATTACCTCTGGATTATTACAATTAGGCTTGCTCAAAGGTGAGCTCGATGAGTTGATTGAAAAAGAAAGCTACAAAGAATTTTATATGCACCGAATCGGTCACTGGCTGGGTATGGATGTTCACGATGTTGGTGATTATAAAGTGGGCAACGAATGGCGAGTTCTTGAAGTAGGAATGTGCATGACGGTGGAACCGGGTATTTATATATCGCCTGATAATACAACTGTTGAGAAAAAATGGCGGGGTATCGGTGTTCGTATTGAGGATGATATTGTACTGACCAAAGACGGTCATGAAATCCTCAGTGCCGCCGCACCAAAAACAGTGGCAGAAATTGAAGCGGTTATGGCGGCAAGCTAATGACTATGGCAAACATCAAATCCACCTCGGCTCATTCTGATAGCTCCACGCCCCCTGCAGTAGTCACTAACGCTGACATCGTTATCGTTGGTGGAGGTATGGTGGGAGCCACATTGGCGGCTTTGTTGGCGCACTTAAGAGATGATTGGCGCATCGTGTTGGTTGAAGCCTTTAACTTGCCTGTCGAAGGCGCCCCACCATTTCAGCCCAGCTACGATGACCGTTCTACGGCGCTGGCTTATGGCAGTGTGCAGTTGTTAAAACAGATTGGTATTTGGGATTCCTTGGCGCAATACGCCACGCCGATTCGGCAAGTGCATGTGTCCGATCGTGGCCATTTTGGTGGCAGTGTTATTGATGCCGATGATTTACAGCTAGACGCCGTGGGGCAGGTGGTTGCCAATGCTCATTTAGGCCGCACATTATTTCACCATATTAGCCAATGTGATTCGATTTCCATTCTTGCGCCAGCTTCAGTTGAACAAGTAAAACCATTAGCGCAAGGCGTTCAACTTACGATTAATTCAGGCTCAGAAACCTCAAAGATCCAATCAAAATTGGCGGTTATTGCCGACGGCGCAGAATCATCCTTGCGCGCCAGTTTAGGCATTGATGTTGATATTGAAACTTACCGGCAGTCGGCAGTTATCGCCAATGTTACTTTAGAGCAGTCGCACAATAATATTGCCTATGAACGTTTTACCGATTACGGCCCTATGGCGTTATTGCCTTTAGATGGCCAAGGTGGATGCCAAAGTGCGTTGGTTTGGACTCAGCCAGAAGAGCAGGTTGAGGCCATCATGACTTTGTCTGATCAAGCGTTTTTGGATGAGCTACAGCTGCGGTTTGGTTTTCGCTTGGGACATTTTACCCGCGTTGGGAAAAGAGACTGCTACCCGTTGCAATTAATGGTAGCCAAAGAGCAAGTTCGTTCTTCCATTGTGGTGATGGGGAATGCGGCTCATTTTTTACATCCTGTGGCAGGGCAAGGCTTTAACTTGGCAATTAGGGATTGTGCTGCTTTAGCTGCCGAGCTAAATAGGGCTCAGCAACATAACGAAGCAATCGGCTCTTTGGCGGTATTGCAGGGCTATGAACAGCAGCAGAAAAATGATCAACTTGCCACGATTCAATTTAGCGACAAGCTCACAAGGCTGTTTTCTACAACGCAACTACCGGCTGCGGCATTACGAGCTTTTGGTTTGTTTGGTTTAGAAACATTGCCCGGAGCCAAGCAATTATTCGCCTCGCAAACGATGGGGCGCAGCGGTAAAAGATCCATCCCGATTAGCGAATAGTACTTTTAAATTTTACGGATTATATTATGAGTCAGCCTCAAGCCTCGACGTCAGAACCAGTTCAAACAGCAAGCTCTTTAACGTTTGATGTTGTGATTGTGGGCGCTGGTTTGGTTGGTGCGACTATGGCTTGTGCATTAGCGGGCAGTGATCACTGTAAAAACTTAAGCGTTGCGATAATAGAAGCCTATGCGCCAGCCAGCCCAGCAGAAGAATATGATCCGCGGGTAGTTGCACTTACCCAAGCATCACAACAGCTGCTCAACAGTGTTGGTGTTTGGAATGATGTCGTAATGAAGCGAGCTTGTGCCTACACAAATATGGATGTTTGGGATGCTGACGGCACGGGTCAAATTCAATTTGATTGCCGTGATGTGCAGCAAAATTATTTAGGACACATTGTTGAAAATAGCGTTATAACCCAATTGTTGTGGGAGCGTTTACAAGAGCTACCACAAATCACCTTGTTGCACCCTGCAGCGTTGACGGAGTTGCACAATAACAGTGATGGTTCTTGCCATATTACTTTGGAAGATGGCCGTTTAATCACCAGTCAATTGCTGGTTGCCGCCGATGGCGCTAACTCTAAAATCAGGCAGCTATTGGGTATAGAAACCCGTGAATGGGACTATGGTCACAACGCCATTGTGACTACAGTTAAAACCCAAAACCCCCACCAATTCACGGCATGGCAGCGATTTTTATCGACTGGTCCGTTGGCTTTTTTGCCACTCCAGCGTGACGCTAATGCACACCGTGAAGAGTTTTACAGTTCTATTGTGTGGTCGGCTGAAAGCGATTACGCCAACCACTTAATGACGCTGACTGATTCAGAGTTCATGGCGTGTTTAGGCGAAGCGTTTGAATATAAGCTGGGCCCAGTTACCGAGGTTGCCAAGCGTTATTCTTTTCCACTTAGGCAAAGGCATGCCATTGATTACATACAAGCTGGTGTGGTTTTAATTGGTGATGCGGCTCATACGATTCACCCATTGGCGGGGCAGGGTGTGAACCTAGGTTTTCTTGATGTGCAGGCCTTATTTACCGAAATAGAACGTGCTTGTGAGCGTGACTTGCCCTTAACCGAGCCATCTATCCTGCGGCGTTACCAGCGCAATCGTAAAAGCGATAATTTGGGAATGATGAGTGTGATGGAAGGGTTCAAAGCGTTGTTCGCAGGCAATGATCTACCGGTTCGATGGTTGCGTAATGAAGGGATGCGCAGGCTTAATAATATTAGCTTGCTTAAGTCTGCCATTATTAAACAGGCGATGGGTCTATAAAGTCCAAAGCAAAGGTTCAAGCATGGCTAGAGCAATAAAAAGATTACCACTCGATTGTGTTTATGCAGTAATAGACAGCCCAGTTGGTGCTTTAACAGTAGTGGTCAAAGGTGAAGAGCTACACGCCATTCTTTGGCAAAGTGACATGGCAAATAAGCAAACCTATGAGCTTTTTTCAAAGTTAAAGCTGGTAACTCAAAACAACTATGTTGATAGAGTTAAACAACAGTTGGGTGAATATTTTTCTGGGCAGCGGAATAAATTTGATTTAAATGTTGTCTTCAATGGCACCGAATTCCAACAGCAGGTTTGGCGTACGCTATTGGATATCCCTTATGGGAGCACAGCCAGCTACGAGGAGCAGGCGATCCGAATTGGCGGAAAAGAAAAGGTTCGAGCGGTTGGGACCGCCAATGGCGCCAATCCTATTTCGATAGTGGTTCCCTGCCATAGAGTCATAGGAAAAAACGGTTCGCTAACGGGTTTTGCTGGGGGATTATCAACTAAGGGATTTTTATTAGATTTGGAAAATAAGAGTTCTAGCAGCAAAGCGCTGGAATAAAAAATAGTGTAATTTTCTGTCTGATTCTTTGGCGTAAGCGTGAAGCCGGGATTTGCCCTTGGTGTGTAATAACTTGCTAGATGAGCCTCGTCGAGGCTAGACTGATACCTTCTACGCAATATGTGTATGTGCTGATTTCTAATGTGGTCTTTCTTGAAATATATAACGACGAAAAAGCAGCCTGCTGAGAGGGTATTACTCAGTCTTGTGTGTTTCTGGTGCGTACTTTTGTCCGAGTCGATACTTGCGTCAGAAAACTCAATTGACCTTCCTGTTGTCAATATAGGTTGTACCATACCTACCCAGTCACCGGCTTTTACTGAATTAGAATCTCTTTATAAAGAGCCCTTCAGAAGGCTTGGTTATCAGGTGAATATGCAATATTTGCCTGCTCGTAGGACGCAAGCGATGTTGAGCGAACGCGCTCTGGAAGGGAGTTGTGGGCGTACAGAAAATTTTACCGAACAAATGAAAATGCCCACTCTGAGCCGTATCCCAACGATTGTAGGGGTTACATCCATCAGAGAGTATAGTTTGGAGCGGGTAGATCTGAGTCGTGTTGATCAAAAGCGAGTCGGTTATATTCGTGGGTCTTTGTCTACATTTAAATTCCTATCCCGCGCTGAAAGTAAATTAGTTCAAGTCAGTAATGCCAAGTCATCTCAATTAATGTTGTTACACGATAGAATTGATGTCTTTGTGACTTCTGAAGCTATTATGGCATCGTCTTTTTATCAAGTTGAAGGAGTGACGGACCTAGTGTCACGGCAATTAAGCGTGGAGTATTTTTATCCATTTTTAACTGATTTTTTTTCTGCTGAGCAAAAAATCTTATTTAACACTTATTTGGTCGAAGCTATTGCTGCTCGTGGGGGGCCGATAGCAGCGGATGATGTTTTTTCTCAGGAATTACTTGCTCAGCTTAGGCGAGAAAGAAAATAAAATACCCTCTGGAAGGCGTTACTGAGGCAGAGATAGTTTTCAATATGGAATTACCCCGATGGAATTAAAAGTGACTTTTGTTGATGCCTTACAAACATTCCAACGTGGGGGGTGTCCTTAATTGTGTGGTTGATAAAGATAGAGTTTATATTTCTGGTAGGGCGATACTGTATTTACAGGGGGTTATAACGCTTCCCGAATCGGTCTCCAAGTCGCCTTAAACTGATAGATTGTTGCTGCTCTTTGGGTGTAGCAACAATCTATCATGATCAGAAACTCTGATGACCTTAAGAGCTTCTCGCTGCCCGTTCTTGCAATGCTTTGATTCTAGCTTCTATAGGTGGGTGTGATGAAAACAACGCCATAAATCCACCTTTGTCATTAATACCAAAAGCGGCCATTTGTTCCGGTAACGGTTCTGGCTCTACTTGACCAAGCCGGCTAAGGGCGCTGATCATATTCTGATGACCGGCTAAATCGGCGCCGCCGGTGTCAGCAACAAACTCACGTCTTCTGGAAAAATACATCACAATGGTCGATGCAAGAACGGATAAAACAACCTGGGATATCATTACTGTCACGAAGTAACCGATGCCATGGCCCTGATTGTTTTTCAAAATCACGCGATCGACAACATGCCCAACAACCCGAGATAAAAACACAACAAACGTATTAACCACACCTTGAATCAATGCCAGCGTCACCATGTCTCCATTGGCAATATGGCTCATTTCATGGCCAACAACGGCCTCTATTTCACCCTGGGACATGTTATTCAATAAGCCCTGAGATACGGCCATTAAGGCGTTGTTTTTAGAGGCGCCTGTGGCAAAAGCATTCATGGCTTGTGATGGGAATATAGCCACCTCAGGCATTTTAATGCCGACAATCTTTGCTTGTTTTTCGACCGTGCTCACCAGCCATTTTTCTATGTTAGTGCTGGGATTGATGATCACTACCGCCCCGGTCATGCGTTTAGCCATCCATTTCGATATCAATAATGAAATGAATGACCCGCCAAAGCCGATCACTCCTGAGAGTATGACCAGAGACTGGATATTTAGGTCAGAACCATTTTCAGCCAGTATGCTATCGACGCCCAACAGTCGTAACGTAATACTCAACACCACCATGATGGCAATGTTGGTAAGAATAAATAATAAGATTCGTTTCATTGTTTTTCCTATTGGATTAACTATTTAAAATAGAAGCTTGAACCTCAAGAGCAAGCTGCTTCCTTTTTTTGAGAAAGCTATAGTACAGACCCTAAAACAACAAGTTAATTCGAATATTTATGAGTTTAAGATCGTATTCTTTGAGCCTTATTTAAGCCGGCTTAATATAATTGAGTTGTTAAGGTGAAAATTCAAGTGGCGCATCATATTTTATTGGATGCTGGCAGGTTATGTTTTCCGTTATAGAGTTAGGATTAATAAGAGTTAGGACTAATAAGAGTTAGGATTAAGTAATGTCCGAGCAATAAAAAACCTTATTCTTTCCCTGTGCTTTTGCGTGATACATGGCTTTATCTGCACTGCTTAATAATGTTGAAGGGGCTTTCCCGTCAGCAGGGTAAGTTGCTACTCCGATACTGACTTTTGGTTTGATTTCTGTCTTACCCAAGAGTATGGGTTGATCAATCATGCTGACCAATAGGTTTAATTTTTTGTGAATGTCGGGCGGTGTCAGGTTACCGCTCAGTATGATAATAAATTCATCGCCGCCAATGCGAGCGACATGATCGTTGGCTCTTAGAGACTTTTTGCAGCGCTGAGCAATCTCTTTAAGAACGGCATCACCAGCATCATGACCTAATGTGTCGTTGATGGACTTGAAATCGTCCAGATCGATGAAGGCAAGTGCAAACACCTCTTTTCTGCGTTGGGCATTAGCGACCATCGTGTTCAATTGATAAAGCGCAAATCGTCGATTCGAAATCCCCGTTAAATCGTCATAATTTGCTTGAAACTCTAATGTGTTTTCGGCTTCTTTGCGGTCGGTAATATCCCTGACAATAATGGGGATTTTATTGTATGTTTCATGTTTATTTAAGCGAGCTTCAAAATACTTGAGATCGCCAGATACATTCAGTCGGTACTCGAAGGTCTGCAATGTGCAGGATTCCTTGGCATTTATAATCGCTTCTTGAAACAGTACGCCCACATCAGCCGGCAAAACATCTTGGATTTTTTTATTTAAAAAACGAGATGGCGACAGATACAGGTCGTCATGATTGCCTGCTCTAAACTCGATAATTGTCCCGGAAAGGTCAACAAAGAAAAATAAATCGGGTATTACTGAAAATAGAGACTCCAGTAACTCTACATGTTTGCTATCCACCTGGGGCTCCTTTTTAGAATTTGTTTCTTCAGGATTTTTAGTGGGGCTTTTGGTGTCGATTAATAACTGCGTTTGGGTTTTAACTGCATTATCTGACATGTGTCATCCTTGAGCGAGCTTTGCTTTAGCGCCATCCATTGGCTTTTCTTTTCAGTCAAGAGCACTTATGTGCTGAATGCTTGACGGTCGGACACTATTGATTGTTTAGCTGATTTTTTCATGGTATTACGAAATTTTAGACATATCTAGTCTTTTGATGGCAATTGATCTGACCGTAATTACTTGATTAATTCAGCGTGTACTTCGTCAGCCCAAACAAGCCAAGCTTGTTCTCCGAGAATGCCGCGACGCAAAGTGAGATAAGGCAACTGTATCGCTTCTTGGTTAGCTTTGGGGGTGGATAAAAACTCTTGTTCTAGCTCTAAAAAAGTATTCAGCATGTTGGCGTGTACCTCTCTGTGTTTTGCCATTTCAGCTATCAATACGGCCTTATCTAGCAGTTTTCCGGCGTAGAGTTTGACCAGTAATGCGTCGTTAATTTTACTGGGTTTGACCGGTTGCTTTAGCCACCCAAGTAACTCTTTATGACCGGTGCTGGTGACGGTGTAGATTTTGCTGTCAGGCTTGTCGGTTTGTGGTTTTAATTCAAATTCAATAAGTTCATCACGCAGCATCTGCTTGAGTTGCTGATAAATCTGCTGGTGGCTGGCGTTCCAAAAATAACCTAGCCGACTGCGAAAGCGTTTGAGTAAATCGTAACCGCTGCCGGGTTCAGTTTCTAATAAGGTTAGTAGAGTGTGTTTGAGCGACATAGGAAAATTTGCTTGTTGTGATTTAGGGCGATTGTATACAATACTCATTTTTATGCAATAAATTGCATATGTTAAAGGTTGGTGATACATTTCTGATCTTGAGAATAATAGGTAACCGCACAGGTGGGTATAAGGTATGACAGCTAACGCTAAAAAAACCAATCAGAAAGTTAAAATAAGAACGGGTCGACGTTATCGTCCTGGGCGTGCTGATCAGCAATACGATGCCATTGTGATTGGTTCTGGCATGGGTGGTTTGGCTAATGCCGCGTTTTTATCTTTGCTGGGAAAGAAAGTGTGCGTGTTAGAGCAGCACTATACGGCAGGTGGTTTTACTCATGCCTACGAGCGTGAAGGTTACGAATGGGATGTCGGCGTGCATTACATTGGTGAGGTACATAACTCTAAATCGACTTTGCGCCGAGTTTTTGATGTGATCAGTGAAGGGCGTTTGCAATGGGCCGCTATGGAACCAGTCTACGATAAAATTATTTTGGGAGATAAAGAATACGAGTTAGTGGCGGGCCGTGAGAATTTCATCAATAAAATGTCGGAATATTTTCCGGCAGAAAGAAAAGTTATTGAAGAGTACGTAACGTTGATTAGGGCCATGAGTAGCGCTACGCCTAAGTTTTTTGCAGCACAGGGGATGCCTGCATGGATGGGTAAACTCTATAACAAAGTGCGGCCATTATTGGTGCCAAAAGAATTTTTCATGACCACACGTGAGGTTCTAGAAGGGCTTACCGATAACCAAGAATTAATTTCAGTGTTGACTGGGCAGTGGGGTGACTACGGGCAAGTACCACGTGATGCAGCGTTTATTATGCACGCGCTGATTGCCAAACATTATTTGGCTGGAGGCGCCTATCCTGTCGGCGGTGCATCATCCATTGCCCGTGAAATCATTCCAACCATTCAAAAGAGTGGCGGCGATGTATTTACCTACGCCGAGGTCGATGAGGTTTTGGTTGAAAAAAATCGCGCCTATGGCGTGCGTATGGCTGACGGTAGTGAAATTTTAGCCGACAAGATTGTGAGCAATGCGGGCTTTATGAATACGGTAAAACGCTTGTTGCCTGAGTCTAGTCGAAAGAAATTCGGCATGGATAAATGGGCTGAAAAGGTTCAATACTCCAGCTCGTCTATTTGTTTGTACGCCGGTTTTAAAGGGACAACGAAAGAGTTGGGTCTGAATACCACAAATCTATGGATATACACAGACGGCGATCACGAAGGTAATATGGAGCGCTTCCTAGAAAATCAAAAGGCTGATTTACCTTTGGTTTATATTTCTTTTCCTTCGACTAAAGACCCTGAGTGGGATGATCGCTATCCAGGAAAATCCACCGTAGAAATTGTTTCTATGACAAATATGGAATGGTTTGAAAAGTGGGAGGGTACAACTTGGGGGCAGCGTGGTGAAGAATATGAATCCTACAAATTGGAACTAACCAATCGTTTATTGGAACAATTGTTTAAGCGCTTGCCACATTTGCGTGGAGCGTTGGATTTTTGTGAACTTTCAACACCACTGTCAACTCAGCATTTCCAATTGAATGCGCGTGGTGAAATTTATGGATTGGATCATTTTGTTGATCGTTTTGATCAGTCTTTTTTACATCCACAAACACCGGTTAAAAATTTTTATATGACCGGTGCCGACGTTATGACAGCGGGTGTGGGTGGCGCGTTAATGGCAGGCTTGATGACAACCTATAATATGCAAGGCGTTTTGAAGGCCAGCAGTGTGACAAGTTTATTAAAAAACTATTCAGTGCCAACTGTTGAATCCGAGTAATCTACACTTGGTACTGCTGTGGTTTAACGATGCTTAGATTAGCGGTATAGAATCATACATGGAGATTTGTGCAAGCCTACACGAAGGCTGATAAACCTTCTGTCAATACTTGGTTTTGGGAGTTTCCAATGACCACTATTGCTATTAGTACCGCTACCTTTGTAGTCCTTGCCATTCCATAGGTGTTGATTGCCTGGTTTGATTCTGTCTCGCTGCGCAAGTATAAAATTCAGGATAAACCTTAAGTGTTGATTTCATCGTGGGCTCATTAAAATTATTATTACTTTGATGGAGTAGGGCTAAGCTTTAAATTGCCCTACTGAAATTCTCAGGTATGGCCGCTTTTTTTTTCCACAAATTGACAATTATTTTATTTTCGCAAAAATACGCTGGAAATAAAGTATAACCTCCATTCCCATTCTTTGGGTGGGGGATAGCTCGTTTAACAGATCAGGAATAAAGTCGCACAAGCCTTTGGCGATTTCGGCCGCCAGCTTGTCACCGTTCTTCATTGCGTCGGCACGGGTCTGCAGCCAACCAAGATAGGTAAAGCCGCGAATCATTAAAAAAGCGGGGAATATTTCAAGATCGGCGTCGCTTAATTCTCTTTCGGTTCGATAACCGGCGGCATAAGCCGCCACCAATTCGTCAAAAAACGGCTGAGTTATTTGAGGGAACAGAGAAGTGGCCATTTCAAACAGGTAATAACCCCAGCCACAATCATCAAAATCAATCAGCTTTAATTCACCATTGTTGACTAAAATATTTTCTGGCAAAAAGTCAGCGTGAATTAAGCCGTAGTTTTGTTTGGTTTCGCCCATTTGCTTGAGTAATTCTTTTAAAACAAAGCGCGCTTTTAAAATCTGCTTGCGCTGTGGTTTGTTAATGGCTGGGTGTTGCCAGAATTTCCCCCATAACGGCTCTGCGCCTAATAGGCCGTCGGCATCCCACGCGTGTCGAGTAAATCCTGCAGGTTTATCCCAGTCGGAGCCTTGGTTGTGCATCTTGGCGGCCAGTTTACCCAATTCAAAATAGCGTTCTTCAAGCTCTTTTTGTACGCCTCTTTCAACGCGGCCGAGTTGATCAAACATATCGCCATCAATCCACTCCAGCAAACTGCATTGGCGGGAAATAGAATCGTTTTCGTTAGTAGTGGTGGCGAAATTGTTACCGCTGACCGTTGGGATAACGACGGGTGTTTGGACGCCTGCTTCATTCAGGGCAGCCATCCATAATAACTCTGAATTTAATTCAGCATCGGTATGATAGCCCGAGCGATGAACGCGTAAAGCAAAGCTTTGTTTGTCGGTAGTGGTGATTTTAAAAACGGTATTTTCACGGTGCTTTAGTAATTTTAGATTTGCACCCTCTATGTTCCACTGGGTTAATGCTTTTTGCGCAAGTTCTTTGGTGCTAATAATAACTGGGTCGCTTTCATCAATGGTGCCACCGGTAAGCAATTCATTAAATGAATTTACCAGCCAGATACAGGCGTTTTCAAAGCGCTCGAGAACAGCATCACAATAAGCTTTGTCTACCAAAATGCCGAGTTTGAATTGGATGACTGCCTGATCGAATCCGGCGGTAATGGCCCAAATACCATTTTTATACAGGGCTAGCATCATGGCTTGGCCCATGGTGCTGTCGCTAAACTCTAGGCCAATAATAAGGCCGTTTTGGCGGATGCCTTTAAAAAATGGAAAACGTGGTAGCAAAGCGTCTAGGCCTTGTCTTATGTAGTTCGATTGAGTGGTTACATTTGTGAGTGTTGCTTCGCAGATGCTCATTTGGAGGGCTTTTAGTGCGACTTTACAGCCAAGATCTGAACCGCCGAATGTTGATACGTGGCCCCAGCCATTTTCAATCAGCCAGTCACCGCAGCGGCGATTCATAATTGCGGCTGCCATTGGGTATAAGCCGCCGGACAAACCTTTGCCGGTGATTATAATGTCGGGCTCTACTCCGTAAGCTTCAATAGCCCAACGATGACCTGTGCGACCCAAACCGGTTTGCACTTCATCAGCTAGGTAAAGTGTTCCATGCTCCTCACAGAGTTTCTTCACTTTTTTCAGGTAGTCGTTTTCAGGTAATGGGAAGCCGTTTGTTGCCGGTATTGTTTCCATCATAACCAGGGCGACATCATTATTTTTTAGCGCGGCTGCCATAGCGGCGACATCATTAAAGGGCACTTTAATAAAGTCTTGCGGAATGTCAGATAAAAAGAAGGCGGCGGTTTCATCGTCGCCGGCGGCCCCAGATAAACCGCTTCGACCGTGATAGCCGGCATCCAGAGCGACAATTTTTTTGCGGCCGGTAGCGTAGCGTGCGGATTTTATCGCGACATCGTTGGCTTCACTGCCTGATGGCGTAAATACCACGTATTGCATATCACCGGGAGTGGCTTCAATCAACGCCTGTGCTAGCTCGGCTTTGGGCGCCGAAGAAAAATGGTGGTTGCCAATATCGTAGTGCTCTAGATTTTCTATCAAAGTTTGAACAAGTTCTGGGTTTTTATGGCCTAAATTAAATGTGCCGCCATTGAGGTGTAAATCCAGCAGTTCACGCCCGTCTATATCCCAGTAACGGTAACCTTCTCGGCGATCGGGAATAAAATCAATTCCACCTTCGAGCATACGCTCGACCCGACCGGGATAAAGGTGCCGGTGAATACTAGAAAAAATATCATTCTTTTTAGTGGAAAGGTTTTTGTCTGGCGTAAAGCTCATGCGCTTGTTTCTCAATCCGCTTAGTGGGCGTGGGTATTGAAGTAGTGGGCGTGGTTCTTGAAGCAGTATATCAAACGCAGTGAAAACGATGATTAAAGATGACGTAAAAAATCCAGTCTACCTATTATTGTAGCTGGATTTCGAAAGATTCAGTTAAGCTCATGTATCGTGATAGTTAGATGTTACAAATCAATGTGAATCGTCGCGATCCATGTTTTTTTCGATGAAATAGACAGCAATTCCAGCAATGATAGCAGCAACGGCAATGCCGCCCATGCTAACAGCCAGCCCTAAAGTTTGTACAAATACTGCGTCACCCATGTTTTTATTCCCTGTCTATACAATGTAGGCAGCCAGAGTACGTTGTTACTTAATGACTCGCTTTGACGTAAATCAATTCAGGACTCAATGGGTCGGACGCAATTTTTATACTCTCGCATGTCGGTGAATGCTGATTGAAGGTTTAGCTAATTACCGGATGTGGTAGGCGTGAATCTTGGCGCAAGGTATACTGAGTGGCTTATTTGGTTAGCTTTAAATTTTGGAGATTACTATGGCGGAA
Organism: Cellvibrionaceae bacterium; assembly: GCA_034112445.1. Classification (GTDB taxonomy): domain Bacteria; phylum Pseudomonadota; class Gammaproteobacteria; order Pseudomonadales; family Cellvibrionaceae; genus Pelagadaptatus. The sequence goes on along the minus strand of JAWUVI010000022.1, from coordinate 261,939 downwards.
AGAACCGCATCTGTTGCTCGCGATACGCTGGAAACACAAATCAGTGTGTCGGTAAATCTTGATGGTTCTGGCACGGGTAAATTTGATACCGGTGTCCCTTTTCTGGAGCACATGATGGACCAGATTGCTCGTCATGGTCTCATAGATATGGATATTAGCTGTAAGGGCGATACTCATATTGATGATCATCACACAGTAGAAGATATTGGTATTACTTTGGGTCAAGCTGTTGCCCAAGCCGTTGGTGACAAGAAAGGTATTCGTCGATACGGCCATGCCTATGTACCCCTGGATGAGGCATTATCGAGAGTGGTTATTGACTTTTCTGGGCGTCCGGGACTGGAAATGAATATTCCATTTACCCAAAAACGTATTGGCAGTTTTGATACGGAGCTATTTTGGGAGTTTTTTCAGGGTTTTGTTAATCACGCTCAAGTCACTTTACATGTTGATTGTTTGCGCGGATTTAATGCGCATCATCAAATAGAAACCGTATTTAAGGCCTTTGGGCGTGCTTTACGGATGGCGTTAGAGCACGATCCACGAATGAGCGGTGTTATGCCTTCCACTAAAGGCACGTTGTAACAGAGAATAATGGGTGAATAGTGATAGGCGTAGATAGATGAGCTCAAATAGAATAGCCGTTATTGATTACGGTATGGGTAATTTGCATTCGGTTGCCAGTGCTTTAGAGCATGCTGCACCCGATGCGGAAGTTATTGTCAGCTCTGATGCTAAAGTTATTGGCTCGGCAGATCGAGTAGTCTTCCCCGGTGTTGGCGCTATGCGTGATTGCATGGCTGAAATTAAACGCTTGGGATTTGATGATTTAGTGCCGAAATTGATCGCCGATGGTCGGCCGATGTTGGCAATCTGTGTGGGTATGCAGGCGTTAATGGAAAATAGCGAAGAAAATGGTGGAGTAGAGTGTTTAGCGCAGCTGCATGGCGACGTTAAGTTCTTTGGGCGCAATCTATGCGATGCCCAGGGCCAAAAGCTTAAAGTTCCGCATATGGGTTGGAATCAAGTGTCGCAATTAGCGCATCCGCTTTGGCGTGATATTGCGGATAATGAGCGCTTCTACTTTGTGCACAGTTATTTTGTTGAAACTCAACAGTCTGAAAAAGTAGTTGGCCGTTGCTCTTATGGTTTTGAGTTTGATGTGGCGTTAAGTCACGACAACTTGTTTGCGGTGCAATTTCATCCTGAAAAAAGCCATACAGCGGGGCTGCAATTGTTAAAGAATTTTTCGGCGTGGAATGGTCACGACTGACATGTGAATGATAGCGTTGAATCAATCAACAAAGTCAGTTGTAAAATTTTGTATGAAATTACTTAAATCGATATCGCTATTATTTGAAAATTCTTTGAATGCGCAGCCCAAGATATAATTTTCTTGAGTGCTTCGTCTTACATAAATAACACTGCATATTAAGTCGATATCACTAAGTTGGCGACGAGTTGTTTCAACTTGAAATTGAATGTTTATGTCGACAAGATCGTTTGAATTAGGTTTTGCTATGTTGGGCATTAGTTCTGTTAATAAGTGATGAGCGCAAACAATCCGTAATCCATGCTGAGAGATATTAATAATACTGGCGTCGGCTGTAATTTCTCCAGATACGATTACAGCAGGTATCTCGGTCAGAAAACGTGGCTCTCGGCGTTTATTGATGTAGGTAAGTTCGACCACGATGACCTCCTGTCGTTATTGTAAAAAGTTAGAGGAAAAATGGCTGTCTTGCCAACTTCTAGTGTGTATTAAAAGTGTGGTGGTTCAGATAGAGAGTAAACACATAGAGACATTACGATATAATGAGCTCTTTTTAAAATTGGGTATAGGTATGACTTTGGGGAAGTGGCGATGACTTTGGCAAAACGAATTATTCCTTGTCTTGATGTAGATAATGGACGGGTTGTTAAAGGCGTGAACTTTGTTGGGATACGCGATGCAGGTGATCCCGTAGAAGTGGCGAAACGTTATAATGAGCAAGGCGCTGACGAGATTACTTTTCTTGATATTACGGCGACTCATGAGGGTCGTGATACCACGGCTCACATTGTTGAGAAAATAGCGTCTGAAGTATTTATACCTCTTACCGTTGGGGGCGGTATTCGTTCAGTAGAAGACATTCGCTGCATGCTGAACGCTGGCGCTGACAAGGTCAGTATTAACTCGGCAGCAGTTTATAATCCAGGTTTTGTTAAAGAGGCTTCCGACCGATTTGGCGCTCAGTGCATTGTGGTGGCAATTGACGCTAAGCGCGTGAGTAGCGCTACGCAAGCCCCTCGCTGGGAAATATTCACTCACGGTGGCCGAAAAGAAACGGGTATTGATGCGGTAGAGTGGGCTGTGCGTATGGCCGATTTTGGCGCGGGTGAAATATTATTGACCAGTATGGATTGCGATGGCACTAAGAATGGTTTTGATCTGGGTGTAACTAGGGCGATTAGTGAGGCGGTAGCGGTGCCGGTAATTGCATCTGGTGGTGTGGGAAATCTACAGCACTTAGTTGATGGCGTTGTGGACGGACTCGCCGATGCAGTATTGGCCGCAAGTATTTTTCATTTTGGTGAATACTCAATTCCAGAAGCTAAGCGCTATATGCGTGATCAAGGCGTTGAAGTTCGATTGTAATAATTCGATTGTAGTAATAAGCAATCAGCAATAAAAAAGGCCGCTTAGATGCGGCCTTTTTTATTGCTGAACTTGTCAATCAAGTTATTAGGCTACACACCTATACTGTTGCAGTGTCTCTGAAAATCCAGGATTCTCCGCGCAGACAAAGTCGATAAATTCGCAACAGCCTTCTATGGCGCCATTGCGCTCATCAAAGGGACCTATATCAACACCTTCTCTGGTGGTGTAATACCAATAACCATCTCTTTCGACAAAACGATCGGATCTTTGAGTGGCCGCTTCTTGAGTGTCACCTGAACGTAGATTCATATGCAGCTCCTTGCTGAAAGTAGGTGTTGTTTATTGCGCCATTTTATACATTAAAATCGACAATTGGTAGTAATTCTGCCTGTTTAATAGACGATTTGCTCGGGTGATAGATTAACGGTCATGTCTTTTATGTTGTCTTCGATATATGACGTCTGGGTGATTACTGGATTACTCGTCATAATTTCGTTTTGAGTTACTTCATGAGTGCCAATACCTTCTTTGAGAGTCCCTTCATTGGGCAGGGTTGTTGACGGTTCGTAAGTCGTATCCAATAGGCTTGAGACGCTAATCAGCTCAACGCCTTGCTCGGCAAATAAATCGGTTTGCTTATATAAGAAGTCAATCGTGTTTTTATTAGGATGACCTATCGCAATGGCTGAGCCATTTTTATGGGCGAGCTTTAGTAGTTGGTTGTATTGTTTGCTGATGGCTTCAATGGATGGGTCATTATCCAGAAAGATATCACGTTTAAGTGCCGGTATTTTATTATCTTTGGCGGTCTCCCAAGCAATGCTGTTTGGGCTGGTTCGGCTGTCTAAGAAGAATAGGGGGTATTGCTCGAGTTCATCCATAAGCCACTGCATAGGTTCTGGCTGCTGGGTTAGGTAGCTGCCCATATGGTTGTTAATGCCAACAATATTAGGGATTATCAGTAGGTTTTCACGAAGTACGGTCAAAAATTCATTTTCGCTCATTGCTTCTGTGAGAGCGCCTTGATCTAGAGGTCGTGGCTCCACTGTGCTCATGGGAGCGTGAAGCATCAGCTCCTTACCCTGCTTATGAGCTAGTTCAGCAATGGCGCGACTATTGGGTGCAAAGGGTAAAACAGATAATGTTAGGGCGCCTGGGAAGTGAGCAGCTTTTAGGCCTTGGCTCATGTTGTAGCCAATGTCATCAATAATAATGGCAATCTGAACTTTTCTTGAGTCGGATTCACTCATGGGGTCAGCGTGAGCATAAGCAACCAGCAGACTGCTGACTAACGCTAATACACTGAGCGGCAGTGTTGGCTTTAAATTCAAGGTCGAAAAATTATACGGCATAAATGTAAATACGCTCAATTTTGGTCAAGGTTAACTAGCTTTTAGGCTCTTTAATCGGAGAGCGTTTGTCATTGTATAAGCTTAAGCCTCGTAATAAATTAATGGCTTCAAATACTTGATTGTCGTTATTAAAAAGATCTTGGCTTTTATCAATGGACTCTTTTCTTTGCTTGCTGCTGCTCGCGGTTTCGCCATTACCGTTATTCAGGTGGCCAGTTAAGTCGGATTCACTCATGTTTTTTCTGGTTTTTACGGCGGTAATTTTGGCTCTCTCGATTTCAATATCTGGGGTTATGCCTTGGGCTTGAATGGAGCGGCCATTAGGAGTGTAGTAAAGCGCGGTAGTGAGTTTAATGGCCTTTACGTCGCTTAATGGAATAACAGTTTGTACAGAGCCTTTGCCAAAGCTCTGAGTTCCCATAATAATGGCCCTCCGGTGATCTTGGAGGGCGCCGGCAACAATCTCAGATGCGGAGGCCGAGCCATCGTTTATGAGTACAATAATAGGCAAGCCATTACTGGCGTCGCCAGCTGTTGCGTTATATTGCATATCTGAGTTTTGAACTCTTCCTTCTGTATAGACAACTAAGCCTGAGTCTAAAAAGGCATCGACAACATCAACGGACGCTTGTAGTACGCCGCCGGGATTATTGCGTAGATCCAAAATAAGGCCTTTCAAATCATTTTTTTCAGTGAGCTCTTGAATGGCTTCTTTGGTGTCTTTACCGGTGTGTATTTGAAATTGGGCTATGCGAATGTAGCCAAAATTCTCTTCAATAACTTTTGATTTAACGCTTTGAACTTTAATCGTGTCGCGGATTATGTCGATCTCAAACGGTTTGCTTGTGCCGTCTCTAACGACAGTCAAAATGATTTTACTGTTTTTGGGGCCGCGCATAAGTTTAACGGCGTCGCTGAGACTGAGACCTTTGACGACTTTGTCATCGAGCTTGATGATCAAGTCGCCGGCTTCAACTCCGGCTTTTGCAGCCGGGGTATCATCTATAGGTGATATCACTTTGACTAAACCATTTTCCATGCCGACTTCAATGCCCAACCCGCCGAACTCACCTGTTGTGTTGACCTGCAGGTCGTCAAATGAATTCTCATTCAAATAAGCTGAATGCGGATCAAGTTCAGATAACATGCCTTTGATGGCGTACTCTAGCAGCGTTTTGTCCGTGATTTCTTTGACGTAGCCTTTGCGTATGTGATCGTAAACCTTGGTGAAGGTGCGCAGATCTTCGAGCGGCAGTTCACCTTTGGCTGTTGACTCAGTAGAGTTTTCCGAGTTTTCGGCGCTGTATGTACTAGGTATAAGGAAGAGGCTGAAAAGAAGCCAAGCGATAGCAGTGGGCTTACTGTGAAGAATCATTCAATATCTCGGATGGCTTAAAGTGCAATAAGGCAAATAATTATGCATGAAGTTTCCATCATAATGGTTTAACTGGCAACTATTACTGTTTCTGACCAACGAAGTTTCTAGGGTGTTGTATAATATTGAGTCTCTGGTTCTTGAACACGGCAGCTGAGTAGGGCGATGGCAAAAATTAAAACGCGAGATTTGATCCTAGACGTAGCGCTAGTGCTTTTCAATGATGAAGGCGAACCGCTGGTTACGAGCGTTGATCTTGCAAACGAGATGAATATTAGCCCTGGCAATCTTTATTACCATTTTAAAGGTAAAGAAGAGGTTGTTGAGGAGCTGTATGCCCGTTTCCATGCGGGTCTATCATATTTGATGGATGATATTCAGGGAACTGAAGAGCTAGATGAAGATGCTATGCTTTTGTACTTGGGTGTTATTACCGATTTTTTGTCAGAATATAAATTCATCAGCCAAAATATCGCAAGTATTTGTGTGCGATATGAGGTTTTGCGAAAACCTATTGTACAATCTATGTCGCGCTTGCATCGTCAGTTAAAAGAGTTTGCTGAAACTTTATTAGACAGTAAAGATAGTGATTCATCTTTGCCCGTAGCAACGTTACTGGCGGACAACTTATTGAACACGTTATTAAATCTTCCCGGCAGCTTTGATATTATTAATGGTGGTGATGAGGTTGATATCCGTGAGCATCTTTATCTGCAAATGCTGCCTTTCTTACCGGCTTAATACATTTAATATTGTTTCTAGATTGGTTTATGTATGAAGAAAATTTCTATAGAAAAAAGCCATTCGTTAAGTTCAGAAGAATGCCAGAGATTGATCAAGAGCTTGTCTGAGCAATTAACACAACAGTTTGGCGGTAAGACTTTCCCCGAGGATGGTGCAATGCATTATCAGCACAGCAGCGGTACTAGAGGGGTGCTGAATTATAATGACGAGCGAATTCTAATTGAAGTGACAGTGCCTTTTTTAATGCGACCATTGGCGTATAAAATTGAAGAAGAAATCCATTCGCATTGTGAGCAATATCTGTGACATAAAAAAGCCGACAATCAGAGTCGGCTTGTTTCTGTCAAAACTAAGTTTTTTATTAGCTTTCAGAAGCTGATTTACTCAGCTTGTCTAATTTGGCGCTGACTTCATCAAGTTTTGAGCCAAAGCTGGTTTTTACCGTAAGTCGTTTTTTCAGCTCTTCAATACGAGCTTCAAGTCTTTCACGGTTTCCGTCTAATGACTTTTTAGCACCGGCCTCAATGGTTTCTCCACGGCTGACTAAATCATCAAACAATCTTTGGCTTTCGTCACTTAATTTTTCGTAGCGCTCCTGTATTTCATTAATTGAACGGCTACAAATGCCAAGGTTGGCAAGCCATACTTTTTTAATGAACGATTCGATTTTTTCAATGGTGTTTAATTCCATTACTTTTTTCTTAGTAGGCATAATAAACTCCTTTCAATAGGCTAAATTTAGGGGGATAAAAAAGACCCGACATAAGTCGGGCCAAGACAACAACAAACTGGTGTGTACGATTAATCCTTTTTAGACAGTGAGCGGCTTAATTTGTCTATTTTAGAGTTCACTTGGTCTAATTTTTTATCAATGCTGTGAGTTAAAGACAGTTTTTCTTTCAGTTCATCTATACGAGCTTCAAGCTTGGTGTTGCTTTCTTTAACTTTGTCTTTAACTTTTTCAGTGGTTTCGTTTTGTAGGGCTTCACCTTTTGAAACTAGGTCTTCAAAGGCTTTGATGCCTTCACCGCTAAGCTTTTCGTAACGGCTATGAACTTCATCAAGTGAACGGCCGTAAGCGCCAAGGCCTGCAAGCCAAATCTTTTTCGCTAGAGTTTCATTAATGGTGTCATTGGTGTCTTTTTTAGCCATTGTTAAATCCCTCGGTAATTTCTGTTGTTTTGTTGAAAAAAGAGCCCAGCAGAGCCGGGCTAATGAGACAACAAAGAGTCGAATTCTTAGGCTTTCTTAGTTAACTTTTTAGAAAGCTGATCAATTTTTTTGCTGAGGCTGTCAAGTTTAGTGTTAATTCCTGACGTGATAGAAAGTTTTGTTTTAAGCTCTTCCGCACGAGCTTCAAAACGGTCTTTACCCTCTTTAACCTTACCCTTAACTTTATCTTTAACTTCGTTGGCGGTTTCGTTTTGTAAGGCTTCACCTTTACTTACCAGTTCTTCAAAAACTTTTAAGCTCTCTCCGCTAATTTTGTCGTAGCCAGTCTGCACGTTATCCAACGAGCGACCGTATGCTCCAAGACCCGCCAACCATATTTTTTTAGCTAAGTTTTCAATTTTTTCGGCTGATGGAGCATCATCTTCTATAGGCATATATGACTCTCTCTTCTTTATATGGTTGCAACCAAGCAAGGTTTTTAAGCAGTTGAGATAAGAATAAGGAGAAAAATTAGAAAGCGCCCCCTAAAACAAAGAAAAGGTGGGGCGGGTTGAGAGAGGGAGAGTATAAAAGTGCGTGAGCTATTTGCACCAGATATTAGGATCAACGGGCTTGCCGTTATGGCGGATTTCAAAATACAAGCCCGCAAGTGTTTGTCCGCCGGTTGTGCCAACACGCCCGATTTCTTCGTTACTGCTAATCCAGTCGCCAACATCGCGCATTAATATTTGATTGTTGGCGTATAGGCTCATAAAACTGTCACCGTGGTCAATAATCAGGAGCAAGCCGTGGCCGCGCATATAGTCAGCAAAAACCACGCGACCATGATGCACCGCTTTTACAGGGGTGCCTTCAGGAGCCGTTATTATAACCCCTTCCCAATTTAGCCTGCCTGCAATTCGAGGACTGCCAAAGCGATGGCTGACTTTGCCTTTACTTGGCAGTGTCATTTTTCCACGACGCTGGGCAAACGGTTGGTCATTGCCTGACAAGTTAATATTAGCGATGGCTTCAGAGAGTTGTTTGATTAACATCGCTAATTGTTTTTTATCGTCAACAAGTTTTTTCAATTCTTTGTCTTTGCTGGAAATACTCTGTTGGATTTCTTTGAGCGCTAGGCGTCTGTCGTTTTGGCGCTGTTTAAGTGTTAGATGCTGTTTTTCTAGGTCCTGCTTGTCTGATTGAATCTGTTTTGTCTGTTGTGTTATTTGGGGCTCAAGAGTATTGATTTCGCTAATGGTTTGAATGTAGCTGTCTATTTTTTCAGATCTGGCATCGAGAAAATATTGATAATACTTAAGGGTTCGAGCTAGCTCAGCAGGATGCTGCTGGTTTAATAATAACTTGAGTTGGCTCTGCTGCCCTAAGCGGTGGGCAGCATTAATGTGCTGGATAATGATGTGTTGTTGCTGTTTTTGACTTTGCTGCAGCTCATTGCGTTGATTATTGAGCTGCGCTAGATGCTTTTTTTGGCTGGCAAGGTCCCCCTTTAGCCGTTCTATTTTTTTAACTAGCTGGCTGATGTCCACTTCGGATGATTGCAAATTGGTTTGCAATTGGTTACGGCTGCCTTTGACTTTTTCGAGTTCGACTTTCAGTTCGGCAATAGTGCTCTGCAGCAGTTGCAGTTTTGCTTGGTAGTTAGCGTCGTCAGATTGCTGTGCTTGAGTTGTAAATACACTCATAGCAAAACACAGGGACAGTAAAAATCGGTACATTGGCGTGTCTCTTTAGTTGTTGGCAGGTTTACTTAGTTTGTGGTGGATATATTCTAGCTGTAATTAAATTCGTTGAATCAAACTATGGCCTGTCATTTCATGAGGTTGGGTAACTTCTAGTAAATCAAGCATGGTAGGAGCAACATCGGCTAAGCTGCCTCCGTTTTCAAGCGTTATGTTCTTTGGTCCGAAATAGACAAAAGGCACTGGTAGTGTCGTGTGTTGGGTGTGCAGTTGGCCGCTGACTTCATCAAACATTTGTTCGACATTGCCGTGATCCGCGGTAATTAATACTTCGCCACCAACGGTTTCAATACAGTTTAAAATTTGAGTTAAACATCCATCTACGGCTTCTACAGCTTTAACTGCGGCATCGAAGTCTCCCGTGTGCCCTACTTGGTCACAGTTAGCATAATTACAGATGATGCTGTCGTATTTACCTGACTCAATAGCCTTTATTAGCTTGCTGGTGACTTCGCCGGAACTCATTTCTGGTTGTTTATCGTAGGTTTCAACGTCTGGAGAGGGAATTAAAACGCGATCTTCACCTGTGTACATTTCTTCTTGGCCGCCGCTGAAGAAGAATGTGACGTGAGCGTACTTTTCAGTTTCTGCAATACGCAGTTGCTGTTTATTGTGTTGGGCCATGACGTCCCCAAAAGAGTTAACTAGATTTTCTGGAGGGAAGGCACAAGGTGTGTTGATGTCGGCTGCATATTCGGTGGTCATAACGAAATCGGCCAGAGCCGGTTGCTTGGTTCGGGTAAAACCGTCAAAGTTTGGATCGATAAAAGCGCGGGTAATTTGGCGGGCTCGATCTGGGCGGAAGTTCATAAACAGTACTGAGTCGCCGTCATTGATGGTTGCTGGAGTTTCGGTATCGGCGGCAATAACGGTTGCTTGGACGAATTCGTCATTTTCTCCGCGTTCATAGGCGTTAGCCAGCGCAGTGAGACTGTCGGCTTCGGTGTAAGCGGCTAGCCCTTGCGTCATGAGATCATAGGCTTTTTGTACTCTATCCCAGCGGTTGTCCCTGTCTAATCCAAAGAAGCGCCCGCTGATGGTGGCTATGCGGCCCACGCCAAGTTCGGTTAATAATGCGCTGGTTTTCTGCAGTGATGCTTCAGCGCTGCGTGGTGGCATATCCCTGCCATCTAGAAAGGCGTGTACATAGACTTGCTTGGCTCCACGTTGAGCGGCTAGCTGGATTGCCGCATTGATGTGATCGTCATGGCTGTGGACCCCGCCGGGTGAGAGCAACCCTAATATATGGACGGCTTTATTGTTGGCTACGGCTTTATCAATGGCATTGAGATAGGCTGGGTTGGTAAAAAAATCACCGTCACTGATAGCCTTGTTAATACGAGTAAAGTTTTGGTAAACGACTCGTCCAGCACCTAAAGTCATGTGGCCAACCTCTGAATTTCCCATTTGGCCTTCGGGTAAACCTACTTCTAGGCCAGATGTATGGATTAATGTTTTAGGTCGGGTCTGCCATAGTTTTTGCCAAGTAGGCGCTTTGGCGGCCTTTATGGCGTTGTATTTAGTTTGCTCTGAGTGGCCAAAGCCATCAAGAATAAGAAGCACCACAGGTTTTTTAAAATCAGTCATGTCTAAGATCACTTTGGTTTAGAAGTGGCTAATTCTAGCGTTTTTATGTCGCTAACTCCATGTTTGCTAAAGGGTGGTGTATACTGCCGCGCCTGCCTAGTGCAGGTATATCGTAGCTTGGCTGGCAAGACAGTTTTGATAACAGCGAGCAGTGAAATTAATCTAGAAATTACAGTAGGAGCATTGAGTGGATTTTTTTGTATTTGTCAGTGAGCAGTGGATTTTAGTCAGTGCGTTAATGTTGATCGTGTATGGTTATTTTTGGACTGAAAAGCTTAAGTCTGGCCAAGCGCTATCCATTCACGAGGTGACACGCGTTATTAATAATGACGGTGCGGTGATTCTTGATATTCGAGAAGCTGGTGATTTCAAAAACGGTCATTTGGTTGGTGCGATTAATATTCCTCACAATAAAGTGATGGAAAGGGTTGCTGAGCTGGAGAAATCTAAAGATAAAACGATTTTATTGATAGATAAAGTCGGACAGCACTCGGGTCCTGTTGGCCGTTTATTGAAAGGCAAAGGCTTTGAAGTGAGTCGCATGCAAGGCGGTATTAGCGAGTGGCAAGCACAGAACTTGCCTCTGGTTAAGTAATGGCTGAGGTCACTATTTATACTTCACGGTATTGCCCTTACTGCGTTCAAGCGTTAAATCACTTACGGCAGAAAAAAGCGTCGGTTAAAGAGATCTCAGTGGATGGTGACCCAGCTGTTCGCAAAAAAATGATGCGGATCAGTGGTCAAAGAACAGTGCCGCAAATTTGGATAGGCACTGAGCACATTGGCGGATGCGATGATATGATGTTGCTGAGCCGTAAGGGAGTATTGGATAAATTACTCACGGCCTGAGGGCAAATAAATCAATGAATGTGGTTGAAAATAAAGTTTTTAATCCCATTCTATTATGCACACGAATCGTTTTACATTCATAAAAACAATAGAGAAGCAGGAATTATCATGGCAGAAGAACAACAAGCAGGTGCGGCTGACGCACCAGGTCAGCAGTTTGCTTTACAACGTATTTACGTCAAGGACTCATCTTTTGAAGCTCCTCTTGGTGCAAAAGCATTTCGCCAGCAGTGGAAGCCACAAGTTAATCAAGAGCTGAATACTAAAACCGGTAAAATCGAAGATGATTTTTACGAAGTGGTTTTAACCTTAACCGTTACTGTTAAGTTAGAAGAAGAAACGGCTTTTTTGGTAGAAGTGCAACAAGCCGGCTTGTTTGCTATTAAAGGCATCGAAGGCCAGCAGTTGGCTCAAGTGTTAAATACAGTGTGCCCTAATATTTTGTTTCCTTATGCTCGTGAAGCGATTGATAACGCTGTGACCAAAGGCAGCTTCCCAGCATTAATGTTGCCGCCAGTTAACTTTGACGCCTTGTTCGCCCAAGCGGTTGCTCAAGCCAAAGAAAAACAAGAAGAAGCGGCGCCTACAGTTAATTAAACTTAACTGCCGTGCAGTGATGAAAGCCTCGTATTTATACGGGGCTTTTTAGTGTGGGGTAAATGACTTTATAGAGGGAAAGACTGAAATGGCAGAAGCTAAGTTGTCTTTATTTACCCAAAAGGTCATTGCTCTTATTCAGGCGATACCCGCAGGGCGAGTCAGTAGTTATGGTGATATAGCAGCGGCTGCCGAGAATCCACAGGCTGCGAGGCAGGTTGTAAGAATTTTGCATTCGTTAACCAAAAAGTATGATTTGCCATGGCATCGAGTGGTCAATAAAGAAGGTAGGCTATCAACCCAGAATGAGTTGATGCTTGAGCAAGGTCAGAGATTAATGGCAGAGGGGGTTCAAGTGGAGCACGGTGTGATTTGTGAGTTTACGACTTGCCGGTGGCGGCCTTTGCCTTAATCTGACTCGGTTGATTGTACAGCCGAATTTATTTTTCTAGTTGAGTTCGTAGGCTGCTGGGCAGTGCGCATTTAGCGTTAGCCTGATAATCGTAATAAATAATTTTGCCATCGCCCTCGGCGGCAATGGCATTGTGGTTTTCGCTAACAACCGTATAAATATGAGTGAAGCGGTCGGAGCTAAGGTTTTCTACTCTCACGCCAATATGCACAATGTCTGGGTAAGTTAGCGGTATTTTAAAACGGCAGCGGGTTTCTCCTAAAATAGGTCCTTTATTTTCTTTCTGCTTAAGTTCAAGCATGCCAATTTCTTCAAAGTGCTTAATGCGTACGTGTTCAAAAAAACGTAAATATTCAGTGTTATTTACATGCCCGAAGGCATCCATTTCACCCCAGGTAATTTTATGGGTATAAACACAAGCTTGTTCTTTAAGCAGCGGGTGCATCTTTTCGCTCTTTAAATTTAGTTGTTTGTGGAAGTCTCGTCGTCTTCGCTGTTCATATCAAGCTCTTTTAGCTTTCGAGTTAACGTGTTTCTTCCCCAGCCCAATAAAAGCGCAGCGTCGCGTTTGCGTCCGGCTGTATGTTTCAGGGCGGTTTCGATTAAAGCGCGTTCAAAGACCGGTACTGCGTCAGCTAAAATTTGATCTTGGCCTTTGGCTAAGGCGTGATCAGCCCAGTTTCGCAATGCTTTTTCCCAGTCGTTGGTGTTGACCTCTGAAGGTTTGGTGTTGAGCATTTCTGGAGGCAGATCTTCTATGTGTACTTCTCTCCCAGAGGCCATTACGGTGATCCAGCGGCACGTATTCTCAAGTTGACGAACATTGCCTGGCCACTTTAAACCGCATAAATACTCTTGGGATTCTGGCAGTAAAACTTTAGTTTCACCGCCGAGCTCTTTGGCTGCGTTGACGAAAAAATGCTGTGCTAGGCGAGGAATGTCTTCACGTCTTTCATTGAGGCTGGGGATATGAATGCGGATGACATTCAAGCGATGAAATAAATCTTCCCTGAATAAATTTTGTTCGACCAATGATTCAAGGTCCTGGTGGGTGGCTGCAATTATTCTGACATCTACGTTTACTGGCGTATGGCCGCCAACGCGATAGAATTGACCGTCGGCCAGAACGCGAAGCAATCGTGTTTGGGTTTCGGCTGGCATGTCGCCTATTTCGTCGAGAAATAAAGAGCCACCGTTGGCCTGCTCAAAGCGCCCTTGACGTAGAGCTCCTGCGCCAGTAAAGGCGCCTTTTTCGTGGCCAAACAACTCAGACTCAATTAAATCGTTAGGGATCGCGGCCATATTCAGAGCAATAAAGGTATTGTCGCTGCGCGGGCTGTGGCGGTGCAATGCACGGGCAACCAATTCTTTACCGGTGCCAGATTCACCGTTAATCAGTACGGTAATATTTGATTGTGAAAGACGACCGATTGCGCGAAATACTTCCTGCATGGCGGGTGCTTCGCCGATGATTTCGGTATCCATTTCTAATGCTATAGGCTCAAAGTCTTTTTGCTGTTCTTTAGCGTGCGCCAAGGCTCTTTTCGTTACCGCCATTGCCTCGTCAACATCAAAAGGCTTAGGAAGGTATTCAAAAGCGCCGCCTTGGTAGGCGGAAACCGCGCTATCAAGGTCAGAGTGCGCAGTCATGATAATAGTTGGGATGTGTGGGTAGTCTTCGGCCAGCCGGTCGAGCAGAGCCAAACCATCGGTGCCGGGCATTCTAATATCACTGATAATGACACTGGGTTGTGATTTAGTAAGGGCGGTCAACGCAAGATCGGCCGATTCAAATAGCACCGGCTTTATGTGCTCTTGTTGTAGAGCACGATCCAGTACCCATCGGATCGAGTGGTCATCATCAATAACCCAGACTTGGTCTTGAGCGCTCATGCAATTATCCTAGTGGTAAATAAATAGAGAAGTCGGTTTGTCCCGGTTGGCTCGTACATTCCACCAGGCCTTTGTGTTGTTGAATCAAGTTTTGCGCAATGGCTAGGCCTAGTCCTGTACCTTCGGCTCGCCCCGTTATCATGGGGTAGAAAATATCATCAATTAAACTATCAGCAATGCCGGGGCCGTTATCAATGATTCTCACGCCGCAAACCAGAGGGTGATGTTGGCCTCCAATGGTAAACTGACGTTGAATGCGAGTGCGAAGAGTAATTTGTGCTGATGGCGTGCTGGACTCTCTTAGGGATTGAGTCGCATTGCGGATAATATTTAAGAATGCTTGGATTAATTGATCTTTATCGCCTTTTATATCGGGAATGCTCGGGTCGTAATCACGTATTATTTTAATATCGCTATTGGCTTCTGAAGCCTTGATGACGGCAGCAACGTGCTCAAGGATTTCATGGATACTAATGGATTGTAGTTTTGGTAGTTGCCGAGGCCCGAGCATGCGATCGACTAAGTTTCGGAGTCGATCAGATTCCTGGATAATAATTTGAGTGAATTCTTTTTGATCAGGACTGGTCAGTTCACGCGATAAGAGTTGTGCGGCCCCACGAATACCGCCAAGCGGGTTTTTGATTTCATGTGCCATGCTTCGAACTAAGTTGCGAGTTGTCTCCTGAGATGAAATTAGAGCCTCTTCACGGCTGATGCGCAGCAAACGATCCAGCTGGTTGATTTCAATAATCCCGCCTTTGTTGTCTGGCAGCGGAGTTACCGAGTAATCAACCGTGTATTTTTTACCCGTATGAATCTGCCAAATTGAGCGCCGCTGAGTAAATTGACTGCCGTCGGCTACGGCTTTTAATAGTGATTGCCGAGCGGAATCGGTTTCCTGAAAGTAATCACTGAAAACGGTACCTAAGACAATGTTATTGCTAAGAGCTAAGAGCATTTCGGCCGCGGGATTCAAATGAGTTAAGCGCAGTGAGGTATCCACAACAACGACAGCTGTACTGAGGTTGTCTAACACGCTTTTATAGTTCAGTTGCTCATTCATAATAACGATCGAATATTTGAGTGGGTGTATAAATGTATTGTCTTAGTGCATAACCGGTAATTCATCTATGGTTTAGCAAAAAACGAACCAACATTTAAAAGCCCCATAATATAAGGCTTGGAGAATATTTATCGAGTTTATCGATCAATACAAAATAACATTGTGCACTAATTTGGTGCTGTTGTTTTGTCGGGAATAAGTGGGAGGGAATTAATGAGCGATACTGTGGCGCATGACAAAGATGCGGACGGACTTCGATTGGCGTTCAATTTTTCCTTCGGCATTGAGTACGGCTGCCGAAATTGTGTGCTCACCTCTTTCGAGATCGCTAAACGTTATTGAGCTGTTAGTTGAGGCGCTGCCTTGTTTACTGCCATCGAAGTAAAATTGAATCAGATCATCAGCTTGTAGTGCTGGGGTTATTTGTACGGAAGCCGTAATGGTCTCTTGGCCATAAGTAACGGTAGATTCATCATCTGGAGAGCTTATGCTGATAAGGCTATAAGGGACTCTTTCTTCTGCTTTTTCTTCCTCTTCAGTTGTGGTGCCGGCAGAGTTATCAGCAGCTTTTGTTTTCGGTTGGGTGGCAGGCTGTATATTGGTTGGTGATAGGTGCAGCGTTTCAGCTTTTTTGCCGTGAGGGTTATCGGTAAACACCACGTTCCCGTCTTCATCGACGTGCTTGTATATGGCCGCGCTGCCGGTATGGATAAAAAATACAGTCATTAGGCTGAGTATAACTAGGCTGATCTGTTTCATAAGGCTTCCAGAAATCATATTTATAATAAGATCTTAGAGCAGGGATGTTCAATAAGGAAAGGATCTTCTTAAAAACAGACATAAAAAAACCCAGCAAAAGCTGGGTTCTTTTAACACTAAGGCGGTTTAATGCAAAAATTAAACGCTGTAGTAAAGGTCGAACTCTACTGGATGAGTGGTGTGCTCAACACGGTAAACGTCTTCCATTTTCAGCTCGATGTAAGCTGCAATCATGTCGTCGGTGAATACACCGCCTTGGGTCAAGAACTCTTTATCAGCTTCTAGGCATTCCAAAGCTTCACGTAGAGAGCCAGCAACTTGTGGAATTGCAGCAGCTTCTTCAGCTGGCAAGTCATACAAGTCTTTATCAGCTGCATCACCAGGGTGAATCTTGTTCTTAACACCGTCAAGGCCGGCCATTAACAAAGCAGAGAACGCTAGGTAAGGGTTGGCGATTGGATCAGGGAAACGAGCTTCAACGCGAACACCCTTAGGAGAAGACACATAAGGAATACGGATAGAAGCCGAACGGTTACGTGCAGAGTAAGCCAACATAACGGGTGCTTCAAAACCTGGGATCAAACGCTTGTATGAGTTTGTACCTGGGTTGGTGAAAGCGTTACATGCTTTCGCGTGCTTAATGATACCGCCAATGAAGAAAAGAGCGGATTCAGATAAGCCAGCATAACCATCACCAGAGAATTGGTTCTCGCCGTTCAACCAGTAAGACATATGTACGTGCATACCAGAACCGTTGTCGCCAACGATTGGTTTTGGCATAAAGGTAGCTGTCTTTCCGTAAGCGTGGGCAACGTTATGCACACAGTACTTAAGGATTTGAGTTTCATCAGCTTTAGCAACTAGAGTGTTGAATTTAACTCCGATTTCACACTGGCCAGCCGTAGCTACTTCATGGTGATGAACTTCGATGTCTAAGCCCATTTGCTCCATGGCGCCACACATTGCTGCGCGGATATCATGCAAGCTATCAACAGGTGGTACTGGGAAGTAGCCGCCTTTAACGCGTGGACGGTGACCCATGTTGCCATCGGTGAAGCTGGCGCCGGTAGACCAATCAGCTTCTTCTGAATTGATTTTAACGAAAGAGCCAGACATGTCTTGGCCCCACTTAATGTCGTCAAATACGAAAAACTCTGGCTCAGGGCCAAAGAAAGCCGTGTCACCAAGACCAGTTGAGTTTAAGTAGGCTTCAGCGCGCTTAGCAACAGAGCGTGGATCGCGCTCGTAGCCTTGCATAGTTGAAGGCTCGATGATGTCACAACGTAAAATAACAGTTGGCTCATCGGTGAATGGATCTAAAACAGCGGTGCTGTCGTCTGGCATCAAAATCATGTCAGACTCGTTAATTCCTTTCCAGCCGGAGATTGAAGAGCCGTCGAACATTTGACCGTCTTCGAAGAAATCTTCGTCTACTGTTTTTGAAGGAATAGAAACATGCTGTTCTTTACCTTTTGTGTCTGTAAAACGCAGGTCAACCCAGCGTGCTTCACTATCTTTGATCAGGTTCAGTGTGTTCTCTGACATTTGTAATCCTCCAATATGCGGTATTACTGGTTATTTAAAAGGGCTTAACTTTCCTCGTGATCTATTTCGGGCGAGATATGCGGGGAAACGTGTTGCGCATTCTTCACCTTTTACGCTCAGGAAGCAAGTAAGTGATCTGTAATAGGGCAATTATTATGCCAGAAGAGATGATGCCCTCTTTTCAATGATTCCGGTGCCTAAGCGACAGTTAGCCTATAAGTTTGCACCAAAATATCACATGCAAACTGGGCGGTGCACCACTTTGGTTCAAGTCATCTTTTTTGGTTTACGTATATCTACTCGATTGCATCATTTATAATGTTTTTTTATTTTTCGTGTCATTGGATCACTACTATGGATTTCATCGTTAAGTTATTTCCCGAAATAACGATCAAGAGCGCTCCTGTCCGCAAACGGTTTATCCGTCAATTGCGTGAAAACTTAAGAACATTACTGGCTGAAGTTGGGGCGCCAGTAAAAATCATTCGTGCTTGGGACAAGATCGACGTGGTGGTTGATTCCGATGATCCAATGGTTTGTGATCGTGTGGCGAATGTTCTGGCTAATACGCCGGGTATTGCTAATTTCTCTCAAGTACTGACTTATCCTTTGGGTGATTTGGATGATATCTTTCAAAAAACACTCGCGGTATGGGGTGAGGCTTTAGCGGGGAAAACCTTTTGTGTTCGAGTTAAGCGCAGCGGTGAGCATGATTTTACCTCCATAGAGGTTGAGCGTTATGTAGGTGGAGGGTTGAATCAACACTCTGAGGCTGCGGGGGTGAAATTAAAAAATCCAGACATAACCGTGATGTTAGAGGTTCGTAAAGAGCAGTTGCACGTTATTGAAAACCAAACGCCAGGTTTGGGAGGTTTTCCTCTGGGATCGCAAGAGCCAATATTGTCGTTAATATCTGGCGGTTTTGATTCTACCGTGGCCAGTTACCTAACGATCAAGCGTGGTATTAGAACGCATTATTGTTTTTTCAACTTGGGTGGTCGAGCGCATGAGGTTGGTGTTAAAGAGATTGCCTACTATTTATGGAAAAAATATGGAGCCTCTCATCGCGTAATGTTTGTAGCTGTACCTTTCGAAGAAGTGGTCGGTGAGATTTTAGACAAAGTTCATAATCCGCAAATGGGCGTGGTGCTGAAACGCATGATGATGCGTGCCGCTTCTCGTGTGGCCGAAGAAATGGAAATTCAAGCCCTGTTAACCGGTGAGGCGATTGGACAAGTATCGAGTCAGACGCTGACCAATTTAGCGGTTATTGATGGTGTTACCGATACGCTAACGCTCAGACCGCTCATTGCTATGGATAAGGGCGATATTATTGATATCTCGCGTGCAATTGGTGCGGAGGAACTATCCGCTAGCATTCCAGAGTATTGTGGAGTTATCTCTCGTAAGCCCACCACTAGGGCAAAATTGGATCGCATAGAAGCTGAAGAAACTAAATTTGATTTTGATATTTTGGATAGGGCTATCAAAGAGCGCACCATCCAGGGTATTGAAAGTGTTATGGAAAACTTAGGAGGTGACGTTGAGGTAGATGTCGTGGCTGAGTTAGGCGTGAATCAACAAATCATTGATGTGCGCCATCCTGATGAAGAAGAGCTTAAGCCATTGGTGTCTGATAGCGAAATATTAAAAATCCCATTTTATAAGCTAACCGCCGAGTTTTCACAATTAAGTGCGGATGTTCAATATTTACTCTATTGCGATAAAGGTGTCATGAGTCAGCTGCACGCGTCTAACTTAAAAGAAGATGGCCACGACAATATAGGCGTTTATCGCCCCGTTTAGATGAGATATTTAAATGTATTATTGCATTAAAGTACCCATCATTTTCCCATAAAGGTAATTGGTTGTTTTATAACCGCTCGAAGGCGGGTATAATTCGCGCCCTTCGAATAGCGACGACTTCTTGAATGTAAGGAGTAGGTGCTGTTTTTCGCCTCTGCAAGAGACCATGATTGTGATTGAAAAACTTAGAAATATTGCCATTATTGCCCACGTTGACCACGGTAAAACTACCTTGGTTGATAAACTTCTGAGCCAGTCAGGCACTCTTGATCGAAAAGATGAAGGCTCTGAACGCATCATGGATTCTAACGATCAAGAGAAAGAGCGCGGGATCACCATTCTTGCAAAAAACACAGCGATCAGCTGGAACGATTACCGCATTAATATCGTCGATACTCCCGGTCACGCCGATTTTGGTGGAGAAGTAGAGCGCGTATTGTCAATGGTTGATTCGGTACTGTTATTGGTTGATGCCGTAGATGGCCCTATGCCACAAACCCGTTTCGTAACCTCAAAAGCGTTTGAGCAAGGCTTGAAGCCAATTGTTGTTATTAACAAAATTGATCGTCCTGGCGCTCGCCCTGATTGGGTGATGGATCAAGTGTTCGATTTGTTCGATAGCTTAGGTGCTACGGATGAGCAGCTAGACTTCCCGGTTATTTACGCTTCTGCCATTAATGGTATTGCGGGCAATGATCCAGAAGATATGGCTGAAGATATGACGCCATTGTATGAAATGATTGTTGAAAAAGTACCAGCACCCGATGTTGATCGTGAAGGTAAGTTCCAGATGCAAATTTCAGCATTGGATTACGACAGCTATGTTGGTGTTATTGGTGTAGGTAAGATAACGCGCGGAACTTTAGCCCCTAATCAGCAAGTAGTTATTAAGAGTGCTGACGGTAAAGAGCGTAAAGGTAAGGTCTTAAATGTTAAGGGTTATCTTGGCTTAGAGAGAGTTGAAACACAGTTGGCTTCAGCGGGTGACATCGTTTGTATCAACGGCATCGACGGTTTGGGTATTTCTGATACTTTGTGTGACCCAGAGGCCGTAGAAGCATTGCCGCCTTTGAGCGTCGACGAACCTACTGTAAGCATGACCTTTATTGTTAACAACTCGCCGTTTGCGGGTAAAGAAGGTAAGTACGTTACCACTCGAAATATTAAAGATCGTCTAGATCAAGAGCTTATCCACAATGTTGCATTACGAGTTAGGCAAGGTGATACGCCGGATAAATTTATTGTTTCAGGGCGCGGTGAATTACACCTTTCGGTTTTGATTGAGACTATGCGCCGCGAAGGTTTCGAAATGAGTATTTCGCGTCCAGAAGTTGTACAGCGTGAAGTGGACGGTGAAATTCAGGAGCCATTTGAGCAGGTTGTTATTGATGTTGAAGAACAGCATCAAGGTTCTGTTATGGAAGAACTGGGTTTGCGTAAAGCCGAAATGACCAACATGACGCCAGACGGTAAAGGCCGAGTGCGTTTAGAGTTTATGATGCCTTCGCGTGGTTTAATTGGTTTCCGGGGTCTGTTTCTAACGTTGACTTCCGGCTCAGGTATCATGACCAGTGTATTTGATCACTATGGCCCGGTTAAGCAGGGTGAAGTTATCAGCCGTCAAAACGGTGTGCTAGTGAGCATGCTAAAAGGTAAAACCGCTGCTTATTCTTTGTTTAATTTACAAAGTCGCGGGCGCTTGTTTTTAGGCCATGCTATCGATGTGTATGAAGGCCAGATTATTGGTTTGCATTCGCGTTCGAATGACTTGGCAGTTAACCCGGTTAAAGGTAAGCAACTGACTAACGTTCGCGCCTCTGGTACCGATGAGGCATTAACCTTGTCGCCACCGGTTACTCATACCCTTGAGCAAGCTCTTGAGTTTATTGAAGATGATGAGCTGGTTGAAGTGACGCCGGAAAGCATTCGTTTACGCAAAAAATTATTGACTGAAAATGAGCGTAAACGCGTTAAAAAATAATTCAGTTCATTTGTGTTGTGGCGGGTGCAATACCCGCCAGTCGTATCGCTAGATACGAGCTCAGCAGTTATTTATAGTATCTGATCTATCGGCCTTTGCAGGAGGTAGATCAAAGTTTTCCTTTCTCTCCTATCACTTAAATTCGCTATTTAATTGGCATTCCTTTACCTACAGATCGAAGTGTTTGTGTTTGAGTTCCAATAGATAGCTGGGTGCAGGGAGTGTGCCTGGGGCAGGTAATGAGATGGTCATTGACCATGCCCATCGATTGCATATAGGCGTAGCAAATAGTCGGGCCTACAAAGCTAAACCCTAGCTTCTTTAAGGCTTTACTCATGGCCTCCGACTCAGGAGTTGTGGCCGGAACATCTGACATCGATTCAAAGTGATTTTGGATGGGTTTGTGGTTAACAAATTGCCATATGTAGTTGGCGAAGCTGCCATGCTGCTGCTGTAGAGCAAGAAAACTTTTAGCGTTTTTAATGGCGCTTTCAATTTTACGCCGATTGCGGATAATCCGGCTGTCGAGCATAAGAGTTTCTACTTTCGTTGATGAGTAGAGGGCTATTTTTTCTGGGTTAAATAAGTCAAAAGCTTGAAGGTAGCCTTCTCGGCGCTTCAAAATGGTAATCCATGATAGCCCAGCTTGGGCGCCTTCAAGAATTAAGAACTCAAATAATCGTTGATCGTCGTGACAGGGTATCCCCCACTCAGTATCGTGATAGTTCTCGTAAATGTCACTGCCATGGCACCAGTCGCAACGTTTATCTGTCATGGAAAATATTCCTTAGTCTACAATTAAGTTCAATGTTGCTTAGCGTGAATGGGTCAATGTATGTGGGTGAAAATACTGGTGCTGCTTGGATGTGTAAGTTGGTCGCTTAGCGCGTTGGCCACTGATGTCATTGATCTGAATAAGTCTACCGCTGGACCTTGTGAATTTGAAGGCTCAAAGTCAGTTTCGTTTATTAATGTTGCCAGTGATGATGTGTTGAAGGTAAGGGTGTCAGGTAATCCATGCAGTAAGGCAAAATTATGGATTACAGTTCTTACAAAAGATCAAAATGAAGTGTATCGCTATGAATCAAATTTCATTGAACATATGCCGTTCTTGATTTACGAACCTGAGTTAAATGGTTTGGTTGAGTTTTTTGTTGCTAAGGTATTATCAAGTGCCATCAGCAGGACGACACAAGACCTGCCAGAGTATACAAATGTTGATGACTACTATGAGCTGACCAATGATTTTGTCATAGTTCCACCAGCTGAGTACGAAGCTTTGAGACAGGTGCCCCAGCCTATTTTGTGGCACATTACTGGTGATACCAGTTGGGTGCACTGGATTTACGATGAAAAAAAATCAGGCAGTAAATTGCTTATGCGCGGTGGTGTTTTTAAGTAGATTGCTTAATTTTAGTTTGTATAATATCAATTTTTTTTGGAGTGGCAGGGTTGCGCGGTTTAATTCAACGGGTAAAGTCGGCAAGTGTTGTGGTGAATGCCCGTGAAGTTGGGAAAATTGACCAAGGCATTTTACTGCTGCTGGGGATTGAGAAAGGCGATGATAAAGCTTCAGTAACTAGATTGTTGAATAAAGTGTTGAAGTACCGAATTTTTTCAGATGACAATCAAAAAATGAATTTGAGTTTGACCGATATTGCGGGTGGGTTGTTGGTCGTTTCACAATTTACTTTGGCGGCAGAAACGAAAAAGGGATTGCGACCTGGTTTTTCTAATGCGGCAGAGCCAAGTGTGGCGCTTGAGTTGTATCAACAGTTTTTAAATGATGCGAAGTTGCTGCATCAACATGTCGAGGCCGGAATTTTCTCGGCGGATATGCAAGTTAGTCTCGTTAACGATGGACCTGTTACATTTCTTTTGGAGGTGTAGCTGTAGTTGCAGTTGTTAATGTGCTGTACTGACTATGGCTGTTAGGTGTTTTTATCAACATCAACATCAACATCAACATCAGTTTCACCAATAAACCGACCAAAAAAAATCCCAACTTCAAATAACATCCACATTGGTAATGCGAGTAAAGACTGGGATATAACATCTGGCGGCGTTAATAACATGCCTAAAATAAAACAGCCTACAACCACGTAAGGGCGTTTTTTTGCTAAATCGTTGGCTGAAATTAGTCCGGTTATGATTAATATTATGGTGGCAATAGGGATTTCAAAAGCTATACCAAAAGCAAAAAACAATTTTAAGACGAAATTAAGATAACTGCTTATGTCGGTCATTATTGTAACGTTGGACGGAGCTGCTGAAGTGAAAAACTGGAAAATGATAGGGAATACTACGTAGTAAGCAAAGGCCATTCCTGCGTAAAAAAGTAAGATGCTAGAAATTAAAATGGGAACGGCTAAACGTTTCTCGCTGTTATAAAGAGCCGGTGCAATAAACGACCATATTTGATACAGAACGAATGGCATGGTTGCAAAAACAGCAAGAAAAAAAGTGAGTTTGAAAGGGGTTAAAAAAGGTGATGCAACATCAGTTGCAATCATGGTGCTGTTTTCAGGAAGCATGGCTTGCAAGGGTGCCGAAACGAAAGAGTAAATGTCGTTAGCAAAATAGAATAAACAGCAAAAAATAACCAAAATGAACACCAAGACGCGCAGTAGACGATTGCGCAATTCGATTAAGTGATGCACCAAAGGCATTTCATTATCGTTGGAAGTGTTCATTGATAAAACAGCGTGTATTAGTTGGGTGTGTGGTTGTTGTTGGTAATGATGTGGTCGTTGTTGGTAGTGGTGTCGTCGGACTTTTCTTCTAATTCCGTCTGAATGGAGCTAAGTTCGGCGGCAATTTCAGACTTTTCTTCTTCAAGCAAAGCGTTTATTTCATTATCTAAAGATCGAGTTATGCCACCAATATTTTCTGTAAAAGTCTTTTCAATATCGGCTTTGCTGGATTCAAGGCGTTGCATGATCTCTTCATTATGCAGCTGGCGCCTTATGTCATCGGCACCAATCTGTTGTTCAAGCTCGCTGCGGGTACTTTGGATGGCGCGTTTTACTCTCCCCCACCATAGGCCCATAGTGCGAATTGTTGACGGCAGTTGTTCTGGGCCGATGACGATTAGCGCAACAACCCCGATAACTAATAATTCAAAAAAACCTATGTCAAACACGATTTAATCTTTTGTTTCGACTTTCTCAGCTTCGCCGTCAATGACTTTTTCTGCTGGAGCCGTTGCAGAGTTGTCTTCGACTTTTTCAGCTGGTTCTTCTGTGATGGCTTTTTTGAAGCCTTTGATTGCGCCACCAAGATCGCCGCCAATGTTGCGCAGTTTCTTCGTGCCAAATAACATAAAAACAATGGCTAAAATAATTAACAATTGCCAAATACTAATGCCGCCAAGACCCATAAGTTACTCCAGTTATTATCGCTGTTAAATTTTATTATACATTGCGTGATGCTTTTTCTTCTAAGCCTGATATGTCGAAACGCCGAGCAAGTTCGTCAAGAACCGCTTGTGATGACTCACCTAGATTCGACAGCATAACCAATGAATGAAACCATAAGTCGGCGGTTTCGTAGATCACCTCTTTGTTGTTGCCGCTGAGATTTGCGTCTTTAGCGGCAATAACGGTTTCAAAAGCTTCTTCGCCAACTTTTTCAAGAATTTTATTTAACCCTTTTTGGTGCAAGCTTGCCACATAGGATTTGCTGTTGTCGGATTCTTGTTTGCGTTGTTCGAGAATGGCGTCAAGCTGGCTTAATACTGACTTCATGAATACATCTCTTTAGGGTCTTTTAATACTGGGTCTACGTTAACCCACTGCTGGTCTTCAAGTACTCGGTAAAAGCAAGATTCTCTACCGGTGTGGCAGGCAATGCCGCCGACCTGTTCAACTTGTAAGACAATAACATCTTCATCACAATCGAGGCGAATTTCAATGATCTTTTGCGTGTTGCCAGAGGATTCACCTTTACGCCACAGTTTTTGTCGCGAACGTGACCAGTAGACGGCGCAATTTTCTTGTGAGGTTAACTGTAATGACTCACGGTTCATCCAAGCCATCATTAAGATGCGGCCGGTTTTAGCATCTTGAGCTATCGCGGGAACAAGACCTTCGTCATTCCAGTGGATGGCCTCAATGAAATCAAATGTTTTTGTTTGGTCTTTTTGCACGTTGATCTCGAGATAACAATTGAAGTGATATTTTAGGGAAGAAAGTGTGCAGTGTCATTGCTTAAGAGACGCTATCGATAATATAGCTTCTGAATTACCAAAAAAGAGTCACCAAAATGAATCAGCATCAATCCTGTATGTCCCTGAAACATATTCATCATATTGGCCATTTTTAAGAAAAATTTTGAATACTTGGTGAATAACAGAAATAAACTTACCGACTTCATCAACAATTGACTCACTGTTTACATCGTCAGGGAGTTGCATCGATAACGATAATTTACTGTCTTTGTTGGTAACGCTGAGTTGTTTTTCATTAAAGCGTCTATGGTCGGGGAGGTCTGGGTCGGAAAGCTCGTTGATGAACTCTCGAAAATCTTTATCCATTGCTGAGCGAGATTTCACCAAAGGTAAAACCATAGGCATGGTGATCTTTTTAGACTTGGTGTTTAGTTTCAGCTCAAAATCGCAATTGAAGTGCCAACGAAATTGATATTCTGCAAGGTTACTTGTGGTTTTTGATACCGAAAAACCATTGAAAAAACCCTTGCTGGCAAAGCCAGAAAGGGTTTGGGTACAAGCATTTATCATTTCTTGTGAAGACATTAATCGCTAGGTCCTATTGTTAATGAGCAACAGCACCACGACCAGGCTCAATTGCCCACGCTAAACTTGGGTGTGGGAACGCACTGGCACTACTGAATTCTTTCATGCCTTGGCAGTTAATTACTGTAGAGGAGCCTTCTGAGCTGGCCAGTTTGTAACTGCGCTCTAAGGCGGCACGTAAGTCGGCTGGTGTTTTAACGTATTCTCCACGAACTCCAAGGCCTTCCGCAATCTTGTCGTAGCGTAGGTTTTCTTGAAAAAGGTGCAGGTGAGTACCTTGCGGTTTGCGATGAGCTTGACCAAAGGTTCCCCAGGCGTTGTTGTTATAAATTATAACGATCATGGGTACTTTATATTGGTTAGCAGTATCCATTTCAAACATACCAAATGCTACGGCCGCATCACTGGTGGCGCAAACAACTGGAGCGCCTTTATAAGGCGCTTGTGGCCCAATTCCGCGCTGTACAGCTACTCCGCTACCAAAGGCCATGCCTACATCACCACCAATACAGCCGTATTGGTAAGGTACCGCCAATGTTTGTCCTGGACGGTAGCTGAAAGCGTTGCGAGATAAACAGCGGCCGATAGTATAACCACCCATTGTATAAGTAGTCTGCTTAGGGTCAATATCACCTTTAGCGAAGACGTTTTCAAATTCCATTGCCATTACAGCAGGGTGAATCAGGCCCGTTTTCTCGCTGTATTTAAGTGCGAGCTGGTAGCCACGTTCAACCTTTTTGACTGACTTGGCTCTTGCTGCGGCAAGCTCATCAACCCACTTGCTGCGTTTCTTGCGTGGGATTTTATTGGCAAGTTCTTCTAAGAAGATTTTTTCATCACTTACAACACCTAAATCGATGGGCCAGTTGCGACCAATGTCTTCTTGGGTTGGATGGATACGTACCGTTTTTATGTTGGGGTTAAAGGCATACTCGCCTGGACTTGGCATGCAGTATTGGCCAACAAATATAACTAAATCGGCACTGAGTGTTGCGCCTGTGGCCGTTCCTGCTGACATGCGATGATCGTCTGGAACGTGTCCCATGACAGGACCAGATTGTACGAGTGCAATATCGTTACGGTCGGCAATTTTTAGTAGTGGCTCCCAAGCTTTACGTTGAAAGACACCTTGGCCGGCCACAATAATAGGACGTTCAGCTTTGCTGATCATTTTCACAACGGCTTTTATTTCAGCGCTGGAAGCGGACGAGCGTGACTCAGTGCGATAGCGTTCGCGACTATGGTAGTCAGTAAGTTGTGAGGGGTCAGTGAATTGCGCACGGGAGACTTCAGAAGGAAAATCCAAGTGTACGGGACCAGGAACGCCAGATTTCAAGTTGCGGAAGGCATAGCCAGCGTATTCATGCACACGATTTGGCGTAATAATGCGTTTACCGTACTTCTTCATGCCTTCTGTGGTCGGCTGTTGGTAAACGTTTTGAATCATTTGGTCGCGATCTTCGCCGGCAATTTGCATATTACTGGCCAGAACTAACAGTGGAGTATGTGCTGCATTAGCTGTACCAATGGCCATAATCATACTGGTGAATCCAGGGCCTTCAGTGCCAGAACAAGCTGCTACTTCACCGGTTGCCCGTGAAAAACCATCAGCGGCATGAGCCATCTGACCTTCATTGCGTCCGCCGTATGCAGGAATGCCTTCTGCTGCTAAAGCATGAATAACATCGTAGTTACCAGGGCAACAAAATAAGGCCGCCAGCTCTTCTTCTTTGCAAGCTTTAGCAAAAACTTCAGCACCGGTCATGCCATTTTTGTTTTCAAAGCTGGAGGCGATGGGGGCTAACTCATGAGATGTTGTAAAGTCAGGAGCAATACCAATCGAGGTAATGTCGATATTGTATTTATCCGATAGATTGGTTGGTTGTGCCATGCTGGCGCCGGCCATAGCCATAGCTCCCGTACCAACTGCTGCGGATTGAATAAACTTACGTCGCGAAAAACCGGTTTGGGATTCTTCTTTGTTGTTAGTGGGTGAATCATTCTGAGTGTTTGGTGTGTTTTTGTTGTCGCTCATTTTATTCTCCTGTGTTGACGCAGAGGATTGAAAGCTGCTGACGCCATAGGTTATTAACGTTATATGACTTGTTTTTATGCAGGTTATTACTCGGCTAAAGCGGCTTCGCGTAGCGCTTCAGGCCAAAGACTTATGATGAAATTGGTTAAATGCCAAATCTCTTCTTCGCTGTCTAAGATCCATTCAAATGCTGGCATATCAACAGCTTGTCCACCCTTGATGGCGCTAAAAGCGTGAGCTCGGGTATTACCTTCGCGCCATTGGGTTGGGTCAGTAAGGTTGGTAGCATCAGCAACAAAATTTACTGTGGCTTTACCATCGTTGCCATGACAAGACGTGCAGTTCATGGCGAATAAACGCTGGCCTTGAGAAACGGAGTCAACGCTGTATTTCACTTCTTCTTGGGCGTGTGCAGAGACGCCAAATAGAATAGATAAGCATATAAGTGATTTTTTAAACGGCATAATGACTTCCTCTTTGGGCGATATGAGATCTGATTATAGTCTCGGAATTAAAGAAGGCCTATGTTTTTGGCCGCCATATGCTCTGGACATTTAAGACATGGCTATTTAACTAAGGCACGAGGAGTGAGCTTAGTTGAGCAGCGTTAGTTCTGCCATCTTGTCGTGGATGTTCGATTCGAACGGTGCTATCGAGTCGTTAGAGCCCACATACCAACCACGCATAAAACTATGCTGTGCAGCGGAATGTTAGAAAAGAAGATGTCGCTGTTGGCGGTAGCTGTGATTAGTGCTGCCATACAGGCGCTTACGCCAACCAATAGACCTGATATTTTGCGGGTGGAGTTGGTTGGTGAGTTTATTTTTTCTAGCGTGCTTTGTAAGTGCGGTGTTATTTCTCGAAGTTGACGTACTTGATCAAGGCCTTCAAACAGCGAATGACGTAATTGGGGTAATTGCTCGATGATCTCTGGGCCGTGACGTTTTAATTGTTGCAGTACATTTTTAGGGTGAAATCGTTCTTGAGTCCAAGCCTCTAAGAATGGTTGAGCCGTTTTCCATAAGTCTAAATCGGGATAAAGCTGCCTGCCGAGCCCCTCAATATTAAGTAAAGTCTTTTGCAGGAGAACAAGTTGCGGCTGTACTTGCATATCAAAACGGCGGGCGGTTTGAAATAGTGATAACACAATATGGCCAAACGAAATATCTTTAATGGGCTTTTCAAAAATAGGTTCGCAGACAGTTCTGATAGCCGCTTCAAACTCATGGATGGGAGTTGACTCAGGAATCCATCCGCTCTGAATATGCAGTTCTGCTACGAGTCTGTAATCACGTTGAAATATAGCAAGTAAATTGCGCGCCATATAATACTGATCGGCGGATGTCAGTGAGCCAACAATAGCAAAATCAACGGCGATATATTGGGGTTGCTGTGGATTTTCTTTAGAGACAAATATATTGCCCGGATGCATGTCGGCGTGGAAAAAGTTGTGAGTAAAAACTTGGGTAAAAAATATTTCAACCCCACGCTCTGCCAATAACGGCATATTGGTATTTTGGGCCGCAAGTTCATCCATGTTAGTCACGGGGATGCCATAAATACGTTCCATCACCATCACATTTTTACGTGTGTAATCCCAATAAACCTCAGGTATGTACAATAAATTTGAATTTGAAAACAAGCGACGTAGCTGAGATGCGTTGGCGGCTTCTCGTTGTAAATTTAATTCATCAAGGATTGTGTGCTGATAATCGTTAACTATTTCAACGGGGTGTAAGCGTTTACCGTCAGCGCTGAAGCGCTCAATAACTCGAGCGAGGACTAAAAGTAAGGCAATGTCTTTTTCAATGATTTTTTGCAGGTTTGGGCGAACTACTTTTATGATGATTTCTTTGCCGTCGGTAAGTTTAGCGGTATGAACTTGGGCAATTGAAGCGGATGCAAGAGGTGTTGGATCGAAATCGTCAAATAGATCATCGATTGGAGCGCCGAGAGCGGTTTCAATTATTTGTTGGCATATATCGCTGGCAAACGGGGGGACATTATCCTGCAGTTGATCTAGCTCTTTAATAATGTCATTTGGAATAAGATCGGGGCGGGTTGAAAGAAGTTGTCCAAATTTAATAAAGACAGGGCCCAAAGTCTCGAAAAACAGTCGCAGTCGCTCACCGCGCGATAGTTTGGGTTGGGGTAGAAAAATAGTAAAAAGCAGTAATACGCGGAGCCTTCGTGGAAGTTGTTTTTTTGCGATCAGTAAATCTAAGCGATAGCGAAATATAGCTAAAAAGATAGTGATGAAACGAAACAGTGCCGTCACGTTATTTATTCCTTGTTGGTCGCAGAGTCTTGTTGCTGAAGTCTGGCGCTTAATTGTTGAATGCGGGCGTTTAGTCTGTCGGTTTTTAAGTAAATTTGATCTACAGCGCTCGTAAATGATTCTAATTCTGCGGGTGACGGCGTTGCTCTCAATTCTTCTGTGAGGAACTCTTTAAGTAAGCGTTCACCGCTGATACGCCGATTGTTTAACCAGCCAAATTGACGTCTTAGGCCCTCAGCAATTTGATGACCTGCTATATCACCCAGCCATTGATTTATGGCATCTTCCCAATCTATCTCCATGCGTCGAGCAATACTTTTTACTTCAGCCAGAAAAGCGGTATTTCCCCAAGCAGTTACGCCACTTTTGGCGAGGTTGGTACTGTCGCTTAATGCAAGAGACAATAACGCAGGAAGACTTCCTTTCAGTTTTACCGTTGGGTCTTCGCAATGATTGGTAATTGTTATGGGGTTGCCCAAGTGAAAGCACAGAGTGAGATTAAGCTCGCTAATCTCTATCGCAAGAGATTTACCGGTGTTTTTTTGTAAGCTCTTCAGTGTGGCTGGATCGTATTGCAGGGCCTTATTAATTATGGCCTCAAGTGTTGCAGAAGCGGCGACTAGCAAGGTGGGGTCCAGCATGATTCTTCCTGATGTATGTGGCTCGTGATTATGCGGTTCTACCGTGGCCGCGGGTTAAGGCTTTATGCCTTTGTGTAATGCAACAATACCGCCGGTCATGTCATGATAGCTGCAGTTAGTAAAGCCTGCTGTCTCCATCATGTCCTTTAAAGTGCTTTGATCTGGGTGCATGCGGATGGATTCAGCTAGATAGCTGTAGCTTTCGGAATCATTAGTAACCAGCTTGCCAATTAAAGGTAATATGCGGAAAGAATAGGCGTCATAGGCCTTGTTCAGTAGTTGGCTGCGAGGCTTGGAAAATTCTAATACAAGCAAACGCCCGCCGGGTTTCAGTACTCGCAGCATCGAGCGTAAGGCTAAGTCTTTATCCGTAACATTGCGCAAGCCAAATGCAATGGTAATGCAATCGAAGGTGTTGTCCGGGAAAGGCAGGTATTGAGCATCAGCTTGAGCAACGACAAGGTTACCGCACACACCACGATCAGTCAGTCGGTCACGGCCAACCTTAAGCATAGAGTCATTAATGTCAGCCAGAACCACTAAGCCGTCTTTGCCTACAAGTTGTGAAAACTTATAGCTAAGGTCACCTGTTCCACCGGCTATATCGAGGACCTTATGGCCCGCTCTAACGCCGGATATCTCAATGGTAAAGCGCTTCCATAACCGATGAATACCGCCAGACATTAAGTCGTTCATAATGTCATATTTTGCAGCGACTGAATGAAAAACATCAGCTACTTTATTGGCTTTATCTTCGACAGGTACTTGCTTAAAACCAAAATGGGTTGTTTCTTGGTTGGTCGAATTATGGTCGGTCATGATGCGCCTGCTTAAATTACAAAAGCCGTCATTGTACAGTGCCGTCGTGTTATTGCCAGACTAGAAGAGTTCAATATTAGCTTCCTGAGTATCCTCAGAGTTAAGGCTGCTGTCGGCTTTTGCGCTAAATCGTTATTTGATGCTGGCAAGACTTGAGTTGATGGCATAAAAAGTCAACCGAGTGCGATCTTAGGTGTGAGGTTGAGCTCGCTTGAAAAAATATTGAGTATAAGTATTGACGTATATGACGCGCCACTCGGTATGCAGTGTTTCTTGAAGGGGGCAGGTAGCGTGAATAATTATTGGATTATTGGATTATTGGATTATTGGATTATTGGCAGTGTGCTTGTATCAGGGTCTCGGAATTTACCTGCTTGTTTAAGATTGTCCTCATATTTTTGCATAAGAATGATTTGATTGGTGGACAGTCGATAAAGCAGTTCCCAGTTGTATATGCCACTGCTGTGCTCATCATCAAAGAAAATACGCAGCCCGTAATTCCCTGCTGCCTCTATGTGCGTGATGGCAACGTGCAACTTGCCGTGTTGAAGGGTTGCTGTTGCGTTACCGTGACCTCGAACTTCGGCAGAGGGTGAGTGCACGCGTAGGTATTCCGAGCTAAGCGAGTAGGAATCCAAACCGAATTGCAGCTCTAGCTGTTTACTTTTCTTGTGCAGCTGAATTCGATTTGGTGTTACGTGCATGATTAAATTACTTGTTGAATGGTGAGAAAATTAGAGGATGAAGCGACTTAAGTCTTCATTGCTCGCTAGCTCACCTAGATACTTATCTACGTATTCGGCATCTATTTGAATGTTTTCCTCGTTGTCTTCGGCGGCAAAAGAAACATCCTCTAGCAGTCTTTCCATTACTGTATGAAGTCTCCTGGCGCCAATATTTTCGGTTCTCTCATTAACATCATAAGCGGTTTCAGCAATACGGCGGATACCCTCTTTGGTGAACGTTAATTGTGTGCCTTCGGTGCTTAGTAGCGCTATCTGTTGTTCTGTTAGCGAAGCATTTGGTTCAGTTAAAATACGCTCAAAATCATCGGGCGTTAGCGCCTCCAGTTCAACTCTAATCGGTAAGCGGCCCTGCAACTCAGGTATCAGGTCGGACGGCTTTGCTAAGTGAAAGGCGCCAGACGCAATGAACAATATGTGATCGGTTTTGATCATGCCGTGCTTGGTGCTCACTGTGCAGCCTTCGATAAGCGGCAACAAATCTCGTTGTACGCCTTCACGTGAAACATCACCGCCACTGCCTTCGGGGCGTTTTGCAACCTTATCTAACTCATCAATAAAAACGATTCCGTTTTGCTCTGCGGCGTGAATGGCGGCTTCTTTGACTTCGTCATCATTGACAAGCTTGGCGGCTTCTTCATCACGAACTTGCTTGAGTGCTAGCTTAACGCTGATTTTGGTCTTCTTGGTTTTTCCTGTAGACATAGACGAAAACATGTTTTGCAGTTGGCTGGTCATGTCTTCCATGCCTGGAGGGGCCATTATTTCGACGCCTACCGGTGTGGCAGAAATGTCTATTTCGATCTCTTTGTCGTCTAGATCACCTTCACGCAATTTTTTGCGAAACAGTTGACGGGTAGATGAATCTTGAGCATCGCCTGTTGTGCCGTCGGCATTGCGTGCCGGTGGCAGCAACGCATCAAGAATTCTATCTTCAGCAGCATCTTCAGCGCGATGCGCCACTTTTTTCATTTCTTGCTCGCGGAACATCTTCAGTGACATATCAACCAAGTCGCGTACGATCGATTCAACATCTCTGCCAACGTAGCCAACTTCTGTAAACTTGGTGGCTTCTACTTTTATAAACGGTGCGTTAGCGAGTTTAGCTAAGCGTCGAGCAATTTCAGTTTTGCCAACTCCGGTTGGCCCAATCATCAAAATATTCTTAGGAGTAATTTCATCGCGAAGAGTTTCGGTCAGTTGCATTCTCCGCCAGCGATTGCGCAAAGCTATGGCAACAGCGCGTTTGGCGTTGTTTTGGCCGATGATGTGTTGATCGAGTTCGTGGACTATTTCACGGGGAGTCATATTGGACATAATAATAATTCTTAATCTGTAGGTGTGTTTTATTCAGACGCGGAGGCGTCGTATTCTAAAGTTTCGATGGTGTGGTTGTGATTGGTAAAAACACAAATGTCACCGGCTATGCCGAGTGATTTCCTAACCATTTCTTCTGCAGACATATCGGTATTTTCTGCCAGAGCAAGCGCTGCCGATTGAGCAAATGGGCCGCCAGAACCAATGGCTATAATATCTTGCTCGGGCTGTATTACATCGCCATTACCCGTAATAATGAGTGAAGCGTCTTTATCGGCTACGGCTAATAAGGCCTCTAATTTTCTTAAAGCTCTGTCAGTACGCCATTCTTTGGCAAGCTCTACGGCAGCGCGAACTAATTGGCCGTTGTGAGCTTCAAGTTTCGCTTCAAAGCGCTCAAATAATGTGAAGGCATCTGCTGTTCCGCCAGCAAAGCCCGCCAGAACTTGGTCGTTGTAGAGCCTGCGAACTTTACGAGCATTGCCCTTCATCACCGTGTTGCCCATTGATACTTGCCCATCACCGCCAATGACAACAATGCCATTGCGTCGCATGGATAGGATGGTGGTGCCGCGATATTGTTCCACAGATAGGTTCCTTGTAATGACTTTAATTAGTGAGGCTGTAAGAGTCGGATGAAAACAAAATGGGGGCTAAAAAGAGGAATTCAAGAACTGTGACAGTCAATAGTGTAAATCAGTGCTGCTACAAATGAAGTCTGCATTTTATTTCTATTTTGGCGGAGCTATATCTTTGGTTAGCAGTAGAGGGACAATGTTATTTGAAGCGAGGATGCTTTTAGCTTTTGCCATTTTTGAGCGTGACAAATAAGGACCGACTAAAACACGATGCCAAATTTCACCCTGTTTGGATTTGGTGATTTCCATATAGGCCGCAAGGTTAAGCATTAATAACTCGGCTCTGAGTCTGTCGGCATCTGCTTTTTGTCTGAATGATCCTGCCTGCAGTGTGTACTCTTTATTGATTGTAGGCGTGTTATCAGACTGATTATTTGAGTAAGTAGAGGTGGGTTTAGACTCTTTGAGCATTTTATAAAAATCAAAGCGTGGTTTGGGCATATTGGCTTTGTTGCTCTGGGTTATCTGTGAAGTGTTTTTGGCCGGTGATGTGGTTTGAGGGGCAAGATCAGCTAGGTACATTAAAAACATAATGAATGCGCCCAAAATGGTGCCTGTCAGAAGCCAAACCCAGCTTGGAGCCTTATTAGACTTGGCTGCGGATGTGCGTTTGGTTGGTGCGGGACGGCTTTTTTTTGCGAAATCTCGAGTCATATTCAGTGGGTATGTTTAACAATAAAATGAATTGGCTGAGCAATTGTACGTAACTGCGTGTGGCTGTAACAGATAATATTACAGTAAGTAGCTAGTTCATGTCCTGTGGATCTATGTCAATTGACCAGCGTACTCTGCGTGCAAGCACGCTGCCGTCTAAAAATTGAATGCTAAGCGCGGCAATGTGATGACGTAATTGACGGTTGTCAGTGTTTATTTGAAGTTGAAAACGGTAGCGATCATTACGTTTCTCTAGTGGTGCGGGCAATGGCCCAAGTAAGTTAACTTGCGGATTGTGTGCACAGCTTTGATTTAAATGTTCTCTTAATTGATTCAGTAAGCCGGCTGCGTTTTCTGGGCGTTTAGATTCACTGCGAATGAGTGCGAGATTACCGTATGGGGGGAGTTGAGTTAGTTTTCTCTCTGGTTCGAGCATGGCTAAAAAGTTGGAATAATTGCCTTGCAGCAAATTTTGCAAATATGGATGGTTGCTTAAATGCGATTGTATGATTACGCGGCCTGGCTTTTGAGCTCGGCCAGCTCGGCCAGAAACTTGTAATAATAATTGTCCGAAGCGCTCTGGTGCTCTGAAATCCGCAGTAAACAAACTGCTGTCAGCATCAAGAATAACCACCAAAGTTACGTCAGCGAAATGATGGCCTTTGGCGAGCATTTGGGTCCCTACTAATATGCATGGATCGCCTTTGTTAATATTATCTAAAATATTTTTCATGCTGTTTTTTCGGCGAGTCGAATCCCTATCGACACGGATGATGTCCGTTTTTGGGAATAAGGTAGTAAGCGCTTGCTCGCAGCGTTCGGTGCCTTGGCCTAAGCATTTCACCTCACGGCTATTACATTTCGGACATTGATGAATGTGGCTGCGTTGATAATCACAGTGATGACAGTGTAAATGTTGAGGGCTTTGATGCACGGTAAGTCGGCTGTCGCAACGAGGGCATTGGGCTATCCAGCCACAGTCGTGACAAAGTAATGAGGGAGCAAAGCCTCTACGGTTGAGGAAAACTAAAACTTGGTTGCCTTGCTCGATTTCTCTTTGGATGGCTGTGATGAGTGGCGGCGACAATCCATCTTGCAGGGGCTGGCGGCAGACGTCTAATACCTCCATGGAGGGAGTTAAAGCAGAGCCTGCCCTTTGTGTTAGTGGCAACAGTTTGTAGCGCTGTTGCTGTGCATTATTAAAGGACTCCATTGAAGGTGTTGCGCTACCCAAAATTAAAGGGATGTTTAATTGCTGGGCGCGCATAACCGCTAAATCACGAGCGTTATAACGGAAACCGTCTTGCTGCTTAAATGATTGGTCGTGTTCTTCGTCGACAATGATCAGGCCTAGGTTGCGTGCTGGAGTAAATATTGCCGAACGAGTACCAATAACAATGTCGGCGATACCTTGTGCCGCCATTAGCCATGCTTCACAACGTTCTTTGTCATTCAAATTTGAGTGAACGGCGACTACGGTTCTATTAAAGCGTGCTTGAAAGCGTTGAATAGTTTGCGGGGTTAATCCAATCTCGGGGACAAGTATCAATACTTGTTGATGCTTGCTTAGGGTTTCTTCAATCGCTTGCAAGTAGACTTCGGTCTTGCCGCTCCCGGTTATTCCGTATAAAAGATAAGCGCAATAATCTGAGTGGTTGATGCTTTCGACGGCGACACTTTGTTCGTCAGTGAGTTGGTGATGCTGTTGCGCGAGAAGAGGGTTTGATCTCTGTGGTTTTGGTAATTTCTGTTGCTGTATTACAAGTTTTTTGCCTATGAGAGAACGTAGCTGAGTTGGAGTAATGCTCTCAGAGTATAATAACTCAGGCGACCAATGTTGGCGCTCTTGTAAGCGTAGATATAAGTCTAGTTGTTTGGGGGCGCGCTTTAATGTTGATTTGATGTCTGTGTCGGCTACTATTTTCCACGAATTAATTGGTTGTAATATGGACGGTTCTCCTTGGCGCAACAATGCTGGAGTGGCGGTACTCAGAGCTTCTCCTAGTGGGTGGCAGTAATAGTTAGCTGCGCGCTGGCACAGCTTGAGTAAGTCGGCAGGTATTAATGGCTGCTGGTCTATTAATTGAGAGATATTTTTAATCTTTTTAATGTCGAAGTGACTTGTGTGGCTGACGTTCACAATGAAACCTATTAAGGTTTGGCGTGCAAAAGAAACTTGCACCCGAGCACCTGTTAATAGTTCCCGAGCTTCTGCTAGAGATGCGTAAATGGTTGCTTCTGGCAGTAAATAGTCGAATGTTTTTCTCAGCGGTGTTGGCAGTGCCACAGATAGAATGATGGGGTCGACTTGTTTATGTTGTGTTTCCAATGGTTGGGTCCGCTGCAAATGGTGTGAAAAACATTCAATTATCTTGCGTTGCAAAAGTAATCTGGTACTATTCTCGATCTTGAATTTTCAAGCCCGCTAAGACTAACGGTGTGCGGTGCCCGGCACAAGATCGGGTGGCGGCATATAACACAAAAAAGGCGAAACATTATGAAACCTAATATACACCCTAATTATGGTGCAATGACTGCAACTTGCAGTTGTGGCAACGTTGTTGAAACTGGCTCCACCACTCCAAAAGCGATTCACTTGGACGTATGTTCACAGTGCCATCCTTTTTATACCGGCAAACAAAAACAAGCTAGCTCAGGTGGTCGTGTCGATCGCTTTAAGAAGCGTTTTGGCAGCAGAATCGCGGCCAAATAATTTGCTTCTGTGTGAAAAGCATATCAAAAAGCGTCGAGGGCATAGTGTTCTTGGCGCTTTTTTTTGTCTGAGCTTTACGTTCTTTAAAGTGTTTGAAAGCAAAAAAACGCACGCTGTAGGATAAAAAATAGTCAAATCAATGCTTGAGTGAGTGCTGGTGGTTCGGTATTCTGCACCACCTTTTTTAAACGCCCATGCAATATAAAATGGTTTTAGTTATGTCTGATGAATTAAAAAAAGCAGCCCTTGATTATCATGCCTTTCCTAGGCCGGGAAAGTTAAGCGTCGAGATTACAACGTCTGCCGAGACCCAAGAAGACCTATCGTTGGCATACAGCCCAGGTGTGGCTGAGCCGGTACGTGAAATTGCTCGCGATCCTGAAAATGCTTTTAAATATACGGCTAAAGGCAATATGGTGGCGGTGATCACGGATGGCAGCGCAATACTTGGGTTGGGTAATTTAGGGCCGCTAGCCAGTAAGCCTGTTATGGAAGGTAAGAGCCTTCTGTTTAAACGTTTTGCTGGAATTGATTCAATTGATATTGAAGTTACTGCAGAGAGTCCAGCCGCATTTATTGAGACGGTTGAGCGTATTGCCGATACTTGGGGTGGCATTAACCTTGAGGATATTAAGGCTCCTGAATGTTTCGAAATAGAAAAGGCATTAATTGAGAGCTGTAAAGTGCCTATCTTCCATGATGATCAGCATGGAACTGCGATCGTGACGGTTGCTGGGTTATTGAACGCGCTTGAGATTCAAGATAAGACAATTGAAACCGCTAAAATTGTTTGTTTAGGAGCTGGGGCTGCGGCGCATGCTTGCTGTACTTTGATGATTAGTGCGGGTGCTTTGCGCGAAAATATCACAATGTTAGATAGTAAAGGCGTTATTTACTCCGGCCGTGATCATCTTACTCCCCATAAAGAAGAATTTGCAAAGAATACCGATGCTCGAACGCTAACTGATGCAATGATTGGGGCAGATGTATTTTTGGGTGTTTCAGGCCCTAATTTATTGAATGCTGATCAGCTTAAGACTATGGCACTTAATCCGGTTGTATTTGCTTGCTCTAACCCTGATCCAGAGATATCTCCTGATGTAGCTAATGCTGCGCGAAACGATATTATTATGGCGACAGGGCGTTCGGACTATCCGAATCAGGTCAATAATGTTTTGTGTTTTCCATTTTTGTTTCGCGGAACATTAGATGTGAGAGCTTCTGAAATCAATGAATCCATGAAGCTGGCGGCAGTGCGTGCTATTAAAGATCTTGCTAAAGAACCTATTCCTGCCGAGGTTGTTGCTGCGTATGGTGGAGTGGAGCTAGAGTTTGGGCGTTCATATATCTTGCCTAAACCTACGGATCATCGTTTGCTAGGTAGAGTTGCGGCAGCCGTAGCTCAGGCTGCGGTAGATACTGGAGTGGCGCGCTTGCCTTATCCTGATCATTATCCGTTAGCGAGTGTTGCTGATATTAGATGATGTCTGTTTGCTAGTCTTACGAGGCTTAGCTTAGTAACCAAAAAATAAAAAGCCCTGATACTATGTTGGTATCAGGGCTTTTTATTTGAATAATTTTAGGCGTTGTGTTTAGAAAAGGTCCTCGGCTTGAACTGAATCTTTTTCGCCTGAAATGATATTAATTGGGTCTATGTCCTCTGCAAAAGAGGGGATGTTTTCTGCTCGAAACAATTCAAAAATTGCCTTCGTGTTTCCGGGGGCAGCTCTTTTTCCGGTTGTTGGGTCAATTCGAACTGAGACCAGCCCGGCGGGCAGTTCTCGTACTTTTTCAGGAATGCCATCAAGCGCTACTTTCATGTAATTAATCCAAATTGGTAAAGCTGACGTGCCGCCATATTCTCTTCGGCCTAAGGCATAATTTTGGTCGAAGCCAAGCCAGGTTGTAGTGACTAAGTGATAGTTATAACCAGAGAACCATGCATCTTTGGGGCCGTTGGTAGTGCCGGTTTTCCCGGCTAAATCATTTCTTCCTAATACTTTGGCCTTTCGCCCAGTCCCTTTCTGTATAACGTCTCTGAGCATGTCGTCAATTAAATAGGCTACCTGAGGTGAAATAACGCGTTCGGCTATTTGGGGCTCGTGGCTGGGGGTTTCAGGTTCAGGGGTTTCATCTGTCGTTGGGTCAGGCTTTTCAGCTATGGGGGTATCATCTGCAGCTGCTGACTCGAGTGGCACGATGATTTTTTCGTTGCCCATGCTAGGCTCGGAATTGTCTTTGAGGCAGGTTTTGCAGACAAAAAAGCTATCAGCTTGAAAAATGATGTTGTCATCAGAGTCGGTAATTCGTGATATCAATAAAGGCTTAACTTTGTAGCCGCCATTGGCGAAAACCGTGTAGCCGCCTGCCACTTGAAGCGGTGTAAGAGCATGGCTTCCTAGGGCGAGGGATAAGTCTTTCGGTAGTTTTTTAGGGTCAAAGCCGAAACGATCCATTCCTGATATTGTGTTTTGTATTCCCGTAGATCTTAGGACTCTTATTGAGACTAGATTGCGAGATTTATAGAGTGCTTGGCGAAGTCTGGTCGGGCCAAAGAATTTACCGCTGGAGTTTTCTGGGCGCCAAGTGTTTTCTAAAGACGAGTCATTAAAAACAATAGGTGCATCGTTAATTAAGGTAGCGGGAGTCAACCCGCCTTCAAGTGCAGCGTTATAAATGAATGGCTTAAAATTAGAGCCAGGCTGCCTCTCAGCTTGGGTTGCCCTGTTGAAATGGCTTTGTTTAAAGTCAAAGCCGCCCACTAAGGATTTTATGTGGCCATTATTAGGGTCGATTGAAACGAGAGCGGCCTGAGCAAGAGGGACTTGAGTTAGATGCCACGAATCCGTATCGCTTTTTATAACACGGATAATATCACCAACCTTCAGAGTAGAGCTGATGTCTTTTGGCTGAGTTCCGCGTTTATTTTCATTGATGTAGGGGCGTAAAAACTCACTGGCTTGTTCCACTTCTAAAGATATAGATTCGTGGTTGTTCAAGAGGGCAGTAAGTGAGGTGCTAGAAACTTGAGTTATGACGGCGGGTTGTAGTCCGCCAAGTTCTGGCACTTTAGAAAGTTTCGATACCCAGCTAGTGAGTGTTATTTCATCTAGGGTAAAAGGTTTGCTGAGTTGTGAGTTTTTCTCTGTCGGTAACAGGTTGCCTTCTACCCCTCGGTAACCATGCCTCTGATCATAATCCAGGAGGCCGCTGATCACAGCTTGCTGGGCTTGCTTCTGTAGCTTTATGTCAATAGTGGTGTGCACTTTATAGCCGTCGGTATAAGCTTTATCTCCTAGTCTTTCGAGTGTTTCTCGACGCGCCATTTCGGCTATGTAAGGGGCGTCAAGTTCGAGCTTTGTGCC
Organism: Cellvibrionaceae bacterium; assembly: GCA_034112445.1. Classification (GTDB taxonomy): domain Bacteria; phylum Pseudomonadota; class Gammaproteobacteria; order Pseudomonadales; family Cellvibrionaceae; genus Pelagadaptatus. The sequence continues at coordinate 220,464 of JAWUVI010000022.1, read as the reverse complement.
GTGATATTCGGCGGTAACTGGCGATGTAATTGACTCGTTATAGCTGCTAACGTCAATCATTTCTAGAGAAAGCATTCGCCCTAAAATCCAGTTTCTTCTGACGGTTGCGCGGCTGGGGTTAACTATTGGATTGTATGCGGAGGGTGCTTTGGGTAGTCCGGCAATCATGGCTAATTGAGATAAGTTTAATTGGCCGATAGGTTTCCCGTAGTAAACTTGTGATGCCGACTCTATTCCATAGGCTCTGTTGCCCAAATAAATTTTATTAATGTAGAGTTCTAGAATCTCCTCCTTTGAAAGTTCATTTTCGATTTGTAGAGCAAGTAATATCTCATTGAATTTTCTGCTGAATGTCTGATTTCTTGTCAGAAAAAAGTTTCGAGCAACTTGCATTGTAATAGTGCTGCCTCCGGTTTGAATTTGACCGGATTGTAAAAGTTGCGACACGGCTCTCAGAAGACCTTTAAAATCTACGCCATTATGTGAATAGAAGCTGGCGTCTTCAGCGGCAAGAAGAGCGTTGATAAAATGTGCAGGAGCTTCATCGAATGAAATGGGGGAGCGCCTCTTTTCTCCGAATTCTCCAATAAGTAGCCCTTCGCTTGAAAATATTCGCAGTGGAGTCTGTAATTTAATGCCGCGTAATGATTCGACCGCGGGTAGTTTAGGGCTTAGGTAAAGGTATAAGCTGGAAAGTACTGCTCCACAGCTGGCAAGGCCGAAAACTGTAAGCCAAAAAAGTAATTTAATTTTAGTGTGTTTAATTGTCATTTTTCCATTAGAAATAAAGGCTTAGGAGACGTTAGTGGGAAAAAATAGCAGTATAATCGTTTTTTGTCTGCTTATATATGGCTTGTTAGGTTGCAGGCTTAAGTTAAAGTGCTATAACATAAAGTGCACCTAAGTTACGGATATAGATAAAAAAATGGGACTTCTGGGATTCTTAGAACGTAAGGCGAAACCGGTTTTAGGGTTGGATATCAGCTCTACCTCGGTCAAGTTACTTGAATTGAGCCGGCAGGGCGATCGATATCGCGTTGAAAGCTATGCTGTCAGGGCATTGCCGCCTAATGCTGTGGTTGAAAAAAACATCAATGAGCCGGAGGCCGTTAGTGAGGCAATTCGGGCTGCTGTGTTGCAGTCAAAAACTAAGGTTAAAGACGCCGCGGTTGCGGTTGCTGGTTCGGCGGTAATAACCAAGGTTATTGAAATGCCCGCAGGCTTGAGTGATGACGCTTTAGAGACGCAAATATCTTTAGAGGCGGATCAATATATTCCTTACCCGCTTGAAGAGGTTGCTATTGATTTCGAAGTTCAGGGTCAGTCAGAGAGTAACCCTGAGCAAGTGGATGTGCTATTGGCTGCCTGCCGCAGGGAAAACGTTGATTTTCGAGCTGCTGCTTTGAGTGATGCGGGTCTTAATCCAAAAGTTGTGGATGTCGAAGCTTATACGATGGAGCGCGCATTCAGTCTTATTGCGGAACAATTTGAAGATCAGGCTGATCAAGTCATTGCGGTGATTGATATAGGTGCCACAATGACAACATTAAGCATACTGGTTGGTGGTAAAACGGCTTATATGCGAGAGCAGCTATTTGGCGGCAAGCAGTTAACCGAAGAGATTCAGCGTCGTTATGGCCTTTCAATTGAAGAGGCTGGCCTAGCTAAAAAGCAAGGCGGTTTACCTGATGATTATGAGGCTGAAGTTTTAGAGCCCTTTAAAGAATCTGTTGTGCAGCAAGTTACGCGCTCTTTACAATTTTTCTTTTCTTCAAGTCAATATAACGATGTTGACCACATAATTATGGCTGGTGGTGTGGCCTCCTTGGACGGTTTGTGCGATCTCCTTGAGGAAAAGCTTGGGACTCAAGCTACCGTTGCAAACCCTTTTGCGAATATGGCTGTGGCCTCGCGGGTTAATGCGGCCGCGTTAGCGAATGATGCTCCTTCTTTGATGATTGCTACTGGCTTGGCTATGAGGAGTTTTAACTGATGGCAAATATAAACCTCCTGCCTTGGCGAGATGAGTATAGGCGCGAAAAACAACAAGAGTTCTTAACTGTTGTTGGTGGTGTTGTTTTCTTTGCGGTGGTCTGTGGTTATCTTTGGGTAAGTTCTATTAATACAAATATCGATAATCAGAATGCTCGCAATAAATACTTGAACCAGGAGATAGCGGTTCTTGATAAAAAAGTAAAAGAGATAAAAGAATTAAGAGAGCGCAGGGAGGAGTTGATAGAGCGGATGAAAGTGATTCAAGGTTTGCAAGGTGAGAGGCCTGTAATCGTCCGCTATTTTGATGAATTAGTAAGATCTATTCCTGAGGGTGTGTACCTTAAAAAATTGGCCCGAGATGGAGACGTAATTTCGTTGGCTGGCGTGGCTGAGTCAAATGTTAGGGTGTCTGCTCTTATGCGAAATATTGATCGCTCGGAGTGGTTTTCTTCGCCGAATTTAAGCTCCGTTAAAGCGGCTCCAGACTTGGGTGAGCAAGCAAGTGAGTTTATGTTGACGTTTGTGCCTAGCAAACCGAAAGAAAAAGAAGGGAGCGGTGAATAATGGCGCTACAAGATGTGCTCGATCAGCTTAATGACTTTGACATTAATGACATCGATTGGACTCGAATGGGTATTTGGCCCGCAGCGGGTAAAGCTTTTTTCTGTGCCCTGCTGGTGTCAGCTGTAGCTGGAGGTTCTTATTTTTTGTTCGTTAAAGACCTAAATGTACAGCATTCTAGAATTATTAAGGAAGAGGTGACTTTGAAACAGTCTTTTGAATCGAAAGCTTTTCAGGCTGCGAACCTTGATGCTTATCGTGAACAAATGACGGAAATGGAAAAATCCTTTGGGGCATTGATTAGGCAATTGCCGAGTGATACTGAGGTGCCTGGATTGTTAGAGGATATAGATGAGAAAGGTGCATCCAGTGGTTTGCAAATAACCAGTATTGACCTGCAGGATGAAAAAGCAGCTGAGTTCTATATTGAGTTACCCATTTCGATCAATGTTACGGGTACATACCATGATATGGGTAGCTTTGTTAGTGGCGTGGCCGGAATGCCCCGAATAGTGACCCTGCATGACTATGATATTACAGGTAGAGAGAGCGATGGTTTATTGGATATGACCATATTAGCAAAAACGTATCGATATAAAGACCAGGAGAAATAATGATGAAATCCTCTCCTAAAATTATTGCTGTGATGTTGGGCGCTATATTGCTGTCGGCTTGCAGTGGTGGATCTCATCAGGACTTACAGCGATTTGTCGATGAAACCAAGCGGCGGCCAAGTGGTAGAATTGAACCTTTGCCTCCTTTTGTTCCCTATGAGAATTTTTTGTATTCGGCTATGACTCTGCGTAGTCCGTTTGTTGTTCCTCTCGAAGAAGCTTTGGAAGTGGTGGTGGGGCGACGTAGTAATGTGGAGCCTAATTTAAATCGAGAAAAGGAATACCTAGAAGGGTTTAATTTGGCTTCCTTGGCTATGGTTGGTGCTCTGGAAAAAGATGGGACTCAGTGGGCTCTCATTAATGATGGCGAAGGTGGGATTCACAGAGTGACAGACGGCAATTTCATTGGTAAAAATCATGGCGAAATCGTTGCTACGTCCAATCAAAAAATAGATATTATTGAAATAGTGCCAAATGGCACCAATGGCTGGGTCGAACGCCCGAAAGCTTTGCAATTAGAAGAAAAGGAATAAAGACCATGTTGAGTCTGGAAAAAATTTATAACAAAGCTTTCTCTACGATAGTTCTGTTAGGGGGCGTGTTACTTCATGTCTCTATTGTGCAATCAAGTGTGCTGCAAGATATTAAATTTGCAGAATTACCAGGCGATCGATTCGAGGTGAGGTTAAGTTTTGATGACGCCCCTGCTCAGCCTAATGGTTACACGATCGAAAAACCGGCGAGAATAATTTTAGATTTCTCTGGAGTGGAAAATGCGCTTCAAGAAAAAAAATATCCCTTGTCGTTTGCCAATGCGCGGTCAGCTGTGGTTTTAAGTGGAGGTGATCGGACTAGGTTGGTTTTAAATATGACAGAGCTGGATCCTTATGTTACCCGCCTAGAGGGTAATACTATGGTTCTTGAGGTTGGTGGTAACGGGGTTAGTGTTCCTTCAGGCAATAACTCTCCCGTCTTAAACTCTACGGCTTCGGAAGAGCTGGCAATTAATAGCGTTGACTTTCGTCGGGGAGAGGCGGGTGAAGGTAAGATAATTATTGGCCTGACGAGTCCTTCTGTGAATGTGGACGTCGAGCAGAAGGGCGATAAAGTGGTTGTGTCTTTTGCGGATGTCCTGCTGCCAGAATCATTAAGGCGAAACCTTGATGTGATTGATTTTGCTACTCCTGTGAGTTTAATCAAAGCTGAGTCAGGTTCTTCTAAGGCGGTGTTTGAAATCCAAACGATAGAGGAATATGACTATTTGGCTTATCAGGCTGATAATGAATATGTTATCAGCATTAAGCCAATGACCGATGAAGAGTTGGAAGAAAGACAATCTCGCTTTGCGTTTGTTGGTGAAAAATTATCTTTGAATTTTCAAAATATTGAGGTTCGTTCTGTATTGCAGTTAATTGCAGATTTTACAGAATTAAACTTGGTGGCGAGTGATACGGTTACCGGCAGTATTACCTTGCGTTTGGATAATGTGCCTTGGGATCAAGCCCTAAACTTGGTTTTGAAAACCAAAGGCTTAGATAAGAGGCAGATAGGTAACGTCTTGATGGTTGCTCCTGCTGCTGAAATAGCCGAGCGGGAACGTCAAGAGATAGAGACTAAAAAGCAGTTGCAAGAGTTGGCGCCTTTGCAGACTGAATACATTCGTATTAAATACGCGAACGCGAAAGAGTTATTTGAATTGTTTAGTGTGGATGAGGGGGACTCCGATGACGGAACCTCAACAACCAGTATTCTATCTGAGCGTGGTTCAGCAATTGTCGATGATAGAACGAACTCTATAATTTTAACTGATACAGCTGAAAAAATATCTGAGTTCACTCAGTTGATAGATAAGATCGATGTGCCTATACGCCAAGTTATGATCGAGGCGAGAATTGTTGTTGCGACTACTGATTTCCGTAAAGAGTTGGGTGTACGTATCGCTGGAGATTACGTTACTACTACTCGAGGTGGGAAGCAGGAAATGTCGGGTACTTTAGATGGGCTGACTAATGGTGATGGCGATGGCCCGGAAGGGTTGTTTATTGATTCTGATGGCGATGGTATTAGTGACGATGAGCGTAATTTAGTGACATCTAACCTTGTTGATTTAGGCTTGCAAAATGCGGCGGGTTCACTTGCTTGGAATATTTTAACGGATAATTTTTTACTCGGTATTGAACTAAGTGCAATGCAAGACAGTGGCTTTGGAGAAATTGTAGCTCAGCCAAAAGTGATCACTGGTGACAAGCAGAAAGCTTATATCCAAAGCGGTACAGAAATTCCTTATCAGGAAGCTTCTTCTAGTGGCGCTACTACAACATCGTTCAAAGAGGCTGTTTTACAATTAGAGGTGACGCCACAAATCACCCCAGATAATCATGTGATTATGGATTTGATTATTAATCAGGACTCTTTGGGGGATCTTGATTTGGCTACGGGTATTCCAATAATTGATGTTACTGAGTTGCAGACTCAAGTTTTGGTAGATGATGGCCAAACAGTTGTTTTAGGTGGGATTTTTCAAACTGAGCGTATCGAAGGTGTGACTAAAGTGCCTCTGCTTGGTGACATCCCATTTATTGGTCGTCTCTTTCGGCAAGAAGTTAGGAATGAGGAAAAGCGCGAGTTGTTGATCTTCGTTACACCTAAAATCCTTTCTGATGGGTTGGTTAAGTAGCCTGCATGCCTCGAAGTATTATATTGGTCGGCCCCATGGGGGCCGGGAAATCAACTATTGGTAAGCTTCTCGCTAGTATTCTTAGCTTGCCTTTTGTTGATAGCGATCGTGTTATTGAAGAAAGGACTGGGGCCGATATTCCTTGGATTTTTGATGTTGAAGGTGAGGAGGGGTTTCGTTTAAGAGAGTCGTCAGTCCTCGAGGATATACTAAATGGCCCTTCAGTTGTTCTTGCTACCGGTGGTGGGGCAGTCATAAAAGAAGAAAATCAAAAAATAATGTCGGCAAAAGGGACCGTTTTTTATCTAATGGCATCGGTTGAGCAATTGCTTGAGCGTACGAGTAAAGATAAAAAGCGCCCATTGCTTCAAGTTGATAACCCTGAAGAAAAAATAAAAGAGCTTATTGCTGCTCGCGATCAGATGTATCAATCCGTTGCTGATTTTATTGTAAAGACTGATCGCAGAAGTCCTCGCTCTGTAGCTCAGGAAATTGCTGGTCATCTCTAATGGCTGAGCCTAGTTTTACCCCTTCTGATTAATTCATAACAATATTCAATATCGCTAATTCAGGGTAAGCGGTATGATCCGTTTGTTGTAAAAACACATATGTAGATAAGTGGATGATAATGCGTACATTAACGGTAGATCTGGGTGATAGGAGTTATCCTATTCATATCGGAGAAAATATTTTAGGCGATGCTAAGTTGCTGCTGCCTTATGTTAAAGGTGGTCAGGTTTGCGTGGTGACAAACGAAACTGTTGAACCGATGTACCTGTCGAGATTATTGAATGTTTTAACCGAGGACTTTACGGTTAGTACAGTGATACTGCCCGACGGGGAATGCTATAAGACGACAGAGACTTTGAATCTTATTTATAATAAGTTGTTGGAGGATAAACATAATAGAACGACAACTTTAGTCGCTTTAGGTGGGGGTGTGGTTGGCGATATGACAGGATTTTCGGCGGCTTGTTATCAAAGAGGCGTGAACTTCATTCAGGTGCCAACAACATTGCTGTCGCAGGTCGATTCATCTGTGGGTGGTAAGACAGGCGTTAATCATCCGCTAGGGAAAAATATGATTGGTGCGTTTCATCAGCCGAATGCTGTGTTGATTGATCCGGCTGTCTTGTCTACGCTGCCTGAGCGAGAGTTGTCAGCGGGAATTGCTGAAGTTATTAAGTATGGCTTGATCTCCGATTCAAAATTTTTCGATTGGCTAGAAAATAATATGCCCAAGCTGATGGCTTGTGATTACGAAGCTTTGACTTTCGCAATCGAAAGGTCGTGTGTGAATAAAGCTGAGGTGGTAGCAAAAGATGAGCGCGAGGGCGGACTGCGTGCAATTTTAAATTTTGGACATACCTTTGGGCATGCGATAGAAACACATCAAGGCTATGGTAATTGGTTGCATGGTGAGGCCGTTGCAGCAGGAATGCTAATGGCTGCAGATTTGTCTATGCGTGAGGGGAGCTTGAGTCAGCATGATGTTGATCGTGTTCGAAATCTTTTAGTTGCTGCAAATTTACCTATCACTTCTCCTGCTAATATGGATGCTGAAGATTTTATAGAGATCATGATCGTCGATAAAAAAGTACTAAATGAAAGGTTGCGCTTAGTTCTATTAAAGTCCATTGGCGAAGCGATTATTACAGAAGACTTCTCACCTGTTAACTTAAGAAAAACTCTATCTGTTTGTAAAAGCTAGGTTGTATTGTTTTAAGTTGAATAATTAGTAATTGCGTTCGTTACCTGTGGGAATTTGTATGGATCAGCCGCGAGATTATTTGAGTGAACTTTCTTTGTCGAAAGCTCCTTTTGATGCGAATGCAGAAAATCAGCCGTTTTTTTCTGGCGCTCAGCGTCAAGAGTTTGTGTCTCAGGCATTTCATTTTTGCCAGTTTGGTAGTGGCTTGTTGTTGATACGGTCTGCTGAAGATTGTGGTCGTAGTTTTGTTAAAGATAGGCTCATGCTCGAATTGGAAAGTTCGGGTATTGGTTTTGAAGATATTGATGTTTCTTTATTAACAAATCAAAATGATGTGTTTGGGCGTTTATTGTCGTTACTTGCTCCGGCACAGAGCGAGGCTGAAAGTGTAGGAAAAACTTTGGCGAGGCTGCGGCATCTCATTCATAAGTCAATTGCAGAAGGCCATCGATCAGTAGTTTCCATCGATAATGCTCATCTTTTGTCTGACGAGGCATTACAGTCGTTGGCTGGATTGTTCCAAGGGGATGGTCTTGAATCGCAGGCAGGGATGAAAATTATATTTTGGGGTGGGCTGGATGTTTTAGGCCGATTAAAGCCTCAGGGTAGAGCAGGCCTGTCTATACATGAGATGCAATTGCCACCCTTAAATAGGGTCGAGTTAAAGAATTATATCGAATTTAGGTTGAAGTCGGCTGGCTGGGATGGAAGGCAAATATTCCTGGATGCTGATTACGATACGATTTGGAATCAGTCTCGCGGTTTGCCCGGAAAAATAAACAGATACGCACAGTCGGCCCTTTTGGAAAAATTTATTGCGGGGACTAGAGGCTCACTTATGTTGCGGCCATTGGTGTACGTGCTGTTTTTTTCGATGGCTTTAGCTGTTGCTTTAATTTGGTATTTGTACCGCGATCAAGATCAAGTGAGTCAAGCAGTGGGTGCGTCCACTATTAATAAGCTTGACCGGCCTGTTTTTTTATCTGAAATTGTTCAGCCAGAGCCAGAGCCGGTCAAATTAGCCTTTGATGGTGAGTATTTATTATCCTTGCCTGAGAAAAGTTACATGGTGCAAGTTATGGCGTCTAGCTCGCAAGAGGCGGTGCAGTTGTTTAAAAAGCGTCAATCGAATCATTCTCGACTGTATTTGTATTCGACGCTGAGGTCTAACCATAATTGGTTTGTTGTAGTGGAGGGGCCGCATAAAACAAAAAGCCAAGCTCGAGAATCGATTGATAAATTGCCAAAAGAGCAGCGGTCCCTTTCCCCTTGGCCGAGAATGCTTAATGATATTGTTAAAGAATTGCAGTAGTTTCTAAGAAGATAGGCGAATTTAGAAGAAGATATAGTTTTCTCGCTCTTTGTGATTGGGCTCCAATCTTGCTTATTTGGCGCTTAGCGGGTAATATGCTGCGCCCATTTGCTGGGGTCCCTTAATAGGGGCCTTTTTTGTTTCTGCTGAATTCAAAAGTTTTCACAGTTTGCAAATGAATTTATTTTTTTAGCCACTGAGTGTGAGACCCGCTATGAGTTCAGGCCTCTATAACGTAGACGAATTCAAAGATAATTGTGGATTTGGTTTGGTTGCCCATATTGAAGGTGAGATCAGCCATAAGTTACTAGCCACAGCAATTGAATCATTAACGTGTATGACCCACAGGGGCGGCATTGCCGCTGACGGAAAAACTGGCGATGGCTGCGGCCTATTAATGCAAAAGCCAGACGGTTTTTTGCGGTCAATAGCTCAGTCCGAGTTGGGGCTTGTTTTGGGGGCTCAGTACGGCGTGAGCTCTATCATGCTATCTCAGGATGAAGCGAAAGCTCAAGCGGCTCGTGAAGCTGTTGAGAAAGCACTGAAAGGTCAAGGGTTAACTGCCTTGGGTTGGCGTGTAGTGCCAACCAATGAGGAGTGCTTGGGTCCTATAGCGCTTGAAACTTTGCCTCAGTTTTTTCACTTATTTATTGGTTGTGAAGAGCAGGCTTCGAACGAGTTTAACGCCAAATTATTCATGGCACGAAGAAAGGCTGAAATAGTACTTTCTGATGATAAAGATTTTTATGTCGCCAGTATGAGCGATAATGTCATTTCTTATAAAGGCTTATTAATGCCTGTGGATTTACCAAAATTCTTTTTAGATTTGGCTAATCCTGATTTAGAAACAGCTATTTGTGTTTTCCATCAGCGTTTTTCTACTAATACTTCTCCTCGTTGGCCGTTGGCTCAGCCATTTCGCATGCTAGCCCACAATGGAGAAATTAATACAGTTATGGGTAATCGCAATTGGTCGGTTGCTCGTACAGCCAAGTTCCAAAGTGACTTGCTGCCTAATTTAAGTGAAGTTACGCCACTGGTTAACCGCACAGGATCTGATTCATCCAGCTTAGATAATATGCTTGAAGTGCTTTTGACTGGAGGCATGGAGTTACACAGAGCAGTGCGGATGCTAGTTCCTCCTGCTTGGCAGAATGTGCAAACTATGGATCCTGATGTTCGTGCATTCTATGAATACAATTCTATGCATATTGAGCCGTGGGACGGCCCTGCCGGCTTGGTGATTACGGATGGTCGCTATGCCGTTTGTACGCTTGATCGGAATGGCTTGCGCCCATCTCGCTGGGTGATGACTAAAGATGGATTAATAACCGTAGCTTCAGAAGTAGGCGTATACAATTATCAGCCCGAAGATGTTATTGCTAAGGGTCGTTTAGGACCAGGCCAGATTCTGTCTATTGATACGCAAGAAGGCAAAATCTATCACACGAAAGATGTTGATGATCAGCTGAAGTCCGCGTTTCCTTATAAAGACTGGTTGAGGAAGAGGCAATCTCGCATTGAGTCAAAGCTTAATTCAAACAATGTTGGTCCAGCCGATAGCGATGAATTAAAGACTTACATGAAGATGTTTCAGGTTTCGCTTGAGGAGATGGACCAAGTAATTAGGCCATTGGCAGAAGCTGGGCAAGAAGCAGTCGGCTCTATGGGTGATGATACACCTATGGCGGTATTGTCAGAAAAAGTACGGTCGCCATACGATTACTTTAGGCAGCAGTTTGCGCAGGTGACTAACCCACCAATTGACCCCCTACGTGAGACAATCGTGATGTCGCTTGAGACCTGTTTGGGTCGCGAGTTATCGCTGTATCAGCAGACTGAAGATCATGCCGATAGAATCGTTTTAAGCTCACCTGTGCTGTCTCCAGAAAAATACCAAGCGTTGGCTGATTGTGATCGCCCAGGATATACGCCGAAGAAATTCTCCCTGTATTACGATCCGCAGCAAAAAACTTTACGTGAAGCGATTGTCAGCCTAAATAACGAGGTTGCTGATGCTGTGCGTTCAGGTGTGGTGTTGGTTTTGCTGACAGATAATGACATGAAAGAGGGCGAACTCCCTATACCTGCTTTATTAGCAACGGGGGCTGTGCATCAATGCTTGATGGGAGAAGGTTTGCGGTGTGACTCTAACATTATTGTTGAAACGGCTTCGGCAAGAGATTCACATCATGTTGCCGCTTTAATTGGTTATGGAGCGTCTGCGGTTTATCCATATTTGAGTTATCACCTTCTTAATAATTTGATTGAGTCAGGTGACATATTACTTGATGTTAGTACTTCTTATATTAATTACCGCAAAGGCCTAAACAAAGGTCTGTTAAAAATATTATCGAAAATGGGTATATCGACCATTGCATCATATCGCGGTGCTCAATTGTTTGAAGCGGTTGGCTTAGACAGCGACGTGATCGATTTATGTTTCACAGGTACAGACAGTCGTATTCAGGGAGCGGGTTTTGTACATATTGAGTCTGATCAAAAGCAATTGGCTCAATTGGCTTGGATCAAGCGCAAGTCCATTTCCCCCGGTGGTTTGCTGAAGTATGTGCATGGCGAGGAATACCATGCGTTTAACCCTGATGTTGTGCAAACATTACAAAAAGCTGTAAAGACCGGCGATCCAAAGGTTTGGCAAGAGTACGCAGATTTGGTTAATCATCGCCCTGCGGCAACGTTAAGAGATTTATTGGGATTAAGGCTTGCGGACGTAGCTATACCTCTTGATGAAGTTGAGCCAATGGAGGCTATTGTACGCCGCTTCGATTCGGCGGCTATGTCATTAGGCGCACTTTCTCCAGAGGCGCATGAAGCTTTGGCGCAAGCGATGAACACTCTTGGTGGGCGATCGAATAGTGGTGAAGGCGGGGAGGATCCTGCGCGCTTCAATACCAACAAAGTCTCAAAAATCAAACAGGTTGCTTCTGGGCGTTTTGGTGTAACCCCGCATTACTTAGTTAATGCAGAAGTTTTACAGATAAAAGTGGCACAGGGGGCTAAGCCTGGCGAGGGTGGTCAGTTGCCTGGTGGAAAGGTTAATAAGCTTATTGCTCGCCTGCGGTACTCAGTTCCAGGTGTTACTTTGATCTCGCCTCCTCCTCATCACGATATTTATTCGATTGAAGATTTGGCCCAGCTGATATACGACTTAAAACAAGTTAATCCATCAGCCTTGGTGTCGGTAAAATTAGTTTCTCGTCCAGGGGTAGGCACAATTGCTGCTGGTGTGGCTAAGGCCTATGCCGATTTAATCACGATTTCTGGTTACGATGGCGGTACGGCGGCAAGTCCATTAACGTCGATTCGTTATGCTGGCTCTCCTTGGGAATTAGGTTTGAGTGAAACTCACCAGACGCTGCGGGCGAATAACCTTCGGGATAAAGTGAGAGTGCAGACGGACGGCGGCCTTAAGTCGGGCTTGGATGTTATCAAAGCCGCTATTTTGGGTGCTGAAAGTTTTGGCTTTGGTACTGCACCTATGGTTGCTTTAGGGTGTAAATATTTAAGAATTTGCCACTTGAATAATTGTGCAACGGGTGTAGCGACACAGAACGAACAGTTGCGCGATGAGCACTATGTCGGCACAGTCGACATGGCCATGAATTTCTTCCGCTTTGTTGCTGAGGAGGTTCGTGAGTGGATGGCGCGTTTAGGTGTTCGTTCTCTTGATGAGTTGATTGGACGGGTAGATTTGTTGGAGTGCTTAGATGGTGTAACCGCTAAGCAAAACGCGTTAGATTTAAGTTCAATCATACACACCGATGAATTTCTAGAGAGCAAGCCGCAGTTTTGTACGAACAGTAAGAACGAACCGTTCGATAAGGGCGAAACTGCTGAAGCTATGGTAGAGGCAGTGTTGCCTGCGATTGAAGGTAAACTTGGCGGTGAATTTAATTTCCGTATCAATAATTGTGACCGTTCTATTGGCGCTCGTTTGAGTGGTGAAATAGCCAAGCGACATGGCAATCAAGGTATGGGTAGTGCCCCGATCAAGTTGAATCTAACGGGTATTGCCGGTCAAAGCTTTGGTGTGTGGAATGCGGGTGGTCTTGAGCTTTATCTAGAAGGTGATGCGAATGATTATGTTGGAAAGGGTATGGCTGGCGGTAAAATCATATTGCGTCCGCCGCAGGGTTCTGAATTTGAATCCCGCACTACCAGCATAATGGGCAACACCTGCTTGTATGGTGCTACAGGCGGTAAATTATTGGCTGCAGGTACCGCTGGTGAGCGTTGTGGAGTGAGAAACTCTGGCGCTCACGCGGTTGTAGAGGGAGCTGGTGATCACTGCTGTGAATATATGACGGGCGGTATGGTTGCGATTCTTGGTGAGACAGGGGTCAATTTTGGCGCGGGAATGACCGGTGGTTTTGCGTACGTGCTCGATGAAGATAATAGCTTTGTCGATAAATGTAACCACGAGCTTGTTGAGATGTACCGTATTAATCAAGAATCAACAGAAGCCTACCGTAATTATTTACGTGAAGTGATTCGTGAATTCGTTAAAGAGACAGGCAGTTCTTGGGGGCAAGAATTACTAGACAATTTCCGTGATTATGTCGGCAAGTTTTGGTTAGTAAAACCCAAGGCGGCTGATCTTAATGACCTGCTTAATAGTGTAAAGCAGCGCGGCGAATAAACGCGGCTTAATAGCGAGCGAATTATAGAGGTAATGAAATGGCTGAGCGTTTAAATAACAAATTTCAGTTTTTGGATGTCGGACGTAAAGATCCAGATAAAAAAGATATTTCAACTCGTCAGAACGAGTTTGTAGAAATATACCAACCGTATACTGAGAATCAGGTGAAAGGTCAATCGCATCGCTGTTTAGAGTGCGGTAACCCTTATTGTGAATGGAAATGCCCGGTACATAACTTTATCCCGAATTGGTTAAAGTTGATCTCAGAAGGTAATATTTTTGAAGCGGCAGAGCTGAGCCATGAAACAAATACATTACCAGAAGTGTGTGGCCGAGTTTGCCCGCAAGACCGCTTGTGTGAAGGTGCCTGTACGTTAAATGATGGCTTCGGCGCGGTAACTATTGGTAATGCTGAAAAGTACATTACGGATACGGCTTTTGCATTGGGTTGGAAGCCAGACATGTCTAACGTTGTTTGGACTGATAAAAAAGTAGCTGTTATTGGCGCAGGCCCTGCAGGTTTAGGTTGTGCTGATGTGTTGATTCGCAATGGCGTGAAGCCGACTGTATTTGATCTTTACCCAGAAATAGGCGGGTTACTGACTTTTGGTATTCCTGAGTTCAAGCTAGAAAAGTCGGTACTGACTAAGCGCCGTGAAGTATTTACCGAGATGGGAATAGAATTCCGTTTGAATACTGAGATAGGTAAAGATATCAGTATGGAAGAACTATTGCGTGATTATGATGCTGTGTTCATGGGTATGGGGACTTATACATCCATGAAAGGCGGATTTCCGGGTGAAGATTTACCCGGTGTCTACGATGCATTGCCATTCTTGATTTCTAGCGTGAATCGCAATTTGGGTTTTGAGAAAAAGCCTGAAGATTATATCAGTGTGGCAGACAAGAAAGTCATTGTGCTTGGTGGCGGCGATACAGCGATGGATTGTAATCGCACCTCAATCCGCCAAAGCGCAGAATCTGTAACCTGTGCCTATCGCCGGGATGAGGCCAATATGCCAGGCTCTGTACGCGAAGTGACTAATGCTCGTGATGAAGGGGTAGAGTTTCTATTTAATCGCCAGCCGATTGCAATTGTAGGTACAGATAAAGTTGAAGGAATTAAAGTTGTTACAACCCAGCTTGGTGATGAGGATGAAAATGGTCGTCGTCGCCCAGAACCTATAGCGGGTAGTGAAGAAATTTTGCCGGCTGATGTTGTACTTGTGGCGTTTGGTTTTAATCCAAATCCCGCTCCTTGGTTTGATGAACACAATATTACTGTTAACAGTTGGGGTGGTGTAGAAGCACCAGAAGCTCAAGCATTTAAGTTTCAAACCAGTAATCCTAAAGTGTTCGCCGGTGGTGACATGGTGAGAGGCTCAGACTTAGTTGTAACAGCTATTTGGGAGGGGCGTCAGGCTGCTGAAGGCATCCTTGATTACCTAGCTGTGTAGGCTGTTATATAACCATAATAAAATGAGTGTGCGACAATGTCTGAATTAAAAAATGACCGCTTTTTACGGGCCCTACTAAAGCAACCTGTTGACGTTACTCCTGTGTGGATGATGCGACAAGCTGGGCGTTATTTGCCTGAATATCGAGCCAGCAGAGCTGAAGCTGGTGATTTTATGGCGTTGTGCACCAACCCCGAGCGAGCTTGTGAAGTGACAATGCAGCCACTTGATCGCTTCCCTCAGCTTGATGCAGCCATATTGTTTTCTGACATTCTAACCATTCCCGACGCAATGGGCTTGGGGTTATATTTTGAGACGGGAGAAGGACCGCGTTTTCGTAAGCCAGTGACAACGGCAGCTGATATTGAAGCGTTACCGGTTGTTAACCCTGAAAAAGATTTACCTTATGTTATCGATGCTGTTTCAACTATTCGTAAAGAATTAAATGGCAGAGTGCCGCTTATAGGCTTTTCAGGCAGCCCGTGGACCTTGGCAACGTACATGGTTGAAGGTGGTTCATCAAAAGATTATCGCCGCACCAAAGCTTTATTTTATAATCAGCCTGAAGTTATGCATTTGTTGCTTGATAAGCTGGTTGAATCGGTAACTGCTTACTTGAACGCACAAATTTTAGCGGGTGCGCAAGCGGTTCAAATTTTCGATTCGTGGGGTGGCGCCCTTAGCTTTTCTGCTTACCAAGAGTTTTCTCTGCGCCCTATGCAGCGAATTATTGATGGGTTAATTAAAGAGCACGAAGGCAGAAAAGTACCGGTTATTATGTTTACTAAGGGCGGTGGTCAGTGGCTAGAGTTAATGGCTGATACTGGTGCTACGGCATTAGGCTTAGATTGGACCACTGATCTTGGGAGTGCACGGCAGCGGGTTGGCGATAAAGTATCCTTACAAGGCAATATGGATCCTTCAATTCTCTATGCCAAGCCTGAGCGTATCCGCCAAGAAGTTGAGGATATCTTGGCTAGCTATGGTCGCGGCAGTGGTCATGTGTTTAATTTGGGCCATGGAATTACTCCTGAGGTAGATCCTGCTCACGCTGGTGCATTTATTGAAGCCGTTCACGAATTATCGGACATCTATCACAAATAACGGCTTACCTTTCGGTTATACTGATTGTCTATTGTGTGTGGCTGGCGTAATGCTGGGAGGGTGATATGGCAATTAAGCAATTTAAACTGCCGGTGAATGAAGTCGTTATTGGTATGTATGTGTCTGGTCTCGATCGGCCTTGGACGCAAACACCTTTTCCTATTCAGGGTTTCTATATTCGAGATATAGAAGATGTTTCACTCTTACGTCAATACTGCAAGTTTGTTCATATTGATATTGAAAAAGCTTCAGGTTCGGTTGCTGCCAATTTAAAAACGTTAACGCCGATTATCACACCTCCGACTGGCGGCAAAAGAACGGATAAGAGCAGTCATATCCCTGTTAGTGTATCCCCCTTGAAGCCCACGCATAACATTTACCCGATTCAAGAGAGTCTCAATAAAGAGGCCGCTAAGGCTAAGCAATTACATCAAGAGGTATTCAGATCCGTAGGTGAAGTTGTTAATCAGCTGGGTTCTGGTGGTGATATTCAGGTGCAGTCCACTAAGCGTGTTGCCAGTTCTATGGTCGATAGTGTATTGCGAAATCCTGATGCGTTTACTTGGTTATCTCGCGTTAAGCATGTAGATGAACATACCTACGGTCACTCTGTTCGCTCTGCGGTTTGGGCAATAATCTTTGGTCGTTATATTGGTCTGGCTAAAAAAGAGCTTGATGTCTTGGCAATGGGCGTTCTGCTTAAAGATATTGGCAAGTCAAAGCTAGATATGCATCTGCTTGAGAGCTCAGAGAGGACGCTCGATGAGCAGAGGGCCTATGAGAAGTTTATTGAATATGGCGTTGAAATGTTGCGTGGTGCTGAAAATGTAGAGCCCAAAGTAATTTCTGTAGTGAAGAACCATTGCGAAAGAGTTAATGGTAGCGGCTTTCCTCGAAGTTTTTGTGGCGACAAAATCCCACTGAATGCGCGCATAGCGGGCATAGTGACCTTCTATGATGAAACCATTAATCAGCGGAACCAAAAGCTATCACTTTCACCCTCTAAGGCGGTTGCCAAGTTGTACGAATGCCGCAATAAGGAGTTTCAAGAAGAGTTGGTTGTTGAATTTATTCGTGCTATTGGGTTGTACCCTACAGGTACCTTAGTTGAACTGAGTACTGGAGAAGTGGCAGTCGTCGTAGAGCAAAATTTTGAACGACGATTGAAACCGAAAATATTAATCGTCATGGACTCATGTAAAAAGATGCTTGATACGCCTTTTATCTTAGATTTGGCTTTGGATCAAAAGCATAAGCAGGGGTTGATTGATAGCGGCAAGAAAAAATTGAAAGATGTAGAGATGATCGAAATCGCTTCAGACTTAGAGTCGGATGCTTTTTCTATTGATATAGAACATTTAAGAGAAACTTATATTTTCAACCCGCAAAAGAAAAAACTATTTTCTTTTTTTGGTCGTAAAAACTAAACCTAAGTTAATTTACCGCTCACTCAAATTCAGTCTGCGAATTAAGTGAGTGGTGTCATATTAAGCGGTCTGGATTTTCCCTAGAGATTCCCCCATTCGTGTTGGCGAATTGGCAGTGAATTCCTCACCCCAAGTTATAGCGTCTTTACCGAATAAGATGACCGCTGTAGATCCGAGTTTAAATCTACCCATTTCGTCTCCTTTGGCTAAAGTTATATCAGCGACTTTATCGTAGTGAGTTGTTTTAATTTTTCTGTCATCTGGAGTGATCTGGCCCGCCCATACGGTTTCAATACTGGCAACTATCATCGCTCCTACCAATATAACCGCCATAGGGCCAATGTCAGTTTCGAAGATGCATACAGCTCGCTCGTTGCGTGAAAATAACCTAGGTACATTGGCTGCAGTAACTTCATTAACGGAGAATAAATCACCAGGCACGTGAATCATTTGAGTTAGCTTTCCGCCTAGCGGCATATGCACACGATGATAATCTTTGGGGGATAAATAAACGGTAGCAAAATGGCCGTCTTGAAATTTATCGGCCAGTTCTTCATCGCCGCCAATCAGTTCTTGTAAGCTATAGTCTTGGCCTTTGGCTTGAAATACCCGACCGTTTTGAATTTTTCCAAGCTGACTTATGGCGCCATCAGCGGGGCAGGCAATAGAATCATCCTCGGTGCAAATTGTTCTGGCACCTTCTTTGAGCTCGCGAGTAAAAAAATCATTGAAAGAACTATATTGGCATGGGTCTGTTTGTTTGGCTTCGTTCATGTTGATGTTATAGCGTTTAACAAACCAACGAGTAAAAGGGTCTTTTATCCAGCTAATGGATGTGTTGGCCAGCCAGCCAGCCGCATGTGATAAAGCATGTTGTGGGATGATGTATTGGAAAATAATAAACAATTTTTCTTTCATGTTTTCTCTGCGCTTGAAACGTATTTTTGAGGATGTATTTTAATACGTATTGGGTTTGATTTCAGTCCTAAATTTCGACAGGTGTGTTTGGATCGTTGCCCCACTCTGACCAAGAGCCGTGATAGCCTTTGATATTAAATCCTAAAACTTTACCGACTAGGTAGGTAAAGCCAGAGCGATGATGAGTTTGGCAGTGAGTGATAATTTCTTGGTTTTTATTGAGGCCGATGTTATTTAATCGCTGCTCGGCGTCTACACGTATTCTAAGGTCTCTTTTCGCGTCCATTAAATTGGTCCACTCACAGTTTATGGCGCCTGGAATATGCCCACCTTTGGCCGCCAAGACTCTTTCACCGCTGTATTCCAGTGGGCTTCTGGCGTCCCATACAGCAAAGTTGTTCTGCCCTAAGCGTGGCAATATATCGCTAATTTCAGCTATGTATTGTCGTTGGATGGTGATTGAAATGGGCGCAGGACTACGGGTTTCTGGAGTTGTGCTCTCTGACATTCCCGCGCTTCTCCACGCGTGTATTCCGCCATTGAGATAGGAATAATTTTTATGGCCAATAACATCAAGAGTCCAAATTAATCGCCCAGCCCAGCCGCCGCCTTCGTCGTCATAAGCGATAACATGTGTGTCTGTGGTTAGTCCAAGTTCAGAAAAAAGTTTTTCTAGTTGTGCTGTATTGGGTAGCTTGCCTGGGAAGGGGGGGTGTCCACACAAAAGCCAAGATGGTGGAACATGAATTGCTCCAGGAATATGGCCTTCGGCGTAGCTCTGCTCCGTGCAGAGATCAACAATTAATAGATTGGGGTTGTGCAGTTGCTCTGCCAGTTGTTCAGGCTCTATTAGCATGGGGAAAAGGGACATATAAACCTCGTTTTGGTTATGACGCTAGTTAGTCTGAATTGTTAACCAGATTGCAATGAATAGCTATTGGCTGAAGTGTTAAAACGTATAAGAAATAGTGATAGAGCCATATTCATGGGAATGGACTTGTTGTGTGAACTCTCTGGTTCGCCAAACCTGCGCGTAGGAATAGCGCCAGCGGCCGTAAATAAAATTTACTCCCAGCGCAATATCGGCGACAGCAATTTCCTTATCAACACTGTGGCTGTTTTCAAAACTATTGCCATCAAGAAAAATATCTCGCGCTACCAGCCTGGCATCCGTGGCTAAAAATAAATGGATGCCGCCGACAAAATCAGGTCTGAGTCTCGGGTCGCTTCTGCCGGGTGAGGCGCTGTCCCCCCCGGGGCGTACTGACGATGTGCCGAAATCATCCGGCAAATACAAGCCCACCCGATATTCAAAACCACTATTAATATAGGTGGAAACGTTGCCAATACTCAGTCCTGCATGGGCTATAAAATCATGTCTGATATCAGTATTAAAGAGCGAGTTACTGAACAAGCGCTGCTTGTGTTCATATAGCAAGCCAATCCCCAGTTCATTGCTCAGTTGATTGTCCCAGCCTTTGAATTTGTCAAAACCGCGTGTCTCGTGGATAAAACCCTGAGATTGTTCACCCATGGCGGCAGGGCCAATAATTCCCAGACTGAATTCAATGGTGTCGAGTTTGTTGTCGCTGCGAGTGTGGTAGCCGACACTGCTGTAGAGGTAGCCGGCATAGGGGCGGTCATCTTTAACTAGCTCGGCAGCGTCTCTATCTTGCGGTGTGTAAATGAGTTGCCCAAGGTTTACAACTAGATTCCGGCTAATACAATTACCTTCACTGTGTTCTTCTCTGGCTTTAGAGCAGCGTTTGAGCAGACTGCGATCGTGGAAAAAATGCAGGAAATCATTGGTGTCACGGAGCCAGAGAGGTAAACGTTTGTCAGTTTCGTAGGAGCTGATGTCAGGTGATACCCATGAAAACCGAATGCCGTTGGTATAGTCTTGGTCAGTTTTTCCAAACAGGTCGTTTTCAAAATAAACATTTAAAGTCCAGGGTAAGTCGGATTCTTTAGCCGCTACGAGTGGAGATGATAGTGTTGCGATGAGGCAAAGTAGAAGAGCAATACGTTCAAGGTGTTTGGATAAAAACATCGGAGGCCGGAATGTAGTGGATTAGTGATTGAGCATGATCAGAAGCCGCAAAACTGTACTGTATTAGTGAATGAATAAATAGGGGTTTGTTACTAATGGTCCGTTGTTTGCTTGGCTCTATTCTCTTTATTTCATGTGCTGCTATGTTTGGTTTTATTGTGTTCAGCTAGATTTTTAATCGCCGCGCTCGTTGCGGTACAGGTTTGCTTAAATAATTTGAATTTCTCCGAGTCTAAGTTGACATCATCAATATAAAAAATAGCTAAAGGTTTATCCTGATGAAAAATCGACATCAATGCTGTGCTATTGGCGTTAACGTAAAGAGAAAATAATGCGGGTAGCTGTTTAGTAACATTGACTTGATTGGCGTCTGTTACATGTAAGCCAGCAGGCTGTTGCAATAATTTCTGAATGACGCCTTTACTGGTTATATCTATTTTAAGTTTAAAATTACGCAAAGCGTGATCTGTAGTTAATCCTGCTTGATAGTGAGTCTTGAGTTCTGAGCCGGAGCTGTTCAGAATAAAAAGAGCGATTTTATCAATCCCCAATCCTTTTCTAAGAGTCTCCATGGACGTTAAAAAAATCTGATTAACGGTGTGGAACTCATTTTCCCTGCGCAGACGAATTAGATTGTGGTGGAGTAGGTTGGCATTGTTGGCTTGAGGTTTCTTTTTAACCGAAGCTGTAATCTCTGCCATGGCAGGCATAGTTGTATCTGGATGTTTGATTTTATCGAGGTTTGAGTGAACGTCGATATTTTTGGCTTGGCTAGAGCTTAAAAATAAAGGCTTTATAGTGGCGGCCTTGTCCCAAAACCGTAAAAGCCGCGAGGCAGAGTTCAAGTTGTGGGTGGTGTGAAGCTGGCAATGAATGCTGGATTGATGACAATGATAAACAACTTGATCCAAGCTGCTGCCAGTTAAATAGGATATCAATGTTTGGCTGCCTAATGTTTCGGCTCTATACCAGCCGTCACAACCCTTTTTAGCGAGATGGTGGCAGGTCAATAACTGGCCTGATTTGTCTTTCAGTGATCGAGGCATGAGTTCTAAAAATTGTATTGCGTCATTAGTTGGTTGGGTGTTTATGGTCGTGAGTGCGGTATCAATAGTATCTTTATCTATCGCTAGAGCTCGTTGAGCTAATTTAGGCAGCGGCCAATGTTTATCTAGCTGTTGGTGCAAGTCATTGAACGTCGTGCCAAAAAGTGCCTTCTCGATAGATTGGTCGTCGCTATTTGGTGCAGCTAATAGTCTCTCGCGTTGCTGCATTAGATCTGGGTGCTTCCACCAAAGCGCTTGTTCTAAATAATTTAGTGCTAAGGCGCTTAAATAATAGCGCTCTTGTTCAGCTTTTGGTGATAGTTGTAAGCGAATGCTCAAATCAGCAGCGGTAAGAGCTTGCAGTAAACATTCGCTGTAGCCGGTACTGGTTTCGTAAGTCGGTATTGAGTGAAGAATTTTTTCAACGCGAGGCAGTCCTAGTAAACTGACAGTGTGGGCTAGTTGCTGCGCTTCATTATCTTGCTTCAGTAATATTTTATTGGCGATAAATAATATACGCAGAGTCATGGCCGGATCTTTTTTAATTTCACGAGCAATGCGATCGGCGTTGGCTTGAGGGTGTTTTAACGCCGCTAGTAGTGGTTGCACTGTACTTTTCGCTATGGGCAGTAGACGAAAATCTTTCAGCTCATTGGCTAATGCGTGGAGCCCTATAGTAGGGCTGGCAATGAAAAGTTCTGGTTGCATAGGCCGTATTCGGTTTGCCGCTGTTTGTGTGTGGATGCAGAAGGTCGATTCAGTATAGACAGAGAATGAATGAGTTTTATTTGCGGGCATTGATTAGCGGTATTCTGGCTATTGCTCGTCCTCCAGTGTGCTGAGTATATAGCGGTAGCTGTTCATTCGAGTTTGGCTAATTTTATTGTCAGCGAGGGCGTCTAAAATAGCGCATTTTGGCTCGTTTTGATGAGCGCAATCTCTAAATTTACAGTAGCCAATAAACGGACGAAATTCGATAAAGCCTGCTAATAAATCTTGTTTGTTCATGTGCCATAAGCCAAATTCTCGGATTCCGGGTGAATCGATAAGATGGCCGCCCTGCGGAAAGTGAAATAGTTGGGCGGTGGTTGTAGTGTGCGTGCCTTCTTGTCGGGCCGACGACAATGCGCCCACTCTGAGGTTGATTTCAGGTAGGAGCATGTTAATGAGTGAGGACTTACCTACGCCAGACTGCCCCACAAAAACGCTGGTGTATGAGGCTAGATAATCAATAAGCGATTGTAAGCCTTGCTGAGTTGTGGCCGAGGCATTGAGCCACTCATAGCCAAGGTCTTGATAATTTTTTTCCATGTCAGTTAAGGCTTGCCGATTGCTGTCGTCAATACGATCAACCTTGTTGAGTAAAATAATGGGCTTAATGTCGAGGGTTTCAGCGGCTACCAAATAGCGATCAATTAATGTGGCGTGAGGTTCCGGGTAGGGTGCAATAACAATAATAATGCGGTCTATGTTGGCTGCGACTGTTTTCATGTCGCCGTAAGGGTCGGGTCTGCTCAATTCGGACTCGCGTTCGAGAACGGCGACAATTACTCCATGAGATTCAGATTCGCGCCAGACAACGCGATCCCCGGTAACTAATGAGCCCAAATTAGCACGCATATGACACCGCACCGGCGTCTGGGATGGAATGGTTTCGCCGTTATCATTCAGCAGCTCTACCGCGACTTGGGTGCCGTAGTGAGCAATAACCAATCCTTTCTTTTCTGCACCTAGTTCACCTGAAGATAGCTCTTGTTCAAACTCTTGTTCTTTTTTTTCGGCACGTTTAATGCGCTCTTGTTGAACTTTTTCTATGCGCCAAGCTTGGCGTCGATTCAATTTGCGCTTGGCCATCAATAAAATTCCTAGATTGGGGGGGTTAAAGCACAATTTATATGTGCGAAATTTATGCGTTCGAGACAGTATATTTGGTGGTCATACTCTATACTGAGCGCCATGCACAGTGGTCGATGAAGGCTATTGTAGAGAGTTTTAGGAGAATGGATAGCTTTATGAAAAACGACGACAACTTGATTTGGGTAGATCTGGAAATGACGGGCTTAGAGCCCGATAGCGATGTTGTGATTGAAATAGCCACCATTGTTACCGATTCACAGCTGAACACCTTGGCCGAAGGTCCTGTGTTAGCGATACATCAATCGCAAGCAACAATGGATGCAATGGATGAGTGGAATACGACTCATCACGGCCGCTCAGGATTAACTCAGCGTGTGCTAGACAGTGATGTGACTTCTGAGCAGGCATCCCTAGAAACGATAGAATTTTTAAAGCAATGGATTCCGGCAGGTAAGTCTCCTATGTGTGGCAATTCAATATGCCAGGATCGCCGATTTATGGCGCGCCACATGCCGATTTTAGAAGAGTACTTTCATTATCGAAATCTAGATGTCAGCACTTTGAAAGAGCTGGCTCGGCGTTGGAAGCCAAAAGCTCTAGAGGGCTTTAAAAAGACCGGTGCGCATTTGGCGCTTGATGACATCCGTGAATCCATTGCAGAGTTACAGCATTACCGCGAGCATTTTATTCAGCTTTAATCCTCTTCCTGTTGGCCGACGCTGGGTATGATCTGTTGATAATGCCCAGTAATCTATTGTAAGTCCTCTGTGTAAATGGCTTGCGGTGGATTGATAAGTCCCGTAGAATTCGCGACCCCTAATATTGTCAGAATTTTATTTTTCTGGCTCTCCTTGCCTTACTCGTGTTGTGCAGATTATTTGTGCGGTTACTGGGAGGCTTAACCCGTAAGGAGCTAAAATGCGTCATTACGAAATTGTATTTCTGGTTCATCCAGATCAAAGTGAACAAGTTTCAGGTATGGTAGAACGTTACACCGCCTCTGTTAAAGAAGCTGGTGGTACTGTTCATCGCCTTGAAGATTGGGGTCGCCGTCAAATGGCTTACTCAATCAATAAAATCCACAAAGCCCACTACGTTCTTATGAATGTTGAGTGTACTGAAGAAGTGCTCGAAGAGCTGACGACTAACTTCCGTTATAACGATGCTGTGCTGCGTAACATGGTTATCCGTATGGATGAGGCTGTGACAGAAGAGTCACCAATCATGAAAGCGGAAAAAGAAAACCGTGAACGTAAAAGTAGCCGCCCTGAGCGTCGTGAAGAGCCTGCCGCAAAAGCAGCCGAAGAACCAGTCGCAGCACCTGCAGAAGAAAACTCTGCCGACGCTGACGAAGAGTAAGGAGTTAGATCATGGCACGTTTTTTTCGTCGTCGTAAGTTCTGTCGTTTCACCTCTGAAGGCGTTAAGCAGATAGACTATAAAGATTTGGATACTCTGAAAGCGTATGTTTCGGAGACTGGCAAAATTGTACCAAGCCGTATTACAGGAACCAAAGCTAAGTATCAGCGTCAGCTGGCTACTGCTATTAAGCGTTCTCGTTATTTGGCACTTTTGCCATATACGGATAGCCACGAGTAAGATGTAGACTGTGCGCGCCCTAGCTGAATTTATAATGCGTGGTCGCGCGCAAGCCTCAGTGGTAGCTCTTATTGGGAGCTGGTTTCCACTGATTAGCCCGGCAACTGTGGCGTTAGTAAGTATGCGTCGCGGAACCCTAGACGGAATGATGATTCTGTTGTGGGCGGCCCTACCGGCACTGGCAACTCTGTTTGTTAGTGATATGGGGCTTATGATGACCTTAATCACCATCGAGGGTTTACTGGTAACGTTTATCATTGCATTGATGTTAAGCAGTCAGTTTTCTTGGTCGCAATCGTTGATTGGGCTGGTGGTGTTAAGTTGTTTTTCTGGTCTGTTACTGAATTGGGTGGATCCTGAAACAGTACAGAGCGTGACAGACTCGTTAACCAAAATGTTAGAGCAAATGCGTGCTCAAACAGAGCAAACCGAAGTGTGGGAGGTTCCCTCACCGAATTTTGTGGTTGGCTTAATAAGTTATGTTATAGCGTTGAATAGTTTGTTGAGTTTATTGCTGGCGCGTTGGTGGCAGTCAACTTTATATAACCCGAATGGTTTTCAAGCGGAGTTTCATCAATTACGCTTGGGTCCAGTGCAGACGACAGTTTGTATTGCAGCCATGGCACTGTGCTGGTCACAGGGTGGGGACTATCAGACATGGGCGAGCCTAATGGGGTTGCCGTTGTTGTTAGCCGGAATAGCGTTAGTGCATCATACCGTTAAGACTCGCAATGCGGGTGGGCAATGGCTTGTTTTGTTTTATTTAATGCTGGTGCTGATCAGTCCATTAACAATGGCATTGATGTTAGTAGCAGCTCTGGATACATGGATAAATTTTCGAGCTCGTATAGCTCCAAAGAATCAAGGCTCTTAACCGAGTAAGATTTTAAGTAGTAATAATACGGGTTTGGCTATTGAATTTAACTTAGAGGATTAACGAAATGAACGTTATTCTGCTCGAAAAAGTAGGTAAGTTAGGAAACATTGGCGATCAGGTTGCCGTTAAATCTGGTTACGGTCGTAACTTTTTGATTCCAAAGGGTAAGGCTGTTACTGCAACTACCAGTAACGTTGCTGAATTTGAAGCGCGTCGTGCTGATTTAGAAGCCGCTGCCGCTGCGAAGAAAGCTGCTGCTGAAGCTCGCGCTGATAAATTGGCTGACTTGACTGTTGTCATCGAAGCTAAATCTGGTGACGAAGGTAAGTTATTCGGTTCATTAGGTACCCGCGATTTGGCTGCTGCCATCACTGCTGCAGGCGTTGAAGTTGTGAAATCAGAAGTTAAGCTGCCTGAAGGCACTTTGCGTGAAGTAGGCGAATATCAAATCGATATTCAAATGCACGCAGAAGTTGTTCGCGCAGTAACTGTTTCTGTTGTTGCAATATAGTTATTGCAAATTAAATAGCTCTGTTAGGTAACAGATCTATTGAAGCAAAGGCGTTCCTTTACGGGTAAGGTACTTTATGTGCGCTCGTGAAGTGACGCTTTTTTTGTTTGTAGTGTGTTAGTTTTTGAATGCTTTTGGGTGTAACTTAAAGTTGTAATACATCTTTTAACGCTGCAAAATAATCCTCCCTTATAATCAACAGAAGACGGCGTGTCCTATGTCAGACTCACAGCCCTTCGACTATCAAGCCGACTATTTTTCCGAAGCACCCCAGGCTTCTTCAGACTCTGCTGCTGTGGATAAAGATCCTATGCCTCACTCTATTGAGGCTGAACAGTCTGTATTGGGCGGGTTAATGATAGACAACCAACGGTTTGATTCTGTTGGTGAAATAATTTCTGGTAATGATTTTTATCGTGCAAGTCATCGAACTATATATACCGCAATGGTGCGACTGTCTGAAGCAGAACACCCTTTAGATATAGTTACGCTATCCGAGAATTTAAATCTCAATAATGAGTTAGATGGTGTTGGCGGTTTGCCTTACCTCAATGAGCTTGCTCAGCAAACTCCAAGTGCCGCTAATATTGTGGCTTACGCCAAAATTGTGCGTGAGAGGGCAACGGTTCGACAGTTGATAGGTGCCGCCAAAGAGATCAGTCGCAGCAGCTTAAATCCTGCTGGTTTGGGCTCTGATGATTTGCTGCAGTTGGCCGAAAAACGAGTTGCGGAAATTGCCGAAGATCGACCCAAAGAGGGTGGTTTTCAAGATGTTAATTCTCTTCTGACCAATACCGTAAAGCGCATCGATGCACTATTTCGTTCCGACAGTGATATTACTGGGCTAAGCACCGGCTTGGATCGTCTGGATAAATACACTTCGGGTTGGCAGCCGGGTGAAATGATTGTCTTAGCTGCTCGGCCCTCAATGGGGAAAACCGCACTGGCCCTAAATTTCATTGAAACGGCGATTATGACGCAAAGCCGCCCGGTTCTGGTATTCAGTTTGGAAATGCCCGCTGAATCACTGATTATGCGGATGATCTCGTCGATTGGGCGAATCGATGCAGGTAAGCTCCGCGATGGTAAATTAACAGAAGAAGATTGGCCCAAACTTTCAACCGCCGTAGAAAAAATGAAAGGCAAGCCGCTTTTTATTGATGATACTGCCGGCCTGACGCCACAAGATGTTCGAGCTCGGGTTAAGCGAGTCACTCGCTCTTATCAGCTTGAGTTACAACAGAGTCAGCCTGATATGCCTTTGTCTGAGCTGGAGCAAAACTCAAGCCCAGCATTAATTGTATTGGATTATCTACAGTTAATGCAGGTTGCGGGTAGCGGTGATGGCCGAACTCAAGAGATATCTGAAATATCACGCTCATTAAAAGGTTTGGCCAAAGAATACAGCTGCCCCGTTATTGCTTTGTCGCAGTTAAATCGTGGAGTAGAGCAGCGCCCCAATAAGCGGCCGATGAACTCAGACCTTCGTGAATCGGGTGCAATAGAGCAGGATGCCGATGTTATTTTATTTATTTATCGCGATGAATATTATAATGAAGACAGCCCCGATCAAGGTGTGGCAGAGTTAATTATTGGCAAGCAGCGTAATGGTGAAATTGGAACAGCTAAGGCGGCTTTTGTGGGTAAGCATACGCGCTTCGAAAATCTCGCGCCTGAGTACTACGATCAAGATAATTATTGATCGTGATCAGATCGTTATTGATAGCAGCAAGATCGTTATTGATAGTAACAAGATAAATTATTAGGAAGAAGCCCATGCAAATATTTCATCATGTTAGCTCTTTAAGGAAGGCGCTAAAGTCCGACCGCATGAAGGGTAAACGTATCGGCTTTGTTCCTACTATGGGAAATTTGCATGATGCGCATATTGAATTGGTGAAACGTGCGCAGGCAACGAATGACATAGTTATTTGCTCAATATTTGTTAACGGTTTGCAGTTTGGATTGAATGAAGACTGGGATAAATACCCACGCACTTTTGAATCTGACTGCAAAAAATTGCGTGATGTAGGCTGTGATTATTTATTCCATCCTGATGATCGGGAAATGTACCCCAACGGCATGGATACTCAAACTCGAGTGATTTGCCCGAGTATGACGGATGTTTTATGTGGCGCCAGTCGCCCAGGTCATTTTGAGGGTGTGACTACGGTAGTGACTAAGTTGTTTAATATTGTGCAGCCCGATGAAGCTATTTTTGGCTTAAAAGATTATCAGCAGTTGGCGATTATCCGCAGGATGGTCGAGGATTTATGCATGCCGGTACAGATCAGTGCTGGTGAAATTCATCGTGAAGTGGATGGCTTGGCGATGAGTTCTCGTAATGGGTTTATTACTGAGCAAGAGCGCCCCCGAGTAAATCAATTGAATAAAAGTTTGAACTGGGTGGTTGACCAAATCAGAGATGGCCGTTGTGATTTTGAGTTTATGCAAGAAGAGGCTGTCGAACAGATTGCGGCGGCAGGCTTTCGGGTAGATTATTTTTCTATTTGTGACAGCAAAACGTTGGAGTTGGCTGCGATAGATGATGATGAAATTACCGTATTAGGGGCGATGTTTACTGAAGCGGCGCGTTTGATTGATAACGTGTCTATAAAAAAAATCTGATTTTTTAAATTCTTTTGTCAACCAATCCTGTGGTGGTGCGTTGTAGATAATAGTAATAACTAATAAATCTACAATCATAGGGATTGATTATGAAAACCAATATTAAATTAACCACAATTAAAAAATGCATGGTGCCAGTAATTCTTGCTGTTGTAGCTTCGGCGCCTGCCTATGCTGATAGGGCCGATCGCATTGAGCGTTACTATGAAGGCAAAGGTGATCGTATCGAACATCGCCTGGATCGAAAGGGCGATAGAATTGAACGCAAGTTCGATAAAATGGCTGATTATGCCGATGCTAAAGGCAATCCTAAACAGGCTAGAATGTTGCGCCGCAAAGGCGAAAAAATTAATAAAGAACTGGATCGAAAGGGTCACAAAATCAATGACCGAATGGAGAGTAAAGGCGATCGGCTATCAGATGTTGCAAAGCATAAACAAGCACACAAACACCACAGCAAAAATGATCGCAAAGACAATCGTTATTCAGCATCTAATTCGCATCGCTATCACCCTCAATTAAATAAACCTAAGTATGTCTATACGGATCATTATCGTGTTCATTCAAAGCTTCATGATGCACATCGCGATTCCTTTAAAGTTGTTTATGACGATAAACGTTTTGCATTGATCCATCGTGGACGCGATGTGTCGTTCATTTTAGCTCTTTAGGCGGCGTTGAAATAACGATGACTTTTGAATGTGATGGGCTACGACGTAGGTTTGTATTTTGAGTTTCAATAGCGTTTTGAACAGTTTTTTGGAGCAGGAGCAATTGTCGGCGTATAAAATTGCCCAGATATCGACAGCGTCACGCGATGACGCTTTGGATATTGTGCAGGATGCTATGATTAAATTTTCTGAAAAATATACGCATAAGCCAGAATCTGAATGGCGACCTTTATTTTATCGAGTGGTGAATAATCGTATTATTGATTGGCATCGTAGAAAGAAAACTCGTGCTAGCATTTTTTCGTTGGTTGATCATGATGTTGATATGAATGTGTCTGCTGCGCCCTCACCTGAGTCTCAGCAGCAAGCTGAAAAAGCGACCATAGTATTGGATGAAGCCATACGATCACTGCCTATGCGACAGCAGCAAGCTGTCTTGCTACGCATATGGGATGGCATGAGTACGGCCGAGACAGCTACGGCAATGGGAGTAGGGGCAGGTAGTGTAAAAACGCATCTGTCCCGCGGTTTAAAAGCATTACAGAGCGTTTTAGGAGTTCATTGGCCATGAGCACATTAGATAAAACTCAGCGTGATATTAAAGATGTTCTTGACCAGGATCGTGCACGGCTTGAGCAAGATAAAGACTTATTGGCGCACTTGGCATTGGCACGACAAAACGCAATGGCGGTTGATAATGAATCCTCTGGGCTAAAATATTGGTTGTGTTTACCTGAGTCATTACATGGCTTTTTAAGCGGTGCTTGGGGCGGTGCTATCGCAGCTAGTTTTGCTTTAGTGATTTTTATTTTCACGGTGAATGATTCTCCCAACCAAAGCGCTCTAGATCCAGATTTTCTCGATATGGATGCCGAATTGGTTTTGTCGTTAGATGAGCCTGTTGACGATGTTGAGTTTTATTATTGGATGGAGAGAGAGAAATCATGAGGATCAAAATAGTTACGATACTTAAAGTTGGCATTTTCACATTCATGCTAAATGTTATGTCTCTGCCAGCCATTGCTCAAGATTGGGATGATTTGGCGGCTGAAGAACAGGCCGGTTTAGAGCGGTTGGAAAAGCGCTGGCAGGCTATGACTCCTGAGCAAAAGCGGCGAGCTCGATCTATGTCAAAGCAGTGGCAAAGTATGACCCCAGATCAGCAAAAAAAAGCTCAGGCAAGAATGGCACAGTGGAAAAAAATGTCGCCTGCAGAGAGGGAGGCGTTAAAAGAAAAATCTAAACGATTTAAAAAGCTTTCTGCCGAAGATCGAGAAAGGTTGAAGCGGCAATGGCAGCAAATGACACCGGAGCAGCGCGAACAATATAAGCATAATAAAAAGGCGAAAAAGTAACTCGCTAAATCATACCGAGGCTTTCTTCGGCAAAGCCTATGCCTGCCTCTTTGTATAAGTTGAAAACGTTATCAACACCGGACTCGAGTAGGGTGAGTCGTTCATCTTCATAGCGAGCAATAGCAGCAACTTTACCGGCGTAATTGGCTTGTTTTAACTGCTGAAAAATATTGATGTCATCATCAATGGATGGCAGCGCGAGTAATACCAATTTAACGCTAGAAAGGTCGATATTTTCCCAAAGGTCGGCATCTTCGCCATCGCCAAAGAATACGTGCATACCTTGCTCTGAGAGTTTAGTTACTCGGTCTTTGTCGGCATCCATCCCCCACACTTTATCTCCGGCTGCTTCACAGAGAGACTCGTAGGCACCTTTGCCAACTCGGCCAAGGCCAATAACTAAAATCTCAGCATCTTGGGGTTGAGAAACAATATCCTCTTCTAGGCGGTTTGGTCTTTCATATTTTTTAATTTTGTTTTTATGGCGGCCATAAAACCGGTGGGCTGAGTGATATAGAATATTGGTATAAATAAACGAGAGAGAAACGGCTAAAGCAATTACCACTAGCCACTCTTTTTTAATCCATAAGTTCTCAACGCTGAGGGCGGCGACAATGAGGCCGAATTCAGAAAAATTACTGAGTGCTAATGATCCAAGGTAAGCGGTTCGCCCTCTAAGTCGTAAGCTGGTGAATATAAAGAAAAACAACAGGAATTTAATTGGTAATAATAACGACAATAAAAAAGCAGTGGCCAGCATTGGCCAATCGGGAAGCGCGCTGAAGCCGATGGTGAGAAAAAAGCCAATTAAAAAGATATCTTTAAAACTCAAAAGTGATTTAGAAAGCTCGGCTGATTTTTTGTGGCCGCTGAGCAATATGCCAATCAGCAGAGCACCTAAGTCACCTTTAACACTAACAAGTTCAAAGAGTTCATAAGCGCCTAAGGCTAAAAAGAAGCCGGTAAGAGGCAGTAACTCACCGTGACCTGCATGCTTGAGGATTCTGCCTATCGTAAAGCGAGCTGGAATTAATAATAGCAAGCCAAGAGCCCATATAGAGGGCATCTTATTGGTGGCGAGGGCAAGAAAAGCGACAGCGATAATATCTTGGATGATTAATACGCCAATGGCTAATTTACCATGCCGAGTTTTCATTTCGCCGGTTTCTTCCAGCAATTTAATAATGCACACGGTGCTACTAAAGCTCAGTGCGAAAGCAATTATGGCAGCGCCAATGAGGTTAACTCCGTTGATAAGAGCAAGCCCGTAAACGCTAAGTGCTATACCTATAGAGGCTATAATAATCGACCATAAACCAATGTGGGTTATGGAGCCCAACCATATTTCTCGCTTCAATAAGTCTTTAACGTTTAATTTTAAGCCAATGGTGAACAGCATCAAGGTAATGCCTATCTCAGCTAAAGCCTGCAAATTACTGTCTGGCTGTACGCCGGCGTAATTTAGAACAAAGCCTGCCAGCATGTATCCGATCATAGGCGGCAGGGAAATTGCTCGAACGCCTAAGCCAAATAAAAGGGCGATTAAAATCCAGATGAAATCCATAGGGTAAAGTACGCGTTAAATAACTGATCTAGTTGAACAGATGGAGTTTGAGGTTATGGGTGATGTATAAACTTAACATATACACTAGTAATCTGTTACATAGAAGGATACAAAACAGTACATATTTTTTTGCCAATAATTAGCGGCTCGGCAACGTAATATAATCACAATAATTTAGCGAGAATTTTGATGTCCAAAGTGAGTTGGCCAGTGGTTTGTGTAACCTTTTTAATTGGGTTGTGTGGCATGGTATTTTTGCGTGCTGATGATGTAGACGTTGATAGTATTCAGCACCAGCTGGTATTGATGTCGGAAATCAAACACACCAACCATTATGAGGTGAGGCGTCGCTTAAGTGGCAAGGTCAGGGCTAGGCAGCATGCCGATTTAGGTTTTGAGCAAGGAGGAAAGTTGGCCGAAATTCTTGTCGATGAAGGCGTTCGCATTGCTAAAGGCGATGTTCTTGCGGTTTTGGATGTCGACTTATTGACCATTGAGCGGCAAGAGTTAGACGCCCAACTGCGTGACGCTCGGGCACGCTTGCAGTTAACAATTAATAATTTACAGCGCCAAGTTTCGTTAAAGAAAAGCGGCTACACCTCAGAGCAGCGTCTTGATGAGCTGCAAACCGAGCGCCTTACTCTATTGGCTAAAATATCCAGTTTAGATGCCTCTCTTGCGTCACTTTTTTCTCGTATGAAAAAGTCCTCTCTAGTCGCACCTTTTGATGGCGTTGTTACTGGGCGTTACGCTGACCAAGGAGCGGTTGTGCATTCAGGAGCTACGGTAATGCGAATTCAACAATTGGGAATTATGGAGGTTCATCTAGGTGTTCCGTCGCGACTGATTGATACGTTGTTGCCTGGGGAGTCTGTGACGGTTCAAATCAATGATCAGTTTTTGCAAGCTATTGTAATGGCTGTTGGTGCTCATATTGATGCCATAACACGCACGGCTAATGTGCGGATAGCCTTGCCTCAAGGGGTTGATGTGGTTGATGGCGATTTAGCTTTTTTGGAGGTTACAGAAACAATTAATGCTGAAGGGTTTTGGTTGCCGGCAACGGCTGTAACTGATGGTGTTCGGGGTTTGTGGGTAGTGTATGTATTGGATCAACAAGAGTCGGGGGCATTAGCTGAATCGAAAAATATGTCGGATCGACTGTACCAATTGAAAGCTCGCAATGTAGATGTTTTGTACGCATCAGGTGATTTGTTTTTTGTTGCAGGAGATATTGCTGATGGTGCTCTGGTCGTTACAGATGGAATTTTAAAGGTTGTTCCTGAGCAAATAGTAAACGCAAAATTTAGAAGCGAACCGATCAAATGATACGTGCTTTTGTTCAAAACCCTCGCCTAATTGTGCTGTGTGTTGCAGTCATAATTGTGGCTGGTCTGGGGGCATTTTCAGCGTTACCCAGAATGGAGGACCCGCATGTTACAGCGCGAACGGGTATTGTTATTACCGCTTTTCCTGGAGCAAGTGCAGAGCGGGTTGAGGCGTTAGTCACGGAGAGGCTTGAAAGTAAATTCAGAGAGCTTACGGAGGTAGAGCATGTTTTGGCTACTTCGCGAGCCGGAATCTCGTTCATTATTCTCGACTTAAAAGACGAATTCACGAAATCTGAAGTAACGGTCATTATGGCGCGCGCTCGTGACTTAGCTGATGAGGCCAGTGCGTCTTTTCCGTCTGGTGTTGGGAAAACGCAAATATATTCCAACCGAAGTCATTCTTTTTCGTTGCTGTTGTCTTTGCAAGGCTTAAATGATGAATCTGACCTCTTGAGTGTTGGGCGTTACGCTAAAGAATTAGAATCTCAGCTACGCAGTGTTGTGGGAACCGATAGGGTGCAAATATTTGGAGCGCCTAAAGAAGAGATTATAGTCTCAGTAGATTCGCATAAATTAGCTGCCGCAGGCTTATCTACTGAGAGCGTTAGCCGTGCTTTGGCCGCTGCCGACACAAAATTTGCCGCGGGGCTAGTCACCAATAACCATCAACGATTTTCAGTAGAGGTGAGTGGAGATTTAAACAATATTGAGCGTATTCGCTCGGTTTCGTTGACGGTTAATCAGGACGGCACTGGCCTTAGAGTTGGTGATGTAGCAAGCGTATCGCGCCAAGAGTTGATGCCGCCATCAGCAAAAATATTCAGTGAAGGTGAGCGACTTGTGGTTGTTGGTACTCGGATGATCGCTTCCTTGAGAATCGACCAGTGGACGCAAGAAGTTTTTGCTGCTCTTGATGATTTTGAGTCGGTACTGCCAAACAATATTAAGTTAACGGTTTTGTTTAACCAAAATGAATACACCAACGAGCGCCTAGGCGACCTGTTCACAAATGTATTGTTGGGTTTTAGTTTGATTGTGGGTGTCTTGCTGATTACTTTAGGTTGGCGCTCTGCATTGATTGTGGCCACAGCGTTACCTCTGTCTATTTTGTTTACTTTATTTGTGATGTTGTGGATAGGATTGCCCATTCATCAGATGTCGGTGTCTGGACTGATAGTGGCTCTGGGAATAATGGTCGATAACGCCATTGTTATGGTGGATACCATCAATGCGGAAAAGCGTAAAGGGCACTCTTCTGTAGATGCTGTTCAGCGTGCGGTGCGGCATTTATGGCTGCCGTTGTTAGGTTCTACATTAACCACTATTTTAGCCTTTGCGCCGATTGCGATCATGCCGGGATCCAGCGGTGAATTCATTAGTGGTATTGCTTATGCGGTGATTATTTCACTGGTGGGATCCTACATTATCTCGCATACCTTGATTGCTGGTTTGGCGGGTAGGTTTAGCGAGGTGTCCGGAAGCAATCAGATAATTTGGTGGCGTGATGGCATACGTACTCCAAGATTGTCAGTAAAGTTTGAGCGTTCATTAACCTGGGCTATGCAACATCCGAAAGCACTAATAGCCATGGTTATGGTGATGCCAATGTTAGGTTTTATTGGGGTGCAGCAGTTGCCGTCGCAACTCTATCCGGCCTCGGATAGAGACATGTTCCATATAGAGATGTTCATGCCTAATTCGTCTTCCTTATATGCAACGGAGGCGATGACTAAAAGAGTATCCAGTGTTTTATCAAGCTATTCAGAAATACAGAAAAGTGTTTGGTATGTTGGACGTGGGTCTCCTAGTTTTTATTACAATGTTCGATCAAACAGTGAAGGTTCGCCAAACTTTGCTCAATGTGTAATCACCACTGAGCATTTTAGTGCTACTAATAAACTGATACCAATATTGCAAAAACAGCTAAATGAGGAGTTTCCGCAGGCGCAAATTTTGGTGCGGAAACTGGAGCAGGGGCCTCGATTCGATGCGCCAATAGAGTTTCGACTTTACGGCCCGAATATTGATCAATTAAAAATTTTGGGGAATGAGTTACGTCGCATTATGAGCCAAACTTCAGGAGTATCGCATTCGACGTCTTCTTTAGGCAGTGCGATTCCCCAGTTGTCTGTACAACTGAATGAGGAAGAGGCAAATTCAATTGGCTTATCGCCGAAAAATGTATCGAATCAGATTCAAGCTGCCTTAGATGGTTCCGTTGAAAGTTCCATCTTAGAGTCTGTAGAAAGATTGCCCATCAGGGTGCGTTTAGCGGGTGAGTTTCGCCAGAATATTGATGACCTCATGGCGTTGAACATAGCGTCTCCAGCAACGATTGATAAACTTGAATTAGGCCGTTCTGGTCATTCAGGTGTGCCTTTATCAGCGATTGCCTCTGTGAATTTTAAAGCTGGCTATGGTGTTATCACTCGACGTGATGGGCAGAGAGTTAATACGGTTGGAGGTTACGTTGAAGATGGGCTGCTGCCTTCAACTGTTGTGCTAAGAATTAAAGAGAATATGCACCAACAAAATTTTACTGTACCGCAAGGTTATCGTATTGAGGATGGTGGAGAAGGCGAAAAACGGAGCCAATCGTTGTCGGGTTTGATGGCTTTCGTGGGGGTGCTACTGGTGATGATGGTCGTCGTTGTGGTGCTTTTGTTTAACTCTTTTCGGCTGAGTGGGATTATTTTTTTGGTGGCTGTTCAGGCTTCTGGTTTAGCCATGTTTAGCGTGTATTTATTTGATTTTCCTTTTGGCTTCACTTCAATAATCGGCTTGTTAGGGGTTATTGGTTTGGCGATTAATGCCGCTATCGTTATCTTGGCGGAATTACAAACCGATCCTGCTGCGGTGGCTGGTGATGAGTTGGCCATTATCAATGGTGTGAAGCGTTGTGCTCGACACATTTCATCGACGACAATTACCACAGTGGGTGGATTCTTGCCGTTGATACTTTCTGGGGGTGGCTTTTGGCCTCCATTTGCCATTACGATTGCCGGCGGAACTTTGTTGACTACAGTTATATCTTTTTTCTTTGTTCCTGTGGTTTTTAGCTTATTCGCTAAACGACGCCAATTTGAGGTTCATCAATAGGATGCTTAGGGCAATAGGGTTTCTCAAATAATAGTATGTCTTAGGCAATATCAGGTCGCCCCTTTACTGTGTTAATATGGCTCTTTTTCTTCGAGAATTATAGCCATGCATTGCCCTTTTTGTAACGCAGATGACACTAAGGTGATTGATTCACGCTTGGTTGCTGACGGTAATCAAGTTAGGCGTCGGCGCGAGTGCTTATCGTGCCATGAGCGTTATACAACCTATGAAATTGCCGAATTATTGTTGCCTAGAGTGATTAAGCAAGATGATAGCCGCGAGCCATTTGATGAAGAGAAATTGCGTGCTGGTTTGTTGCGAGCGTTAGAAAAACGTCCTGTCAGTATCGAGCAAATCGAAAAGGCCATTAATAACATTAAGCATCACCTGCAGGCTGCGGGAGAGCGAGAAGTTCCTGCTAGGGTCATTGGCGAGGCGGTAATGGAGCAGCTGCGTTCGTTGGATGAGGTTGCCTATGTGCGCTTTGCTTCAGTGTATCGCCGTTTTCAAGACCTTAATGAATTCCGTGAAGAAATTGACCGCTTGGCTCGTCCTCCTGAAACGTCTAAATCCTGAATCGAATCGACTTTAATTATGCTCAGTCAACAAGATCAAGTGTTTATGGCGCAGGCCATTGCTCTCGCCAAAAAGGGTTTGTACACAACCATGCCAAACCCTAGGGTCGGCTGTGTATTGGTGCGCGAAGGTTCAGTTATCGCAACAGGCTGGCATCAGCTGGCAGGCAAAGGGCACGCCGAAGTTAATGCGTTGGCGGCGGCGGAAACAGCGGGTTTAATTGTTCAGAATGCTACTGCCTATGTGACATTAGAGCCGTGTAGTCATACCGGTAAAACAGGACCCTGTGCAGAAGCATTAATTAAAGCGGGCATTAGTCGCTTGGTTTTTGGCATGCAAGATCCTAATCCTCAAGTTGCAGGACGAGGTTTAGAGCTAATCAAGGTGGCAGGGATTGAGGTTGATGGGCCCTGTCTTGAGGCTGAATCCCAGGCGTTAAATCCAGGATTTATTCGTCGCATGCAAAAGGCTAGGCCTTTGGTTCGATGTAAGCTGGCCATGAGTCTCGATGGCCGAACGGCTATGGCTAGTGGTGAAAGTAAATGGATTACTTCGGCCGCAGCGCGTTCAGATGTGCAACGTTTGCGAGCCAGAAGTTGCGCGATCATTACGGGTATAGGCTCAATTTTACACGACGACTCGTCATTAACCGTACGTGCAGATGAGCTGGATATAGATGATGCTGAATCAGCGGCTGCGGTACAACCGCTGCGAATAGTACTTGATTCTAAACAACGCCTGCCTCTTGACGCAAAAGTGGTACAATACGCGCCCGCTCAAACCAGAGTGGTTACAGCGCAGCCTCATTTACGGCCTGAATTAGCGGCTCTAGGCGTTGAGGAGCTCTGTTTTCCTAGGTCATGTTTGCCTGAGTCTGAGCGAGTCGACTTAACCAAAGTGGTTGAGTGGCTGGCTGAGCAGCAGTGTAATGAGGTCTTGGTTGAGGCTGGTTCAGAGTTGTCGGGTGCATTTTTACAAGCGGGATTGATCGATGAAGTTATTGTTTACCTTGCGCCAAAATTGATGGGCAGTAAGGCGAAGCCCTTGTTTGATTTAGGCTTAAATACTATGTCCGAACAGGTACCGTTAACGATTACTGATATCAGAGCAGTAGGTGACGATTGGCGGATAACCTTTAAGCCTGAGCTTAATTAATAAGAGTTATGAACTGTTATGTTTACAGGAATTATTGAGGCCGTTGGTAAAATTGTTGCCATGCAGCCAAGCGGTGGTGATTTACGCTTACGAGTAAAATCCAACAGCTTAGATTTAAGTGATGTGGCTCTAGGCGATTCCATTGCGACCAATGGTGTGTGTTTAACCGTTGTAGATTTACCTGGTGATGGCTATTGGGCGGACGTATCGGTGGAGACGCTCGATTATACAACCTTGCGCCAGTGGCAGGTTGGCCGTTCGGTTAATTTGGAAAAGGCTTTAACGCCGCAAACCCGTTTGGGTGGGCACATGGTCAGTGGTCATGTTGATGGTGTGGGTGAGATCATAAGTCGCCAGCAAGATGCCCGTTCCGAGCGTTTTATCATTAAAGCACCAGATGAATTAGCAAAATACATAGCACATAAAGGGTCAATTACCGTTGATGGGATAAGCCTGACGGTTAACGCGATCAATGGTGCGGAGTTCGAATTAAATATTGTTCCACATACTATCGAAAAAACAGTGGTTGGCGAGTATCAACCTGGCACACAAGTTAATCTTGAAGTGGATGTGATCGCGCGTTATTTAGAGCGGTTGCTGCTAGGTGATAAAGCGGCAGAGGTCAGTGTCGAAAAAGGTATTGATTTAAATTTTTTAGCTGAGAATGGTTTTTACCGCGGTTAATTAGTTCAATAATTTACCGTCAAATGATTAGAGAGAGATTAAGGTTTATTTATGCAATTGAATACGATTGAAGAGCTTCTTGACGATATGCGTCAAGGTAAAATGGTTATCTTGATGGATGACGAAGATCGTGAAAACGAAGGCGATCTCGTCATGGCTGCTGAGCAAGTTAGGGCCGAGGATATTAACTTTATGGCGGTTAATGCCCGAGGCTTGATTTGTTTAACCTTGACCGAAGCTCGCTGCCGGCAGTTGGGCTTACCTTTAATGGTCTCTGATAATCATGCTCAATATTCAACTAACTTCACGGTATCTATAGAGGCGGCCGAAGGTGTGACTACTGGTATATCGGCTGCAGATCGCGCTCGTACCGTTAGAACCGCTGTAGCTCGTGACGCCGTACCAGCTGATATCGTTCAGCCTGGGCATATTTTTCCTATTATGGCTCAGCCTGGTGGGGTATTGAGCCGTGCAGGTCATACGGAAGCCGGTTGCGATATGGCGCGTTTGGCTGGTTTTGAAGGTGCCGCGGTTATTGTCGAAATAATGAACGCCGATGGCACCATGTCACGTCGTCCTGATTTAGAAGTGTTTGCCAAAGAGAATGACATGAAAATTGGCACTATCGCCGATTTAATACAATACCGTTCTATTAATGAAAAGACTGTTGAAAGCTTAAATACACGCAAAATTCAAACTGAATATGGCGAGTTTCAATTACACACCTATTTGGATAAGGCGCGACAGGAAAAGCACTTTGCTTTAACCAAGGGTGATATTGCCAATGGTGACCCTTGTTTGGTGCGTGTGCATGTACACAGTACGGCTAGAGACATTTTTAAAGTACAGCGTGATTTGGAACAGAAGTTTGCACCCTGGACGTTTGATAAAGCCATTGAGCAGATCGCCGAAGAGGGACGCGGAGCTTTGGTAATGATTTGTCATGCTGAGTCGGCCACTGATATCGAAGAAAGCATTGATTGGCTGTTATCGGGTAAGCAAGAGCGTCCGAGTCAAGATTT
Organism: Cellvibrionaceae bacterium; assembly: GCA_034112445.1. Lineage (GTDB taxonomy): Bacteria > Pseudomonadota > Gammaproteobacteria > Pseudomonadales > Cellvibrionaceae > Pelagadaptatus. Next base: position 180,004 of record JAWUVI010000022.1, on the reverse strand, counting down.
GGTCTATAAACAAGTAGGCACGGGGTCGCAAATACTGTGCGATCTTGGCGTGAAAAAAATGCGTTTGATGAGCGCGCCCTTTAAGTTCAGCGCTATTTCTGGGTTTGATCTAGAAGTTGTTGAGTACATTAGCAACTCAGCAGATAGTTAGTAAATAGAATTAAATTTCAACGTAATTAAACATTTAGAGCAGGTGAAAAGATGAGTCAGGTAACGGTAGTAGAAGGTGATTTTTCAAATTGTACAGGCAAGTATGCGTTGATCGTGAGCCGCTGGAATAGCTTTGTAGTTGAAAGCTTAAAAAGTGCGGCCTTAGATACATTGCGCCGTCATGGTATTGCCGAAGATCAGATCACCATATTCTATGCGCCTGGCGCATTTGAATTCCCAATTGTGGCGCAAAAAGTTGCAGCAAAAGGCGAGTTTGATGCAATTATTGCATTGGGTGCGGTGATTCGTGGCGGTACCCCTCACTTTGAATTTGTGGCTGGTGAGTGTACTAAAGGTTTGGCTCAGGTTTCTTTGCAGGCCGGTGTTGTTATTACGTTTGGCGTACTCACCGTTGATTCAATCGAGCAAGCCATTGAGCGCTCTGGAACGAAAGCCGGCAACAAAGGTGAAGAGGCCGCATTGACAGCATTGGAAATGGTTTCGTTATTGGGCAAGGTTTAAGATATGACAGTATCACCTGCGGCTCGCCGTAAAGCGCGGCATTATGCCATGCAAGCTCTATATCAGTGGCAGATGGCAGACAATACGTTAAATGCTATTGAAGCTGAATTCCATGCTGACAATGATATGAAAAATGTCGACACGGACTATTTTCATGAACTGCTGCACAAGGTTCCTCAACAGCTAACCGAATTAGAGGAAGCATTTAATCCATTTATGCAGGACCGAGAGCTGCATGAGCTCGATCCTATAACTCAATCGTTATTGCGTTTGTCGACCTACGAGTTGCTGTTCCGAATTGATGTGCCTTACAAGGTGGTCATTAACGAGTCAGTGGCTTTAGCGAAAAAATTCGGTGCCGCTGATAGCCATAAATTTATTAATGGCGTGTTAGATAAAGTGGCCGAAGTGAAGCGCGAGTTAGAAGTGCAGGCGGAGCGTCGCCGTTAAAAAGTACGATACACAATTACCTGTTGAGCGACGGGATGAATTTGCACTTATTGAGCATTATTTTCATCGTCAACAGCAGCGATCTACATCCAGCCAAGGTGTTGAACTAGGCATTGGCGACGATTGTGCTTTGTTGAGTGTAAGCGCACAAAATGTTCTAGCCGTTTCTATGGATACTTTGGTGGCGGATGTTCATTTTCCGAGGGGAGCCGATCCATATTTAATCGCGCAGCGAGCATTGCGAGTTAATCTCAGTGACCTAGCAGCCATGGGTGCGAAGCCGCGTTGGTTAACCTTGGCTCTAACGCTTCCCTGTGTTGATGAAACCTGGTTAGAAGGTTTTGCTGAAGGTTTATTCAGTGTGGCTACTGAATTTGATGTGGCTTTGGTTGGTGGTGATACCACCAAAGGGCCGTTGAGCATCACTATTCAGGTGCACGGTGAAGTTCATCCGCAGCTTGCATTAAAGCGCTCCGGAGCGAATTGCGGTGACTCGATTTATGTGAGCGGAACACTGGGGGATGGTGCAGCAGGGCTCGCCGTATTGGAAGATAAGCTGCTGGTTAATGGCGCCGACAAAGAGTTTTTATTGAGCCGATATTATAAGCCTCGCCCACACCTCAAAGAGGGAATGTTGTTGTCTGGACTGGCATCGGCCGCGATTGATGTGTCGGATGGGCTACTGGCAGACTTAGGCCATATTTGTGTTGCGAGTGGCGTGGGGGCGCAGATTAATATTGAAAATATACCCCTGTCGCCAGCTCTACGTAATAATGTTTCGCAAGACCAAGCTTTAGAATGGGCGCTGGCCGGTGGTGATGATTACCGGCTGTGTTGTACGGTAGCAGAGGGTAATATAAGTGAATTCGAGCGGCGTTGTGATCAACAAGCCGTAACCTTCTACCCAATTGGTGAAGTAACCGCAGGCAATAGCATCACCTGCTTACACGATCAACAGCCTTATGTGCCCGTGCGAAAAGGTTATAGCCATTTTTAATGTGAGTTGTGAGGTGATATGAATAATCCGACACCGCTGAGTTTATTAAAGAACCCCGTGCATGGCTTGGCTTTTGGTTTTGGTTCGGGTTTGTCGCCTAAAGCTCCTGGTACCGCGGGGACCTTAATGGCGATTCCATTGTATTTGCTGTTTGCTGATTTACCCCTCGTTCACTACTTCATTCTAATGTTGGTTACGTTTGTTGTCGGGGTCTACCTCTGCCATAAGACGGCCGCTGATTTAGGGGTTCATGATCACGGTGGTATTGTTTGGGATGAATTCGTTGGTTATTGGATCACAATGATTGCTGCGCCACCTGGTTGGATTTGGATTGTGGCTGGTTTTGTTTTATTTCGCATCTTTGATATTTTAAAGCCTTGGCCAATCAGCTGGTTGGACAAACATGTGCATGGTGGTTTCGGCATAATGATTGATGATGTGTTAGCAGGAATAATGGCATTAGGAGTAATGAACCTGGGATATTATTTTGTTTTATCTTAGGCGTTTTTCTCGTGATATAGGGCTGCTGCTATTGCTGCTTACACCCCTAGTCAGTTATGCGACTAATGTTGAAATAAAAGGCCTATTTAATAACAGTGCGGTTGTCATTATTGATGGCAAACAAAAATTATTGAAAGCGGGCAAAGAATTTAATGGCGTAAAACTAATTTCCGCTAACAGCAAGAGTGCGGTTGTAGAGATTAATGGCGAGCGCCATAAGTTGGGCGTGTCGAGACGCATATCAGCAAATTTTAAAGCCCCAACATTATCTGAAGTAAGGCTGCCTAAAGGTCGAGGCGGCCATTATATTGCACAAGGTCGCATTAATAAGCGTACGGCGGTAATGATGGTGGATACTGGCGCTACGTCCATTGCAATGAGTTCAATTACCGCAAGCTCGTTGGGGATTGATTACCGTGGTGCTCGAGTTATTAATGTCAGTACCGCAAATGGGATAACACAAGGGTATGTGGTGACATTACGAAGCGTCAGCGTTGGTGCCGTAACGGTGCATAATGTTGAAGCCATAATTAATGAAGGTGCTTTTCCTCAAACGATTTTGTTAGGGAACAGTTTTTTATCAAAAATTTCAATGGCGGAAGAGGGTGGTGTTCTGGTGTTGAAATCTAAATTGAATTAAGAGGTTATTGTGCCTGTTCGTTACATTGAGTCATCTAAATTACCAACCCCCTGGGGCATATTCAACATGCACGGTTTTGAAGATGGCGCTAAAGAGCATGTTGTCTTAAGCATGGGTGATGTCAGCGATGGCGAGCCTGTGTTGGCTCGTGTTCATTCTGAATGCTTAACGGGTGATGCGTTATTCAGTTTGCGCTGCGACTGTGGTGCGCAGTTACAGTCGGCCATGCATAAAATTGCTATTGAAGGCCGGGGCGTGATTTTTTATCTTCGACAAGAAGGTCGAGGTATTGGTTTATTGAATAAAATTAAGGCTTACAAATTACAAGATCAGGGCGCTGATACGGTTGAAGCTAATGAACGATTAGGTTTTGGCGCTGATATGCGAGATTATTCTATTTTGCACGGTATGCTTGAGCACCTTGGCATTTCTAAGTTACGGTTGATGACCAACAATCCTAAAAAAGTAAAAGCACTTCAAGATCTGGGTGTTGATGTGGTTGAGCGCATGGCGCATGAACCAGGTCGAAACCCTCACAACGCCAAATATTTAGAAACAAAAAAAGGTAAGCTCGGACATCTGCTTGATGAGGAGTCGGACTGACTCCTCCGTTATTGATGCGTTTTAAATACTCTTTTCCATATAACTATGACCGACGAGACTTCCCCATTTAGATTTTTTGTTTGCAGGGTTGTGGCGTTGTTCAATAAATCCCATTCGTTCGTATAAACGTCGCGCATTGCCATTTGTTTCAGCAACATCTAGTGCGGCTATCGATAAATTATTTTCTTTCCCCATGGTAATGAGCTGATCAATTAAGCGAGAGCCATAGCCTTTCCCTTGAGGCATGACACCTAAGTTACCGATATAGGCGGCATAACTCTTTGGAGGGGGAATAATACGTTCTACTTTTAAGCCTCGGTAAATGACACCTACACTTTTGGCTATCCCATAAAAAGACACAATCTGTTTTAAATTAATAAATAAGTTGGCAACAGTATTACCGCTTTTCATGAGCGAGCCACAGCCTGTTACTTTGTTATCGTCGGTTATCAATGTATGCTCAACAAAGCTGAACTGACCTTGACTCCTAACAAAGGCGTAGCGTAAAAAGTCGAGAGCTTGATCTTGATGATCTACAGAAAAAATATAATTAAAAGCGGCCGGTCCAGAACTGTGAATTAAGGGTACAGCACTGTCAACATCGTCGGGATTTGCTTGGCGGAACTGAATATCCATGGTTGTCTCATCTATTCTGGCGGGCGAATTATAAGTTTATAGAGCATTATTCGAATATAAAAACATTTAAATCAAGGTGATCATACTATATGAAGTACTGGCATATTCTACCCGTTTTGGTTTTATTCACCGTGGTTGGTTGTACGGATGATTCAGCACTGATCACTGGCTGCGATGCGATTGATGACAAAGTTCCGCTGTGCGGTTGGCAGAGGCCTGAGGATATGGAGCTGCTACCAGATGGTGAGCATATTATCGTTAGTGAAATGGAAGAAGAGCATGGCGCTATTGCTGGACATTTATCGCTACTAAATACAAAAACATCTAAGCGCATAGAGCTGGATCATAGCAACAGAGATTCCAATGAATTGCTGTGGGGTGATAGTGATTGTAATGTCCCCCCAGCGGACAATTTAGCCCCACATGGCATCCACTTGAGTTTGCGTGATGATCAACGAGTACTGCTGTTGGTGGTTAACCATGGCGCGCGAGAAGCGGTGGAGTTTTATGAGGTTATAGCCGATACACAAAGCTATAAATTGACGTGGCGCGGGTGTGTCATCCCTCCCGAAGGAAGTTTCTTGAATGACGTGGTTGCCGTAAATGGCGGTGGTTTTGCGGCTACCCATATGTTCACTAAAACAGATGATCGCTTAGGGAGTTTGAGTGGTGCAGAGATAAAGGCGCTACTGGGTTTTAATCCTGGCCAAGTTTTGTATTGGTCCCAAGGCAATTTTCAACAGCTACCAGGTTTAGAGGGGAGCTATAACAATGGCATTCAAGTTGCCGACGATGGTAACACCCTGTTTGTAAATTACTGGGGGGGATCAAAAGTTGTAAAGTACGATTTATCACAGCGAAAAGTTTTAGCTGAAGTTGAAGTTATTCATCCTGATAACAGTCAATGGGATAGCGAAGGCCGTTTGCTGGTGGCTTCCCATGACTTTTCACTCAGTGATTTTTGGGTATGTATGACACAAGAAGTAAGAGCGTGTCCAGGGGCTTATTCAATAGTAGCCGTTGATCCTGACGCAATGACAAAAGAGACCATTATTGAACATCATGGTGCGCCTATGGGTGCTGCCACAGTTGCAATGCCAGTGGGTGACTTTATATATATGGGCTCTTTTATAGGTGACCGAATTATGCGTATGCCTTACGTTAATAATCTAAACAAGAGCGCGAATTGATGAAGACACGGTACTTTGTATTTTTAATAACGAGCTTACTCGCTCCTTTGGCTTGGTCTGAAGATCCTTTATTAGTGGGCTTTCACGAATACGGGATTACCCGCTGCGATACCTTTATTAAAACCACCAGTAATTTGGAGGGTTCTTGGAGCTTTTTTTTCAGTAAGCATGCAGGAGGTCTTGATGGCTCGTCGACTGAAGTGACCATGGTGCAAATTGCAGGAAAAAAAGGCGATACCGTTAAAATCGATTACTCGTATATCCAGACTGCAAAAGCCTGTTTTTTGCATGCGCGACGAACAGTAACGTCAGAAGGTAATTGTAATACAAAAGTCTCCGGTGAGCGTTGGGGGAAAATTGGCGAAATGAGCGACGTCGATTACCAAGTCTATGCTGATGGCAATGGTATGCAGATGTACGCGAAAGATATTAAGGTTGGTGATTCTGAACTATGTATACGTGAAATTGGTGTTCGGGCGCGCGGTACTCATACAAAAAACTAAGCCGTCTGTCAGAGTAAAAAAATCCCCAACGAGCTAGGCTTGCTGGGGATTTTTTATGGCTTAATGTTGGATTAAGCTTGAGCGTTAGTCGCGATAGTCTTTAGCTCAGTGTTCACCGCTGACTTCAGCGTTTGGTCCGTTTGGACCATACTGATGTATTCGTGCTCATACTCGTCTAGGACTCTATCGAGAGTACGTCCTATTTTAGTTTGCACTCTAATCATTTCAATTTTTGGCCAGGTCGCTCGCTCGCCCATTTGAATCAGTTCTTTGATCTCAGGGACACTTTTGTGTGACAAGAGTCTAAGAGGATTAAAGAAGGCCGTAGGGGGTAAAATATTAATGTCACCCATGTAATCTTGATTGATTACCGACATGGTGATATTCAATATTCGATTTATTCGAACGTTGTTGATGAAGGGGCGGCGTACTATTTCCGCGCTGGCATTCAACCATTCTCGTAAGGTGCGCTTACTGGCATTTCTGACGATAGACTTAACATCACTCTCGCGTTGAGCGTCAGTAACAAAAGGCAAGATATGAGGGTTGGTTTGGCTGACGATATAATGATTAACACCATAAAGGCGAGCCAGACGTTTTGCCGGTAAATCATCGCTTACTGAACCGTCAACCCATTTGCGGGTGGGTAAGTAGGCTTGGCGTTCACCGTTAGGATCTTTGGCCATTAAAGTTACTGGAGGAAAAATTCCAGGTACGGCGGCCGAAGCCATTACCGCTTCGCGAATATAGACATTGGGTGACGTAAACGCATTAAGTAATCTTGACGTTTGGTGCGTTTCAACAGGAGCTACAGAGACATTCATGTAGCGGCCGGTTTTTTTATAGGCTTCTTGAAAGGTTAGGTCAGGAATTAATTTATCGATCATTTCTCTGACTTCAGAAATTTCCATGCTCTTTGGCTGGATTCTGCGAATTAAACCAATTAATCCGCTTTCTGTTTCAGACTGAAAAGCAATGCTTTCTGGTTTTAGGGCTTCTGCCAGCTCTTCTGGGCTTGTTGAACACACCGCGCTTCCCACTGCTGAGCCACCGCTGGAACCCGAGAGTATAGTCGGTAGTAAATTTTGCTCGTTAAGCGCTTTAATGACACCAATATGAAAATATAAAAGCGATCCTGAGCCACTCATCATTAATGCGCTGCGCCCAAAGCAGTGATGCGCTCTACGGAAAAAGTCTAACTTATCTTCAAAATTTATACTTTGTACTTCAGGGCTAGCAATGTGTTCTATAGCATCAACAATCTCATCGACATAATCACAAATTAGTTTTTTAGTGCCGAATTTTGACTTGTTATAGAGGTCGGCTTTGCCCATCCCACCCATGTTGCCATGTATGCCTTCATTAAGCGCAGCAAGAAGTCCTATATCATCGTGACGTGAACGAAGTGCACGCAGCCGATCAAGACGTACTCGAATTGAAACGTAATCAAACTTTCGGGATTGATCCATTATTTTCCAGCGATATAATCCAGATTTCTTATCGAATTCCTGCGCGGCGTCAGACCACTCTTGATATGTGGTGGCACTAGTCATTGCTTGAATGGCTTTTTTAGTGGAAGAAAGAATCATAGGTCACCTAAATATCCGAAGTTTCATGGGGTTATTCTAATGGTTTTTAAGGTTTTTAGCTAAAATGTTTTAAGTTTATAAAAGCTAAACCTACTAATACGATAATCATAAGGACTATAAGTTTGTAGTGCCGAATATTTGATTGATTTTTTTTGTGAATTTCACTGCTCTCTTGTGTTAGCAATATATTGTCATTGGCGGTTAATAAATGATTTTTAAGTAAATTAATATTTTGGATGTTAGCTTTCCAGTAAACATCAACCACATCTCCGAGAACGGGAATTATCCCTACCATAAATTCCAAAAGTACATTTGAAATCATTTTAAATAAAATGGTGTTTGATGCTTTAATTTTTTTTGCTTGCCATATGATGAGTAAGGATAAAAATAAAGTAAATACATCGCCAAGGCCTGGTATTAAGCCAATGATAGCGTCCCAACCAAAACGAATATTGGTTCCGGGGATTGAAAATTTACTGTCGAGCATGGACGCATATTTTTCGAGTTTATCGATAGTTTGTCTAAGTTCTTTTGGGTCAGTATTCAACGTCATTTTAGATTAATTTCTGAGTGGTTAAGATCATGGCTATTTGGCTATTCTCTGATACTATTTGAGTAAATAACAGTATTAAAATTTGGACGAAATATATGGCTCGATTAGTAAAGTTTGCAGCGGTTCAATTGGCGATCAGTTGGGATCTGAATGAGAGTTTAGAAAAGTGCGAAGCGGCCGTTCGAGAAGCAAAAAATAATGGCGCGATGGTGATTTTATTGCAAGAATTGTTTGCAACGCCATATTTTTGTAAGACGCAGCAATACAAATATTTAGATGTCGCAAAACCATTAAAAGATAATTTTATCGTGCAGCGTTTTTCTGCGTTGGCAGCTGAGCTTCAAGTTGTATTGCCAATCAGTTATTACGAAAGAGACAATAACACCTTTTTTAATTCTCTGGTGATGATTGATGCCGATGGCAGTGTGCTCGATAACTATCGTAAGACACACATTCCAGATGGCCCTGGTTATTGTGAAAAGTTTTACTTCACGCCTGGAGATACCGGTTTTAAAGTTTGGCAGACACGCTACGGAGTTTTTGGTGCTGGAATTTGTTGGGATCAATGGTTTCCTGAAACAGCGAGAAGTTGTGCATTAATGGGCGCTGAAGCAATGTTTTATCCAACGGCAATTGGCTCTGAGCCACAAGACCCAACGTTAGATTCCAGTGAGCATTGGCAGCGAGTTATGCAAGGCCATTCCGCCGCGAATATCCTTCCGGTTATCACTTCAAATAGAACGGGCGTAGAAACCGACGATGGTATTACGACGACATTTTATGGTTCGTCATTTATTACGGATCACACGGGTGCCAAAATCGCTGAAGCCAATCGTATTGATGAGACGATTATTTACGCTGAAATTGATTTAGATGTATGCGCTGAATATCGTCAAAACTGGGGGTTGTTCCGTGATCGTCGACCCGAGTTGTATGACAAAATTTCAACCCACGCTTGCACCGAAAACACCCCAAAGTAATGTGTCGTTTAATGGAGTAGTTTAAATGCGTATTTCTGAGCTTTCCTATGAAAACCCTTAGTACAACACCTCACAGTGACGGCTTCAGAATGCCAGGGGAGTATGAACCCCAGCAGGCTGTTTTAATGGTGTGGCCGGAGAGACCAGATAATTGGCGATTGAACGCCAAACCGGTTCAGCATGAATTTGTTGCTGTGGCTAACGCTATTGCCGTGGTTACACCGGTCATTATGTGCGTTTCAAAAGCACGGTTCACAGCTGCCCGGCAACAGCTGCCTGAGAGTATCAACGTAATCGAGGTTGATAATAATGATAGCTGGATGAGAGATGTCGGCCCTACCTATGTGATTAATGATCGTGGTGACTTGCGTGGTGTTGATTGGGAATTTAACGCGTGGGGAGGCGTGGTTGATGGTTTGTATTCGCCGTGGGATAAAGATGATTTAGTCGCTGAAAAAATTTTGCAATTGCGCAATGAAGATCGGTACCGAGCCCCGATTATATTGGAGGGAGGGTCTATTCACAGCGATGGTGAGGGAACGCTTTACACCACTGAAGAATGTTTGTTGAGTGAAGGCCGTAATCCTCAACTCAATAAATTAGAAATTGAAAAGATTCTTTGTGAATATTTAGCGGTCACAAAAGTTATCTGGTTGCGACGTGGTTTATTTAATGATGAAACTAACGGTCATATTGATAATATTTTACATGTCGTGAAACCTGGAGAAGTGTTGTTAAGTTGGTGTGACGATAAGACTGATCCTATGTACGAAATTTGTCGAGAAGGGCTGGAAGATTTAACCGCCACAACAGACGCAAAAGGCCGCGATATAGTTGTTCATAAATTGCCTATTCCAGGGCCTCTTTATATGACTGAGGGTGAGGCTGAAGGTATTGTGTCGTCAGATGGAATGAAACGAGAAGCGGGTGAACGTTTGGGTGGCTCTTATGCTAATTTTCTAATTACCAATAAGCGTATTATCTGTCCGCAACTCGATGCTGCTAAAGATAAGCAAGCCGTAGAGATCCTTGAGAAAGTCTTTCCTTATCATGACGTGGTCGGAGTGAGCAGTCGTGAAATATTGCTTGGCGGCGGCAATATACACTGCATCACCCAGCAGATTCCTCAAAATAAGTGATTTATTGATGTTCAATATCGTGAGTCACCGGCCGATACCAGTAGTTGAGTGCGCGTATATACCTAACGATCAGGTGTTAGACCGTTAGGTATTATTGTATTAATAAGAACATTTAAGAGGTAAAGCTTTCATGCCCATCTTCCATAATAAACAAGAGTCTCAGCGCCAAGAGCAGGTTATAGAAGGCTTGAGTGCTGAAAATAAAGATTTAAAGCAGCGTTTAATAGAAGTGGAAAGCTCTATGGCTGAAATGCGACTCGAACGCGAGTCTTTGATTCAGACCGCGTCTTCTGACAACTCTCCTGTGCATCTGTATTTAGAGTCACAGCATATGCTTGATGCTGTGAGGCACACTATTGCTGAATCCGCTACTCAAACAATGCAGGATCGAGATAGGCTTTCAGAGTCCATGAGTAATTTTGGCCAAATCCAAGTCTTATTGGATGATTGTTCAAACAGTCTGACTGATTTGGGCAGTAAAATGCAGAGTATCTCAACAGCGGTTACTGAGCTGAATCAGTCTACGTTGCAAATTGAAGAGTTTATTCTTCAAATTAAAAATATTTCAGCTCAAACTAACTTATTGGCATTAAATGCAGCTATTGAGGCGGCACGCGCCGGCGAGCAAGGGCGAGGGTTTGCTGTTGTGGCTGATGAGGTTCGTGCTTTAGCGTCGCGATCATCAGAGGCATCAGAAGAAATCACCAGCTTGACCGAAGTAATTCGCCAGCAAACGGATTTTATCTCACGCGGCATAGAAGAAAATGTACAAGAAACGGTAAAGGTCTCAGCTACCGAAAATAATATTAATACGGTCGTCGGAGAGATGTCGCTGTCGTCTAAGGATATGTACAGAATTATCACAGGCTCTGCTTGCTCTACTTTTATCCAAACAGTAAAACTCGACCATATTATGTGGAAGGCCGATGTGTATAAGCATATTGTCGGCAAGTCAAATAAGGCGGTTGATGACTTTACTGGTCATACACAGTGTCGTCTGGGTAAATGGTATTACGAAGGAGATGGGCAAGCACTTTACTCTAAAACCAATCAATTTAAGCTGTTAGAGGCGCCACATAAAGAGGTGCATAACTCTGGAGTAGAGGCCTTAAACGCCCATGAGCAAGGTGATGTCGAAGCAATGAACCGTGCTTTACAAAACATGGAGCGAGCAAGCCAAACAACCATTGATGTATTGACTCAATTGGAGTCAGCCATGACGGATAATATTTAAAGCTGGATTAATAGCTTAACCAATGTTCGGCAGGTTAAGCCAAAAGAGCGCAAGCTACTTTAGAACCGTTATTTCGTTGTAACTGCTGACAAATATAGTCACCCGCTTGAATTAGTTTATCGATATCAATACCGTGCTCAATCCCTAAACCGTTGAGCATATACACTACGTCTTCTGACGCAACGTTACCCGCCGCTCCTTTAGCGTAGGGACAGCCCCCTAAACCAGCAACGGAACTGTCTATAACGCTGATGCCCATTTGCAATGCGGCATAGATGTTCGCTAGAGCTTGGCCGTAGGTATCATGTAAATGAACGGCGAGCTTTTCGACAGGAACGTGTTTGATGGTTTCTGTCAGCATCTTTTGAATAGATCTTGGTGTGCCGACGCCGACAGTGTCCCCTAAGGAAATTTCATGGCAGCCTAAATCCAATAATTGTTTGGCTACATGGGCGACCTTTTCTGCCGCGATGTCTCCTTCATAAGGGCAGCCAACCACGCAGGATACATATCCTCGAACCGGAATGTTATTGGCTTTAGCGGCTTCCATAATCGGGGCGAAGCGCTCGATACTTTCGTTAACAGAGCAATTGATGTTTTTCTGACTAAAAGCTTCCGAGGCTGCGGCAAAAATGGCGACTTCGGTTGCTCCGGCCGCTATGGCTCTTTCGTAGCCTTTAAAATTAGGCGTTAGAGCCGCGTAAGTTACGCCGTTTACCCGTTTTACTTCTTTCAGTACCTCATCACTTCCAGCCATTTGTGGAACCCATTTCGGGTTTACAAAACTACCGGCTTCAATATAAGAAACGCCAGCATCTGTTAGCTTTTGTATCAGTTCAATTTTGGTGGCGCTGCTAATGGGTTGCTTCTCGTTTTGCAGTCCATCGCGAGGGCCAACTTCAACTATCCGAACTTTAGTGGGTAAGGTCATCATAAAATACTCTTGTTTCAGTCGTTGGTTTTAAAATCCAGCAGCTCTGCACCGCCATCAACCAGTTCACCTGCTTGGTAATAAAAACTTTGCACGGTTCCGTCAGCAGGCGCGCGAATAGTATGTTCCATTTTCATGGCTTCCATTACCAATAGGGCATCACCTTGTTTAACCTCTGCTCCGGCCTCGGCCAGTAGTGCCACCATAGTGCCATTCATGGGGGCGGTTAACCCTCCTGCGCCGGCGTGATCATCTGCATCACCCGTATCAGGCTTGGCCAGTTTAAAGGTTAGGGCACTCTCCTCGGTGTACAGACTAAATGAGCCATCGTGCTCAGCAGCGGTGGCATTAAATTGATGACCGTCAAATTCTGCTCGCAGGGTGTTGTTAGATAGTGTTCCTTGGGCAGTAATGGTTTTATCGCCGTAGTGGATGAAATAACGCGTTGTGGTATCAAGTTGAATCTGCTCGGCGCTTATTTGGTGGTCGACGTCGTGTAATGAAATTGTCAGATGGTGAGTATTTGCTTCAACGGTACGCCAAGCATTGGTCAAATTCCACGGTGAGGTCGGATCGTTATTGCCAATGCTAGAGCTCGGTAGAAGATTATGCTGGGCTTTTTGTTGCTGGCTTAATAACAGGTACAAGGCCGCTAGAGGTAAATCTTTTTCAACATCCTGTGGGCTGTCATGAAAAATAACGGCGTGGTGTTTTTCAATAAATCCCGTATCCAGCTCGGCGTTACGAAATGGAGCGCAGTTGGCAAGGTTATATAAAAAGTCAATATTGGTGGTCATGCCACTGATTCGATATTCACTTAACGCCTTAGTTAATCGGCTTAAGGCTTTATCACGATCTTCATCCCAGACGATCAACTTGGCAATCATTGGGTCATAGTAAACGCTTACATCGTCGCCTTGGCGTACGCCTGTATCAACACGCACAGTGCTGCTGGTCTCAGGAGTTTGTAGAAACGACAAGGTTCCGGTAACGGGTAAAAAGTCATTCTCAGGGTCTTCGGCATAAATACGAGCTTCAAATGCATGACCATTAATTTGCAGCTGATCTTGTTGCAGAGGTAAATTCTCGCCATCGGCAACGCGAATTTGCCATTCAACCAAATCTTGCCCAGTAATCATTTCCGTAACAGGATGTTCAACCTGTAGGCGAGTATTCATCTCCATAAAGTAGAAAGAACCGTCACTATCAAGTAAAAATTCAACCGTGCCAGCGCCTTCATAATCGATGGCCAATGCGGCTTGAATGGCTGCTTGACCCATGGCGTTGCGAAGCTCCTCACTCATACCTGGAGCAGGAGCCTCTTCGATAACTTTTTGGTGGCGGCGCTGTACGGAACAGTCGCGTTCAAATAGAAATACGGCGTTTTTATATTGATCACAAAAGACTTGGATTTCGACATGACGGGGCTGAGTTAAATATTTTTCAACCAACATGTCATCATTGCCAAAAGCGTTGAGTGACTCACGTTTAGCGGCAGCTAGGGCTTCATCGAACTCTTCTGCGCTCCAAACTTGGCGCATCCCTTTGCCACCACCACCTGCGACAGCTTTCAATAACACGGGATAACCCATATCGCTTGACGATTGGCGCAGCAATTCTGGGTTTTGGTCTTCGCCATGATAACCAGGAACCAAAGGTACGCCAGCTTCTTCCATAATTTGTTTGGCGGCAGACTTAGACCCCATGGATTCTATCGCGCCAATGGGTGGGCCAATAAAGGTAATATTATTAGCTTCACAAGCTCGGCAAAAATCGGCGTTCTCAGACAGGAAACCATAACCTGGGTGAATCGCTTGTGCGCCGGTCTTTTTAGCGGCCTCAATGACTCGTTCAAATTGTAAGTAGGATTCGCGCGAAGGTGCAGCACCAATATGGATGGCTTCATCGGCCATGCTCACGTGCAAAGAGTCTCGGTCGGCGTCACTGTATACGGCAACGGTTCTAATGCCCATTTTGCGAGCGGTTCTAATGACACGACAAGCAATTTCACCGCGGTTGGCAATCAATATTTTATGAAACATGATGTCTGTTCCTTCTGAAAATGAGTTAAATTACTTCTGTCCATGCGGCCGGACGTTTCTCTAAAAAGGCGGTTAGACCTTCTTGGCCTTCGATCGAAACTCGAATGTCGGCAATGCATTGGCAGGTGTCGTTAATTAGGTCGGCGTCGATGGTTTTATGGGATACGTCAAATATTAGCTGTTTTGAGGCTTCAATAGCGGCTGGGCTATTGCCTAACAGTTGGGTTACTAGATTGTCTATTTCACCGTCTAAGCCCTCGGTATCCACTACGCCGCTCACCAGGCCAAGTTCTAAAGCGGTATTGGCGTTAAATCTTTCGGCGGTCATAAAGTAACGTCGTGAAGACCGTTGACCAATGGCAGCGACAACATAAGGGCTTATGGTGGCAGGGGCTAAACCAATTTTGACTTCACTTAAGCAGAAGCTTGCCTGAGGCGCCGCTATGGCTATATCGCAACAACTGACTAAGCCAACGGCGCCACCAAAGGCGGCGCCTTGGACTCGAGCGATAGTGGGTTTGGGCATAAAATTTAACACGCGTAACATTTCGGCTAGGGCTTGAGCGTCGCGCAGGTTTTCTTCTCGGCTATATCCCGCCATACGCTTCATCCAATTTAAATCTGCCCCAGCTGAGAAGCTTTTGCCTTCTGAGGCGAGAACCACGACTCGAACCGACACATCGTTTGCTACACGATTAAACGCCTCGGTTAGTTCCGCAATAATGGCGTCATCAAAAGCATTATGCTTAAGCGGGTTATTCATGCAGATGGTTGCCACACCCCGTTGATCTATAGTGGTAACAACGGTAGTGGTGACAACGGTTTTTTCTAGAGTCGTTTGGGTTGAATAATCTTCAGACATAATGAGCACCTACATTCTGAACACGCCAAACTGGGTGTCTTCGATTTCTTTATTAAGGCTGGCCGAGAGTGACAGGCCTAGCACCATTCTTGTGTCAGCGGGATCAATCACGCCATCGTCCCAAATACGAGCTGAGGCAAAATAGGGGTGACCCTGTTTCTCATAAGTGTCGATAACGGGCTGTTTAAAATCAGCCTCCTCCTGCTCACTCCATTCTTCACCAGATTTGGTCTTTTGATCGCGTTTTACTTGCGCTAAAACGCCTGCGGCTTGTTCGCCTCCCATAACTGAGATTCGAGCATTGGGCCACATAAACATAAAGCGAGGGTCGTAAGCGCGACCGCACATACCGTAGTTTCCAGCACCAAATGATCCCCCGATCAAAATTGTGAATTTAGGTACCTTAGCCGTTGCGACAGCGGTGACCATTTTAGCGCCGTGTTTGGCAATACCGCCGTGCTCGTACTGCTTGCCCACCATAAAACCAGTGATATTTTGTAAAAACACGAGAGGTATTTTTCGCTGAGCGCACAGCTCAATGAAATGTGCGCCTTTTTGGGCGGACTCACCAAATAAAATTCCGTTGTTGGCGACAATGCCAACGGGGTAGCCATAGATGCGGGCAAATCCACAAATTAAGGTTGAGCCGTATAAGGCTTTAAACTCATCAAATTCAGAGCCGTCAACGGTGCGAGCGATAACCTCGCGGACATCGTAAGGCTGACGCGTATCTTTAGGGATGATGCCATAGATTTCGCGGCTGTTATAAAGTGGCTCCACTGACGCCTTAATGTCCATCGTTACAGGCTTGGTGCGATTAAGGCGGGATATGGCATCGCGGGCTAGTTGCAATGCGTGATGGTCATTTTGAGCAAAATGATCGGCAACGCCAGAGGTACGACAGTGTACTTCTGCGCCACCCAATTCTTCTGCGCTAACCACTTCACCTGTGGCGGCTTTTACTAGTGGGGGCCCGCCCAGAAAAATTGTGCCAGTACCTTTCACGATAATGGATTCGTCAGCCATAGCGGGAACATAGGCCCCACCGGCAGTACATGAGCCCATTACGACGGCTATTTGCGGAATGTTGCGAGCCGACATGTTGGCTTGATTAAAAAATATATGGCCGAAATGATCACGGTCTGGGAATACTTCATCTTGGCGTGGCAGGTTGGCGCCACCGGAATCAACCAAATAAATACAAGGCAGATTATTCTCTTGAGCAATGGTCTGAGCACGCAGGTGCTTCTTTACGGTCAACGGATAATAAGTACCGCCTTTTACCGTGGCGTCATTGGCAACGATCATACACTCTTGACCGTTCACTCGGCCGACACCGGTAATGATCCCTGCGCAATTTACATCTTCACCATAGACATCCATGGCGGCTAGTTGAGACAGCTCTAAGAATGGTGAACCTGGATCGAGTAGTGCCGCCACTCGATCTCTAGGTAAAAGCTTGCCGCGTGAGATATGACGATCGCAAGCTTTGGCGCCGCCGCCCTGCTTGATTGTTTCTAGCTTACTTTTTAAATCATCAACTTGGGCTTGCATGTGCTGCGCATTAGTCGCGAAGTCATCAGTGCGAGTGTTTATTTTGGTTGTTAAAATGGCCATATTTCACCCTGTCGGTTGTTTCAATCTATCTATTGTTTCAGTCTATCTGTTGTTTCAATCTGCCTATAGCTTCATCTGGTCAGTTATCTCAAGCCAGACCGAATTCATTTGGTTTCGTTAAACAGCTCACGACCAATTAACATGCGGCGAATTTCACTGGTGCCGGCACCAATTTCATACAGCTTGGCATCGCGTAATAATCGGCCCGTTGGAAACTCATTGATGTAACCGTTGCCGCCAAGAGCCTGAATGGCTTGTAGGGCCATTTGGGTGGCACGTTCGGCCGTATACAAAATCACGGCTGCAGCATCTTTCCGGCTTTCTTGGCCTCTGTCACAGGCCTTGGCAACAGCGTATAAGTAAGCGCGAGAGGCGTTTAACTCGGTGTACATGTCAGCCAGTTTGCCTTGCATCAATTGGAATTCGCCAATGGATTGGCCGAATTGTTTGCGGTCGTGAACATAGGGAACCGTGATGTCTAAACAGGCCTGCATAATGCCAAGTGGGCCGCCGGATAAAACCGTGCGCTCGTAATCCAAGCCGCTCATTAAAACTTTAACGCCTTCGCCCTCTTTGCCCAGAATGTTTTCAGCTGGAACAGGACAATCTTGGAAAACTAGCTCACACGTATTTGAACCACGCATCCCCAATTTATCGAGCTTTTGGTGGCGAGAAAAGCCAGGGTAGTCACGCTCAACAATAAACGCGGTCATACCCCAGGCGCCTTTTTCTATATTGGTTTTGGCGTAAATGACGTACGTATGAGCATCGGGGCCATTGGTTATCCACATTTTGTTGCCATTTAGAATGTACTGATCGCCTTGTTTTTCGGCGCGTAATTTCATACTCACCACATCGCTACCAGCGTTAGGCTCAGACATAGCCAGCGCCCCAATGTGCTCGCCAGAACACAGTTTTGGTAGGTATTTTATTTTTTGTTCGTGAGTGCCGTTTTTATGAATTTGGTTTACGCACAGATTTGAATGCGCGCCATAAGAAAGGCCTACAGAAGCCGATGCGCGGGAAATTTCTTCCATGGCTACGGTGTGTGCTAGATAGCCCATGTTGGTTCCGCCATACTCTTCCGCTACGGTCATGCCCAGTAGACCCATATCACCGAACTTACGCCACATATCCATAGGGAATTCATTGTCTTTATCAATTTGTTCGGCTCTTGGAGCAAGCTCGGCTTGAGAGAATTGATAAACGCTGTCGCGTAGCATGTCGATATCTTCGCCAAGATCAAAGTTAAGTGTTGGGTAAGTGGTATTCATGGTATATCTCCCGTGATAAGTCGTTGTAATTAGGCTGTAAAATCTAGTTGGTGGATTCTGCTGGGCTGTTGGCAGTCTTGCTTAGGGCCGCACGGCAGCGTTCTTCTGATTCCTGTAAATCAAGCATCATGATTTCGATATCGTGAAGCTGGCATTCGAGTTGATCACGCTTGTCGCGAATACTGTGGATTAAGGTATTTAGTTGCTCTGAATTATTTTGGGATGGGTCGTACATGTTGATGATTTCACGACTTTGGTCCAGTGAGAATCCCAAGCGCTTACCGCGCAATATAAGCTTTAGGTTGGTGCGATCGGCGCTGGTATAAATAC
Source organism: Cellvibrionaceae bacterium (assembly GCA_034112445.1). GTDB lineage: Bacteria > Pseudomonadota > Gammaproteobacteria > Pseudomonadales > Cellvibrionaceae > Pelagadaptatus. The sequence goes on along the minus strand of JAWUVI010000022.1, from coordinate 161,261 downwards.
GAACTTGGCCTTTACGGCTAGGGCTGAGCAGACCTTTATCTTCATAAAAACGAATTGTACGAGTGGTGATGTCAAATTCTTTAGCAAGGTCAGAAATGCTGTAAGAGGTCATTGCTATGCGCCTGTATAAATCTTTCACCGTCGAGCGGATGAGTTTCAAGTGTAGCGGGTAAACAGGTGATGGATAGTACATTACCTTTACGTTAACGTAAAGGTAATGCTCGGTAGAGCTTATGAAGAGTCTGGTGGTCTTTGGGCGGGAGTATAGTTAAGGGCTTAGGCTTGTAACATTCGTTGTAATTGCAGAGCTTGCTTCTCGAGTAAGCTGTCATAACCGGTTTGCAAGCCCGTTACGGTTAGCCACTGAGTCTCATTGCTTTCGCAAGTGGATATTCTCTGGGAAAGTGAATCGCTGGTACAGCTCTCATCATGTAATAGTATTGTGTTAGCAGGTTGCTTGGTGAGGCTGTTTTGAAGACGGCGATTAATTTTGGAGTTTTCCAGAAAATTACTGAGCTGTGGTTTTTGGTCGCGAATAAAGACGGCGCCGTTGAATTCTAGTTGTAAGGCTGAGGCAGACTCCTGCAGTAATTTAATAAGCAGAAGGGCGGCGCAGGTTGCTCGAAAAGCCGCATCGACGGTATCTGTTCCTGAATATTTAATGCTCAGCCAGTCTTCACTGGCGGACTCTAGTTTGCCGCAATAGAGCATGTTGATCCCATCCAGTTTTTGCGCTAACTCAGCGTAGAGTTTTTGTTTAAGGGAGGAGTTAATTTTCTTCCTCAGGGCTTCAATATTACAGGTGTGCAACATCAAGGTTGCTTCGCAAGTGTTGACGTCTACGCTGTCTGCTCTATGTGAAGGGGCTAGTTCGTTAGCTCTATTGTTATCGGAGGAGCGGGGTCTAACTTTTGTGTGGGTATGATGGCTGGTAAAGCTGAAGCCAATTAATAATAGGCAGACAGCAATTAAACCTGTTATCCAAACGTTATCAAGGTTTTGGTATATGGATTGTGTGTCTACGGTTACGGTTAGGTAGCCGGCAATGCTGTCATGCAGGGTTATGGGGGCTGTATAGTTGGCGCTGTTGTCGCTACTGTAGCCGCCGTTAGTGGGGGAGTCGCCAGCTTGCACCAATAAACGGTTGTCTACATCATGAATGGTGGCGCTAAATATGTCGGGGTTGGCCACAATATCTTTCAGGGTGATTTGCAGGCTAACTCGATCATTGGTGAGGGTGGCATTGGCGGCTTGGCTAGCTGCCTGTTCGGCTAATGAGTTTCCATAGTGTGACGTACGGATATTCAGAAGTTGTTGCTGTTGATTTGAGTGAATCGTGGTAATTAATAGCAATACAGCCAAGGCCGTGGCTGAAATCATAAAGAGCGGTGAGCGCAAAGAAGCAAGGGTTGTCTGAAGATTCATTGAGCTCTCTAGGATAAATTGATCAAAAACAAACATTAATTTTAAATAAAGCGAGAGAGTATTTCAGTCTCAGTAGTGAGTAAAGCTATAATCCCTGTTAACTCATTTTTCAATAACCAGCGGTACGAGAATTCCTGTGAAAGAAATTATACTGATTAATATTTCCGGCTCAGATAAGCCCGGAGTCACTTCGGCGATAACCGAAATTTTAGCTCAATATGAAGTGAATATTTTGGATATAGGTCAAGCGGTGATTCATGAGAATTTGGCCCTTGGTTTACTGGTGGAAGTGCCAGAAGAATATGAGTCTTCACCGGTATTGAAAGATGTTTTGTTTCGGGTGCATGAGTTGGATATGCAGGTTCGATTTGAGCCGATTAAAGAAGAAGAATACGCGCATTGGGTTCGCCAGCAAGGGAAAGATCGTCATATTGTTACGTTGCTGGCGCGGCGTATTACCGCCAAGCAAATCTCTCGAGTTACCGCTATAGCCGCGGAGCACAGCTTGAATATTGATAATATCAATCGTTTGTCTGGTCGTGTCGGGCTGGCTGATTGTATTGAGAAATCTAAAGCTTGTGTTGAGTTTTCAGCGCGTGGGACGCCGCAAGATATAGGGAAGTTGAGGGCTCATTTTATGGAGTTATCAGCCGAGTTAGATGTCGATATTGCCTTTCAGGAGGACAACCTGTTTCGCCGCAATCGTCGTCTGGTGTGCTTTGATATGGACTCTACCTTAATTGAGGCTGAAGTTATTGATGAGCTGGCGAAAGCTGCCGGCGTAGGTCAGCAAGTGGCGGAAATTACTGAAGCCGCCATGAGTGGCGAGATTGATTTTAAAGAGAGTTTTGCGCGGCGTATGGCGTTATTAAAAGGTTTGGATGAAAGCGTATTGGCGGATATAGCCAAACAATTACCTGTGACAGAAGGCGCAGAAAAGCTCATCAATACTTTAAAGCAGTTGGGGTATAAAACGGCAATATTATCTGGAGGCTTTAATTATTTTGGTGAGTATTTAAAAACGAAATTAGGCATTGATTACGTTTATGCCAATGAGCTGGAAATCGAAAACGGTAAAGTGACCGGCAATGTTTCAGGAGTGGTTGTCGATGGTGCTCGTAAGGCAGAATTGTTAAAAGAGTTGGCGGCTAGAGAAAATATTTCTTTGGAGCAGGTTATTGCCGTTGGCGATGGTGCGAACGATTTACCCATGCTGAGTGTTGCTGGTTTGGGTATTGCATTTCGCGCCAAGCCGTTGGTAAAGGCATCCGCTGAGCAGTCTATTTCTAACTTAGGATTGGATGCCATTTTGTACTTGATCGGTTTTCGCGATAGAGATGGAGAGACTGTTTAGGCGTTGTTTAGAGATTGCTTAGGACTTGTTTTTAAGGCCCATTCTAGGCAGCACATCTTCATCCATATTGTCGCTACGGCGGTGTTTTATTGCGCCAGCAATGTGCAATATCACGCAAACAAATAAAACCTTTACGGTGAATCCGTGTACCGAATGGAAAATCTTTGCCATATCTTTATTGGCCTCTACAAACAGCGGCAGCTCAAATAAGTTGTATATGCTAATCACTTTCCCTGCGTAGGTGCTCATAAGGATGCCTGCAGCCGGGACGATAAACATGAGTGTGTACATCATGCGCTTCACGAATTTTGCCAGTTTCATGTCTCTTTCTGACAGTGCTGCCGGTAGGGCTGGAGCGGGGCTGTATGCCAACCATAGCACTCGGATTATCACTAAGCATAAAACTAAAGAGCCGCTGGCTTTGTGCAAGTTATAGATTGTCCCTAATTGTGCGTGATCCCTCGGCATGTCTTCCATATATAAACCGACAGCCATTAAGCCAATAATGGATAGTGCGATAAGCCAATGCAGGGTGCGAGATACGGCTCCGTAATTGTTGTGACTGTTTTTCATCATAGGATCGATTCCTCTAGGTGCGTTTAAAAGAAAAGCTTAGCACTTCATCAATGTGCGTGGCTTGAGTTATATACATTAATAGCCGGTCTATACCCATAGCAACACCTGCGCAAGAAGGCATGCCGTGTTCTAGTGCGGCTAAAAGTTTTTTATCGGCTGGGGGTGAAAATATACCGGCTTGGTTTCTGGTGTTAGTGTCGTTGACGAATCGTCGCTCTTGCTCGGCAGCATCGGTCAGTTCCCAGTAGCCGTTGGCCAGCTCCATGTCGTCGATATATATTTCAAAACGTCGCGCTACGGTATCGCCTGCTTCGGTAGTGGTTATTTTTGCTAATGCGGCTTGACAGCTAGGATAATCATAAATTGCGGTTATGCCATTCAGTGTGGGCTCAATTGCATGAGTCATCAATAAATCTAACCATGTGCTCGGCGAGCTGTCGTTGATGTCTATATTGATGTGTTTGTTCGCGATTGACTTCAGGGTGGCCAGAGTTGCTTGGTGGGGGTTGATGCCAAGTGTTTGTTCAAAAACATCTCTATAACTGACTTTTGTGGCAGTTGTTAGTTGAGTGATCACAGTTATTAGCTCGATGGTTTCTGCTATTAGCTGGTGCTCGTCAAAATCCATTCGGTACCATTCCAGAATGGTGAACTCGGGGTTGTGCTTGCGACCGGCTTCTTCGTCCCTGAAAGCTTTTCCAAGGTTGTAAATGTCACCACTGCCGGCAGCAAGTAGGCGTTTCATGTAAAACTCTGGGGAGCTTTGTAAAAAGTAAGGACGACTGCAAATAGAGGCGGGAATTGCTTGGATAAACGGGTCAGTTGGCGTGCTTGATGCAAAAACAGGGACGTCAATTTCCAGAATGTTTCTAGCTTGAAAAAAAGCTCGGATAGTTTGATAAAGCTCAGCCCGAACTTTTAAAGCATCAATTGATGCGCCGGGCTGCCATGATGAGTCTTTCACAGTGTTGCGAGCTTATCGTTAATGAGAATATTACCCTTTGGCTCGGCCGAGGTATTCTCCGGTGCGGGTGTCGATACGAATAACTTCGTTTTCAGATAAAAACAGAGGGACTTTTACAACGGCGCCAGTTGATAGAGTGGCTGGTTTGGTGCCACCTTGAGCGGTATCACCTTTCAGGCCGGGATCGGTCTCAATAATTTCTAGCTCAACATGGTTGGGCGGTGTAACGGCCAAAGGTGCGCCATTAAATAAAGTAACCGCGACGACATCTTGTTCTCTTAACCACTTGGCTGAGTCAGAAACCGAATTTTCATCGGCCTGATATTGTTCAAAGGTATTTGGTTCCATAAAATGCCAAAATTCACCATCGGTGTAGAGGTATTCCATGTCTACGTCGCGAACATCGGCCGCCTCTAGAGATTCGCCTGATTTGAATGTGCGCTCCCAGACTCGACCAGAATTTAAGTTGCGTAAGCGAACGCGGTTGAAGGCTTGACCTTTACCGGGCTTTACGAATTCATTTTCTAAAATAGCGCAGGGTTCGCCATCTAGCATAACTTTCATGCCGCCGCGAAATTCGTTAGTCGAAAAGGTAGCCATTGGTTTTAGTCTCTTAGTTTTTTGTGTGAATAAAGAAGTCGATTATAGCCTAGCCATGACTGGCTTGGACAGCCTTGAGAGATTAGGATGCTCTAATTAATGAGCTAATTTTGTAAAAGCTTTAATCCGTTAAGAAAAAATTGTTCAGTCCGTTTAGAATGTGTTTTTACCCGCAAATGATTAAGTTGAAATGCCCGTTAAAACAGTTATGCCTGAGTCTCGCCTAATTAACCTGCAGCCAAGCTTGAGCTGGCAAGAAGAAATGCAGCAATTAATCTGTACGCCAGAAGAGCTATTGAGTTGTCTAGAGTTGCCTGGCTCTTTATTGAAGGCGGCAATACAAGCCGCTGATGCTTTTCCGTTGCGAGTACCTAGAGCGTTTGTTCGCAAAATGAAAAAAGGCGATGTGAATGACCCGCTGTTGAGGCAAGTATTGCCTATCAGAGATGAGCTTTTTGAAAAACCGAATTATAGTATCGATCCGCTACTTGAGTCTGACTCGAATGTCGCTAAGGGTATTATTCATAAGTACCAAGGCCGAGTGTTGTTGATGGCGGCTCCCAGTTGTGCGGTTAACTGCCGGTACTGTTTTCGTAGGCACTTTCCGTATCAAGATAATAATCCTTCAAGGGATGAATGGCTGGCTGTATTTGATTCAATTCGTGCCGACAGCAGTATCACGGAAGTGATCTTTAGTGGTGGTGATCCACTCATGAATAGCGATAAGCAATTGGCTTGGATGGTTGAGCAACTGGAGTCGATTTCTCATGTTAGGCGCTTGAGATTTCATACGCGCTTGCCTGTGGTTATTCCTCAGAGAATAGACGATAGCCTGCTGAATTGGTTGGACAGTGTTACATTAAAAACGGTTTTCGTTTTACATATAAATCATGCTAATGAAATTGATCGAGACTTGGCTCTGCGGATAGACCAGCTAAGGGTGTTGGGTATTACTGTTTTGAATCAGGCCGTGTTATTGAAAGGGGTTAATGATACTCTTGGAGTTCAAATCGAATTAAGCGAAAAGCTGTTTTCCTGTGGTGTGTTACCGTATTATTTACACTTGTTAGACCGGGTGCAAGGGGCGGCCCATTTTGAATGTGCTCATGATGATGCGCTTCAATTGCACAGACAGATGCAGGAAAATTTGCCTGGCTATCTTGTTCCTAAATTGGTGGCTGAAGAGCCAAATCATGGTTCCAAAACATGGGTAGTCTGATGTTACAGTTTCAGTCTGATGTTACAGTTTCAGGATGATTTACTATACTGCCAAAATGGATTTATGAATTAGACAAAAATGACTTCCGAAGAATCAATTAAACAGCTTGTAGACTCTATAAAATTACCTGAACAGAATATATCTGAGCTGGCATTTTGTAAGGACGCGCGTGTCTCTTCGGTAGTTGAGTGGGCAGGTGCATTACCCGCTACTCGTATCAGTAATACCAGCGTGATGTTGTATCAAGCGCTTCCTGAGCTTGTTAGATTAGAAGTTGCTCCTGCGGATCGACTAAAAATGCTTGAGGCTTTGCGGCCTTATGTTCAGCAATGCGTTCAAGGTTTGGCGCAAAATTTTCTGAACCAGCCATTGATCTTGCCTGAAGGAGCAATGAAAACAGCGGTTATTGCTCAGGCGTTACAAAAGCATATGAGTAACGGCTATTTGGTTGTGTTCAAGCAGCTCGTGCTTAAAAATCTAGGGAAAAAAATTAAAAACCAAGATCAGGCCGATTTAAGCTTGTCACTGCATCGTGCGATTACAGGCTGTGGATTACAATTTCTACGAAGTGCCCAGCTGTATACGGCCACACCGGCTCAGCTTTGGCATGAGATGAACAGTCTTTACTTATTGGCTGAAGAGTTAGGTTTACTGAAGTTGTCCTGCCAGGACCATATGCTCAAGCAACTAAAAGCTAATACCATTGAGCAAAGCTATATTCGAACCTTGATGCTTGCGTCGGCTCGACCTAATCAGTTACGCCAATCTGAATTGTTGGCTTTATATGATGCGTTAGAGGAATGGTCGACCAAAATTCATTTGGCCGAAATCGATGAGAACACCAAAAATTTATTCTTAATTAATTTAGGTTCAAATCACGGGCCTGAATATAAGTCTCGTAGCTCTGAAAGCGTCAGCGGGTTGCTGCGAGAACTTGATTTAACACCCATCGTGGTTGCATTAGAAAGGCACGAAGAAAGTTCGGGTGATAATACCTTTATTACTGTCCCTAAAGGATTGCCATCCTCGGTTGTGACCCAGGTTTGTGAGTCTTGGGGTATTGCTCGTCAGCGCAGCAGTAAGCGAATCGCCAATCATAGTGTGCTGGATATTGTTATTGGTTTGAGTTCGATACATTTTCATCTGTCTGACGAAACGCCGTTTACGTCTTTTGTTTTTCCTAAGCAAGATGAGCACGCGGTTAAACGATCAATTAACTTTGAAACCCATAATTTAAGTCGAGATAACGATGTTTGGGGAAGTGCTCCTGATGCCGAATCCCAGCATCGGGGATTGGTGTCTTTAGATTACGCTGTCGAAAAGCCACAGGACGAGATTGATCACAAACAAAAATACCCGATTTTTCAGACGGTAACTGCTGATGCTAGCCCTGAAGGTTATTGTTTGGCTTGGCGGGATGCAATTCCTGCCAATGCAAAAGTAGGTGAAATATTGGGTGTTAGGGAACAATCCAGAAATAAATGGTCTATTGGGGTTATCCGTTGGGTTCGTCAGCATAAAGGCAGCTCACAATTAGGAGTGCTGATGTTGGCTCCTCAAGCGAGACCGTATGCGCTTAAAAAAGTACACACGACGGGTGAGCATGGCGACTTTATGCGTGCTCTTTTAATCCCAGAATTTAAAGCAACAAAAGCACCGGCATCTCTTATTTTACCTCTGCTGCCGTTTCGCGCAGGGGATAAGGCGATTAAGAATAATCATGGGGCGGAAGAAACTACTTTTTTAATCAAGCGGCTTTTTCATACCAGCGCTATAAATCAATTCAGTTTTCGTCTGCTGGATAATAACCCGGATAAGCCGCCGGCAGGCATTGAAGAAGATCGTAATTTCGCCGATGATTGGTAACTAAACTCTATGGATATCCCGTATTAACAATGAATGTTAACGACACTATAAGACTCTTAATTGTTCATGATTCTCGCGATGAAGCTGAACGCCTAATCAGTATGCTGAACAATGCGGGCCGGACTACTCGCGCGCAGCACGTTGAAAGTGAAGAGGGCTTGATCAAATTACTTCAAGAGCAAGTGTGGGATATTATGATTGCTCATAGTAGTGCTCAGTCCGTGGATGCAGGTTCTGCTATTCGTCAGATTAAACGTTTAAATAAAGACGTGCCGGTTATTCTTTTAACGGATCAAGAGGGTTCGCAATCGGTGGTTGAGGGGCTTAAGTTGGGAGCCGCTGATGTGGTCTTGTTAGACCAAGATCAGCATTTATTATTGGTTATGCAGCGCGAGTTAGAAAACCGCAGTAATCGTAAAGATAAGCGACAATCTGAGCGGCAATTCAAGGAGGCTGAACGTCGTAGTCAACTATTGTTAGACAGTTCACGTGATGGTATAGCTTATGTTCAAGATGGCATGTATCTATACGCCAATCAGTCGTACGCAGAAAACTTTGGTTACGATGATAAAGACGATATTGAATGTATGCCGGTTATCGATATGGTTGCCGACGATGATCACGATGCGGTTAAACGATTTCTTAAAAGCTTCAATCTGAAAGGCGACGAAGCTGAAAGTTGTGAGTTTAGTTTTCGTGGTCTCAAAGAAGATGGGTCTTCCTCTTCACTGAAAGTAGAAGTTGCAAATGCCTTATTCGAAGAAGAGTTTTGCATTCAGTTTTTAATTAAGGCGAGCAAAGGAAACAGTGTTGAATTAGAGGCTGAATTAGAGAAGGTTAAAAGCCAAGACTCGGTGACGGGGTTATACAATAGAGCGTATGTGACTGAGCAATTGGAATTGGAAGTTTCTCGAGCGGTTGCTAATGAAACATCAAGTTCGTTGTATTACATTGAAATAGACAAGCTGTTTGAAGTTGTTCAAGAAAAAATCGGTGTGGCGGGAACCGATGTTGTCGTTATTGATATTGCGAACTGCATTCAAGCCTGTTGTGAGTCAGGTCAGACGTTGGCTCGATTCTCCGACGATTCCTTTATGTTATTAGCGCCGGGGAAAAATGCTGATGCGGCTTTAGTTCAAGCTGAAAAAATCAGGCAAGACATTAATGACCATATTATTGATGTCGATGGCATTACTATTCAGACGACTGTAACCATAGGTGTGGCGCTAGTTAACGAAACGACAACGAACCCGGGTGCGATCATTGATCAATCTTTGCGGGCGTGCGAAAGCTATCATCGTGCTCATGATGATGAAGGCAACTCAGTTAATTTGTTTGAGTCGGAGGCTACTGATGATGAGCCAACTGTTGATATTGCAAAAATGGTGCAAGCCGCTCTCGATAATAATAATTTCACTTTATTGTTTCAGCCAATTATCAGTTTGCGCGGTTCGGAAGATGGCTTCTATGAAGTTTTATTGCGAATGAAGGGCGAGGCTGATGGTGAGGACATATCGCCCAACAGTTTTCTTGCGTCGGCCGACCAAATTGGTGCCACCACTAAAATCGACCGTTGGGTTATTTTAGAATCGATTAAAGTCTTGTCTAAGCATCGTGCTAAAGGCGCTAAAACTCGAATGCTGATTAATATCAGTCGGCAGTCTCTGTGTGATAGCACCTTACTGCCTTGGCTTGGTGTAGCATTTAAAGCCGCCAAACTACCCGCGGACAGCATTGTTTTTCAAATGTCAGAAACTGACATAACTAATCATTTGAACGATGCGAAAGCTTTTTTTGAAGGTTTGGCAGCTTTGAAATGCCTCACTTCGATCAGTAACTTTGGTTGTTCTTTGAACCCGTTTAATACCTTACAGCATGCATCTCCGGACTTTATTAAAGTTCACGGATCTTTTACTTTGGATATTCAAAATAACGATGAAAGTCCTGAAACGCTCAGTAAATTAATCAGTGATTTATTAGAGTTAGATAAATTAACGATTGTACCGTTTGTAGAGAACGCTAGTGTTTTGTCCTCATTATGGCAGACAGGAGTTCATTATATTCAGGGGCATTATTTGCAAGCCCCTAGTGCCGACATGACTTATGATTTTAATATGGAAGAATAAGCTCAAATGTTTTGGTTCATATCCAACGCGGGTTGCTGACAGTCAGGATGGCCAACCTCCAGCGCGGGGACTCCTGCTACCGTAGTATGAGCTTTCACGGACTTTAATACGACGCTGCCAGAACAAACCTTTGCGCCCGTGCCAATTTCAATATTACCAAGTATTTTTGAACCGGGACCAATCATCACCCCTGCCCTTACTTTAGGGTGCCTGTCTCCAATATCTTTACCTGTGCCGCCAAGGGTGACGGACTGCATCAGAGATACATTATCTTCAACGATAGCGGTCTCGCCAATAACAATGCCTGTTGCATGATCCAGCATAATACCTTTACCTATTTGTGCGGCGGGATGGATGTCTACGGCAAAGATAACGGAGCTTCTATTTTGCAAAAATAAGGCGAGTTCTCGACGATTATTGATCCATAGCCAATGGGCAACTCGGTGAACCTGAAGGGCATGAAAGCCTTTAAAAAACAAAAAAGGGGTGGCGAGATTGGAGCAGGCTGAGTCTCTTTTTTTAATCGCTATAAGGTCTGCTGCAACGGCTTCCAAAATCGATGGTTCGCTGTCTAAGGCTTGCTTGATAACATCGCGAATAAGCATGGCCGATGCAGCGGGACTCTCGAGTTTACTGGATAGGTGATAACTCAATGCCTCGCCTAAAGTTGAGTGATTCAAAATGGTGGTGTGTAAAAAGCTAGCTAAAATGGGCTCGTCGGCAGCCTGTTGAACGGTTGCATTTTGAATGTCTTCCCAAAGTAAATGGTTAAGTGGCATGCCGATTTATCTCTATGCGGTAAGCGTGTTGAACGAAGAGCTAACAATATAGATAAGCGGACGACTTTTCTAGGTCGGTTAAAGAATATCCGGCATCATTAACGAAGGCTCAGACAGGGCCGCCTGCTGTTCGCGCAAAGTAAGTATGTGCTCTGACCAATATTTTATGCTGTTGAACCAAGGAAACGCTTGAGGAAATGCTGGGTCTTGCCAGCGACGAGCCAGCCACGCCGAAAAGTAAATGATCCGCAGAGTACGCAGTGGTTCAATTAGCTTTAATTCAGCGCTGTTAAAATGACAGAACTGTCGATAGCCTTTGAGTACTTTGTCTAATTGAATTTGCTGCTGCTGTTTGTCTCCAGATAACAGCATCCATAGATCTTGAATAGCTGGACCATTGCGGGTGTCGTCAAAATCTACAAAGTTAGGCGTATCGTCGCGCCACAAAATATTGCCGGGGTGGCAGTCGCCATGGATTCGTAATGGCTCATAATTTACAGCAGTAAAAGCATCTTCTAACTTTGGGATGATATCTTTGGTTAAGCTTTGATAGGCGGGAAGCAATTCGTTCGGGATAAAATTATTTTCCAGCAAAAATTCAACGTTGCTGATGGCAAAATTTTGTACATTGATCGTCGGGCGATGCTCAAAAGTTTTAAGGTAACCAACATTGTGTAGCCGTGCTAATGCTCGCCCCATAATAGTAAGGTTGTCTTCATGGTCCAGCTCGGGAGCGTGACCCCCTCTGCGTTTAAATAATGCCAGTGAAAATCCAGCTTGTTGGCGTATGCTTGCCTGATTTTGATCGCGTATAGGGGCAACTACAGGGAATTCATTGTCGGCCAGTTCAAAACAGAAATCGTGGTCTTCTTGTATCTGTTCAAAGCTCCAGCGCTTGGGTCGGTAGAACTTTGCAATGATCGGATCTGAATCTTCAATGCCAATTTGATAGACACGATTTTCATAGCTATTTAAAGGGTAGATTCTTCCGTCGCAATACAGACCCTCAGCTTCTATAGCATCCAGAACCTGATCTGGTGTGAGGGCCGCAAACGGATGTTCGGCTAAAGATTTGGTGGGCTGGTTATCGGCGGCATTAGAGTTTGTCAAAGTTGTTAGCGCTTTCGCAATACTAGGCTGCCGATAGAGTACCCAGCTCCGAATGAACAGATGACACCGTGATCACCTGATTGCAAATCTTCGTGGTTCAAGTTGAATGCAATTAAAGAGCCTGCCGATGCAGTGTTGGCATATTCATCAAGTACAATGGGCGCTTCGCCTGGCTCTGGATCCCTTCCCAATAATTTACGAGAAATGAGCGTGTTCATATTAATGTTGGCCTGATGCAGCCACCAGCGTTTTACGTCAGACACCGCAACGCCCGTATCGCTTAGGTGGGTGGTAATATGATCAGCCGCCATAGGGCAAACTTCTTTAAATACCTTGCGGCCATTTTGATGAAAGTAGTTGTGCTCACTGCGTGGATCATCATCATTGGCGTTAAGCATGTATCCGATGTTTGAGCGGATGTTGTTTGAAAAAGTTGTGACAGTTTTTGTGCCTAAAATATCGTAAGCGTTAGCAGAGTCACAGGTGTCGGAGCTTTCAATGATAGTAGCGGTAGCGACATCTCCAAAAATAAAATGGCTGTCACGACTGCGAAAGTTATTTTGTGGCGAGGTTAGTTCTGGGTTGATAGCCAGGACACATTTGGCTGTACCTGCAGCAATCATTTCATAAGCGCGTTGTAGTGCAAAGGTGGCGGCTGAGCATGCTACTAGCATATCAAAGCCAAAACCTTGGATGCCAAGTGCACCTTGAACTTCTATGGCAATTGCCGGATAAGAGCGTTGGGTGTAAGCGCAGGCAACAATGACGGCATCTATATCTTCAGGTTTTTTATTTGCGGCGGCCATAGCTTTTTTGGCTGCTTTAATAGCCATTTCTGCTTGATCTGACGTTTCTTCTTCAGCGCGAAGTGGAATGCGTGGAGACATGCGGTCAACGTCAAGAATGCCATCTTTGATATAAACGTAACGAGATTTAATGCCTGATGCTTTTTCAATAAATGCGGCAGTAGACGAAGGCTTGGCTTCTATTGTTCCTGCGTCGATGGCAGCTGCATTTTCGGCATTATATTTTTCGCAATAGGCGTTGTACGCCACGACTAACTCTTCATTGGATATGGAGTGTTCAGGTGTCCATAACCCCATACCGCTGATAACAACGTTAGCTTCGCTCATGTTTAATTCCTTTACTTATTTTAGCCGCTGAAAATAGTCGGCTAAGTTTGACTCATTAATGGTCATCCGTCTAATTGAGATGGCTTATTTGCCATGTTCTTTGGCCGTTCTGGCTAGACACCAGATGTCTATTTTTTCTGCCCCAGCATCAATGAGCAATTGACTGATAAAACGACTTGTAGCTCCGGTGGTAACTACGTCGTCAACTAAGGCAAGGTGTTGTTGTTTTATGGTACGGATCATTGTTGGCCTTAATTGATAAGCGCCTTTTATATTTTTTCTTGTTCTCCGGTTGGAGTGTGATTGGGTGGTGTATCCAGCGTTGCGCTGCAATACATTTATTATGGGTATTTTGAAGTTTTGGGAAAGTTGACGTGTGAGCCAGTCGGTTTGATTGAATCCTCTGCTGAGACGCTTACTCCAGTGCATGGGTACACTGACAAGGTAGTTTGGAAAAGGGGTAGGGGACGCTTCAATAGAGGCACATAATACACGTACTAATAATTTCCCATCACTGACATTGCCTTGATACTTAAATCTGTGAAGCCAGTGGCTTACCGGAGCGTGATAGATAAACGGACAGATTACTTGAGTGAATGCTGGAGGTTCCTTTAAGCATTCGGCACAGATAAGTTCAATAGGTCTTTCTTGGTTGTAAAGACACATGGGTAGCGCACAGCGTGAACATGTAGGTCCATATGAAATATGCTTGTGTTGGCAGTTTTCACAAAGATCATCGGATTTTTTTTGAATGTTTTTTTGCTGATTAGGGCTTGTTCGGGTGACAGGTTCTAGGCATGAGCGGCATAGCCTTAGTGGTAATAATTGATCAAATATTGTCATTTTTATCTCATGTTGTTAACCTTCGTGTCTGTTTTTGGTTAACAACTATTTTGAGTTCGCTGAATTTATTCGTGTCCATAGTAAATCTGCGGTCCAACTTGAGCATCAGGTATAAGTATTATGAATAATGAAAGTATTCGTCATGATTGGGAGCGCGCCGAGGTTCGTTCTCTATTTGCATTGCCATTCAGTGATCTAATGTTCCAAGCGCAAACGGTACACCGTCAGAATTTTAATCCGAATGAAGTTCAGGTCAGTACCTTGTGTTCTATTAAAACGGGCGCCTGTCCTGAAGACTGCAAATATTGCCCGCAGAGTGCGCGCTACGATACTGGATTAGAGAAAGAAAAGTTAATGCGTGTCGAGCAAGTTCTTGAAGAAGCTAGAGCGGCCAAAGCGGGAGGTGCTACCCGTTTTTGCATGGGCGCTGCATGGCGTTCACCAAAGAAAAAAGACATGCCTTATGTTACCGACATGGTGAAAGAAGTTAAATCTTTAGGTCTGGAAACGTGCATGACCTTGGGCATGATCAGTGGCGATCAGGCTGAAGAGTTGGCTGGCGCCGGATTGGATTATTACAATCATAATCTCGATACGTCCCCTGAATTTTATGGCGATGTAATTACCACACGAACTTATCAAGACCGTTTGGAAACCTTAGATAATGTTCGCCAAGCCGGAATGAAAGTATGTTGCGGTGGAATTGTTGGCATGGGTGAAGGCGCGGAGGACAGAGTTGGTTTGCTGCTGCAGTTGGCCAATATGCGTCAGCATCCCGAATCCGTACCGGTCAATATGTTGGTGCGGGTTGAGGGCACACCATTAGCCGATGAGGCCGACCTTGATCCTTTTGAGTTTATCCGCACCATAGCGGTTGCTCGCATCTTAATGCCGCAGTCACATGTACGCCTGTCAGCTGGACGCGAGGCCATGAACGATCAAATGCAAGCCATGACATTTTTGGCAGGTGCAAACTCAATTTTTTATGGTGAAAAATTGCTCACCACGTCTAATCCAGAGGCTAATAGGGATATGCAATTGTTTAAGCGATTAGGTATTAATCCTGAAAAATTTAACACCGAGGAAGATGAGCAAGAGCAGGAAGCGAGAGTTCAAAATTCGCTTGAAGAAGCTCGACATGATCATGCTTTTTATAATGCCGCCAGCTAATTAACAGCGAGTTAATTAGCTGTGACAGCCTCAATGAGTAGCCAATTAGATTCTGATTTGGAGCTGGAGTTAGTCTCTAGAAAAGCTCAAAATCTTTATCGGAAAAGGCGTATTTTGTCGTCCCCTCAATCGGCATCCGTTTGTTTTTCTGGACGACAGCTCCTCAACTTTTGCAGCAACGATTACCTTGGGTTGGCTAATCATCCTGATGTTATTTCGGCGTTTCAATCGGCGGCAAATCGATTTGGCGTTGGCAGTGGTGCATCGCATTTGGTCAGCGGTCACAGTTCTGCTCATCATGAATTAGAAGAGGCTTTAGCGGCGTTTACTGGGCGTCAACGGGCGTTACTATTTTCCACTGGGTACATGGCAAACGTAGGTGTATTAAATGCTTTGGCTGGTAAGGGTGATGGTGTTTTTGAAGACCGTTTAAATCATGCCTCACTAATTGATGGTGGTTTATTGTCGGGTGCAAAATTTCAGCGATTTTTACACAATGACGTTTCCAGCTTAGAGAAAAAATTATCATCGGCCGCACAATTACGGCGGCGTATAGTGGTGGTTGACGGTGTGTTCAGTATGGATGGAGATATGGCGCCGCTACCTGATTTGGTAAAA
Source organism: Cellvibrionaceae bacterium (assembly GCA_034112445.1). Classification (GTDB taxonomy): domain Bacteria; phylum Pseudomonadota; class Gammaproteobacteria; order Pseudomonadales; family Cellvibrionaceae; genus Pelagadaptatus. The sequence continues at coordinate 145,478 of JAWUVI010000022.1, read as the reverse complement.
GCGGCCAATCTTCATAATGCGTGGTTGATGGTCGATGACGCGCACGGTTTTGGTGTGCTTGGTAAGACCGGCGCTGGGGTACTAGAGCACTTTGAATTGTCGCCGTCAGAGGTACCGATTTTAATGGCAACCTTGGGTAAAGCGCTGGGCGGATTTGGTGCATTTGTAGCTGGTAGCGAGACTTTAATTGAGGCATTGATTCAGCAAGCAAGACCCTATATCTATACTACGGCAATGCCTCCAGCGGTTGCGGCATCTATGCTATGCAGTTTGCAAGTGCTTACTAGAGAGTCGTGGAGGCGTGCTCATTTAAAAGACCTTATCTTGCGGTTTCAAAAAGGTGCACGAGATTGTAAATTACCTCTTCTGGATTCAGATACGGCTATTCAACCAGTGTTAATCGGAGGTGCTGAAGCGACAGTAAAAATCGCGAACTACTTGGAAGAGAAAGGCTTTTTGGTTGGCGCTATTAGACCGCCTACGGTGCCTGTAGGCAGTTCTCGCCTAAGAATAACTTTGTCGGCATCTCACAGTGAAAAAAATATTGATGATCTTCTGCAAGCATTAGAAGAAGTGTTCTGTAAATACTCTGATCTACTGAGTGCAGACCTATGAATCAGGCTGCTCAATATGGAGTTAATTCTAAGGCGGAGCATGAAAATCTACCGTTGTATTTCTATCCTGCAACAACTCCGAGCAAGTTAGACCCTATTGTTTTGCTGCATGGTTGGGGTAGTGATCGCAGTTGCTGGAACCCTTTGCTGGAAAGTTTACGAGGCATCACGGGTGTTTACCTGCTGGATGTTGTTGACGGAAGTCAATTAATACCTGGTGAAAAAAATCTATTTCTTGATGAATTATTGTCGCGGTTGCCACCTAAATTTACCTTGATGGGATGGTCGCTAGGAGGAATGCTGGCCACGGTTCTTACTGCACATTTCCCTGATCGTATATCGCACCTCATTACGCTGGCCACCAATGTTAAATTTGTAGCGCAAGATAACTGGGCTCAAGCTATGCCGGCTAAAATATTCTCAACTTTCGTTGATTCTTTTGCGGCTAACCCTGAAGTGACATTGAAACGTTTTGCGGGATTAATGGCAAAAGGTGACCGGCAAGAAAGGCCATTGTTAAAGCAGTTGAAAAATCTAACGGCAAAATCTTGGGCGACAAATAATGATGAGCAGCCCGAAAGAATCTTGTGGCAGAAAAATTTACAGTTGTTGGGTTTTTTAGATAATCAAAGTCTTTTTTCTGAGTTAAGGGTTAAGGGGCTGCATCTGTTTGGTGCGGGGGATAATCTTGTGCCGAACTCCGCAGCTGAAACAATAAAGCGTCTTAATGCAACCCAAAAAATAGCAGTGTTACCTGAAGTGGGTCATGCGTTTTTCTTTTCTGAACCGATGGCAACCATGGGATATGTCCGAGATTTTTTGCAGTCAGAGTTTCATTCTGAAGCCGCATTGGCTGGCGAATTAAATAAGAGCCGTATTGCAAAATCTTTTGGTCATTCTGCGTATCAATATGACAGTGTGGCCGGATTGCAGCGGCGAGTTGCTGATAGTTTGCTTGCAAAAATTAATACGGAGCAACAGTCGAGCTGTTTAGATCTTGGTTGTGGAACGGGTTACGCAATACCGAAATTAAATCATAAGTTTTCGCAGGTGCTTGGTGTTGATTTGGCCGAAGGCATGTTGAATTTTTGTCAGTCTCATCATAGCGCGAAATGGGTTTGCGGCGATGCTGAAAATATTCCCCTAGCGGATGCCTGTATGGATGTTGTCTTTTCCAGTTTGGCTATTCAGTGGTGTGAGAATTTGCCGGCCCTATTCAGTAGTTTAATGAGAGTGGTTAAGCCTGGAGGTAGAGTCTTTATTGCGACACTCGGCCCGCAAACATTGCATGAGCTACGTGGTGCTTGGCAGCAAGTGGACGATTACGTACATGTAAATAATTTCGTGCCGCTTTGTGATCTAAAGTCGGCGGCTAAATCGGCGGGGTTCTCTCGTATTGAATGCGATCAAGAAAATATAGTGCTAGGTTATCAGCAGTTGCGTGAGTTGACCTATGAGCTAAAAACTTTGGGTGCTCATAATATGAATGCAGGCCAGCGAGCGGGTTTGACGAGCTTAGCTAAAGCAAAAATGTTCAAAAAGGCCTATGAAGACTACAGAGATTCAGACGGGATGTTGCCTGCAACCTATGAAGTGTTTTATTTCGAGTTGGTGCGTTAATACATGAGTAAAAAAGTTTATTTTGTTGCTGGAACCGATACGGATGTTGGTAAAACATTAATTGCAACTGGGCTGTTGGCTGCCGCTAATAGTTTAGGATTACGCACGGCTGCAATTAAGCCCATAGCCGCCGGTTGCGAGGAAACGCCTGAAGGCTTACGTAATGCAGATGCGTTGGCGTTGCAGGAGGCTAGCTCAGTTAATCTGTCCTACGAGCAGGTTAACCCTATTGCCCTAAAGGCGGCTATTGCTCCGCATATAGCTGCAGAGCATGAAGGTCGGCGTTTGGATGTGTCGCGTATTTCTGGTTTTTGTCGGGGGGTTTTATTTCAGCCCAGCGATTTTGTCATTATCGAAGGCGCCGGTGGCTGGAGGGTGCCTCTAAATCCGCGCGAAACCCTTGCGGGTTTAGCAAAAGAGTTGGATGTGCCGATAATTCTTGTTGTTGGGGTAAAGCTGGGCTGCATAAATCACGCAATTCTTACCGCTGAAGCGATATCTCATGACGGTTTGACTCTAGCAGGTTGGGTGGCAAACCGAGTTGATAGTGAGATGGATTGTTATGATGAAAATGTTCAAGCGCTCAAAACGTTGATTAACGCGCCTTTGTTAGGTGAAATACCATATTTGAGTGATCCGTCCGCCGAGGCGGTTGCTGCTCACCTGTCATTAGACTCACTCAGCGTATAAAGCTTTAAGTTTTCGCTGATATGCCTACAAGTTGTGTTGTGGGCGTGTTTAAGTCTAAAAAATCCTATCAGCGGTTGCTTTTCAAGACCGAATTGTGTGTTTTTTGATCGTTTTTACGCTAAAATACAATCATAGTAGTTATTTAATAGGTAGGTGTGTATGACCATTGGTTCTGTGATTAACGCTGGTGTTCAAGGTATGCAGAAAAGCCAGAGTTCTATGCTGGACTCGGCAAATCAAATTGCCCGTGGTGGTACAATTGAAGCTTCAAGTAATTCAGGTGCCACCGAATATCAATCAATGATAGAGCCGATGGTTAATCTAAAACAAGAGCAGCACGTATTTGACGCATCTGCAAAAGTCGTGCAAACAGGCAGTGATATTATTGGCTCGCTGCTGGATATAAAAGCATAGAGGCCCTCATTCGATATGATTAACACAAACAACATACCCTCAAATTACGCTAATGTTGTTTCCCCATATTCTACCTTGGGCAGTAAACCCGTTGGCCAGGAAAACCCTGAATCTAAAAACACCCCTCTTAAGCCTGTAGAAGAACTGGCTAAGACCGCACGTACCGATGTGCGTCGAGAACAGTTAGACGTGAATAATTTAGAAGAACAAAGATCCATTGTTCAAGAACGAAGCAATCAGAAACAAGATCAAGGTGGATCAGAGAGTCAGTTTCAGGAAAATAGAAAACAAACTGTAGAAGCTCAGAATAAAGCTCAGGCTCGTATTGACGAGCAGCAAAAAACGATAGATCAGCAGGTGGTTGCTGAATTAAGTGCGCGTGACCGTGAGGTTAGAGTGCATGAGCAAGCACATAAGTCGGCCGGTGGTCAGTTGGCGGGTAGCGCAACTTATGAATATGAGCGTGGTCCTGACGGGAAGAGCTATGCTGTTGAAGGTGAAGTGCCTATAAATCTAGTTGATGCAGGTGACCCAGAAAAAACTAAAGCCCTGGCTGAGCAGGTACAGCGAGCTGCTTTGGCTCCTGCTGAGCCATCAACCCAAGATCGTCGAGTTGCTGCTCAAGCCTCTCAAATGAGGCAGGAGGCTGTTCAAGATATCGCGCAACTGTCTCGTCAAGAGGCCGAGCAAGCAAGAGCAGAGTCTGATTCTGCACGTGATGAGCGCTTGCGGGCTGATGAAGTGCGCCGTGAGCAAGAGTCTCAGCGCGCTGATTCTAATGAGCAATCAGCACAGCAGGTTACTGCTCGGCAATCAGATGCCGTGACCAAGTCTTATGATATTAATCAAAAGCTTATTGATATAGGCGTTACTTCTGATGCCCCAGATGTGGGTGGTTTGGTGAATCAGTTAGCTTAAATTTATTTCGAACTGCTAAAAAGGATGAGCTACAACTCATCCTTTTTTTTATGGGTGTGTCTATAGGCGATGGCTGACTTAGCCTTTTTTTTAAGGTAAAATGTGTTTTTCAAACGATCGTTTGTTTTTGAATTCTATGGAGATACAAAATGGCTGAATATAAAGCTCCCCTTCGCGATATGAGTTTTGTTTTAAATGAAGTGTTTGAGGCTGAAAAGTTGTGGGCCTCTCTTGCAGGCCTAGAAGGTGCTGTGGATGTAGATACTGCTGCGGCCATTTTGGAAGAGGCAGCTAAAATAACCAGTGAGGTTATTGCACCACTAAACAGAGAGTCCGATGAGCAGGGCTCTAAATGGGATAATGGCGAAGTTACCGCGCCGGATGGATTTAAAGAGGCCTACCAAACATTTTGTGAAGGTGGCTGGAACGGTTTAGGCGGCAATGCCGACTTTGGTGGTATGGGAATGCCTAAAACATTAACCGCTCAAGTTGAAGAAATGCTGCAATCGGCCAGTATGTCGTTTGGCTTGGCACCTATGTTAACTGCAGGTGCTTGTCTCTCTCTTAACGCTCACGGCTCGGATGAGCTGAAAGAGACGTATCTTCCTAATATGTATTCTGGTGTTTGGTCGGGTGCGATGGACTTGACGGAACCTCATGCAGGTACCGATTTGGGTATTATCCGGACGAAAGCAATAGAAAATGGCGATGGCTCTTACGATATCACCGGCACCAAGATTTTCATCACTTGGGGTGAGCACGATATGGCTGAAAATATCATTCATCTGGTGTTGGCTAAATTACCGGGTGCTCCAGCAGGAGCAAAAGGTATTTCATTGTTTTTAGTGCCTAAGTTTTTTGTAAATGAAGATGGTTCATTAGGTGAGCGTAACAGTTTTAGTTGTGGCTCTATTGAGAAAAAAATGGGCATCAAAGGCTCGGCCACCTGTGTTATGAATTTTGATGGCGCTAAAGGTTGGTTGATAGGTGAAATTAATCAAGGCCTAAATTGTATGTTCACGATGATGAACTACGAGCGTTTGGTTGTGGGTATACAAGCTTTAGGTGCTGCAGAAATGTCTTACCAAAATGCGGTTGAATACGCTCGTGACCGTGTTCAGAGTCGTAGCCCAGAAGGCCCTAAGAACCCAGAAAAAGCCGCTGACCCCATTATTGTTCATCCCGATGTACGTCGTATGCTGATGAGTATGCGCGCAATTACTGAAGGCTCGAGGGCTTTCTCAACTTATGTGGGTAAGTGGCTCGACATATCAAAATTCAGTGATAACGAAGATGATAAAAAGCAAGCCAGCGCTCTTGTCGCGCTGCTAACGCCAGTAGCTAAGTCTTTTATGTCTGATAAAGCGCTTGAAACGACCGTTATGGGACAGCAAGTTTTTGGTGGTCATGGGTTTATTCGTGAGTGGGGTCAAGAGCAGTTGGTCCGTGATGTTCGTATTACGCAGATTTATGAAGGAGCTAACGGCATCCAGGCAATGGATTTGATGGGCCGCAAGGTGGTTGCAAATGGCGGGCGTTTACTAGAGGTTTTTGTTGCTGATGTAGAGGCGTTTATCAGTGAAAATGAAAGTTCTGATGAGTTATTAGAATTCATCAACCCGCTAAAAACCGAGCTGGAAGGCCTGCAGTCAATTACTAAGTTAATTATTGAGCAAGCTGGAGACGATGCGAATGCTATTGGTTCGGCAGCAAATGATTACCTGCATTTGTTTGGCTTTGTTGCTTATGCTTACATGTGGGCCAAGATGGCTAAAGTAGCTTTGACTAATCAAGATGGTGGAGAATCAGAGTTTTATCAAACTAAGCTCAGTGTTGCTCGCTTCTTTTATCAAAGAGAACTCCCTGCAACGCAGTCTTTGTCTGCTCGAATTAAGGCGGGTAGCCAGAGCATTATGCAGATGACGGCCGAACAGTTTTAATAGAGCGTTTTTATTTTTGTAGTAAAGGCCTCATTACAAGCGTGTGATGAGGCCTTTTCATTTGGGGTTAAATATGAATTCGGATAAACGTTTGGGTGATGAGGATCAGCAGAGGGTAGAAAGCTATTTAAATTCAAGGCAGCACCGCACAGAAAAAAGTCCTTTTAGACCTTGGCGGTTGTTAGGGATTATTTGGTTGGTTTTATTGGTGATGAGTGGAGTCAGCTATTGGATTGCTGATTCTCATGGCGTTATTTAAATAAGGATTAACGTCTTTTTTGTGTGGCTACGTAGTCTTTTGCCCAGGTAATAAAATCTTCTGCGGGCATAGGACGAGCGACTAAGTAGCCCTGCACATAATCACAGTCAAGATCGGCAATTAGCTGCCAGTCTTCTTCGGTTTCAACGCCTTCAGCGACACAATTAATTTTAAGTTTTTTGGCTAAAGCTATACTTGATTCTAAGATGGCTTTGCTGGCTTGATTTTCATGCGCTTGATGGACAAATGAACGATCTATTTTTAGCTCAGTAAACGGTATTTGGCGCAGTTGCTCCATGGATGAAAATCCAGTGCCAAAATCATCAATAGACAGACCGAAGCCTTTTAATCGCATTCTCGTCAGTATGTCGAGGGTGATGTTCATGTCGTCCGCGAGGGAGCTTTCAGTGACTTCAATAATGACATTACTTGGATCAAGCCCAGATGAGGCTAATGTTTCACATAATATTTCAGGCAGTTCTAATGAGCTCAACACTTGTGCAGAAAAATTGACCGATACAGTGAAGTCAAACCCTAAACTGCGTAGATGAGCCGCTTCAGCGATGCTTTTTTGAAAAACGACGTCTGTTATTGCTTGAATCATTTTGTATTTTTCAGCAATGCCGATAAATATACTGGGAGGAATCCAGCCTTTGGTGGGATGATTCCAGCGTGCTAAAGCTTCAGCGCCCACAATTCTGCCGTCTTTGACGTCAACCTGAGGTTGGAAGTGGACAGAAAGCTCTTCGTTCATTATCGCTGTTTGTAGTTCGTGAGCAAACACCATAGCTCCAGGACCTGCGGGAGCTTCTTTAGTGACCGGTTTGAACTTACGTAAAACAGCTTCTAAGTCACTCTTTTTGACCGGTTTATTTAATGAGCCGAGAATTGAGAGGTTTTGTTGTTGGGCTAATGTTTTGGCTGATTCAAGTAGACGTGGATCTTCGCCACTGACTAATATAACGCTGAGATCTAATCCCTGGCTGCCAAAATGGCGAAGTAGTTGAATGCCGTCCATTTGCGGCATGTTAAGGTCGCTGATAACGATATCAATGTGATTGTTGCGGTTGGCTATATACTTCAATGCGTCTTGAGCATTGTCGGTTTGGATAATAGATTTCACGCCAAGTGATTGAAGAATTATATTCAAAGTTTTGAGCATGAATGTGTCATCATCTACCAATAGGCAGTTAATTTTTGACAGATCATCCATTTGAAGTAGTACCCTTTTAGTAAGAAATTATTATTGCTGCTCAATTATTACTGTAGATCAGTTTATCGTAAATATAAAAGGTAGCCTGTATACTAATATATAGATAGACCGCGAATGCATTATTTAATGTTATAAATACTTAAGGAGCAGTACGTTTGACTAAGCCCGCTGTAAATATGTCTGTATTGGAAAGTATATTCGGTGATGATAAAGAAATATGTCGCTCAATCCTAGCAGAATTTGTCCATAGTGCTGATCCGTATATGTTTGAGTTAAGTGAAGCGTTTGAAGGTAAGGTCGCTGATGGTGTTAAGTCTTTAGCGCACAAGTTAAAATCATCTTCTAGAACCATTGGCGCTGAGGTCTTAGGTGATTTATGCGAGACTTTAGAGAGCACGGCACCTAATCAAAATTGGGAGTTGATTGCGGAGCAGCAGGTCGCAGTTAGAGCCGAATTAGCCAATGTACTGGACTACATTAAGAGTGCTTAAAGGGTAGAGAGTTACTCCTCTACCCAAATCCAGCGTAAAGGCTCACCAAAATCGTCGACAATCAGTTTCTTTTTTTGTCTTTTTACGCGGGTAGTTTTAAGTTCTGGTTTGTTCTTATTTTTTTTTCTCTCTTCTATGGCTTTAACGACGTCGGTAACCGGCGTTCGGCTTTGAGTATTTTTTTCTATCGCAGGGGATTTTTCTAAAGGTTGATTGACGTCGCGACCGCTCTCACCAAGTGAGTGTTTGCTTATGCCTCCCCCGTCATTGATATATTGATCAACCAATGAGTCGAGCTCGGCGCGTACTTGTGCTTTTGATTTAGTGGGTTTCATGGCGAGGAGTATAACCTTTATCTACGCTACTCAATAGAACAACTGATTGTGGCTCCGGCGCGTGTTGGTGGTATGACAGTATTTATCGAGTCCGCGGGCTGTATTGATAAAATTGTATTGAAGAAATATAGATTGATATGGCAGTTAAGGAGACCCATGAAATTAAAGAAAATTCAAAATAGCCGTGCGTATTTTAGTGCAAAACAGAAGGCACAACGTTTTCTGAATGATGATGAAGAATTGCAATCGTTCACCGATAAGGCCATGGCTAAAGCACTAAAGCATAAAGACGGCGCATTAAAAGATGTTTGGGGGTCTTTAACCGGATTACTTAGGCTAATTAAAGCCTATGCAATAGGTGAGTACCGCGATATTTCATGGCAGACATTGGTAATGATTATTTCGGCGGTTGTTTATTTTGTGATGCCTATAGACGCTATTCCCGATATTTTATTGGGGTGGGGATTTCTCGATGACATCTCCATATTGACGTGGGTAATGGCATCATCCAAAACTGAAATCGACAAATATAGAGAGTGGGAAGAGGAGCAACAATAATATGGCAGTAGTAGGCTTGTTGGCGTTATTGGATGATATTGCAATGGTGCTGGACGATGTGGCGGTCATGTCTAAAGTTGCTGTAAAAAAAACGGCAGCCGTTTTAGGAGATGATTTAGCACTTAATGCTCAGCAAGTAACAGGTATTAGAGCTGAGCGTGAAATCCCAGTGGTTTGGGCTGTGGCAAAAGGCTCGTTTAAAAATAAATTAATACTGGTGCCTGCTGCATTATTAATCAGTGTTGTTGCTCCTTGGTTGATTGTGCCAGCATTAATGTTAGGCGGAGCGTTTTTGTGCTTTGAAGGCTTTGAAAAAATATATCACAGCGTGTTTCATCGACAAGAAATTCAAGCGGAGCATAAAGCTGTCCACGCCGCTTTGTTGGACCCAGAATTGGATCTGGTTGAGTTCGAGCAACAAAAGATTAAAGGTGCGATTCGCACTGATTTTATTTTATCGGCAGAAATTATTGTGATTACTCTGGGTACCGCTCAGGGAGCCGACTTTCTTACTCAGGTTATTGTGGTGACTGGCATTGCCGCGGTGATTACTGTCGGGGTATACAGTTTGGTTGCGGGAATTGTGAAGCTGGATGATGCGGGTTTGTATCTCATGCAAGATAAAGCTCAAACTGCATGGGGGAGTTGCAAGCGTACTGCTGGACAAGCGATGTTGAGTTTTTGCCCGCATTTGATGAAGTGGTTATCAATTCTAGGAACAGCGGCCATGTTTTTAGTTGGCGGTGGAATTTTGGTGCATGGGATTCCCCCTCTGCATCACTTTCTTGATCATACCGCTGAATTGACGTCAGGTTTGCCCGCGGTAGGCAATATTATTTCAGCGCTTACGCCTACGCTGATGAACGGCATGGTTGGTATTGTTGCTGGTGGGATTCTTGTGGCTTTGGTTAATGTTGTTTTCTTGTTTAAAAAACGACACATTAAAGCAGCATAATCTGAAATATTTGAAGGTGGCTTGATTGGCTCTAAGGTTTGAGAGAATCTTTTAACCAGGCGGATAAGCCTCCGGTCACGCTAAAAGCCTTATATCCTTGCCCCGTTAAAATGTTGGCGGCTTTAATACTGCGCATTCCCGATTGGCAATAACAGAGGTAAGTCGCATCAGCGTTAAATTCAGCGCTTGAATCGGACAAGCGGGATAAGGGAATATGTTTCCCCCCAATATGGAATGCTTGGCGTTCAGATTCTTCTCTAATATCTAAAACTACTACATCATCTTTTGCGCGAGTTTGATTGAATTGCGTGGGTGTTATTTCAATGGTCGAATTATTTTCGGAAGCGCAAGCAAATTCATAATCGTGTTGATGTGCCGTTAAGATGTTCGCGACATCGGGGTTGTTGTTATGAGCGGGGTTGATGTTATGACAGGCGCACTTTTGATTTTTAGTTAATTTCATTTTTTGCGTTGATAGCGACGAAGCGTCAAACAACAATAAATGATTGGCAAGTGGAGTGGATAATCCTGCAAGATAGCGGATGGCTTCATTGGCTTGAAATAATCCAAGAAGTCCCGGTAAAACGCCAATAACACCGCCACTATTACAGTCTTCAATTTGATCAGGTGCTTGTGGAAATAAACAGCGAAAACACGCTTGGTCATGCATGAACAGTGCGCATTGTCCCGAGAACTGATGGATGCCTGCGTAAATCCAAGGTAACTGTTTGATGCGGCAGTAATCGTTAATTAGGTAACGGGTTGGAAAGTTATCGGTGCAATCAATAACCAAATCAAAATCGGCATTTATATTTTTAGCCAGCTCAGGACAAAAATGTTGCTCGTAGGTGTGTATGGTGATTTCTGGGTTAAGCGCTAATAAGCGTTGTTTAGCCGAGCCAGTCTTGGTTTTTCCGATATCGTTAGTGGTGAATAATATCTGTCTTTGTAGGTTGGTTAATTCAACGGTGTCGCCATCAATTAAAGTTAACTGCCCAACGCCTGCTGCCGCTAAATACAAGCCTACGGGTGAGCCAAGGCCGCCCATGCCAATAATTAAAACGTGGGATTTTTTGAGTTTGGTTTGGCCTTCGCTACCAAATTTAGGCAGTTGAATGTGGCGCGTGTAGCGCAACCATTCGGCTTCAGTGAAATCCATTATGCGCTCTAAAAAATAGTAATGTATTTAGTTGGTTGCTGTGGAATTATTGGATGGCTGTAGCTGGAAGGCTTTGCGCCAAGTAATAAAACCCCATACCGACATAATACTGTATACCCCGATCAATGCAGCATAAATATCCAGTGCACGATCATGATACAGCCAGATTGAGATAAGGTTGATGACGAACCAGTAAAACCATGTCTCCAAAACCTTTTTAATTTCCATGTAGGTAGCAGCAAAACTAAACGCGGTTGTGAAGGCGTCTAAATAAGGGCGTTGAGCATCGCTATAAGTGTCGAATCCGTAACCTAGCGCTAGGGCAAAGCAACTGCTAATGATAAAAATGGATAAGTGGAAATTCCAGGAGCCCTTACTAATAAAATTATCGTTGTGCGCACTTTTTTTATACCAGTGCACCCATCCCCATACCCCCATAACCACATAAAAAAAGTAAAGGATCGATTCGGAGTAAAGCTTGGCGTCTGCGAATAAATAAACACTCAAAAGTGAGCCGACAATTCCAAATGGCCAGCAAATAATATTTTCTTTAATCATAAAAAAGATAAAAATTAACGTTGATGCTGTAGCAAAAATTTCTATCCAAGTATTAAGGGGCATGATGTGTACCATTAGGATTTATTTTACCTCGTCCTTGAGGTACATGGTTAAATTAAATTTCAGAATGAGTAACTTGTATTTATCCCATAGGTACGAGGAGCTCCTAATTGGGTGTAGGTCTCAGTAGTATAAAAATTACGGGGGTCATTACCAAAGCTGCCAAAACCTCTAACGGCATAATCTTTATCCCCAAGGTTTTTTCCCCAGAATGAAATAGACCAATTTTGGTGATTGTAGGAGATTTGGGCGTTGAGTAAATCAACATTATTTGACTGCGCATTATGGCGATCAGAAAAATAAAACTGATCTTTTCCTTCGGCTCCTGCCGTTATATGCCAATGTGGAGTTAAGTTGTAGCGTGCTTCTAGAGAATATTGATAGGTAGGGGCGTGGGCTTGTTCTCGGCCTGAAAGGTCTTCACTATTATCGTTAATATACTGATCGAACTCTGTTGATAGCCAGCCAATACTACTTGATATGGTGAGCTTTTCGGTTGCATGTAGTACGGCTTCAAACTCAACCCCGTAGTTTGTTCCTTGTGCGGCGTTATCAATATAATCAATGAATTCAGTACTGAAGTCTGGTCGGGTTACAAGAATCGAACCCTTTACTTGTTGGTCTTTCCTTTGAGTGTAAAAAATGGCAGTGCGAGTTTGTAATTTGTTATCAAATAATGAATTTTTAATACCTAGCTCATAAGCTAATTGATGCTCGTTTTCAAATGCGCGAGAGTTAGGGTTCAAGCTGCCATCGGTATTTACCCCTCCTGCCTTGTAGCCCTTAGCAAGGCTGAAATAGACCATCCCATTATTATATTGATAATCAAGTGCTAATTTTCCTCCGTAAAGAGTTTCGTCCGTGTTAATTTTTAAAGCGTTAGAGTCCTTATAATTAGCTTCCCATAATTCAACTCGGCTACCAACGGTTAGCGTTAGTTTTTCGGTAAGCGCTGTGCTAATTTCAGCGAATGCTGCGGTGTTTTGAGTGTCGAATTGACTAAAAAAATCTGCTGGGAGGTAAGTGTATTGCCGTTGTAATCCTTCGCGCTGATTTTTCAAATACACACCAATTAGCCAGTCGCTTGAGTCATTAAAGATGCGGCCATTCTCTCCTGATAATAAACGAGCCTCAAAGGTGCTGTTTTTACGTTCACGTTTGTAATTATCAAAAGAGGAGTAGTCATCGTTTAATGTGTCGTTGTCGTAGTCGCAATTTATGCCTGCACAAAGTCCGGGATTACTCCAGTCTTCATCGAACCCATATTCAAGATTGCTGTCTGAAAAACTGCCAATTATTTGTGAGCTTAATTCTGGAGATATCTTCCAATCTGCACTGATAAAAATGGCAGTTGTCTTTTGTTTGTCGTGCCCAGGTTGATCGGAAATGGTGTTGCGAGAACTGTCAAAACTGAAAGCGTCATAACCGTTGTCTATATCAATGAACATGAAGTTGGTATCAATTGTAAGGTCGTCACTGGCTAGCCAGCGCAACTTGGTTCGAGCTGTAACCTCATCCAAGTTGTTGGTGTCTTTTCTGTTCAGATAGTCATTCTTTATATGCCCGTCAGAGCTGTTTTTTTGAAGCGCGGCTCGATATAAAACATTTTCAGAAATGGAACCTCCAGCTGCTGCACCAATATTCCATGTGTTGTTATTGGCAATGCCTGTATCGATATGTCCTTGAACTTCTGCAGTAGGCTGCTGGGACTGCATTGCAATAATGCCGGCTAACGCATTCGCCCCATATCGGGTTCCTTGTGGGCCTCGCAAAATTTCAACTTGCTGCATGTCAAATAATGTTCCGGCAGTACCTATGCCGGTGAAATCAACCCCGTCAATAATGAGCCCGACAGAGGGATTGATGGGTTCTTTGAATTGGCTGCGCTCACCGATTCCTCGAATTTGAATGTAGCGAGCACGTGAGCTGCCGCTTGAGAAGTTAATGTTAGGTGCTAGAGCTAAAAGCTGCTCTAAGTGCTGAGCATTACGCTCTTTGATGGCGTCTTCTGAAATGATAGTGGCGCTAATAGGCATTTCTTGTAACAAAGAATCACGAAAATCAGCGGTAACAACAACCTCTTCAATACTGGGTTGATTGGTTTCAGACGATGCCAAAACTATCGATAGTGGTGAGGCTGCTGCTAAGGCTATAGCAAGAGAGCGGTGGAACAATTTCATTGTGAGTCTCCAAAAATAAGAGACCCGGCGAGCGACGCGAAGAGGGTAAGTAACGACCTATTCCTACGCCGGTATTAACCGGATCAGGTTCAAGGGTTTACTCATGCCATTAATAGCAATGAGAATCTCAGGCCGAAGCCACCCCTTAGGTTGAGGCCGAGATTATAAACACTTCGCTGTGAATTCATATAAAAATAGATTGATCGTTACCGTGATAATGCTCGGGTAATAATTATAAGGGCAGGTTTATATTGTTAAGTGCCGAAATCAGCTCTTGAGTTTATGGGAAATATTGGCAACACTCATGATCAAACTGACTTATATGGATTGCATTATGTATACCCTATTTCGCCGCCTATTGCTTGCTCAAGTATGTTTCGTTGGGCTGTTCGCTTCTGTTTTAGCGCAATCTGAAGAGTTTCCTGTTGAAGTCCAGAATCTTGCAAAAGCGGTTAGATATCAAACGATAAGCCATCAAGACTTAGCTGATATTGATTACCAGAATTTTGATGACTTTCTTGATTTTTTAGAAGAAACATATCCGTTAAGCTTTTCTAAGCTGACGGTAGAGAAAGTATCTGAATACAGTCGCCTGATGACTTGGCAAGGTTCGGACGATTCATTGCGCCCCGTAATGCTCGACTCTCACTATGATGTGGTTCCTATTGAGCCCGGCACAGAAAATGATTGGAAAGAAGCGCCGTTTGCCGGTGTGGTTGTTGATGGTTATTTATGGGGCCGAGGCGCTATCGATGATAAATCTTCCGTTATTGCAAATTTCGAGGCATTGGAGTCGTTATTGGCCGAAGGCTTTACGCCGCAAAGAACATTGCTTTTCAGTCTGGCTCACGATGAAGAAATCGGTGGCAGTAATGGTGGGGCAAAGATTGCTGAGTTAATTGAGCAAAAAGGTATAAGTCTCGAATACATGGTTATGGAAGGTAGTGGAATTGTTGACTCTTACCCCATGGTGTCAGGTAAACGAATGGCAATGATTGGCTTGGCGGAAAAAACCTATGTCACCTTAACCTTGACCGCACTAGGTGAAGGCGGCCACTCATCCACGCCACCAAAAAACTCGGCCATTATTTCTCTAGCAAAAGCGGTAACCGCATTGCATGAAAACCCATTTGATCCGATCTTGATGCCGCCGGTAAGTGACTTGTTGGAGTCGTTAGCGCCACACGTTGATGGCTTGATGGGGTGGGCTTTATCGAATCAATGGCTAACAAGTGGACTGATTGCCAACCAAATGAGTGAAGATCGAATCAGTTCGACGATGGTGCGTAATACAACGGGTGTGACTATGTTTAATTCTGGTGTTAAAGAGAACGTTGTGCCACAGCAAGCTCAAGCTAAGGTAAATTTCAGATTGCTGCCGGGTATGACCGTCGAGAACTTGATCGTTGATGTTAAGGCGCTAATCAATAATCCTGACATCAATATCAGTTCTGAATCATGGAAAACCTCACCTCCCATTGCAGATAAAACAGAGGTTGGGTATAAAAATATTGAAAGAGCCGTACAGGATGTTTTACCCGCAGCGATTGTGGTTCCAGGCTTGGTTACGGCAACTACCGATTCACCGCACTACACCTCTGTGACTGATAATATATATCGATTCCATACATTTACTATGGATATAGCTCACGCAAAATCAGTTCACGGCACCAATGAGCGAGTTTCGGTTGAGTCTATTGTCAATTCGGTCAAATTATCACGGCGCATTATTGAATTGTCTGCCAAATAATACTTATCGGTCCTATTCGCGAGAGTGGGAGTAGCAAAGGTATATCAGCGTTATTCGGTCGCCCGAACATGAAATATTTTGTCTATTTCTTTGAGTTGCCATGCCATTGTTCCTTTCATTCCTTGCGCGCATGATAATCACACTTAAAATTCCATCTAACTATAAGAGGGGCAATCAATGGCTAATCACGCCTATATTTACGACGCGGTTCGCACTCCGCGAAGCAAAGGAAAAAAAGACGGCAGCTTGTATCAAGTTAAGCCAATTGATCTAGGCGCTGGCCTATTCAGAGGTCTGCAGGCACGCCATGATTTAGATACATCGTACGTTGATGATGTCGTCATGGGCTGTGTTACGCCGATTGGTGAGCAAGGTTCAGATGTGGCCAAAATGATTGTTCAGAATGCGGATTGGGATGAGTCGGTAGCCGGAGTACAGCTCGACCGTTTTTGTGCTTCAGGTTTAGAAGCCGTTAACATTGCAGCGCAAAAAATTGCTTCCGGTTGGGAAGATTTGGTAGTGGCCGGTGGTGTTGAATGTTTGTCGCGTGTCCCTATGGGTTCTAATGGCGGAGCTTTGGCTGGCGATGTTGAATTTCAATTAAAAACCGGTTTTGTACCTCAGGGTATAGGCGCTGATGTTATCGCGAATCTCGACGGTTATAGCCGGGAAGATGTCGATGCCTTTGCGATGGAGTCACAAAGGCGTGCGGCACATGCACGGGATAATGGCTACTTCGACAAATCTGTTATGCCTGTACTTGATAGAAACGGATTAATGATTTTAGAAAAAGACGATTTCATCAAACCTAATACGTCTATGGAAATTCTAGGTAACTTAAAAGCTTCTTTTGAATTTCATGGCAGTATCGGTTTTGATGATGTGATTTTGAAAAAATACAACACGCTTGAACGTGTCGAACACGTTCATACCCCGGGTAATTCATCCGGTATTGTGGATGGCGCAGCGGCTGTTTTAATCGGCAGTGAAAAAGCAGGTAAAGATTTAGGTTTAACCCCACGCGGACGAATTGTATCTACCGCTGTCTTGTCAACCTGCCCAACAATTATGCTGGCTGGTCCTGGTCCTGCTGCGAAGAAAGCATTGCGCAAAGCTGGTCTTACTGCAGCGGATATTGACTTGTGGGAAATCAACGAGGCGTTTGCATCGGTCGCCATGCGTTACATGAAAGATCTCGATATAAGCCATGAAGTAACCAACGTAAATGGTGGAGCCATCGCTATGGGGCATCCTCTAGGCGCAACAGGAGCGATGTTGGTTAGTACCATGCTGGATGAGTTAGAGCGTCGCGGTTTGAAACGCGCAATGTTGTCCTTGTGTGTTGGTGGCGGAATGGGAATATCGACCATTATTGAGCGCGTCTAAACGAATTCGCTCAGGCCTATTTGCCGAGCTAAATATTTGGAACAGGAAAAAAATCATGAGTGCATTTAAGTACGAAAAAGATGCAGATGGCATCGTTACAGTAACAATGGATATGAGTGGCCCCGTCAATGCGATGAACGCAGAATATGATGTGGCCATGACCGAAACAGTAGAGCGTTTAGAAGCAGAGACAGATTTAACCGGCGTGGTATTTGCCTCGGCTAAGAAAACGTTTTTTGCTGGCGGCGATTTGAATATGCTGTTGTCTGTCAAAGAAGATCAAATTGAAGAGTTTTTTAATAATATTGTTGCGACCAAAGAAAAATTACGTCGTTTAGAAAAGCTGCCAGCACCAGTGGTTGCCGCTATTAATGGCGCTGCGCTGGGTGGTGGATTCGAACTGTGTTTATCGTGTAATCATCGTATTGCGTTAAACCACAAAGCCGTACAAGTTGGCTTGCCTGAAGTGAGTTTAGGTTTGTTGCCTGGTGGTGGTGGTGTCGTGCGTATGGTAAGCCTTTTGGGCTTGCAGAATGCCTTACCTTTCTTGTTGGAAGGCAAAAAAGTTGATGCGGATAAAGCGCTTAAAGCGGGATTAATTCACGAAACAGTTGAAACGTTAGACGAGCTAGTGCCGCGCGCCAAAGCGTGGATTCTAGAAAATAAAGACGTTGAAAACGTAGCCGCTCAGCCATGGGATATTAAAGGCTTTAAAATCCCTGGTGGTGGTGCTAATTCGCCGAAATTGGCTCAAGTACTTATGGCTGCACCCGCGATGCTAGCGCAAAAAACCCGAGGTTTATTACCTGCGCCAGAAATGATCTTGGACGCGGCAGTAGAAGCAGCGCGTTTAGATTTTGATAATGCGCAAATGATTGAAGCGCGTAATTTTGCTTATTTGGCTTGTAAAACACCACAAGCTAAAAACATGATCACCGCCTTTTTCTTCCAATTGAATCAAGTTAATGGCGGCGCTAATCGTCCTAAAGATGTAGAGCCTCAATTGACTAAAAAAGTGGGTATTCTTGGCGCTGGTATGATGGGACAAGGTATTGCTTTCGTTTCCGCGATGGCGGGTATCGAAGTTGTTCTGAAAGACATCTCGCAAGAGTCGGCTGATAAAGGCAAAGCCTATTCTGAAAAATTATTGGATAAGCGCATTTCTCGTGGCCGCATGAGCGAAGAGAAAAAAGCGCAAGTGCTTGGTTTGATTAACGCCACCGCCAACGATGAAGATTTGCAAGGCTGTGATTTAATTATTGAAGCGGTCTTTGAGAATATCGAACTAAAAGGCAAGATCACTAAAGCAACTGAAAAATACTTGGCAGAGGGTGGCATTTGGGGGTCTAACACCTCGACTCTACCGATTACTCAGTTGGCAGAAGCGTCGGCCAAACCTGAGAACTTTATCGGTATTCATTTCTTTTCGCCGGTAGATAAAATGCCATTGGTTGAAATTATTTGCGGTGAAAAAACCAGTGATGTGGCTTTAGCTAAAGCGTTTGATTACGCTCGCCAAATTAAAAAGACGGCCATTGTTGTTAACGACTCGTTGGGTTTCTTCACCTCCCGTACGTTCGGTACTTATTTGGATGAAGGTTCGCGAATGGTTGTTGAAGGTTTGCATCCAGTAAAAGTTGATAACCTTGGTAAAGCCATAGGTATGCCGGTTGGCCCGTTGACCGTCCATGATGAGGTAAGCTTGGAGTTGACTCGTAAGGCCGGTGAAACTTGGGAAGCCATGGGCGTTAAAGACAAGTGGGGCGAAGCCGCCGCAACAGGTAAAGTTATCCAAAAACTCGTTGTCGAGAATGGTCGAGGCGGCCGTCATCATGGCGGCGGATTTTTTGATTACGCCGCCGACGGCTCTAAAACAATATGGCAGGGTTTGTTGGATGAGTTTTACAATGAGCAGGTGTCTATTTCAGATCAAGATATTAAAGATCGCTTGTTGTTTAGACCGGTCATCGAATCATTGAAATGCTTGCAAACCAATGTTTTACGTAATGTGGCTGATGGCAATATTGGTTCAGTAATGGGTATTGGCGCGCCAGTATGGACGGGAGGTTTTATCCAGTTTATCAACACTTACGGACTGGAAAAATTCCAGTCACGTTGTGCTGAATTAGCTGAGCAATATGGCGAGCGCTTTGAGTGCCCCGCTATTGTCGGTGAAAAAATAACGGCGAACGAATTGTTTGTGTAAAGGCAAACAGACTAGAAACCACTGACTTATATCAGTGGTTTTTTTTTGATATTTTATAAGAGAGTCTTATGAGAAATTTTACTGAAGAACAAAACATGCTTCGCGATGCCTATCGCAAGTTTTTGGAAGTTGAAGTTGCACCTAATATGGAACGCTATCGCGAGCAGGGTATTGTTGATCGAGAAATTTTTAAAAAGGCCGGAGACCAAGGTTTTTTAATGATATGGCCGGATGAAAAATACGGTGGTATGGGCGATAAAGATTTCCGTTTTGAACAAGTGATTATGGAAGAAACGTGTCGAGCCGGATGTGGTGAATGGTTTAATACACTGCATAGCCGTTTAGTGGGTTCTTATTTTGAAAATTTTGGTAGCGAAGAGCAGAAAATGCGATTTTTACCGGATTGTGTTAGCGGTGAAAAAATTCTTGCGGTAGCGATGACTGAGCCTGATGCGGGCAGTGATTTGTCGGGTATGCGAGCAACCGCCAAAGATATGGGCGACCACTTTTTATTGAACGGCTCTAAAACCTATATATCGAACGGCATTAATGCCGACTACGTTATTGTTGCGGCTAAAACGGATCCAGAAAATAATCCCTACGCTTTAGCACTGATGGTTGTTGAACGCGGCATGGAAGGTTTCGAGCGTGGTCGTAATCTGGATAAAATGGGGATGAAGGCGCAAGACACCGCCGAGTTATTTTTCAGTAATGTAAAAATTCCTAAAGAAAATATATTGGGTGAGCCGGATAAAGGTTTTTACTATTTGATGGAAGGCTTGGCTGAAGAACGTTTGATTGCGGCAACTGGAAACATTGCTCATGCAAGACGTGCCTTTAATTTAACTCGTGACTTTGTCATGGAGCGCAAAGTATTTGGTAAGCCTTTGTCTTACATGCAAAACACTCAATTTAAAATGGCCGAGATGGATTCGGAAATAGACATAATGCAAGTGTATGTAGATCACTGTGTGACCTTGCACAACCAAGGCAAACTGACGGCCAATATGGCGGCTAAAGCTAAGTTGCAAGCCTCAGAGATTGAGTGGCGCATGTTGGATTTGGGTGTTCAGCTGCACGGTGGCGCCGGGTATATGCAAGAGTATCCAATCTGCCAGATGTTTACTGGTGCTCGAATTAATCGGATTCTTGCTGGCAGCTCAGAAATCATGAAATTGATTATTGGTCGTGATGTGTTTTCAGATAATTACAGCAGTATTTTAGATTAACAGGCTTACCCTATGGTAGGTTCTAGTTACTAATTCTAAGTAGTGCTAATTCTAAGTAGTACTAATTTTAAGTAGTGCTAATTCAAAGAGTAAAACTAATTTCAGGAGTGAAGTGTGGATATCAACGGTAAGGTTGCCATCGTTACAGGTGGAGCATCAGGCTTAGGTGAAGCAACAGTTCGTCGTTACGCGGCCAATGGCGCTAAAGTAGCCATTTTTGATATGAACGATGATCGCGGTAATGCACTGGCTGCCGAACTAGGCGACAGTGTCATTTATCAGAACGTTAATGTGGCTGATGAAGCAACGGTTGTGGCGGGTATTGCTGCGACGATTAGCGCGTTTGGTGCGGTGCACATTTGTAACAATTACGCGGGTATTGCCAATCCAGGTAAGACAGTTGATCGTGAAGGTGAGCCTATGGTTTTAGCGGCCTTTCAAGCGGTTATTAATGTTAACTTGGTTGGCACATTCAATGTACTGCGTTTGGTTGCAGCACAGATGGCTAAGCAAGAGCCGTTTGATGATAACGGTCAGCGAGGTGTGATTATCAATACCGCTTCTATTGCTGCTTATGAAGGTCAAATTGGACAAGCTGCATACTCGGCCTCCAAAGGTGGTGTGGTAGGAATGACCTTACCGATTGCTCGTGATTTATCCGTTTTGGGTATTCGGGTGAACACCATAGTGCCTGGCTTAATTCACACGCCACTGTTTGATACTTTGCCTGAAGCGGCTTATGAGTCTTTAGCTAGAAGCCCACTGTATCCGAAGCGTTTGGGTAGGCCCGATGAGATCGCTCATTTGTCGCAGTATATTGTTGAAAATGATTACACCAACGGTGAATGTATCCGTATGGATGCTGGCATCAGGATGCAGCCAAAATAAATTTATAGGTCAGTGAATTAATGAATGTTGAGGTACAGGGTTTATGAGTGAGTTTGAAGCTATTACAGTGAACGTCAGCAATCGAGTTGCAACGCTTGCCTTGAATCGACCCAAAGCCATGAATGCAATGAGTCAACAACTGCGGCAGGAAATGATCGAAGCGCTGACTCAGATAGAATCTAATGATGATGCTCGCATTGTTGTTATTACAGGTGCGGGAAGGGGCTTTTGCTCTGGAACAGATTTGTCTGAAGGCTTGGCCGGATTTGATTCTATCGAGGCTCAGATTCAACAAGAATACAAACCTATTTTGGATGAGATCGCAAACTCGGATAAGTTGTTCATTTCAGCCGTTAATGGGGCTTGTGCCGGTATCGGTGCTGCCTTGGCAGTGACCTGTGATTTTACGGTAATGGCCGATAACGCGTTTATTTATTTACCCTTTGCTGGAATTGGCTTAGTACCTGATGGCGGTGCCAGCTTCCACTTGGTACATGCTTTGGGCTATAAACGTGCACTGCAATTGTTTGTTGAATCTGGGCGCTTGCAGGCCGATGAATGTTTACAGTATGGCTTGGCGAATAAAGTGGTGGCGGCAGACGATTTATTGGTCGAAACTCAAGCGTGGGCGGAGAAGCTTGCTGCGGGTTCACCTTTGGCCCAAAAGTTGGGTAAAGACTGTATGCGGCAAGCGATGGAGTCGACGCTCGATGAGGTGATCAATTTAGAAGCCGGACATCAGAATACGACTCAACAGAGTAAAGACAGTTTGGCGGCTATCACAGCTTTCTTCAGTAAACAGGTTCCGGTTTTTACCGGAGAATAATCATGATTAATTATTTTCGGAGCATTCTATGACGACGGGTTTACAGTTATTTTCAAATATTAAACAAGAGGGTTCACTAGAGCTTTCCATTAATGAAGTAGAAATTCCGGTTCCGGCTGCGGGTCAGATTGTGGTGAAAATGGAAGCGTCACCAATTAATCCATCTGATATGTGGCCTATGTTTGGTCCGGCGGTATTAGACCAAGCTGAGCTTAGTGCTGACGGTCGTGTTCTTACTGCTCCGGTTCTTCGGTCTTATTTGGGAATGGTTAAAGCGCGCTGGGATCAAACGTTACCGATTGGGAATGAGGGCGCTGGTACTGTCATCCAGGCGGGAGAAGGTGCTGAAGCGCTTATGGGTAAAACTGTCGCGGTTATGGGTGGTACTTGTTATGCACAATATTGTTGCGTACCGGTAATGGCGTGCTTGCCACACAATGATGGTGTTACACCGCAAGAGGCAGCGTCTTCTTTTGTTAATCCCTTAACGGCTTTGGGTATGGTTGAAACCATGAAGCTCGAAGGTCACAGCGCTTTGGTTCATACGGCGGCGGCTTCAAACTTAGGACAAATGCTGAATAAAATTTGTATGGCTGACGGCGTACCGTTGGTCAATATTGTACGCAAGCAAGAGCAAGTCGATATTTTACAAAAACTCGGCGCTCAATACATTGTTAACTCTTCGAGTGAAACCTATCAAGCAGATCTGTATGCGGCAATTGATGCGACTGGAGCGACCATAGCATTTGATGCAACCGGCGGCGGAACCTTAGCAAGCGATATTCTTGCGTCTATGGAGCAAGTGTTAAGTAAAGATGCAGTGGGTTTAAACACCTATGGGTCTGAAAAGTTGAAGCAGGTTTATCTTTATGGCGGCTTAGATGTTAGCCCTACGATTTTAAATCGAAGCTATGGCATGTGTTGGTCTGTTGCCGGTTGGCTGTTGCCACATTTTATAGCGCGTGTAGGTTATGAAAAGGCCGGTGAATTACAGCAGCGAGTGGCGGCTGAAATTAAAACGACTTTTGCCAGTAGCTTTACTCGTGAATTGAGTCTGGCTGAAGCGATAGACCCGGCAATCATAGCTTTATACAACGCTAAAAAAACCGGCGAAAAATACATTCTGAATCCGAATAAAGATTTGTGATTAGGCGTTATAAATAATCTGGAAAATAAAAAGCCGGGCTAATCATTATCCCGGCTTTTTTTTAAATTATTTTTTGTATGATTATTCGAACGATTGTTTCTGGTAAAAGTTTAGTCATCAGTTGGAATAGTTTCAGTTGAAGGCCGGGTATTGTTGATATGGATTTTCCTTCTGCGGCCGAATAAACAGCGTCTGCAATATACTGAGGTTGTAAGCTACTCATTTTTTTTGTCATATCGCTGGGGACTTTCGACAGCATATTGGTTTGGACAAAAGGCGGTTTTATGCTGGTGACGTGGATGCCGTATTTTTTCCATTCGATGTTAAGAGCTTCGGTAAGACCTCTAACGTAAAACTTAGTGGCGCTGTATACCGCTAAGCCGGGAGTGCCATAAATACTTGAGGCCGAACAGATGTTAACTAAACACGAATTTTTTGTTTGCCGTAATAATGGGAAGGCCAATTGTGCCACATCGGTTAATCCCTTAATGTTGATATCAATCATTAAGTTATTGTCGCGTGCCTCTATAGTATGAAACTCTCCACCTGTTAATACGCCAGCGTTATTGACGACCACATCTAGCCGTTGATTGGTCTTGCGGCTAAAATCTTTAAGTGCTGCCGCAATAGACTCTCTGCAGGTAACATCGCAGACACCACCATGAGCATTTTTAAATTCATTCGCAGTCAGAAGCTTCTCAATTGCCTCAATGTTGATATCATATAATCCAACCAACCAGCCCATCTGAGCATATTTTTGCGCCGTGGCCAGACCAATACCAGCAGCAGCTCCTGTAATGAAAACGGTTTTCATGTTCAATACCTTGTTAATGTCTTTATCACTCTCAATTTATAATTCAGGTTTTCCTGACAGCGATGGCGAAACTATGACTAAAAATAAAAAACCTTGTGTCCGTTGCCAGAGAGCAAGATTGGCAATGACGATTGTAATCCTCATCACCATGAGTGCCGTGCTTTTTTTGAGTCAGTTAAACAGTTGACTCAAATTTGTCGGTGATGAAATCGGCCATGTTAGGCTCGGCCATTTCTGTTTCCCATTGATCCCAAGAATAAGGCCAAAGTATCGGGTCACCATCTTTGTCCATGTACCAGCTTTGGCAGCCACCAACCCATACGGTATTGGCTAGGCCCTCTTTCATATAAGCATGAAACTCTTTCGCTTTATCCATAGTGACATCAATTTCGTCAAATTCATTTTCGCGCCACTTCTGGATGATTTTCAATATGTAGCCACATTGAACTTCACTCATAGCGATAACAGAGTAGTTGCCGATGGGGGTGTTTGGGCCAAGCATTAAAAAATTATTGGGGAAGTTAGGCAGAAACAAAGAGCGATAAGTGTGGATCTTGTCTTTCCATGCGTCATCTATTTTTAAATTATTTTTTCCGCGCATGTCCATCGGCCGCATAAACGCAGTAGGGTTAAAGCCGGTTGATAGAATTAAAGCGTCTAGTTCGTGCTCGCGTCCATCGACTGTTTTGATGCCTTTAGGGGTAATTTCTGCAATGCCATCAGTTACTAATTCTACGTTATCTCGCTGGAGAGCTGGTAAGCATGTGGTGTTGATAATGATGCGCTTACAGCCGGGCTTATAATCGGGTGTGAGTTTCTTACGCAAGTCTGGGTCTTTCACGCTGAAACGTATATTAAGCTTGGCGATAGTGCTGAAAATAAAATTTTGCGGTTGCCTGCCCGTGACAGCTTTGGTTAAAAAATGTCTGAAACTAAATTGATATAAATTGCGTAAGCGGCGCAAGCGATTGGGGTGCTTAGCGTACATGGCTCTTTTTTCGGCCGGGATGGTTTTGTTGGCCAAAGGTAAATACCATTGTGGTGTTCTTTGAAATACTGAAAATTTGTCAGCAACTTTGGCCACCTCTGGAATAACTTGAGCGGCGGTTGATCCTGTACCGATAATGCCCACACGCTTACCAGCTATCTCAACATTGTGATCCCATTGTGCGGTGTGGAATGTGTCCCCAGCAAAGCTATCTAAGCCTTTGATGTCAGGAAAGGCTGGGTGGTGCAGAATCCCCGTACAGTTAATAACAAAGTCAGCGATAATCGTATCGTTTTTACTGGTTGTTACCGTCCACTTCCCTTTATTATATGTGCTAGCTGTCACCGCTTCATTGAAGCGAATGGAATTTGTGACGCCGTACTTACGGCCGACCTTTTCAAAATATTGCTGTATCTCTGATCCGTATGCGAATAAGTGTTTCCAGTCAGGATTAGTCTCAAATGAATAAGTGTACATGTGAGCTGGGACATCACAGGCAACACCTAAATAGGTGTTTTCTCTCCAGGTGCCGCCAAGTCGATCGTTTTTTTCTAAAATGGTGAGGTGAGTAATACCGGCTTCACGCAATTTAATGGTCATTAAAATACCGGTCATTCCGGCGCCAATAATCACTACCGAGGGCGTGCGCAAAGTATTTTCTTTAGTGTTTGATTCTGCTGCTGTTGGGCTCATTGATTGTGTCTCTTATATTTATACTATGGGCTCTATTGTGCGTATTAGTGCGACTTCTTATTAGGTCTTTTTATGACATAATAAGGTCATTATACGACAATTGGTTCAGGCAATAGGATTCGTGGTGCTATAAATGACGCAACAAAAAATTCCAATTATTTACAGTCGAATCATAAGTTCTGTAGCAGGGCACACTCCGGGTCAAGTTAAAGAGGTGTTGCGAGGAACAGGAATTGATCAGGCAACAACCACCCACGAAGTTCCCTACATGAGCGTTGATCAATACGTTATTTTGCTCTGTAATGCTGCCCGGGTTTCAGGTGATCCTCTCATAGCATTAAAGGCTGGCGCTATTATTCCTTCATCGGCTCATGGGGCTTTAGGCGTTGCTATCATGGCCTGCCCTACATTGCGCAGCGCTATAGAAACAACGGCTTATTTTGTTGGGCTGCGAACGCCTTTTTGTCAAATAAAACTCTTTTCAGAGCAAAATAATCTAATCGTTGAGTTTTCGATGGATGATGTTTTGGGTGACCAACATGAGGCGGCTCTAGATTTTATTCTGGCAACGACAAAGCGTGGCATTATTGATTTGGCTCTACGCCCTTTATCTAGAGTTACTTTACAGTTGCAACGGAGTCGGCCTGAAAATGCTGCGGAGTATGAGCAGGTGCTGGGGTGTTTTGTCGAGTATGGGCAAAGCCGAAACAGTTTTATTTTTATTAGTACTGAATTGGATCAAGCGTTGCCTGGGGCGAATCCGGAGGAGTATGAGGCTGCAATAGGCCGAATAAGAAGCCAGTCGGAATTTATGAATTCAAAGTTACCAACTAAAGAGGTAGTGCTTAACACGTTCTTTGAAAATATTGGCCATATTTGCAAGCTGGAAGAGGTCGCTGCGAAGTTGTTTGTTACGCCTAGAACCTTACAGCGGCGATTGAAATTAGAAGCAACTACGTTTCAATTACTGCGTGATGAGTGGCTGGCGCAGCAGTCGATAGAATATTTAAAGGCATCAGGGTTGTCTATAGAGGTATCATCAGCATTGGTCGGTTACAGCGACGAAGCAAATTTTCGGCGTGCATTTAAGCGCTGGTTTGGTTGCGCGCCTAGACGTTATTTAAGAGCATAAATTAATAACGGATGAGTCGGGTGTGAGCTATTATCACTTAACAAATTATAACTGCGGGTTAGGTAAGTGAAGATGAAATATAATGTTAATGGTCTGGTTTATGGGTGCTTGCTTGCTTGTGCGGCATTGCCTCTATCAACCGTGATTCTGGCCGATTCTACTTTAAGTAAAACTCATTTCTCTCCTTATGCTGAGCGAGATTACCCGTCGGCTTTACTTTGGGGTGACACTCATTTGCACACTAACTTGTCTCTTGATGCGCGAGCCTTTGGCGCTACGCTTTCACCTGACGACGCATACCGATTCGCTAAGGGTGAGGAAGTCACCAGTTCAAATGGCGAGCAAATTCAGCTTGCTCGGGCGTTGGATTTTCTGGTCGTTGCTGATCATTCCGATGCGATTGGCGCTATGGATGAGCTCATTAAGGGCAATCCTAAGCTGTTAAAAGACCCCACGGCTAAAGACTGGTATGAGCGACTATCGCAAGGCGGTGAAACTGCATTGATGGCAACTATGGATATTATTGCCGCATTCACCGGTAGAAAAACACCGGCGGCGTTAACCGAAAAAGGTTTTGTGACGGATGTCTGGGGGGGCTATTTGGATACAGCTGACCAGCACAATGACCCTGGTTATTTTACCGCGATGATTGGTTATGAGTGGACCTCCACAACCGGGGGGGACAACCTTCACCGCAATGTCTTGTACCGCGATGATGCATCGGTGGCCAAGCAGGTTCTGCCTTATACGGTTGCTGAAAGTGATAACCCTGAAGACTTATGGCGCTGGCTTGAGGCTTATGAAAATCAAACGGGGGGTGAAATTTTAGCGTTGGCTCACAATGGCAATTTGAGTAATGGTTTGATGTTTCCGATGCTGAATCCCGCAACGGGGGGCAGGATTGATAAGGATTATGCATTGATGCGTTCACGTTGGGAGCCTCTTTATGAGGTGACGCAAATTAAAGGCGATGGCGAAGCTCATCCATACTTGTCGACTACTGATGAATTTGCGGATTATGAGACCTGGGATAGATCTAATTTAGGACCTGTGCTCAAAGAGCCAGAAATGTTGCAGTATGAATATGCCCGAGAAGCGCTAAAAAATGGATTGAAGTTAGAAAGTTCATTAGGGGTAAACCCTTATAAATTTGGCATGATTGGATCTACAGATTCACATACAGGTCTGGCTACGGCCGATGAAGATAACTTTTTTGGAAAGCACAGCGGTGTAGAACCCGGTGCGGATCGCTGGAAGCATAAAGTGGGTGAGTTTGGTAGCGTCAAAGTATTTGGTTGGGAGATGGCTTCATCTGGTTACGCGGCTGTCTGGGCTTCTGAAAACTCGCGTGAGTCTATATTTGACGCAATGAAGCGCAAAGAAGTTTACGCAACTACCGGGTCAAGAATTTCCGTGCGCTTTTTTGGTGGTTGGGATTACGAGTCTGAAGATGCCCTTGCGCGTCCAATGGCAGCGGTAGGTTATGATAAGGGTGTGCCAATGGGTGGTGATTTAACACAAGCACCAGAAAATAAATCTCCGAGTTTTTTAGTGTCAGCTCATAAAGATGAGATGAGTGGCAACTTAGATCGCGTGCAAATCATTAAAGGCTGGTTAGATGCGAAAGGCGAGACTCACGAAAAAGTTTACGATGTGGTCTGGTCGGGTACGCGAAAAATTGATTCGACTGGTAATTTGCCGAGTGTGGGTAGTACAGTTGATGTGGAAAATGCAACGTGGCGTAATAGCATTGGAGCTTCTGAATTAAAGACCGTCTGGCGTGATCCAGATTTTAATGCTGAGCAAAATTCTTTTTATTACGCTCGGGTTCTAGAGATCCCAACGCCCCGTTGGACGGCTTATGACGCACGGCGTTATGGCTCGCAGATGGATAAAAATATTGCCATGCAAACAGTTGAGAGAGCTTATACCTCACCTATTTGGTATACGCCTTAATTAGTCAGTTAGCTTGTTAATTTCGGAGCCACTCTATTTTTTCAGCGGATAATATTTTTTTCATTTCATCAAATGCATATTTGGCCTGCAATTGCGGGCCTTTGACTCCGAGCTCAATCCTCGGGTTGTCTCCTAGTATAGGCAGGCTAAAGGTTTTTACGTCCATGAAGCTTATTTGAATAGACTCCATCACCGGAATGATGCGGCTTTCGCTGGCCCCTTGAATAAAAAGTGAATGCTCACATTGTTTGTCATTACCTAGGGTTGGGTAATGCGTATCGAGGACCCATTCCATCATAGGCCAAGCCATTTCTGGAAAACCGGGTACAAAATGGTGGTGATCTATTTTAAAACCAGGGATTCCATTGTAAGGGTTGGGTATAAGCTCTGATCCGGCAGGGAATTCGATTAGGCGATATCGTTCGGGAGTAAGCTCACGGTTGTTTTTCTGCGCAAACTCTTCCAGCAATACAGCTCCTTCTGGGTGCCGTTCAGTATGGCTATTAAGAGCTGTGGCGACGGCCGTGCGAGTAAGGTCATCAGGGGTGGCTCCAATGCCGCCGGTGCTGAATACTAAGGCGTCGCTGGCAAAGCTATCTCGATAGCAGGCAACAAGGTCAGCAGGGCTGTCGCCGAGTATTCTTACCCAGCTTAAGCACATATCGCGGGCGTTTAGTAACTCAATTACTTTGCCTAAATGTTTGTCCGTTCGGCGTCCTGATAGAATTTCATCGCCAACAATAATGAGACCTATATCCATGGTGTTGCCTATAATTTGTAGAGTGGTTGTTATCTGTACTTGAACAATAACGTGTTCCAATACAATTGTGTATGGTGAGTTTGCGGGGGAATCATTTGCGAGTATCTTTTTGGTTTGATGAAAAAAAATACAGCGTCGAAGCTGAGGTTCAAACCAGTTTGCTGGAGTTAATGCACAGGTTAAATTTTCCGGTAAGAAAGGCATGCCGAAATGGTGCGTGTGGAGTATGCAGATGCCGATTGTTGAATGGGGAGGTAACCTACCAAGAAAAATTTCCTTTCGCTTTGTGGCAAACTGAAATTGATCAGGGCATAATTTTACCGTGTATTGCTGTTGCTGTGAGTGATGTTGAATTGACGGGGTTGTCGCTAAAAAACAATAATAATTAAAGGTGAATTATGTCTGAAAATTTAGGTGTGTCGATTGGTGTCCAAGTTCCCCGTAAGGGAAATGTATTTACGCGTTGGCTGGGTCGTTTTTTTATGTGGTTGTTTGGTGGTTGGACTGTGAAAGGCGAAATACCGAACGAGCCAAAATTTATTGCGGCGGCAGGGCCGCATACTTCTTACTGGGATTTTGCCGTTACCATGCCTTTGGTGTTGGCGATGGGGCTTAAAATATCGTATCTGGCCAAGCACACATTATTTATTCCTCCGTTTCATATCTTTTTCGAATGGTTAGGTGGCATTCCAATTAATAGAACTAACCCGCAGGGAATGATAGCTGAAATGACTCGTGCATTTGCTGAGCGTGAGCAGATGATTTTAGCTTTGGCGCCAGAAGGAACGCGCAGTAAAGTGCCAAGTTTAAAAGCAGGTTTTTTGAATATATCCAAGGCAACCGGAGTGCCTATTCTTTTGATAGGGATAGACTTTGATAATAAGGTGATGGAGTTTGGGCCTGTGTTACGCCCGTCTGGTGATATGGAAGCCGATAAAAAAATAGCCAGTGATTATTTTTCCAGTATGGGAGCTAAGCGGCCTGAATTGGTTTAACGTTGGCATAAAAAAGGCGCTCAATATGAGCGCCGATTCGAATCAAGCTATGCGGCTAGTGCAATTAAGCTTTAGCAGCGGCTTTCTTTAGTTTAACCAAGATTTTCTTTTGTTCTTTCATAAGTTTTTCAGCGACTTTCTTCTCTTCTTCGTACGCTTTCTTTAATAGGCTCTCTTGAGCTTTAGCTATTGCGCGAAACTCTTTAATGGTTTTTTGGTAGCGTGTTTTGGTGGCGGTGTATTCTTTTTTTAGGTTGGCAATTGATTTTTCAGCGCCCGTGTTATCAAGTAATGATTTGCTGCGAGAGCGAAGTTCTTTCTCGTACTCACGAATTTTTTTGTTGGTGTCGCTGATAAAGCCTTCAAGTTTTTCACGGGCTTCTTTGTATGACTCTTGACTCTTTTGCTTAACGGACTGAACGTTCATAACAGAGCGGGGAGTGGTTTTTTTAGAAACAGCCTTTTTTGTGGCGGCTTTCTTCGCGGCAGGTTTCTTTGCTGATGCGGCTTTTTTTGCAATTGGTTTTTTAGCCGGAGCAGTTTTTTTAGGTGCAGCTTTTTTTGCAGGGGCTGCAGCTACAGTTTTTGGTGTTGTCGTTGCTGAGGTTGCAGGAGTTGCGCTTGAAGTGGTTTCGTTCTGGCTCATATCTATCTTCCTAGCTTGATAAAGAGGTAAAAAAATCGAGCGGTAATTTTACCTTGTTTCGATAAATAAATCATCACTCCGGTTAAAAAACGGACAAAATGAAATTAGTTTTAAAAGAGATTGACCCAGGACTGACTCATCCCTATAATGCGCATCCTCAGTCAGGCAGTGACTTGATTGTGTTGATGCGGGGTGGAGCAGTCTGGTAGCTCGTCGGGCTCATAACCCGAAGGTCGTTGGTTCGAATCCAGCCCCCGCTACCAAATTTAAGAACCAGCTTTTACAGCTGGTTTTTTTATGCCTGAAATTTGGGGTTTATTTGTCTGCCGGCATATTGCTCGGGGGAGGTTGATGCGGGGTGGAGCAGTCTGGTAGCTCGTTGGGCTCAGCTCTTGCGGTGTCATAGAAAGGCGAAGGTCGTTGGTTCGAATCCAGCCCCCGCTACCAAATTTAAGAACCAGCTTTTACAGCTGGTTTTTTTATGCCTGAAATTTGGGGTTTATTTATCAACAAGCATGTAGCTGGTGCTGCGAAGTCTTAAGCTTAAGATCTGCGTGATGTGCCACAATAATTTAAAGGCTAGTGCGGGTTCTTTTTCAGACATGCTAAATAGCTGTCTGCGAGTGGTCGCCGTAAAGATTGTTGCTTCGGTGGCGGTTGCTTGTCCTGAGCGTGGTGATTGGTCTATGAGTGATTGCTCGCCAAATGTTTGAGATCTGCGTAGACTGATTAGCGATTTTGATTTGTCGTTTGAGTCTGTCTTGCTGATGCGGATTCGGCCGCTGATGATTAGACCCATGTAGTGGTCTTCTTGGCCCTCGGTAAAAATAATATGACCTGGATCGGCTTTGTATGCAGTGAAGTAAGCCCCCAGTTTGATTATTTCGTCGCGGCTGAATTCGTTGCTCCATGATGTGCTGTCAATCATGTCGGCAACGCTTCGGTCTGAATGATTAATTGGTGTGAGCTTAAACTTTTCCATGGCGTAGTCTGTGTTGGTTAAAGTGCGAGGAATTATGGTTGATCATAAGGCAGTTGTCGTGTCAGAAACAATGCTCTCCCATCTATTCTTCTTGAGGTCTGCATTTTTTACTGGTATGATTCGCGCCCATTGAAGCGTGGGCTCCCTTTGGTAGTCTGAAGTCCAGATAGTAGCGCGCTTGTTTAAAAATTTTAAGCTTATTGATTTATTTAGTGATTGATAAGCAGAGGTAGGCCATTTGTTGGTGGTTTTCCTCTTGAAATGGCCCCTTTTCAGGGGCTTTTTCGTATGTGATAAAACGTGATGGGCTTGTGGCCCATTTTTTGTTTGTGGTGAATTGCTTGCATTGTAAAGGTTGAATATGGCATCTAAGCACGACACGTTAACCGAGTTGTTGACGCCGGTAGTTGAAGCGTTGGGATGTGAGTTGTGGGGCTTGGAATATTTCTCTCAGGGGCGTCACAGTACATTGAGGTTATTCATAGAGAGTCCGAATGGCGTTGGTCTGGAAGAGTGTGAAAAAGTCAGTCGACAGGTAAGCAGCGTTATGGACGTTGAAGATCCTATCGTCGGGGAGTACACGCTGGAAGTATCATCTCCAGGATTGGATCGACCTTTGTATAAGTTAGAGCAATTTGTTCGCTACGTTGGCGAGCAGTTGAATGTTAAGTTGCGCTCGGCATTTGATGGCAGGCGTAATTTCTCGGGGTTGTTGCAAGGCGTCGAGAATGAAGAGATCATTTTGTTGGTGGATGGGAATGAATACCTACTGCCAATAGAGCTAATTGAGAAGGCTAATATAGTCCCTCGTTTTTAAAGTCAGATAATGACGGGTGTGCTTGAATGAGGCATGGGCATGAGTAAAGAAATTTTAATGGTTGCAGACGCCGTTTCGAATGAGAAAGGTGTTGATAAAGAAGTTATTTTTGAAGCGATTGAGCTGGCTTTAGCCACAGCGACAAAAAAACGCTACGACGAAGAGTCAACGATAGAAGTCGTCATTGACCGCAAAACGGGTGAGTATGTAACTACTCGAAGCTGGGAAGTGGTGGCTGATGACACTATGGCTGAGCTCGGTACCCAGTTTACAACTGAAGAGGCGGCTGAAAAAGATACGGCATTAAATATTGGCGACGTTTACAGTGAAGTTGTTGAGAATGTTGGCTTTGGCCGTATTGCTGCGCAAACGGCTAAGCAAGTTATTGTGCAAAAAGTGCGAGAGGCCGAACGTGCCCAAGTGGTGGACCTTTATCTCGATCGTGTGGGCGAGCTGATCAGTGGCAGTGTTAAAAAAGTTACCCGCGACAGTATTATTGTCGACTTGGGTGGTAATGCCGAAGGCTTATTGCCTCGCGATCAGTTGGTGGGTCGTGAAGTATTTCGCATGGGCGATAGGGTTCGCGCTCTATTGTTGGACGTGAGATCTGAAACTCGCGGACCTCAACTTTTTCTGAGTCGTTCATGCCCAGAAATGTTGGTGGAACTATTCAAGATTGAAGTGCCGGAAATCTCTGAGCAAGTAATCGATCTTAAAGCGGCTGCTCGTGACCCTGGCTCAAGAGCCAAGATTGCGGTTACGACAAATGATGGGCGTATTGATCCTGTTGGCGCTTGTGTTGGCATGCGTGGCTCACGTGTGCAGGCTGTTTCAAATGAGTTGGGCGGTGAGCGTATTGATATCGTCTTGTGGGATGGTAATCCAGCTCAGTTTGTTATTAACGCGATGTCGCCTGCAGAAATTGAATCCATCGTTGTTGACGAAGATTCAGTGTCGATGGATTTAGCGGTTAATGCTGAAAACTTAGCCCAATCAATTGGCCGCAGTGGTCAAAATGTCAAGCTGGCAAGTGAATTGACAGGTTGGACTATCAACGTAATGAGTGTTGATGAGTGGGAGGCCAAGCAAGAAAGTGAAACGGGCAGTTATATAGATCTGTTTATAAAGGCTCTTGATATTGATGAGGACGTAGCTCAGGTCTTGGTGGATGAAGGTTTTACCAACTTGGACGAAGTTGCGTATGTACCAATAGAAGAGATGGCGGGTATTGATGGCTTTGATGAAGACATAGCTGAAGAGCTACGCGGTCGAGCTAAAGATGCATTGTTAACTCGGGCGTTGGCTTCTGAAGAAAAGCTCGATACGGAACCGGCGGAAGATTTGTTAACGATGGAAGGTATGGATAAGCATTTGGCTTATTTGCTGGCCAGCCGAGGCGTTATAACGATGGAAGATCTGGCAGAGCAAGCGATTGATGAATTGCTTGATATAGAAGAAATGACAGAAGAGCGAGCGGGTGCTTTGATCATGAAAGCGCGTGAGCCTTGGTTTGCGGAAGAGCCGCAAAACGAAGGTCAGTAATTACTGAGGACGAGGAAAGATCATGGCAGAAGTAACCGTTAGCGAACTAGCCAAATCAGTAGGCGCCTCAGAAGAGCGCATATTGAAACAGATGGCTGAAGCTGGTTTGACACATTCGAGTGCTGAGGCACTGGTGTCAGATGAAGAAAAGAAAACATTGTTGGACCATCTGAAAACTGCGCATGGTGAAACTACCGATGCGCCTAAGAAAATCACACTGAAGCGTAAAACGCTTTCGACCCTGAAAACAGGCAGTGGCAGCTCTCGTAAAACCGTCAATGTCGAGGTTCGCAAAAAGCGAACCTACGTCAAGCGCGATGAAAGCGAAGTTGTGGAAGAGCCCGCTGCAGAATCTGTGGTTGAACCTATAGCGCCGTCTGAGGTTGCCGAAGTTCCAGTTGACACTGTGGCGGTAGAAGCGCCTGCAGTTGAGGTGGCTCCTAGTTCTATTTTAGATGATGCGGAAGATCGGCGTATAGCTGCGCTTGAGGCTCGTCGAAAGCAAAATGCCCCTGAAAAAGCGGGCGCTCCTGAGTTGTCTGAGGAGCAAATTCGAGCTGAAGCTGAAGCGGTACTTCTGAAGGTTCAGCAAGATGAAGAAAAAGGTAAGCACGGCAAGAAAAAAGAGAAGCACGTCCATGAGGTCGTAGTCGAGGGTGTTGAAGAGCCGCGTAAAAAATCTCCTAAATCGCCGAAGAAAGCCGGTCTTAAGTCTGTTAAGACTGATGTTGTTCATGCACTTGAAGAGCTTGACGAAGAAAAATCGATTTTGGTGCCTGATGAGCCAGTAAAACCAAGGCCTACCAAGTCAAAACGTAAAACAGTTTCTCGTTCAGCTATCAGGATGAAAAACAGCCACGGTTTTAAAAAGCCAACGGGTAAAATTGTGCACGAAGTCGAAATTCCTGAGTCAATTCTGGTGTCAGAGCTGGCGCAAAAAATGACGGTGAAAGCCGGTGCAGTAATAAAAGTACTGATGAAAATGGGCACTATGGCCAGTATTAATCAACCTTTGGATCAAGAGACTGCTCAGTTAGTTGTCGAAGAAATGGGTCATACAGCTAAGCTGTTAACCGGTAATGAAGTTGAGGAAGCTCTCGAAGAGTCGGTTGCAGCTGAAGGTGAAATGATCGGTCGAGCACCCGTTGTTACTGTTATGGGACACGTTGATCACGGTAAAACTTCTCTGCTCGATTACATCAGAAAAACCAAAGTTACTTCCGGTGAAGCCGGCGGCATAACTCAGCATATTGGTGCTTATCGTGTGCAAACAGATAAGGGTGAAATAGCCTTTTTGGATACGCCGGGACACGCTGCGTTTACTTCTATGCGAGCTCGGGGTGCCCAGTGTACTGATATCGTAATCTTGGTTGTAGCTGCCGACGATGGCGTAATGCCACAAACGGAAGAAGCTGTTCAGCATGCTCGTGCTGCAGGTGTTCCGATCGTAGTTGCAGTTAACAAGTGTGATAAAGAAGCCGCTGATCCTGATCGCGTTAAGAATGAGCTGTCGGCTAAAAATGTTGTTCCGGAAGACTGGGGCGGTGATACGCAATTTATTAACGTGTCAGCTCATACTGGCGATGGTATTGATGAGCTGCTTGAGGCGGTTTCACTGCAGTCTGAAATGCTTGAGCTGAAAGCGCCTATCGATGTTCCTGGTCGAGGTGTGGTGATTGAGTCTCGTGTTGATAAAGGTCGAGGTGTAGTCGCGACTGTTTTGGTTCAGGCGGGTGAGTTGCAGTCAGGTAATATTGTATTGGCGGGCCAAAGTTATGGTCGTGTTAGAGCCATGACCAATGAGTTGGGTAAGTCTGTTAAGCGGGCGGGTCCATCTACTCCAGTGGAAATTTTAGGCTTGGATGCTGCACCAAATGCAGGTGAAGAGTTCTTAGTTGTAGCGGATGAGCGTAAAGCGCGCGAAGTGGCTCAACATCGTAGTGACAAAGAGCGTCAAGAGCGTCAAAGTCGCCAGCAGGCGTCAAAACTAGAAAATATGTTTTCTGGCCTTGGCAAAGGCGAGCAGAAAATTCTGCCTATTGTTTTAAAAGCGGATGTACGTGGTTCCCTCGAAGCGATTCAGTCGTCTTTGATGGATATCGGTAATGATGAAGTTCAAGTGAATATCATTGTTTCTGGGGTTGGCGGAATTACTGAAAATGATATCAACTTGGCTGTGTCGTCAGGTGCTATTGTGATTGGCTTTAACGTTAGAGCAGATGCATCTGGGCGTAAATTGGCCGAGTCTGAATCGGTAGAAATTCGCTACTACAGTATTATTTATCAGTTGCTGGATGAAGTTCGCGATGCACTGGGTGGCATGTTGGATCCAGAGCGTGTTGAAGAGATAGTAGGCATTGCTAATGTACGTGAAGTCTTTAGCTCACCTAAGTTCGGTCAAGTGGCTGGCTGTATGGTTATGGAAGGTACTGTTTACCGTAACAAGCCGATTCGCGTCTTGCGAGATAACGTCGTTATTTTTGAAGGGGAATTGGAGTCGTTACGTCGTTTTAAAGATGACGTTAACGAAGTTCGTAGTGGTACTGAATGTGGTATTGGCGTTAAAAATTACGATGTGAAAGTAAATGATCAGATCGAAGTCTTTGATGTTAAAGAAGTCGCACGAACCCTATAGTAGTCGTCAATTGAACGAAAAATGAAGAGTTATACTAATGGCAAAAGAATTTAATCGTACCGATCGCTTGGGTGATGCAGTCCAACGCTTACTGGCTAAAATGATCCAGTTTGAAGTAAGGGATCCGCGTATCGGTATGATTAATATTAATGACGTAGAAGTCAGCCGAGATTTAAGCTTTGCTAAAGTTTTTGTGACTTTGGTTGATCGTGAGTCAGAGGAAGATATTACTGCAGCCATTACCGCGTTAAATAAAGCTACGGGTTTTTTGCGTTCACTATTAGCAAAAGAGCTCGATACTCGGATAACACCGAAACTGAAATTTATCTACGAT
Source organism: Cellvibrionaceae bacterium (assembly GCA_034112445.1). Lineage (GTDB taxonomy): Bacteria > Pseudomonadota > Gammaproteobacteria > Pseudomonadales > Cellvibrionaceae > Pelagadaptatus. The sequence goes on along the minus strand of JAWUVI010000022.1, from coordinate 107,788 downwards.
AGAACCTCAGTCCAAGGTCAGCAACTTTCACATCTAATTGACCGTGCCGTCTCTGAGGATAAATCTCGACAAGATAATTCACCAGACACCGAAGATAGCCAGTAAGTAATGGCGCGCAGGCAGGCAAAAGGTCGCCCAATTAACGGCGTTCTGTTATTAAATAAATCGTTAGGATTGACATCTAACGATGCTTTACAGCAAGCGAAAAGATTATTCTACGCGGCTAAAGTGGGTCATACAGGTAGTCTTGATCCACTAGCGACGGGGGTTTTACCTCTGTGCTTTGGTGAGTCGACAAAATTTTCGCAGTTTTTATTGGATGCCGATAAACGTTACCGGACGACATACCGCTTAGGCGCTTACAGTACTACGGGCGATCTCGATGGCGAGCTACTGGATGAAACCAGTGCTGCCCATGTCAGCCAGGTGGATGTAGATGCAGCCGTGCTAGAATTTGTCGGAGATATTGAGCAAGTTCCCCCGATGTATTCAGCGTTGAAACATAATGGTCAACCATTATATAAGCTGGCTCGGCAAGGTATAGAGGTGGAGCGGAAGGCTCGCCCAATAACAATTTACAGTATCGATGTTTTAGCTTTTAGGCCGGGACAAAATGCCGAAGTGGATTTGGATATTCACTGCAGTAAAGGTACTTATATTCGTACCATTGCGGAAGATTTAGGTAAAAAATTAGGGTGTGGTGCCCATGTTGCAAAATTGCATCGCACCCAGGCAGGACCGTTTACTATTGATGAATCAATAACGCTTGATGAGCTTCGTGAAGAGCGTGGCGAAGGTCGTGCTGAGTCCTTAGATCTTCATTTGTTACCGATAGATACCCCAGTAGCTGATTTGCCTGCGCTAGAGCTGTCTGAGGATATGGCATTTTATTTTTGCCAAGGCCAGCCAGTTATGGACTTGCAGGTCTACCGTATTGGCGATGAAGGTGATATGGTTCGCGTCTTCGTGGACACTGGACGTTTTTTAGGTGTGGGTGTGATTGATGGCGAAGGCCGGATTACTCCTAAACGCTTAGTTGTCGGATAGGTAATAAGCCTGTTTAGATGAAAGAATTTGATGTGTTAAGCATCGAATAGCTAGCCGATCTGTATATATGCACGGAATCGGGTGGACTTTTTAAATGCATATTAGAAGGAAAATACCATGGCATTAAGTGCTGTAGAAAAAGCTGAAATTTTAAAAGAATACCAGCGTGCAGAAGGCGATACTGGATCACCTGAAGTGCAAGTAGCTTTGTTGACTAACAACATCAACAAGCTACAGGGTCACTTTGCGGATCACAAACAAGATCACCATTCTCGTCGCGGTCTTATCCGTATGGTAAACCAACGTCGTAAGTTGTTGGATTATCTTAAAGGTAAAGATGCTGGTCGTTACGTTGCATTGATCCAAGGCTTGGGTCTGCGTCGTTAAACGACTTTAAGTGCCCGCATTTGCGGGCACTTTTTTATCTGTCTCAACAGCTGATTGAAATCCATAATTACGCTGCCGTTGTTGCGAGCAATGCCAAGTATTTAGCCTTGATTATTTAGTGAAATTGAATATTTGGCTTTGCTCACAAACAAAGTTTTGTCGATGGCTGTGACGATGAGATTACTATCCCCTATTGAGTTATTGAATATTGTGCGTGAAAGCGCCATTTACATATAAGGAAACTATTGTGAATCCAGTAGTAAAAACATTCCAGTTCGGTGAAGACACCGTTACATTAGAAACTGGTCGTATCGCTCGTCAGGCAACTGGCGCGGTTATGGTCACTATGGGGAAAACCTCGGTATTAACGACTGTCGTAGGTGCTAAAAGCGCTAAGTCTGGCCAAGATTTTTTCCCTTTGTCTGTTCATTATGTTGAAAAAGCCTACGCTGCGGGAAAAATCCCAGGTGGTTTTTTTAAGCGTGAAGGTCGTCCAAACGAAAAAGAAACACTGACATCTCGTCTTATTGATCGTCCAATTCGTCCGTTGTTCCCTAATGGTTACATGAACGAAGTGCAGGTTGTCTGTACCGTTATGTCTGCGGACAAAAACGAAGATCCAGATATCTGTGCAATGATCGGTACTTCTGCAGCCTTGGCTATTTCAGGTATTCCTTTCAGTGGTCCAATTGGTGCGGCGCGTGTCGGTTACACCCAAGCTGATGGTTATATGCTGAATCCAAAGTATTCAGTATTGGCTGGCTCTGAATTGGATATGGTTGTTGCGGGTACTCAAGACGCTGTATTGATGGTTGAATCTGAAGCATCTGAATTGCCAGAAGATATTATGCTAGGCGCCGTATTGTACGCCCACCAAGAGCTGCAGGCAGTAGTACAAGCGGTTGCTGAATTAGCAAAAGACGCTGCCAAACCAACTTGGGAATGGACTGCAGAAGAAGTTAATGCTGATTTGAAAGCAGCTGTTACTGAGTCTTTTGGTGCGCAGATTAAAGAAGCGTATCAAGTGACTGACAAAATGCAGCGCTACACTCGCTTAGGTGAGTTGCGTAAAGCTGCAGTTGAGCAATTCGTTACTGAAGAATTAAGTGCTGATGATGTTAAAGGTGTTTTTTCTAAATTAGAAAAACACATTGTGCGCCAAGCTGTTGTTGTTGGTGAGCCTCGTATTGATGGTCGCGACACTAAAACAGTTCGCCCTATTCAGGTTGAGGTAGGCACTTTGCCAAAAACTCACGGTTCAGCATTGTTCACTCGTGGTGAAACCCAGGCAATTGTTGTTGCCACTTTGGGTTCTGCTCGCGATGCACAAATGATCGATGCGCTAGAAGGCTCACGCCGTGACCCTTTCATGTTGCACTACAACTTCCCTCCCTACTCGGTTGGTGAATGTGGTCGTATGGGTGGTACTGGTCGTCGTGAAATTGGTCACGGTCGTTTGGCTCGTCGCGGTATTGCAGCGGTTTTACCGAGTGAAGAAGAATTTCCTTACACCATTCGTGTTGTGAGTGAAATTACCGAATCAAATGGTTCATCTTCTATGGCTTCTGTGTGCGGTTCTTCATTGGCCCTAATGGATGCTGGCGTACCTCTTAAGGCGCCTGTAGCAGGTATTGCAATGGGCCTAGTTAAAGAAGAGAACGGCTTTGCAGTATTGACTGATATCTTGGGTGATGAAGATCACTTAGGTGATATGGACTTTAAAGTAGCCGGTACGGCTGATGGTATTACTGCCTTGCAGATGGATATCAAAATTGAAGGCATCACTGAAGAGATTATGGAAATAGCCTTGCAGCAAGCTCTGCAAGCTCGTTTGCATATTCTGGCTGAGATGAATAAGGTAATTTCTACGTCACGTGATGGTGTTGCCGAAACAGCTCCTCAGTTTGAAACCATCAAAGTACATCCTGATAAAATCCGTGACATCATCGGTAAAGGCGGTGCAACTATCCGTTCTATTACGGAAGAGACTGGCGCGTCTATTGATATTAATGATGACGGTACCGTTAAAGTGTACGGCGAAAGTACTGAGTCGTTGAAAGCAGCAATGGATCGTATCGGCGAGATCACGGCTGAAGCTGAAATTGGCACTATCTACGAAGGTAAAGTTGTTCGCATTGTTGATTTTGGTGCATTCATTAATTTCTTGCCGGGCAAAGACGGTTTGGTTCACATTTCACAAATCGCAGAAGAGCGTGTTAACAGCGTTAGCGATTACTTAAGTGAAGGCCAAATGGTTCGTGTTAAATGTTTGGACGTTGATCAGCGTGGTCGTATTAAGCTTTCTATCAAAGAAGCTTTGAGCGATGATAAGCCTCAAGCAGAAGCGGTTGTAGAACCTGCTGTAGAAGCTGCGCCAGCCTCTGAAGAGGCAGCACCAAAAGCTGAAACTCCTACTGGAGAATAAGCTAGAGTTTGTGACCGCTGCAGGGTGCTAGCGGTCACCAAGCTAACAAAGCCGGGCAGGAAACTGTTCCGGCTTTTTTTGTTTTTGTGCAGCAGAGTTTATATGGGTTGTCTTATACTGTTGCTATAATTATAAACTTGTATCCGTAAAGTCGATGATATGCCAAAGCTCATTATTATTTTTTTAAGTTTATTTGTTGGTGCGGCGTTAGCGGTTGAGCCCCCTGATAAGAAAAGCTATCAATACGATTTGGTCTACAGTATTCAAATGGCGGTCTATGATTTATCAGAGACAGGCCATAGCTTTACTGAGTTGCACGCGAATATCCCTATGCTCTGTCGAATAAGAGATAACGGTCTGTTTGCGGTGTATTACGGAGTGTTTGAGGGGCTTGAGGATGCCAAGCAACATCTAGGTGATTACGACCTTCTTTATGATCTAAATGCGTATGTGGTGAAGTTACCTAGAGTTTCTTTTGCGCCATGCGCCAGTCTTAGTAAAAAAATTCAACGCTCACGTAAAGATGCATTCAGTGAGAGAGCTTGTGCAAGTTGCGATGCACAAGAGTTGATTGATTCTTTTTTGCCAGAATTAGGCGTGTCGCCGTTGTCCGATAACGCCCAAGAGTAATCTTCGTCAGCTAATTATTCAAAGGTATGTTGTTGGTTAGGAAAGAGCCCACCTTTAACATCATCAACGTATTTCTTCATTGCGCCAGGAATGTCTTTGGCTTCGACTAGAAAGTTTTTCGAAAACTTGGGAGGCTGTTCTGTCAGCCCCAAAATATCATTAATAACGAGAACTTGAGCGTCAGTATCGGCACCGGCACCTATACCTATAGTAGGTGTGCTAATTGATTCAGTAATGGTTTTAGCCAGTGAGCTAGGAACGCATTCGAGCACCATCAAATCAGCGCCAGCGGCTTCCAATGCTTTTGCGTCACGCAATATCTGTTGTGCTTGAGTGTCGCTACGGCCTTGAACCCGAAAGCCACCTAATTTATTTACAGATTGAGGCGTTAGGCCTAGGTGAGCACAGACTGGAATTCCGCGATCGCTCATCATTTTAACTGTCTCTGCCAGCCACTCACCACCCTCTAGCTTAACCATGTGTGCACCGGCCTGCATGATTCTAGTGGCATTAATCAATGCCTGTTCAGGAGTGGCATAAGTCATAAAGGGCATATCGCCCATAATCAGTGATTTATTGTTGCCACGTTTTACCGCTTCAACATGATAAATCATCTGCTCCATGGTGACTGGGATTGTGCTGTCATAACCTAAAACGGTCATGCCGAGGCTGTCACCTACTAATAGAACTTCGACGCCTGATTTTTTAGCCATGGCGGCCATAGGAGCATCGTATAGTGCTACGGTGACAAATTTAACTCCCTCCGCTTTCATTTTTTTCAGCGTGAGAATAGAAATAGGCTTGCTGAGTCCGCCATCAGTAGGTGTGCTTGCGTAAGGCATAATGTCTCTCAGGATTAGTTAGTTAACGTTAGGCTCATTAATTGTCACAGGGGTGGGGTAGGATTGTAGTAATGGCGACCACTTTTAATAGTCAGAATGAATTCAACTAGCTGTCGGTATTGCTCTTGATTAGAGGATAAATCAAGTTCCGCTGCATTAACAATTAACAGGGGGGCGCGATCATAAAAATGGAAAAATTCCATATAAGCGTCGTTTAAGGCGGTCAGATAATTTGCGTCTATATTTCTTTCTGACGACACACCTCGTTGTCTAATCCTATCCAATAAAATGTTATTGGGTGCTTGTAAATAAATAACCAAATCGGGTTGTGGTGCATCAATAGTCATTTTTTCGTAGACTTGACGGTAAATGTTCAGCTCGTCCTTGTCTAAAATAACTTGTGCAAATAATTTGTCTTTGTCGATAAGAAAATCGGCAACATGGCAAGAGTCAAATAAATCGGTTTGACGTAAATCCTGGATCTGCTGGGTGCGCTGAAACAAAAAAAACAATTGGGTTGCCAGCGCTGAACTCTTAGGATTGGCGTAAAATTTTTCTAGGAAAGGATTCTCTACAGCGTTCTCTAACAGGCTATGGTACCCAAATGTGTTTGCTAGGCTTTTGGCAAGTGTGGTTTTGCCGACACCAATGGCACCCTCAATGGCTATGAATCGCGGAGCGTCTATTTCTTGAGTATCAACTTGTAGCTCGAAACCTTGGTTCACGTGCTCTCCTGTTTAGTTGTCCAATTTGCGAAGTGAGCCTGTAGGGCAAGCTGATGTTAACGAGCTTAAAGCTTTGCCTGAAGGTAGTAAAAGTGAGTGATCAATTTCTAGTAAAGGATAGATGACAAAGTTTCGATTTGGCATTTCTAAGTGGGGTACGGTTAGGCGGTCTGTTGCAATGATCTCTTCCCCGAAGAGTAACAAGTCCAAGTCTAGAGTCCTTGCCCCCCACCGAATATTTCTGGTTCTGTTGTGTGATTTTTCGATAGCTTGCAGTGCGTCAAGTAATTGATGTGCATTCAGCTGGGTAGAAATTTTGGCTACTGAATTGATGTAGTCTGGTTGATCGGCAGGCCCTATAGGGGCGCTGGCATACAGCGATGAATTACCTATTAGAGTGGTTTCAGCGATTTGGCCGAGCTCCACCAAGGCGAAGCTCACCTGTTCGATTGGATCTTCTAAATTACTGCCTAAGCCAATGTAAGCTACGGTATGCGCCGGCTGCTTAGCTATTGATATATTTAGAGGGTTGGTCATTTGTTGGCTATTCAATTCTTTGCTGGTGACTTTTGGTGGTTAGACCGGCGTCGCTTAGTCTTTTGAGGCTTGCTCTTAGTTGTGAAGTTGGTCGCCATAACTTGGCGTTCTTCTTCATTCGCGCTCTGAAAGTTAGTCCACCAGACTCCCATATTGTTGAGATTCTCACCGTTCTCTTCTCGCATTAACAAGAAGTCATAAGCGGCTCGAAAGCGTGGGTGCTCTACAAGAGTAAAAAATTGTTGCCCTCTAGGGTTGAGCAAGCGGAATTGTAATTCCCATATTTCACGCATACTTTGAGTAAAGCGTTTTGGAATGGCGGTGTGCTTTACTTGTTTACCAATAACATGCTGAGCGGCGAGTTGAAGGGCTCGTGCAGGATGTTCACCTTTGGTTATAAGGTGTGATTCTTCAGCGCAAACCGCCGGCCATAATAATGCGGCGTAGATGTAAGCTGGAGTCACGCGCAAATCATTGGCTAAGCGTTTATCGGTGTTGCGCATTGTTCGCTCAAAAAAACTACGAGCTGAAGCTTGATTCACCATGGCGGTTGCGGCTGGCGGCGATAAAAACTCTAGTAATTTGTATTTATCGAGTTGCTGCAAGCAGGCCAAAGAGTAGCCGCCCATAAACATTTTTAAGCTTTCATCAAATAGCCGTGCTGAAGGTATATTGGTTAACAGTGAGCGTAATTGAGCAATGGGCTTTTCAGTGGCAGGCTCAATAGAAAAATTCAACTTAGCCGCAAACCTAATTGCGCGGAGCATGCGTACGGGGTCTTCTTTGTAGCGCTCTGCTGGGTTGCCGATCATGCGAATTTTTTGCTGCTGTAAATCATCCATGCCATTGGTGTAATCATGAATGCAAAAATTATTGGTGGTGTAATAGAGCGCATTAATGGTGAAGTCGCGGCGGCAGGCATCGCTGACGATATCGCCATAAACATTATCGCGTAAGAGCATCCCAGAATCAGATCGGGCGGAGTCACTACTCGGCTGATCTTTATCGGTGTTGGCATCGTGATGAGCTCTAAATGTTGTGACCTCGATTATCTCGCGGCCAAATCTCACATGCACTATTTTAAATCGACGGCCAATAATGCGGGAGTTTCGAAAAATTTGTTTTACTTGTTCAGGCGTTGCGCTAGTGGCCACATCAAAATCTTTTGGGCGACCTCCCAGTTGTAAATCCCGGACGCCACCGCCAACTAAGTATGATTCATAGCCGCTTTGGTTTAAGCGCTGAATAACTTTTAAAGCTGAGTGGCTTATGTTGCGGCGCGATATATTGTGGTCTTCTCTAGGGATGACTTGTAATTGAGCTAAGGACTTTTTATTAGAGAAATAGCCGTACAGCTTTTTTAGCATGTGAATCTTCTGTGGTGGTTAACTGAGTGTTGAAATTTAAGTGACGAAGTGTACCACGCTGGTGGTTAAAATGAAGGTTGGGCTAAGCAGAGCGGCTAGAGTTAGTTGAAAAATAAATGCACAGAAAGCAAAACGGGAAAGCCGAAGCTTTCCCGTTGAATGTTTTTTGGAGCCACCCTATTCTTGCTTCCTTGCTGTGGCTTATGCTCCGGCAAACTCTTAAATAGTCAGTTGTAACTTATTACCAATCAAATTTATTATTATTATTGTTGTTTCAAGTTTTATTATTATTTTAAGTTTTATTTTTATTATTTATTGTTCTTATTATGTCTAAGGTAAATGCATTTACTGTGCCATAAATAAAAAAAGTATTAAAATCAATAGGTTATATTATTTTAATGTTTTTTTATTAGCTTTTGTTATTACAGTGCGTTACTTATTGTCTCGAGTAATGTTACGTATGTGCCATCCTAGGTAACACTTTTCTTTTGGTGGGGAGGATTCGTAACAAATCTGCGGTTTGATTAGATGGTGCTAGGAATGTTTTTTACGAGGAATCCCTAGCCGCTGCCTCCTTTCCCACAAGCACTTACGGCTAACGCCCAGTTTTCTAGCTAATTCAGTTTCACTCATTGTAGCTTGATTGTCTAAAACGAAGCGTTGAAAATAATCCTCTAGAGAAGAGTCATCAGGTGCTTCTTTGGTGCCGGTGACCGCATCTCTGGATATAAGAGTAACATTACCCTCGTTGATGCTATCGCGAGTAAGGTCTATATCGAGATTATCGTGTGAAATTTCACTATTATCCTCTGTTAATATGACGGCTCGTTGAATGGCATTTTCAAGCTCCCTCACATTGCCAGGCCAGAGGTAGGTTGTAATAGCTTGCGCGGCCTCAGGGGAAAGTTTCAGGAGAGGCTTGTTCATGTCCGCACAAAAACGGGTTAATAAATGATCCGCCAGAGCTAGGATATCTTTACCTCTATCGCGAAGAGGCGGTAGGGTAAGTTGAACGACATTAATTCTGTAATACAGGTCGTCACGAAACTTACCTTCTTTGCAGAGCTTGTGTAAGTCTCGGTGGGTAGCGGCTATAAGTCGGACATCTACTTTGCGCGACTCTACAGCCCCGATTTGGCGGACTTCACCTTCTTGCAATACCCGTAATAGGCGAGCCTGAGCTTCTAGGGGGAGCTCACCGATTTCATCGAGAAATAGGGTTCCTGTGTCTGCTGCAGCTATTAGGCCTTCACGCTGACTAACAGCTCCAGTAAAGGCACCTTTCTCATGACCAAATAGCTCTGACTCTATGAGTGTTTCTGGGATTGCTGCACAGTTGACAGAAATTATTGGTTTATTGTAACGCGGGCTATGTCTATGAATGGCTTTTGCTGCCAACTCTTTGCCTGTGCCGGTTTCGCCGTGAATTAAAATGCTGGCGGCGGTAGGGGCAACTTTTTGAATTCGGTTGTAGAGCTGTTGCATAGCTAGGCTTGATCCAATCATGTTGGTGGCTTTGACTACCGGTTTTTGATTGATTGGTTGAGCTATGTTGTTTTCTTCACTTTTTTTGATGACGCGCTTAACGGCGCTCAGCATGTCGTCATGATCAAACGGCTTGGCTATATAGTCGACGGCTCCCATGCGCATGGAATCCACAGCTGATCGAAGGCTGGCATAGCTAGTCATAATAAGAACAGGGACATTTCCGGCTAGCTTGATTAGATCGGTACCTGATGAGCCAGGAAGTCGTAAGTCGCTAATGATAAGATCGTAGTTAGATAGTTTGTGCTTAGATGTGGCTTCATTGACTGAGGCCGCTTCTTGGACAGTAAAGCTGTTGCGCTCCAGTAGCTTGCGTAAAGCGGAGCGGATTATATCTTCATCTTCGACGATTAAAATACTGCTCATGGTGACTTATGCCATTGTGAAAGTGTTGCTGGTGAATCAGATGTTACTGTGGGTAAAGTGTTACCGCGTTTGTATAGTGTTACCCCGATACTCATTTGATTCAAGTTATAACGGCAATTTAATTGTGATACAGGTACCGCAGTCTTTGCCTATAGGTGGGCTTTCTATTTCGATTTGACCGTTGTGCTCTTCTATAATGCTGTAAACCATGGCCAGGCCAAGGCCGGTGCCTTGGCCTGGGTCTTTGCTGGTAAAGAAAGGTTCAAAGGCTCTGGATTGTGATTCTTCTGAGATGCCTTCACCTGAATCAGTTATATGCAGGTAAGCGTGTTGGCTGGTGGTAGTCGACGTTAATTCTACCTCGCTAAGTTCAGAACTGGCGTCGCGGGCATTCGACAATAGATTGATGAAAACTTGAATCAACCTTTGTGAGTCACCTTTTATCGTTAGGCTTGTATCTATGGTGTTGATGAATTGTATTTGTTTATTGTCACGGTTTAAATTCAATAATTGAATTGCTTCGGCGGCGCAATCAAAAGGGCTGATCGATTCGAAGTTGTAATGGCCTTCTTGTTTTCCTGTGTGAGAAAAGGTGACTAATGATTGGACGATACGACTGATGCGCTCAGTCTGGCCGAGAACTTGCTCGCCTATTTCGTGAATGTCATCTAAATCAGTTTCATGCTTTAAATTTTGAGCTAAACAAGCAATTCCGGTAACAGGATTGCCAATTTCATGAGCTACACCAGCAGCTAAACGACCAATGGATGCGAGTCTTTCGCTGTGCATTAGCTCTTGTTCGAGTCTCATAATATTGGTGATATCTTCAACCAGAATAACCTTGCCGTCATTGTTATTAGCGACAGGGGCTCTAATGCTGGCTTTATGCAAGCTGACCCAGCGCTTTTGATCGTTAATATTCAGTTGGTGTTTATAGTTATGGCGCTCCGGCGAGAGAGAGAAGTTATGGAGAAGGGTTTTCCATGGCTGGTCTAAGTTGTTTAAATGCGAGCCAACAACAGCTTTGGATGAAATCTGAGTGAGTGTCTCCATGGCGTTATTCCACATTATTATCTCCATATCTTGACCGATTGAGCAGGTGGCCATTGGCAGCTCTTCAAGTGTGTTGCGATGGAAAATGCGCAGGTTGTCAAGTTCAACGGCTAAGCCTGAGAGCTGAGTTCGATACTGGCTTAAGCGCGATTCAATAAGATTAATGTCAGAACTGCCCTTGCCGTCAGGTAGCATGTAAGGGATATGCTTATTGATGAGCTCAGTTGCCATAGCAGTACCCATTAGGCCAGAAAGATTAATCTCTAACTGGTTGCGCAGTTGTCTTAGTGCGTATGGCCGCCTTTCTCTGGTTGTAAGGTCTAGGTCTTTAAGAGCTTGGTTCACTTCTTTGCGTGCGCTATTTTTGCCTAAGACTTCGGCTAAATTGTTGATAAAATCTTGCACGTTGTGAGATTCAAAAACCATTCTAAGGGGGTGGCTTAATTCGTCATCGGCACAGAGCTCGGCGCTGTATTTTTCTTCTTTGCTGGTTCTTGTGGCCGCAGAGACAAAATGCATAGCTAAAAAATTTAACACCAGTGAAAGTGGTGTAATGTATTGCCAGTGTTCTACTCCCAGAGGGATTTCTGTATCAGCAAAAGGTATGACTATCTTATAGATTGAGCTGATAGAAGGCAGCAGCAAGCCTAAAAACCAAATGGTTGTGCCTAGTATCAGTCCGCTGATAAAACCTTTGCGATTGATGTTTGGCCAGAAGGTGATCGATATGGTGGCGGGCAAAAATTGCAGTGAGCCAATGAAATAGATAAGAGCAAGCTCCGTTAGGCTGAAATTGTTATTAAGTAATCGGTAAAAGCCAAATCCAGCCAAAAATAAAACAAATATAAGAGCGCTGCGTAAGCGTGATATCTGTTGGTAGAGGTTGTCTTGGCGAATTTGAATTAACGGCAGTACCCAGTGATTTAATATCATGGTGGCAAGGCTAATAATAATGACAATCGTCGCGCCAGTAGCGGCGGATAAACCGCCCACAAAAGCAATAATAGTTAATGTGGGCGACTCCAGCGCCATGGGTAAGCCAAGGGTAAAATATTGAGCGGGTAATGTTACTCCCGTTGCCATGCTAGCCCACATTATGGGGAATATTGGCAGGGCCATCAGTAATAGAAACAACGGAAAAGACCAGCTTAATTTGGCGGCCATGTCCCGAGTATTAAGTCCTTCTCCAGACATCTGAAACAGTTGCGGGAGTGTCACTGCGGAAGCTAGAAATACGAGCAGTAATGTATGGGCAGAATCTTCTTTGATGGGGTTCTGCAGCATTGAAAAGGTGTCAGGGTGGTCGAGCAGCCATTGGTCTAGGTTGCCAAAACCGCCAAAAACTTGGTAGATGGCTGTATAGCCGATAATCAACAAGGCCGAAACCTTAAGCAGTGATTCAAACGCCATGGCCACTAATAAGCCTTTTTGTCTATCCCAGCTTTTGCCAAATAAGACGGTAAATGATGCCAATAATATACAATAAATAAAGGCCGATGTTTCTTTGTATGGTAATTGTTTTAAGTATTCACTTACCTTTGGCGTAGGCGACATGATTTGTACTGTGTCGGCGACAACCTGTATTTGTAAGGCCAGCATAGGCAGCAATGCTGCGAGCATAAAAAGTGTGGTGAGGCTTCCGGCTGCTTGGCTATGGAAGCGAAAAACCATCAGGTCAGCGAAGCTGCGAATGTGGAATCTTTCAGACAGCTCTACAAGTGGCGCTAATAGTAGTGGTGCGAAAAAGAATAAAGCTCCCATTCCAAGGTAATATGCCAGCGCGCCATAGCCGTATTGATAGGCCAGATCGACAACCCCATAAAATGTCCATGCGCTGGCTGCAGCTCCCATCGATAAAGTATAAATCAAAGGGTTGGCTAGCAGGTTTTTAGGCAGCCAGCCCTTTTCTGAAATGATCGCAATGGTGAATAGTGTCATGAGGTAAATGACAACGATTAAAGCGAGTTGGCCGAGACTAAAGTTCATAGTTTGTCGTCAGTGTTTTTTTTACTGAACTGAAATATGAACGCGATGATGATCAGCAGAATCCATATGATGAATGGTCTATACCAAGTGCCTTCAGGATTGATAATCCACGTGAGTATACTGGGGGAAAAAATATAAATAATCAGCATGATGAAAAATAGTAAGCGGTAATTATTCATGTTTTTAGTGGCGCTAAAAAGTTAACTGTAAGGGGGATGGTACTTAACTATCTCTCTAATTGAAAATAGCATTGATTATCTTATTGGAAATGTTAATTGCTTTGGTATGTGGTCCGAATGCCAGTTCTGAATGGCCCAGTCGAGAATTTCACGGCTGGTTTGCTGCTGTAGTCCATCAGGTGGATCCATTTTAAGGCGTTGTAATATGGCGATAATATTTTCTGTGGCTTTATTGTTATCGAGCGGAGTGGCAAATGTTTGTTTACTGAGTTTATGTCCTTGCTCGTTGGTCATAATAGGTACATGGCCGTAGTTTGGTCTTTGCGCTTTTAATTGGTCGACGATGAACAATTGCCGTGGGGTGGATTCAAGCAGATCGCTACCACGAATTATGTGGGTTATACCTTGAAATATATCGTCAACTGCAACCGCCAGCTGGTAGGCAAAAAGACCGTCTTTGCGACGGATAATGAAGTCACCTACAGACTTATTTAAATCTTGGTATTGATTGCCCTGAAATGCATCATGATATCGAATTTTTGCCGCGCCGACTTTCACTCGAGTGGCTGTTGGTTGTAATGAGTCGGGCGCTAATCTTAAGTGTCGGCAGCAGCCATCATATACGCCTTGGGTGTCTTGAATCTTATGTCTTGTGCAGGCGCATAAAAATGTCAGTTGCTGGGCTTGGAGTGTGGCAATAGCATCGCTGTAAGCATCGTGGCGAGAACTCTGATATAGAACCTGATCGTCCCAATGGAGTCCATGAGCGTCTAAAGATTTAAGAATGGAGTCTTTTGCGCCAGGGAGTTCCCTGGGGGGGTCGATGTCCTCCATACGAACCAACCATTTACCTTGATTATGGCGTGCCTCTAAAAAGCTTACAATGGCGGTAAGGAGAGAACCTTGGTGTAATTCACCAGTAGGTGAGGGGGCAAAGCGCCCTACATAACAAGGGCGTTTTAAAGGTTGCGGAGGCATTAGCCTCCCATTTGCTTTTCTTTGATTTCGTCGAGTGTTTTGCAATCAATACATTGGGTTGCGGTTGGGCGAGCTTCTAAGCGACGAATGCCAATTTCTACTCCACAGGTATCGCAAAATCCGTAATCATCATTTTCAATAAGCTCTAAAGTCTTATCGATTTTTTTGATTAATTTCCGTTCGCGATCACGAGTGCGAAGCTCAAGGCTGAACTCTTCTTCTTGGCTGGCGCGATCGGCCGGATCTGGAAAGTTAGAAGCCTCGTCTTTCATGTGAGAAACGGTGCGATCAACTTCTTCCATTAAATCTCTCTTCCAGCTGAACAACAATCCTTTAAAGTGCTCCTGTTGGTCGTCGTTCATGTACTCTTCGCCCTTTTTTTCTTTATAAGGGACAAAGCCGCGTAGAATAGGAGATTCTTTTTTAGAGCTTTTCGGCATTGTTTGGCGCCTCTACTTTGCGTCTGTGGTGCGTCTTAACTGACCACTAATTAATGTTGGAATACGAGCTAACTAAAAAAGCTAACAGATAAGTTTTTAAGGTGCCAGTATTATTTCAAAAATGATTAAGGGCGCGGATATTGCGCTGCTTGAGTGCGCCTGTCAACCTATAGAAAGAGATTTTTATGAAGATTGTGCCTGAGCTAAAAAGTGCGGTGTTATTGCGCCGCTATAAACGATTTCTAGCGGATATCCGTCTGCCTACAGGCGAAGAAACTACGATTCATTGCCCAAACACAGGCTCAATGAAAGAGTGTATTGCCCAAGGATCTCCGTGTTGGTTTTCAGTGTCGGACAACCCTAAGCGTAAATACCCTTATACGTGGGAGTTGGCAACAACGCCTAGAGGTGATCTGGCAGGAGTAAATACCGGCAGAGCAAATTCTTTGGTGGTAGAGGCTATTGAAAGTCGTGTTATCGATGTGCTGCAGGGGTATCAAAATCTACAAACGGAGGTTCGTTATGGTGAAGAGAGTAGCCGTATTGATATTCTATTGTCGACAGAGCAAGAGCTTTGTTACGTCGAAGTGAAAAGCGTTACTCTCTGTGATGAGAGTGGTGGCGGTTCATTCCCAGATTCAGTTAGTGTACGTGGAGCTAAGCATCTTAGGGAGCTTGAATTAATGGTTACACAGGGGCACCGATCTGTTTTGATATATTGTGTCCAACATACTGGAATTAAGCATGTGTCTCCAGCTGATAGTATTGATCCAAAATATGGCAAAGCACTGCGCAATGCCATAGAGGCTGGAGTAGAGGTATACGCTTATAAGGCGATTCTGTCGGCACAAGAGATAACACTGACTCAACGTTTGCCAGTGATTGTTGATGGTGATCAGATAGAGTGATGATGTAATTAAAAAGCGGATTAATCGCTGCCTTTGTTGTCAAAGTTTATGTGGACGCTGCCGTCTTTAACCAGAGTGTGAATTTTTGGTAAGTGACAGCCGCTGCAAGGTCCAGCAATGCACTTTCCGGTTTCTATGAGAAACAGCGCCCCATGAGTTGAGCACTGGATAAATTCTTTTTCGTAATTTAAAAACTTGTCGGGCTGCCAATCTAATCGAACGCCAAGATGGGGGCATTGGTTTAAATAAGCGAACACATCATTATTTTTGCGAATGATAAACAAAGTGGTTTCGTTAATAGTAAAACCTTTGCTGTCGTTGTTGGGAAGGTCGCTTAAATCACAAAGTTTGTGCATATAAAACTACACCGAGAAAAAGGTAAGTAAATCGTGTGTTTTAACGTAATTAGTTGGAATTCTTAATTTTACTTTCAGAGTCTCGAACTAATTGGTTTTTTACATCATTATCAAGTTCGTTCCAGTGGACGTCCAGTAGCGCGCCCTCTAAAGCATAAAGCATAACTTTAGATACATGAATGCCCCGAATTTTGATTCGAGAATAAGCATCTACAGCACCTATAGCTTGCAGATCGTCGTGGCTATTAATGCCTACGGCATGAAGGATGTTTACACTGGCCGCACCCAAATTTTTCAGTTGCAGTAGATCGCTGTGACTTTGCGCCATTCAAATAAAACCTGTTTGATTATTATATTTATTATTCGCGTCGGGATGGTATATAAGAGTAGTTATACTTCGGTATTGGTTCCTGTCAGCCATATAGTTATAGTGGATTTTCAGTGGTTTGTGAAAAAATATGGGTTTTCGTGTAATGAATGATAGTAAAAGTGTGGGGTTTGAAGTCTTGGTCGGTAGGGATGCTGCGCACTTGGTGGAGTCATGGAGTGGCCACTTACTTCATTTTAAAGCACTGATTAGCCTGGAGAAACTTAGAGACGAGGCCAGTGCGGCGGGTTTTGATTTGGCCGTTGCCAGCAGTTATAGAAGCTATGATAGGCAATTACTTATTTGGCAGGACAAAGTTGCAGGGAAGCGGGTTGTTCTTGATTGCAATGAAACTGCTGTGGATGTCGAACGTATGTCGCAAGAACAGCTGCTGTGGTTGATTTTACGTTGGTCGGCTTTGCCTGGTACTTCTCGTCATCACTGGGGAACGGACATAGATGTGTTTGATGCGGGAGCCTTTACGGGTAACGAAACCTTGCAATTGACAGTGCGTGAATGCTGTGAGGGCGGACCATTATTTGATTTTCACTGCTGGCTTGATCAGGTTCTGGCAAGCGATAAAAACTATGGGTTTTATCGCCCTTATGCCAAGGATTCTATTGGTGTTGCTGAAGAGCCGTGGCACATAAGTTATGCACCTGTTGCAGATGAACTTGAATCTCAATTTACCTTTGCTGTTTTTATGCGTTTACTTAATGAAAATAAGTGGCCGTTATGTGATGCTATTGAGCGACACGCACAAACCATTTTTCAGCGTTATATTCAGGCGAATAAACGAGTTTGATTTCAAGTAAAGGATTGATTGGGGTATTTATAGACCATGAATGAAAAAGCCAATATCGCTAGCGCAACTGTGACAAACCCCAATACTCTGCAAGCAGTCGATGATGTTTGGCAGCAGTTACGTCGTGAAGCGGAATTGATAAGTAATAGTGAGCCTGTGCTTGCCAGTTATTATCACGCAGCTATTCTAAATCACTCAGACTTTAACTCGGCTATCAGCTTTCATTTAGCTAACATGCTTGATAGCACGGCCGTGCCTGCAATGACGATAAGAGAAGTATTTCTAGAGGCGCTAACTTCAGATCCTGAAATAAGTTATTCCATGCGTGAAGATATCAAAGCCTATTACGAGCGTGATCCTGCTTGTGATAAGTACACTATGCCTTTTATGTATTTTAAGGGCTTCCATGCATTGCAGGCTCAGCGTGTGTCGCATTGGTTGTGGAAAGCTGGGCGTCAATCGTTGGCATTGTATCTGCAACACCAGATTTCATTATCCTTTGGTGTTGATATTCATCCTGGGGCGAGGATTGGTAAAGGTATAATGATTGATCATGCTACTGGCGTGGTTATTGGGGAAACTGCCGTTGTTGGTGATGAGGTATCTATGTTGCACTCTATAACACTTGGAGGCTCCGGTTGTGATGTGGGAGATAGACATCCAAAAATAGGGCGCGGTGTTTTGATCAGTGCTGGCGCTAAGATTTTGGGCAATATTACGGTTGGTGATGGTGTTAAAATTGGCGCTGGTAGCGTCGTGTTAGAGTCGGTTCCGGCTCATACTACAGTTGCTGGGGTTCCTGCTAAAATTGTCGGGAGGCCTCGATGTGAATGCCCTGCCTTAAATATGGATCAGGATTTGAGTGATTGATACTGTTTGTAATGTTGGCCTCGTTTGGATAGATGGAAGATTTGTATATGCCTGATGCTTTACCACATTTATACGATATTATTTTTCGAGGTGATATTTTACCTGGTCAAAATATCCAACAAGTTAAGTTGCGCTTAGCTCAGCTGTTTAAAGTTGATTCGGCTAAAATAGATGCCCTATTTGGAGGGGGAGCAAAACCGCTTAAACGGAATCTTGAAAAACCCGCGGCAGAAAAATACATCTTAGCTTTACGCAATGCTGGTGCTGATGTGCAGTTGGCTGAGGCCGGTAAAATCACGTCTAAACCTACAAGGCCTTCAGCTGTTAAAAAGCCTAAGCCACAAAAAACCATGCAGGAAAGACTTTCTGAGCAGGATGAGGCAGAAGCTCATGCTCAAGTCCAAGTAGCGTCTCCGGATCAGCATCAAGGCACGAATGATAGCAGCCAGATAACGTTGGCTCCTG
The DNA here is from genome assembly GCA_034112445.1 of Cellvibrionaceae bacterium. GTDB lineage: Bacteria > Pseudomonadota > Gammaproteobacteria > Pseudomonadales > Cellvibrionaceae > Pelagadaptatus. The sequence continues at coordinate 89,510 of JAWUVI010000022.1, read as the reverse complement.
TAGGGACCGATGTGTTAAAGCCAGAAGAGAGGAGCCATGTTGAACCGACCGTAGTGGATATTTCAAACCTCAGTTTACGTGATCCTGGTGGCGATTTATTAGATGCAAGTGAGCATACAATCATCACAGTTGTGGATATTGATACGTCAGAGTTGATTTTGGATGAGGCTGGTGCTGATTTATTAGCAGAAGATGAAAAGGAACGGTTTGAAGAGCTAGAGTTAGATCTTTCAGCGATAAACTTGGCTCCAGTAGGAAGTGATATGGGGGCTATTAAAAGGCCTGCTGCGCCACCACCACCTGACACGAGCTCTATTAAATTGAAGGAGTGAATTACTACGAATTAAAAAAAGACCGGCATATGCCGGTCTTTTTTGTGTTGTTGCACGATATCAGAAGTTTGGTTTGTCCCGGGCTTCTTCATAACGAGTAACAGAGTCATTAATTTCTGCGCGTGCGTCTTCAAGTCCGCCCCAACCTTCAATTTTAACCCATTTGCCAGCTTCTAAATCTTTATAGTGCTCGAAAAAGTGAGAAATTTGATTCAGGCTGATTTCAGGTAAGTCCCGTACAGAAGTTACATTGGTGTATAGCGGTGTGATTTTATCTACAGGGACAGCAACAACTTTTGCATCTTCACCTGATTCGTCAGTCATTTTTAGTACGCCGATAGGACGACAACGGATAACAGAGCCAGGAATAAGAGCTAATGGCATAACGACAAGCACATCAACTGGATCACCATCACCGCATAAAGTGTGAGGAACGTAACCGTAGTTACATGGGTAATGCATCGCAGTTCCTAGCATGCGGTCAACAAAGATAGCGCCAGAGTCTTTATCAACTTCATACTTAATTGGGTCGCCATTAAGAGGAATCTCAATGATTACGTTAATCTCGTCAGGTAGGTTTTTCCCAGATGGGACGTCATGCAAGCTCATACAATTATTTCCATGGCAGAGTTAGATAAGAGAGTTAGATAAAGATTTAGGTAGAAAGGTTGCAATTCTAGCACATATTTCACTGACCTCAATTTGCTGATTGTATCTGTTTCATCAATTTGCGCATTTTCAGCTCTTGCTTAGACTGATATGAGAGCCGGACATTCTCCCCAAAGTGGTTTAATCATGTAGCAGTAGTTGTTATTTTTGGTGAAACCTATAATCAAGCCAGCTGTCATACTCGTATCAATATATTAGACAGGGTCTGCATATGAAAAGGTTTGTATCAGTCGTTTTTTTAATGGCTACAGTTTTATTTGGCAGTAGTGCTTTTGCCTCAGAATCTGGAAAAAATAATATTGAAGTGGCTACGTTTGGCGGCGGTTGCTTTTGGTGTTTAGAGGGACCATTTGATCGCCTGCCAGGGGTGCTCAGTACAATATCCGGTTTTAGTGGTGGCCATACGGCCAACCCCAGTTATAAACAGGTGAGTTATGGAGGAACAGGCCATACCGAAGTTGTTCAAGTGACCTATGATGCTTCGATTATCAGTTATGAAAAATTATTGGACGTGTATTGGCGAAATATTGATCCGATTGATGACGAAGGCCAGTTTTGTGATCGGGGTCATACTTACCGACCGGTTATATTTTCTCATAATAAAGAGCAAGCAAATTCAGCCGAGTTAAGTAAGCAATCTCTAATGTTAAGTGCTGCCAACGTGACGCCGGTAGAGGAGTATATTAACTTTTTTGCAGCCGAAGATTATCATCAGAACTACTACACAAAAAATCCATTGCGGTATAAATATTATCGTAGGCGGTGTGGCAGAGATCAGCGTTTAGAAGAATTGTGGGGTGCGAGTCATTGAGGGCAGTCGCAGCTGAATAGCGTTTTATCTTCTAGTCTTAGTGCGCTTAATTTACCGCCCCAAACACAGCCGGTATCGATAGCATAAGTATTGTCTGTTCCTGTGCAGCCTTTTAGCGCAGCCCAATGACCAAAAATGATTTTATCGTTTGATGCTGCTCGGTTCTCAATGGTAAACCAAGATTGGTAGCCGATGGGGGCCTTTGAATTTTTAGTTGTGAGTTCGAGTTCACTATCGCTATTGCAGAACCTCATGCGGGTAAAGTAATTGGTGATGACGCGCAGGCGATCAATACCTTTTAAATTCTCATCCCATCTATTGGGTGTGTTGCCGTACATGTTTTTCAAGAAAAATTTGAAGTTGTCAGACTGTAAAAACAGTTCGACCTCGCGGGATTTTTTAAGTGATTGCTCAACCGACCAGATGGGAGGAATGCCAGCATGCACCATAGTAAAGCCAAGTTTTGAGTCATGATGAACCAGAGGTTGTTGCCTGAGCCAGTGCAGTATTGGCTCCCTGTCATCGGCGGCAATAATGTCAGCTAAGGTATCGCCTCGATTGATTTTACGTTGGCCGTAGGCGACAGCAAGTAAGTGCAAATCATGATTGCCTAATACACAGACGATATTATTTCTTAGAGAGTATAAAAATCGTAGCGTGCCAAGGCAGTCAGAGCCTCGATTGATTAAGTCTCCCGCTAACCATAATGTGTCTTGATCGGGATCGAATGAGATTTTTTGTAATAGGCATTTCAGTTGTGGCAAGCAGCCTTGTATGTCACCAATTGCGTAGGTTGCCATAATAAATAACCCTTACTGGGAGTTCTGTTCAAGCTCAAAAAGTTTATCGCTAATGGCGACAAACTCTTCTAAAGTGATTTTTTCGGGACGTTTGGATGTATCAATATTCAGGCTTTCGATGTCTTGTGCACAGATCAATTGTTTTAAGGAGTTACGCAATGTTTTTCGGCGTTGTTGGAATGCAACGTTAACTAAGTTTGATAATGTTTTAACATCTTTCGCGACAATAGGTAATTGTTTGTGGGCAGTCAGACGTACTATGGCTGAATCAACTTTAGGTCTAGGGTTAAAGCATTCGGGCGGCACATCAAATAAATTTTCTACCTGGCAGTAATACTGAACCATAATGCCCAGTCGACCATAATGCTTATCACCAGCTTTTGCAGCCATGCGATCAACCACTTCTTTTTGCAGCATAAAGTGCATGTCTTCAATGTTATCGTGGTAGCGTAATAAATGAAAAATAAGCGGGGTAGAAATATTGTAGGGTAAGTTTCCAACGATTCTGAGGCGGCTAGCTTCTGATTTAAACAGCGAGGCAAAATCAAACTTAAGGGCATCGTGTTGATGAATGCGAAGCTCAGGGTAGCTGGCAATAAACTGAGACAACAAAATAGGTATTAGGTCTCTATCAAGTTCAATAACATTAAGTGTTGGGCATGAGCTTAATAGGTGTTGGGTGATGGCGCCTTTACCTGGTCCAATTTCAATTAATTCGTCGGTGGCTTTGGCATTGATGGATTTAATAATTCGGCGGATGACGCCCTCGTCTTCCAAAAAATTCTGACCAAAGCGTTTGCGAGCCTTGTGTTCTTGTGTGCCGGGAGCTTGCTTTTTTGTCATAACAAATGCCGATAAATGAATGGTTAAACAGATTTTTGTCGAGAGGAAATCATAGCCTCGGCGTATTGAAGAGCGGTTAATAAACTTCCGCTATTAGCTTTTCCGGTACCGGCCAAATCGAGAGCGGTGCCGTGATCGACAGAGGTGCGGATAATGGGTAATCCCAGAGTAATATTAACAGCGTTACCAAAACCTTTATACTTTAATACTGGCAAACCTTGGTCGTGATACATGGATAAAACAGCATCGGCATCAGCGAGTACTTTGGGGGTGAATAGCGTGTCAGCTGGCAGGGGTCCAATTAAATTGTAGTCATAGGCGCTGCGAAGTTTAGCTAGAGTGGGCTCTATAATATCAATTTCTTCACGTCCCATATGCCCACCTTCGCCGGCATGAGGATTGAGTCCGCAAACTAATATTGCAGGCTCCACAATACCGAAATGATTTTCAAGGTCGCGATGCAGGATTTGGATTGCTTGGGTTAAGTTGGACTCTGTGATGGCTTTTGGGACTTCGCTCAGGGGTAAGTGAGTTGTCACTAAAGCAACTCTCAGACCCTCTGTGGCTAGCATCATAACCACCTTGTCAGTAGCTGTTTTGTCAGCCAGATATTCAGTGTGGCCACTAAAGGCAATGCCAGCTTCGTTAATAATACCCTTGTGTGCTGGGCCTGTAATATAGGCGTCAAATTGATTATTCAGACAGCCTTCAATGGCTATATCAAGGCTATTCAAAACATAAGTAGCATTGGCCGTATTGAGTTTCCCTGCTTCTACTTCGGCTGCCAGTTTTATGGGAATGTAAGCCAGCTCTCCAGCACGAAGTGGTTGTGCTGCTAGGGCTGGATTGTATTCACGTAATTGTAGCGGAAGATTAAGTTGAGCTGCGCGCTGCTTTAATAAATCTGGATCGCTTATAACGACAATTTCAGCGGCAAAACCCTGTTGAATAATTTGGATGATTAGATCTGGGCCAACCCCTGCAGGTTCGCCCGGTGTGTAGATGAGACGCGATGTCTTCATGTTAGATTTTGATATCAATAAAGGCTTCACTGCGGATTTTTTGTATCCAATTGATGCGCTCTTCATCAAAGCGACGGCTGCGCAATAAGCGAGTTGCTTGGTTCTCTCTGACTTCTTCGGTCATGTCTTGTTGGCGGCGCTCATCAACCATGACAATGTGCCAACCAAATTGACTGTGGAACGGCTCGCTCACATCGCCTACGGATGTCTCATCGATCACTTTTTCAAACTCGGGAACAAATTTTCCTGGCAGTGACCAGCCTAAATCGCCACCACTTAACACTGAGCCAGTATCTTGTGAGTGTTCTTTAGCCAGCTCAGAAAACTCATCACCATCCAACACTTGTTGACGTATATCTGTAAGTCTTTGTTTAGCTTGTTGGTCATTTAAAATGGCCGATGTTTTTAACAGAATGTGGCGAGCTTTTGACTGCTGAATGATTTTTTCAGTGCTGCCACGAGTGCCGTGAACTTTTAATATATGGAAACCAGCGCCACTGCGAAGTGGTTGGGTTATATCACCTTCTTTAAGATCGCTTAACGCTTGAGAGAATAAGTTGGGCAGTTGAGCTAGCTTTTTCCAGCCTAGGTCGCCGCCTTGTAAAGCGTTTTGACCTTTTGATTCTCTAACGGCAACCTGTCTGAAGTCGGTGCCATCATTCAGTTGTTTATAGACTTCGTTGGCTTTGGTTTCAGCGGTTTTTAAATCGTTGATTGAAGCGTCAGAATTTACGGGGATTAATATATGCCCAAGATTGTAATCCGGTGCTGACCAGAATTTTCCTTGTTTGGAATTGAGGAAGTTTTTAACATCTTGCTCTGACACTTTTATGCGACGATTAACGCTGCCCCGTTGTACATTCTCAATAATAATGTCGCGACGAATCTGCTGGCGCAGTGCGGATATATTAATTTGGTCTTGTTGAAGCTGTTGCTGAAATTGGGCTTCGGTTAAATTATTAGCTTCTTTCATTCGCTCGATATGTTGATCAATTTCGGCTTCAGAAATATTGATGCCAACACGATCGCCGATTTGTAGTTGCAGCGACTCAACAATGAGTTGTTCGATAATTTGGCGTTGCAGAACATTAATAGGCGGTGCTTCTGTACCTTTGGCTTTTAGTTGTGCAGAAACAACTTGTAAGCGTTGATGCACTTCGCTCGCCATAACAACATCGTTATCAACGACTGCAATAACTTTATCCAGAGGGATAGTTTCGGCTTGAGAGAAGTGGCATAGCAGTAGGGCACTGATGCCAAAAATAGATTTAATGGATTTTTTCATAGTGTTTTTAATCATGTTTTTTTTTCGTTTTAAATAATGAACATTAATGACTAATCATTGGTCATTGCGGGCAATAGGTTGCCGCGCCATCTGTGATGGCTCGCAATGACGATTGGTAATGATTATTTCAGATTTTGTTCTCTTTGTTCGTAGCCATAAATGCTGTCGCTGAGAACGCCACTTACTTTACTGCCTAAGCTACCCAAACCTTTGAGCTGAAACTCAAAGAAGATACCGGTATCTTCTTCCAGAAGGGTATCATCAACAACGGTATATAAGGCATTGTCTAACCATGTGCGTGCAACGACGCGAACTCGGTAGCAACAGTTGTTGTATTCGACGCCAAACAAGGACTCAAGTTCACGGCTGTTGGTAATATCTTGATTGTAACGTCCAACAACACTCCAACTCTCGCTAATTGGTAGCGCAAAAGAAATGTCGGCTTGTTCAATATCGTTATCGTTAAGCTCGTCAAAGTCCAAATCACCATCTAGATCGAATTTATCTGCGGCTCCGGCTTTACGCACATAGCGATATCCAACATTGAATAAACGGTAGTTATCATCGCGATAGCGTAGATTAATATTTCCGCGTCGAGCTTTGTTGTTGTCGTCTGCATCAACGATTAAGTCGGAGCTGAGTTGCCAGTAATCGCCAATACGGCCAGACATCGCCATGGCTATCTCAGAAGTGTCTTTAATGTTGTCGGCTGAGAGAGCGGCTTGTGCGCTGGTTAACGTCAAGTCAACTAGGCGGTCATCATAATAATAGATTTGGCCTAAGCTGGCGCTGAAGCGCTCAATTCCCGTAGCCGTCTCAATAAAACGAGTTGTTAGGCCAACCGACAAGCGGTTGTCATCGCCAATTCGGTCATGCCCTGAAAAGCGGCTATCGCGAAATAATTGGCTGTAGCTGAATGTCATTTCAGAGCTGTCAAAGTCAACGTCTCTATTACTGCTGGTTAAATTTAGTAGTTCGTCGTGATTTTCGTATTCACTGTAGAAGTAAAATAATCTAGGCTCGAATGTTTGCACGTAGCCATTACCGAAAATGCTTCCTTCTCGTTCAAAATACAAGCCCATATCTAAGCTAGCTTGTGGCACTGTGATGCTTGGCGAGTCATTAGCGCCGACATTGAGGTCGTCACTGTCTAATTGATAGCTGATGTGTTTGATTTTGGCGCTAGGTTTTACAAAACCCCACGTCCAGTTTTTGTCCCAGCTTACACTGTAATCCAAAAATACTCGGTCACCTGTGATCCATGGATCGGTAGTGTCGTCGTTATAAAAGTCATCACGATGATCGAACCGCGTGTATTCATTATTAAGCTCAGCAGTCCAGTTTTCAGCCAAGCGGTATGTACCATCGATATTGATTTCTGGAACTTGCTTATAAGGGGTATTCGTATTGCTGGCAATGGTCTGATACTGCTCTAACTTGACTGAGCTGTTCCAGTGCTGGCTGCGATAGCCAAGCGTACCGGTTTCTTTTAAGTGAGTGGCGCTGTTCACTTCAAGGCTGGCGGTGCTCAAATCACGGAAATAATCAATGTCGCTGACGCGGGTATAATCAATAGAAGAGAAAAACCCGTTAGAATAGTTGCCACGATGGTTAGTATCGATTAACCAGCGATCCTCACCTTTGTAATAGCGGTCTGCTGCATTAGCATCGCCAGCATCAACTTTCTCAATTAAATCACTGTCAGAACCACCTTTATCGCTACTTAAGAAAGCTAGGCTAAGATCGCTTTCGGTTTGAGCTGACATATGACGAAATTCTGTTTCAAGCATTTCACCGCGATCAGAAATAAATCGAGGTGTTATCGTCATGTCGTAATTGGGTGCCAGATTGAAATAGTAAGGTGTGGCAATCTCGAAGCCATTGTCACCTGTGGAGCCGAGAGAAGGGAATAAAAACCCAGACATGCGCTCTTTGCCAATTGGAAATTGAATATATGGCGTGTAAAAAACCGGTACCCCTTTCACTTTTAAGCGGGCGTGTTTGCCGTAGGCCTGCCGCGTATTTGGATCGATAGTGAAAGAGCTGGCTTCAAAGTACCAAAGATTGCTGTCTGGTTCACATTGAGTGAATGACGCACCTTCCATAATTAAGGTGTTGTCACCTTTGTGCTCTAATACGCTGGCTTCACCACGCAGGCCTGATTCATGTAATAAATAGGTGGCGTTGGTGATGGTGGCGTCGCCGGTGTCAGAATTCATTTCAGCACTAGAGCCGGTTAAAAGTAAGCCAGGTTCGCGCATGCGGATGTTGCCTGATAAGTTGGCTATGCTCGTCTCTTGGTTCAAAGTGGCACTGTCGGCTTCTAGTAATCGATAACCTTGCGTTAGGCGAACTTCACCATCTAGCTGCGCTACTGAGTTTTGCTGCATTTCAGAGGATGTGGCACTGGCGTTTAGGGAAGATTCTTCAGGCTTTTTATCGGCATCAGGATCATCACGGCTTGGTTCTATATAGCGACCACAACAGCCTGATGCCATTTCTTGTTTTTGCTCAGGGCTTAATAATGTTTCGTCAACCCAGTCGACTTGTGCCGCAGGTAAGTCACGCGGTTTGCTAAAGATTTTAGGCTTTTGCTCCAGTGCTTTTTTAAGGCTGTGAAGAGGGCGTTTATAAACGGGCTCTTGGGAAGAAGCTTCAGAGCAATTCCAGCCGCCGTTGACTCCGGTGGTGCAGTTCCATTGAGGCTGGGTTTCCGCAGCTCCTAAAGTGGATAGTGGCAGCGCTGCTATCATGCCTATGGCATAAGCAAGCGGGGTGCGTTTAGTGGCGAGTTTGCGCAGTCTCATTGGCTAAGCGGTCCCTATAGTCATTATTGTATTTATAAATTAGGTGAAGGATTCTACTTGGGATGCTAGCTTTAAGCTACTGCTCAGGTAGAATTCGTGGGCTTGAATGTTTGTTCCATTATCTCGGCTGGGAGTACCCTTGTGAACCGTGACGTAGAAGTAACCACTGAAACCATAAATACACTCACAAATTGGGCTAGAGAAGAGTTGTCTCGACGTAATTGGGGTGCGCCTGAATCGTTTGATTTGAGTCCGTTAACCGGGGATGCAGGTTTTAGGCGATACTTTAGGGTTCCTTCTGAACCAGCCTTGTTGGCTGTTTTCGCGCCTCCGGCAGCGGAAAAAAATGAAGCTTTTTGCATTTTAGCAGAACATTTTATTGCTCAAGGTATCCACGCTCCGAGTGTGCTTGCAGTTGATTACGAGCAAGGGTTTTTATTGTTGGAAGATTTTGGCGATGTTTTATTTCAGAGTGAGTTAACAGATGATTCGGTTGATATGCTCTATGGCGAAGCCTTGTTAACGTTATTGCGCTTGCAGCAGTGTTCTAGTTCTGAAGTGGTGATTGAAACGGCGGCTAAACCCCCCCAGAGTTTTGTTTTACCTGAGTATTCTGTTGCGCTATTAAAAGAAGAAATGGATTTGTTCGGTCAGTGGTTCGTGCCTAAATTACTGGGATATGACATCTCAGGCGCAGAGCAGTCCATGCTGAAGGATACATTTAGCGTATTGCTCAATAATGCGATTGAGCAACCGCAAGTGTGGGTGCATAGAGATTTTCACAGCCGTAATTTAATTTATCGTGAAGGTCAGGCGCCTGGTGTGATTGATTTTCAAGATGCCGTGCATGGTCCGATCACTTATGACTTAGTGTCGTTGCTGCGTGATTGTTATGTACGCTGGGATGCAGGTAGGGTTGAACGTTGGGCTTTGGCTTATGGCAATATGGCCGAAGATGTAGGTTTGGTTGATTCGGTTTGTCAGAAGCAGTGGCTGCAGTGGTTTGATTTGATGGGATTGCAGCGCCACATTAAAGTGTTGGGTATTTTCTCACGTTTGTATTTGCGTGATGGAAAGTCTGGTTATTTGAACGATTTGCCTTTGGTTATACGTTACGTGCTGGAGGTGGCAGAGAAATATCCTGAGCTAACACCCTTTGTTGATTGGTTTAAATCAGTGTTGCTGCCCTTATGTGAGAAGCAAGATTGGTACAGTGACTATCGGTTAGCGGGTGAATGATTTTGCGGAGGCTTAGTTTTTGAAGGCCATGATTTTGGCCGCTGGTCTGGGTAAGCGAATGCGACCGTTAACCGATCATTTACCTAAACCACTTCTCCCCGTTGCTGGCCAACCTCTAATTGTTCACCACTTACGCCGACTTAAAGCCGCTGGTTTTACTGAAGTGGTGATTAACGTGTCTTACCTGGGGCAGATGATTCAAGATGCGTTGGGTGATGGCTCCGAGTTTGATTTATCCATCCGTTATTCTGTTGAAAGTGAGCCATTAGAGACTGCAGGCGCAATTCAATATGCGTTAGAGTTGTTAGGTTGTGAGCCTTTTTTATTGGTTAATGGTGATGTTTGGACTGATTGTCCTTTATCCCCACTGTTGAATATGAAGCTGCCTAAAAATGGATTGGGGCATTTGGTGCTAGTGCCGAATCCTGAGTTTAAGGCCGGCGGAGATTTTGCTGTTGCCAATGGGGAGCTTGAAGTTTCTGAATTGTGTCCGATCCCTGATGGGCAGGCGGGTTATACCTTTAGCGGTGTAAGTGTTCTGTCTCCGGACTTAATAACGCGATACCCGTTCAGCCGAGAAAAGTATCCATTATTGGAAGTGTTTAAGTGGGCCATGGCTAATCATGCGTTAACAGCTCAGGTTTATCGCGGCAGTTGGATTGATGTAGGTACCCCAGAACGCCTTGATAAGTTGAAATCATTGTTGAGTGGTTAACGCTCTCTTATTTACGATTAACAATAGCGTTGTCTATTTTCACTCCTTTTGCGTATTTTTGTAGAAAACCGCGAATTCTTCTGGAAAGGCGGTTTTCTCCTTGAGCTGTGTTGTGAGACAACTCCGGTAGGCGGATTTGCTGGTAGACTTTAAAGCCATTGCGAGAGGCAAATTTTTTGCGGCTGTGGCTTTCAAAAATATCATTTTCATGGGTGCCAAAATAAATATCAGTAGTGGCTACTTCGGGGTCGTAGAGGCTGGACATCAAATTGATGTCTCCGCGTGGTGAATTATTTCGAGCATTAATGATGACGACAGCTCTGACGGGTTTGATGATTTTTTGGTCTGGATTTTGTGGGTCTGCTGTTGGCAGGCTTCCAAGAAAGTTGCCGGCCCTAGCGGCGCCAACGCCATCACCAAGTAATACAATGTTATAAATGCCCTGATTGTTAAGGTATTCAATGGCTGATTCTATTCGACTGTTAGCTATGTCCTCTGTGGCAAATCGGGGCTTTTCAGTTTCTTCAGGGGTGCTGGTCTGGTCCTTTAACTCTATGCTGCCATCATCCACGTCGCCTTTATCTTCATCGAATATTTCATTGTCTTCACCTTTTTCAGACTTTAATTTTGTGTCTATTTCAGTGGCTGAGTTTATTTTAACCTCCGAGTTGGCTTGCTCTTGAGTCTCGGGGGATTTGGGGGAGGCGCTTATTGCGTTTATTTTTCTTGCCGGTATGGCTACTAGATCTGGGTCAGGTAAGCTCGTTGATAGGGTTGACCAGCCATATTGTGGAAGCGACGAGCGTATTAATTCTATGGTGTTAGGCCAGTTGGCGTGTTGGCCTTCGGCATGCAGGATTAATACAGCGCCGAAAGGGTTGCTGGTCCACTCTTGCTCGTAAAGAGAGAGAAATTCTCCGTCAATGGCGTTAAGCCAGACGACCGTCTCTTGATCTTTAAGCTCTTTTGACAGCAGGGTCATGGAGCGTTTTTCTGCTGTGTCGAGCAGTGTTTTTTCGGTTTGAGAGTCTACTTTTTGAGAGTCTACGTTAGGCTCTGTGGCGGGGGGTTGCGCATGAACTGCATTGGTCATTCCTATTATGATTAAGCTCGACATCAACAAAATTTGAAAATAGAAGGGTTTTGCGTGTGGGAGAAAACGAGTTATTTCAGTACAATGAGCGTTCTTCATTAATATCCCCATAAACATGTTTCAAGAGCAGGTAAATTATGCGACAAGATTTTAAAATTGCCCCATCTATATTAGCGGCAGACTTTGCTCGATTAGGAGAAGAAGTTGAATCTGTTTTATCTGCCGGTGCGGATATCGTTCATTTTGATGTGATGGATAATCACTATGTGCCTAATTTAACCATTGGGCCAATGGTGTGCAAAGCCCTGCGTGATTATGGTATTACGGCCCCAATTGATGTGCACCTAATGGTTGAGCCGGTTGATGACTTAATTGGCCAGTTTGCTGATGCCGGTGCCAGTATCATTACTTTTCATCCAGATGCTTCGCGGCATGTTGATCGCTCTATACAGCTTATTAAGCAAGCTGGTTGTGAGGCTGGCCTCGTGTTAAATCCTGCGGTCTCTATTGACGGTATTCGTCATGTGTTGCCGCAGTTGGATATGTTGTTGTTGATGTCAGTAAACCCAGGTTTTGGTGGGCAGAAATTTATTCCTTATACACTGGATAAATTAAAAGAAGCGAGAGCAGCGATAGATGAAATTATGGTTTCTGATCCGACTCGCCAGTCCATTCGTCTAGAAGTGGATGGTGGCGTTACTGCTGATAATATTCGAGCGATAGCCGCTGCTGGAGCTGATACCTTTGTGGCGGGCTCGGCTATCTTTGGCAAAGAAAATTATCAAGATGCTATTGCTGCATTAAGATCAGAGCTGGCGTTAGCGTAAATAATACATCTTCAAAATAGAGTCGGCCGAAACTTAAACTTCGGCCGTTTCTTTTTTGGGCTTCTTCTCTGCTAATGTCTTTGTTGTCGATTGCTTGTGCTCGAATCTGGTTCGCTCTAAAAATCTATGGATGCCTTTTATTACTGGGTCCGTTCTTGGCGAATGAAAGCTATCAAATGCGTGTTCGGCGCCAGGAAGTTCAAGATATATAGCGGGGTTATTCGAAATTTCTTTTAATTTTTTATGAAAAATACGTGCGCCTGTTACGGCTGCTAAGCTGTCAATTTCACCTTGTATGATCATAAACGGGGGTGAGTTCTCATGTATGTGCGATATGGGTGATGCTAACTCCCAGAGCTCAGGGTTGTCTTCTGGAGAGCTGAAGATAACTCTATTGCGAAGAAAGCGAATCAGTAAGTTGCGACTGGGATGATCATAGCGAGCTAAAAAGTCATAAATGCCATAAAAAGGTACGGCTGCTTGTACTGACGTGTCGATACCTTTGAGTTCGGTTTGCAGTTCAGGCATATTCTCCGTCAAACCCATCAGAGCGGTTAAATGACCGCCCGCAGATCCCCCAGTAATGGCCACAAAATCGCTGTTCATACCGTATTTTTTACCTTCAGTTTTAATCCAAGCTAGAGCTCGTTTACAGTCTTCTATATGGGTTGGAAATTCAACACTTGGGCTGAGTCGATAATTAATGGCCACACAAATCCAGCCATTGTTGGCCATGTGATACATAAGGGGTAGAGCTTGATGGTCTTTTGATCCAATCATCCATGCGCCGCCGTGAATTTGTAGTAAAACCGGACAGCCTTCTGCGGGCATATTTTTTGGGCGGTAGATGTCTAGTTTTTGTCGAATTCCTAATGGCCCATATGAAATATTTTTGATTTTTTCAACGCCAGGTTTGCGCATTTTAAGTGGGTTTGCCCAGTCGCTAAACTTGGTTCTGGTTTCTAGTTTTTGCTGTATCGATTTGGGTATGTCCTTCTGATAATCATTACCCAGCTCTTCAGTGATGGCTGCTTCGGTAAGGTGGGCTGCTTTAAATGCTAGATCTATGCTTTTAACTAAGCCTCCCCAGCTAATAAATAAAGCAATAAATGCCAGTGTGCCTAACATGCTTGAAAGTGCGCCAAAATAAATAAGTACCGAGCTGGTGATCACCTGAACCGGAAGCCACAGCCAGGAAAGTTCAGAGGTGATAAGGGAGTGAGCAAACAGAGTCCATGGTGGAATAATACGGCTGGTTTGTCTGTCTTGATAAATGGAGTACATTGAAATCAAATTAAAAGCAGCTAGAAAAGTAATAATCCAATCCATAAGATAGGCCTGGTTAGGGGTAAAAAGCAGAATGTCTATTGACCATCATAAAGGTATGGCTAAGCACACACAAACGGTGGGCTTATTTTTATAATAAGGCCGGTTCACGTGCTGTACAGTTGGTTATGGAGTGGTTACACTGAGCCCATATTTTATTCAGTTATTAAGATGTCATTGGGTACGCATGTGAGTATTAAAAAATCAGTTATTATTGGCGCGACCATCGATTTATCTGTCGGTGAGCGATGGCGTCAATTACCTTTCTTTGAGTTTCTATAACTCCGTTTTTTTGTGCAGCTGTTAATACTGCATTCGTTACTGATTTCAACGCTAGAGCGTAAATATGTCCCCAGAAAAATTTATTGAGCTTACAGCTCAAGGTTATAATCGTATTCCTTTGATGCGTGAGGTGTTAGCCGATTTAGATACACCTCTGTCCAGTTATTTAAAGTTGGCACAAGGTCCTTATTCTTATCTCTTTGAATCGGTGCATGGTGGCGAGAAGTGGGGGCAATACTCAATTCTAGGGTTGCCTGCCCGAACGATTCTAAAAGCGGTGGGTAATACAATTACCATCGAAACCGACGGCCAAATTGTAGAGCAATTAGAGGTTGAAGATCCCTTAGCGTTTGTCATGGAATTCAAATCACGTTATCGAGTCGCTGAGCAAGAAGGTATGCCGCGTTTTAACGGTGGTTTGGTTGGCTATTTTGGTTATGACTGCGTTCGCTACGTTGAGCCTCGTTTAAAAGAGTCGGTTCCAAAAGATACCATCGGAACACCGGATATATTATTGATGGTTTCGGATCATGTGTTGGTGTTTGATAATTTGTCGGGAAAACTAAGTTTGATCGTTCTTGCTAACCCGCAAGATGAAAATGCTTTCGATGTGGCACAGGAGAAATTAGACGAGCTAGAAGTTAAGCTTCGCTCAGTTACTCCTGATGTTGCGCCGATGAAACTAACGGCTGAGCGAGCGAGGGAAAAGCAGTTTACGTCCAGCTTTGGTGAAAATAATTTTAAAAATGCCGTCAACACAATCAAAGATTATGTAATGGCCGGCGATGCTATGCAGGTTGTTGTGTCGCAGCGCTTATCGATTCCTTTTGATGCGCAGCCGTTAAATTTGTATCGAGCATTACGTTGTTTGAATCCATCACCTTACATGTATTTTTTAAACTTAGGTGATCATCATGTTGTTGGTGCTAGCCCTGAAATTTTGGCTCGCTTAGAAGGGGACGAGGTTACGGTTAGACCTATCGCAGGAACACGCCGTCGCGGTTATTCAGAAGCAGAAGATTTGGCTCTTGAGCAAGAGATGCTTAATGATCCGAAAGAAATAGCCGAGCACTTGATGTTGATTGATCTGGGTCGTAATGACGTTGGCCGTGTAGCGAAGGTTGGTACCGTCAATCTGACCGAAAAAATGGTTGTAGAGCGTTATTCCCATGTCATGCACATCACGTCAAATGTCACGGGTACGATCAGGGATGATGTGGACGCTATGGATGTTTTACGCGCGGCTTTACCGGCGGGTACTTTATCGGGCGCTCCCAAAATTAGGGCGATGGAAATTATCGACGAGCTTGAAGATGAGAAGCGAGGAGTCTACGGCGGAGCTGTTGGGTACTTATCATGGAATGGCAATATGGATACAGCGATAGCCATTCGTACTGCCGTTATTAAAGACGGAACGCTTTATGTTCAAGCTGGAGCTGGTGTTGTGGCCGACTCAGTGCCTGAGCTTGAGTGGAAAGAAACGATGAATAAAGCACGGGCTATTTTTAGCGCTGTCGACATGGTTTTGTAGGAGGATAATCAGATGATATTAATGATAGATAATTACGATTCGTTCACTTACAACGTTGTGCAGTATTTAAGTGAGTTAAATGCCGACGTTAAAGTCGTGCGCAACGATGAAATTAGCCTTGCAGAAATTGAAGCGATGGCGCCAGAAAAAATTGTTGTTTCTCCTGGCCCTTGCACTCCCAATGAGGCGGGTGTCTCATTGGCTGTTATAGAAGCTTTTTCTGGTAAAATTCCGTTACTAGGAATTTGTTTGGGGCATCAAAGTATTGGCCAAGCTTTTGGCGGAAAAATTGTTCGTGCCGGCAAAGTTATGCACGGGAAAACTTCTCCCATATATCATAATGATAAAGGTGTTTTTCGAGGTTTAAAAAACCCTTATCAAGCTACGCGTTATCACTCGTTAGTGATTGATAAAAACTCATTGCCAGACTGTTTAGAAATCACCGCATGGACTCAAACGGACTCCGGTGAAGTTGATGAGATTATGGGGGTTCGACATAAAACCTTAGCCGTAGAAGGTGTGCAGTTTCACCCGGAATCTATATTGACCGAACACGGTCACGATTTGTTGAAGAATTTTTTAGACTCATAATCGTTAAAAATAAATACGAGACAAGCTATGGATATAAAACAAGCCCTTGCCGACGTTGTTGATGGCCGTGATTTAAGTACGGATAACATGATTTTGGTGATGCGCCAGATTATGACAGGTGCCGCAACGTCTGCACAAATTGGCGCGTTCTTGGTTGCTTTGCGCCTAAAAGGTGAAAGCGTTGATGAGATCACTGGTGCGGCAACGGTGATGCGAGAGTTGGCGACAAAAGTTGCCATTAATGCCGAAAATTTAGTTGATACCTGTGGCACCGGTGGTGATGGCGCGAACTTATTTAATGTTTCTACGGCGGCATCTTTTGTGGTGGCTGCTGCGGGAGGCAAAGTTGCTAAGCATGGGAATCGATCAGTGTCATCGTCTACCGGCAGTGCTGATGTTTTAGAAGCTGCTGGCGTGTCATTACAGTTAACTCCAGAACAAGTAGCACGCTGTGTTGAAACTATAGGAGTTGGTTTTATGTTTGCTCCTGCGCATCACAGTGCGATGAAACACGCAATTGGTCCACGCAAAGAATTAGGCTTGCGTACTATTTTTAACATGCTGGGACCAATGACGAATCCGGCTGGAGTTAAGCGACAGGTTATAGGTGTGTTTGCTCAAGACTTGTGTTTAATCATGGCTGAAGTGCTCGGGCGTCTTGGCAGTGAGCACGTTATGGTAGTCCATGCCCAAGATGGCTTAGATGAAATCTCTTTGGCCGGCTCGACCCATGTAGCGGAATATAAAAATGGCTCAGTAACTGAGTATGATATATCACCTGAAGATTTTTCTATCGCGTCTCAATCATTGGATGGCTTGGGTGTGAATAGTGCGGCTGAGTCACTAGCATTGATCCAAGATGCTCTTGGAAAAAGTGATGGCGATACAGCACATAAAGCGGCAGATATTATTGCTCTCAATGCCGGCGCAGCGATTTACGTTAGTGGCATTGCTGACAATTTAAAACAAGGTGTCGCTATGGCTCAAGATGCTATCGATAGCGGTTTGGCTCGTGAAAAAATGAATGAACTAGCCGCCTTTACCGAATGTTTAAACTTAGATTTATAGGCTGTTTGAATTATGCAAAAAATCCCTACTGTGCTTGAAAAAATTGTTGCACGTAAACAAGAAGAAATCCAAGAGCATAAACAACAACGCAGCCTAGAAGAGTTGAATGCATTAATTAAACAGCAGTCAGCACCTCGAGGTTTTGTTGCTGCCATTGAGAACAAAATTAAAGCAGGCCATGCCGGTATTATTGCTGAGGTGAAAAAAGCTTCGCCGAGTAAAGGCGTCATTCGCGAAAATTTTCAACCCGCCGAGATTGCACAAAGTTATGAAAAAGGTGGGGCAGCTTGTTTATCGGTATTGACTGATGTTGATTTCTTTCAAGGCGCTGATTGTTATTTGCAAGACGCTCGTCGTGCATCGAGTTTGCCGGTGATTCGTAAAGATTTTATTATTGATGAGTACCAAGTTTATGAAGCTCGCGCCATTGGTGCCGATTGTATTTTACTGATTGTGGCCATTTTAACGTTTGAACAATTAGAGCGTTTAAATACGCTGGCGCATGATCTAGGTATGGACGTATTAATTGAAGTTCACGATGCCGATGAATTGGCCTTAGCATTGCGTTTGCCCAACAAATTAATTGGCATCAATAATCGCAACTTGCATGACTTCAGTACTCGTTTAGAGACAACTTACGACTTGCTGGATGATATTGGTGAGGAGCGTATCGTTATTACCGAAAGTGGTATTCATACTATAGATGATGTTGCGGCTATGAGAGCGCGTGACGTCCATGGTTTTCTTGTTGGTGAAGCCTTTATGCGTGCTGATGACCCAGGCCAAAAACTAATGGACATGTTTTGTTCTTGAGTAACCTATGGGCAGTTTAGAGAGAATGACTCCGCTATTTTCTGTTGATGTTCCGGCGTGGCGCGAAGACTTATATGAAGAGCTGCATGCCCGCCCATTTCCTTTTTTATTGTCGCCCTCGCAAGTGTCGCAACTGGCTTTGATGCATAATGCAAAAGTCAGTATTGACGATGAAATTTCTCACATTAAAGCCTTGTGTGATCAATTTAATTACCCTTGCCCAGAGGATGATACAACCTGCTTTTATGCTAACGCTAATGAGTTTGAGTTGCGGTGGGAGCGCCACACTGAATTTTCTACCTATACGTTTATTTTGCACGAACAGGAGAATGAACCATTTCAACAAAAAGCTATTGATCGCTTACCTTTTGATTGGTTAGTTTCAATTCCAGGGGAAGTTGTTAGTGCAATCCATGTCAGTATTATTGATAAACCTGACGTTGTTGATGGGTTAGATGTTTTACGCCAATCATTTGAAAATCAGCGGTTGATAGGCAGTAATGTGGCTGGCGAAGAGGCTGAGGTTTGGACCAGCTTTAAAGTGGCCGATGACGGTTTTTCACGGGTTTTAATTTACAATAAGTCTTTAAATAAATGTGGTATGGGGCGTTTAGTTCAGCGTATTTTTGAGATTGAAAATTACCGGTTGATGTCTCTATTAGCATTGCCATTAAGTCAAAAAGCGCATTCGCAAATTAATTTATTAGATAATGCATTGTGCGATGCAATAAAAAATATTCCTGTCATTCAAACGCATCTAGAGCAAAAAGTATTGCTGGGGAAATTGTCTAAATTCTCAGCTCATATTGAACGGTTAAGAGCGCAAATCAATTATAGATCTAATGCGACATTCGCCTATTCGGAATTAGTTAAAAAGCGGTTGCTTGAATTGGATGAAAAGAATCATCCTGGTTTGCAATCATTAGGCGATTTTTTAGAGCGACGATTTACTCCAGCGGTAAGAACGATTATGTCTGTGGTTACTCGACTGGATGATTTATCTTCCCGGATAGATCGAGCAACCGATTTGATTCGAACCCGAGTTGATATGACAATTGAGCAGCAAAATCAAAAGCTATTGGCCTCTATGAACGACAGAAGCCGTCGCCAATACAGTTTACAAAAAACGGTAGAAAGCTTGTCCGTTGTTGCTATGAGTTATTATTTAGTTGAATTAATTAAACTCACTATCCCTGGTGCTAGATGGTTTGGAATCGACCTGAATGCTGATGATGTTGCCGTTTTTTCAGTGCCAATGATTTTTGTTTTTGTTCTTTTAATCACACGGGTAATACGCGGTAAAATCACCGATGATGTCGATTGATACCTCGGTAATAATGATAAGTTTTATCCCAACGTATAGGAATTTAACATGAGCTCTCGTCACCTGAATCTAGCCGATAGACTGCTGACTAATATAGATAAAGCGGTTCGTACTTTAGCGCCGGGTAAGGTTACTCATTATCGACCGTCACCTTCGCGGAATATGGATGATGTGACTTTATCTGATGATGAGCGCAAGCATGCTGCAGGTTTAATGCGGGTTAATCATTCCGGTGAGGTCTGTGCTCAAGCGTTATATCAAGGTCAAGCGCTTACGGCTAAACTGCCAAAAGTTCGGCTGGAAATGGAGCAGGCAGCCGCCGAAGAGGTTGATCATTTAGCGTGGTGCCAAGAGCGGCTCGATTCTTTAGATAGCCAACCCAGTTTATTAAACCCGTTGTGGTACGGCCTGTCATTTGGCGTGGGAGCGGTTGCTGGTTTGGTTGGTGATAAAGTTAGCTTGGGTTTTGTTGCTGCCACTGAAGAGCAGGTTTGTAAGCATCTAGAAAGTCATTTGCAGAGCTTGCCCGCGCAAGATGAAAAAAGCCGAGCTGTAGTGGGAAAAATGTTGGAAGATGAAGCTAAGCATGCACACGCTGCGCTCGATGCGGGTGGGGTCAATTTTCCCGCACCGGTGAAAGGCGCCATGACTTTAATGTCTAAGTTAATGACTGAGGCAAGCTATAAGATTTAATTTAGCCTGCCTCATACAGAATTATCGCTATTAGCCTGCGACTTCGATGATTTCGTACCCGTGTGTGACTTCGGCGCCGGCGGCTTGCATCATAATTGAGGCGGAACAATATTTGGTTGCCGACAAATCCACCGCACGCTGAACTTGGCTTTCTTTTAGCTTGGTGCCGCTAACAATAAAGTTTAAATGGATGCTGGTGAAAGGCGATGGTACACCCTCAGCCCTTTCTGCGCTGATTTCTACGCGACAATCCGTGACTTTTTGGCGGCCTTTTTCCAGCATGCTCAAGACATCAAATGAGGAGCAGCCGCCAATACCAAGCAGTAACATTTCCATTGGCCTTGGTCCCATATTTCTTCCGCCAAGATGCTCAGGTCCATCCATAACAACACTGTGGCCACTGCCAGACTCACCTAGAAACATTTTACCGTCGACCCATTTTACTGTTGCTTGCATAAGACTCACCTTAAAGTTTTCTGATCGTGTTCATTTTAGGTTGGGAATTATGCGGTAACCGTTACGTCTAGTCCATGGGATTGACTCACATAAATGTCGCTAAAGTGGCCTAGGTGATGGAGGTTTCAGGATTCTGAAGCTATCCTTAATTGATTAGGCCAGTCAGTATGGTTTCAATCATTTGATTGTTGAGGGAGTATTATTTTGGTTGCTGTATCGTTGTCTCCTCATATTCAAAATGTGGATGAGTTTTTAAGTCATTGTCATAGGCGCAGGTATCCAGCTAAAAGCACATTAATTTATGCTGGCGATAAGAGTGAGTCGCTCTATTACATGGTTAAAGGCTCGGTGACGGTTTCTATTGAAGATGATGACGCCCACGAAATGATTGTCGCGTACCTTAATCCAGGTGACTTTTTTGGCGAAATGGGTATGTTTGAAGATGCTACTCGCAGCGCTTGGGTTAGGGCAAAAGTCGAGTGTGAAGTGGCTGAAATTACTTACAGTAAATTCCAGTCTTTGATTGATACGCACCCTGAGTTTTTGCTAGCTGTCGGCTCTCAAATGGCAAAAAAACTGCGTAATACCACACGGAAAGTTGGCGATTTAGCCTTTCTTGACGTGACCGGTAGAGTGGCGAGAACCTTGTTGGATTTGTCTAAAGAGCCTGATGCGATGACTCACCCTGAGGGCATGCAAATTAAAATTACCCGCCAAGAGATTGGCCGCATAGTGGGCTGTTCACGAGAGATGGTGGGCCGGGTTCTGAAAGTGTTAGAAGAACAAGGATTAGTGTCTGCGAGCGGAAAAACAATGGTTATATACGAGACGAGATGATGTTCATATTTAAGCAATGCACTGTTTTTTTTACGGCAATATTGGTGAGCTTCGCGGCTTGGTCGAGTACTTCTACAGAGCTTGATGATTCAAGGTTGGTTGCTGAAAGCACCGACTTAAATAAGGTCGTGACTATAGCAGGTGACAATTGGTGCCCCATCAATTGTGGTGAAAAGGATTCTCTACAAGGGTATATGATTGATGTTGCTAGACTGGCATTAAAGGAATTTGGCTATGAGGTGCGTTATCAAGAAGCTCCGTGGCCACGTGCCGTGTTGTTAGCAAGAAACGGCGATATTAATGCGATAGCAGGAGCTTATAAAGGCGATGCGCCTGATTTTATTTTTCCACAAACCCCTCTTTTACATATGAGTTCTAGTAGCTTATTTACCCGCTTAGAAAGTTCGTGGCGCTATCAAAATGTAGAGTCACTTAGTACTTTGCGTTTAGGTGTTGTTAATGGCTATGACTACGCTGATAGCCTTACTGAATATATACAGAAGAATGTAGAAAACACCAGCAGAATCACTCGCTTATCGGGTGATGATGTCGGCGTAAGAAATATTAAGATGTTATTGAAATATAGGATTGATGTGCTCGCTGAGTCGGCTCCGGTAGTGTGGTATGCCGCCAAAAAAATGGGAGTGACAGCGGCGCTAAAAGAAGTGGGTAAGGTGAGTCCGGCTGAGCCTTGTTATATTACTTTCTCGCCTAATCATCCTGACTCTCTAGCGATTGCCGCAGCGTTCGACCGTGGGGTTGAAATACTTCATGCAAATGGAAAGCTAAAGAAACTCAGTGAGGTTTATGGCTTGCCTGATTCGGTTATGCCTGCGGCTCATCTAGGAAATTAACCCTATCGCAAAGCTGGCTGTTATATTTTGCGATAGGGCTTTGTTTTAATGTCTGATTTATTCTAACTCCAGCCTTAGCTTTGTTCTCTGGCAATGGCGCGATAAGCAATATCATCGCGATAAAACATTCCCTGCCAATTTATTTGCTTAGCTAATGCATACGCGTTTTGTTGCGCTTCAGTTACAGACTTGCCCAGCGCCGTTGCGCACAGCACTCGGCCGCCGTTAGTGGTGACTTGATTATCGATGAGTTTGGTTCCTGCGTGAAACACTTTTGCATCGCCCGTGGCGTCGGCAGTAAGACCGCTGATAATGTCACCCTTAGCGTAAGCGCTAGGATAGCCACCTGCCGCAAGAACAACTCCAACCGCGCATTGTTCATCCCACTCAGTTGTTTTGCCTTCTAGTTGGCCATCAATGGCGGCCTCACAAAGGTCAACTAAATCTGATTGCATGCGTAGCATAATAGGCTGGGTTTCGGGGTCACCAAAGCGGCAATTGTATTCAATAACTTTTGGTGTGCCGTCGGCCATAATCATTAAACCGGCATAAAGAAAACCAGTGTAATCATTGCCCTCAGCCGCCATACCATTAACGGTAGGGTAAATTACATTGCGCATGACTCGGTCGTGTATTTCAGGGGTAACAACTGGCGCAGGAGAATAAGCACCCATACCGCCAGTATTCGGGCCAGTATCACCATTGCCAACACGTTTATGATCTTGGCTGGTGGCCATAGGCACAACATTTTTGCCGTCAACCATGACAATAAAGCTGGCTTCCTCACCATCAAGAAACTCTTCAATTACCACTCGACAACCGGCTTCGCCAAAAGCATTTCCCGAAAGCATATCGGTAACAGCGGCTTCAGCTTGTTCTAGCGTTTCAGCGACAATAACGCCTTTGCCTGCGGCAAGACCGTCAGCTTTGACCACAATAGGAGCGCCTTTTTCACGTAAGTAGGCGAGAGCCGGTTCAACCTCGGTGAAGTTTTGGTAATCAGCCGAAGGTATATTGTGACGAGCCAAAAAATCTTTAGTGAACGCTTTGGAGCCTTCCAGTTGCGCAGCACCTGCCGACGGACCAAAAGCGCGTAGACCTTGTTCAGCAAAGAAATCGGTGACGCCTTCAACTAGAGGTGCTTCAGGGCCAACAATGGTTAGACCGCAATTGTTGTCTTTGGCGAACGCCGCCAGAGCAGCAAAATCCATAACATCAATGTCGACGTTAGCTACATTTGCTTCAGTTGCGGTTCCTGCATTGCCAGGAGCAACGTATACGGTTTCAACGTTTGGGTTTTGGGCCGACTTCCAAGCTAATGCGTGTTCGCGGCCGCCACTACCAATTATTAATACATTCATAATTTGTCTCGTTGAGATGTTCGTCTCGTTTGAACTGTTTGTCTTGTTTAAGCGGTTCGTTAGGCGATGATATAACTTTTATCAATGTCTAAAGTGGCGCATGCCAGTAAAGACCATCGCCATTCCGTGCTCGTCCGCTGCGGCAATAACTTCGTCATCACGCATTGATCCGCCCGGTTGTATGACGGCGCTGATGCCCACTTCAGCGGCGTTGTCCATGCCGTCTCTAAAGGGAAAAAATGCATCCGAGGCCATTACCGCGCCCTTAACTTCTAAGTTGGCGTGTTCGGCTTTGATCGCGGCAATGCGTGCTGAATTAACACGGCTCATTTGGCCCGCACCTACGCCAATAGTCTGGCCGTCTTTGGCGTAGACAATGGCGTTGGACTTAACCATTTTCGCAACCTTCCAGGCGAACAAAAGTTCGTCCATTTGAGCATCGGTTGGCTGTTTTTTTGTCACAACTTTTAAATCATCTTTAGTGATCATGCCGTTGTCTTTATCTTGAATCAGTAGGCCACCATTAACGCGTTTGTAATCCAGCGTTTGTGGGCGTTCATTACTCCACTGACCAGATTCAAGCAAACGTACATTCTTTTTGGCAGCAACAATAGCAACAGCATCGGCGGTAACGCTGGGAGCGATAATCACCTCGACAAACTGCTTGTCGACAATCTGTTGGGCCGTGGCTGCATCTAATTCACGGTTGAAGGCAATAATGCCGCCAAAGGCTGATTCAGGATCGGTGGTGAAGGCTAATTCGTAAGCCGTTTTAATGTCGGCAGCTACCGCCACACCACAAGGGTTGGCGTGTTTAACGATAACGCAGGCTGGTTCGTCAAATTGCTTAATTGTTTCTAACGCAGAGTCGGTATCGGCAACATTATTGAAAGATAGCTCTTTGCCTTGCAGTTGTTTGGCTGTGGCAACTGACGCGTCAGCGGCATCGGCTTCAACATAAAAGGCGGCTTTCTGGTGCGGGTTTTCTCCGTAACGCATATCCTGAGTTTTAACGTATTGAACATTATAAGTGTTCGGGAAATCACGTTTTTCACCTTCTGGAGTGAAGGTAGAAGGGCGAGCGCCAAAATGGTTGGCAATCATGCCGTCGTATTGGCCGGTATGCTCAAAGGCTTTAACCATTAAGTCATAACGTGTTTCGTAGCTGGTTGCACCGCTGTTCGCATCCATCTCGTCGATGATGTTGGTGTAATCAGAGGCGTTAACAACAATGGCAACATCTTTATGGTTTTTAGCGGCTGAGCGAACCATGGTTGGCCCGCCAATATCAATGTTCTCAATCGCGGTGGGCAGATCACAACTTGGATCGGCGACTGTGGCTTTGAAGGGGTAAAGGTTAACTACCACCATATCAATAGGATTGATTTGATGCTCGGCCATAACGGCTTCATCAATACCGCGACGGCCTAGAATGCCGCCGTGAATTTTGGGGTGCAGGGTTTTCACTCGGCCGTCCATCATCTCTGGAAAGCCGGTGTAATCAGATACTTCAATAGCGGCTATGCCATTGTCAGTGAGTAGGCGAAAAGTCCCGCCGGTAGAGAGTATTTCAACATTGTGCTTTGCAAGTGCTTGGGCAAATTCAACAATGCCAGATTTATCTGAAACGCTGATTAACGCGCGCTTCACGGCTACGGTATTAGTGCTGGTCATATAGGTCTCTTCGGAAAAATAATTCGGCTTAAAAAGAACGATTTAAATGGCTTTAAAGCAGGTCGTACTGCTTTAGTTTTTTCCGTAAAGTGCCGCGGTTAAGACCTAATACATGGGCTGCGCGGGTTTGGTTATGGCGGGTGTACTTCATGACGATTTCAAGCATGGGAGCTTCAACTTCGGCCATTACCAATTCATAAACATCGCTGACGTTTTGTCCGTCTAGGTGTTGAAAGTAGTTGTTCATGGCTTGTTCAACACAATCACGTAAAGATTGGTTTTGTGTTTGAACCGGTACTTCTTGTACTGGTGTGGTTAGTTCTCTTGGTGCATCGGCCATTAGCATCTCAGCAGTGTTCATGCGACTTGTTCCCCTAGTTGTATTAATTGCTCAAAGTATTGTTGTATTGCGTCATATTGTTCTCGAGCTGTCTCGATTTTATTAAAGGTTTTACAAAATTGCTGGCTATTAGTCAGCGTTTTTAGATACCACCCAACGTGCTTGCGGGCAATACGAACTCCCATGAACTCACCATAAAAGCCAGATAGCTGATCGAGGTGAGAACAGAGTGTTGATCTTATTTCTTCCTGCGATGGCGGAGCAAGCTCAAAACCGGTGGCTAGGAAGTGATTAATTTCGCGAAAAATCCAAGGTCGTCCTTGCGCAGAGCGGCCAATCATTAAAGCGCTAGCATTAGTCCGAGTTAATACTTGTTGCGCTTTGTGAGCGCTATCAATATCGCCATTGGCAATGATTGGGATTTTTACCGCATCAACAATGGCCGCTATCGTGTCGTATTCAGCATTGCCGTTAAAGCGACAAGCTTTAGTTCGGCCGTGTACTGCCAAAGCGCTGATGCCGCAGTCCTCGGCTATCTTCGCAATCGTTGTGCCATTGCGGTTGTTGGAATCCCAACCAGTTCTAATTTTTAATGTTACGGGTACGTCTACGGCTGAACATACAGCCGTTAGAATCTCTTGCACCAATTTTTCATTTTGTAGTAATGCTGAGCCCGCTGCTTTTTTACATACTTTTTTGGCCGGGCAGCCCATATTTATGTCAATTATTTGGGCGCCACGCAGAGTGCTCTCACGGGCTGCATTAGCCATCATTTCGGGGTCGCCCCCAGCAATTTGTACTGATCTGGGTTCGTGCTCACCGCGATGACTAAGTCGAGTTTGTGATTTGCGACTTTTCCAGAGCGATGTATCCGATGTCACCATTTCTGAGGTCGTTAAACCAGCCCCCATTGAACGACATAACTTACGAAAAGGTTGATCGGTAACGCCTGCCATTGGGGCCAGTACCACGGGGCTATCTATGTGGTATGGGCCAATATAAAACACGGCTGACTCCGTCTTAGGATCGTTAGAATACGTTGCTGGATGAGAGCTCCGAAAAGGGTGGCCATCATACCCGTGAAGGGTGTTCTAGAAAAGCATAAATCACACAAATTGATGAAAAAATAGTCGTTGACAAAGCAGTGAAGACTCGTTCTTTTAATGAGCGCCACTCATGAGCGGTTGTCATTAATCGGCGAGGATAACGACTTGATAATTTACCGCTGCGGGACCGGGATCGATAACTTCTAAGGCAATGTGTATGGGCTGTTGGCTGGGCATAATGGTGCTGCCAGCTAATTCGCCACCTAAGTATTCAGATGGAGAAAAAGAGCGTTGAGCAATAGTTGAGCCATTTAGACTGCTGAAAAGCAGCATTAGCTTTGGAAAGGGTTGAGAAAAAGGAGCCTTGTTAAGCAAAATACTATCGATGGCAAGCGCATTGCTTGCTTTTGGGTGGCTGCGAATGACTAAGTTGTAGGCTTTTATCTGTGTGATGTCTTGGATGGTGGGAACCTGACAGCCTAGTGTCGGACAAACCAGTTGATAGATGCCGCGGTAGGGTTCAATGCGGCTCAATGTTTCATATTTCAGCCAACCAATTTGTGCGGCTAAAGCGACTAACATGATGCCGCAGAGAGTGCCCCACATGGCACGTCGAGGCCAAGGCGATTGTTTGTCGTGCCACTCCATCTCTACTGGGTCGTGGCCAATACCGTTAATGATTTCATGTTTATTTGGGTTGGAATGTACATCTGTAATTGGTGAGGCGTCTGCAAAAATATGATCTAAAAAATCATTATCGTGTGGTGAATCGCCATCGGTGCGGAAGGCTTGCTCGTCGAGAGATTCATCCTCTGTCTTATTGAGTAGATCTTCGGCCCATGACTCATCGCTATCATCGGTTTCTGGCAATGCGCGTGCTTTAATCACGCGGTCAAACATGGCGCCTTTAGCTTCTGCGCCACCGGTGCTGTGGATAAATTCATCGCTAATGTCATTGCGAATAGTGGTTTGAACTGAATTGTTCATGTCATCCGAAATGAGATTGTCGTCGGTCTCATTTGGGAGCTCAGATCGCTCAATGATACTGGGCTCATGTAAAGTGAACTTATTTTCGTACAGTGGTTTTGGTTGTGTGCCTGACTCTGATTCTGATTCTGGCTCTAGTTCTAGTTCTAGATCTAGATCTAGAACTAGATCAGTAGCCGATCGCTCGTCGGTGTCGATTGGCTCATCCCAGTCAATATCGGGAATGCTGATATCAGCAAATTGATTGGCAGTGGTGGTGTTTTGTAGGTTCGATTCAGGTTGATCGGTTGGCAGCTGATCAGCAAGTGTCTGCTCAGCACTGACTGGTTCGGCTAAATGATCGCGAGCTTTGAAAACGTTCAAGCAAGAGCCGCAACGCACAGCACCTTTGGCTGTTTCCAGCTGGGCATCTGTAATACGGAAAGAAGTATTGCAATGAGGACAACAAGTGATCTTATCTGCCATGCGGCTCTTAACTCTATACCAGTAAATGATTTAATAATTGCGAAGTCGAGAGTCTATCTGGCTGAACAGGCAGGGTAAATCCAGAAGACTGATTATTTTTATTTTATTAGGGCTGGCATTTGATTTTTGTGGCCGATAAGCATACCCATTCTTCTTTTTGGCGTATCGGGTCAAACGTAAAGTGCTCTGCGTAGGCCGCCATTACTGAGTCGGCTTGGGTGGCGAGAATACCAGATAAGCACAACTTCCCGCCCAGCTTTGTGAGCTCAGTAAGTGTTGGTGCTAGTTCAGCTAGTGGCCCCGCGAGAATGTTGGCAAGTACTATGTCAGCTTGAGTTGCGGGTGAATGCTTAGGCAAATAAACGGGGATGCGGTCAGTTGCAATCCCATTGCGTTGGGCGTTGTCGTGAGTTGCTAGCAATGCTTGTGGGTCAATATCGACCCCGATGGCGTTGTTGGCACCGAGTAACAGTGCAGCAATAGCCAGAATGCCGGAGCCACACCCATAATCGACGATCGAGTAATCATCGAGAGTTTGGTCAGCCAACCACTGTAGGCACTGAAATGTAGTGGGGTGGGTCCCAGTGCCAAATGCTAGGCCTGGATCGAGCAAAATGTTGGTGGCGTCTGGTTGAGGTGGCTCTTTCCAGCTTGGGCAGATCCACAGGTTGTCGCTGCATTGAATGGGGTGATAGTTACTCATCCATTCTCTTTCCCAGTCTTTATCTTCAAGCTGTTCCCACTTATGGGACGGTAGCGGTTGACCAAGAGCCTGCCCTGCAATGGACGAACACTGCTGAGTGTCTATGTCGGCATCAAATAGGCCGGTTAATAAGGTGTCATCCCAAAGTGGGGTTTCACCTAATGCAGGCTCTAAAATAGGTTGGTCGGCGTTATCCTGTAGTGTAATAGAGACTGCGCCAGCACAGAGTAGCGCGTCTTCAAGAGCTTCAGCTTGAGTTCGATTGGTGTGAATACGCAGTTGCAACCAAGGCATAATGTTTCTCTGATTGTGAGTTAAGTCTGTAGTTAAGTCTGTAGTTAAGTCTGTAGTTAAGATGAGGAAGGACGATGCTGATCCATCAATTGTAGGCGTTGGCGAATGCTGGCTTCAATACCTTCGGCATTCAGCCCGGCATGGGCTAATTGATTAGAATGTTTTGCGTGGTCAATAAAACGATCGGGTAAGCCTAAAAATAAGAGGTTGGTGGCTAAACTTTGACTGGATAAAAACTCTCCGACGCTGCTACCAGCTCCGCCTAGAATGGTGTTTTCTTCTAATGTAACCAGTAAATCATGAGCTTCATATAGGCTTAAAATTAATTCTTCGTCGAGAGGTTTTACAAACCGCATATCGCACAAGCTGGCATTTAAATTCTCAGCCGCTTTTGCGGCAGCAGGCAATAAGGTGCCGAAATTTAAAATTGCTATGCGCTTACCTTGGCGTAGCAATTTGCCTTTACCGACGGGAAGAGTCTGGAGTTCACTTGTTATCTTAACGCCAGTGCCGGTTCCTCTGGGGTAACGCACAGCCGCAGGACCCTTGTGTTGATAAGCGGTTGTAAGCAATTGGCGGCATTCATTTTCGTCGCTGGGGGCGCAAATTAATAAGTTCGGAATGCAGCGTAGATAGCTGAGATCGTAATTGCCCGAATGAGTGGGACCATCCTCGCCTACCAGGCCAGCTCTATCTATAGCAAATGTTACATCTAAGTTTTGAATGGCAACGTCGTGAATAAGCTGGTCATAGCCGCGTTGTAAAAAAGTGGAGTAAATGGCGACAATGGGTTTTTGTCCGCCGCAAGCCATGCCTGCAGCTAAGGTAACCGCGTGTTGTTCCGCTATGGCAACATCATAAAAGCGCTGTGGAAATAATTCGGCGTAGCGCACCATGCCAGAGCCATCACACATGGCGGGGGTTATGGCTTGTAGGTTGACGTCTTGTTTCGCCATGTCACAAAGCCAATCGCCAAATACTTGTTGGTATTTTGGGGATTTAATTTCAGCTTTTACTGTGGTGTTTATATTGGCTTTGGGTTCAATTTTATTGAGCGCATGGTAGCCGACAGGATCTTGCTCTGCCGGAGCAAAACCTTTGCCTTTCTGAGTCATAATATGCAGGAGCTTGGGTCCAGGTAGCTCGCGCAAATTTTGAAGATCATGAATAAGGCGCCCTATGTCATGACCATCAATTACCCCAATATAATAAAAACCCATTTCTTCAAAGAAAGTGGCGGGAGAAACCATCCCTTTCATATGTTCTTCGGTTTTTTTAACCAGTTCGCGGGCGGTTGGTATTCCCGCTAATACTTTTTTTCCGCCCTCACGAAAATTGGTGTACAGCTTGCTGGCCCATATTTTTGAAAAATAATCAGACAGCCCTCCGACGTTATGTGAGATTGACATATTATTATCGTTCAGCACTACGAGGATATCACTGCGGGTATGAGCGGCGTGATGCAGAGCTTCAAACGCCATGCCTGCGGTCATGGCACCATCACCGATAACGGCGATGGCCTTGTTGTGGTTGTTTTTGTGCTTGTTAGCAATTGCCATACCCAGTGCCGCACTGATAGAAGTGCTTGAGTGGCCCACGCCAAAAGTATCGTATTCACTTTCATCGCGTTTTGGGAAGCCTGAGATGCCGTGCTCTTGGCGGATGGTGAGCATTTGTTCACGTCGACCTGTGAGTATTTTATGGGGGTAGGCTTGATGACCTACATCCCATACTAATGAATCCGCAGGGGTGTTGTAGCAGTAATGTAAGGCAATGGTTAATTCGACGACGCCAAGGCCGGCCCCAAAGTGACCGCCAGTCTGACCGACGGAAAATAACAAAAACTCGCGCAGCTCTTTGGCGAGTCGAGGTAACTTTTCTTTGGGGATTTTTTTTAGATCGGCAGGGGAGTCTATTTGGTCTAACAGCGGCGTTACTGGACGAACTAAAGGGATTTCGTGAAACGTGGTTTTATTCGGCATGAGATTTGGCTGCTAGATCAAAAAAGCGATTTTATGATTCTGAGTGCGGTTTGCATAGCAATTAATGATACTTCGGTAAGTTAATGTATGGGTTGCTCGTTTTGTGAGGGCTTAGTTAGCAAATATTTAAGAATCTCTACTGACGATATAGGCCGACAGTTGCCGTAATGTGTCGGCATCATCGCTGAATGTTACTAAAGCCTCTAAAGCTTGTTCATGCAGTTCGGCGGCTTTATGTCTGGCGCCAGCAAGGCCCAGCAGAGAAACATAGGTGGGCTTATTGAGGGATTTGTCGGCACCTTGTTGTTTTCCTAATGTGGCGGTATCGGAGGTGACATCAAGAATGTCATCTTGTACTTGGAAGGCTAGGCCGACGGCGTCGGCATAGATTCCCAAAAGATCAAACTGAGATGGGCTGGAACCATTGGCGACTGCCCCCATTTGTACGCTGGCTTTTATGAGTGCGCCCGTTTTGTGCGTATGCATATTTTTTAGATGCTCGAGCTCAATGTTATGGTTGGCTGCATGAATATCAATGTCTTGGCCTGCAACCATTCCCGCATCGCCGGCGGCGCGAGATAATAGTTTAATCAGCTCTAAGCACGTGCTGGGGCTAGCGCAGGTATCGTGGGACAATACTTCAAATGCTAAGGATTGCAGTGCGTCACCGGCGAGAATCGCGGTTGCCACATCAAACTCTATATGGCAAGTCGGTTTGCCGCGGCGCAAAGCGTCATCATCCATAGCGGGTAGATCGTCATGAATAAGGCTGTAGGTGTGGATGCACTCGAGGGAGCAGGCAATATTATCGAGCAGCTTATTGGTGCTGGGGTATGTAGAGGTCGATTTATTGACCGCTTGTGCGCTGGCATAAACCAGTAAGGGTCGAATGCGTTTGCCTCCGGCCATTAAGCTATAGTGCATTGCTTGATGTAATTGCAGCGATTGATTTGGTCGAGTGTTAAGTAAGTTTTGTAGAGCGGTATTGATACGAATTTGAGCGCTTTTTTGAAAGCCCTGTAATGATTGTGACCCTTGCATTATTGTTCGTCATCATCAAATGGTGCGGCGCTTAATTGACCTTGCTCTTCAACTAAAAGTTGTACTTTTTGTTCTGCTTCTACAAGCCTTGTTTGGCACTCGCGAGTAAGTTTAATGCCGGTTTCAAATGTGGCGAGAGATTGTTCCAGCGATAAGTCACCTTTTTCAAGTGAGCCTACTAGTTGTTCAAGCTCTGCTAATGACTTTTCAAATTCAGGAGTTTTCTTTTTGCTTGCCACGTGTGATGCCTCGTTATTTCAATTGCCGACACCCTACATAAGGGGCGTTGATAGGTCAATTGAGGTGTTTTATGGGTTTTCTTGGTTAAATTGTTGTTGCGCCGTAAAGATGTGCGGGAATTATAATAAAATCACGCTAGACTTGTAGATGTTTTTAAACACTAACTATTGATGAAAACTCGGTTGCGGCCGCTATCTAATAAATTAGTAAGTAATAATACTGAGAAAACAGTAGATTATAATTTTGTGAAAATTTCCTTGCGGGCGTTTTCCAAACGAGGAGTGAAATGTGGATTTAGCAACGATCGTTGGCTTGCTGGGTGCGATGGGCCTGATTGTAGCCACCATGTTGATGAGTGGCGATTTGGCCATGTTTGTCAATATTCCATCCCTGGTGATTGTGTTCGGGGGAAGTATTTTTGCGGTAATGGCTAAATTTGGTTTAAGTCAATTTTTAGGTGCAGGTAAAATTGCGGGTAAAAGTTTTACGGTGAAAATGCCTGATCCTGCTGATTTAATTGATGAAATAGTAGAGTTGGCAGACATAGCACGTAAGGGTGGCTTGCTGTCCTTAGAGGGAAAAGAAGTCGGAAATGACTTTTTGCAAAGAGGCATCCAGTTATTAGTGGATGGCCATGATCCTGAAGTAGTGAAGGGCTTACTGACAAACGACAAAAATTTAGCGTTAGAAAGGCATGAGTTAGCGTCGACAATTTTTAGACATTTAGCCGCAATGGCTCCGGCTATGGGTATGATCGGAACATTGATTGGCCTGGTGGCTATGCTGGCGAATATGGATGACCCTAAATCAATTGGTCCTGCGATGGCTGTTGCATTGTTAACCACCCTATACGGAGCTATCCTCGCAAACGCCTTTTGCGAACCCGTGGCCGATAAACTTAAATTACGTGCTGGCGAAGAGGCGATGATTAAGAGCTTGGTTATAGATGCTTTATTGGCTATTCAGGGTGGGCAAAATCCAAGAGTTATTGATGGTATGTTGCGTACCTATTTACCGGAAAGTAAACGCGCTGCTGCGGATGCGGAATAGAGCATTTAATAGGGTCGAGCTAGTAAATGAGTGATGAAGAGCAACCGTGTGATTGTCCTCCAGAGGGACTGCCGCCGTGGATGGGTACATTTGCTGACTTAATGTCATTGCTGATGTGCTTTTTCGTTTTGCTGCTGTCTTTTTCTGAAATGGATGCCATGAAGTTTAAACGGCTTGCTGGTTCTATGGCGCAGGCATTTGGTGTGCAAAATAAACTCAATGTCACGGATGTTCCAAAGGGAACCAGTATCATCGCGCAAGAATTCAGTCCTGCTACTCCTGAACCGACCCCTATCAATGAAATTTGGCAGCATACCGAGGACATTACGGAAAGTTCTTTGGACTTTGAGTGCGCACAAGAATATGACGTAGAGCAAGGCGAAGAAAACCAAGAGGCCGGTGTTAAGGCTCGAATCAAGCAAAAGCTTGAAGATATGATTCAGCAAACAGAGCAGGACGCTACCGAATTGGCGCAAGCGTTACACGACCAAATTGCCGCGGGCGAAATTGAGATAGAAACCGTTGGCCGTAAGATCATAATTCGTATTCGGGAAAAAGGCTCTTTTAAAACCGCATCAGCCGAAATGAATGAAGATTACTATGATGTTATTAGTGAAATAGGTGAAGTTTTACGGGTCAAGCCCGGTAAAATTCAAGTGCAAGGCCACACTGATAATATACCCATTAGAACGGCCAAGTTTCGTTCTAACTGGGAGCTTTCTTCTGCTCGAGCTGTCTCGGTTGCCCATGAACTTATGAAAATAGATGAGATAAACCCTAAGCGTTTTGAAGTTTCAGGTTTTGCAGATACCCACCCGTTAGTGGTTAATGATTCATCCGCTGCTCGCTCTCGTAATCGACGAGTTGAAATCGTCATTCAGCAGGGGCTTGATGAGAGTCTAGATGATGATGATATGAAAGTGTTACAAGACCAAGGTAGTGATATTTTGCGAGAGCTCGATCTTGATCCAGAGTATTTGTTTGATTTAGCTCCAGATGAAATTTTTTAGGCCACAAATATGAATGATGCAGATCGCCGTCGCTTTTTTAGAATTAAAGATACTGTTGGGCTTTCATATCGTATTTTATCAGATGCTGAGGCTCAGTCTCAGGGTGATTTGAATACACGCCCTACGAATGTTCCTAAGCTGCTATCGGCTCATGATAAAACGATACATCGAGTGCTTGGGCAATTAAAAATACAACAGCCTTTAGTGGCTGAATTATTAGAAGCGTTTGATGAAAAAATAAATTGTGTGGTTCGACAGCTCGAAATTGATTCCCAGCTCGTTGAGCAAATTGCCCATAAAATACAAGAGGTTAATATCAGTGCTTGTGGAGTGGCATTCAATATCGATGAATCTATTGCGATTGGTAAAGTCCTGTTTGTGGATTTAGTGTTGCTTCCAGAAAATATCCATATTTATACGCACGGTTCAGTGGTTATGCGCAGTGCGGTTGCTGATGGTGAAGGTTATTATATTAGGGTTAATTTCAGTGGCATGGATACATTGGATCAAGAGTTATTGATACAATATATCGTACAGCGCCAAGCGGTACAGTTGCGTAGCGTTAATGATATTTAACCCGGCGATCTACATTGTCGTAACAAGGGGATATTGAGTGTCTGTAAAAAAACTCAGCGCCAAGCTCAATTATTTAGGCCGACCGGCTAAGCGAGCTGATAGCCGAGAGCGCCGAGAAGCTATCTTAGATGCCACCTTAAGAGTTATCGAACGAGATGGCGTGCGAGGGGTTAGGCATCGCGCAGTAGCAAAAGAGGCTGAGGTGCCATTAGCGGCGACGACCTACTATTTTGAAGATATCCATGCGTTGGTTCACGACGCGTTTGTACATTACATTGATAGAGATAAGGGCAACTCCCAAAAGCTAGAGACCGAAGGCTTCTCAGTGCTAAAAGATCTTACTCCTGAGCAATTGGCTGAGAGTGATACTCGTGTCATGGTGGTGGCGGTTCTGATTGACTTGTTGATGAGTCATTTACGTATTCAGATTGCCGATATTTCACATAGAAATATTGAAACAGCCTTTAGGCATGAGGCAATGCGTGATCAGCTACTGGCTAAGCCGATGTTGAGCTTGCATGAAGCTCAGTTAGCATCAATAGAAGATTTTTTTAGCCTACTAGGATCGACTACGCCAACGGCAGACGCCAAGTTGATTTTGGCATCCATTCTATATTTAGAAAATGAGATTTTGTTGTACGCCGACGATGAAGCTCGCTGGGATGATGCCAAGCAAGTGATTACTCGGTTGGTGACCAGTTTGATTGGTACTGTATAAACCGCTAGCTTAGAAGTTTCAGTACCGACTCGCCGCGCTGATTTTGGTGTGTTTGAGCAATAATGCTGGCGCTCAAACGTATTTCATCTCGAGTCATGTTGGCGACTTCTTTTGCCAAGTCGGCATCTTCAATTCTTGAGTTCGCGGACGAAATATTGATGCGGCTATTTTGCAATTGATCGGTAGTGGATTCTAATCGGTTGATGACTGCGCCTAGTTGACCTGCATTGCTGCTAACGGATTCTTGAGTATCATCAATAGCAGCAAGGGCTGCGGATGCCGACTCGGCAGAGCTCAAATCAATATCATTAAAACCGCTGGATTCTAGCTGCTCGGTAAAAGAAGGTGTTTCAATACTTATTTGGTCGCCTGCATCTGAGCCTACCTGTAAATTCAAATCTTGCTTCTCGGACAGTAAAGGAATGCCATTGAAGTTACTGGATTCAGCTACGCGGGTTATTTCTTCTTTAAGCAGTTGGGCTTCGGCGTTAATTGCTTGGCGATCGCTGTCATTCAGTGTGCCGTTGGCCGATTGTAGTGAGAGCTCTCTGATTCTTTGGAGGCTATCGGTGATAGAGCTATAGGCGCCCTCTGCGGTTTGTGCCAGCGAGATACCATCGTTAGCGTTACGAATGGATTGCCCTAAGCCACTGATTTCAGAGCGAAAGCCTGTTGATATCGCGAGGCCGGCGGCATCGTCAGCGGCGGAATTGATTCTATGACCAGAAGCTATCCGCTCAAGAGCTTGAGATAAACCAGCTTGAGAGCTGCTAATTGAAGGATTAACGGTGCTGCTATTGATACCTATAGACATAGTACTACCTCTCAATATAGCCATTACAATACATTCATTATAATACTTAACGAGCAATTGGTTAATGATTGATCAGCTATATAGATGAGCTGTTTTTGAGCAAAAGGTTATTGTGTCTTTGGCCTGAGTGATACACTTCTGCGATTAAAATCGAATAAAGGTAGGGTTATGCTAGTGCGTCGAAGTTTGAGTCTGGGAGTGATAACGTTTGTTTCGTCATTAGGATTGATTGCTTGCAGCTCGGTATCATCGGAGATTCCAGATCCAGTCATTTCGGTTGCCGCACAAGAATTTGAGCAGCAATGTGAGTTGTCTTTAAATGATGTGACGGCTCAATTAGCCAGTTTAGAGCGAGAGCAAGGCGATGTGATCAGCATCGAATATTTAAAGCGTCTGGATGCGATGTTTCTCAACCTTGCCGATGCCGCAAAAAAATCAAATTTATACGAATCGGTTCACCCCGATGCGGATGTTCGTTCGCAGGGTGAATTGTGTACGCAGAAGCTGGATAAACTCGGAAATAACATCAGTCTTTCGCGTCCGTTATACGATAATTTAATTCAAATAAACGCTGCCGATTTTGATGACACGGATCGTTTTTTCCTTGAAAAATTATTGCGTGATTTTCGTTTGTCGGGTGTAGATAAAGATGACGTGACACGAGAAAAAATAAAAAACCTACAGGAAGAAATTGTCAAAATAGGGCAGCAATTTGATAAAACCATCAGAGATGATGTGCGTTATTTGACCTTAGATTCTAGAGAGCAATTAGCCGGTTTGCCTGAAGATTATATTGCGGCCCATCAACCGGATGATTCAGGAAAAATTAAAATATCCACGCGTTATCCCGATTATATACCTTTTATAACCTACGCCGAAGACGATGCGCTTCGTAAAAAAATGTATGTAATGGCTCGCTCTCGAGGCTACCCTGACAATAAAAATAATCTGCTGGCTTTGCTGGAGAAACGTCACCAGTTAGCTTTGTTGCTAGGGTTTGATTCTTATGCCGAGCGTATTACCGCCGATAAAATGATTGGCAGTCCACAAGCGGCGCAAGATTTTATTGATAAAGTCTCGGTCGCAGCAACACCTGCATTGGACAGCGATATAGAATCATTACTCAACCTATTGCGCCAGACTCAACCCTCCGCTGCAGAAGTTAAGCGGTGGCAAATTAGCTATTTAGAGGGCAAGGTAAAAGCCGATAGCTTTGGGCTTGATGTAAAAGAGTTACGCGGTTATTTCTCATATCAACAAGTTAAGCAAGGGGTCTTGCAGTTGGTTGAGAATTTATTCCAAGTTCAGTTTAAGCCATGGCAAACAGAGGTGTGGCACAGTAGTGTTGAAGCTTGGGAGATGTGGGATGGTGATCAGTTGATTGGGCGTTTTTATCTTGATATGCACCCGCGCGAAGGCAAGTATCAACATGCGGCTATGTTCCCAACCGTTACTGGATTGAAAGATCGACAGATTCCTGTGGCGACCTTGGTGTGTAATTTTCCTGGACTTGATAGCTCATCTGAAAAAATGGAATTTTCCCAAGTGGAAACCTTTTTACATGAGTTTGGGCATTTATTGCATGAGCTTTTTGCCGGAAATAATAAATGGGTGGCGCATTCAGGTGTGTCGACAGAGTGGGATTTTGTTGAAGCTCCATCACAGATGCTAGAAGAGTGGATTTACAATAAAGAGACGTTGCGCTCACTAGCACTTAACGATGCGGGTGAAACAATTCCCGATGAGATTGTCGACCAGCTGAAAGCGGCTCGCAATTTTAATAAAGGGGTCTCTACTCGCATCCAAATGTTTTACGCGGCTTTATCGCTAAATTTATATAATTCTGATCCGGCTGGTTTTGATCTAGACGCCATCATGTGGCGTCTAGAAAAACAGTATTCGGCCGTAGCTCCGGTTGAAGGTGTGAAGTTCTATACGAACTTTGGCCATCTAAATGGCTACTCTGCCATTTACTATACCTATATGTGGTCGCAAGTTATTGCTCTGGATATGTTCAGTGAGTTTGAGGAAAAGGGCGTTATGAATTCAGCTGTCGCCAACCGTTATCGCCAAACGGTTCTTGCTCCTGGTGGGAGCAAGCCGGCAGCACAGTTGATCAAAGACTTTTTGGGCCGCGACTACAATTTCGAAAGTTTTGCCAAACGCTTACAATAAGCGTTTGGTTATTGATGACGAAGCTGAAATTACATTTTTTCCATGGTTTCAATACCCAACAAATCTAAGCCGATATGCAGAGTTTGAGCGGTGATTTCCGCAATGCCTAAACGGCTCAAACGTGTGCTTGGGTCAACGTCATCTTTTAATATCGGGCAGGCTTCATAAAAGCGCATAAAAGCACTGGCAACATCGTATAAATAGTTACACAGCGTATGCGGCATGGCTTCTCTGGCGACCTGTTGGAGGGTCTCTTCAAATTGTAATAACTTCAGGGCTAAGGCTTTTTCTTCGGGTGCTTGAATGATGATGTGGCTTAAGTCTGCGACATCGATATTGGCCTTGCGAAAGATGCTGCGAATCCGTGTGTAAGCGTATTGTAAATAAGGCGCCGTATTGCCTTCAAAGCTGAGCATGGAATTCCAGTTGAAAATATAATCGTTGGTTCGGGTTTTAGATAAGTCCGCGTATTTAACGGCCCCAATGCCGACCTTGCGAGCAATTTCTGTTTGCTCTGATTCGGTTAAGTCGTTGTCTTTTTCCGCAATTAATGCCGCTGCACGTTCAACCGCTTCAACAAGTAAATCGGCTAATTTAACGGTTCCGCCTGAGCGGGTTTTAAATGGCGTACCATCTTCGCCCATCATCGTGCCGAATGGATGATGTTCAAGACTCATTGCTGCAGGTACAAAATTAGCTTTTTTGGCTAGGGTGAATACTTGCTTCATGTGCAGTGATTGACGGGCATCGATAAAGTACAGAACCCGGTCAGCTTTTAACTCGTTAGCCCGATAGCGTAGAGCGGCTAAATCGCTGGTGGCGTATAGGTAGCCGCCGCCGTGCTTTTGAATAATGACAGGACTTGGATTGCCTTCCTTGTCGGCCAGCTCATCTAGAAAAACAACCGTAGCTCCTTGGCTTTCGACGGCTAGATTTTGTTGTTTTAAATCGCTAACAACCTTAGGTAAGTCGGCGTTATAAGCACTTTCGCCGCGTACGTCTTGGGCGCTTAAGGTAACGTTCAGTTGTTGATAAATATCTTCGCTGTGTTGCAATGAAACGTGTCTGAACTTTTGCCATAACGCGAGAATTTTTTCATCGCCAGATTGTAATTTAACCACATAGTCACGGGCTCGATTGGCAAAGTCTTCATCCGCATCAAAATGTTGTTTGGAGCGTTGATAAAACACCTCTAAATCTTGTAGAACAAAGTCTTCACTCTCGGATTTTTCAATGTGTTCTTCGAGTTCAGCAATCAGCATGCCGAACTGTGTGCCCCAATCCCCAACATGGTTCTGGCGAATTACGTTATGGCCTTGGAATTCCAGCGTGCGAACCAGTGCGTCGCCAATAATTGACGAGCGTAAGTGCCCTACGTGCATTTCTTTTGCCAGGTTGGGGGAGGAATAGTCAACCACAATGGTTTGCTCTATGGCTTTTTCCATGCCCAGTTGCTGAGTATTAATTGTGTTGCCTAAAACTTGTGATAACCATTCATCGCTAAGGTGAATGTTAATAAATCCTGGTCCTGCAATTTCAATTTTATCGGCGATTCTATCAAGATCTAATTGATCAATAATAGTCTGAGCTATCGCTCTTGGGTTGCTCTTCATGGCCTTAGCGGCAGCCATTGCGCCATTGGCCTGGTAGTCTCCAAAACCCACTTTTTTTGCGGGCGCTACATTGGCGCTGTATTCAGCCGGAATACCGGCAGCTTGCATGGCAGATGAAATTTTTTGGCTGAGAAAATCGCGGATATTCATAGTAGTAAAACTTTAAAGGAAATATGGGGCGAATTGTAACGGCCGGAGAGCCATATGCAAGACTAGTTAATCTAGATTTATTATTCTTTGGGGTGCTTTTGTGTATGACGTAACATGTAAGCAGGGATAATGCCGACAGCTAATACCATGCCCATAATGAAAAAAGTATCTTGGAAACTCAGTGTCATTGCTTGTGTGTAAAGCTCTTTCTGCATGATCCATGCGGCCAATGGTTCTTGTAAGGATGTATCAACTCCAGACTGATGAAGTTCAGGCACTAGCTGAGATAACATGGTTTGAGTTTGCACGTTTTCTTCATTCTGGAGGCTGTTGATGTAATCCATGTGCTTGCTGGTGCGGCGAGTTAATATCACAGACGTTAAATTGACCCCCATTGCCCCACCCAGTTGGCGAATAAAGTTAATCGAGCCTGAGGCTTGGGTTAGCAGTTGCGGTGGTAATGACGACATAGATGCCATGCTCAATGGCGGCATAACGATTGCCATGCCAATACGGCTTAATACTAGCCACCAGCAGATGGTCCAAAACGGCGTGAACTGATCGGCAAAAACCATCAGAGCGGTGCCGTAAGCTAATACGGCCATACCGGCCATAACCAATAAATACTGAGGTACTTTATCGCTGAAATAACCCACTACGGGAAATGCAATAGTCAGCAAGAGGCCTGCAGGGAGCATGGCAAGCCCAGCTTCGGTGGCAGAAACCCCTTGGATTATTTGTAAAAATAGCGGCGACGCGTACATGCCACCAAATAATCCGGCCCCAAATAACACAGAAATCAGGGCCGCATAGGTAAAGCTTTTATACTGAAATAGTGTCAAGTTAAGTAGCGGTGAATCAGAAACTAATTGTTGGCTTATAAAAGCAAAAGCCGCGAACCCACCAACTAGCAGGCTGCCAATGACAAAGCTGGAATCCCAGCCGAGCTTCTGACCGTTACTGAGTCCTACCAAAATTAGGGTGATTGCTATAGACAACCAAGCAACACTTTTCATGTCGAGTCTTGTTTTATCTTTAGGGTCGGTCGCTCCAGGTAAATACCACAAGCACAGGGGTAGGCTTATGAGAGCCAATGGTAGAGGTAAATAAAAGACTGAGCGCCAGCCGTAAGCATCAACGGCAAGACCGCCAACATAAGGCCCGATGGCTGGTCCAAGAATGGCAAGAATACCAAATATACCCATGCCAACCCCTTGTTTCTCCGGAGGGAAGATTCTTGACATGACATACATGGCTATCGGCATATAAAAACCGTAAGCAAACCCTTGAAATACTCGAGCAACAATAAGCATGTCATTGTTGGGACTGATGGACGCCATAAATGATGCGCCGATGAATAATAACGATGGGAAAAAGAAAGCGCTCTGTACGCCAAAACGATTAACCAGCCAGCCAGAAATTAACATGCTGATAGTTGAACTGGCTAAGAATCCGGTTGATAGCCATTGGGCTTCACTTTGATCTATACCAAACGCGCCCATAATTTCAGGCAGTGCAACATTAATAATAGTTGTCATCAACAAGGCGACGAATGTGCCGCTGCCGACGGCCGCTATAGCAAGCCAGCGATATTTTTCGCCGTGCTTTTCAAACAGTGATTCAAAACTGTCGTTGTTGGCTTGTTTGCCAAGATTGCGAATGATGCTAATCATGTAGCGTTGGTGTTGGTGTTGGTGTTGGTGTTGTTGGTATTGGCGTTGGTGTTGATGCGGCAGAGCGCGTGTCTATATCTACTTCAACCATCATGCCGGGCTTAAGTAAGTTGTCTAGCTGATCAATGCTGAGTTTTATCCGTAATCTCTGTGTGACTTTAGTAAAGTTTCCGCTTGGATTAGGGTTGGGTAATAAAGCGAATTCACTGGTGGTCGCGTTGTCAATGTCAGTAACTACCGCCTTGAATTTACGGTTAGGGTAAGCGTCAATATACACCTTGGCTTGCATGCCGACTGAGATATGACGCAGCTGAGTCTCTTTAATGTTGGCATTAATCCATATTTTATTAGGGTTGTGTAACATTATTAGGCGACGGCCAGGGGAAATGAATTCTTGTCTGTGTCCAAAAGTTTTATCAATGACCCCGTCGATTGGACTACGAATTTGGCGGTCGGCCAGCTCCATTTCAATTTTCTGCCTTTCCACATCAAGTCTTTCAAGGTCTTGTCTCATTATGGCAATGCGTTTGTCTAATAAGTCGACGGTTTTCATGTGAGCTTTGGTTTGT
Organism: Cellvibrionaceae bacterium; assembly: GCA_034112445.1. Taxonomy (GTDB): domain Bacteria; phylum Pseudomonadota; class Gammaproteobacteria; order Pseudomonadales; family Cellvibrionaceae; genus Pelagadaptatus. The sequence continues at coordinate 46,811 of JAWUVI010000022.1, read as the reverse complement.
CGCAACTCTGACATTTGTTGCAATAGCGCGGACTTAGATTGCTGGTAAGATTCTTGTGCTTGTTTGTGTTTAAGTTCGTCTTCTTCCCATCGACGTAAAGAAACAAGTCCCTTTTTTAGTAATTTACTGGAGCGCTGAAAATTACTTTCGGCCAGTTTAAGAGAGGATTCAGCTTTGTTGGCGTTAGACTTGGCGCTGTTAAGGCGCTCTTTTTGCGAATCAAGTCGGCTCAATTGCTCTTCGCTTACCATGGTCATTTCTTCTAAAGCGCGTTCGATTTCGACTTTTTTAATTTGTATCTGGATGTGAATTTCTTTTTTTGCCAGTTGGGTTGATCGATCATCAATCTGTATGAGCAGGTCACCTTTCTTGACTAAGCTGCCGCTGTCAATATTCAACTCGCTAATCCAGCCTGAACGGTTACTGCTGATAATAACCACGTCACTAGCAATTCGGGCGTCGTTTATCGTAACGGTATTGCCACGTTGGTAAGCCCAAGCGGCAACCAGTAAGGCAAGGACGATCATTGCTGACCAGCGTAAATTCTCTTTGTTGATGCTGCTTTTTCCGTCGGCTTCGGTAAATAAAAACGGCAGTGCTTTTTGGATTTTATTTGTTGAAGTCATGTGTCTTCTCGGTTGTTGTGTTTAACGGTTAAGTTATTTCGCATCTTGGTTAGCAGTGTTTCCAAGGTGTGTATCTCTAGCTCGCTTAATCCCTCAACGGCACGTTGCAACAAAGTGTCGGAATGCCTTTCGAGTATGGGTATTAATGGCTCTGTAGCTTGAGTGAGGTGAATTCGCTTTGCCCGCCGGTCTTTGGCGTCAGTGCGCCTCTGTATCAACTGCTTAGCTTCCAGCTTGTCTAGAAGTGCACCCATAGGCGCCTTATCCATTAACAATCGTTCGGCTAATTCTGATTGAGTAATACCATTGTTGAACTTGAGTATGGCAATGGCACGCCATTGTATACGGGATAAGTCGATGCCTTCATCGCGCAATTTATGATAGAACGCGCTGCTGTACAGGCGGTGTATGTCCGCTAATAAAGTTTGAGGCTTGTGTTGGGTATCTGAGTTCATGGTGGGTATTATATAGTATGCTTTATATATGGTATATAAAGCATACTATATTGGCTGGGGTTATTTGTGTGTACTTGATTGCTGGGAATAGCTAGGCTAACTAAAAACTAAATCCATTAGGACTATCATAATGAATTCATGGCTTGTTCGTCGAATAGCGTCGCTGGTGTTGGCGGCTACTGTGGTGGCTCATTGTTCCGTATCTATAGCGGCACCAATTTTGCGGAATCAAAGTATTTTTCACCCAGTAGTGGGGGATCAAGGGATGGTTGCGACCCAGCATCACTTGGCCAGCAAGGTGGGCGCCGATATTTTGTCTAAAGGTGGTAATGCAATTGATGCTGCTGTCGCTGTTGGGTTTTCATTGGCGGTAGTTTTACCAAGGGCAGGAAATTTAGGTGGTGGTGGGTTTATGTTGCTGCATTTGGCGCAAGAGCAAAAAACCATAGCGATCGATTATCGGGAAATGGCCCCTGCTAAAGCTCATAGAGATATGTTTTTAAATGAATCCGGAGATGTAGACACCCAAAAATCGCGTTTTAGTCATGCGGCGGCCGGAGTGCCCGGTACGGTTGCAGGGCTACTGCACGCTCATAAACGGTATGGATCTTTGTCTCTGGCTGAGGTCATGCAGCCAGCCATAACGTTAGCTGATTCGGGTTTTTCTGTTTCGGATGACCTGTCGCAGAAACTGCACAGCTATAAGCATTTGAAGAAAAATCCAGCGACCCTTAAAGCCTACTTTCATGAAGATGGCCGAGCCTTCTTGGCGGGCGAAACGTTAAAGCTTCCTGATTTAGCCTGGTCTTTAAAAGAGATTCGAGATGGAGGTTTTAGCGCATTTTATCGAGGAGACATAGCACAGCGTATCGTTGCTGAAATGCAGGATAATAATGGATTAATCACCTTGGATGATCTGAGTGATTATCGAGTGGTGGAACGACAGCCTGTTATTGGAACCTATCGTGGTCATCAGGTGGCATCTATGCCTCCGCCAAGTTCGGGCGGAGTGCATTTAGTGCAAATGTTGAACGTTCTTGAGCATGTACCCTTGACGGAATACGGGTATGGCAGTGCCAGCGCGATGCACTGGATGACGGAAACGATGAAACGCGCCTATGCAGATAGAAGTAAGTATTTGGGCGACCCTGATTACACTCCGATACCGGTTGCAGAGCTGACGAGTAAATCCTACGCGGAGCTAATTTTTTCAAGTCTGAACGGAGATAAAGCTACGCCAGCGAAAGACGTCTACCCAGCGGAAAGTCTGGTTGATGAAAGCCGAGATACAACGCATTTTTCCATTATGGACTCTGAGGGCAATGCGGTTTCCAATACCTACACGTTAAACTTCTCTTTTGGTTCGGGAATTACAGTGCCGGGCACCGGTATTTTATTGAATAATGAAATGGATGATTTCTCGTCTAAGCCGGGTGTGCCTAACGCTTATGGGTTACTTGGCGCTGAAGCCAATAGTATTGAAAAAGGTAAAAGGCCACTAAGTTCGATGACGCCAACTTTGGTGTTCAAAGAGGGGAAGCCTTGGTTGGTGACGGGAAGTCCTGGAGGAAGCCGCATTATTACCACCACGCTTCAGGCCATTGTTAACACCATTGACCATGGTATGAATGTCGCCACGGCGGTGAGTGTGCCAAGGTTTCATAATCAGTGGTTGCCCGATAAAGTGTTTGTAGAGCGAGGTTTTAGCCCAGATACTTTGTCGATTTTACGCTCTAAAGGCCACGATGTTCAGCAGGTGAACGCCATGGGAAGTGCGCAAAGTATTATGTGGGAAGGTGGGCGTTTTTATGGGGTGGCTGACCCGCGTAAGCCTGACGCTAAAGCGATTGGTGTTGCGCATTAATCCGTATTTGCGCTAATGAACATTAGCTAGCGTGGGCTGCCTGTTTGGGTAGCCAGCGATCTAATTTTTGTGCCAGTTCATCTTTACTGCACGGCTTGCCAATAAAATCATTCATGCCAGATTCGTAGCACAGCTCAATTTCATGCTGCATTGCATTTGCTGTAAAGGCGATAATAGGTGTGTGCTCTATTAAATTGATTTCATCTTCTTTTTTACGTATGGCTTGTGCCATTTGATAGCCGTCCATTTCCGGCATTTGGCAGTCGGAAAGTATGAGTTGGTAATTTCCGCGTTCCCACATTTTATATCCGATGACGCCATCTTCGGCAAAGTCAGCTGAATGTCCTAGTAGCTCAAGTTGCTTTTTCATAACTAAGCGGTTGGTTGCGTTGTCTTCCACGACCAAAATAATACCTTCACCATTTGTTTCTTTAGAGGGTTTTGTGGGAGCAATAACGGACCGCTCAGTAGGAGCGCAATTCACAGTTTCCGCATAATCTTGGTCGGTTTTTTTTATGTTTGTGGCCGTTATGCTTTGTACTTCTAATTGTTCCTCAGAGTAGATGATCACGGGTTGCAAATAGTTAAAACAAGAGCCTTGGCCGGCCTGGCTTTTGAGTTGTAAATCCCCGCCCATTATCTGAGCTAAACGCAGGCTTATGGCAAGCCCGAGGCCTGTTCCGCCAAAGCGCCGAGTGGTCGAAGATTCGGCCTGAGAAAAAGATTGAAATAACTTTTCTTGATCTTTTTCGCTAACACCGATGCCGGTGTCTTCAATTTTAAATAAAAGAGTTATTTCTTTATGCTTCTGAATAGATGTCGTGTGGTTGAGATTTTGGATGGAAACGGTGACGCCGCCTTGCTCGGTAAACTTCAGGGCATTGCCAATAAGGTTAAATAAAATTTGCTTAACTCGAGTGTCATCAATGAGGATTGTTCTAGGAATTCGAGATGAAATATTAATGGTGAAATCGAGGTTTTTATCAATAGCCGTTTTTTTAAATGACTCGGTGATGGAGTTGATCAGTTCTTTAAGGTCGGTCTCGTTCGGGGCTATGTTAATTTTTCCTGCCTCAATCTTGGAAAAATCTAAAATGTCGTTAATGATATTCAATAATGTACGCGATGATGAGCTGATAACGCTTAAGTTGTAGCGTTGGTCGTCGTCGAGATTGCCGTGGGATATGACTTCAAGTAAACCTAAAATACCATTCAGTGGGGTTCTTATCTCATGAGACATATTGGCTAAAAATTCACTCTTAGTCGCCGTGGCGGCTTCAGCTATACGGCGTGAGTTCGATGTCCGTAAGGCAAAATAAAGGGTAAATATAATTAAGCTGGTAATGATAATGAGGCTAATTAATTCGAGAATTAAGGCTGATTGCAGGCTTTCTTCTAGGTTGGATCTGGAGTAAAACACTTTGACCGAGCCGATGCTCATGCTGCCTTGCTTTATGGGTAAAGAAACTTCTTCAGATAAACGGGTGATACTACTGTCTTGATGTTTTGCTTTGTCAAAGGTAACAATGGTGTCAGCGAGTACTTTGATTCTGCCCATATATAGATGGCCAAAATTACCATAGACATTGATCGCTACAATATAATCGTCGTGGAGCTCGGAGTCTAAAATTGCGGCAGCAACTTCGTCTGTGTATTTTCTGTCGGTAGATTTCTTATATAGATTCCATATGGTAGGAGAAACATTGTTGGCTACGCGCCGTGCGGCTGAGTAGGCGCGACTCTCAAGATCTTTATAGGCGCGCTCTTTGGCAATATCTACGCGAAAAAAAACCCACAGTGACATGAGTATCACTGTGGTTATCGAAAGGGCGACAAAGATTCTTTTGGTGTACTCAAATTTCATATTATTCGTATGAGCCAAACCACTCGTAATAAGTGTCGTTCTTTTTCTTGAAGTCTTGCTTGGCTTTAATCAAACGAGCCGTAAATACATCTCTGGCACTGTAGTCAGCGTAAATTTTATCGGCCGCCACTCTCCAGCGTTCAATGTCCTCTGCCGACCAGCGAGTGATGGTTGTACCGGCTTCCTGAAACTTGGCTAGGGCTTCAAAATCATTGACTTTATTTTTGACGGTGGCTCGCAGAGTGAATGAGCGAATAGCCGTTTCTAGTATCATTTGTAGGTCTGGGGGGAGCTCACTATAAGCTTTTTCATTGATCAGAAAGTCGGCTAATACAGATGGCTGCCAAATGGCTGGAACAATGGCGTGTTTAGCTATGTCTTGTAGGCCTAGATCCCATGCTCCGGATGTGGTGGTCCATTCCACAGCATCTAATTCGCCACTTTCTAATGCGGGTCTAATTTCCTGAGGAACCAGTGGCACGGTATAGGCGCCACCTGCGGCGGATAGCACTTCACTTGGTAGGCCTGGGCCAACGCGGATCTTTTTCTGAGCTAAATCGTCAATGCCGTTGATAGGCGAAGTTGAAAGCAGGCCAAACTCCATGCCTGGCCACCAAGCGGGTCGCCATATTACACCTTCAGGTATTGATAGCTCGTTGGCTAATTTGGTGCCGTCACCGGCCAAGAAAAACAGCATGGAGGCGTCTAGATTCATGAAGTCAAATGGGCCCGCATTCATTACGGCCCAAGCAGGATGTTGGCCCGACCACCAGTTTGGCCAGCCGTTACCCATTTCTACTGTGCCGTTTTTGACGGCATTGAATATATCGGGTCCACCACTGATGGTGCCACCGGGTACAGGTTTAATATTGAGTCGGCCGTTACTCATAACCCGAATTTCATCGGCCATGACCAGCATCTCTTTAAAATCGGAACTGGTGTTGGTGGCTTGTGATTGTAGGTGCCAATCGTAGGTTTTTTCTGTTTTTTCTAAACACCCAGTGACAAATACAAAACAAAGAATTGCTAGTATTCGGGTTGCTCTGGGTAGGACATTTAATAGCGTGATGTGAGTGGTCATAATATGTACCCAAACATTAAATGAGAATCTAGTGATGCAGGAAGATCCTAGTGTGTTTATTAATGCGATTTGGCGTCCATATCAAACACATTATTGAATTAATATACGAGCTAATGATTGCTGGCTTATATATTTTAGTGGTTATTTTTTTTAAGTTGCAAAGTATTTTAAATTAAAGCACTTATTCTTTTAAAAACAACCAGTAAGTGCTTGTTCTATTGGGTTTTTATTCTTGATGTTGTGGCTTAAGACGACGTTGCAAAATGATTTTAAATGGACCCTAGGTATATAATTGCGGCAGTCATCGCTAGGCATAAAATCAAACTTGCAATAAAAGGCAGTCGTGCCGCTGGCGGTATTGCCTCTTCGCGGTTGCCTGGTGATGTTGGTTTGGTAACCCAGTTTTTAGGTTTGTTCAAAGATGGGTTTGGTTTTCTTAATGGAGGCTCTAAGGGTTTTCTTACTTGAGTGCGATTAAGGTCGGTGTTGGGGCCGTTTAAGCGAAATAAATACACATCAAAATTAATTTCATCTCCTGCTCGTGCGGTGCCTTCGGAAATTCGCTTGCCATTGATATAGGTGCCATTGGATGACGCAAGATCCTTTATGAATAAAAGATTGCCATTTATAGACAGCTCGGCATGTTGCCGAGAAAGGTGGGTTCCAGGAATTACTATGTCGCAATGCTGACTTCTGCCAATAGTAGATTTTAGCTTAGGGATTGCGAAGTTTTGCCCTTCTAGCCAATCACCAGTCGCAGTTAGCGACCATTTTGGGATAGCGTCATCGTTTAAAGCGGATTGAGTTATGGAGTCATACGGATGCAAAATTAACAGTTCATTCTTGCCAATGTGAACTGTGTCCCCGGGCCGGATTTCTCCTGTATTCATATCTTGTCCGTTAATGCCACAGGCAGGTTTCGGCGAGAGAGTATTCAGGAAGAGTTTATTGCCTTTGGTGAGAATTTCTGCGTGATGGGCTGACAATGCGTCATCTTGTAAGCACAGATTATCCTTAATATCCGAGCCAATTGTGTAGATCTCTTCTACTATCCAAATGGGCTCTTGTTGTTGATCTTTTAATTGAATTTTTAGCATCAGTATTAGTTAGGTTGGGATTGGTTGCGTGGCATACGCAACTCTTACGATTAAGGTTAAATGCAGTATAGGTCGCGAGTCTTTAAAATCTCAATAAATCATTTTAGGATTTGTTGAAGCTTCAGGAGATTAAGGTTTGGCATTAGAGTTACCAGGGTACCAGTTTAATCAAAAGATCGGTGAAGGTGGCATGGCCACTGTGTATCGAGGTCTGCAACTTTCTTTACAGCGGCCCGTGGCGATTAAAGTGTTAAATTCACAAATGCGCGATCATGGTGAGGTTCGGTCGGCTTTTGAGCGAGAATCGCTTATTATTGCTCGCTTGTCTCACCCAAATATTATTTCGGTTATAGATCGAGGTGTTTCAGAAAAAGGCACTCCATTTTTCATCATGGAGTTTATTGATGGTGTCGACCTTTCTAGAATTATGCGCGAGGGCAGTGTTCCTTTGGCTCGAAAGTTGGAAGTTCTGTTACAGATTGCTAAGGCTTTGGCGTACGCTCATAAAAATGGCGTGATACACAGGGATATAAAGCCCAGTAATATTCTGGTGAATAGCGATTGGCATGCTCAAGTGTTGGATTTTGGTATAGCTCAATTTGGCCAGAGTGAATCTGCCAGTGATATTGTTGGTACGTTCGCGTACATGGCTCCAGAAATTAAAAAATCTGTTACGAGTGTATCCATACAAAGTGATATTTATTCCTTTGGTGTTCTGATGTTTGAGTTCTTGACCGGGCATTTACCAGATGGCTCGCCCACTCGGCCTTCAACCTTTGTTAAGGCTCTTCCTGCCGAGTTGGATAAATTAACGCTTAAGTGTCTGGCGCCTGATGTGTCAATGCGACCTCAGAGGGTAGAGCAAATCAGCGATGTTTTATTAGACCTTTTGCGCGGTACGCACTTAGATGCAGGGCAGGCCAAGCGAGCTCAAGAGTCGCTTGGTAAAAAAAGCTTTTCACTGTTGGATATCTGGCGTGAAAACCAATTTGGAGCCGTGTATTTGTTTGCGGAAAAATCCAGTCGCAATCGTTTCGTTATTAAAAAATCTCTGCAATTGAATGCCGGCGCGCAAGTGGGTAAACGCCTTGCGGGGTTAGAGCACGCTAATATTGTAAAATTGCATGGCGTTTCGCAGAATAAAAAAACGTTCATTTCGGTTATGGATTATATGCCTGGTGGCAGTTTAGAGGACCGTTTGATTAAATCCTTCACGCTGGATGAATTTTTATCTGTCGGGGTTCAAATATGTCGTGGCTTAATCTTTGCTCATCGCAATCATGTCGTGCATGGAAATTTGCGCGCGAGCAACGTTTTGTTTGATATTGAGGGCAATGTTCGTTTATCTGATTTCGGCTGGCCTTCCCATTACCAAGTGGATGAAAGTGGCCATGTGCTCGCAGCACCAGAGGAAAAAGACCGCTGGTATCGACTTCCGGACGAACCCATAAGTGAGGTTGGCGATATCTATGCCGCTGGAGTGTTGTTTTATCGAATGCTGATCAGTGATTTGCCGCGGGTTAAAAATGGGAATTTAGCGCAGGGGCAAGCTTTTAAAAGATTGCCGCAGGAGCTTCAAAACCTGCTTTTGTCTATGTTATCTCAGACACCAAAAGATCGCCCGCAACATGCGGCAGAAATATTGCCTGTGCTCGATGGCTTGCATGACACTATGGAAACTCGCGTGTGGCAGCCTAAACCAGAAGAGCCCAAAGAAATTAAAGTTGATCAAAGAAAAGAGCTTCTGTTGTTTTTGTTATTGATTCTATTATTTATTGTGATGACAAACACAGGTTTGGTGATTTTGTATGATGACTGGCTAGAATTATTTAACTGAGGTTTGGGTGTGTCCATACGATTCTTTACTGTATTGCTTGCTCTTATTAGATGTCCTTTTGGTTTTATTTTGCACTTAAATTGATGATAATGGTCGGCTTTTGGGTTTGTCGACTGCAGGGAGAGTGCATTGAATCGGTTTATGAGCGCGTATCAAGCGTTGGTGATAGGGCGTCCTAAATTTGTCCTGTGGTGTGTGTTTTTAATTGTGGCTGCTTTTGCTGCGGGATTGCCCAATTTTAAGCTGGATGCTTCGGCTGATTCGTTGACATTAGAGCACGATACGGACTTAGATTATTTTCGTGAGGTGAATAAGCGTTACCAAAGTGGGGATTTTCTTGTCATCACTTTTCGGCCTAATACGAACTTGTTTGGTGATGATGCGATTGGTGTCTTACAGTCGTTAGTTAATGAATTGAAAGCGGTTGACGGCGTCACTTCAGTTTTGTCTATGTTAGATGCCCCGCTCTTGTACAGCCCTAAAGTTTCTTTATCTGATATCACGACTCCTCGAACCCTGTTGACAGCAGGTGTTGATCGGGAAATGGCTAAACATGAATTTCTCCACAGCCCAATTTACCGTGAGATGCTATTGGGTCCTGACGGGCAAACGACGGCGGTCATGCTGAATCTAAAAGTAGATGAGCGTTATATAGAGTTAGTTCAGCATCGAGACGCATTGCGCTTACAGCGAGATAGTTCGGGTTTAACGGCTGCTCAGCAGCAGGATCTCGAACTTATCAGTCAGCAATTTTTAGATTATCGCACCGCGTTGACTGACAGAGACCATAAGCGTGTTGAGTCCGTGCGCAATATCGTTGCCTCTTATCGACATAGTGCCGAGCTGTTCGTTGGTGGTGCAACCATGATTACGGCCGATATGCTCAATTTTATTGAACATGATTTACAAGTGTTTGGCGTAGCCGTATTGCTGTTCATGATCGCAATTATGGCAATTATATTTCGTCAAACACGGTTTGTTATTTTACCTTTATTGACCTGCTTTTCAGCGGTTTTAATTATGCTGGGTTTTCTCAGTTGGGTTGATTGGCGGCTAACAGTAATCTCATCAAATTTTGTTTCTTTATTGTTGATCATTTCATTGGCCATCACCATTCACTTGGTTGTGCGATACCGTGAATATCATGCCGCAAGTCCTGATTCGTCTCAGGCTGAGTTGGTCATGAATACGGTTCGCTTTATGTTTAGGCCTTGTTTGTACACAACATTGACGACTATGGTGGCGTTTGTTTCTTTGGTTGTCAGTGATATCCGCCCGGTTATTGATTTTGGTTGGATGATGAGTATTGGTTTGGGTGTTGCTCTGCTTTTGGCCTTTATTGTGATACCTGCCGGTTTGATGCTGTTGCCTAAGGGAGAGCCAAAAGATAAAGGCGATAATTCTGCGGCATTCACGTTAAAATTTGCGTGGTTTATAGAACGATACCCATCAGCTGTTTTGTGGTTAAGTTTATTGATTGCCTTGCTGAGTGGTTATGGTATTTCACGTTTGGAAGTGGAAAATAGATTTATTGATTATTTCCACAGTTCTACGGAAATATATCAAGGCATGGAAGCTATTGATCGTAATTTGGGTGGTACGATTTCCCTCGATATCATTTTAGATGCCAAGCTTGATGCGTATGACGATAGTGACTTCTCTGATCAATCCAGTGTCAGCAAAACTAATCCTGTATCCTCAGCTGATGCGTTTGACGACTCCGATCCGTTTGGTTCTGATGATCCTTTTGCTTCTAATGATCCTTTTGCTGAATCCGATCCCTTTGCCGGCGATGACCCTTTCTCAGACGATACGCCTAGTGTTGGCTCTGAAAATAATTATTGGTTCACGGTTGCAGGCTTAGAGCGTGTTCAGCAATTGCATGAATTCCTAGATACTTTACCTGAAGTTGGCAAGGTTCAATCGTTAGCTACCGCTTTTGAAGTGGCTAATGATGCTAATGGAGCGCGCCTGAATAATTTCGAGTTGGCTTTGGTGAAGCAAAATTTGCCACCAGAAATTAAAGATGTACTTATCACCCCATATTTATCGGATGAGCTCAATCAGACGCGTATTACGTTGCGGGTTAAAGAAACCTATCCAGGCTTGCAGCGACTTGAGTTAGTAAAAAGAATTCATCGCTACACTATTGATGAATTAGGTTTTGATGAAGACCAAGTACATTTATCAGGTTTGCTAGTGCTTTATAACAACATGCTACAAAGCTTATTTAAGTCGCAAATAGTAACTTTAGGAGCGGTTTTCCTAGGTATTCTATTTATGTTTGTAGTTTTGTTTCGCTCGCTTAAGCTGTCCTTGATTGCAATGGTGCCTAATGTTTTAGCCGCTTCGGCAGTTTTGGGAGGCATGGGTCTGGCGGGGGTGCCACTTGATATGATGACCATAACCATTGCGGCAATTACCGTAGGTATTGGCGTTGATGACACAATTCACTATATTCACCGCTTCAAAAAAGAGTTTGCAGAGCAAGGCAATTACATAGAAGCAATGCACCGTTCCCATGCGTCTATTGGGCGGGCGATGTTTTATACCTCGGTTATCATTGTCTTTGGCTTCTCAATCTTAGCCTTATCTGATTTTATTCCCTCAATTTACTTCGGACTGCTGACAGGTTTTGCTATGCTGGCAGCGATATTAGGCGCATTGACTTTGTTGCCTCGGTTGATTTTATTGTTGCGGCCATTGGGGCCAGAAGTGACTTCCAAAGTTGAAGCTTCGCTATAGCTTGTCAGTAATTATTTAAGGCTGTTTTTGTATGGATGTTAAAGGCTATATGGCCAAAGTAGGGCGTAATGCACGTAAAGCATCACGCTTAGTCGCTGTTGCTACAACGGGACAAAAAAATGAAGCATTAACGGCTATTGGGATTGCACTTGAATCATCAAGAGAGCAATTGTTGAAGGCCAACTCGTTGGATATGCAGGCTGGTCGGGATAAAGGCCTTGATGCGGCATTGCTCGAAAGGCTAGAAATCACTCCAGAGCGAATTGACAGTATGATTGAGGGGTTGCGCCAAGTGGCGGCCTTGCCAGATCCTTGCGGAGCGGTAAATGACATGAGAAATATGCCTAGCGGGATAAAGGTAGGGAAAATGCGCGTGCCATTGGGTGTAGTAGGTATTATTTATGAGTCTCGCCCAAACGTTACTATTGATGCGGCTAGTCTGTGCTTGAAGTCGGGTAACGCCACTATTTTGCGTGGCGGTAGCGAGGCGAGCAACTCTAATCAAGCTATAGCGAAGTGTATTCGAGCTGGGCTAACTGATGCGGGTCTGCCTGAAACCGCTGTGCAAGTGGTCGAAACAACAGACCGGGCGGCGGTTGGTGAATTAATTACCATGTCTGAGTATGTCGATGTGATTGTACCACGCGGTGGAAAAAGCTTGATTGAGCGTATTAGCCGTGATGCTCGAGTGCCCGTGATTAAACACCTAGACGGCATTTGTCATGTGTATATAGATGATCGAGCTGACTTAGAAAAAGCTCAAGCCATTGCGATTAATTCTAAGACCCATCGTTATGGGGTTTGTAATGCGATGGAAACCTTGTTGGTGCACCAAGATGTGGCTAAAGACGTTTTGCCCTTATTAGCGAAAGCCTATGCTGACTATGGCGTTGAGCTGCGTGGCTGTGAGGAAACTTGTGCCATCATTGATGCGCATCCTGCTTCCCAAGAGGATTGGCGAACAGAATATTTAGCTCCGATCTTATCCATAAAGATTGTTGAGAATATGGGGGCCGCTATGGAGCACATCGAGCAATACAGTTCTGGTCATACGGAATCTATTGTCACGGAAGATTACAGTCGTTCCCGCCAGTTCATTACCCAGGTTGATTCGAGTTCAGTTATGGTGAATGCGTCCACTCGGTTTGCTGATGGATTTGAGTATGGGTTGGGTGCTGAGATTGGAATTTCTACTGATAAGATCCACGCTCGAGGCCCTGTGGGTTTGGAAGGGCTTACTTCAGAAAAGTACATAGTGCTCGGAGATGGTCATATTCGTGCCTGATGTTGATGGGCAAAAGCTCGGCAGTTTAACGGCCATTGGTTATTTTGGCGGTACTTTTGATCCCGTCCATATTGGCCATGTTGGTATGGCATTAGAGTTGAAGCAAGCCTGTCGTTTTGATGAAATGTATTTGTTACCTTGCCGTTACCCTCCACATCGTCCTGCGCCTTCATGCAGTGATCAGCAACGTTTGCACATGGTTAGTTTGGCTGTTGCTGAACATGACCATTTACAGGCAGACGGCCGCGAACTGAATCGCGCAGGTTTGTCTTATACCATTGATACTCTGATTGAACTGCGGCGAGAGTTGGGAGATAACATATCCCTCAGTTGGTGCGTTGGGTTAGACTCGTTGGTGAATATCACTACATGGCACCGGTGGCGAGAATTGCTCGATTACGCTCATCTAGTAGTGGTTGACCGGCCTGGGTGGTGTTTGCCTGAGGTGGGAGAGGTGATCGATTGGTTGCAGCAAAATCGTGCAACCCCCGACATTTTACACTCTGAACCGTCGGGCAAAGTGATTATCCAACCATTAAGTCTTATTGATGTCTCAGCAACGGATATTAGAGGCAGAATTAAAGCGAAAAAATCCGTACAATTCTTATTGCCAGATGCCGTTTGGCGTTACGTTAATGAAAATCGGTTCTACCAGACCAATATGAAGAGCCAGAACGATTAGAGGAACCAAAATTACATGTCTACTGAATTAGATAAGATCATTATTGAAGCCTTGGATGATTTAAAGGCCAACGATACGACCAGCGTCGATGTCACAGAGTTATCTGATGTTATGGATACCTTAATCATTGCTAGCGGCACATCCAGTCGTCACGTCAAGGCACTGGCTAATAATGTTGTCGTGGAGGCCAAGTCAAAAGGCCACCAGCCAATAGGGGTCGAAGGCGTTGATGAGGGTGAGTGGGTGCTAGTCGACTTTGGCGATACCGTTGTGCATATCATGCAGCCGACAACGAGAGACTTTTATGATCTCGAACGCTTATGGAGCACCGAACCAAGTTCTCGGTCGGACGATACCTTGCCGGAATAATAAAGCTTCTTATGCGCTTTAAAATTATTGCTGTTGGTACTCGAATGCCTACTTGGGTTACTGAGGGTTATCAGGAGTACGCCAAGCGCTTACCTCGTGACTTTCAAGTTGAACTGGTTGAATTACCTTTGGGGGCAAGGGGTAAAAGTGCCTCAGTGACGAAAGCCATAAAAACCGAAGGTGAGCACATGTTGGCCGCTATTCCTAAAGGCGATCGTGTGATAGCGCTGGATGTTCTAGGGAAGGGTTGGAGTACTACCAACCTTGCAGAAAACATAAGTCGCTGGTCCATGGATGGCGGTAACTTTAGTGTTTTGATTGGCGGCCCCGATGGTTTGTCGGTCGATTGTCTAGAGCGTGCCGATCATAAATGGTCACTCTCAGATTTAACTTTGCCACATCCTTTGGTTCGTATAGTTTTGATTGAACAGCTTTATAGAGCATGGTCTGTTTTGCATAACCATCCTTACCACAAATAGCGCGCACCTATCTAAACATGCAAAACTTACAAAGACTAAAGGATCACCACAATGAAGCGAGAATATTTACTCGCCGTCTAATCCTGTCTGTTGTGGCTATTGTGCTGCTGTTGTTGGTCCTTATTTTTCGATTTTATAATCTTCAAATCACCAAGCATGAAGAGTATGCAACCCAGTCAGATCGCAATCGTATACAAGTGCAATCAATCTCTCCTAATCGCGGCCTTATTTACGATAGAAACGGCAAGCTACTGGCCGATAATCGCGCCAGTTACACACTCAATATCATTAATGAGCAAGTGAATGATATGGCCGGCACAATTTCTATTCTTGATGACTTGGTCACTTTTCGTGAAGGAGAGCGAGAAAAATTTCATAAGCGCTTAAAGCAACGACGCCGGCCTTTTGAACCAGTGCCAATTCGTTTTCGGTTAACTGAGGCTGAGATCGCGCGAATCGCGGTGAATGAATACCGTTTGCCTGGAGTGCAGGTCGATGCAGAATTAGTGCGTGATTACCCTCTTGGGGAGCTGCTTGCCCATAGCGTAGGATACGCAGGGCGCATCAATGAAAAAGAGCTTAGCGGTTTTGATGAGGAGACGTTTCGTCGCTATAGCGGCACTTATACTATTGGTAAAATCGGTTTAGAGAAGCGCTATGAAGATGAGCTGCTAGGAGAAGTTGGTTACCAGTATGTTGAAACCAATGCCAGAGGTCGGGTGTTGAGGGTGCTAGAAAGAATAGACCCCGTTCCGGGAAAAAATCTACAGCTGTATATAGATGCTGATATCCAACAAGTGGCTTTTGAGAGTTTGGGTGATCATCGTGGCGCTGTAGTGGCTTTGGATATAAAAACAGGTGGAGTCCTAGCGATAGCCAGTACTCCGAGCTTTGACCCTAATTTGTTTGTGACGGGTATCAGCTATAAAGATTACAATGCTTTAAATAAATCCAAAGACTTACCGCTTTTTAATCGAACTATTCAGGGGCAGTATCCTCCAGGTTCAACCTTAAAGCCTATGCTCGGCTTAGGTGGCTTACATCATAGAGTTGTTGACCCCTCTTACACTGTTCATGATCCCGGTTATTATCAGCTTGAGGGTGAAGATCGTTTGTATCGAGATTGGAAAAAGCGTGGCCACGGGAATCGCATTGACCTACGTACAGCTATAACCCAATCATGTGATGTTTATTTTTATGATCTTGCCTATCGCATGGGGATTGATTCCATGCACAAATTTGGACTCCAATTTGGGTTAGGTAGTAAAACGGGGATTGATATACCTAGTGAACGTCGTGGCCTGTGGCCGTCACGAGACTGGAAGCGAGATAATAAAAGTTTACCTTGGTTCCCTGGTGATAGCTTAAATGTTGGTTTGGGGCAGGGTTTTGTTTTGACTACGCCTCTGCAGTTGGCGACCATGACATCAACGCTTGCCCGGAAAGGTAAATTTATAGCGCCCAAATTAGTTCGGAGCGTGGGGGAGGAATCCTTGCCGGCGCTGGTCCGTATGCCAACGGATCAAATAAGTGATGAGAACTGGGGCTATGTTTTTAAATCTATGGAAGATGTAGTTCATGGACTTAGAGGGACGGCGCAGGGCATTCGCCGAGGCATCAAATATCGCATGGGTGGAAAAACTGGAACCGCACAGGTTGTCGGGATTGCTCAAGATGCGGAATATGATTCTGAAGCACTATTAGAGAGACAGCGTGATCATGCTTTGTTTATTGCAATAGCGCCCATTGATGCTCCTGAAATTGCGGTTGCAGTCATAGTGGAAAACGGTGAGCATGGCTCTTCAACGGCGGCTCCTGTCGCTAGAAAAGTGATTGATGTCTATATGCAAACAGCTTTACATGCCCGCCGACTGTTAGAGATGAACCGCAGTGAAAGCTCTGGTAATAAGGTGCTGGAATAATGACTTCGAGATCGGACTTTATTCGGCAAATGCCTGGAGCCAGTCGTGACTTACGCCAGCCTGTAGGTATTTCTTTGCGGTGGCATATAGATTTCCCGCTGTTGCTGTTGCTGTTGATTTTAAGTGTTTATGGTTTGATTGTTTTATACAGTGCCAGTGGTCAAGATTGGCACTACATGAAGCGGCAGATGGCGTTTTTCTGTTTGGCTTATCTGGGTATGTTTATTATTGCTCAGTTTCGTTTGTTGACACTGGAGTCGTGGTCGGCGTGGTTTTATTCGGGCGGAATTGTTTTGTTGGTGTTGGTGTTACTGTTTGGTGTTGGGGCTAAAGGTGCACAGCGTTGGTTGAGCTTAGGCGGCTTTCGTTTTCAGCCATCAGAAATATTGAAGTTGGCGGTACCTATTATGCTGGCTACGTATCTATCGCGGCGCATTTTGCCGCCAAAATTCAGCCATGTTTTGGCTGCGTTAATGTTAATAAGTCTGCCGACGCTACTGATTATGCGTCAGCCTGATTTGGGTACGTCGCTACTCATTGCTGCGTCTGGTTTGTTGGTGTTGTTTTTTGCCGGCTTGCCGTGGCGCTATATATTTACTGCGGTGGGGCTTTTATTTGCTAGTGCTTGGCCTATTTGGCAGTTTGTTTTACGTGAATATCAACAGCAGAGAATTTTGACATTGTTGAATCCTGAGGCAGATAAGTTAGGTGCAGGTTGGAATATTATTCAATCAAAAACCGCTATTGGCTCTGGAGGCTGGCTTGGAAAAGGCTGGCTAAATGGCACTCAGTCGCAGCTTAATTTCTTACCTGAAAGTCATACCGATTTTATTATTGCTGTTTTAGCTGAAGAGTTTGGCTTACGCGGCGTGCTGTTCTTATTGGGACTTTACGTTTTAATTATCGGCCGAGGTATGTGGATTGCGGCTAACGCCCAGCACACCTTTGGACGGTTGTTGGCGGGAAGCATAACGTTTACATTTTTTGTATATGTATTTGTCAATATTGGTATGGTGACAGGGTTGTTGCCTGTTGTGGGGGTGCCATTGCCGCTGGTAAGTCATGGCGGTACGTCGATAGTGACTTTAATGGCGGGTTTCGGAATACTTATGGCAGTGAGTACTGAGCGTCGTAGAGTAAGCGGCTAATCGGCAGAATTATTTTATTGTTGGGTTATGAATGAGAAGAGTGAAACAAAAAAATATGAAACAAAAAAATATAAAACAAAAAGCTACAGGTGCGTGGATTTTCTTTATGTTGTCGATGTTGTTGTCGTCAGCCCATGGGAGTGATTATCTTCAGCATGCCGAAATGACAAAATTCATTGATCGGATGGTTGATGAGCATCAATTTAATCGTGGTGAGTTGGTTCAGCAGTTCTCTGAAGTTAAGAAAAAGCAGAAAATCATTGACGCGATGTCTGGGGCTGCAGAAAGAACTAAGACGTGGGGTGAATACCGGAATATCTTTATTAAAGATAGGCGGATTGAGCAAGGAGTAAAATTTTGGCTGGAGAACGCCGAAACTTTGGCTCGTGCTGAATCTGTATTTGGTGTGCCAGCAGAGATAGTGGTTTCTATTATTGGCGTAGAAACAAACTATGGCTCCAATAAGGGCAGTTGGCGGGTGATGGATGCACTATCGACCTTAGCGTTTGATTATCCGCTGCAAGATGATGCGGCTTATACCATGAAGCGTAAAAAATTCTTTGCCAGTGAGTTGGAGAATTTTCTGCTTCTCGCTCGTGAGCAAAAGCAAAACCCATTAGAGTTGAAAGGGTCATACGCAGGAGCTATGGGCTATGGTCAATTTATGCCATCTAGTTATCGCCGCTACGCAACGGACTTTGATGGGGATGGATTTATCGATATATGGGAGAATCAACAAGACGCTATTGGCAGTGTGGCGAATTATTTTGTTGAGCATGGCTGGTTACGTGATCAGGCGATAACAACCCGTGCGCGACTGGCAACCAAATATGATAAAGAAATTATTAACTTGTCTAGAAAAGAGCGCCGTAAAAGAAATATGCAGTTAGATGATATACAGGCTAAAGGTTTTTCTCCTGTTGCCTCGCTGGATGGCCAGCAGCATGCCAGCGTGATCAAGCTACAAGGTGAAAAAGGTGCAGAGTTTTGGCTGGGTTTTAATAATTTTTATGTGATTACTCGTTACAACACCAGTATTAAATACGCTATGGCCGTATTTCAATTGAGCCAAGCCATTGAGCAGGCTATGCACGTCGAGATAAAACAGTGAAAGCCCTGCTTGTCGCTTCGTTAATCTTATTGACCGGCTGTATAGGTAGTGGCGGTGTCACTGATGGGGGGCCCGCTATTCCGGTTGATGTTTCTCATGTTGCTGATGCGGTGCCGCGTTACGAGGTACGGACTAAGGCGGGGAATAAGAGCCCGTACACTGTGTTTGGTGAAACCTATCGGGTTTTAAATTCCTCCAAGGGCTTTGTTCAGGAGGGTGAGGCTTCGTGGTATGGTACAAAGTTTCACGGCAATAACACCTCGAATGGGGAGGTGTATGATATGTACTCGATGACGGCGGCACATAAGACGTTACCCATTCCTTCATACGTCAAAGTGACTAACCTACTTAATGGCAAAACCGTTGTGGTGAGAGTTAATGATCGCGGACCTTTCCATGGCGGGCGAATTATTGATTTAAGCTATGCGGCTGCAACTAAATTAGGCTATGCCCGTCTGGGTACCGCTCAAGTTAGAGTTGATGCTGTTGGCCCTGGTGATCAGGGAGAGCGACCGGCTAAAGTAAAAACTTATTTGCAGGGGGCTGATGTTTTGGTTGACGCTAAAACGGATGATTATGCATTGCCCGCAAATACATTTTTACAGGTGGGCGCTTTTTCAAATAAAAGCCGTGCAGATCAAGTTAGTGAGAAGCTTGCGCCAATAATATCGGAGCCAACTTTAGTTGTTGAGTCACAGACAGACAGTTTGTTTCGCGTTCGCCTTGGTCCGATTGAGAGTAATATTCGGCTGATGAATATCCGAGAGTTATTGATCGGTGCTGGTTTGCCTTCTGCTCATGTGGTTTACGATTAATTGGTAATCTCTTGTGTTATAATCCTGCCCCAATATTTCCCTGCTCAGTTTATAAAAGTTGTGACAGGGCCGTTTTTTAATGTCGTAATTTGGTTTTCTCATGCATAAACACGTTTTAGTTCGATGGAATCTTATGCTGGCGGTTGTTGCCGGTTTGTTGCTCTCTTCAGTAGCTTATTCACAGCAAGTTATTATTCCTGCACCACCGCAGTTGGCGGCCACAGCTTATTTGCTAATCGATGCAGATACTGGGAAAATTCTGGTTGAACATAATTCCGATCAAAAAATTCCTCCTGCTAGTTTAACTAAAATGATGACGAGTTATTTGGTTTCGTCTGAAATCTCTCGTGGCAGTATTAAAGAAAATGATTTGGTCGATGTTAGTGTTAAAGCTTGGCGTATGGGTGGTTCAAAGATGTTCATTCGCGAAGGTACTCGCGTCAGCGTCAAAGATTTATTGAACGGCGTAATTATACAATCGGGAAATGATGCCAGTGTCGCTTTGGCTGAATTTGTGGCTGGTAGCGAATCCGCATTTGTTGATGTGATGAATCAGCAAGCGGCACTGCTAGGAATGAATCAAACGCTCTATAAAAATGCAACGGGCTGGCCTGCTGAAGGCCATATTACAACGGCGAGAGATCTATCGTTATTAGCTAGAGCGTTAATTAATGATCATCCTGAACACTATCGTTTATATTCTGAAAAGTATTTCAAATACAATGGTATTAATCAGCCAAATAGAAATAAATTATTATTTCGGGACAAAAGCGTTGATGGCATAAAAACCGGCCATACTGATGAGGCTGGATTTTGTTTGGTTTCTTCTGCTAAACAGGATGGCATGAGATTAATTGCCGTGGTTATGGGTACGCGTTCGGAGTCTGCTCGTGCAGCTGAGTCGCAAAAGTTATTAACTTACGGTTTCCGCTTTTATCAAACTCATGAACTTTATTCAGCTGGAGAAGTTCTTAATACGGCTCGAGTATGGTCAGGTCGAAGTGACCAAGTTAAGCTGGGTTTGATGCAGGAAGTTTTGCTGACAATTCCGCGTGGCTCCGAAAAAGAAATTACGGCAAATGTGTTGGTTGATGACACGATTAGAGCGCCGATTAAGGTAGGTGATGAACTGGGTCAACTAGAAGTGAGATTGCAGGGTGAGTTGTTGTTAGAAAAACCTTTGATTGCTTTGAACTCTGTTGAGCAAGCTGGCTTCTTCTCTCGTATGTGGGATTCAATAGCGCTGTTTTTTGCGAACTTATTTAAATAGCTGTACTAATACATAGAGGCATTATTTTGTGACTACCGACGCTCCTAAAATTGAGTTTCCCTGTGAAGACTACCCCATCAAAGTGATGGGTGATTCAGGTGATGTCTTTTATCAATTTGCGCTAGAGGTCCTTAAGCGGCATGCGCCTGATCTTGATGAGTATCAAATAACGGTTAAGCAGAGTAGCAAAGCACGTTACCAGTCCATTACCTTCTTTGTAACAGCAACGGGTGTGGAGCAGTTGGACTCATTACATAAAGAATTACGCACCAGCAGCATGACCAAAATAGTCCTATAAATTTTAAACAACAGTCACGTCAACAATAACAATATAATAATTATGCAGAGCTGAATGCCTATGAGCTCAGATAGTCCAGTTGTCATCAGTGATACAGTTGTCAGCGATACCGTTACCGCGTCAGAATCTACAATTCGTATCCGCCATCTCGGCTTACAAGACTATGAGCCTGTTTGGCGTGCCATGTCTAATTTCACCGATACCCGTAAAAATGATACTGATGATGAGCTGTGGGTGGTCGAACACCCTCGGGTTTTTACACAGGGGCAAGCAGGCAAAGCCGAGCATGTGTTAATGCCTGGTGATATTCCGGTGGTTCAGGTTGATCGAGGTGGCCAAGTGACTTATCACGGTCCTGGGCAATTAGTGGCTTACCCCTTGATTGATCTGTCACGCCTTAAACTTGGGGTTCGAGATCTTGTTACTAAAACAGAGAATACATTAATACATACCTTGAACGAATTAGGTATTCCTGCCGCTACCAAAGAGAATGCTCCCGGTGTTTATGTTGATGGTGATAAGATTGGGTCTTTGGGATTTCGTATCCGTAAAGGCTGCAGCTATCATGGCTTAAGCTTGAACGTGAATATGGATCTTGAGCCTTTTTTACGAATAAACCCTTGCGGTTTTAGCGATATGAAAATGGTGCAGACAAAAGATTTAACTCAAGATATAAGGGCGAGCTCTGTGTCTGATGTTGCTAAAATTGTCGTTAGCAATTTTATAGATCAACTAAATTATACGCATGTATTGAATGAGTCTCGGACTGATCTTGTGTCTGAAATTTTCTCGGATACAGCAATGGAAAAAAATAATGACGACTGATTCAAATAGCTCTAGTAGCGATGTACATGATCCGATCAAAAGAACTCGGCGTATCAAGCAAGGTGAAAAGCTGCGTGATGGAGCCAAGTTAGAACGTATTCCCGTAAAAGTCATACCCACGCAAGAATATCAGCGTAAGCCTGACTGGATTAGGGTTAAGGTTACTGCTTCACCAGAAGTGAATAGAATTAAGAGCGTCTTGCGGAAAAATAATTTGGCCACTGTCTGTGAAGAAGCTTCTTGCCCTAATTTAGGTGAGTGCTTTAGTGGAGGTACGGCAACGTTTATGATTATGGGTGATATATGCACTCGACGTTGCCCTTTCTGTGATGTTGGGCATGGCAAGCCTAACCCGTTAGACACGCAAGAAGCTGTAAACTTAGCTAAAGCTATTGCTGAGATGCGTTTGAAGTATGTGGTTATTACTTCGGTTGATCGAGACGATTTACGTGATGGTGGCGCCCAGCATTTTGCTGATTGTATTCGTGAATCTAGAGCTCTATCACCTAATTTAGAAGTAGAAATACTAACCCCTGATTTTCGTGGGCGCATGGATGCAGCACTGGATATTTTGGAAACTCAAGCTCCAAATGTGTTCAACCATAACTTGGAAACTGTTCCTCGCTTGTATCGCCAATCCCGACCGGGAGCGAATTATAAATGGTCATTAACCTTGCTGCAGAAATACAAAGAGCGTCGTCCAGACGTGTTAACCAAGTCTGGATTGATGGTTGGTTTAGGTGAGACTAAAGAAGAAATATTCGAAGTGTTAAAAGACATGCGTGAGCATAATATTGATATGCTCACCATAGGCCAATACCTCCAGCCGTCGAAAGAGCATTTGCCCGTATCGCGTTATGTTCATCCTGATGAGTTTGATGAATACGCACAGAAGGCACAGGAATTAGGCTTTGTACATGCGGCTTGCGGTCCATTGGTTCGATCGTCCTACCATGCCGATCAACAAGCTCATGGTGAGACTGTTAAATAAGTCGATTAGGCCTACACTAACGACATGAGTAACCTCACTATTTTTGATAAGTGTCGCGATAAAAAGATCGCAGTTGACTACCAAATACGGCCGTTAGGGGCTTGTCCAGAATATGCGGTTCAGTTAGCTCGGTGGCACCACTCGCAAACGCCTAAGGAATGTTTACAAGAGCGTATTGATTTGTTGGAAACGCATATACAGAGCCTTGATTTTCCAACTACACTGGTAGCTGATAATAATAAAGAATTGATGGGATCGGTTAGCCTGGCTGAATATCAAGAGCTAGGAGGTTATCGCGCTTCAATTTGGTTAACGAGTATGTATGTCAAATCTACTCGTCGTGAGCAGGGGATTGGTTCGGCATTACTGTTGGCCGCTGAACGTTACGCACAATCACATGGTTGCAAAACCTTATTGCTATACACCCATGATAAGGATGTCTTTTACGGTAATCGAGGTTGGCAGCGAGTTAGCTCTCATGTCTTTTCGGGAACCACAAAAACGATCATGACTTGCTTATTGGATGAACGGTGACATTTCTAAAAGTAGCTTCGTTATACCCGCTTTTCTTGTGTCTAATATGATTAATGAATTAGACGTCGAAAACAGCCCTTATTTGCAGATGCATAAAGACCAACCTGTAGCATGGAAGGCGTGGTCTGAGGCATCCCTAGTGTCGGCTCGTCAGTTAGATAAGCCTATATTCTTGTCCATAGGTTATTCGGCTAGTCATTGGTGTAGATCAATGTCTAAAGGATGTTTTGAAGATAAATCTCTAGCAAGATTAATGAATGACAAGTTGTTTAATATTAAAGTGGATCGCGAAGAGCGACCTGATTTAGATGTTATTTATCAGTTGTCGCATCAGCTCTTGAACGGTTCTACAGGGGCATGGCCGCTAAGTGTATTTCTTTGCCCGCATTCATTACTGCCCTTTTTTGTCGGATCTTACTACGATTTAAATCCCAGTGAAGGTTCCATTGGATTTACCCAGTTAGTGGTTCGTATCAGCGATTATTATCAGAATAAAAAACTCGAGTTAAGTCAATTGCTTGGGCAGGTTGAGAGCAGCTTCAAACAGTTAAATGTAACAGGCACTGTGGATGAAGTTGATTGTGAGCAGAGTGTGTGGCCGATGGCCTTGCAGCGATTAATGCTGCAAAAAGATGAGGCTCATGGTGGTTTTGGACGCGCGCCTAAATTTACTATGCCGACTAATTTAAGTTTTTTGATGGCGTCGGAAGTGAGGTCGTTTGCTTCGGAAATCGACGTTAGCCATTTGCACTATACCTTAAAGGTCATGGCTGAAAGAGGAATTAACGATCGGATCGGAGGTGGCTTTTTTAGGTACAGTACCGATGCGCAATGGCGAACGCCGCATTTTGAAAAAATGCTGTACGATAATGGCATGTTACTTGAGGTGTATGCTCGAGCTTGGCAGAGCAATCATAACCCTGTATACAAAAGTGCTGCATTTGGCATTATTCGTTGGTTGCGGCATTTTATGTTGTCAGAATTTGGCACTTTTTATTGCTCGCTAGATTCGGGGAGTGACGATAGGGAGGGTGGTTTCTATTTGGCCGATGAAGAGGACGTTAGTGGTGCGTTAACGGCAGAAGAATTTGACTTATATAATTTAATGTTTGGTTTAACGGAGCAGGCTGGTCATAACGAAGGGGCACAATATTTTGTGCACTTTTCACAAAAAATAGATTTATCGGCGGCGGCTAAAAAACTTATGCTGACTCGAGATGCGGCATTGAATTTATATCGAACGGGTCGTGAAAAAATAGAAAATATCCGTCGAAGTAAACGCTTACCAAATGTTGACCATAAGATTCTCACAAGCAGCAATGCCTTAGTGATTAAAGGTTTGGCTGTAATGGCTCGAGTGGATGACACACACAAAGAGTTGCCACTCGCTCATCAGGCTATTGATTTTATTCGTGAACACTTATGGGCTAATCAGCGTTTATTTGCGTCGTGGTTGCGAGATCATAAAAAAGGCTACGCTTTATTAGATGACCATGTGTATTTGATGGATGCACTGCTGGAGGTTTTGCAGACCAGTTGGAGGGATGATGATTATCAATTTTTATCCCAGCTAGCTGAAACAGTTATAGAGTGGTTTGAAGATCAGGATGCAGGGGGGTTTTATTATACGCCACACGATCATGAAGAATTGATTCTTCGCTATAAGCCATTCGACGACAATGTTTTGCCATCGCCAAACGCGGTAGCCGCAAAAGTCTTCTTACGTTTGGGGGTTTTGTTGGGTGAGCCTCGTTATACACAGGCAGCGAAGAAAACGTTATTAGCTGGCTATGGCGCTATGTCGGCTTTACCGGAAAATCACTTAACTCTTGTCCAGGTGTGGGAAGAATTTAAGCAGGCTATGCCAACTATTTTGTTGCTTGATGATGGTTCTATGTCGAATTGGCAAGCTGACATTCAGGCCAATTATTTTGGCAGAGTTATGTGTTTTAGGGTGCCGTCATGGGAGCATATATACCCAGCTGAAATGCTCGCAATGGAGCCAGGCGAAGGTATTATTTGTTCCGGTGAAGAAGTGAGTGAATCCTATCGTTCGCGGATTGAGTTGATTGCTGAGCTATCCGAAAGGCTATAGCGTTAAGTGTTTTTATTGTTGGCCGCAAGACGATTCATCTCTAATAGTTGAGCGGGGTAATCGGTAAACACGCCGTCGACACCTAGCGCTGCCAAATGACAGAGGTCGTCAATTTCATTAGCGGTATAGACCCAAACTTGTAATTTACGGTTATGGGCGTCATCAATTAATGCCTGATTTACAAAATTGATATTTGGGTGGATTGAGTAAGCTTTCAGCTCATCGCAAATTTTAGCGTAGTGAAGCGGCACTCCTTCAACCAGCACTCCTATCCGGACTTCAGGTAAATACTGTTTAAATTCATAAAGCTGGCGCTGGTCAAAACTGGAGACGACGAAACTTTCGTAAGTTAATTGATGTTCTTGCACAAAAGCTTGTAAGCACTCTGCAACGGGTTTGCTGCAGTCTGGGCCTTTTAGCTCAATGTTTAGGGTGACCTTGTCTCTAACTAGGCTGATTACATCGAGTAAGCTGGCAATTTTACTGCCGCAAGCCATTTCAAGATTGCGAATATAATCTGGATGTTGATCAAGTAGTCGGCCTTGTCCCGGTAATGTTCTGCCTAATCTGCGGTCGTGAGTTATTAGTAATTCACCACCGATTTGCCATGTGTCTATTTCAATTGCGTCAACGTTTAGCTGTAAGCATTCTCTAATCGAAGCGAGTGTGTTTTCAGTGTAATTTCCAATTCCGCCGCGATGAGCAATACAATACAAAGGACGCTGTAGGGCTGATGTGTTCATAATTTCTCATGTTGACATAGGGTTAGAAAATTTATATTCGGTCAATCTTTGGGTATGATTATAATACTCAGTGGCTAACTTGCCAGAGATTGAAATAATGAAATTTGAGCTGGATGATCGTTTACCAATCCGGTATAAATGACCCCCCATGGCAACTGCATGAGGCGTGCAACGTATGAGCGACACAAAGCATCTATTTGAAAACAATAAGGTTTGGGCCGAGCTTAAAAAAAACCAGCAAGCAGAGTATTTTTCCAACTTGTCATTACAGCAAAAACCAGAATATCTCTGGATTGGTTGTTCAGACAGCCGTATCGCGGCGAATGAAATAGTCGGGATGGAGTCGGGCTCAATTTTTGTTCATCGAAATATCGCCAATGTGGTTGTGCATTCAGATTTTAATTGTTTGTCGGTGATTCAATTCGCCGTAGAAGTTTTAAAGATCAAGCATATTATGGTGGTCGGGCACTACGGATGTGGCGGTATTAAGGCCTCATTAGAAAAGCAAGACCACGGTTTTATTGAGGGGTGGTTAGAGCACATTAGAGACGTCTATCGAAACAATAAAGACGTTATCGACCAAGCGAATACGGTTGAAGAGCAAGAAAATTTACTGTGTGAATACAATGTAAAGGCTCAAGTGTCACATGTGTGCCAGACCCCCATGGTAAAAAAAGCTTGGTCACGGGGCCAGGACTTAAAGGTTCATGGCTGGATATACAGTTTAAAAGATGGTTTGTTAAAAGATCTTAACGTCACGGCAGACCAGATAGAATCTGAATAATATTTTTTTAAATTAAAGGAGCATGTTATGCGTTTACTTTTGGCTTTACTATTGCCTTGGCTACAGTTTTTTACTATTGGTCGCCCGATTGCTGGGATTATTTGTTTGCTGCTGCAAATAACATTAGTGGGTTGGGTTCCGGCGGCTATTTGGTCGGTTTATGCACTCAGTCAATATAAGACAGATCAAAAAATAAAAGAGGCGATGAACGACGACTAAAATTTGAACGGATAAAGCTTGTCTGGGTTATGCAGGCTTACCGTTCTTCAGTATTAATTTACTACGATATATATACTGCCAGCATGTTGGTTTTTTAACCTTTATGGTGTCCTAGTGTTATACTGCTGTGCTTGCTCAGACATTATAATACTAGGATGTTCTCTTGATCGGAAAATTTTTTAAAAAACGTACTACTGAAAAAAGTCCCACTGCAGCGGCGGCACAGGAAAATCCTTCCAGCTCAAATGGCTCTGTTAGCCCAACCAGTAAAAAAATTAAGTCCAGCAGTTCAAAGCCAAAGGCTGCCAACCCTAAGCCCGCCAAGCCTAAGTCGACCCCGAAACAACCCGATTGGAAATTATCTGATTTCAATGTTGACGCTATAGACGGCAAGACCCGATTTCATGATTTGGGTTTAACCGATTCAGTAATGCATGCTATTGCTGATCTAGGGTTTGAATATTGCTCTCCAATCCAGGCTCAGTCTTTGCCTTATACCCTTAATGGGCAAGATATGGTGGGTAAGGCGCAAACTGGAACTGGGAAAACGGCCGCCTTCTTATTGTCGATTATTGATGACTTGATTCGTCACCCTATAGCGGGGCAGCGTTTTGCTGGTGAGGCGCGGTCACTGATTATTGCGCCAACTCGTGAGTTGGTTATACAAATTGCTGAAGATGCGAAAGCGTTAACCAAGTACACCGATTTACAAGTCCATACCTTAGTAGGTGGCATGGATTACGGTAAGCAACAAAGCCGACTGCAAAATGAGCTGGTCGATATTTTGGTGGCAACCCCTGGTCGTTTATTGGACTTTTGTGGCAATAAAGATGTTCACTTGGATCAAGTCGAAGCATTAGTGATTGATGAGGCTGATAGAATGCTGGATATGGGGTTTATTCCACAAGTATTGCGGATCATTCGTCAGACCCCGAAAAAAAGCCAGCGTCAAACGTTATTATTCTCGGCTACTTTTACTGATGAGGTAATGAATCTGTCTGGGCAGTGGACCGAAGATGCCGTTAAAATTGAAATTGAGCCAGAAAGTGTTGCCACAGATAGCGTTACTCAACATGTTTATCTGACTGCAGCAAAAGAAAAGTATACGCTGCTTTACAATCTGCTCAAGCAAGATGATGTCGATAATTTGATTGTGTTCGCAAATCGTCGAGATGAATGCCGCCGACTTTACGAAAAGCTGCAAGCCCATGGTTTTAAGGTTGGGATTCTTTCCGGAGAAGTTGCTCAAACTCGACGAATTAAAACTCTGGCTGGCTTTAAAGATGGCAGTTTGAAAGTTTTAGTGGCTACTGATGTTGCTGGCCGAGGCATTCATATTGATGGCATAAGCCATGTGGTAAACTTCACCTTACCAGAAGAGCCTGAAGACTACGTTCACCGTATTGGTCGTACTGGTCGGGCGGGGGAGACAGGAACGTCTATAAGTTTTGCTTGTGAGGACGATTCATTACGTTTGATGCCGATTCAGGAGTTGGTGGGTGACGGACTTAAGTGCGAGCAGCCACCAGAACACTTACTGATGCCAGAACCTAATTTACCCGCTAGACCTCGTCGTACAGAGAGCAGTTCTGCGGGCCGAGCTAAGCGCCCGTCGGGCCAGAACCGTGGTTCTTCAAACGGACATCGAAGCCGCTAAATTATTCAGGCGGAGGGGCTGTGCAAAAATAGTTAAACAGCCTCGCTTCAATTGTCTACACTTTATGAAACGTGCCAATCGGTAAGCGATTTCATATGTCAAATATCAAGAAAATAATTGTTGTCGAAGACAGTCCAATAGTAACAAAAATCATTCGCCATGTGCTGAAGGGCGATGTGGAAATTGAGGCTGTTTATGCGGCCGATTTTGCTCAAACCAAAGCGTTGATTGAAAGTCTTGATGAGCCACCTTTTGCTGCCTTAGTGGATTTGAACTTGCCTGACGCGCCCGATGGTGAGGTGGTCGACTATATGCTTGGTCAAGAAGTCCCCACTATAGTTCTTACTGGTAGCTTCGATGAAGAGCGGCGAGTAGCATTACAGGCCAAAGGTATTGTCGATTACGTTACCAAGGAAGGTCGTTATTCATATGAATATGCCATCAACTTGGTGCATCGTTTATATAAAAATCAAGAAATAAAAGTTCTCGTTGTTGATGACTCCAGTGTGTCTAGAGGCCTTATTTGTGAGCTCTTGAAGCGGCATCTGTATCAGGTTATTTCTGCTACTGATGGTATCGATGCAATTAAAGTGCTGTTGGATAATCCAGATATCAAGCTATTAATTACGGATTACAACATGCCTCGTATGGACGGCTTTAAGTTGGTCCAAAATATCCGTTGTAAATACGAAAAGTCCGATCTAATTATTATTGGTTTGTCCGCTGAGGGGCACAGTAATCTGTCCGCTAAATTTATTAAGAACGGCGCAAATGACTTTCTCCAAAAACCGTTTAATCAGGAGGAGTTCTATTGTCGTGTTATTCATAATATTGAATCACTTGAGTTGCTCGAGGCTGTTCGTGATGCGGCTAATAAAGATCACTTGACGGGTTTGTATAATCGCCGATATTTCTTTGATCAAGGCTCCCCCATCTATGATCACGCTGCTGAAACACAAACGCCTATGGCTGCTGTGGTTTTGGATATAGATCATTTTAAAAATGTAAATGATACTTATGGTCATGAAGTGGGCGATAAAGTTCTTATTGGTTTTGCTGAAATTCTAACGGATACATTAGGGCGCTTTTTGATGGCTCGAACTGGAGGGGAAGAATTTTTTGCTTTGCTGCCGGGTTTAGATAATGAAAAAGCGGTGGCTTATATTGATAAGGTCAGGTCTATTGTATCCAGTACGCCTTTTGAGGTTGGCCTGGATGAACCTCTATATGTGTCGTTCAGTGCGGGTGTTTCAAATGTGTTGCTCGAGTCTCTGGATGAGCAAATTAGTCGGGCAGATGAGCATTTGTATCGAGCTAAAGATGCGGGTAGAAATTTTGTTATCGGTGATGATGAGGACGACTAGCCTCATCATTCACTTACCCTTTGATTAAATTGGCCTTATCTTTCGCGAGTTCTTCCGTCCAGTAAATCGTTCCGCCGACTACTGCTATAGGTAAAATAAAAATATTGGCGAGCGGTATCATAGATCCAAGCATAATGACTGAGCCAAAGCTTAAACTACTGTATTGGTTTTCTCCGAGTAGCTTTCTCATTGTGTAGAAAGGTGTTTGGTGATTGTCTGCCGGATAATCTATGTATTGAATGCACATGCACCAAGCTCCCCATAAAAACATAATGAATGGTGCGAGCATGCTTATGGGAGGAATGAAAAAGCTGAGAATAAATAATACTAATGACAGCAGCAGTCCTCGCCAAACAAAGTACCAGATTTTCACAAGCTCACGAAATAAAACGCGCGGTATCATTTTCAGTAAGGATTCTGGATTTGGTTTCTCGCCGGTTAATAATGCCTCGGTTTTTTCCGCGAGTAATCCATAAAAAGGTGCTGCAATAAGATTGGTTAAAATACTAAAGCTGTAACCATAAATAAACATGATCAGGAGTGAAAATAAAGTCCATAAAAAGCCTGTTATGAAATCTAACCAGCTTGGTATCCAGCCTAAAAGCAGCCCTAAATAACCATTAAATTGCTGAATTAACGCCGCTGTTATGATGATAAATAAGCACAGATTCACCAGCAGTGGTACCAACACAAATAATCTCAGTTCGGGCTTTAGTATTAGTCGTGCCCCACGACTTAGATAATTGAGCCCGCTAAAAATAGAGTTGGTTGATGAAAGCATTAGTGTGAGCCGGCCTGCTGTAATGCCGTTGCGTATTCGCTTCCGTGGCGGTGGCTGGAAACCAGTTGCAGTAGATTTTTACCATCGCTGTTGGTGGCATTAATGTTTCGGTTTTGCTCAAGAAAAAACGAAATAAATGTAATGAAGTTATCTATGTTCATGCCGCGATAGGCTTTTTCTAAAACATGAAAGTCAGCGTCAGTGTCGCCATAAGGCTGGAGGTCTAAAAAAGTTTTAATGCGGGCATCGTCAAACACTTCGCCCAATACTTTTATCTTGTCTTTTTTTAGTGACATAATTATTTCCTAGTAATATTTGTTATAACAGAGCGTTTAGCTTCTTCGATAGAATTTGGTTGACCATACCCGGATTAGCTTGGCCTTTAGTTGCCTTCATTATAGGACCCATAAACCCGCCCATTTTTTTCTTACGCTTGGAGTCATCAGAGCTTAGCCAGTCTGCAACCATAGCCGAATTAGCGGCGATAACGTCATCAACAATCTTCTCCAGTTCACTGGTGTCAGACATTTGTTTTAGTCCTTGCTGGGCAATAATACTGTCCGCGTCTTTGGCGTCAGTCCACATTGTATCAAATACTTTTTTTGCTATCTTGTTGGAGATGGTGTTGTCTTTGATGCGATTAATGAGAAGGCCTAAATTCTCTGGTGATATAGGGCAATCTTTTATGGTGAGATCTTCGCTGTTAATACGTGAACTGATGTCCCCGATAACCCAATTTGCCGATAACTTCGCATCGTTGCAGGTATTAACGGCCGACTCGAAGTAGGTGGCGGTTGCGGCGTCAGAGCTAATAATACCTGCGTCATAGTCTGACAGTTTATATGTCGTGATGAATCGTTGCTGGCGCGCATCAGGAAGCTCTGGTAAGGCTTGTCGAATCTCTTCTATGTAATTGTCATCAATGACGACCGGTAGCAAGTCTGGGCAGGGAAAATAACGATAATCGTTAGCTTCTTCTTTGGAACGCATTGAGCGAGAGACTTTAGTGTCGCCGTTGTAGAGGCGGGTCTCTTGCTTAATGATTTCACCGTCTTCTAATGCTTCTATTTGCCTTTCTACTTCAAGGTGAATGGCGTCTTCCATAAATTTAAATGAATTAAGGTTTTTAGTTTCGGTACGTGTACCTAAAACGTCTGATCCTTTTGGTCGAATCGAAATGTTAACGTCAAAACGCATAGAGCCTTGCGACATTTTTCCATCACAAATTCCCAGAGACATAACAATAGAATGCAACTTTTTGGCGAAGGCAACGGCCTCTTCTGAGCTGCTCATGTCGGGTTCAGAAACAATTTCAATCAGAGGTGTCCCTGCACGATTTAAATCAATGCCTGAGTGACCATGAAAATCTTCATGCAGAGATTTTCCCGCATCTTCTTCTAAGTGAGCGTGGTGGATTCGTATGGATTTGGTGCGGCCATCGGCAAGCTGAATTTCCACTAAGCCAGGCCCGACTATGGGTTTATCTAGTTGAGTTGTTTGATAGCCCTTGGGTAGATCGGGATAGAAATAATTTTTGCGCTCAAATACCGAACGCTGACAAATGTCGGCATCAATCGCTAGGCCAAACATGATGGCATAGCGAAAAGCTTGTTCGTTAGGTACAGGTAAGGTTCCAGGCATGGCTAGATCGATGGCGCAAGCTTGAGTGTTAGGTGCGGCACCAAAAGTCGTACTGGCTCCAGAAAAAATCTTAGATTGAGTGGCCAGTTGTACGTGTACTTCAAGACCAATAACGGTTTCCCATTGCATTCTTTTATGTCTCCGAAAGAATTATTTCAGCATCACTTAGTTGAGTAATGCGATAATTAGATAGTGTCTAATTACGTGTTTTTAATCGATGTCTGGTGCCGCCATAGAGTGATGATCTGTGGCTTGTTGAAATTGATGTGCGGCATTTAATAATTTCGATTCTGCGAAAAAATTACCTATAATCTGTAAGCCTACCGGCTTGTTATTAACCATGCCGCAAGGAATGGATAGCGCAGGTAAGCCAGCCAAGTTGGTGGCAATGGTGTAGATGTCCTCAAGATACATGGCAACGGGGTCGTTGGACTTAGAGCCAAACTCAAAGGCGGGCGACGTAGCCGTTGGCCCCATAATGACATCTACATCATTAAAGGCGGTGACAAAATCTTGTTTGATAAGCCTTCTTACTTGTTGGGCTTTGCGGTAGTAAGCATCGTAATAACCCGCTGATAAAGCGTAAGCACCTATTAGTATGCGGCGCTTAACTTCTTCGCCAAAGGCTTCCCCGCGAGAGCGACGATATAAGTCGTCTAAATCTTTTGGATCACTGCAGCGGTAGCCGTAGCGTACTCCATCAAAGCGGGAAAGGTTGGCGGAGCATTCTGCCGGAGCGATAACGTAGTAGGCCGGCACCGCTAAATGGGTATGCGGTAAGCTGATCTCTTTAATTACGCAACCCATTTTTTCATATTCTTTAATCGCGGATTCAACGCGTGCCTCTGTTTCTGGATTGAGACCTTCGCTAAAATATTCTTTGGGTATGCCAATTTTCATTCCTGCGAGGGAATTATTAAGGTCTGCTCGGTAATCTGGTACAGCTTGATCAATTGACGTGGAATCTTTGCTGTCGAAGCTCGCCATGGCGTTTAGCATGATGGCTGAATCTTCCGCCGTTTTGGTTATGGTTCCCGCTTGATCGAGGCTAGAAGCAAAGGCAATCATCCCCCAGCGAGAGACTCTACCGTAGGTTGGTTTGAGTCCAGTTAGGCCGCATAGGCTGGCCGGCTGGCGAATTGATCCACCTGTGTCGGTTGCAGTTGCTGCGGGAGTTAAGTGCGCTGCAACCGCAGCAGCAGAGCCGCCTGATGAGCCACCAGGAACACAGTTGATGTCCCAGGGGTTCTTAACCGCACCGTAAAAGCTGGTCTCGTTGGATGATCCCATCGCAAACTCGTCCATATTGAGCTTACCTAA
The DNA here is from genome assembly GCA_034112445.1 of Cellvibrionaceae bacterium. Classification (GTDB taxonomy): domain Bacteria; phylum Pseudomonadota; class Gammaproteobacteria; order Pseudomonadales; family Cellvibrionaceae; genus Pelagadaptatus. Next base: position 12,909 of record JAWUVI010000022.1, on the reverse strand, counting down.
GGTAACGGTGCCGGCTTGTAAGTAGTTATCAACAATCGTGGCGTTATAGGGTGGGATAAAGTTATCCAGCATTTTTGAGCCGCAGCTGGTGCGAACTCCGTCAGTACAGAAAATATCTTTATGGGCAATGGGGATGCCGCATAAAGGCGAAGAGTTACCTTGCTGAATCTGTGCGTCTGCCAGCTTCGCTTGAGCTAATGCTTGGTCTTCAGTCACAGTAATAAAACTGTTGTAGCGGCTGTCTAACCGGTTAATACGGTCTAAAAAATATTGAGTTAATTCAAGGCTCGATACTTTTTTAGATTGTAAGTCGTGAGATAGCTCTGCAATGGTCTTTGCGTGCATTACTCTATTTTCCTGTTTGAGGTAATGATAAGTAACTAGTTTATTAAATACGTTAGCGATCAATCAATGACTTTTGGGACTAAGTACAAGCCGTCCTCTGTCATTGGTGCAATGGTTTGGAATGATTCGCGTTGATTGCTCTCACTGACAATGTCAGTTCGCAGGCGCTGCACGGCATCAAGTGGGTGTGCCATTGGTTCAACTCCAGTCGTGTCGACCGCTTGTAATTGATCAACAAGGCTGAGTATGTCGGTAATACTGTTGGTAACCTCGTCGATTGTGGCATCGGAAATTTCAATGCGAGCTAGCGTGCTTAATTTTTTAATTTCGGTGCGGTCCACGTTATTCTCCATAGCAAAACGAGCCAGTGAAAAGGCTTGTTGGTCTCGTGTTCTTATAAAATCAACCATTCTGCCTGTTTTTTAAGCAAATATGGTGGGTTTGTTACTCAGGTTGCTAAACTTACCATATTTGCGCCTTGCTCTAAATCCCCGCCGTTGATAGAGTTCAACAATTTAAAGAACAGAAAGTATAGTTTTATTTATTGGCTTAAATAATGAGTATAAAATAGCCAGTTATGCTCTATTTTCTGAAGTTATATCGGTTACACCGATCAAATTTTTTACGATAAGGTTTATATCTAAATGCTTAAGCGCCTGCGCGGAGTTTTCTCCAACGATTTGTCTATTGATTTGGGTACAGCTAACACCCTAATTTATGTTCGTGACCGAGGTATTGTTCTTGATGAGCCCTCAGTGGTTGCCATTCGTCATCATAATGGCCAAAAAATAGTAGAGGCGGTTGGTGTAGAAGCTAAGCGTATGCTTGGTAGAACGCCGGGTAACATTACGGCAATTAGACCGTTGAAAGATGGTGTGATTGCTGATTTCCAGGTGACGGAAAAAATGTTGCAGCATTTCATTAAAAAAGTTCATGAAACTGCTTGGTTTCAGCCAAGTCCTAGGGTTTTGGTTTGCGTTCCTTGTTTGTCCACCGAAGTTGAAAAGCGTGCAATTCGTGAGTCAGCAATGGGCGCTGGCGCAAGAGAAGTTCGATTGATTGAAGAACCAATGGCTGCGGCTATTGGTGCAGGTTTGAGAGTGGATGAAGCGACCGGTTCTATGGTTGTTGATATCGGGGGTGGTACAACTGAAATCGCTATAATCTCTCTTAACGGTGTGGTTTATTCAGACTCTGTGCGTATTGGTGGAGATCGCTTTGATGAGGCCATTGTAAATTATGTACGCCGTAATTATGGCAGTGTTATTGGTGATGCTACCGCTGAGCGAATAAAGCAAGAGATTGGTTGTGCGTATGCCAGCAGTCAAGTTCGTGAGATAGATGTGCGTGGGCGTAATCTTGCCGAAGGTGTGCCGCGTAGCTTCACACTTAATAGCGATGAAATATTAGAAGCGCTGCAAGAACCTTTAGCGGGCATTGTGCAGGCGGTTAAGAGCGCGCTTGAGCAGTCGCCACCAGAATTGGCTTCTGATATAGCTGAGAGTGGTATCGTGTTAACGGGTGGAGGTGCCTTGTTGCGCGACATCGATCGTCTATTAACAGAGGAAACTGGCCTTCCGGTTATTGTCGCTGAAGAGCCTTTAACCTGTGTGGCTCGAGGTGGTGGTAAAGCAATGGAAATGATGGATCGACGCAGTATAGACCTGCTGTCTAATTAAGCCTTGCCCTATTCAACAGTAATAACCTAGAGATCTGTCGGCAGCTGAAATTTATTCAGCTGTCATCGATTTATTTTAAGCGGGAGTTGTCATCATTAAACCGCTGTTTACTCAAAGTGCGTCAGCTGCTTCCCGAGTGATGGGGTTGGGTCTGCTTGCCCTAATTATAATTTCAATTGACTTCTATACTGATTGGCTCGCGCCTGTGCGAGCGCAAGTGAATGTTATCGCTGCGCCTTTTTATAAAATTGTTAACACCCCTAAAAGTGTTTTTGATTGGGGGAGTGATAAGCTCGTCTCTAGGGAAGATCTACAGCGCGAAAATATAGACATGCGTACAGAATTGTTGATTCACCAGCGTAAATTGCAGCAAATGGCGACCTTAGCTGCTGAAAATGTACGCTTAAGGCAATTACTGAACTCAGCAAAAATGATCAGCGATAGAGTGGTGGTTGCTGAATTGATTAGCTTGTCTCCTGATCCCCTAGCCCATAAGGTTATGATTAATAAAGGTCGACAAGATGGTATTTTTGTCGGTCAGCCCTTGTTGGATGCCTACGGTTTGATGGGCCAAATAATAGAAGTGGGTGATATGTACTCTTGGGCTTTGCTTATCACCGATTCTACCCATGCTTTACCTGTGCAAGTGAATCGCAATGGTGTGCGAGCTGTTGCGGAAGGTGTTGGAGATTTATATCGTTTAAAATTACGACATTTACCCAACACTATCGATATCCGAAAAGGAGACCTATTGGTTAGCTCAGGCTTGGGGCAGCGCTTTCCTGTTGGTTATCCGGTTGCTGAGGTGGTATCTATAACTCATGATCCAGGTAAGCCTTTTGCACAAGTCGAAGTAATTCCGAAAGCGAAATTAAACCGCAGTAGATATGTTCTCATTGTGGTTGATGATGAGCAGAAAAATACCGGCTCAAATTCCGCCAATTCTAATTTTAATGGCAAGGTTCAATAAGTGTCTTTATTGAAGTCACATAATCGATGGTTAGTTGTCTTAACCTATATGGTCGCTTTACTCTTAAGTGTTTTTCCCTTGGTTTATACGGCGCGTTGGTTGAGGCCCGAATTTGTAACTATTTTTGTTATTTATTGGGTGATATTTTCACCTCAGCAAACCAGTTTAATGCTGATTTTTTGGGTGGGGTGCCTACAAGATTTACTTGAGGCTAGCCTGTTAGGTCAGCACGCTTTGGCGCTGTTAACTGTCGCCTACTTAAGCTTATTGCTTGGGCAGAGATTTAAGCATTACCTTGTATGGCAGCAATCTGTTGTTGTCTTTTTACTTGTAATGGCGCACCAGCTAGTGGATAACTGGGTGCATAGTATGCAAGGAGCATCAGCGGTGTCGTTAGAGTTTTTGATGCCAGCTTTTACCAGTGCCTTATTTTGGCCTTTAATTTGGATGTTCCTTGAAAAGGCGCGCGCAAATTTTCGCGTCACTTAATCCCGCTGAATATTTCTTCTGTTGCCTTTTTTGGTTTCTGTGAATTGTTACTATCTATGAATTATTACTATCTATGAATTGTTACTGTAAATTGGTGTCTAACACCAGATCATAGGAGCGGCACATTCAAAATTATTTGGAACTTTTTTGAAGCGATAATTTATTCGATATAGGCTCACGGCTTTCTGTCACGAAATTCAACACGCTAGTTAAGCGTAATAGTGAAAATACATGAGTGAAGAAATATTAGTTAATACATCTCCAACGGAAACCAGAATTGCGGTGGTTGAAAACGGTGTTTTGCAGGAAGTTCATATTGAGAGAACTCAGCGCCAAGGTTATGTTGGTAAAATTTATAAAGGACGAGTTGCTAGAGTGTTGCCCGGGATGCAGGCAGCGTTTGTGGATATAGGCCTAGATAAAGCGGGATTTATTCATGCTTCTGATGTTTTATCGCTAGGTGAGCGTAAAGATGAAGAGTCGCGCAGTGAGCCTGAAGATATCAGCCGAGTCTTACGTGAAGGTCAGGACTTGGTTGTGCAAGTCGTTAAAGACCCTATTGGCACCAAAGGGGCGCGACTGACCACACATTTGTCTGTCTCAGCTCGGTATTTAGTTTATATGCCATATCATTCCCACCTAGGCATTTCAGCCAGAATTGAAAATGAAGATGAGAGGCTACGCTTAAAAGGTATCGTTGAGTCTGATCTTTTGGCTCGTGATGAGGCTCACTCTGGTGGGTTTATTATTAGGACAGTAGCTGAAGGTGTTGAAGCTGCCGAACTGTGTTCGGATATTCCTTTTTTATATCAATTGTGGGCAGATATTGAGGATAAGATTAACAAGGCTCAGGTAAAAACTTCTGTTTATGAGGATTTACCTTTGTCACAGCGCACATTAAGAGACTTTGTCCGCCCCCATATAGAAAAAATCAGAGTCGACTCAAGAGAAGTTCTGGGAAAGATGCAGCGGTTTTCGCAAAAGTATGCACCTGAAATACATTCTCGACTTGAGCATTACCCTGGTGAAAGACCGATATTTGAGTTGTATTGCGTGGAAGATGAGATCCAGCGCGCACTTGAATGTAATGTGCCTTTAAAATCAGGTGGTTATTTAGTTATTGATCAGACAGAAGCCATGACAACTGTCGACGTAAATACCGGTGGGTTTGTTGGTCATAGAAATTTAGAAGAGACGATATTCAAAACCAACTTAGAGGCAGCGACGGCTATTGCCCGACAGTTGCGATTAAGAAATCTAGGGGGCATTGTTATTCTTGATTTTATCGATATGAAAGACCCCGAGCATCAAAATTCGGTGCTGCGAACACTCGAGAAATTGATGGAGAGGGATCACGCTAAGACATCAATAAGCGGAGTTTCTGGTTTGGGGTTGGTGGAGATGACTCGTAAACGAACTCGTGAGTCCTTGGGACAAATGATGTGTGAGCCTTGCTCGACTTGTAACGGCAGAGGAGCGTTAAAGTCTGCTGAAACAATTTGTTACGAAATATTTAGGGAGGTATTACGCGAAGCTCGCGCTTATAATAATAAAAAGTTTTTGGTGTTAGCGTCGCAAGTTGTTATTGAACGGTTGCTGGATGAAGAATCTACAAATGTTGCTGACTTGGAAGAGTTTATTAGTTGCAGTATTCGATTTCAGGTTGAAAGCGTATACAGCCAAGAGCAGTACGATATTATTTTGGTGTAAGCAGAAATTTATATGAAGCATTATGTAGGTTGGACGGTTAAAAAAATATGGGGGGTGTTGGCTGCGTTTATTATTTTATTTGCGGTGATAGTCCAACTTGGCCGGCAACTTGCTCCCGTAGTGCAAGAGAATCAACTTGAGATTGAGGCGTATTTAAGTGATTTTTTGGGGGTTAAAGTATCAACTGATCAGTTGACTTTTCGTTGGCAAGGCCTGCGTCCTGAACTTATATTTACGGATCTAAAATTTATTAACCCTAATGGCGATACAGTTTTAAGTGTTCGTGATGCTGCGGTACAAATTGATGTGATGGGTAGCCTTTGGAGTTTATCTCCAAAAATATGGCGCTTGGATTTAATGAGTGTTCAGGCTGAAATATTTCAGTCAGATAGAAATGGTTGGTATTTTTTAAAAGATTCTGTAGTAAAGAATAAAAACTCAGGTATTGGAGATCCTTTGTTTTTATTCTTAAATGCCCGTGACATCAATCTGAAAGATAGTGACATTAGCTTTATTTTTACGTCGGCTAAAAAGTATCAGCTGTCTCTTTCCGAATTAAAAATACAAAACCAAGATAACTATCACCGTATCAGTGGTGAGTTAAGCTCTTCGCAAAATTCAGAACATCTAAAATTACTCATAGAAGGCGAGGGAAACCTTCATCACTGGAGGAGTTTTTCTGGTAAAGGCTATCTTTCTCTTGTTGATTTTGAATTTCAAACCACGACGGAATTATTTTCTGATTGGAGTTTGCCCAAGGATATATTGTCAGAGAGTAAGCTTAGTACTGAATTGTGGGTTGATTTTATTCCAAATGAGGTTGCCAGAGTGACCGGGCATATTTCGACTGAGGTAATTGATCCTTCAAGCTCTAAGCCAGGATCAACGATAATTAACACGATTAATAGCGATATATCTGGATACTGGGGGGCAATGACTAATTGGCAATTGCAACTCCAGTCTTTGCAATTAAACGATGATAGTGAAAATTATACGATTGATGTGATTACAACTCAGGCAGGTGACGCTATTTCGATTTACGTTCCTTCTTTGGCGTTGGAGCCTTGGAGTAATTTTGTTCTAGAAAAGAATATTCTTCCTGAAAAATCAGCAGCGGTCATAGAGTCGTTATCATTAACTGGGTATGCAGAAAATGTGCTGGTTAATCTCACTATAGATCAACTCGAAAGTACTCGCGTTAAAGCCAACCTCAAATCAGCCACAGTTGAGGCATGGAAAGGCATACCTCAAGTCAAAAAATTAGACGGCTATATTAATATTGGCCGTGACGACGGCGTTGTTGAGATTAATAGCGACGAGCATTTTTACGCATATTTCCCGACTGTTTATGATCATGGTTTTGATTTCGATAAAGCCTCAGGCCGAGTTTCTTGGTTTATAGATAAGGCAACAAATCAAGCGGTCGCTTACAGCGATAGACTGTCATTCGAGGGAAGTATGGGGTCGCTTAACGGCTATTTCTATGTAGATTCCCCTTTGATCAAAAACACCAGAGAAGGCGAGATTATTCTGTCGCTAGGTTTACTTGATGGTGTACTCAAAGACTATAAGAGCCTTATGCCAAAAAATTCACCTGCCAGCTTGAGTGAGTGGCTTGATGAGTCTGAAGTTAGTGGTGATGTTAAGCATGCCGGTTTTGTATATAGAGGCGGTCTTGCTACGGCCGGTAACAACAGAGACATGCAGCTGGGCTTGAGTCTCAGTAATGCTTCGTTAAATTATCATTCAGATTGGCCAGCTGTAAAAAACTTTAGTGCAGATTTAGTGATTAATAATATCGATATTGAAGGGCAGTTGACACAAGGGGATTTTTTAAAGAGTGACATCGTCGAAGCGCAGATATCTATGCTTGGTAATCCACAAGGCTCCGGATCAATATTAAAGCTGCAAGGTAATGCTATTGGGCCGGCGCAAGATGGTTTGGATCTTATTCAGCAATCTCCTTTGCGCGCTATATTGGGCTCAGCGTTAGAAAGTTGGACATTGTCATCGGCTATGGTAACAAATTTTGATATTGATGTGCCCTTGAGCCCAGAGCAACCAGGACTCAAGCAAAGCATAGATTTAGAGCTTCAGGGTTCGACTCTTACTATTGGCAATTTGGCGTTGCAGTTACAGAATACTCGTGGAACATTATCCTATACGAGCGAGCAAGGGCTTGTTGCTGAAAGAATAGAAGCTGATTTGTGGGGCCAGCCTGTTAATGCTGTGATTACGAGTCCCTTAGGTGAGGAATACTCAGGTGTGTTAGTAAACTTTTTTGGCGCGCTACCTATGGCTGATTTAGCCAGTTGGTCAGACAGGCCTGAAGTACTGTTTTTACAGGGTATGGCAAATTACTCTGCTGCTTTGACGATTCCCAGTTACGCTGACAAAAAGCCGGTCGCGTTTCTTCTGCAAACCGATTTACAAGGTGTTGCTATTGATTTGCCCGCCCCTTACCGCAAAGCAAGTGAAGATGTTTCTGATCTTAGCTTCAGTATGAATATTCACCCAGAAAGCACTGATTATAGTTTGAGTTACGCAGCGGGGTTAACTAGCTCGCTGACAATGTCTAAAGCCAAAGGCCTGCATGGAGAACTCGCCTTACAACAAGGCTTGAAAAATAATACCAAAGATAATATTTGGTTGACTGGCTCGGTTGAGAGTATTGAAGGGGATGAGCTATTAGATCTTGTGAAGCGTTATCAATTGTATTCTGAGCAATTACATGAGCAGTCGTTAATAACTTCTACAGCTACAATAACTTCCACAGCTACAATAAACTCGACAACTGCAATAACTCCCACAACTGCAACAGCCGCAAAAACATTTTCACGGCAAGAAAATTTATCAGCCGTGCCGAGTTCACTGCTCAAGTTTGATGTGGTGTTGGACCGTTTGTTATGGAAGGGGTTTGATGTAGATAAGGTTTATGTTGGTGGTGGCCAGCAAGAAGATGGTTGGTCTTTTTCTGTCAAGCACCCAGTATTGCAGGGCTCGATTGGCTGGCAGTCTGAGTCTGATCCGTTATTGGTGAACCTAGATTATCTTTTTATAAACCAAGACGCGGCGAACGAGTCAGTAGATCATTACTCGCCTGATGCACTTCAAAATTTTGAGTTTGATAGTGTTGTGGCCGCGAATGTTACTGTTCAAGATTTGCGCTTGAATGATAAAGAATTTGGCCAGTGGGAATTTAAACTCAGACCAGAAGAAAAGGGTTTAATGTTAAGTGATCTTTATGGAGAAATAAGAGGCATAAAGATTAGGGGTAAGAATAAAAATGAAGGCGCAATTGTTAACTGGAATCGGAAAAATGCCATGCACACTAGTCATTTTTCTGGTGTGTTGGAAATGACTAATGTGGCCGATGTATTGTCGGCATGGCAGCAGCCAAGGTTAATGAGCAGTAAATACGCCGAGTTTAATTCAGAGGTTAGTTGGGCTGGAAGTCCGGCTATGTTGGATTTGAGGGCGCTACAAGGTGATATTAATATTCGCATGGATAAGGGCCGTTTTAATAACTCGCAAGATCCTGCAAGCAATGCTTTTTTGCGTTTATTAGGTTTGTTTAATTTTGATAGCTGGATAAGGCGTTTGCAGTTGGATTTTTCTGATATCTATAAAGATGGCATGGCTTATGACAAAGTTAGGGGGCAGTTAAGTTTTGAAGATGGGATGATGAAAATGAAGTCACCAATAAATGTTAATACTCCCTCATCTAAGTTAGAGATGGGTGGGGAGTTGGATATGATCAACGAAAAAATAGATGCGTCTTTGGTGGCGACTTTACCTGTCGGAGGCAATGCTACAACGATTGCTGCTCTGGCTGCTGGTTTGCCTGCAGCAGCAGGCGTATATCTCATCAGTAAGTTATTGGACAAGCAGATCAAAAAATTAACCAGCGTTAGCTACAGTATTGATGGCTCATGGGATGAGCCAAAAGTGACGCTGGATAAATTGTTTGATTCTAAAGCGGCGGATAAGGCCAGTAAGAACGTTCAGCATTAATTTCTTATTCTGGGTGTCGATTATGGAATTTTCACTCACTTTATCACTCTAAAGATAAGTGTAGAGGTAAGACTTATGGATCAAACTAAAGGTATGAAAACTGTATTTAAACGCATTATTTTATTAGGGCTAATTGGTATGACTGCAAATAGTGGGGCGGGCGATGTGAGTCTTGAGGAGGCGCGTCAGTGGTTAACTGATGGTCAAAATCTCGATAAAATTCCACGTGAGTTGTGGAAAGAAATTCTGACTGAGAATGAATATAACATTATGTGGAAGTCGGGTACTGAGCCGGCATTTAGTGGTGATTTGTTGGATGAAAAACGTCCCGGTGTTTTTGTCTCGGCGGGCTGTGGGGTTCCTCTTTTTCGCTCGGATCACAAATATAAATCAGGTACAGGCTGGCCTAGTTTTTGGGATGTTATCAGTCGCGACAATGTTATCTTAAAAGATGATTCTCGTTGGGGGATGAAGCGCACGGAGATTTTGTCTAATTGCGGTGAGCATTTGGGTCATGTTTTTGATGATGGGCCTGAGCCGACAGGGTTGCGTTATTGCATTAATTCTGCAGCTCTTAAGTTTATTCCTGATGAGTTATCTACTGATACTGAAGATGAGTGATCTATTCTAAATAGATGCTTTTAAATTTGTCTAGCTCGTTCAAACTTAAATCGAGTTCGCGGGTTAGATAATTGTTGATATCGCCATATTGCTGGTCGATAAAATCTAGAAATCCGTGAATATTATCCTCGCTGACGCTGCAGTAAGGTAGTATCCACTCTCTTTCCCAGTGCTTTACGTCAGCGTCTTTTAAGTGGCCTTCGACAATGCTAATAAGGTTGTCACTGTCAAAGTGTTTGAGGGTTAGTAGGTAGTCTTCGATAATAATGTCTCGATCAATGTCGAGCGCACCAAGTATCAAGGCGGCTGCTATACCTGTACGATCTTTACCCGCTGCGCAATGAAATAAGCTGGCGTTATCTGGGTTGTTTATCAGGCTCTGGAAGAAGCGTTGATAAGCTGGGGCGACATCTTTATGGCAAGAGCTGTATGACTCGACAACTAAAGCATGGGCGGTGTCAGCATTCAGTTTGCCACTTTGTAGGTGGTCCCAAAATTTCGACATGCTGCCAATAAACATGGAATAGTCGTTAACAGTTCTCGCTTCTATGGGCTGGCTAGGAGCGCGACTTTGTTCTTCATCTCTGCGGAAATCATGGACCTCAGTGATGCCTTTTTGTTTTAAAATAGTTATATCGGATGGGCTCAAATTAGCGAGGTGACCAGAGCGGAATAATTTTCCCCAACGAACTCTCTTCCCTGCTTTGTTTTTATAACCGCCTAAATCGCGAAAATTTATTCCGCCATCCAGTTGTACGACACGTTGTTGCTCAAAATTCTGATTTTTCATGATGAAAGCCGAGTCTTTATTTGGTTTAAAAGTTGCTGTTGGATACCAGAAAAACCACCGTTTGACATGGTCACAATGTGCGTATTTTGATTGGGGTTTAAGTTGCTCAGAGTGACGTTAATCATGTCGTCAATGCTCTGGCAAAGCATGCTATCTGTGGAGCTATTTTTGATGACAGAGGATAAATCCCAATCTACATCGCTGGGTTTATACCATAGAGCCAGGTCGGCGGCATTGCATGAGTGTGATAGTTGTTTTTTATGGATGCCCATGCGCATGGTGTTGGAGCGTGGTTCAATTAAGGCAATGATTTGGTCGCCACCTACCTGTGCGCGTAGGCCTTCAAGCGTGGTCTGAATCGCTGTTGGGTGATGGGCGAAGTCGTCATAAAGGGTTATTCTACCAACTTCACCAAGCCGTTCCATTCGGCGTTTAACGCCTTTGAATTCATTTAGCGCCGCGATAGCTATCGCTGGGGTAACGCCGACATTACGTGCGGCCGCAATAGCAGCAATGGCGTTGTAGGTATTGTGTTTACCGCTTTGCGACCACACGACCTCACCAGCACATTTGCCAGCATGCCATACGTTAAATGAAGTGCCGTCTGTGCTGGTGAGCTCTGCTTGCCATGTTGTATCTGAGCCGTTTTTTTCGATATTGGTTTTCTCAGTCGGTGTCCAGCAGCCTCTATCAATTACAGCATCAAGCGCTGGTTCATTGTCGGGATAAATAATCAAACCATTATTTGGGACTGTGCGAATAAGGTGGTGAAATTGGGTTTGTATTGCTGCTAGGTCGGCAAAAATATCAGCGTGATCAAACTCTAAGTTATTCATAACTAGGGTGCGTGGTGCATAGTGAATAAATTTGGAGCGTTTATCAAAAAAAGCACTGTCGTATTCATCAGCTTCAATGATGAAAAAAGGCGATTTACCTATTCGTGCTGAAATACCAAAATTCTCAGGTACGCCACCGATCAAGAAACCAGGTTCTAAGCCAATGTCTTCAAGAACCCATGCGATCATACTTGCTGTGCTTGTTTTACCGTGTGTGCCGGAGGCAGCGATAACCCAACGTTCGGTAAGCAAATTATCTAGCAGCCATTGTGGGCCACTGGTATACGGAAGATTACGATCAAGCACGTATTCAACGGCTGGATTACCTCGTGACATAGCGTTACCAATAACGACCACGTCGGGCACAGGATCGAATTGTTTGGTATCAAATCCTGAGGTTAATGCAATACCTAAGTTTTCTAACTGCGTGCTCATGGGGGGATAAACATTGCTATCGGAACCAGTGACCGTATGTCCCAGCGACTTTGCGATAGCCGCAATTCCACCCATAAAGCTGCCGCAAATGCCTAAAATATGTACGTGCATAATGTCTATTTAATTTACTGTAATAATGTTTCTATAACTGTACCAAAACATCAGGCTCAGCGGATCTTCTTTTTACCAAAAAGTAGAAATTCATACTTATGTTAGCCTCTGAACTTAAAGCGACTCTTTATTCTTTACTAATTTACCCGCTAATATCTGCTGATAACCCAGCCGTGACGGCAATATTACATCGGTGGTAAATTGTGAGGTCGCATTTTTTGTGCATCCCAGTTACAATTGCTAACCAAGTAATACAAGAATATGCCTGCTGCCCAGCCCACTGGAGCAAACTGCAATTTTTTATCGTTTTGATAACACATCTAAGGAACACTTGGTAACATGAAACGCTTAAACTCCCAGCTTCAACAAGATGGCGCTCCGCTCGAACTTATCCTTTTAATCCGAACAATTTTAGCAGGCTGTAAGGAAATTTCGTTCCGCGTTAGCCAAGGTGCGTTAGCGGGTGTATTGGGGTCAACATTATCGGAAAATGTGCAAGGCGAAACTCAGAAAAAATTAGACGTAATTTCTAATCAGATTCTAAAGGACACGCTTGCTGAATCGGGTTATGTAAAGGCGATATCTTCAGAAGAAGAAGACACAGTGGTGCCATGTAATCCTGAAGGAAAATACTTAGTTAGCTTCGACCCGCTCGATGGCTCGTCGAATACGGAAATAAATAGTCTTATAGGTACCATATTTTCAATTACGCATGCACCGCAGTGGATGAGTTCTGACGATCCTTCTGCATTTCTGCAGCCAGGCACACAAATGGTAGCGGCAGGTTATGTCCTTTACGGTCCGTCAACTATGTTGGCAATGACAACCGGTCGCGGAACACATTTATATACGCTAGATAAAACCCACGGCGGCTTTCTACTAACTGAGCCTAATGTAAAAGTACCTGAA
>JAWUVI010000021.1:0-97847 GCA_034112445.1 Cellvibrionaceae bacterium | reverse complement strand
CGTTTACTAAACATAGGTTGTTTCAATGAAAAATATTTTTGTCGCTGGCCATAACGGTATGGTCGGCTCGGCGATTGTTCGCCAGTTAAAGGCTCAGGGTAATGTGAACGTTATTACCCGCAGCCGAGCTGAGTTAAATCTTTTAGATCAGCAAGCCGTGGCTGATTTTTTTCAAAACACCGCGATTGATCAAGTCTATTTAGCCGCCGCCAAGGTGGGCGGTATTGTGGCTAATAATACTTACCCTGCTGAGTTTATTTATGAAAACCTGAGCATTCAAAATCATATTATTCATTCGGCTTACTGTAATGGCGTGAAACAATTGTTGTTCTTGGGTTCTTCGTGTATTTACCCTAAGTTGGCCGAGCAACCTATGCGTGAAACCGCGCTACTAACCGTAACGCTAGAGCCCACCCACGAGCCTTACGCCATTGCCAAAATTGCTGGTATTAAAATGTGTGAGTCGTATAACCGCCAATACGCTGATCAAGGACTTGATTACCGCAGTGTGATGCCGACCAATTTGTATGGTGAGAATGATAATTTTCATCCGCAGAATTCCCATGTTATTCCCGCACTTATGCGCCGCTTTCACGAAGCAGAACTGGCGAACGATGCCGAGGTTGTGGTGTGGGGCAGTGGTAAGCCGATGCGTGAGTTTTTACACGTTGACGATATGGCCGCGGCCAGTGTGCATGTGATGAACCTCAATAGCGAAACCTATCAAGCCAATACCCAGCCGATGTTGTCGCATATTAATGTGGGTACAGGTATTGATTGCACCATTCGCGAAATGGCTGAAACCATGCAACGTGTGGTGGGCTTTAAAGGTACTTTAAGTTTTGATTCTAGCAAACCCGATGGTGCGCCCCGTAAGTTGATGAGTGCCGATCGGTTAAATAGCTTAGGCTGGCAAGCCAGCATCACGTTAAGTGATGGTTTAGCCATGACCTATGAGTGGTTTTTGCAAAACCAAGATAACTTTCGCGGGTAAGCGCGCCTTTTATGAAACTCTCTACCGAGCTGTTTAAATCGGTTGTGGCCAATACGCCACTCATTTCAATTGATCTGGTGGTGTATAGCCCGCAAGGGCAGGTGTTATTGGGCGAGCGTTTAAATCGACCTGCTCAAGGCTTTTGGTTTGTACCCGGAGGCCGTATTTTTAAAGATGAAAAAATTCCAAGCGCGTTCCAGCGTTTAACCCAAGAAGAGCTAGGCCAAACCATTAATATCGAGCAGGCCGAGTTTATTGGCCCGTTTGAGCATCACTACAACGATTCAGCACTGGATGAAAACGTCACAACACATTACGTGGTTCAGCCTTATACGCTAATTCTCGAGTGCGATTTGGCTGCTCTACCTAGCGCCCCGCATGGCCAATACCAGTGGTTTGATGTTGCAGACTGCAAAAACAGAGACGATGTGCATTTGCATACCAAATGGTATTTGTGAGTGTGGTTAAGGCTCGTTAACCATTAATGAACTTGCCGCGTAATAACTTTATCGGACATGCTCTGATTCTAAAATAAAGATTTCACGGACATTTTGTTTTTTACGGACATACGTACTTTTAGAAAGATAAAGATCACTCATAAATTTTGCAGAATCTTGCTAAAAGTGAAGCCTTAATATTATAATTGACGTAAGACATATGCTTACAGTTGAGGTGGATTATGGCTGGAACAATTACTTTTAGGCCAACAGAAGAGCAGGGTGGATTTATTGATGGAGTCATTGCATCTGGTGATTTTAGTAATCAGAGTGAGGTGATCCGAGCAGGATTAAGGCTGCTGCAAGAGAAGCGGGCTGAATCAAAGCTTATCCAGCTGCGTGATTTAATTGAAGAAGGTGAAAATAGTCCCGTTATTGAAAATTGGAGCGCTAAAGATTTTGTGGCCAAAATGAAGAAAAAACATAATGTCTGATGCTCCGTCTTTTCATGTGCACGAAAAGGCAGAGCGAGATCTTGAGCAGATTTTTGACTACAGTGTTGAGCAATTCGGTTTTGTCAGAGCTGAAGAGTATATTTATAAAATTGAGCAGGTGTTCAGGGCCTTAGCTGAAAGCCCACAATTAGGTAGGCGTTTTGATCCAGATGTTAAGCGTTATTTGCAATACCCTGTAGAGTCTCATTGTGTTTTTTATGCCGTGACAGTTGATGGTGTTGACATCTTTCGGGTTTTACATCAAAGCATGTTACCCACGCTTCATTTGTAGGCTAGAAATTTAAAGTTCATTATTGATCTCTCTCTGCTTGATTGTATTGGTAACTGGAGGGTTACTTTCTGTTGTGGCTAACACACCGCTCATTTCAATTTTTACCACCAGGTGGTAATGGTTATGCATTACAGCAAAGCTACACATATCAATGGCGAACACAGAAGCTAAAATCTGCATCCGATCCTCAAGCCACTGGCGGCGGTGCTCGAAACTTTGCCCGCTGTTATCGTGGCCGCACCGCTACTTCAACTACTAAACATTTGACTTTTAGGCCAATAGTGCCATCATCTTGCAATCTATAACGCAAATATCAAAAGTTGAGTTTAAATGGCAAAGCCAAGTGTTGAACAAGCGCCCTATTTTGACCTTGCAGACGTTAATTATGGTGAAATTAGGCCATTTTTAGGTGAGTATGGGGCAACAGACCCAAAAGGAAGGTATCTACACTGGGATTTACTAAAGTGGCGTGTTCCTCGAGCTGATGCAAAAAACATCTGGTATGCCGTAAAATTCCAAAGAGTGATGCAGATGAAATATGTAAGCCTTTGGGGCGATAACGGAATACAATTTTCATATTTTACTCCCCACTCAATGGAAGCGAAATTACACCAAGTAATTAAGCTTGCGGGTGGGAATGTTGGTGTTATGGCTGATAATCCAGCGTCAGATAATATACAGCAGAAATTCCTAGTCTCATCTCTAATCATGGAGGAGGCCATAACTAGCGCTCAGTTAGAAGGAGCTGCGACTACGCGGGAAGTCGCCAAAAAAATGCTAGAGGAAGAGCGAGAACCAGTAGATGAGGATGAAAGGATGATCCTCAATAATTTCTTTTTGCTCAAGCTTGCAGAGAGACGGGCCAATGAAGAGCTAACAGTTGATCTCATTTTGGAATTTCATAGTGTTGCGACCAAATTTACAACTGAAAATAATGTCGTTCCGGGTGAGTTCCGGGAGGATAATGATATCTATGTTGAAGATGACAGAGGTGAGATAACACATCAACCCCCATCTTTTGAGAATATCCCTGAGAGACTTCAAAAGTTATGTCAATTTGCCAATAAGGATCACTCAGGCTCTAGCGGCTCTGAGTTTATTGCACCTGTGGTTAAAGCAATAATATTGCATTTTATGATTGGTTATGAACATCCATTCAGAGATGGAAATGGAAGAACTGCAAGGGCATTATTTTATTGGTTCATGTTGAAGAACCATTATGAGCTATTTCGTTATGTGTCTATTAGCAAATTACTAAAAGATGACCCCAAAGGATATGGGCTATCGTATATGTACACAGAAAAAGATCAGAATGATTTAACCTATTTCATCGATTTTCAACTGGATGTAATTTTGGCTGCTTTTGACGAGCTACAGTCCTATCTACAGCATAAAACTGAAGAGTTTAATCAAGTTTTAAAAATTTTGGAGGAATCAGAATTTTGTGACGCATTAAATTTTGTACAAAAAGATATTGTCAAAAAGGGAACAAAGGAGCCAGGAAGAATATTTACAGCAAAAGAAATTTCGAACTCTTATGGGATTGCTGAAAACACTGCTCGCACTTACTTAACAAAACTCGTAGGACTTAAGCTTCTCCTGTCAACAAAAGATGGGCGTACAAAACTCTATTTTGCTCCAGCAGACTTAATGCAACGACTTAAATCTGGTCAGGCTTAACAAGCGGCTCAAATTCGCTCCGTTTCCCTACGCTGACAAATAAAAGTGTAATCCCCCCAAATAAAAGGACATCCATAAAGAAAATAAAAGGACATCCATAAATTGACTATCATTTCATTCTGAGTTAGTGTCGGCTGTAATCAGAAGTTTATTGTTGAGGTGTTATATGAGCGTGTCGATTGCAGGCATTAATCCCAATAAAGCCAAAGCCTTAATGCTTGCGCGGCGTGAGGTGGGGGTTTTAGTGCACGATTCTGTGTTGCTTGAAGGGCTCAATTTTACTTTGCCAGAGATTAGTACTTTGCTTGAGGGTGTGACGGTTGGTGGGCACAAATTAAGTGATCAACAAATAGCGATAAACCAAGGTGAGGCTTGGCGGTATTTGTTTGATGCCGTAAAACACGATCGCTTCTCAGTTTCTGTTGAGTTTGTGTGTGCCTTGCATGCCTTGGCGGGTAAAGAAGAGGCCTTAGAATGGGGGCAGTTTCGTTCGGGCATGGTGACTATTGCGGGCTCTGAGTATATGCCGCCGAAAGTGTCTGAGTTGCCGTCTAAATTTAACGCGTTAATGGTTTCATTGAATGAAATTGAAGATGTTTACGATAAAGCCATACATGTGTTTTTGTCGATGGCACGTAATCAGTTTTTTTACGATGTTAATAAGCGCATGGGCCGTTTAATGATGAATGGCGTTTTATTGAGTGCGGGTTATCCACCGCTTAATTTATCGGCGAAGAAAAAACTAGAATTTAATGAATTGATGATGCGTTTTTATGATTCGGGCGATGAAGTTGAAATGAACGCTTTTATGCGCTCGTGTATTGATCCACGATTTATTGAAATTATGTGTGAGTGAGTGAATTGATATGACCAAAGCCCGCAGTGAGCAGGTGTCACTTGAAGACACGTCTTATTATCATTGTTATGTACGCTGTGTTCGGCGTGCGTATTTGTGTGGATCTGATCGTGTTACGGGTGAAAACTTTGATCATCGTAAGCAGTGGATTACGTCGCGGTTACGTTTTTTGTCGTATGTGTATGCCATTGATGTCTGTGCTTATGCGGTGATGAGTAATCATTATCATACGGTGTTGCATGTGGATGTAGAGCGCGCTAATGGTTGGTCTGATGCCGAAGTCGTTGAACGTTGGACACAGTTGTACAGCGGTAACGTTTTGGTTAATCGTTGGTTGCAAGAAGCCAATACGATGGATCAGGCGCAGATCGATAAAGTGTATGAAGTTATAGCGGTATGGCGTGAGCGTTTGTGCAACATCAGCTGGTTTATGCGTGGCGTGAATGAAACCATTGCGCGTATGGCCAACGAAGAAGAAAACTGCAAAGGCCGATTTTGGGAGGGGCGTTTTAAAAGCCAGGCATTATTAGACGATGCGGCGGTGTTAAGTTGTATGGCCTACGTTGATTTAAACCCCGTGCGGGCGGCGATGGAGCCGGATGTAACCAGCAGTGATTTTACCTCTATTCAGCAGCGTTTGAACGATTATGCCAAAACCAAAAGTCGTTGTTCTAACGATGAAAAAACCATTATTAAGCGAGTTAAAAAACAACAAAAACTAAAACAAGATTTGGGTTTGAAAGATCAACCCGAAGCACCATTAATGCCCTTTGATGGCAGTGCTCACACTTCAGTTCACGCTGCCTTACCTTTCACCTTAGAAGAATATTTTGATTTGATTGATGTTACTGGCCGCGTGGTGCGCGATGATAAGCGCGGTTCTATTGCTGGTGAATTACCGCCATTGGTTTCTCGCTTAGGAATAGATCCAAAAGAGTGGTTAAACCACGTTAAAAATTTCAGTAAAAGCTATGGCAATTGCGCTGGTTCAGTCAGTTCTATCGCTGATTATGCCCACAAAAAAGGTAAGTGCTGGGGTAAGGGAATGTCGGCTTCTAAGCGGGTTTATGCAGTTACTTAACGCGATAGCGATATTTGTTTAAAAATGAGGGTGGCAGGGAGTTGATTTTATGGTGTATCTACAAAGTGCTGAGTACGTGAGCGATTATAAAATAGCTTTAGTGTTTAATACTGGCGAACAAGGCGTCGTCAATTTAGTGGATATACCTAGTTTGTTTGAAGTCGCTAAACCACTCGAAGATCTTTCTGTTTTTCAATCGTTCTTTCTTGATGAATGGCCAACGTTAGCGTGGCCCTGTGGGTTCGATTTGGCGCCAGAGATGTTGTACGAGAGAGTAACGGGTAAAAGGTAGTTTTTGCTGGAGGTTATAGTTACATGGAAGGGTTGGTTCGGGATGCTTTAGGCTTGAATGCAGAGCCGGTTTAATTGGCAAGTGTTAAATGGTGAAACTTACTCTTTTTAGATTTCAATTTTTTTTCGATAATTTGAGTAGGTGTGCCGGTTTCAATGGCGCTAGAGCTTGCAACGGCTCTTAAGATAAGTGCTTTGGTGATTCTTTTTGTGTTGTGATTGTTCATTGTAAAACGCCTCTGTATAAGTAAATTATAGCAGTTAATGCCGCTTTACCTATCTCGCTAGTCTATTGCTTATTATGCCCACAAAAATGGTATTTGTGAGTGTTTCTGCCGATCTTCGTTAAAATACTATTGCGCTAGTAGTTGCGCGTGGGTTTTTATGACCTTTATGTAAGCGCTCTTTAAGTCCTCAGTTAATGCAGATTTCATAATCAGATTTGTAATCGGTTCAATGTTTTTCATTATTGTCTTGTCGATATAGACCTCAATCCCTTTTCTTGGTACCGATAATTTATCAGCGAGTTCTAAAAAGTCATCACGGCTTTCAAGCCCATAAACGCTTTGCTTTTCAGGGAGGTCATTACCCTTGAGAAGTTCTAGGCACAATCTATGTGGGTCGTCATAAAGTTGAGTGTTCACGGCATCATAGATGGGCGTTAAAGTTGTTCTTTCATCCACTACTCGTAAAATACTTATATTCTTTAAGTGATAGTCGCCGTTACCTGCTCGCTAGGCGGCTATATCGGACATTCATTATGGTAAGTATTAAGTTCGGGTCTTACTAAAACCATAAAAGACAGCGCAAAAATGTAATACAATGCGGCCTCATTTTTAAAGGGATGTAAAAAATATGATTTTACCCGTCATTATGGCCGGTGGTTCTGGCAGTCGTTTGTGGCCTTTGTCTCGTAAGCTCCAACCGAAACAATTTTTATCGTTGGTGGGCGAGCAATCCATGTTGCAAGAAACCGTGGCGCGCTTGCAGGGTTTGGCGTGTGATGATCCATTGATCATTTGTGGTGAGGATCATCGTTTTACCGTAGCCGAGCAGTTGCGTGAAAATAACGTTGATAATAAAGGGATTTTGTTAGAGCCTGCCGGTCGAAATACCGCTCCGGCCATTGCACTGGCGGCGCTAGAAGCGATTAAAGGCGGCAATGATCCCTTGTTGTTGGTGTTGGCGGCTGATCATGTCATTACCAATGTGCCTGCCTTTCAAAAAGCTATCTTGCAAGCCCAAGCACTGGCTGAGTCTGAGCCTGAACTTGAGTCTGAGTCTGAAAAATTAGTGACCTTTGGTATTGTCCCCAGCAAAGCCGAAACCGGTTACGGTTACATTAAAAAAGGCGCAGCATTAGGCGAAGGTTTTGAAGTGGCGGCCTTTGTTGAAAAACCCAATCAAGCAACCGCCGAGCAATATTTGGCCAGTGGCGATTACGTTTGGAACAGTGGTTTGTTTTTGTTTAAAGCCAGTGTGTATTTAAAAGCTCTTGGCGAATTTCAGCCGCAAATTTTGTCGGCCTGTGAAACGGCCATGCAACACTCTGCTCGAGATATTGATTTTATTCGGCCCCAAGCCGATGCGTTTTTATCCAGCCCTGATGACTCAATTGATTACGCCGTGATGGAAAAAGCCAACAATGTGGCCATGGTGCCCATGGATTGTGGCTGGAGTGATGTGGGTTCTTGGTCGGCTTTGTGGGATGTGTCAAATAAAGACGATAACGGCAATACCGTGCGCGGTGAAGTGTTGTTAGAGCAAACTGAAAATTGTTATGTGCGTTCTCACGATGACAAAATCATTGCCACGGTTGGTCTGCAAAATATTGTGATTGTCGATACGGCTGATGCGTTATTGGTGGCCGCCAAAGACAAGGTTCAAGACGTTAAAAAGATAGTTGAAACATTAAAATCAAACGACTGTGAAATAAAACAAGCCAAAGTTGAAAATCATCGCAAAGTCTATCGCCCTTGGGGTTATTACGATTCCATTGATGCCGGTGAGCGTTTTCAAGTGAAGCGCATTGTTGTCTATCCTAATGCGCATTTATCATTGCAAATGCATCACCATCGCGCCGAGCATTGGATTGTGGTTTCTGGTACGGCTTTAGTAACAAAAGGCGATGAAGAATTCTTGGTGGGTGAAAATCAATCGACGTATATTCCTCTGGGTGTCACCCATCGTTTGCACAATCCGGGTTCTATTGCGCTGGAAATGATTGAAGTGCAGTCAGGTTCTTATTTGGGTGAGGATGATATTGTGCGTTTTGACGATATTTATGGGCGCAGTAAACCTAAAAAATAAAGTTATGTTAATGAAACGTGAACCTGACAAATTAATTTGGATAATTAAGGTTTGATTCACTGTTTTCCCGTGACCTAAATACAATTATTAAATAGAATACGGTCTAATGGACTTGGCTGTTGTTTCCGGTGGGGGCTGGAGCAGTCAATTTAAGAATCTAATGGAGTGATTGTCATGAGAAGCACCGTATTTATTAAAAACCCCGTATCGTCTTTATTAACATTAAGTGCCGCTGTTTCAGCTGTTGTTATTTCTGCGCAGTCTCATGCGTTAGAGCCTGCTGTTATACAGATGGGTATGTTCGATGTGGTTCCGTCTGTAACCTTAGAGCAAAGACACGACGATAATATTTTTTCACAATCTAATAATGAAAAAGATTCTTGGGTAACAATTTTATCGCCGTCGGTACAAGCCGCTGCCGATTTTGGCAATACCAAAGTTGAATTGGGTTATCAGCATATCGCTGGTTCTTATGCCAGTAGCAGTGACGATGATTATAATGACAACAGCGTAACGGGTTTGGTCAGCTACGAATTTAACAGCCGCAACCAAATTGATTTAAGCGCCAGTTATTTAGATGGCCACGAAGATCGTGGTACGGGTTTTAGTCAAGGTGCTGGCGCTACTGGCATTGACGAGCCAGATACTTACGAAGAAACCACCATCGACGCAGAATATATTTTCGGCAGTGATTCTTCGCGCGGTCGTTTGGTGTTTAACGTTGGTGCAGTAGAAAAAGAATATACCAATCACCGTGATT
The DNA here is from genome assembly GCA_034112445.1 of Cellvibrionaceae bacterium. GTDB lineage: Bacteria > Pseudomonadota > Gammaproteobacteria > Pseudomonadales > Cellvibrionaceae > Pelagadaptatus. The sequence goes on along the minus strand of JAWUVI010000021.1, from coordinate 88,652 downwards.
CAACTCGTGGTCGTGATCGTGACAGCAATAATGCGGGCGCTACTTTTTATTGGAACGTGGGCGGTCGTACCAACGTTTTAGTGGAAGGCAGTTATACCGATATTGATTACGTTAATGATCCTGCTGCCGTGGTTGCCGCGTTTGATACGCTCGACAGTGAACAGCAAAAATATTCAGTGGGTGTGACTTGGGAAGCCACAGGCAAAACTCAAGGTACCATTAAAGTTGGTCAACGTAAGAAAGATTTTGACGATAGCGATCGCGATGATTTCTCTGGTAGCAGCTGGGAAGCCGATGTGCAGTGGTCACCAAAAACCTATTCTGTTGTCACGATTAATTCAGCTAAAGACAGCCGTGAAACCAATGGTACGGGCAGTTTTATCGATTCCACCAGTTACGGTGTTACTTGGCAGCACGCTTGGTCTAATCGTTTTAATTCGTCGGTTTTTTACAGCTACGATGAAGAAAGCTATGAAGATGATCCGGCGCAACGTGAAGACGAAACATCAACCACAGGTGTTCGGTTTGATTACTCTATGCGTCGCTGGTTAGATTTAGGTTTGTCGTTTACCAATACCGAGAAAGACTCAAACATTACCGGTTTTGATTTCGATCGCAACCAGGTTGCTTTGCATCTTTCTATGAGTTTATAAAGAAGTTATTTTCTTTAAGGCGCTCGTATTAAAAGCCACTCGCTGAAAAGGCGAGTGGCTTTTTTGTTTGTGTAAATAAACATCAATTGGCGTGAATTTCGTCATTATTTGCTGTACTATGGCGCGCTGTTTTAAGATGAAAGTCGACCGTTTATAAGCCAATTCAAAAAGCTGTAATGTCGATACGGAAATAACTTTTCAGTGTGAGAAGTTTTTATATGGAGATTGTTTAAGTGCGTAACACCCAACGCTTAGTAACTCGTGTTTTTACCCTGCAAATCACCTATTTATTGTCTTTGTTTTTTTTATTTTCTGCGGCTACGGTTCAAGCTCAGTCGGGCTTGTCTGAATACACATTGGGTTCTGGCGATGAAATTCGCATCCAAGTGTATGGCGAAGACGACATGACACTTGAAGCACAACTAACCGATGCCGGCACCATCTCATACCCGTTTTTAGGCGAGTTAAGATTGCTGGGCTTAACCGTTGGTGAGCTGCAAACCAAAATAACCCAAGGCTTGTTGGGTGATTACCTGATAGACCCTAAGGTATCGGTCAGTATTCTTGAATACCGCCAGTTTTACATCAATGGTGAAGTCGAAAAATCAGGCGGCTTTCCATTCCAGCCTGGCTTAACCGTACGTAAAGCGGTATCGCTTGCCGAAGGTTTTACCGAGAGGGCAGCCAAGGGCAATATCTTTATTATCTCAGACAGTGATGCTTCGCAAACGCCTCGCCGCGTGGATTTAAATTCACCGGTAAAGCCGGGCGATATTATTACGGTAGAGCAAAGCTTCTTTTAGACTAATTGTTAATTTTCACGAGATCAGATCTGTATGAATGAATCGAATGCCATGGACCGGGGCGTTAATCAACGCGAAAACTTCAGTGAAGAAGTCATAGATCTACGTCATTATTGGCGTGTCTTGATGCATCAGAAATGGAATATTGCGGCCTTGTCGGCTGTGATTACGCTTTTTACTATTATGGTCGTCTTCTCGATGGAGCCGGTTTACAAGGCGAGCACAACCGTTCTTATTGAAAATGAACAGGCCAAAGTGCTGTCTATCGAAGATGTTTATGGCATGAGTACCAGCCATAAAGAATATTTTCTAACCCAGTTTGAGATTTTAAAATCCCGTGATTTGGCCGAGCGGGTGATCCGTCGTTTAAATCTCGATACCCATCCCTTGTTCGACCCGCGCCAAAAGCCGGCTGGTTTTAGCTTACGCTCTTTATTGCCCATAGACTCAAATGAAGTCGAGCCAACTGAGCAAGAAATATTCGATGATGTGGTGAATGCATTCACTGGGAACTTATCCATTTCACCGGTGCGTAATACTCAGTTGGTTAAAATTAATGTTGAGTCAACCGATCCTAAATTAGCGGCAAGTATTGCCAATACCTTGGCCGATGTTTATATCGAAAGCCATTTAGAAGCCAAGTTAAACGTGACTAAAAAAGCCGCCGATTGGGTGGGCAACCGCTTGGGTGATTTGCGGGCCACGTTACAAGCCTCTGAGCAACGTTTGCAAAATTACCGTGAGCAAGCTGAGTTAATTGACGTTAAAGGCGTACAAACCCTTGATGCAGAAGAACTAGAACAAATTACCAGCCGCTATGTAGAAACCAAAAAGCTGCGGTCTGAAACGGATACCATTTATCGCCAAGTACAAAAGCTGGGTGGTTCGCCAACGGCTGAGCAGTTGATGTCTATTCCTAGCGTACTGCGTCATTCGTTGGTGCAAACCTTAAAAGAAAGTCAGGTTGATACCGATCGTAAGGTACTTGAATTGGCAAAACGCTACGGGCCAAAGCATCCTAAAATGGTTGCCGCTAAATCCGATTCTGATGCCGCCATGAACGAGTTGCGTCGGCAGGTGGTTCGCGTGGGCTTAGGTATTGAAACTGATTATCGCATGGCTCAACAGAATGAAAGGTCGTTGAAGGTGCAGCTCGACGAAACCAAAAAGCGTTTGCAGGGTGTAAACCGTAAAGAATTTAAATTGCGCGAGCTAGAGCGCGAAGTACAAACCAATCACCACATGTACGATATGTTTTTCCAGCGTTCGAAAGAAACCGATGAAGCCGGTGGTTTACAGGCGGCTCATGCGCGCGTTATTGATCCTGCGGTTGCACCACGCGTTCCGATAAAACCCAACAAAAAATTAATTGTGTTATTGGCCATGGTGGTCAGTGGTATGTTGGGCGTTATGTTGGCCTTCTTGCAAGATGCCTTGAACAACACCGTGCGCACACCCGATGATGTAGAAGAAAAACTGCACGCGCCTATGCTGGGCTTTTTACCCTTAGTGAAAAGCAATAAAAGTGAACATGCCTTTGAGGCGTTTTTATCAGACAGTAAAGGTAATTTTGCGGAAGCGATTCGAACCATTCGTACGGGTTTGATTTTATCCAACCTTGATGAACCTCATAAAATTACCGTTATTACGTCGTCGGTTCCCAATGAAGGTAAATCAACGGTTTCGTTGAACCTTGCCGAAGCCATCGGTCAGATGGAAAAAGTATTGCTCATTGATGCCGATATGCGTCGTCCAACCTTAGCCAAAACTATCGGCTTAGCTCGTACGGCTCCGGGGCTTTCAAACCTGGTGGCGGGTACAGCAGAGTTTAAAGAGTGTGTGCACAAGTTAGACAATTCTACCGTGGATGTTTTAACCGCCGGTGTTGTACCGGGTAATCCATTGGAGTTGTTATCGTCTAAACGCTTTGGCGCGGTGCTACAAAAGCTCAGCGAGCATTACGATCGTATTATTATTGATTCGGCCCCAACTCACGCGGTGAGCGATGCCTTGGTGTTGTCGTCTTACGCCGATGCGTTGGTGTATGTGGTGAAAGCCGATGACACAGCCGCGCCTCTGGCCGCTAAAGGCATTAAGCGTTTGAAAGAAGTGGGTGCGCCGGTAACCGGTGTGGTATTGAATAAGGTCGATGTTGAAAAAAGCAGCCGCTACGATTCCTATTATGCGGGCTATTACCAAAACTACGGCTATTCATCTGACTCGGTCTAATGAGCCGGTTTAATTTTTTGCGCTTAAGACTTTCATTGTATGTTTGATATCCATTGCCATTTATTACCAGGAATAGACGACGGTCCTAAAGACATGACCGCTGCACTAGACCTTGCGCGGCAGGCTGTGGCTAATGGCGTTACACATTCTTTGGTGACACCGCATATTCATCATGGTCGTTGGGAAAACAGCATTGCCGGTATTGCGTCGGCGTTGAGTCAGTTTGAGTCGGCACTGCAAGAGGCCAATATTCCTTTAGCCTTAGGCATGGCTGGTGAGGTGCGTATCGGCCCGGAAATATTAACCATGTTAGGGGCCAACGAAATTCCTTTTTTGGGGCGCTGGCAAGATAAGAAGGTGATGCTGTTAGAGATGCCTCACAGCCATATTTTGCCGGGTACGGATAAAATCATAGCCTGGTTGTTAAAACACGATGTGCTGCCCATGATCGCGCACCCAGAACGTAATAAAGACGTTATGCGCCGTTTGGATAAGCTAGACCCTTTAATAGAGTTGGGTTGTTTATTTCAGGTGACGGCGGGTTCGGTTACCGGCCAATTTGGTGATGTGGCTCAAGAGCGGGCAGAGCAATTATTAAGTATGGGTGTGGTGACGGTGTTGGCATCGGATGCTCACCATCTTGAACGTAGACCGGTTAATTTGAAGCAAGGCCGTGACGCCGCCGCCCAGATTATTGGAGAGGCAGAAGCCGATAAATTGGTGAATGCCAACCCACAAAAAATTGTGGCACAGCATTTTAATGTGAGTGCGGCTTAATGTTGGCCTCAGTAAACAAAAAATATTTTAGTTTTGCGGCAATTTTTTTGGCTGCTGCCTTAGGCTTGTCATCAATAGCGGCCATGGTGGCTGATCTCAGTGCGTATCAAGCCAAACGATTTGAATTGCGTTGGCAAAAAAAGGGCACGATAGAGTCATCCCAACATTGGTATCGGGGTTATTCCTATTTAGATACGGCCTTGGGTTATGCACCGTCACATCCTGACTATTTACAAACATCCGGACGTTTTTACAGTTGGTTGTTTTGGGTTGATGGCATCACGCCCAATGTGCAAAAGGCTGACGCCGTTGATCAAGCTGAGATGGGATTGAAGTATTTTCGTCAGGCAACGCAAGCAAGACCTTATTGGCCTTATGCGTGGTCGGAGTTGGCACTGTTGAAAGCTCAAGCGAACCAAGTAGACGATGAGTTTTGGCAGGCTTTTGTTAATGCAAAAAATTATGGGCCCAATGAAAAACAGGTTATATTAAATTTATTGAATGCGGGTATTGGCAGTTGGTTTCTGTTGGATTGGCCACAAAAATCAGCGGTGTTAAAACTGTTTTATCATGCGTTAACACTCAATTATGGTGTGGCTAATCCTGCATTAGTGATTGCCGAAGGCCATAAAATGAAAGCGGCTTTGTGCTATGGTTTAGATAAAACAACCGTGACACAAAGCATTGCCCAGCGTTGCCGTTAACATTACGAAAGATAAAAGTTAAAATCACAAAGAATAACTTCAGGGTTGAAGTTTTATAGCGCTCATTATTTTAATGGCGCCTCGTAGAGGGAATTATGAAGTCAAATCAAAGTGGCATGATCAAACCTTATTCATCGCAGTTTTCTTTTATTGCTCGCGTGATAGATTCACTGCTTATTGTTGTGGCCGTATTTATTGTGGCGTGTATTAATGATATCGATATTTCCTTTCCTGGGAATATTTGGTTGGCGGGTATTGGCGGCAGTTTAATCTTTCAATTAATCGCTGAATTTTCAAGTTTGTACGGCAGTTGGCGTGCGGGAAAATTGCGGACAGAGATTAAACAAATCATCAGTTGCTGGGTTTTAGCGTTTTTGTTTTGTTTGGCAATCACTATTTTATTTGTTGATTTGAGTTTGCCAAATGTCTCTGAGTTTATGCTGCAGTGGTTCCCTATTGGTTTGGTCGTGTTGATAAGTTGGCGGGTTACGTTGCGACTTTTTTTACGGCTCATCCGTCGCAAAGGTTTTAACTCACGCACCGCCGCTATTGTGGGTACAGGTGCTTTGGCTCAAGTGGTGGCTAATCGCTTAAGCAAATCTGAGTGGACCGGTTATAAAATTCACGGTTACTTTGACGATCGCCAAAAAGACAAAGCCTTGACCGATGTTTGCAGACGTTCAGCCGGGTTTGATGATGTTGAGTGTGAGTCGATTGGTAGCTTTGATAGCTTGGTCGAAAAAGCTGAGTCGGGTGAACTCGATTGTGTGTTTATTGCATTGCCAATGCGCGCTGAGCTGCGTATTAGCCAGCTACTTGATCGCTTAGCGAATTCAACGGCAACGGTTTATGTTGTTCCCGATTTATTTGTTTTTGAATTGATGCACGCTCGTAGCCTTGATCTTGATGGTGTGCCAGCGGTCAGTTTAATTGGCGACCCCATCAATGGTTGGAATGGTTCGTTAAAGCGCGCCGAAGACATTATTTTATCCACGCTAATATTGTCGCTGATTGCGCTGCCTATGATGTTGATTGCCATGGCCATTAAGCTGACGTCCAAAGGCCCGGTATTTTTCAAACAACTTCGTTATGGCATGGATGGAAAATCTATTCATGTGTGGAAGTTTCGGTCTATGTCGGTGATGGAAAACGGCGATGATTTTGTTCAAGCAACCAAAGGCGATGCGCGTATTACACCCGTAGGTGCTTTCTTGCGTCGAACCTCGTTGGATGAGTTGCCGCAATTTATTAATGTGTTGCAGGGTCAGATGTCGATTGTTGGGCCAAGGCCTCACGCGGTTTCTCACAATGAAGAGTTTCGGGGTAAGATTAAAGGCTATATGCGTCGTCATAAAATCAAGCCGGGCATTACCGGTTGGGCGCAAGTGAATGGTTGGCGTGGTGAAACCGACACGCTTGAGAAGATGGAAAAGCGTGTCGAGCATGATATTCAATACATTCAAGCGTGGTCTTTGTGGTGGGATTTGAAGATTATTTTCAGCACCGTATTTAAAGGTTTTATTAATCCGAATGCGTATTAATCGACGCTTTTTTCAAGTGCTATCCGTTGTGGCATTAATGGTTGTTCTTGCTGCGGCGTTTCGTCCACAACCTCTGCCTCAGGTTGTGGATGGTTTGGACAAAGTCCTACACTGTTTAGCGTTTCTGTTCCTGAGCATTACTTTTTTATTTTCTTTCCCGCGTAAAACCTTTGTTTGTTTGCTCGTGAGTGTCAGTTTGGCGGCGATTATTGAGTTGGGCCAGGGTTGGTTGTTACCCGCTCGTACTGCCAGCTGGTATGACTTTCTGGCGGATATGGTTGGTATCGGTTTAGGCTTTGTGTTTGTTTGGTGTTTGCAGCGCAAAAAGACGTAAATTAGATATTTACGTCTTTACGTCTTAGGGAGGGGAGGCTAGAGCCATGACTCATACCATTAAACCGGCGAAGGTGCCGGCGATGATTTTGGCCGCCATTTTTATAGAGCTTCTTTAAGATTCGTTATGCGCTAGATATATCTATTTGTCTAGAATGGCTTGTGTGTAATCTAAGTCAGCAATAAGGCTATCTGAAGATTGACCGTTAATGAATTTCTCGACTTTTTTGCCAATCAGTGGAATGCGAACTTTGCTTTGTGGGTTAGCGATGTAACAACAGCCATTGGCGGTTGACTTTAAGACAAAGTCGGATTGTATGGTGATTGGTTGGCCTGTGATATCGGCGGTCCAATTACCCGACCAGCCATCACTGTCTTGTTGCCAGACTTCATTTAATTCTACGTGTTGAACCGCCCCCATAATTTTTGCCACAAAAGACGGTAGGTTCTGTTTCAGCTCGCGAGTCGTGTTGATTTCTAGGCCGCCCTCGGTTGCAGTGGCATTTCCTTCGGCCGTGAGACCGCCCATTGCTAAGCATCTGTCCACCAAAAATTGTGGGTCGGTCAGTAATGCCGCAACGGCTTCTATATCGTGATTAAATTCGTAATTAACTTCCATCTTGTTACCCTCAATAGTTGGCGTTAAGAAAATAGTGCTTAGTGGATATAAGGTATTTGTGTTTCTAGTTGTTTTGTATTTCTAGCTGTTTTTGTATTTCTAGCTGTTTTGTATTTCTAATTGTACTTTATAGTATAGTTTTAGCGCTTCTTGTGGATAAATTACAGTAAGACATGAACCGAAAAGTGATAATATTCCGAGCGATAAATCATCAGACATTATTTACCAAAAACTTAACATGCCAAATCGTCAAGATACCAAACGTTTAAAGACCAGAACGTCAAAATATAGAGTTGTTATTCATGAAACAAGAAACCAACGATCAGCTGCAGGCTGCCTTTTACAGAATCCGATCCAATAAAGCGTTTGAGTTGTTTGTTATCGGCATTATTATCTTTTCGGCCTTGGTAATAGGGGTTAAAACCTACGAGCTACCAGAGTCGTTATTACAGGCGGTGGTGGTGATGGACTGGTGCATCACCTTGATTTTTTTAGTTGAAATCACCATTCGGTTTATTGGCGAGCCCAACAAAAAACGTTTTTTCCACAGCGGCTGGAATGTTTTTGACACGCTCATTGTGGTGATGAGCATAGTGCCTATCGAGGACAGTGAAATGGCTTTGATTGGCCGTTTAGTTCGTATATTTCGAGTCTTGCGGATGGTGTCCATTATTCCCGAGCTGCGTCTCTTGCTTAATTCATTGGTAAAAGCTTTGCCGCAATTGGGTTATGTGATGTTGATGATGTTCATCATCTTTTATATTTATGCCGCTGTAGGCAGTACCTTTTTTGCCGAGATTAACCCTAAACTGTGGGGTGATATTTCCATTAGTTTGCTGACCTTGTTTCGGGTTATGACGTTTGAAGATTGGACTGACGTTATGTATGAAACTATGGAGGTTTATGCGTTCAGCTGGGTTTTTTATCTGTCGTTTATTTTCTTTACCGCGTTTGCCTTTTTGAATATGGTGATTGGCATAGTGGTCAATGTGATGGAAGAAGAGCATCAGCAGATTGCCAAAGAAGAAGCCGAAGCCGCCGGGGAGCCGACCTTAAAAGACATTCAATCTGAAATAAAATCATTGAGAGCTTTATTAGAATCGCGTTAGATAGAGGTCGATTTTCGGAAAATACACTATGCTTTTGAAACTGTATAAAACGTGATAATAAAAATTTTAAGATGCTAATAATCATGAGAGTTAATTTTTGGATTTGTATTTTTGCAGCTCTGCTGTCTTGCTTTGTCCAGGCTGAAAATGATCAGTCGAGTTCCGTAACTGAATTGGTCGTTCCGACATCAGCGGCTCCGGAGCCCTCGGTTATCAGCAATACACCTCTTATTAAGATTAAGTTAGGTTGTGCTGTGCCGGCTAAATCACCTCAATTCATAATGCTTGAAGAAATATACCGCGCTACGTTTGCTCAGCTTGGGTATGAGCTGGAGATGCTGTCGATGCCCAAACTTAGGGTGCAATCTGGATTGCATCAAGGTGCACTTGTTGGAAGCTGCGCTAGGATCAAGCTTTTCGAAGAAATTATGCAGCTAGATGGATTGACTCGAATCCCAACTTCAATTGGAGTTCAAAATATACGTGAATACCGTCTTAACAAGGTTCAACTTAAGGATGAAGCTAGCTTAGTCGTAGCGTTTACTCGAGGTGAGCGAGCCCTTGATGATATTTTACCTCTCTATTTGGGTGAAAAAATTCCCGTCAATAGTGGTGTTCAAGGATTAAAGTTATTAGTAAGCCAGCGTGTTGATCTTTATATAACCAATGAGATCAGTATATTTTTCGCTCTTTCAGTTCTGGATCAAGAGCTCGATTTAACGTCTAGTCATGTTAAAGCTATCGATAATTATCCCTATCTAACAGGCTATTTTAATGATGAAACCAAGCAGAAATTTGCACTCTTATTTGCAGAGAATATAAAGCAAAGAGGGGGCGCATTGACTATTCATGATTTCTTGTCAGATGAAAAAATTGCTGATCTCAGGTCGGGAAAATTAGATAGTACTGCTGATCTAAGTTTGGAAGAGCCAGACACTACTGAATTAATCCAGAAAAATTAACGATTCATCAAACGCTCAAACTTAAAAGAAAAGGTCAGGCCGCAATGGTCTGACCTTTTAAAGGCCATTACTTTTTAAAACGCTGCTTACAACCAGTGCCACGATGATGACAAATCCAGCCGTAAACAAGACTCCAGAAACAATGTAAACCCATATATTACCGTGCTCAAAATCACGCTCTTGATTGCGTCTGCTCTGCACACCAAAAGCGGCGGCTATGGTACTGAGAACAATACTCCAGAAGCTGGGGCCGGGTTTTTTTTTATTACCCATCATAACCCAGCACCGGTTGTAACCAACGTTCGATCTCTTGAACCGACACACCTTTTCTTTCGGCTAACGATAAGACCTGATCCTTTTCTATTTTGCCGGTATTAAAATACTTAGCTTGCGGATGGGATAAATACCAACCCGATACTGAAGCGGCGGGTGTCATGGCAAAGTGCTCGGTCAGTTCTATCCCAACTTGATTGTTGGCATTAAGCAGCTCGAACAGTGCCGCTTTTTCGGTGTGATCGGGACAGGCTTGATAGCCGGGAGCAGGGCGGATGCCTTGGTACTTCTCTTTGATTAAAGCATCTTTATCCAAGCTCTCATCGTGGGCGTATCCCCAATGATCTTTACGCACCAATTCATGCATGTATTCAGCAAAGGCTTCAGCGAGACGATCGGCCAGAGCCTTCACCATAATGCTGTTGTAGTCATCGTGTGCGTCTAGGTATTGCTGTGATAACTCATCGGCGCCAATTCCAGCCGTAACCGCAAAGCCGCCGATATAATCGGTATTGCCAGACTCTTGAGGGGCAATAAAATCAGCCAGCGATAAGCTGGGTAAATCACCGGCAGCTTTTTGCACTTGCTGACGAATGTGATGCAAGCGCGCGATTTCGGTCTTGTCATCATTCAATACGCTGATGTCGTCATGATTCATGGTGTTGGCTGGCCAAAAGCCTATTACTGCTTTGGCGGTCAATAGTTTTTCATCGATGATCTTTTTGAGTAACGATTGGGCATCGGCAAATAGGTTTGTCGCCGCTTCACCGACTTTATCATCGCTGAATATTTTCGGGTATTTACCAACTAAATCCCAAGTGATGAAGAAAGGAGTCCAGTCAATATAATCAACTAACTCTTCTAGCGGGAAGTCGTTGAATACTTTGGTGCCAGTAAAGCTAGGTTTTGGTGCGCTGTAATTATCCCAGTCTATTTTTAAGCGGTTGTTAACGGCTTCAGGATAGGCACGTATCGTTCCGCGAGCTTTTCGGTTGGCGTTACGTTCGCGAACAACCGTGTAGTCCGCTTGGGTTTTTTCGACAAACTCCGCGCGATGTTCATCCGATAATAAGTTACTGGCCACACTCACTGCGCGCGAAGCATCGGCCACATAAACCGTTTGATTAAGGTTGAATTGTGGATCGATTTTAACGGCTGTATGCGCTTTAGAGGTTGTGGCGCCGCCGATCATCAATGGCTTATTGATGCCTAAGCGTTGCATTTCTTTGGCGACGGTAACCATTTCGTCTAAAGACGGAGTGATTAAGCCGGACAGACCAATGATGTCACAATTTTCTTCTTCGGCTTTTTGCAAAATGGTTTCGCACGATACCATTACGCCCAAGTCGATTACTTCGTAGTTATTGCACTGTAAGACGACGCCGACGATGTTTTTGCCGATGTCGTGCACATCACCTTTCACGGTGGCCATTAGAATTCGGCCATTGGCTTTAGCGCCTTCTTCTTTTTCTTCTTCAATGTAGGGTTGTAGGTGGGCAACGGCTTGCTTCATGACACGTGCGGATTTAACCACCTGCGGCAGGAACATTTTACCTTCGCCGAACAGGTCGCCAACCACGTTCATACCATCCATTAAGGGGCCTTCAATAACGTGTAAAGGACGCTCGGCTGTAAGGCGCGCTTGCTCGGTGTCTTCAATGATGTGGGTCGTAATGCCTTTAACTAGGGCGTGTTCTAAGCGTTTATTCACTGACCAGCTGCGCCACTCCGCGTCTTCTTTGGTGTCTTGGCTGGTGCCATCGCCACGGTATTTATCAGCAATTGCCAGTAGGGACTCAGTGCCATCGCTGTTTTTGTTCTGAATGACATCTTCGACTGTGTTACGTAATTCAGCGGGCAGGTCATCGTATACGGCCAATTGGCTGGCGTTCACAATGCCCATGTTCATGCCGGCTTTGATGGCGTGGTATAAAAAGACAGAGTGAATAGCTTCGCGAACGGGATTGTTGCCACGAAATGAAAATGACACATTCGATACGCCGCCCGATACGCCAGCGTGGGGTAGGTTTTGACGAATCCACTGGGTCGCTTCAATAAAATCAACGGCGTAATTGTTGTGCTCATCAATGCCGGTAGCTACAGCAAATATGTTTGGATCGAAAATAATGTCGGCGGGGTTAAAGCCCACTTTATCTACCAAAATTCGATAAGAGCGCTCACAGATTTCAATTTTACGTTGTTTGGTGTCAGCCTGACCGTCTTCATCAAAAGCCATGACGATGATCGCCGCACCGTATTTCTGGCACAGTTGGGCTTTGGCAATAAATTCAGCTTCGCCTTCTTTCATGCTGATGGAGTTAACGATAGGTTTGCCTTGAATACATTTCAGACCAGCCTCGATGACTTCCCACTTAGATGAATCAACCATAATAGGAACGCGAGAAATGTCGGGTTCACCGGCAATTAAGTTTAAAAACTTAACCATAGCCGCTTCGCCATCAAGCATGCCTTCGTCCATATTGATGTCAATTATTTGCGCGCCGTTCTCTACTTGCTCTAGGGCAACTTCTAATGCGGTATCGTAATCGCCTTCAACAATGAGACGCTTAAACCGCGCTGAACCAGTGACATTGCAGCGTTCACCCACATTGACGAATAAAGAGTCGTTAGTGATGTTGAATGGCTCAAGACCAGACAAGCGACAAGCGGGCTCTATGTCAGGAAGTGCTCGTGGTGGATGTTGTGCCACCTTATCGGCAATGGCTTTAATGTGGGCAGGAGCAGTGCCGCAGCAGCCGCCAATGATGTTAACAAAGCCGCTGGACGCGAATTCTTCTACTACGTCGGCCATTTCTTCTGGTGTCTCATCGTACTCGCCAAACTCATTAGGCAGGCCAGCATTAGGATGAGCAGAAACATGACACTCGGCAATACGAGACAGCTCTTGTACGTACTGACGCAATTGCTTGGCTCCTAGAGCGCAGTTCAGACCGATAGAAAGAGGTTTTGCGTGTGCCAATGCATTATAAAAAGCTTCGGTGGTTTGACCTGATAGGGTACGGCCTGATGCATCGGTAATCGTACCTGAGATCATAATGGGCAGCTCAATACCTTCGCGTTCAAAGTATTCTTTAACGGCAAATACCGCGGCTTTGGCGTTGAGCGTATCAAATACGGTCTCAATTAATATTATGTCGGCTCCGCCTTTTACTAGTCCGTCAGTGGCTTCTATGTAGTTCTCGACCAGCTCATCAAAAGTAATGTTACGGGCGCTGGGGTCATTAACGTCCGGTGAGATAGAGCAGGTACGACTGGTAGGGCCAACAACACCGGCGACATAGCGCGGACGTGAAGGATCGCGGGCCGTCATTTCATCAGCCGCTTCACGGGCAAGCTTGGTGGAGGCCACATTTAATTCATGAGCAAGGCTTTCCATCTCATAATCAGACATGGATATCTGGGTGGCGTTAAAGGTATTGGTTTCAATGATGTCAGCGCCAGCTTCCATATAGTCAATATGGATCTGTCTAATAAGATCCGGCTGAGTGATAGACAGCAAGTCATTATTGCCGGCTATATCCATGTGATAGTCGGCAAAACGCGCACCGCGATAATCACTTTCTTGTAGTTTGTGTCCCTGAATCATGGTTCCCATGCCGCCATCAAGAATCATGATGCGTTGCTTAAGGATTTCATGCAGGTTAGCAATACGTTGGGTGCGTTCAATCACAAGGTTGGACATAGTAAAAGGCTCTAAATATCAGTCGGTTAAGTCGGTATGATAATCTATATCAATATATTTTGATATAGATAGGTTGGTGTGGCAAAACCCTACAATAAGTGTGTTTTTATACCTGAGTATTTCACTGTAGAATAGGTGATATAAGTTTCAACTTTTAACTCGGTTTCAACTTTTAACTCGGTTTCAACTTTAACTCGATTTCAATAATTAGGTTTCAATTTTCTACAGCCTAACTCTACTTTGGATAAGCATTAACATGGTCAATGTAACAATTACAGATTCTGCGCAAGATTATTTAGGTGAATTACTTGAGAAGCAGGATTGTGAAGGGATTGGTATTCGCATGTTTGTCGCAAATCCAGGAACCCCGCAAGCCGAAACGTGTATTGCTTATAGTCGCCCAGATGAAGTGCAAGAAGGCGATATTAAAGTCGAGTACACACGCTTTCCCGCTTATTTTGAAGAGCGTAGCTTGGCCTTTTTAGTGGACGCCAAAGTTGATTATTCACCCGATCGCATGGGTGGTCAGCTGACGATTCGCGCACCTAATTCAAAAATGCCGCAAGTGAATGACGACAGCCCAATAGAAGATCGAATTAATTACGTTTTGTATAACGATATCAACCCAGGTTTGGCCTCGCACGGCGGTAATGTCAGTCTAGAAACCTTTACTGAAGATGGCTTTGCTGTGTTGCAATTTGGCGGTGGTTGTCAGGGGTGTAGTTCAGTTGATTTGACCTTGAAAGAAGGTGTTGAAAAGACCCTTATGGAGAAGGTTCCAGATGTAAAAGGTGTGCGCGATATGACGGATCATACTGACCGGACTAATGCCTATTTTTCATAGGTATTTTGCGCCTTGCCTTTGATCATTTAGTGGCGCAAGATACATCATTCCTACCGATTTGTGGGTATGTTTTTTACATTAAGATTGCGCTCTAACTTATTGTTTTTATTGTGTATTTTATTTTTGCTACGTTTGTTTTTAATTTTGTTGAAGCTATTTGCTGAATGGAAGCCTCAATTATTGTCGGTAGGTTGAGCTTTTAAACGAGTTTTTTTGATCAGCGGGAAGTTTATTTGTGACCTTTTTTAGGGCTTTAGTCGTGGTGCTTCTGTTGACGAATCTGTCAGCCACGGTATGGTTCGGCCAGCAAAACATAAGTGCTAAAAACTCTCTCCAAATATCGTCGCAAAACGCCTCGCAATCGACTTCAGATAATCAACTTCCCGACATAATCACTCCCGATATTCGCAGGCATTTGTTGTCGCAATTTACCTATGCGTTTAACAAAAACGACGACCAAAAATTATACGATTTATTCGGTTCGGCGACTAAGGCCAAATTAACTCGAGAAGACATAACCTCCGAGTTCCAAAAGTTACGCAAAGCATTCCACTCGATTGAATCGGGTTCATACAATTATTCGACCTTGGCGGCCACCAAAGGTAACGCTCGAGTGTTTGTGCTCCATTACGAAATTGAGTTTTCTCCACAAAGTGAATTTGGTGATGAGGGTGAGTTAAAAATCACTCTGGCCATTCGCAGTGACAGTTATCAGGTGTATGGCATTCGTTTGAGTGCAGTTTAATCATAATAATTATTAAAAAATAATGAGGGTTTTGGGATGAAGTTGGTTCACGGATGTGCATTTGCAGTAGCCATGACAGTTGCCGCCACCAGTTGGTCAGAAGATCTGGTCGACATAATGACGCTGGCCAAACAATCAGACCCTATGTTTCGTGGAGCTGGCTTTGAGCGCGCAGCAACCGCTGAAGGGATAAAGCAAGCCCGAGCTAGATTGTTACCTAGCCTGTCTTATTCGATAGAAAATACTGAATCAGATCAAACAATTAACGAAACCAGTGATACGGTGTTCGGTTCAACGGGTGCTCAGAATTTCACCTCTGAAACCAATTCATTAACGCTGTCTCAATCTATTTTTAACTATGAATACTGGATGCGTTACGGTCAGTCGAAAGCGGCTAATACGCGCGCTGATTCAGAGTTTGAAAAGGCCAGCCAAGATTTGTTGCTGCGGGTAGCGGAAGCCTATTTTGAATCAATTAAGGCTCGTGAGCAATTGGCCTCCATAGGCGCTGAAAAAGCGGCACTGAAAAGACACTTGCAGTACGCACAAAAAAGTCACTCGGCGGGCATAGGCCGTTCGGCTGAAGTGAACGATGCGGAAGCTCGCTATTTGTCCTCTGTGGCCAAACAAAGTGAATTTAACAAGGCTTACAACGACGCACGTTATGCGTTGTTTGAAATTATTGGGCGTTTGCCTGAGCCGCTAGCGGCTATGCGCGATCAAATACCCTTGGTATTACCTGAACCAGCCGATCCAGAAGCTTGGATTACCCAAGGTTTAGCCAATAACCCTGACGTAAAAATCGCACAGAAAAAGCAAGAAGAAGCTCGCTATGAAATCAAAGCGCAAACGGCAGGGCATTACCCAACCTTGTCATTGACGATGCAGAATTTTACGCAAGTCAAAGAGGGGTCTTTGTACGGTGGTTTG
Source organism: Cellvibrionaceae bacterium (assembly GCA_034112445.1). Classification (GTDB taxonomy): domain Bacteria; phylum Pseudomonadota; class Gammaproteobacteria; order Pseudomonadales; family Cellvibrionaceae; genus Pelagadaptatus. The sequence continues at coordinate 72,427 of JAWUVI010000021.1, read as the reverse complement.
AATGATATCGAACAAGAAGATCTGACGCTTAAATTTGATCTGCCTCTTTACCAAGGTGGCGCCGTTTCTTCGCGTCGTCGTGAAGCCTATCAGCGGATGTATAAAGCTCAAGAAGACATCGTGTTGGCTCAGCGTACTGTGCAGAACCAAGCGCAATCCTCGTTTCAGGGTATCGTAGCTAATATCGCTCAAATCAAAGCACTTAAGCAGACGGTTGTGGCGCAGAACGCGGTGTTAGACAACAAAGAGCGCGGTTTTCAAACGGGCTTGTACAGCATTATTGCGGTGTTAGATGCTCAGCAAGATCTTGCCAGCGCTCAGCAAAATTACATTGCTGCCCGCAATGATTACGCCATTAACTACATCCGTTTAAAGCGCGCCGCCGGCGTACTGATCGATACGGACATAGAATTTATTAATGGCTGGCTGCAATGAGTTGGCCGTTGATTGATTAGAACCAAGTTGCTAGAAAATTTAAAGCTTAAAAATTAAGTAAAACAAACGTTAAAACCAAAGGTGTACCCCATGAAATACATGTTTGCTCGCATGTTACAGTCCAAATTTGCGCGATTAAGAGAACTGCGTAAATACGTTTGGAATACCGATTCACTGCGCGCCCAGCGTAAGAACCGGTATCTCGCGGAACAAATGGAAGCGAGGAATCTGCTGTCAGCTGATTTAGCGCCATTTGCTGGGGATCAAGCCTTGCGTGACATGCTCGACAACGAAGAGATCATTCAACAGTTGGTTGAAAGTTCTCAAGTCGAAGCATCGAACGACATGCAAACACCGTGGTTAGAGCGTGAAGATTTACCGGAGTTTGTTAAAACGTCAAACTTATCAGAAATTCCGGCGGGCGTAGCCCCGGTGGAAGAGCAAACCGATCTATTTGCCACGGCTGAGTCTGAGCAACTCGCCCAAGCATCTAAAGACGTTTACATCCAATCGGTAGATGGTCATCACGTGGTGGTGGTTGATACCAACGTTGATAATTATCAGATGTTGATTGATCGCTTTATGGGTGAAGCGGCCGCCGAGCTTGAGTACTCCACGCAAAACATAAACGGCTTAGATGTCCAAATAGCCGAATGGCAAAGTGACACGTCTAGCGTCAGTGTTGTGCTGCTCGACAGTGCTGAAAACGGTATAAACCAAATCACGGCCGCTTTAACTCAATACGATAATGTTACCGCGTTACACGTACTTAGCCACGCCGAGTCAGGCCAGTTGCAATTAGGCAATACCACGCTTGATAACGATAACTTAGCTGAATACACGCAACAACTCCGTATTTGGGGCGAAGCTCTGTCTGAGCATGGCGACATCTTGTTTTACGGTTGTAATTTAGCGGCAGGAGAAGTGGGTTTTGATTTTGTCGAGCGTTTGGCTGGGGTAACCCAAGCTGATATTGCGGCTTCAACGACTTTAACCGGCAGTGACCGTATTGGCGGCGATTGGATCTTAGAGTTTGAAGGCGGCGTAATAGAAACCGAGAACTTCTTTGCGACTAATGATCCTCAATACGATGGTGTATTAGCAACAGCCCACGCAACGATCACTACTATATCTCTGGCTGAGGCTAGTGATACTGGCTCTCAAGCGCTTGATCATGAAGTTGATACCTTAGATTTATCGGCTCTTGGTGCTATCAAAATCACCGTTGAAGATGATGGGTTGTTAAGGGTCTTACACGGAACAAATTATTCCAAAACGGCGGTATATACTCGCAGTAATAGCGCTGATGGCAAGGTTACTACGTCAAAAATTGATAATTTGATTATTGCCAATGATCAAGTCGTTAGCATGACATTCTTGTCTGGCGCCTCGTTAGAAGGGGAGCTTTCAGCTGCTGCAGGAGTTTTCACTGGCAGCTTATCCATTGCATTTGAAGGAACAACAGGCACCAATAATGTTAGTTTCGATACCAAGCAAATTTCTCGATTTGGAAGTATATCCACAAACATATTCAACGGTGCGAATGGCACCAGCGGCATCACTAAGGTAACCGGCCACGATGGCGAGGATATCATGCGCGGTGATGACACCGGCGTATCGCTCGATGGCGGTAAAGGTGATGATTGGATCTACGGTGGTCAAGGGGACGATACTCTAGCTGGTGGAACTGGTAACGATATTCTTCGTGGTTATGAAGGAACTGATACGTTAACAGGTGGTAAAGGCAACGATACCTTTGTTGTTAGCAGTGATGATTGGGTAGGTGATGCAGATTTAAATCTAACCATCGAAGAAGAATCAAACTCTGGTAATGATACTCTCGATCTCACAAAGGTTGACGCTGGTGTAACCATTACCATTAACAATACGTCGAGCGATAATAATCAGCTGGTTGTTACGGCTGATCCCAAAAGTGTGGAAACCACCGATACCAGTGTTGAAGTGAGTCATACAGCAGTAGGTGGCCCAGTCACATTCGATGCCAGCGATAAAGTTCCAGCTATACCTGCAGCCATAGTTGATGTTAGCTACGATGGATTTTCGTTTTTCATAACAGACGAATCAGGTTCTTTGACTGAGGTTAGCGTTGCGGCAGGGACTATTACCGCTGAAGAGATTAGAGAACTTATTGGCAGTGTTGAGTCTTTAGAAGATGAAATCATCTCGTCAGATGCCAGTGCCAATGTTGATATTTCAATTCCTGATGTAGATTTGAAACCTGGCAGTCAGGTTTGGATGAGTTTAACGGGCAATATCGCCTTTTGGGCTTCCGATTTAGCTAGTTCTGATGCAGGCATTCCTGATGCTTACGTCGAAAACGGTGTTAATTCGATAACCGATATTAATTTGAGTCAGTTTCTTACGGTTGGTACACCTCAGACATTTACATTGGCACTGGGCTACGAATCGACCACGGCGGTAGGACGTCTACCAACGATGATTGAGGTTGATGTCACCAGCACAGCGACCGATAAGGCTGAGTGGATTCAAGATGTTCAGCAAGCAATTAATGACGCCGTCGAATTAAAATATGGTGCTCTGGGCGAGGAAACACTGAAGGCGCCAGTCACCGTTAACCAAGTTATGGGTCGAGTTAGCATGGTTTCTGACTCTGGAAGTATTGCCTTCTGGGACAGTGCCAGTACCAGCGGCTCTATTACCCGCGAAGAGCGTGGTAGTGGCGATGCTGGTTCCGAAATCCTATTAATGGATTTCTTTTCGCCCCCAACCAGTGGCTCTCCAGATTTTGCAGCAAAAACATTCTCCTTAGCCTTGGGCGAATATGCAGAGAATGCTTTGGCAGCATCAGCGGTTGCGTTTCAAGTTACGGTGCCTGGCAAAGATTATTCCAGTTATGGCTCAAGCAGTGCCATGTACAAGGCGTGGGCTACTGATATTCAGGAGTCCATAGATAAGGCCTTCTCAGAAGCCAATAAAACCCATGCTAATAAAGCCAATATTGCCAAAGTCGTCAGTAATGAAAAGCTAACTGAAGTCATTATGCAGCTTTGGAAAGAAAAAGTAGAAACCAAAATTCAAGCAAATGGTATAAAAGGTGGAGTAGACCTAAATCAAGTTGAAATAGACATTAACGATGAAGGCATTTTGTTTGTTGATGCGCCAGAGCAGACCTTAACGGTCACTAATAAAATCACCAGTTTTGTACAAAAAGACCTTACCTTTAATATCAGTGGCTCTAATATTGAGAGCATTAAAGTACCTTCGTCGGGCCTTTCCTCGAGTACCTATGTTATCGGTACCATTACAGAAGCGGGCTCTATAAGTCTTCAGTTTGACGGTTCGCAAAGCAGTAATTTACTTGATCTATCCAGTGTTACCGGTGTTGTCGATGTTGATATACATGGTGACGGCGAAGTTAAGGTAACGATTCATCTATCCAGCGGCGAGTACGTTATTTTTGCGGAAGGTGTTTCCGACGTTATTTTGGGTAAAGGATCTGATAATAATGTGATCTTCAGTGGCGCGGGTAGTTTATCTGGTTCGCTTAAAGCGGCAGCGGGTACCAACAGTAATACCACCAGCTTTAATCTCAGTTACGCCGCTAACTTTGAAGGTGCTGTAGTCGTTAATAACACCTCTACAGCTCAAGCTGATGAATTATACGATGCTCTTTCAGCGCAGAATTCAGATGACAGTTGGGTTAACTTTGAAGGTTTCACATTTAATTATATTGATCTAGGCGCTGCCGAAGGTGAAGGCTTAATATTCAGTGACAACCTCGTACAAGGCAGCTCTAGTGATGATTATATCTCCAATACCACAACATCCCAGTTAACGGTTGATGGTGGTCAGGGTAACGATACATTAATCGGAGCTGATGGTTCGGTGGCTGATACCTTGATAGGCGGTGCAGGCGATGATGAAATATGGGGCCAAGGCGGCGCAGATACTCTAGAAGGCGGTAGTGGAGACGATTTGCTCTTTGGTGGTGAAGGCCATGATACTGTTTTAGGTGGCGACGGCTCAGACGTTCTTTACAGCTCAACCGGTAGTGATAACTTAACCGGCGGCAAAGGCGACGATGCTTATGTTTTCAGCGGCACGGGTTGGAATGGCACCGTTATTAATGAAGGCTCAGCCGACGGCTCTTTAGATTCTATAGATTTCACCTACACCAGCTCGGATGTTTTGTTTACCATTGGTTCTACAGGAGTTGGTGCAACAGTTGGTACTGATAGTATCAGTGGCATCACTAATATAGAGAAACTGGTTGGTGGTAGTGCGGTTAACACTTATGCCTTTCAAAATAATTGGCTCAATACGTTACTGATTGAGAATGGCGAGTCTTCGACCGTAACCCTCGATTTCAGTCAAGTTACAACCGATCTAAAATTCACTATTAAAGAAGACGGAACCGTAATTGTCTCCACTATTGGCACGGATGATAAAGTTCGCCGCGCTTCTTTCGAGAAAGTGGACAACATTATTGGTGGTGCAGGTAATAATTCATATTTTGTGGAAAAAGATGGAAGCATAAGCGGATATCTAAATTCCACAGCCGGCGAGCTCACCGGTAATGTTCAAACTTTGGCTTACGAAGCAGCGGTCACAATCCCAGCTGTCGTATCGGGTCAATTATCCGTAACTAATGCGGTTAATTACGTTCTCACATCAAACCCTGTTACTGGGTTCGGTGAAGTTGAGCTGGCAGCTAATGGTAGTTATGAGTATCTCGTTAACCTAGATAAAGACTTTAAAAACCTAGCCAATGGCGCGTCTACAAATTTATCTGTGTCATATTCAGTTGCCAATGCTGCAGGCGATGACATTACACCAACAGTTCATAGCCTAGATTTTGTTATTAGTCGTTCAGCGGAAGGTGTTCTAACTGTTGACTCAACGGCTACTGAAGGTGCTTCCAGCCCTAGTTCAGCACACACTGTAATTGCAGGAACAGGCTTAACCGTTGATTTGAAAACCGGTGCAACAGCGGCTGGTGTTTTAGGATTTGGTGGAAACGTTACCGGCATTAACCTCTTAGTTGGCACATATAAAGATGATACGTTCACTGCTGCTGACGGTATTGAGACTCAATTATTTGGTGATATTGATGATGACACTCTAACTGGAGGTTCATCAGCAGACCTTATTATTGCTGGTGCCGGTATGGACACCATTGTTGGTGGTGATGAATCTGATGTTACCCAAGGCGATATTATCGAAGGCCAAGCCGGAGCTGATCACATCAGTGGTGGGGCAGGTGCGGACTCTATTTATGGCGGAGACGATAACGACTACATAGACGGCGGTGCTGATAACGATTTGATCTTTGGCGGTACGGGAGATGACATTTTACTCGGCGGTGCAGGAGCTGATGGTCTTGTTGGCAGCCATGGTGATGATCTTTATCTATTTTCGGGTGATTGGGGCCAAGATATAGATACCTTTAGCGTTGCTAAAATTAACGATGCCGCCATTACCAGTGGGTCACCGATTACATTAACCAGTGGTGCCACGTTAACTGTCAATACAGATGGCGGTTATGCATACAAGCCAGCTGTTGGTGCTGCCACACAAGCTATAGGTAAAACCTTTACTGATGAGTTCACAGTAACCGTTCAAAACGAGCTGGGTACAGAAGAAACACTGACCAAAACAGTAACACTGGTTAACGGTGAAATTACGGTTAATTCCGGTACTGTGAGTGTTGACACTAAAGCGGCGGGCTTAGTGTTGAATGGTCAATTTACATTAAATGAAGGCGTTAAAGTTTCTGCAATTGGCAATAGTGGCTCATTTCCTTTAGGGGAGAGCTACAGTTGGGGCGGCCAAGATTATATTGTTGTCAATGCAGACGGAAGTTACCATTTTGTGGTTGGCGATGAAGCGCAGCTTGATACAGTTGCTGAAAATATTTCTCATAGCATCGTTCTCAACTTATCCGATGGTACTCAGCAAACCATTAATTTAACTTTCACGGCTCAAGCAGCCAGTGGTTTGGTTGTTACAGAAGGAGAAAACACCGTCAGTGGTGGTGCGGATCTCATCGTAACAGCGGCCAAAGGTTTAACCAATGGCGCTCATTTGACTGTGCGTGGGGTTATTGAAGGTATTGAAGGTGGTGAAGATACCATCAGTTTTGCGGGTATAGAGGCCGTTACGGCTTCTGATGGAACCCTAGGCATTGCACAGGTTGATGCGGTAACCACCGATTTAACCATGACTTTCGACTCAGGCTCTTTGGTTGCTGCCGATTCGGCTAGCAGCGTTTATGTCGGTTCCGGTTCATTAGAAAATATTGAATTGATTAAAGGCGGTGAAGGTAACAATAGTTACGTCTTTAAAAACCAGTGGGGGGGGGATTCTGAGACAGAACTTCTGCTTGATGATTCTGCTACGGCTACCGGTAAAAAAGGTACTTTAGACTTTAGCGCTGTCACATCTGATTTGGTGTTTAGCATTGAAAAAGAGTTGGACGAGAATGGCGACCCAACTAACAATATTCAGGTTACCGTTTCCACCACGCAAGAAGTTACGATTACAGAATTGGTCCGCATTGGCTTGACCAACGGCACAATTGGTGCGGAATTTTATATACCGGAAGACGATACAACAACGCCTGTCTACAGAACCGAAACACTTACGCTTACTGAAATAGTCACACAGTCGGTTATTGCGACCAATGTAGAAAAACTAATCGGCGGCAGCGGCGAAAATCAATTTGTTTTTGTTGGTGATGTTGAGTTTGCTGGTGATATTGATGGCGGGACGGGTTCAGCCACACTGGATTACAGTCAGTACGATAAAGGTGACGACTCTGGTGTAATCGTCGATTTATCCAGTCTTGTTGTTGGAACAACTACCAGTGTTACAGGAACAGTAACTAATGTTGATAATCTGATCGGTACGCAGTTCGAAGATACCTTAACGGGTGATGATAATGCGAACGTTATAGATGGCAGCGGTGCTAATGACACCATAGTAGGCGGTGCTGGCATTGATAAACTGCTGGGTGGTGAAGGCAACGATACGATTAGCGGTGGTGCAGGTAACGATATTCTTGATGGTGGTAAAGGTAATGACACGCTCAAAGGAGAAGGAGATAACGATACTTATATAGTCGACGACACTTGGTCAGATCGTTTGTCTCCTATTGAGTTGGCAGCTTCTCCAACAGGACAAGCTGACACTATCACCGATACGGCTGGTACAAACACGCTTGATTTGTCAGCGGCAAGCTCTGATTTGTCGTTTACTTTTTCCTCTAACAGTTTAACTGTTAATGCGGATGTTACCCCGAGCGCCTTAGCTTCAACGGCACCAGCGTCTGTGAACAACACAATAACTGTGTCTGGTACCAATTCGGGTACTTGGGTTTTAACCAGTGGTTCAGGTGACGATACTTTTACTGTTGAAGATGGTGGAGACTTTAGTGGAACGGCTGATGCAGGTGAGGGCACCAATACCCTGGATTATTTCTCTGCAGGTTATACCTCGAATATAACCGTCGATTTAAGTAATAAAGAAACTCAAACCGCCACTGGCTTCACCAGTGTTGCCCATATTCAAAATGTCTTTGGTTCAGTCTCTACTTCAGCTGTAGATACTATTACAGGAAGCGATGAAGACAACCTATTTAAACTAGGTTCCTGGACTGCGGGCGCTGATTTGCGCGATGTAATCGTTGGTGGTGATGGTATTGATACAGTCAGCTTTGCCAACATCGAAAATGTTAATGTCAATGCTGACTTGTCACAAGGTGCTGTTGGTACTGGTACAGCAGTTGATAACGATGTTCCCGCTAATGGTATTGCTACATTAACCGGCATTGAAAACCTGATAGGCAGTGCTGGAAATGACACATTAACGGGCGATAGCGCGGCAAATATCATCGCAGGCGGTGCCGGTGACGACACATTATCGGGTGGTGCAGGTGATGATACCTTTATTTTTGCTGACGACTGGGGTGGTGACACAATTACCGCCGGTGATGCGGATACTGACACCCTAGACTTTTCACAAGTAACCACAGATTTAGCCTACAACATGGGCCGTGGCGATGGCACAGCAATAGATCTAGCGACAGCGATAACCCGTGATATAACGGTTACTAGTGGCGCTAATACGGTCACCACTGATTTCAATGTAGAAAAATTCGTTGAAGGCCAATCTGCAAATACCCAAGAGCAAGCCAATATCACTATTGATACAGTGGCTCAAACCTCATTAATTGACGGCCTTGAAAAACTCAAAGAATGGGTGGATTTAATTGCCGATAATTACACCGATTGGGACGAACTATTAGATACGCCTGTGCCAATCATGGACGCCACTTTCGGCGAACTTTACGAAAAAATAACCACTGGTTTTGATGCCAATGGTGATGCAATCGAGCAAAGCGGTACGGTTGATTTTTCCAGTATTATTAGCGCGGCCATTCAAGATCAAATTATCACCCCGCTACAGGCGTTCTTTGACGCAAAAGCTTTAGAAGTGCTTCCAGCTGATCAAGTAGTTACCAGTGATGAATTATTCGCTCTCTTAGATACGATAGCTCCCAACTCTTACAGCTTATTTGATGGTCTAGAAGGGCCGAATACGGGCACATTGGTATTCAATGACGATGGCACATACAGCTATTCAATTGACCCAGCGACTGATTTTCCAGATTTAGCGAACGGTGAAAGCCAAGAAGTTTCTTTCCGTTATGTCGCTGCTTATTTATCGGGAACACAAAGCGGACTTGAAACAGTAATTATTAATATCTCTAAGGATGAGAGCACTGGCGACTTTTTGGTGAACGGAAACACTATTGTGGCCGACGCTGATGGCAACTTAGTTCTAAATGAAACTGCCAGCGTTACCGACCGTAATATCTTAAATATCACCCTTAATAACCGCTTGTTAGAATTTGGCGTTAACGTCAATTTGTTTGAAGAACTAGACGCTGTTGGTCTTGATCTGGGTAGTGCTCTCAGTAATATTCCCGGTGTCAGTGTTGATTTTCAGCCTAGGCTGACAAATAACCTCAGCTTTGATTTTGCCTTTGGCGTTGGTCCTAACGATGAAGCGGGTGAGTTTTACGTTCGCGATGCAGGCATTAATTTCGAATCTCGAATCAGTGAAGATGATATTGATGTAACCGTAGACTTCGGCCTTATTAAAGGCGAAGTGGTTGATGGTTCGTTAGAAATGTTGGCGCAGCTGCGTCTTGGCAATAGTGGTGATCTGACTCTTTCTGATCTTGATGGTGTTGTAAATGCCTTCGATTCGGTTCACGCCGATTATGATGAGGCCGCAGGTACAGCACTGCTGGATAATCAATTAGCTATATCCATGAGCAAAGGCAGTGGTTTTAAAGCTGACTTGCCGCTAGCCATTCAAGTTGGCGGTATGGATCTTTCATTGCCAACCGTTGAAGATTTGGGCGGTATTCCAGATTTAGGCGGCTTGCCGCCATTGCCAACTATATCCATCAGCACCCCTAATTTTCCTGGTCTCCCGAGTCTTAGTGCACCTGGTTTCCCAGATGTCCCTAGTTTTGGTACACCTAGTTTCCCGAGTGTTTCTGTTGGTGATATAGGCGATTTCTTTAGCGATCTGCAATTTGATATGCCGGATCTCTCGAAGCTGTTTGATCTGTCTAATCTATCACTCGATGATTTATTGGCCATGTTGCAAGGCGCGTTTGATGTTTTAGGTGATATCGATGTTTTAGGGTTTGAGATACCAGGCTTCAATGTCAGCTTAGACGGAATCTTTAGTTCTTTAATGCCCAAAATAGAGGTGGGTGGATTAATGGTGCCTGAATTTGATGGCATCAGTGACTTTTTCTCTAGCCTCATTGGCGACATTCGTACCAGTTTCTCCTCTTTGCCTGAATTGGCTGACTGGCTAGAGCTAGAGTTGAATACGTTGTTCGGCAGTCTCGGCATCACTCCGCCTGTGATTGATATTGATTTAGTCTTTGACGGTTGGAATCTTGGGTTTGACTGGGATTTCGATTGGGATTTTCTCTACGAGTTAGATTTCGATGTTGCTCTAACCGAAGTGGAAATAGGGGAATTACTAGGATTACCTCTCGATATGATCGATGTGGTGTTCGGTACCTCCGGTACTCTATTGTTAGATGCCGCACTGGATTTTAATTTCAATCTTGATTTCGATGTTAAAGAGTTTGGCCAAGCTGGATTCGCAGCCCGAGGTCCGGTTAACCCATTAAACTACGCCTATTTGGGTGATGATTCAGGTATTGATTTTACCGCTACAGCCGCCGGTGTAGATCTTGGTGCACAAGCGACTATAGGCATATTCGGTCAAGAAATTGGCTTGTGGGGCGTTGACGGTGAAGGCTCTATTGGTCTTCAAGCCGGCGCTAACTTGGTTGATACCGATGCTGGTCGTTATTCTCTTGTAGAACTGAGCGAATTAGGGACCGATGCCTTAGATATAACTCTGGCTGGCGACGCCAGTTTTGATATGCCCTTGTTCTTCCCAACTGAAACTAACCCAGCGGGTGGTTCTTCTGAAGACTTAAATGCGGATGGTTACGCTGATAATCTAATGCACCTAGGTGCTGGTTTTGCCTATGAGTCGGGTACCTTTGAAACCGATTATGACATCATTTTCCCGCAAGATATTTTCGATCTTAAAAACATGGGATTACTGTCTCTCGACAATATTCTCGATATGCTCGATAACCTTCTTAATGAAGTTATGGGCGAAGAGTACCTTGCTATAGGCACTGAGCTAGCCAACCTCCAAAAAGAGATTTGGTCCGTAAGCGCGATTCCCGCCATTGATTTCGTAGCCGAAGTTCTTGACTCTGAAGGTGTTGTAATAACCCCTGCGAATTATACCCCAACAATTGACGCTCTTGGTAAGCAGGTTGTTAAATCTGTACGTACAGCAGAAGGAAGTATTACTCTCAAGTTATGGACAATGCTTGACGGCACTGAGTATTGGGCGCAAGAGCTTAAAGCTTCTCGTCCAGATGGAGGCATCGATTTAAGCTTAGAAATTTTCGAGTCTGAACTTATCGCCTTGTCAGCATCAGAACTAGAAGGTGCTTATCAAGCGGTTACCGGTGAATGGTACGTACAAACTGGACTTCTTTATCAAGACATTCCGCTTGTAGGTAAAAGTGTTGAAGACTTGCTTGGTGAAGGTGCCACAGGTGTTGGCGAAGGTATCCAGACTATTTTGGATGCGGCTCGTGGAGCTTCCGACAACCTCTATGAAATGGTCGACTTTTTAAATGAAGAGTTACGTACCTTATTTGACCTGGCCAGTGATATTGAGTTAATCACAGCCGAGTACGCTAATTCGGTTCTTGATGTCGATTTTAATATCAACACCATCTATGAACACAGCTTTGACCTGGATTTCAGTATCGACGACTTAGGTCTCGATCAGTGGGATCTACCTATTGATGATTTAACTGAAGTCCTGTCAATTACTTCTGACGCGACCATAGATCTTCTGGCCGAAATGGGCTTGAACTTAGGTTTTGGTTTTGATCTCAGTAATGTATTAGACCCGATTTTTTACATCGATGAAAATTCCGGTTTTGAGGTGTTATTAAGTGCCACGGCCGAAGATATTGATTTAACGGTTGGCATTGATCTTGGTGGCACAGCCGGTGCTTTGGGAATCGTTGGGATTCCGGATTCCTTAGATTTGGTTCTAGGGATGATTGGTAAGGACGGCCATGCCGGTCTTGAGTTAGGCTTTAGTGCTGGATTCGGTGCCTTTGATGCATCAGCCCCTGACGCAGATGGTCACGTTGGCTATTTAGAACTGCATGAAATCGTGGATAGCTTTGAAGCAGAAGCCTACGGTACGGCAGAATTAGAATTACCATTGTATTTCCCCATCGAATCTATGCCTCTCGGTGGTTCAATTGAAGACCTTGATGGCAATGGCTATGCCGATAATGTGTTAGGAGCCAGCGCCGGTTTTACCGTTAATCCTTTAACGGGCGAGTTTACGGCTGGTTACGATTACTCTATCCCAGAGTTTGCCTTTGATAACGCCACGGTTTTGGCTGCTTTAATCGGATTTCTTGATGATCCTGCATTATTACTGGGTGGAATCGAGGGTTTCTTCAGTGGTATTGATTACGTTGCTGATGGTATCGGTGAAATAGAGCTGCCATTAATTGGCGGCGATGCGTTTGATGATTTAGCCGATACATTAAGAAGCATAAAAGCCGGTGTGTTAGGCGAACTTGATGCTTCGGGTGATTATGTTACCGATAGCCTTGGCGGTTGGTTACAAGCCCAAGATGCCGCTAACGAAGGTGTTATTGAAGGGATTCTAGACGAAATTCGCGAAGCTTTATTTGAAGGCTTAAATGGTATTAACAGCAAGCTCTTCTCGTTTGTTGTGCCTATTTATGATGAATATGGCGCGGAACAATTTGACGAATTTGGTAAATTAATTACCCGTGTACCCACCAGTCCCGATGATATTGAACTGATCTTCAGCGATACCGGTTTAATAACGTTTAACTTGAAATTCGGTGGCTTATTGGTTGGTGATTATACCTATACCGAAATAAATGATGTTGCAGTAAGTCTTGAAGAGAGGGGGCAGACCTATTACACCCTTTCACCGGAAGGCGCTTATGCCATCAGCTATACCCATGATGTGAATGAAACCTACTACAGCCGTGACACAATAATAGAAGAAGTTGGTATACCCATTGATTTCAGTGTTGGTATTCCGGGCATCAACTTAGAAGTTGACTCTGAAATTGAAGTGCTGATGGACTACCTAATGGGCTTTGGCTTAGGCATTGGTAACGTCAGTGACAATGGCATCGAAATGGGTGTTTTCTTAGACACCAGTGGTATTAATACCGCCGGTGAAGAGATTGCTCTCGATGTTAAAGCTGAGTTGGCACAGAACAGCAAAGCTACCGGTACTCTTGGCTTCTTAGCCATGGATATAACCAACGGTGAAATGTTGAATGGCGAAGCAACCAATATTACCAATGACGGTGAAACCGGTCTTTGGGGTCATCTTGGCGTAGACATAACCGGTGGTGATGGCGGGCGTTTAGCTGCAGGGGATATTCTTTCTGATATTGGTGTTTCTTTAAATGCCAATGCTGAAGCTAAAGCTAACTTATACGCACAAGTTGCCACTTCGGTTGGTGATATATTGCCTTCAATACACACCATTCTTGAATATTCACAAGAACTTACCGCGAGTTTTGTACTTGGCGAAGGCGCCAGCTTTGAGCTTGGCAGCCCTGAAGTAATCCTGCATGACTTAACTCTTGATATTGGTTCTGTTTTTGACAGCTTCCTTGGAGACACCTTCGGTGTTATCTCCGATATTGTAACGCCATTGAAACCACTGGTTGATCTTTTAACCATGGAAATTGATCTAGGCATCACCAAGCTGCAATTTATCGACATTGCTTATTTGAAATTGCCAGCCTCAGTCGTTGATACAGCCAAAAAGGTATTGAATGCCATAGCCGATACCATCGACTTTTTAGACAGTGTCGAAGACATGAGTGGCGGCATCAACTTTGGTAGCTTTAACTTAACTGGCGGTGCGTTAAGTGGATCAAACCAACAAGTGGATGAAAGCAGTGCGCAAGAGACGGCAACCAGTAATCCTCAATCTTCAGCAGATTCAAGCACTTCAGATGCCATTGCTGGCGGTGGATTAAACGCTACGGCTGGGCCCAAAAAGTTCCGTATTCCGGTACTTGAAGACCCAATGAGCGTACTCAATTTCGTCTTGGGTAAAGGCGAAGTGGATCTGTTCTGGTACGACTTGCCAGACCTAGAATTAGAGTTTGGTTATGAAAAAACCTTTATGGTCTACCCAGGTTTAAACCTTGGTTTAGGTGGAGCCATTGGTGCTTACACCAACTTCGATTTCGGCTTTGATACTCGTGGTATCAGCGAATGGATGGATACCGGTTTTGATATGGCCGAAAGCTGGCGCGTATTTAATGGTTTCTATTTGGATGATCACGGTATAGAAAATACCGATGTCGATGCCTTTGAAGCCACCATTAAAGCAGAAATTTACGCCAAAGCTTCATTAGGTATAGGCGGTATTGTTGAAGCCGGTGTTAAAGGTGGTATTGAAGCGGTTATCGGTTTTGATTTGAACGATATGGAAACCGCTTTCCAAAATGACTTGCCTATTGGTGATGGCAAGCTCTACGGATCTGAGTTGGTAGAGCGCATCACTCACGGACCACAGTGTTTGTTTGATGTGGAAGGTCAGTTAGCCGTTTTTGTAGAAGCCTTCTTATGGATCGGAATCGACATGGGCTTCAGCACCATTACCTTGTTTGAAGCCAAAGACCGTTTTGTTGAAGAAATTATTGCTGAGTTCTCATGGGAGTGTATTCACGATGCGGCGCGAGATATTGCCTACGTCACAAGCCTAGACTCTAGTGGTAACCCAGTTGCCCCTGTTATAACCGACGGTAAAAGACAGCACACCAATGGTGACACTCTAGTACTTGATTATTACGGAGATGATTCCGATGGCGCACAAAACTATACAGTAGAAGTCTTGCCTATCGATGGTGATTTAACCCTGCAGAAAATGTCAGAAAACGGTTATATCAATACTGAATTTTATACCCGAGATGAAGAAGTAGCCCTACGTGACATGCTGGCTAATTGGCGCAGTCTTGATGATGAGGTGATTGTTGTCAGTACCGGCCTACGTGCAGAATTCTTCTTGGCCTCACAAATTAACCATGTTGTTATAAACGGCACAGACCATGATGGTAGCGATCCTGATGCAGCAGCTTTTGATCGCTACAAGTTAAGTAAACTCAATGGACGAGTCGATACCATTACGATTAATGCCGGTGCTGGTTCCGATATTGTCGATATATTTGCCGATACTGAAAATGATGGCACGTTAGATAAAATCACCATTATCGGTGGCGCTGGAGACGATCGAATCAACGTAGATAGCATGTTGTTGTCTCAATCAGGCGTTTATTTACTGACTGGTGATGCCGGTAAGGACACCTTGAAAGTAACCGGCCAGAATGCAGCTTATGGCGGTAACTCCTCTGTTCCAAGCCCAGGCTCCATGACTCTTGACGGTGGTTCAGGCGACGATACTATCTTTGGTGGTTTTGGCGATGACATTGTTCAGGGCGGCACAGGTTTTGATGTTATAGCAACCTACGCAGGCGATGATGTCATTCGCGGTGGAGACGAAGTGGCAGCCGTTTACGTTGATGTGAATGGTGTGTTGCGCAATGCAGAAATATACCAGCCAGATGGTGAGCGCTTTGGTGACGGTACAGCCAACAGTTTACTGGGCTATAACGAGTTTGGTTTTCCTTCTGTCTTTGCAAATCAAGCGAATGGACCTTTCTTGTTTGATAATGACTTAGGTATTTTCCGCATTGCCAAAGTAGGCGATTTTAAACTTGATACGGATACCGGTGAATACATAACCGACGAAGGTAACGGTACTCATTATTACGATGTGGCCAGTTCCTCATTCATCGTTAACGAATCGGGTGATTACTCAGCGACACCGTATGATATTGGTGGCGTGGCCGTCATTATTCGATCTTTCCATGGCGACGTTATTTATGGCGGTGCTGGCAGTGACGTTATTTATGGCGATGGTGGTTGGGATCAACTGTATGGCGGTGATCCACGTGACAGCTCTATAACCTCTGATGGTGGTAATGTAATTTACGGCGGTACAGGTAATGACTCAATTTACGCTGGTACTGGGGCTGTTCGTGCCTATGGTGATGCGGGTGATGATCTTATCGTTTGGGAATACGCGGATATAACTGATCCTAACGCGTTACTAGAAGTTGATGGCGGGGCAGGTGTAGACACCTTAAAAGCCACCACCGATGATTCTGACAGTACGATTAATATAACCGACAGCGGCAGGGCCATCGGTTCTGGTTTGCCAAACTTCGCGACACTAACAATTAATGGCGACAGCTTAGACCTTAATGTTGAAAACATTATGCTCGACGCGAAAGGCGGTGAAGACACAATCACCGTTGATGATCTGCTTGATACCAGCTTACTGTCAGTGGATGTTCAGCTTGGTAACGAGCAGGCTACCATGTATCAAATAGAGCGTGACTCTGAGGGTAACCACCAAGTGTACCCTGCGAATTACGCTTCACTATTACAAAAAGAACCAAAACTGTTGCGCGATGACGCGGGAACTTTAGTGTTAGACGTCAATGGTGAAACCATTGTTGTCACTGACTCCAACGGCTTCCCCATCTTGGTTCCAACTGAGCCAGAAACCTTAATAGATGGTTATCAACGCAGTAGTTATTTCTACCGTTACGATCTAGAAGAAGGCGGCACCTATAAGTTTAATGATGATGGTTCACCTGAATTAATTACCAAAGCTAAAACAGCCGAAGACACCAGTCTTGCTAATGATAAAACAGAGCAAACACTGTGGATTGATGATGGCTTAGATCAAGTCACTTTATATTTGGGTTCTAATTCAACGGCTGACAGCGTAACAATCAGTAAAGGCATGTCGGCAACTGAAATTGAAGTTGCACTGGCAACTATGGCCAGTATTGATGCGAGCCAAGTCTCTGTTGCAGCCGGTACCACAGGCTCAGAAACCAATCCTTGGGTAATTACTTTCACATCAGCCGTCACTAAGTTATTGGGTTATGAATACAGTGTGCAAGCCCATACGGGTAGCTTGTTGCAAAATAATGACACTCGCTCAAATAACGTGTTTTATCGATTAGACAGCCAGACCGCTGAGTATTTGTATGACGCTTCTGGTGAGCCTTTATTGGTTGAAAATACAGTCAATGCGGATGAATTCGTTGATAACAAAATTCAACTGCTGGCGTTAGCGAGTTTTGAAACCAATGGCATTATTTGGTATGGCGATCAGGGCTTTGCGATCGATGAATTGGGCGGTTCAAAATCCCCAATCAATATCCAAGCACAACTCAATATTATCCTCGCCGCTTCAGGCAATTCAGTTACCGTAACGGGTGATGGTACGGAAGAGTCACCTTGGGAATTTGTGTTTACGAATGCGGCCGAGGTGATTGAATTTGTTAACGGTGGAACATCTGTAGATACGACTGTCATCTATACCCTTACTGACACTCTAGCCAGTATTGAAAGCCAAAGTAATTTAATGAGACAAGGCTTCGTTTGGCCTGCTGATGCGGCTGAATTAGCGTTTAGTTATGGTGGAGTTGCCGTTGGTTCAGTTAATGCTGTCGGTTTGTCTAAGGAGCAACGTGCCAGTGCCATTGCAAGCTTGTTAGGCAATGTCAGTGTTGTTATACCTACCTTAGCGGCTGATCCTTGGGAAATAACCTTCCATGAAGCCACGCCTTCTACATTGTCTGTCTCTGTCCTTAAGGCTCAGAAATCTAGGTTGCAGGCTGATGTAGTTGATGGTGATCCAGTTGATGGTGATCCAGCGCAAACCATTACCGTATTAACCGCAGACGAAACTCAACTTTGGTATGGCGATGATTCGCTCACCCTAACGGATTCTATGACAGCCGCTGAACTAGTCGCGGCTCTAGAAGCATTTGAATCGTTAAGTAACGCTAACGTTGCGGTGGTGAAATCAGAAAACGGCGATAACCCGCTTAAAACAGACTGGGCAATTACGTTAACTCCAATTGCTAACCCCGAAGATACCTTTAGTAAGTTTTTCTTTGCTGAGTTAGAGGCAGTCGATCGCACTGTATCTGTCAATAGAAATGTTATTGACAATAGCCTTCAAACATTAAGTATCAGTGATACGCAAACCGTTTGGTATGGCGGCCAAGGTGTCGATATCAACTTTAGTGGTTCCTCGATTTCTATTACCGAAGCATTGGAATCCTTAACCGGTATTGATCAGGTTAAAGTTACCGGAGTTGCCGGTAACTGGTTAGTTACGTTGGTCTCGGCTGATAATGTTAATGGTGAATATCTGCAGTTAAATGCGGCTTCATCAGCGGCGGTGTTAACTCATGGTAAAAAACATGAAACTCGAACGGCCGATGTGGCTGAGCGAATCATTGGTTTGGAAGCGTGGCAATCGAGTGCATACTTCTCTTACAACGGTGAAAAAGCGTTAATTAAAGCCGACATGACCGCCGCAGAAGTAGAGGCGGCGTTAGAGGCTCTTAACGGTATTACGAATGTACAAGTAGCCAGACAAGTGACTGCTGAAGACCCTTGGTCTGTTGCTTGGTCTGTCGCGTTTGTTGAAGCAGATCGCACAGGTGCAGGCGCATTACACAGTTTTGCGAATGTTGTTGCTGTTCAAGAAATGCGTGAAACAGTCAGTCTTAATACCGTTACCGAAATAACCACTCAATTTTTACCACCTGAATTTATAATTGATGGCACAACCCTAAACATTGATCCGTCACACCCAGTTGATTTAGGCGTCAGCTTTGGTTCAGCGACTACGGATGTGACCACAAATGAAGCTAAAGCGGTGGCTTTACAGAGCTTGTTGAGTTCTTCATCACCTTTAAGTGACGCTGCAGTGACCTATGAAAACGGACAATTTAAAATTGTTAGCGCAATCATGGGCAATTTATTATTAGCGATTAATTTTGATCTTGATCCACAAGTGGCCGAAGCGACTGCAGACAGCAGTACATCGGCATCGATTAATATTCCTTTTGGCGTCAGTTCAGCGGGTTTCTCATACGATGGTTCAGCTGTTGCAGCGATTAACTTTACTTGGTTATCCAGTTCAGCAACACAAGCAGAAGTAGATGCCGTTAAAGCCTCTTTGTTATCGCAATTATCTACCGCTTTCCCTTCTGTCGGAACTATTGAGGTCCAAGGTAAAGGCACTGTTTTAGAGCCTTGGGCGTTTGTTATAGGCAGTTTTGATTCAGCTAAAACATTAACCGCGCAATACAGTTTTTCTGATTTTGAAGCTGTGAAACAAAATACCGTTACTACCTTCCACACCATTGAGAAACTCAATGAAAGTGGCAGTTGGGTATTACAAACAATTTCTGACAGCAATCCGCAGCTCGCTGTATTGACCACAGCACAGTCAGATGCGTCGGCCGATGTCTATATTTCAGCCTATCAGACCGTTGAAGAACTTGGCCCACGGATGAAAGAAAAAGACGTTTGGGCCTACTACAAAGATGGTGTTCGGGTAGAAGGTAATGAGCCAGTTGATGGTGCTGTGTTACAAAAAACCGGAGAAACCGATTGGTTCTTAGACCCAACCTATGTCAATGATGATGCGGTTGATAGCATAACCATTGCCGGTTCAAACGCTGAAGATGATTCGTTCACTGTCGGCCATTTAGTCACTGGTGCCGGTACTGATGCGCAGACAATTTATACTGACGTTCTACAAGTAGATCATCATCGTATCGATGAAAACGGTATCGCTGAAAATCGTAATCTAAGCATTATTGTTCGTGGCATTGACCTTGATGGTAATGCCGATGATATGTCCGAGAATGCACCCATTACAGGTAATCGCGATAATGTCACTATCAAAGGTGATGCCAATACCAATGCGGTAGATTCAAATGGTGATCCAGTTATAGGTGGTAATGATATTATTATTGCTGGCTTCCTGCCTGAAGACATCACCGCAATTGAATCTCATGAAATAATTACCGCCCATGTTGTCGATAACCTAACCCTTGTCGGCGGTGCTGGTGATGACCGAATTGTAGGCACTCAATTGTCAGTAGGTGACAATCACCTAGGTGACACTATCGATTCAGGTACCGGTAGTGATTTGGTTACCGGTGGCGCCGGGGTCGATACCTTCATTGATGGCTCGTTAGAAGGTTCTGGTGATATAGACACCTTGCTTGAAATTCGCGATCTCAATTACTCACTGTCAAACTCTACGTTGCACATTACGGGTATAGAAGATCGAATCTTCCCCGTTCAGGTAGACGGCGTTATTAACTTAGAGACTAGACAAGTAGCTGTTGATGAAACTGAAGTCACTATGGCGCTGTTTGAAGAATTTGCCTTATATGGCGGTGCGTCTAACAACAGCTTTGCCATTAACGATTTCACTAAGCAAGCCATTTTGGATGGTAATCAAGGCTCAGATACCTATGTGATTACATTAAGTGGAGCGATTGCTGGTGAGTCGTCCGTTGAGGTTCGCGATAGCGGCACGAATACGGAAGAAACTGACAGCGTTGAAATCTGGGGTGGGGGCAATGGATTGGTTCAAGCCGATACCCTGCATATGGATGTTGATACGGCCAGTCAGCAAGTGACTTATACAAGCGATGTTGCGAGTGATGCATTTACGTTGGAGTATCATGGAGAATCCACAACCGACATTTTGGACGGTTCGAGTTCAGCCGCAGCGATTAAAGCAGCATTAGAAAAACTGGCCGGAATTCGTAACGTTACGGTTACAGGAACTGGTGCAGAAGATGATGCTTGGCTTATCGATATTATTGATGCTGACGCTAATTCTGAAGGTAAATACTACAAATTATTTAGTAGTGATAAGTCTATTGCTGATGCCAAGGTGGCGCGAGCTTACGTACAGCGCTTAAATGCCGATTTAACCGATGCGTTACTAGCAGGCAAACCCGATGTGGATGCCATGTTTGATAAGCCACAGTTTGCTTTACAGCAGTTTTATGTGCGCTCAACCCATACAGATCCAAGCACAGTATTTACTCTGAGTTATGACGATAATGATTCGGCTACAACCGATTCACACGTCTTCACGTTGCCTACAAACCCGAACGATGATGTTAACTTTACTAAAGCTGAAAATATTCTACGCAAGCAAGCGCGAATCGATTATTTAACTACCGAGCTAGAAAAGCTTCCAGGTATCAATGAGGTTTCTGTAGCTGGTGCTGGTACTCACCGTGATCCATGGCGTATCGAAATTATTGATGGTGCTAAAGACAGCAAAGGTAATTTCTCGAACTTTACTGTCGCTGATAATTCA
This sequence comes from Cellvibrionaceae bacterium, assembly GCA_034112445.1. Classification (GTDB taxonomy): domain Bacteria; phylum Pseudomonadota; class Gammaproteobacteria; order Pseudomonadales; family Cellvibrionaceae; genus Pelagadaptatus. The sequence continues at coordinate 51,067 of JAWUVI010000021.1, read as the reverse complement.
TTTATCAGTGATCCAATGGATATTGCCGATGCGGCAGCCACTACAGCTCCGTCTATATCATTGTCGAGCCCTGATGAATTCCAGCGTGTGTATTACAACCGTGGCGCTGAAAACGTAGAAATACATGGTGGTGCTGGTAATGACACCATCATTTCTGACGACAGCATGGCCGCTACCTTTGTTTATGGTGACGAAGGCGCTGATAACTTCCTTATTGGTCGTGTTATTGAAACCACCGAAGTGACTCTAGATGACGGTCGAGTTATTGACGCCGTCGACGGCACCGAAGGTATTACCGCCGGTGTCAGCTATAACGGTGAATTCTTTGGTGGTTCTGGCGATGACTACTTTGAGGTCAATCACAACATTGGTGAACTCAAATTGTTTGGTCAGTCAGGCGACGATACCTTTTTCTTACGCGCTCACTTACAAGCTGATGGCACGGAGCTCGACGGCAGTACCATTACAGCAGGTGCAGGCGACGCAGAAAATAATATTGAAGAGTCTGATAAAGACGTCTTATTGAATTACGTGCAAAACAACCGCGTACTGATAAATGGTGGCTCAGGTTTTGATACGGTTGTGCTGGCAGGTACGGCATTGGCCGATGTGTTTTATGTCTTTACCGATAACGAAGGTAAGCAATTTATCTACGGTGCTGGCCTTAAAATCGAAGGTGTCAGTAATATCGAACGCTTAGCTATTTTAACGGGCGGTGATGATGATGAAGTTTATCTATACGGTTTGAATGCCGAGCTAGAATTGTTGATTAACACCGGTTCTGGCGATGATGAAGTCATCATGGGTGGCGAACAGGTTGATTTTGATGTCACCTATCCTGAAAGCAGTGCGATCTATACCGTTGAAAAGAAAGTTTTAGAGACTCAAACCGATGGTGATGCCGATCTTGATTTCAACGAGATTATCTTTAAGAAAAGAGCGTTAGAAACGGAGCAAGAGAAAGAAGACTTGTTCCGTTTGTTTTTCGCCAAGTGGATCAGTTCTAAGCAAGAAGATATTGATGCAGTGAAAATGGATTCCGTCCATTGGAAATTGCTCGAAGCCAACTTGTCGGTTGTATTAAAACTCTATTCGCAGGCAGTTGAACGGGCAATGGATGCACCTGTTGCAGGCACTACGGTATGGGATCAAGTTGATTTTAGTGATCCTACGACCAACGTATACAGAGAGCTTAACGAAGCATTTTATGGCTCGAATCAGTACGGCGATGATGTTGACGCCTTTGAGCAGGCGATGTTGGGTAATCTAATGACCGGTTTGAGCGGCGCTAATGGCGAAGATTTCGAAATTGGCTTTGGGCTCGGTTCTACAGCTCCAACTTTACCGGATGATATCTCCTATCAAACCTTGTTGAACCTAGCGCCCGATCGCGCGGTATTAACCGCTGAACAACTTGTTGCTTTAGAAAATCTTGGCGACGGTAATGGCAGTGATTGGGATGAATTGTTAACCGGTTCGGTTATTAATGAAGACCGTGATTTACAAGCGGGAAGTTCTCGTAGCTTGGATGAGACCTTCTTTAATGAGTACCTGCGTTACGCGGTTGCCTACAGTATATGGGGCGGTTATATACACGCGGATCAAGTTTATAACTCTGTTGATAACGGCAATGGTGGCGCTCATACGGGAATTTATGACGCTACTCGCCAGGATCAATGGGGTTATGATCCAGATTTGTATGTAGATGATCTCAACACTGGCCAAATTACTTATCCTCAGACTGTTACAGAATATTACTGGGACTGGAACTGGTTGTTTGATGCCAGTTGGGAGTCTCGTACTTACACGGTGAACGTGCCTTTAGGCGCTATTGATGGTGGTGGAGCTTCAGAGCAGCACTGGATTTCAAAAGATAGACACAGCGAAGGTCAGGGCGGTAATTTATTCCGTGATTTAATCTCAATGTTCTATGAGCCTGAAGCGATTTTACCGAACGATAGCAAGGTCAACGTATCGCAAGACTACATTTCATTAGAGGTGGATGGTGAAGCGTCTTATCGCTTTGACGACTTAACTCAACGTACTGTTAGCAAAATATTACCTGCAAATTACGACTTGGCTCGTATAGCCGGAACTGTTCGGCTTGCTGGCGGACCCGGTAATAGCGATTCTATAACCCTTAATATAAAAGAAGCCGCAGGTGCTGATTTAAACGTTGGCCGAATAGATCTCAATTTGGCTGAATATCAATACAACCAAGACATCAGCCTGATTTCGTATCTTGATGACGCAGGAAATTTTGTGTCTGCCGGAACCCCTGTACTTAATAGCAGCGGCCAACCTGTCTTGGACGCTCAAGGCAATGCTGTATTGGAATTCACTGGCTTATTAAGTGATGTGGATCACGCTGACGTACAAGCCGCGCTTGAGCGTGCTAACAAACAAACTCAATTCGGTATGCTTGATGGCTTATCGGATGCGAGCTTAAGCGATGCAACGATCACGCTACAGATAGATACGCAGGAAGAAGAGTTTGTACTATCGGATGTTCTTGCCATATTGCGTGCAGAAATCACCGCATTAGCGCCTGTATCTGACGCACAGCAGTCTCTTGTTATCTATCTTGAGAATTTTGCTAAGAAAGGCCAAGAGTTAATTGGTCAGCTAGATTCAAGCGGTGAAAAAATAACGGGGTCTGGCGCCTTTTCTATTGATCGTTTGAACGCCTTAATGATCGATACTGATTTGCGTGATTGGATAGAAAGTACACCTAGCGTTCAAAGCGTTAAAGACGCGATGCAAAGTGTTTATGATTACGTCACTTTAGCTTCTGCCAAAAATGAGCTGAAGGATGATTATACGTGGAGCGGTGATACAAACCTTACGGTTTACACTCGCAGCGATATAGATTTGTCTAAACGCATAGCGACCTATGAGTACAGTCAGGAACTGTGGGATCAAGGCTTATTAGACGATGCCAATGAGTGGTTCCAAAAAACACATACAGCGGAAGAAATAAGTAAGTATTCTGGCTTGGTTGCTGGTGATAAGAATGTCACGAGCAAACTGGCTGAAAACGACTTAACCGGCGACACACTGCGTCTGCTCAGTATTATTTATACCGTAGGCGAAATGACTGCTGATCCTACTACCTCAGTGTCTAGCTCTATTGAAGCGCCAAAGGGCAATACCATCGCGATGGAAATGGCTTATGCCGATGCCTTGGCGGCATTGAATACAAGTTATTACACCTATTCGTACTATGGTGTGGCAGCCAATGGCGATCCAGCTCTAGAAGGCGTTGCTATTAATCGCTTTAATGCGCCTGTGGCGCTTGAAGATTTGCTGGAATATACCGCGGATCTAAAAGATGCTTTTGGGGTTAAATACGGTGAAACTGAAGAGCTCTATCTAACGGCTGATAACTGGTCGGCTTATCGTGCGGCACTAATCAGTGCGGCACCGAGTGGTGTTGATACTTCAGGAATCGGAACACAATTCACTCAAGTTAATGTCGACAAATTGATTCGGGTGACGCAATTACAAAACTCCGTTGCGGTTAAGGCAACCTTGAGTGACGGCCTCATTTTAGATAAAAACGGTGATAGCACGAGCGATGAGTACAGTGTTGATATTACGACCTTCCAAGATACCGCTGGTTTCTACTTGCCAGAAACCATCACGGTTAATAAAACCACCACAGTAGATGTAAAAGTTACTAATGATTATGTAGAAGGTCGCAAACTTGATACAGATGGCCTTGACTATACGGCCTATGACGTTAGCTACGATACCATTGAGCTTGAAAATAGCGATTGGAGTGGCTTGTGGTTACGCGGTTTTGAGAATGCCACGTTCAATGTTAATGCTGACGACATAGACGATCAAGGTAATGATGATCCGCTTGATGATGTGGTGACTCAAATTCATGACATTGACGATACCGTTAATATTACCGAGGGTGTTGATTGGCTAGACATTACGCTTAACACTGGTGGCGGTGCAGATGTAATTAATATCATCAGCGATACCGTTATGGATAACTTAACGGTCGATTCAGGTTTTGGTGCCGATGAAGTCAATATCATCGCTAATAACACCTTTAATCGAGTGGTTTTGGATACAGGATCAGGTGCCGATCAAGTTCATGTTTCTGTACAGAAAGCCGAAAATACAACGATTAAGTTAGGCTCTGGTGGTGACACTCTTAATCTCTCAGGAACAGGTCTTCAGGCCTCTGTTTTTGCTGGTGATGGTGACGATGACACTATTAATGTGAACTTTGACAAGTTTAATCAACAAACATTCCTCAATGGTATTGGTGGTGTGTTGAACCTATATGGTCAAGAGGGCTCAGATTTTTACAATATTGCCCTGGCGGGTTCTGGGTCATCAATTATTAATATTGATGATCAATCAGCTGGTGATTTAGATGCCATAAATACCTTGAACGTATTTGGCACCGATGATGTCGATGACTTCCTGTTCCGTCCAAACTCTATTAATGCGATGCAAATGGAATTAGACAGCAATGGTAATCGTGTTGCTGGAAGTGACATCGAGCGAGTCAACTATGGTAGCGATCTCAATGGTGGCATTAACGTTTATGGTCGTGACGGCGATGACAACTTTACTTTCGATGATACCAGCGCGGCATTAACCGTATTTGGCGATGCTGGTAACGATAACTTCCAAGTGGGTCAGGTATTCAACTCGCCACGTGATGCATTGTCTGGTTTGTCTCCTATTGAACCAAAAGATATCTTTGATACAACGTTGGTTACAAAAGGTTTTATCAGTAACGGCATTAGCTTCCCCGCGACATTGCGCGGTGGCACAGGTGAAGACAGTTTCACTATTTATCGAAACACTAAAGAAATTTCACTCTATGGTGATGAAGATAACGATACCTTCTTAATTCGTAGTTTCGTGTTGGTTAATCCTGATGATCCTCAAGCACCGTTTACTAATATTAATGGTGGTCAGGGCGCTGACTTTATCAGTTACGCTTTAAATGCTCCGGTTAATATTTCTGGTGGTGATGGCTTAGATACAGTCACTATTTTAGGTACTGAATTTGGTGATGATTTTGTTATTACTGATACAGGCGTTTATGGAGCAGGGCGCTTCACCAACTTTGAAGGTATCGAAAAACTGGTCATCGATGGCATGGAAGGTAACGATACTTTCTTTGTTTACAGCACGAATGAAAACGTACAGCTCAATTTAGTTGGCGGTTTAGGCAGTGACACCTTTGAAATGGCTGGTGGTAATGATGGCGATGCTGTATCGGTGGTTGCCGATGATTTGCTTGGTCATAGCGGCCTGATTGAAAATATTGTAACCAGCACCGATGAGCGTTTAGATGCCATCAAGGCAATGATTTCAGCTAATGTAATGGATGCCGATGAAGCCGGTGTCTTGATTCGTCCAATCGCGGGGTCACTCCGCGCTTATGAAGATGAAGACGGCACTGCATTGGTTGATCCAAATAGTGTTACAACTTACGAAGTGGTCTTAACTAGACCGCCAGAAGATGTTGTACGTATCTCTGCAACAGCCGTTGTTCCAACTGAAGATGAACAAGAAGCTGGCGCTAAAGGCGTTGCTCTTAACGGTAATGAAACAGCCACGACGTTATTATTTGACAGAAGTAACTGGTTTATTGCTCAAACCATTACTGTGACAGCGCTTGAAGATAATTACGCCGAAGGCAATCAATCAGTAGAAATTCGTCACAGTGTGATGGAAGGTCTTACCGATCAGGATGGTGATGACTACGATAGGCTTTCTTTAAGCCGTATGGTGGTACAAGTAATCGATGAAGATTCAGCGTCTGTTGTTATCAGTCAAAACAATGGTTCGCCATTAGTTGCTGAAGATATTACTGAGTTGAATAAAGACAGCTATCGAGTTGTGTTGAGTCAAGAGCCTGCAGAAGATGTATTCGTTACCATAGCGGCTGACGGAACGGCTGATACTGATGGCCAGTTGTCGCTCAGTGATGATGATGGTGTAACTTTTGCCAATTCGGTGACCCTCAAGTTCACTAAAGACAACTGGCGCGATGTGCAAACCGTTACCTTTAAAGCGAATGCGGATGATGTGGTTGAAGGAACACACTACGGGCGAATTACTCATACAGTGACCAGTGAAGACACTAACTACGACGGCTTTAATATGGGCGTAGTCGACGTCACCATCGCCGATGGTGACGAACCAACTCTGTTGTTACTTGAGAGAGTCATTACCGATATGGATGGTATTGACTCAACTGTCGATGACATTATCACCTCTTATCGCTTACAAAGTGACTCCACTACCCAAGTGGCAGAGCGTGCTACAACAGGTGTACTGGCTCAAGGTGAAGCGATTACTGATGCCGCTGGCAATTTATTTACAGGCAGTGTTGGTCTTGCTGAAGTAGAAGAGTTAGTGGGCAATGATTCCATGGCTACGGCTCAAGACCTCAGTCTTGCACGTTGGAGTGAGGCTGTTAGCGATGACATCGAACTGTCTGAAGACAGACCTCATATAACCGTTAATGGCACCGGCGATGATAGCCGTGACTATTACGAGTTTGTTGTCAAAGAAGGTCCTGTAAGTTTTAGCGCTGATATTGATTCGGGGTATGAGTCAGGAGATGGTATTTGGTGGCAGAGTAGTTTACGCCTTTTGCAATTAATTGATGGTGAATACGTACCAGTGAGTATTACTGGTTTTGGTAGTTCGACAACCGACTCTGGTAGCACAAGCATCAATGATGCTCGCTTATCAGCAACAATTAATACGGCTGGCATCTACGTTCTTGAAGTCGATGGTAGAACCAACAAATCAGCGACTTACGGAACCGGTGTTCCTGAAGGCGTAGATTATAAGTTACACCTCGGTCTTGAAAACCAAGAGGTTGCCGAATTTAAATTTATACCTGCACCGCTGTTGGAGAATGAAGCAGAATCTAAATTAACCACAGGTCAACAGGTCAGTACGGATAGCATCACAGGTAAGAACACCGGCTGGTACGATCAACCCAATGATAATATTGGTACCCTTGATGGCTCTATTGATGACTCAATGCATCACCTCACCATTGAAGGCGGTGGTTCTTACTACAAAGATAATTATGTTATAGAAGTAACAACCGACATGTTGTCCGGTCCAGCTGGAGCTCCCAACAATAGTCCTGCTGATGTTGGTGATACTGGTGCAGCTGGTGGCTGGCGTCTTAGCTCTACGATAGATTTTCCTGCTTCTGTCACTGATGGAGATGTTTGGACTGTCAATGTGAGTGGTGAAGAGTACACCGTTACTGCAGGTCCTAGCAGTACAGATATTTCTCTAACGACAGATTTATTCAACCAGTTGAATCATGCTAGCACTGGTCTTAATACTCAGTTTTATGGCTCTGTAAACACCTTCTTTAATGTGACTCGTAGTGCTGATAATAAGAGTGTACAGATTAGCAATACTGAAGTTGGATTCCGACTAGACGTAGATCATGAGACGACTGTAGTTTCATCTCAGTCGTCGACTGAACTGCAAGAGAATGATTTTGTTTTATCTTCTGTATCTGCATATGGTACCGGTCAGGTATGGGCGCTAACCATTGGCAGTGATACCTTTACTTACCCAACCGATAGCAACCCAACGTTCACCGAAATAGCCAATGGCTTAATCGCTAAAGTCAAAACCGACACAGCACCAGGTCTAGGTTCTGATTACCGAATTGAGTACTCTGGATTTTCTAATGGTAATGAGCTTTCAATTGTCGATGCTGGTTCTAAAAGCGTTTCTCTTACGGTTACTGAGGATGAGCAGATACAAGGAGCTTCATCAGAATTAATTCAGCGTACCTTTACCGTAGGCGATGCCGGACAAGTTAGCAGTGGCCAGTCTTGGACCATCAATATTGATGGGGTGACTAAAACCTACACGGCCAGTTTCACGGATGTAGCAGATCGGCCTTCGTTGGCGGATGTTACGGCTGATTTACGTTCTTACCTAAGTAATACTCTCAGTTCTGATTATGTTGTTACTTCGATAGATTCAACATCGTTTAGCGTTGGATTAACGGCTATCGCCGCCGCAAGTGGCAGCGGCATTTCGACAGCAACCTCGTCCGCTTCAGGTAATGGCACGTTTGCTTCCTCCAATAGCCAGTATCAACAAAAATTAGTGTTGGATAATACCGTCACAGCAGCTAATTGGAGTGTTTTGTCAGGTTCAACGGTTGTCTCTAGTGAATCAGATGGATCCCTGGCATTGGGTACCATCGGTGACAATTTAGCGGGTGATTTTGGTGGTTCTTATACGGCTACTTATGATTCCAATAGCAATACTTTGTTGATTAAACGCACAAATGGCGCGGCTCCCAATCTGACGTTGCATGCCGATGTCATTACGTCAGCCTCGCCTACAACAAGTACTGTTACGGTTTATGAGCAAAGCATCGATGTCAGCGGATTAATTTCAGCTGGTGATCAATGGACTGTTACTATCGCCGGGTCTGGTGTGCAACCTTATATTGGCACCGCAACAACTGACCTAGACGCTATGGCCTTGGCGATCAGTACTCACTTTGGTAGCGGTTATGATGTAACCGCTTCTGGAGATGAATTGGTTATTGTGGCTGCAGATGAAGGGCAAATAGACGCCAACTTAATCATTAAAAATGCAGAAATCTTACCAGCTCCAACATGGGATAATACACACGATCGCTGGGATAAGTTCACTCTTGATCTGAACGCTGACAGCTCTCCGGCTATTGGGGATGTTTGGATGGTGACGGTGAATGGTGTTGCGTTTACTCATGAAGTGACCCAAGCAGACATAGCCGCTGTTACGGTGGCAGAACCAATTAATAATATTGTTGCTGATTGGTTGATGTTGCAATTAGAGGCCGCGGGTTTAACCAATAATGCAACCGCTAATGGTGCAACTATTGTCATTGGGGATGGCAATCAGATAGATGATGCCGTTATCAGTCAACAACGTATTGCCTCGGCGCAAGGCTTGTTTGATCTTGATTTTGGTAAATCGTTTACTGACACCAGTAGTTATACGAATGACGAAGTTATATCGACACCTGTATTTAACACTAAAACGGTAGACACCTTTTGGGGATCTCAAGTTGTTGATTATCTTGATGAACTTACCATTCAACAGATAAACACCACTACTACCTATACAGCGAGTTATGTTCCTTATTTGAAAATCTATCAGGGAACTGGCGAGAGCCGAGTGCTCATTCCTAATAGTGAAATAATGGATTTAAGTGACGAGTTGGATGTTGGTAGTACCGACATCAATGATCCAATGCTGTTGTTATTGTTTGATACGGCTGGATTTTACAGTGTTGAAGTAGGTTATGAAGTTAACTATTCCCGTTCGGCTAACGTGATAACAACCAGCTATGTATACGATTATGAATTGAATGGTGACATCTTTGATCCTGAGGCCATCCATTTAGCGGCCTATAGCTCCACCACGACCTCTGACTATAACGTACTTTATTCGAGTACATGGGAGCAGGGGATGACTGACAGTTATCAACTGAATATCTCTCTTGATGGGCATGGTCTTGATGAAGACTTTGTTGATTTGAAAGGTATGACGTTGACTATGTTGTCGGGTGTAGATGCGGGTGAATCTTCGACCATTGCATTCTATGACGTAGAGTCGGATACGTTTACTCTAGATCGTACCGATATCGTTATTAACAAAGGTGATCGTTATGAAATCACTTATGATGTAGCGGATAAATATCTGGACTATAACACCTCACCAAACTGGCAAGATGACAATTACTTCATGGTTCTTTCGGGTGCTCCAGATGCCGACGTGACCGTTGATTTTGCCGGTGTTGAAACCAGAACCTATAACGGTGATTTAGTCTTCACCGACGCCGCTGAACTCGACCCTGAGGTTCAGGTGATTTTAAATTCTGGAATTGTTTCTAGTGAAGTATTTACGTCTGGAGCTGCCGGAGATTGGAGTGACATTCGCACCATAGATGTCCAAGCCTTTAACGATTTGGTCATTGATGGAGGTGATGTCAAAGTATTTGCGCCTGGCTCAGAGCGAGTTAATCAAATACGTGGCCCAGTATTTATAAACGGCGGAGAACAAATTGGAGCGGATTACAAACTCAATAATCCTGTCATGCTTCCTCTGGAAACTAATTTATTCCCAGAAGACGGTTTAATTACCTTTGTCTCAGGCAATGAATTTAGTGATTCAAATGCTGAACATTGGGATCCTGAATCCAACGAATTTGCCGATGGTTTTGATCCTCGTATTGAGAATAATCCTTATGAAATATCCATCATGCGCAATGGCGAACTACTCACCGTTGTCGATATATTGGGTATTTCTGAAGACTTAACGACCTTGACCTTAGATCTACCGGAGGACATGACCATACTGCCTACCGACTCATACTTTATTCGTCCGGTAAACCTCAATACCCGAGTGGATGAAGCTGTCCAAGTGGATGTATTGAATATATACAACGGTAATAGCCCGGCCGATGAAAGCGTCACCATAACGGAAAGCCGCGTTTACGGCTTAGGTATGGGCGATGATGTGACCATTGCGGGTACTGATATTACTGGTGGTATTCATTATGAAGGCCTTGAAATACTGAGTCTTGACCTTGGTCATGGTATCGATCAGGTCATCATTGAATCGACTCACGAGGGAGCAACCAACATCACCACCGGTAAAGGTGATGACGATGTTCTAGTCAAAACCGTTTCAGGTGTGACGAGTATCAATACTGAAGCGGGCGATGATGTTATTACCGTTCGCAGTAATGAGCAGTTGGCCGATGAAATTGCCGCCTTACTGACCATTGATATGGGTGAAGCGGATCTAACGGATGGCGATAATATTGGAGACATCCTTAATGTTGATGACTCTGGTGATGAGGTCAGCAATGAGTTGCAAGTTCGACGCACCAGTTTGATTGGTTTGGATATGCCTTCGTTAGCGGAGAAACAGCAGTTAGCCATTCGTGCCGCTGGTGGAACTTTCGGGATGAACTTTGGGGTTGATTACGGTATAGCCACAATGGCCTACGGTATCAGTTCTGACGACATGGCAATGGCACTCAATAATCACTTTGGTACTCTTCTAGAAATGACCAATATGCAAGGCATTACGGTTGAAAGAGAAGTATCAGCCAGTGGCAACCTATACAGCATCACCTTTGGTGGTGAAATGTCGGGTGTTAATATTCCACAAATGACTGTCGATATTGATCCTACGACAACAGGTCTGTTCGCAGCGGATGATATTTCTGTCGATGCACGTATCACCACGCTACGTGATGGTTCACCTATTAGCGTTGCAGGAAACACTCAGATTCTAACAGTTGATGGCACCAGTAATTATCAATTAACCGTGATTGGAATTGACCCTGAAGGTCTGGGCCCCAAAGAGCTAGGCACAACCAATATCGATTGGGCTGAATATTGGCTTGGAAATGAAGTTGATGATGAAAAAGCTCTTAGAGATGCGTTGACTCTTATTCTGAACCCAAATAACAGTAATGATGCTTTACCGCATACCAATAACTTCGGTTTGATTAAAATCGCTGAGGGTTGGTTGATTAGCTTCCAAGGTGAGCATGAAACAGCTTCATTAACCGTTGCTGCTGGTGATGCTTCGCTTGAAACTCGCACTAACGGTATTAACTATTACGGTGTCGACACACTCAATATTGATACGGGTTCTGCGGCTGACGTTATTAATGTTCAATCAACTAACAGCAACACAGTTACTAATATCAATACGCACGCCGGTGAAGATCGAATAGATATCACCAGTGATGCTAATGGTGATTTATCTAATATAGGCGTGGCACACGGTACTTTAGATGGCATAAATGGCTTATTAAATATCGATGCCGGCGCTGATGCTAACTCACTGTACGTCAGTGATTTCGACAGCCTAGTAGCCGATACCGCCACTTTGAGTAATGGTCGTATGGTTGGCATGGCCGTAGCTGATATTACTTACACCGCAACCGCTGGAAATTACAATAACGACCTGGTTATTTGGGCTAGCCAAGGCGCTGATGTTATTGCTGTCACCGGTGTTTATTTTGAAGATGTGACAGGCTCGGATGTTAGCGTTACCACGCTTTATGGCAATGAAGGCAGCGATCGTATTACCAGCACAGTCACTGACGTCATCTCTCATGACGTTCTTAATACTGGCGGCGATACCGGAGCGCGTCGCTTAGATATTTTTGGCCAAGATGGAGACGATACAGTTAATGCCAGTGGCTCAACTTTGGCGACACGTATCCATGGCCAAATTGGTAATGACTTGATTATTGGTAGTGCGAGTGATGACTACTTATACGGCGGTGAAGGTGTTGACATCATCCTTGGCGATGAGGGCGTAGTTACTGATAATAGCGATGGTACTGCGACGCCATTGTTTGCCGATGAAATCACCAGCACCATGGCTATTACGATTCAATCGCATAGCACCAGTGTTATGGGTAATGACTACATAATGGGCAATGAAGGCGATGATCGAATCATTGCTGGATTAGGCAATGACACGGTTATCGATAGCCTTGGCAGCAATGTCGTTATTGGTGATCTAGGTACAATTACTTACAACGGTAGCGTTATTTCGCGAATTGAATCCGATGTCTCCGGTAATGGTGGCGCGGATGATATTACCGTCGGCGGCACTGGCGTTAACAGTGTTATTGCTGGCTTTGGTGAGGACACGATTAATGCTAGCGGCACCAATAATCTTATAGGTGACAATGGCTCTATTGACTTCGATGCAAATGGCTTGGCTGTTCTACTACAAACTTCGGATATAACGCCTGCTACAGCATCAATAGATACGATTACGGTAACGGATGGTAATAATCGCGTATTAGCTGGACTCGGTGATGATGTTGTTACCGTTGATGCTGGAACGGCTCATGTCTTAGCTGATAATGGTCAAATAGAAGTGGTTAATGATGTTGTTACCCGCATGGTCTCTACAGTTGAGACTGAAGGCGGTAATGATCAAATTACATTAACGGACGTTACTGGTTGGATCATCGCCGGTAATGGTGAAGATACAGTAACAGCCGGTGCGGGTTCTAATCATATCATTGGCGATAGCGGCGAAATGATTTGGACAACAGCGGGAGTTATTGATCGTCTGAGCAGTACATCTATTGTTAATGGCGCCAATGACGTTATTACCGCTGGCCATGGCGGTAACGTTATTATTGCTGGTCAAGGTAACGACACGGTTACTACACTCGATGGCGATGATGACATATTTGGTGATAACGGCTTAATTGAATACACCACTGGTGTTGCTTCTCGCTTGGTTTCCATTGATGTTGATGAGTCCACTACAGGCGACGACATTATTAATGCGGGTATTGGTAATAATCGTATTATTGCCGGTCTAGATAACGACCAAATCACCACGAGCTCTGGTAACGATGTTGTGTTAGCTGACAGCGGTGAACTTATCTATGTTGACGCAATTTTAACTCGCGCCACCAGTACGGTAACCGACCTAGGTGGTGATGACGTTATTGATGCAGGCGAAGGTGATAACACCGTTATTGCAGGCCAAGGTAGTGATACCGTGGATACGGGCACAGGCAATGATCGCGTCATTGGTGACAACGGCGAGATTAATTACGATTCAGCCGGTGTTATTGAAACCATCGAGAACACTGATCTCATCAATGGCGGTAAGGACATAATTCGCAGCACTGGCGGAGACAACACCATCCTGGCAGGTCAGGGCGATGACACGATTACTACCACCGGTGGTGACGATGACATCTTTGGTGATAACGGCATCATTGAATACACCAATGGCATAGCGTCTCGCTTAGCCTCAACTGATTCAGACCCAAGTACTACGGGTGATGATTCAATCGACTCAGGTGCCGGTAAGGATCGTATTATTGCTGGCCTTGATGACGATACCGTTGATGCAGGTGCCGGGGACGATATGGTCTTGGCTGACAGCGGTGAAATGACCTTCCAGAATGATGTCTTTGTTGAAATGGTAACCACCTTGCCTGACCAAGGCGGTCAGGATGTGGTTCATGGTGGCGATGACAACGACTGGATTATGGGTGGCGGCGCCGAAGATGAACTTTATGGTGACGCTGGTAATGACATCATCTTCGGTGATTTCGGCATCATCGGTTACGATCAAGTCGGCCAGTTCTTTGCTGATACGATCGATCCGTTAAAAGGTGGCGCCGATACCATTGATGGTGGTGAAGGATTTGATTGGTTACTTGGCGGACACGAGAGTGATTTGTTTGAGGCCAACTTCATAGAAGATATCGCCTTGGGTGGTTATGGTCGCTTTACTCAAACCGTTGGTGGTGTACTGATTTCTACGGATCCAGCATCGCTTGAATTAATCGGTGCGACTCAGGGGCAATACTACAGCGCCTTCGCCATTGAGTTGGACTTGGATTGGTCAGACGTTTATCAAGTAGCGGGCGAATTCACCACCAATATCCACAGCAGTAATTTATTGCTGGTACGAGTGGGTACGGGAAGTGAAGGCGCATCGGCTAATGATTCTCTGCAAGACTTTTTACAGAGCTTACCGGCTACGGCGGCTGGTGAAGAAACTGAAGATACTGGTGAGTCTGAGGTCTCATGTGACGTTCAAGTTGTCGATGAAAACGGCGAGCCCATTGAAGTTGAACTTGATGAAAACGGCGATCCAATTATACCGGAAGGCTGTGTGCTTCTTGATGAAGATGGCAACCCAATTCCACAAGAGAAAGCTGAGGATGATGCGACGATGAAGGTATCGAACGTTGACTCCGATGACAATTCAGGTGTTAGTCGTGGAGCTGAAGCTATCTTGGGTGTAATATCTTTGGCTGCCATGCGACGTGGCTGGCAAGTTCGCCAGAAAACCCAAAACAAACAGAGCTACAGTGTTGAGAATTCAGAAGAATTAATGACACAAAAAGCCAAAGAGCAGAATCTGTTTACTTGGAGTGATGGTGAGCTAGTTCGTCGTAAGACGAGTAAATAAACCAAACAAAACAATTAACACACTATAAATTAAGGATGAACAATGACCGATAAAAAGCAGGCGCAAAACACACCAAAATTAACGTGGAATGATTCACAAATGCGCAGTTCGTATGCGAATGTGTGTAATGTGTCGAGTACTCGTGAGGAAGTCACATTATTGTTTGGAACCAATCAGACATGGCATACGGGCCAGAAAGAAGTGGCGATTAACCTTTCTGATCGTATTATTTTAAACCCGTATGCGGCCAAACGTTTGAGTTTGTTGTTGGGTAAAGTAGTCGATGAGTATGAGAACCGCTTTGGTGCTATTGGTGATAACGCCGAATAAAACACTTTCTAGTAGAGGTGCTTTTACGTCGACATAAATATACATCAACCCAATAATAAGTAATGAGCCTGCGTGAATATAGATACTTCATTAACTCAGAATAACGACGATTCAGTCATTTCCGTTGAGTCGTTTTCTGGCAGGTCTCACATCACCCTTGATCAATTAAATCAATCGGCAAAAGATGCGGATTGGTACGAGGTTTGGCTGGAATACTGCCTACAAGAAACCAGTGGTATAACGGATGCACTATTAACCGCTGACGACAGTTCCAGTCGACTTAAGCCTGTTGCCGCTTCGATTCAAGATCCTGAGCTAACCAATTTATTGGGTGATCTTATTGATGAAGCCGCACATAGTCAGTCCCCGATTGTTATCCCACAGGATGAACACGGTGTCTATGGCGTTGCCTATCCAATTAAGTTAGGCGTTGAGATTAAAGCGGTTTTTTCATGTCGAGTGATATTAACGAAAGCCGAAGAAATAGAAACCTTCATGTCACGCCTAGAGTGGCTGTGTTTGTGGGTTGAGCTTTTTTATCAATCGTCTGCAGGGCAGCAACAGGCCGCATTAGTAAAACGTCAAAATATTACACTCGATGGCTATCTGTCGGTCACTAAAGCTGATGAATGGCACGAGTCTGCACTCCAGTGGGCTGATAATTTAGCCAAGGTTTTCTCTTGTGAACGCGTTAGTTTCGGTTTTGTTAAACACCAACAGATAAAACTGGCCGTAATATCAGGCAGTACCGATAATGATTTACGTTCGGTATCGGCTAAGAAAATGCGCGCAGCGATGCAGGAATCATTTGATCAGCGCTCTATAATTCGGTGGCCTTTAATCGATGATAAAAACATTATCTGTCACAACACTGAAAAATTATCATTCAGTCATCACAACTCTCAGATACTCATTATTCCACTGGTTAAAGATGATGATATATACGCGATGGCGTTGTTTGAAAGAACAGCGGAACAACCTTTTATAGAGCACGATATTAATTTTATAGAAGCTACAACCTCTTTGGTTGGGTTGGCTCTTAATGAAAAGAAACAAGCTCAAGTTTCCCTATTTACTCATATAGCTAAACAGTCGCGTAAACAACTAGAGCGGATGTTAGCGCCGGGCTACCTTAAAAGAAAAATATTCTTAATTGTTTCTGTCTTTGCTTTAGTCTTTTTCTCTGTGGTTGAAGGGGGTTATACGGTCAATGCCGATGTCACTTTAGAACCCAGACAAATAAGAATCGTTTCTGCTCCTTATAATGGCTTTATTAAATCGGTTGAAGTCAGTGCCGGTGATCAAGTTCAACAAGGTAGCGAATTGTTAGCCATGGAGGATCGTGATTTACGCCTCGAAAGAATCAAATGGTTAAGCCAAATAGAGCAAGATAATAAAGAATACAATGAGTCGATGGCGGCTTATGATCGTTCAAAAGCGCAAATACTGTACGCCAAAATGGCACAGTCGAGAGCACAATTAGCGGTTACCACGAGTCAACTGGAACGCTCCATTCTTAAGGCTCCGTTTGATTCTTTGGTCGTGGCCGGGGATTTAAGTAAGAGAGTTGGTGGTTCGGTGAATCAAGGTGAAGAGCTGTATCAAATCTCGCCGCTAAATGATTATCGACTTATCTTATTTGTCAGTGAATATAAAATCTTAGACGTTGAGCTTGAACAGCAAGGTCATGTGTTGTTTTCATCTCTGTCGAGTCAGGAGTTCAAGTTCACCATTGAAAAAATCACGCCCATAACTGAAGTGAAGGACAAAAGTACCTTTTACCGTGTAGAGGCCGGTTTTGACTCCAATGAGGTTGCCTTTAGACCGGGCATGGTGGGGGTAGGTAAGGTGTTTGTAGACCGGCGCCTGCTGATAGATATTTGGACTCACGATTTAAGAAAGTGGCTTGCTCTTAAACTGTGGTCTTTCTGGGGCTAGGTTTATGTCAGTATCTGTCTTCAGTAAAAATTGGTACCGGGTTGAAAACCTGAAACCTAAACTCAAAGTCCAAATCGATATCTCATCACAGATTCACCGCAATGAACGTTGGTACGTTTTACGCGATACCATTTCTGGTACGGTTCAACTCTTTTCATCTCACGCCTATTTATTGATTGGCATGATGGATGGTCAGCACACCCTTAATGAAATGTGGGAAGAGTCTGGCAATCAGCTTGAAAAAGATATGCCGACTCAAGATGAGGTGGTGACTTTAATAACATCGTTGCATCAAGCCGATATGATTCATCTGAATATTCCGGCTAATGCTAAGGATTTATTCCATCGTAAACAAAGTAAAAGCGATAAAAAGCGGCTGCAAAAAGTGCAGTCTCCCATGTCTCTTCAACTCCCTCTATTTGATCCTACTAAATTACTGGATAAATTGTGTCCCGTATTAGAGCGTTTTATTAATTGGCGCTTATGGTTAGTTTATGGATTATTCATTACTTACGCGTTGGTTATTGCGGCACAAAATTATGAGGCGTTGACGTCCAATTTATCGGATCGTGTTTTAGCCGCAGAAAATTTACTACTGTTGTGGTTTTTATATCCATTGATCAAGATTTTGCACGAACTGGGGCATGCGTTTTGTGTACGCTACTATGGCGGTCAAGTCTCGGAAGTGGGCGTTATGTTTTTGGTATTTTTCCCCATGCCTTATGTGAACGCGTCAGAGTCGGCCAGTTTTGCCAGTAAATATCAGCGGATTATGGTGTCGGCTTCAGGCGTGATCGTTGAGCTGTTCATTGCCGCGGTAGCATTGATTATTTGGAATATTTCAGAGGCTGGATTTTTAAAAGCCTTACTGTTCAATATTGTTTTTATGGCGGGTATCTCAACGCTGCTATTTAATGGTAATCCGCTGCTAAAGTTTGATGCCTATTTTGCTTTGTCAGATTATTTAGAAATCCCCAATTTGGCCAAAAAGGCGACGTCTTATTGGGGGTATTTATGTAAACGCTATATGTTCAATATTAAATCTGTCATGAGTCCAGCGGTGGATATACGCGAAGCTTATTGGCTCTTCTTCTACAATATGTTCGCCTTTGCTTATCGTTTATTTATTTCGATATCCATTATTATATTTGTTGGTCAGAAATACTTTATCCTCGGTATTCTTTTGGCTATATGGGCTTTTACCTCTGGCTGGTTAATGCCGTTTTCAAAAACGGTGAGCAAACCTTTTACCGATAATGAATTTAAAACATCCAAGCGAAATCCAATCATGGTTATGGTTATCGTGACGGCGAGCTTCTGGATATTGTTGTTTGAAATTCCCTTGCCCTATAGTGTTACTGTTTCAGGAGTTTCGTGGGTGAATGAAAAACAACGTTTGTATGCGGGTGAGTCTGGTTTTATTGATAGCATAGTGAAAAAAAGTGGTGAGCAGGTTGCTATAGGTGAAACTCTTATCAACTTGAAGAACTATGAGCTTGAAGACAAGTTAGCGGTGTTGAACGCTCAACTACAAGCTACAGAGGCAAGACTTCAAGCCTCTTATGCCGATCGAGCTAAATTTTTATTGATCAAAGAAGAGAAAAAACGATTAGAGCGCGAACACTACGAAATTCAAACCCACCTTGAACAAACCAAAGTAACCAGTTTATCTCCTGGTAAGGTAGTTTTGTCTAAAATCGATTCCTTTCAAGGTGGCTTTCTTAAACGTGGTGAATTGGTTGGTTACGTGTTGTCAGCTGACGATAAGCTAACCCTTAAAGTTCTTATTCCTGAGGGCTTGGCAGAGCAAGTTCTAGCAGATACAAACTCTATAGATGTTCGGCCTGCTTCTGATCGCCAAGTTGAATTTAATGCGCAGATGCTCAATGTTACTCCACAGGTAACCAAGGAGTTGCCCAGTGTTATTTTATCGACTGAAGCTGGCGGTGATTTAGTCATTGATCCGAGTAAATCAGATGCCCCTACGGCGGTTGAGAATTTTGTTTTGGTTCGTGTGGTGACGGATGAATCTTTACTTGAGCGTGTTGAAGAGAGATTTTTTGTTAAATTTAACTTGATCGAAGAACCTATTTTTTGGCGCGTTTATCGCAGCGTCAGACGCAGCTTTTTGGAGCAGTTTAATGTTTAATAAACTGTTTTTTAAATTGAAGTCTTTAAGGTCAACATCTGTAAGGTCAACATCTTTACCGTCTATTTCATTGAGAAACCTTCTGTTCCGATACCCGATGCGGCAAATGAGTTCAATCAAGAATCGACCTGAGAAAACGATTCCTAAACTCACATGGCTTGATAGTTTTTTACGAGGAACCTATCGAACCGTTCTGTTTCCAATTTTAAAGTTGTTCATCAATGACGGCCATCTCGTTAAAAAAATCATTAAACAATCAGATATTTATACGGCATTATCGGAAGAAGATTTTTTAGCTGAAGTTGCTCGGGTCAAACTTACATTACTTAGTTGTGGGCTAAACAATAAGACTGTGATTGAATCATTTGCGCTTATCCGTGAGGCTGCAGGGCGCTCTGTAGGTATGCGTCATCATCACACCCAAATTCGGGCGTCGCTCATTTTATTGCAAGGCATGGTGGCTGAAATGGCTACCGGAGAAGGGAAAACATTAGCCGGAACATTGGCTACCGCTACCGCTGCAATGGCCGGTGTTAAAGTTCACGTAATTACCACCAACGATTATTTGGCTGAGCGCGACTGTGAAGAAATGCTGCCGCTCTACAGTTATTTAGGTTTGCGTGCTCAGGCGATCATTAATGAGCACACCATTGAAGACCGCAAGGCGATCTATGCCGGTGACATTGTTTATTGTTCAAATAATGAATTGGTATTTGATTACTTAAAAGACTCGTTAGTTTTAGATGAACGCCAAGATTCATTGGATATTCATCGCCAAGTACTCGAAGACGATACCGGTTTTTTAAATAATCTTATGCATCAAGGTTTGAATTTTGCCTTAGTCGATGAGGCTGACAGTGTATTTATAGATGAGTCACGCACCCCATTAGTGATTTCTGGTGGCGAAGTCGATATGGACGATGAAGAAGATTTTTTACGAACCGTGTTGGATGTTGCTCGTAACTTGGTCGATGGTAAACACTATGAAATAGATTGGCCGAACCGTAAAATTGTTATGCTTAAAGAAGGTGGTAAGGCTGCAGAAGAAATATGTTTGGATTTAAATACTCCGTGGTACAACCTCATTCGACGCCAACAAATGTTGACTCAAGCTTTAACCGCTTTGTATTTGTTTGATTTAGATAAACACTACATAGTCGATGATGACAAAATTGTTATTGTCGATGAGTACACCGGTCGTCCGGCTGGAGATAGATCGTGGGAAGGGGGCTTACATCAACTGATAGAAATTAAAGAGGGCTGTCCTTTAACCAAACCACGTAAAACACTGGCCAAAATCAGTTATCAAAATTTCTTTAAGAAATATTTTAATGTGGCTGGTATGACAGGTACGGCCAAAGAGGTTCGGTCTGAGTTATTAAAGGTTTATAATTTACCTGTAAAAAAAGTGCCACTGTTAAAAAAATCACTGCGTAAAATCACGGCTTACACAGTGCTGCGCGATCAGCCCAGTAAAGAAAAAGTGATTGTTGATGCAGCGGTTAAACAAGCTTTAGATGGACGTTCAGTTCTCATAGGTACAGCTTCGGTACATCAATCTGAAAGTCTAGCGGCTATTATGGATGAAATGCAGCAACCGTACTTTTTGCTAACAGCAAAACAAGATGGTGCCGAGGCTGAAATTATTTCTGATGCTGGCGTGAGTGGTGCCATTACTATTGCCACATCAATGGCAGGACGTGGTACCGATATAAAACTCGATAAAGAATGCAGAGAGGCAGGTGGTTTACACGTTATTATTTGCGAACTGAATGATTCAGCGAGAGTTGATAGGCAATTGGCTGGAAGATCAGCCAGACAAGGTGATCCTGGCAGCGTAGAATATATCTTGGCATTAGATGATTCTGTGGTTCGAATGTACGGTAAAAATTTATCTAAATTAGTCATTCTAGTCAGCGGGAAAATCCCATTTGCGTTTAATTTCTTAGCTCGTTGGTTGCAACGTTATTGTCAGTGGCGGCTTGAGTTGAAACATGCTGGTGAACGTAAAATGACATTAAAGATGGATGAGAAAGAACGTTCATCCTTAGCATTTTTAGGAGGTAGTAAATGGCATTGAAGCAATGCCTAGCGAGCTTTATTTTATCGTGTGTGTGTGTTTCCAGCTTGGCTCAAGAGCCAAGTACTTCAGGGGTAAATACATTAGAGATAAGTGCTATAGAAACCAGCACGCTAGAAAACAAGCTTACTCAACCAGTGGTGATACAGTATTTGCCGGCCATGGGCTGCATGATTGAGCCAAGTATGCGTGTGGATATTAGTAGTCCAGTACCTGGCGTAATAGATTCAGTTTCAGTTAAATTGGGTGATAAAGTTCGTAAGGGGCAGCCTATATTTTCACTCAAGTCTGGTGTCGAAGCAGCGTCGGTTGAGCTAGCAAAAGTTCGGTCTGAATTTGCCCAGCGCCAAGTTGAACGAAATGACAGTCTTTATAATGAAGACCTCATATCAATACATGAGCGGGATGAATTTGCTACTGAATATCAGGTGTCACAAAAAGAGTTGCGCCACTCCCGTGAGGTTTTGGATTTAAGAAAAATTAAAAGCCCAATCAATGGGGTGGTCATTGATTTGTTTAACGAGTCTGGAGAGTTTGTCGGCACTGACCCAGTATTAACGCTTGCGCGTTTAGATCCGTTAAAAGTTGAATTGGTTATGCCTTATGAAAGCTTTGGTAGTATTTCTGCCAAGGGGAGTTTGACTATTTATCCAGAGGCACCGATTAATGGTCAATACCAAGCGAAAATCACCATGGTTGACCCTATTATTGATGCAGCCAGTGGGACTTATCGAATCAGAGCAGAGTTGGCGAACCCTAAAGGAGAATTACCAGCGGGAATTAAGTGTCTAGCCAGTTTGTAAAAACACATTCTTATTCTTACTCCATGCCTTCAACTTCACAACCTTTGGCTTCACCGTTATTCTGGCTCTACCGTCTGGCTTCACCGTTATCTGGTTCCACCGTCATCCTGAAACAAGTTCAGGATGACGGTGCTTATACAGGATGACGGACTTATGCAGTGTGCCAGTGTTGGATGCTCTTTATTTAAGACGATCTAACAAAGGCTGCTTTAAATTTTTAGCCATCTTTTTCAATGTGGCCTCTGTAGTTTCCCAGTCAATACACTTATCGGTTACCGAAATTCCGTATTCCATTTCATCACGGTTAGAAGATAGTTTTTGATTGCCAGCACCAATGTTACTTTCAACCATAATGCCGATGATGGATTTATTACCTTCAATAATTTGATTGGCAATATTTTCCATAACCAACGGTTGCAGTTCGTGATTTTTATTTGAATTGGCGTGGCTGCAGTCAACCATTATGTTGGTCGATACACCGGCTTTTGCTAATTCTTGTTCGCAAACAGCAATGCTAACTGAATCGTAATTAGGTTTGTCGTTTCCGCCACGTAATACCACATGGCCGTATGCATTTCCTTTGGTGTGGGTGATGGCTACTTGACCTTGGCCGTCAATACCCAAAAATCGATGCGGGCTTGAAACTGACTCAAGGGCATTAATCGCAACAGTCAAACCACCATCAGTTCCGTTCTTAAAGCCCACTGCAGAAGATAAGCCGCTGGCTAATTCACGGTGAGTTTGTGATTCAGTGGTACGTGCGCCAATCGCTGACCAGCCAATAAGATCTTGCAGGTATTGGGGCGAGATCGGATCAAGTGCTTCTGTAGAAGTCGGTAATCCTAGTTCAGAAATGTCTAATAATAATTGGCGGCCAATATGTAGACCTTCTTGAATCTTAAAAGAGTCATTAAGATGAGGATCATTAATCAAGCCTTTCCAGCCAACTGTGGTTCTGGGCTTTTCAAAATAAACACGCATAACAATGAATAAGCTATCGGATACTTCATCCGATAATGCTTTAAGGCGTTTAGCATAATCTATAGCGGCATCGGTATCGTGAATAGAGCAGGGGCCAATAACGACCATCAAGCGATGATCTTTGCCATCAAGAATATCGCGAATAATCTGACGCCCTTCGGTAACTGTTTTACGAGCTTGATCACTCATAGGCAGTTCTTGTTTTAGAGCTTCAGGAGAAATTAAAATTTCTTGGGAAACAATGTTGAGATTTTCTACTGCTGTCTGTGTCATTACTGATTCCGCGCTTAATTTTTAAGTATGAGTTTTTATTAGAGATGAACATTCTACTCAAATAAAATGAAATTAGGAGTCTCTAATTGATGTTTTCTTTGAATATAATCAAATAAATGGCTCAAACAGTCACTATTTCCAAATGTTGCAGTAGCGGAAAGTATAAAGCCATTTTAATTGCCTGGTAGTCTTCAGGGTTAAACAGACTTGCGTAGCGTACTAGTTGACCTGAATAAAGCTCTGTTTCTGCCGTTAAAAAATCTTTCAGTGCTTGGCCTTTAGAGGGAGAGCTACTTTTGTAATCTATAATCCAACGCACCTTGTCTTCAACAAAGGTTCGATCGATGATCGATAAGCGTGGTGTTTTGGTCCCTGACCAAATCTCAAGTTCACATTCACTGTCTAGATGATTTGAATCTAAAATCCAACGACCAATTTGATCGTTTAAGGTTTGCTGAATTCCCTGTTCTAGTAAAGCAACAGACGTTTTAATTTCTTGTTGATTTACACCAAGCTCAAATAACTGGGTTGACCAGCTGCTACGTTGCTTATCTATTCGCTCTTGATTCCACTCATGGGAACCATCAATAACAATTTGAGCCAAGCTGCGGTGCAATACCGTACCTATATTAAGGGCGACACGATGATCAAATAGATCTGTTTTAGGCTTGTTGTCATCATCCTCATATTCATGCCCACGATAAGACTCAAGAATTGATGAGCGTGGTAGGTAGGGCGCTTGCCACTGAGGTGGCAACCGTTGGATATGAAATCGTTTTGAATTCTTACTCGTAGATTCAATTTCGAGTCCAGACTGACTTGGATCTTTTGAATTACAGCAAGGAATGGTATTGATCGAAAAATCATCGGCTACCGACGGCCAGATAGACGCTAAGAGGCTGGTGCTAGATGGTGTTTTGAGCGATTCATCTTTGCTATTGGTTTTTACATTGGCTAGAACATGCAGACTTTTAATGGCGCGGGTACATCCGACATAAAGCAGCCTAGTAGATTCGAGGGATTGTTTAAGTTTCTCTTCTTCGCGTAAGTATTTGTATAGAGGGTCTGGATCTTGTCCAGAGGCGAATAGAGGACTCAGCAATAATTGTTTTTCATGGTTCTGGTTAATTCTTTCTTGCCAGAGTAACAGTTGGTGATCATCAGCTTTAGTGCTTTTATCCAGCGCGGGGATAATAACGTGGTCAAACTCTAAGCCTTTGGATTTATGAATAGTCATCACTTGAACTGGGTTGTCGTCCGTTGCCGCAGGTCGAGCGTAGAGTTTATTAACGGCTTTATCGAACTCTTGCCAATTGGTAATGCTGCCACCATCATCGAAACGTTCAAGTAGTCGGAAATAGTCATCCGCATTATCAATGTCAGTATCGGATGCCACAGTCGCTGGACCGCCTAATGCCAACCAAAGTCCTTGAATGGTATGACGTAATTTTTTTCGACGACGATTGTTCCAAGTGAAATTCAATACAGGCATGTTGCGTTTTAAAATAATTTTGCCTGATTCACTGAGTTTTGTGAGGTGCTGTGACGGTGGATGATCCGAATCTATGTGATTTACGAGTTCTTTTATAAGGAGAGGAAATGATGTTTTTCCATCAATAATATGCATGCCTGCAACGGCGAGTAAATCATTATTATCTAAACCAAACCACGGTGTGCGCAACAAAGCTAGCCATGCATTACGATCACTTGGATCTAAGATGGCACGAGTTAAGGTGAGTAAATCGACCACGGCCATACGCTGTGATAAAGGTTCAATGTCAGTGGCTTGCCAGTTGATTTTGTTGTTCTGTAAAGCGCTAATGATTTGTTTTAAGTGAGGACGGCTGCGAACCAGAATGGCAATTGTTTCGGAAGAATTTTTCTCTTGCTGTGTTTTTATTGCGAAAATAATATCAGCAATTTTATCGGCTTCTTCGTACCGCTGCTCTGCATCAGAAAAGCCATACACGTTCACCGCTTTATTATCGAGTGCTGGTTTAATCGCGGTTGCTTTTGAATAGCTAACCGCGCCGCGAGCAATGTCATCACTATCTGGAAACGCCTCGGTAAAAACGGCATTAGTCCACTCGACAAGCTTGGCTTGTGATCGAAAATTAACTTGTAAATCTAACGGTATTAATGGCACCGAACCAATTCCGTTACTGCGAGCGTCTAAAAATATGCCGACATTTGCATCACGAAACCCATAACACGATTGCATTCCATCACCGACGATAAATAACGTACGGCCATCGCCAACTTCCCAACCTTCGGTAAGATTTTCGAGTAGTTGCAATTGAGGGGTGGCTGTATCTTGGAATTCATCAACTAAGATATGCTGGATTTGATAGTCCAACAATAAAGTGGTCTCAGTTGGTTCGCTACCGTCAGTTAACGCCCTAAGAGCGCCTTGGGTTATTTCACTAAAATCTGTAGCGTTAAGCTGTTTAAAAACCAGTTTTAATTGGCCAACTAGGTAGGGCAATATTCGAGTTAATGAATCCAGCAGTTGCCATTGTTGCGGGTTATATTGAGTTGGCGGCAAATAGCGTACTACGTGCAATAAACTCTGGAGCTTAGGCACCTCTTTGAGTTCCCCTATAAGGGCCATTAAGTCTTGTTTTTTACGCGCACGAATCTCTTTTTCATCTTTTTTGGCGCTGGTAGGGAACCCCATATTTTTATCTAGTTTTTTTCTCCAGCCACCATTATCCGTAAGTAATAGTTGTGTAAGCGCCCGCCAAACATCTAATTGCGTGTGATCTATTTCAGGTAATCCAACAATCCCTTGTAACAAACAAATGGCCGATTGTGGTTTGTCTTGTTGACAATTTTGCCCTGCGTAGTCAGCCAATAAACTCAGTTCACTTCCGTGTAAACACAGTTTGTCATGTAGCTCACCTAGGGTTTCATGGCAGAGGTCGAGCAATACTGATTCAAGATAAGTACGTGCATCACGTGCTTGTAGCAATGAAGATAACCATTGATCACGGCGTGATAAAAGCCCAATAAGTAACTCAGAGATGGTTTCTAAATTATTATCCAGGTGCGTCAACAGGGTGCTGATATCTTGATTAAGCGGATGATCTTGATTAAGCAACTGCAGAGCTTGGCGAACAGCTTGCTGATAAGCAAAGTAGGGTTCATCCAACATGTTTGTCGCACCACCGAGACCACTGCTGAGAGGCTGATATTGCGTTAAAGAGCGGCTTAATCCATCAATGGTTTGAATTCGTAAACGTCCTGGTGACTTCAATAGTTGCCAGTTGAGTTGTTGGTCTCGGTCGAGAACTTTACGCGCTAAATCCCACGATAACTGTTCGTGAGCTAGGGCTGGTCGATCCTCAGTATTGGCTTTATGTAACGCCAGGGTGATTCGTTCGCGCATCTCAGCGGCGGCTTTTCGGGTAAAGGTAATGCTTAGAATTTCTTCTGGCGTTTGCGCATACGCTAACAGGGTCAACACTCGCTGGGTTAATAATCCAGTTTTACCTGACCCTGCAGGTGCGCTTACAGCAAAAGATTGTGATGGGTCTAAAGCTTGTTGCCGTGCCTTATAATCGATAGGTGCAGAATAATCGATAGGTGCAGAGTCAATTGAAACTGTATCACCATGCCCTGTAACCCTATGCCCTGTAACCCCATGCCCTGTAACAATATGGTTGATCATTACTGCTGCTCCTGTGTTCTGAGACAGGCATTAAGGTGTTCGTAATAACGCGACAGTGCCGGTGTTTTAAAATCGTTGCTAGAAACGCCATTTTGAAAATCCAACGATAATTGCTCCAAAGTGTGTTGCCAATGTTCAAGCATAGCCTGCCAGTCTTCCGGTAAATCTAGGCTGGCGCCTTTGCTTGTAGGGATAACCCCGTCATGGTGATCCGTCAAGTCACCGATGCCTTTCATGGCAACGGCCTTCATATTGATTTGCACAAACATGAGCGCCTGAATTTGGGGTTCATAAGTTAAGGCGTAGAGTGGTAATTGAGGTTCTTCTGGTTTATCTGAACCCCATTGTTTTAATGTGGGTGTGCCGGTTTTATAGTCGATAATAATCAATTCGCCGGTTTGCAGTTGATCAAGCCGATCTAGACGAAGATTCAACGTCAGGCCGGCGATATTTGCAGTAATAGGTGTTTCACAGCCTTTTACCGTAAACGCTGGTCGTTGTTTTTCTTGTTCTAACCATTGCATGATGAGTTGTGTTTGTCGGTTAGCCTCAAGGGTTAAATATTGGGGGTTATAAACCTTAGGTTCACGTTGTTGATAGCTAAGCATCTGGCTATTGATTAAGGATAAAATAGTGGTTTCTATGTGTTCATTGTCCAGCGCTAATAAGTTTTCTTGGCCTTGAATGTCCGTCCAAAAAGTAGCCAAAGTATCGTGTAATATTTGACCTCTCTGTTGCGGTGTAAACCCAAGATTTATTGGTTGTGGCTGCTGTGCGCCAAGGCGATGAATAAAGAAGGCGGCTAGTGGGTTAATGGCTTGGTTGCGGAGAATTTGGCTGCCGCCGCGCACGAACTGCTTTTCCGCAGTGCTCATTATTGGCGCAGACGATACGTCTACGCTTTCACTTTTGGGTGAAGCCTGTAATTGATTGATATAGGTGGTTAGATAGCCGTCGCTCTGAGCTATGACCTCGTCGAGATTTACGTCGTTGATTGAATCGATAAGTGGACTGTGCTGAAGTTTACTTTCGGTGTCGGCGGTGGCGTGTGAAAAAATAACCCGCTCGGCACAATGTTGATAGTCGTGAGTCAGTGTTTCGGCAAACATCAATTCACGAGCTGCATCAGCATGAGGCATACCATGCTGGCGTTGAACCGATATTGATAATAGTGGGCTGGGCTGTGGGGTGGGGGGCCAGTCTTTGTCAGTCATGCCCATAACCCAGCAATCGGTAAATAAGAGTCCCGCGCCTTCAAGGGCTCCAAGTACTTGAATTGGGGATTCTTGGGTCTGAGCCTGAAAAGGGCTGTTGTTGGCGCTGCTACTGAGGCGCTCTAACATGTCATAGCAGCTTATTGGAGCTTGCAGTTGATCTAAACGACAAACATCTTCTAAAAAGGTGAACCATTGCTGCGCCTGTTGATATTCAATACTGTCTAAACGCCTTTGTCCTGGCCAGTTTAAGGCTTCTAGCTGCTGCTGAAAAAATACAATCCAACGGCTGGGCAATTGTTTTGTAGGGGTTGAACGTGAATTTGTCTCTATGGTTTGTAGTGCATCATTTAACCAAGCCTCGTAATTAAATTCTGAATCTTTAGCCTGAGTTTCGGCACATTTACGCACAAGATATCGAAATTGAGTTGCCGATAGCGTGGCTCGACCTTTGCGTTTAATCGTATCGATTAACTGACACTTAATGTCTAGCTCATCGGGTCCAAAAGCAATACATTTTAGGGTGCTATGTTCGGGGCCCCAAAAAGGAGAGTTCAATAAACTAATTAACGTGTTTGTTTGATACTCGTGTTGCAGTAGTTTGAGAAGGTTTAGCGTGTCTTTAATAAAGGGGGTAGAGCCTAGAGGGACACCGGTTGAAAAGTTAAAGGGTAAAGTGTAGCGGTTGGTTTCGGGCAATAGATAATGCGGTTCAAATGTTTGTAATAGATGGCGCTCGAGAGTTTCTCTGTCTTGTCCAAGGTTTGGAACAATAATGCCTATACGAGCGTCCTGATTGGTCTCGAGCACTGATTTGGCCCAAGTCGAGGCATTTTCCGCTTCGTTATCACGATCCCTACAAGCAAGTTTTGCGCAGCTCTGAACTTTGTTTACCGTGGGTGAAAGGCTGGTTATTTTGTTGCTTATAGCACTAAACGTATTTCTAACTAAAGGGGATAACTCTCCAAAACCTAAGGTAACGACTTCAGGTTCTTGGATTAGAGCGCCTTGCTTATAGGCTTGAATAATAGTTTTTTGCATGTCCTCGAATGTGTGCAGCTTCAATTCATTTAATGTGTCAGTAAATACCTGTAACCATTCAACAAAACGCTTGTGCAGTGTGTTTTCGGTGATACTTAATAAATAAGAATGGTCGTCAAGATTCCATCGTTGAATATTGGTGTAAGTGCTGTCGGCATCAGTTGCTAGACGCAGTGAATTTATTAATTCAGTGCCCGTGTTATTGCTTTCAATGATTTGCTGCCAAAGATATTGACGTTGTAATGAGCTGATCAAAGCCTTGGGGCTGCTTACGAGTGCTTGGTCTAATAGTTGCTGATGGCACTCATGCAACCATTCTTGTACAGATTTAACTCTAATGTTGCGCCAAGTCGTTTTACCTATACGTAGCTGTTGAGAATTATAGGCATCAATCAGCTTGTTTTTTAGGCGGCTGTTGGGAGTAAGAATCAAGTAATCTTGTTCAATAGCATGTAAAAGTGGATCTAGATTGATGAGAGACATAAGAACGAATTCACGCATTTTTTAATGGTGAGAATATGGTATCAGAAACGATTATAACTCGCTGAATTACATTAATTTTTGGGTGTTTATGGCTTTATTGTCTAAGCTGTAAGTTGGTGATATTGGAATCCACCAAAATACATAATGGACTGTGTTATCCCAGATAAACTCAATAGAGTATAAGGCCTTTAATTCGTGCGTAAGTCATTGCTTAGCAAAAAAATCACTCTTATGACGATACTCATCGGTGTTTTATGTTCATCGGTCATGGTTTTTATTCTATCGCGTATTTTTTTTGATGAAAAAGACCTTCATAGCCTGCTGATTATTTTACCATTCATAATACTGACTTCCGTTATTGTCTGTTTGGTGTCTTTACGTTTTCTTTTCGTTAATCCTGTTCGACGCCTTACAGACGAGTCGAAAAACATCTCAGAAAATGACTGGAAGTTTATTTCACCGGTAACAAGTGATGATGAAATAGGTGTGCTCGGTAATATTATTGAAAGCATGTCGCGAAAACTCAGAGAGGTTCTATCTAGTCACGATAAAAACATTAAGAGATTGGATTCTGTAAATCAGTCGCTCTCTAAGATGAATTCAATCGTAGATAATAGCCAAGATTTAACCGCTGTATTATCCCCTGATTGGGAAATCACTTACGCCAATAAAAACTTCCTCAATACCTTTGGTGAAAATGCCATCGACTCTAACTTTGATGACTGTTACCGAGATAAATTTCCAGACGAATTCGAGCCTCTTACTAAAATAATCACTGAAAAATTGGCAACTGAATCACTCTGGGAGTCAGAAGTTAAATCGGCTGACAATGTCGTTCCGATTTGTGAACTCTTCCAGACAGTTTATAAGTACATCGATGAGTCAGGTGATTTTGTTAGCTATATATACAGTGCTCAAAATACTTTTCAGGGCTCTGAGCACAACGAAAAGATGGCATGGCTAGCTTATTACGATCATTTAACCGGCTTACAAAACCGAACCTATTTTAAGAACCAACTCGAAAAAGAGTTGCTATCTGTCAAACGTGAAGACAGCTTAATCGCGTTACTCTATTTAGATTTAGATAATTTCAAGATGATTAATGACTCAATGGGGCATGAAGCAGGTGATCAGTTATTAATTACGGCGGCTGAAAGGCTTACAAAATGCTTGCGTGAAGAAGATTCCATAGCTCGCTTAGGCGGAGATGAATTCGCCATAATATTAACGGGAATCGATGCTGTCCATTATGCGTCTATTGTTGCGAATAAAATTATTCGTGCGCTAAATCAACCCGTCTATATCGATGGACAAGGCCTGTCTATTAAAGCCAGTTTAGGTATAACCATAGCGCCACAAGATGGCATGGGTTCTGCTGAATTAATGAAAAATGCCGATGTGGCTATGTACGAAGCGAAACAAAAAGGTAAAAATAGCTTTCGCTTTTTCACTCCAGATATGGATCGTAACGTTGCTAACCGTGTACAGAAAGAACATGAAATACAGAGTGCATTTGAGAACCAAGAATTTATCTTATATTACCAGCCTAAAGTTAATGTCCGCACAGGAGAGGTTGATTCTGCTGAAGCTTTAGTTCGCTGGCAATCCCCTGATGGTAAGATTAGAGCGCCAGTTGAATTTATTGATATTATTGAAAACGGTGACTTAATCATACCTTTTGGGCTATGGGTAATACGTAGCGGCTGTCAGCAGGCTAAAACTCTTTATAAGTCCCTGCGTCGTCGTATCCTTATCAGCGTTAATGTATCGCCTAGGCAATTAATGGCGCCTGGCTTTGTCAGCTCGGTTGAGAATGTAATCAAAGAAGTTGGCGTAGACCCGTCATTAATTGAGCTGGAAATTACTGAAAGTTTGTTCATGGATAACTTGTCTCAGACTATTGAGCATTTATCGGCATTAAGAGCGCTTGGGCTAAGGATATCCGTTGATGATTTCGGCACGGGGTTTTCTTCGTTAAGCTATTTAAAACGGTTGCCCATTGATCAATTAAAAATAGATCGATCGTTTATTATGGATATTCCAGGTGATGAGGAAGACTGCGTTATTACCGAGTTAATTATCACCATGGCACAACGTTTATCATTAGAAGTCGTGGCCGAAGGGGTTGAAACAAAAGAGCAATTTCAATATTTACAGGGTATGGATTGTGATTTAATTCAAGGCTACTTATTTTCAAAGCCCTTACCACCGGATGAATTTATGGTGTACGTTTTTAATGGTGTACAAAAATCTATTTTTAATCAAAACTGCTCTGGTTAACGCTATTGATCTCTTATTAAATCGCGTATTGAATCTAAATATACCGTTGGTTCTTTGGTGAAAATATCCATTCCTCCAGTTTGATAAGCCTTATACAAAGCCTTTCTAGCCGCTGGTAAGTCTTGTTGCTTTAGTAGGCACTGTCCTTGACGTAAAGTTAAGAATGGATTGCGGTTGGCTGCAGGGCAGTGCATGGCAGAATTAATAGCTTCCAGAGCTTGATCGTATTGCTGCAGTCGAAAATAGGTATCGCCTATACATGTTAAGACCCATCCTGCTTGCTCATAATCTATTTGAGGTTTAGGTAGAATCATCCAAGCTTGATAGAATACTCTCAGTGCCGATTTGTAATCGTCAGCGTCATACAAAGAATAACCTTTTGAGCACAAGTCTTTAATATGTTTCACGGCTTGCTCATCTAATAAGTGTTTGTTTAAATCGGTCATTATTCTGGCTTTAATATTTTAGATTGTAAGAGTATGCAAAATGAGTCTTTTGACATCAATCCCTAATGAGGTTTTTATGCTGCTATCTTTTGCGGCAATAATGCTCTTAATCTTAGCACTGTTTTTATATCGACAGTTGAAACAGCAATGCCGTATTTTAGATCACGCACAGAGTGAGCTCAGCCTTGAAATTACCGATTTGAAGCAACAACTGATCAAGGCGTTCGAAGACCAGAAACAATTAGAGTTAAATCTGGTGACGGAACAAACGAAACAACTCGGTAGTTTTGAAAGAATTCAGGAGCTGCAAGTAGAGCAGAAAGAGCATGATCAGCTTAAAGTTGCGTTTGCTGAACTTAAAGCCAAAAGTGAGGCTCAGCAAGATAACTTAACCGCTCAATTAAATAATTTATCAGAAACAAAGAATCAATTAAGTAAAGAGTTTGAGTTGGTCGCCAATAGAATTTTTGATAGCAAACAAAAAACCTTTACGGAACAGAGTAAAACCACACTTGATGCGTCGGTTAATCCACTGAAGGAACAATTACAAGAATTTCGGAAAAAAGTGGAGGATGTTTACGGTAAAGAGGCCGCTGAACGCAATCAATTGGTCGGCCAAATCACAGAATTACAAAAACAAACCAGTAAGATTGGCGCTGACGCTCTAAATTTAGCCAATGCAATTAAGGGTGATAATAAAGCTCAAGGTAATTGGGGAGAGGTGATTTTAGAGCGCTTATTAGAGGAGTCTGGTCTGCAAAAAGGCCGTGAATACGATCTCCAAGTATCATTAAAAAATGAAGACGGTGGCCGTAGAAACCCTGATGTTATTATCAGGTTGCCAGAACAAAAAGATATTGTAATAGATTCGAAAGTATCTTTAGTGCACTACGAACGATATTTTTCGAGCGATAATGACGTTGAACGAGCTGATTTATTAAAGCAACACGTGGCTTCATTACGCAACCATATAAAACAACTTAGTCTGAAATCCTATGAAGATTTAGAGGGTATTAGAACCCTTGATTTCGTTTTTATTTTTATTCCTGTCGAGGCCGCTTTTATGTTGGCTTTACAGACAGAGCCTGGTTTATTTAAAGAGGCTTATGATAAACACATTGTTTTGGTTAGCCCGACGACTTTATTGGCCACATTACGAACCGTTGAAAATATCTGGCGCTATGAGAAACAGAACAAAAACGCAGAAGAAATTGCGCGGCAGGCTGGTGGTTTATACGATCAATTTGTTCTCATGGTCGATTCTTTAGATGAAATTGGTAAGCAAATAAGTAAAACCAATACGGCATACGATACTGCGCAAAAGCGCCTATCGACAGGCAAAGGTAATTTGCTCAAGCGGGTTGAAGATCTCCGAACGTTGGGTGCGAAAACAAAACGCCAGTTGTCAGCTGATAAAATTGACAATGCGACTAGCACACCCCATTTAATAACTAACCAAGATGACACGGTAAAAATATGATGGGAGTATTATTTTGGCTGGCAGTGGTTATTATTTTAGTTCTTAGTGTGGTTGCTGCCCATTATTTATATCGAGTTGAACAGCTTAAAAAGCGTAATATTGCAGCGCAGCAGATAATTGATGATGCTGCGCAGGAACAAACTCAACGCAGAATTAAAAGCATACAAATACTCGCCCAAGGATTGCTCGATAAGCAATTAAGTTTTACCGAAGGTGCGATTCGAATAAGTGTCTTACTAGATTCTCTTGAAGGGGCTGAACATTATCGAGATAGTTATAAGCCGTTTCATTTGTTAGCAGAAGCTACGGCGCATATCCCTGTTTTGGAAGCGTGGAAAACATTACCTATAAAGAAAAAATTAACCTTCGATAATGAAAGACTGAAACTCGAAAAAGATCACCAAGAATTTATTATTGATGCGAGCCTGCGAGTTTTGAAAGAATTCAGTTAAGTTACCTTTTACTTAATACAACCCCGCATTCAATATGGGATGTGTAAGGAAACTGATCAAATAGAGCAAATCGTATGATTTTATGGCTTGCGCAAATGCGCTCTAGATTTTTATAGAGAGTATCTGGGTTGCATGAAATATAAAGAATGGTATCAAAGCGGCAAACCATTTGTTCTGTATGTTCATCTAAACCTGCTCTTGGTGGATCGACCAAAACAGTAGAGAAGTCATATTCGGTTAAATTAATGCCTTCTAATCGTCTGAACTCTCGAACACTATCCATTGCATCAGAAAACTCTTCACTCGACATTCGAACGACTTTGGCATT
This sequence comes from Cellvibrionaceae bacterium, assembly GCA_034112445.1. Classification (GTDB taxonomy): domain Bacteria; phylum Pseudomonadota; class Gammaproteobacteria; order Pseudomonadales; family Cellvibrionaceae; genus Pelagadaptatus. The sequence continues at coordinate 16,107 of JAWUVI010000021.1, read as the reverse complement.
TTCAATGTTATTCTTTTCAAAATTATGAGTCGCAGATTTAACCGATGTTTTAGAAATTTCTGTGGCAAGAACTTGACGGAAATTAAGTGACAGAGGAACGGTAAAATTACCGTTGCCACAGTAGAGTTCTAAAAAATCACGATTTTTATCTTTTATTGAGTTAACGGCCCAATCCAGCATTTTTTCACATACAGCAGCGTTAGGCTGGGTAAAGCTAGCCTCAACCTGTTGATAATAATAAGGTTTATTTTCAACTGTTAAGGTTTCTTCTACGTAATCACGGCCAATAACAAGTTTTTGTTTTTTGCTCCGACCAATAATGTTTGCATTAAGTAAATCAGATAAATCTGTTGCAGCCTCTTGCCATTCTTCGTCTAAAGCCTTGTGGTAAATTAAAGTAATGACTGTATCGTTGGTTTGGCTGGTTAGAAATTCAGCTTGGAATAAACGGTTTCGAATAATATTGTTTGAATTAATAGCGTCTAACAAAAGTGGCATTAAGTTATTAATGTGTTTGTTGGCAACCGGAAACTCATCCACAATAAAAGGCTTTCTGTATTCACCTGGTTTGTACATCGCATAATGTGAGGCATCACCTTCGTGCCAGATTTTAAACTCAGCGCGCATGCGATAAAATGCATCGGGTGATTCATAAACTTCAATTTCTGGTAAATCAAAGTCTGAAAATTGACTCTTTATTCTGTCGTATTTCTCATAGAGCTGAGTTTGATATTGGTTTGGCTGTATTTGATCTACTGACATGGCATGTTATTCGTTATCTTTTAAAATAAATTCGGATGGGTCATTAATTTTGAATCATTATAACTTTATACAAGCTAAAATGAATCTTGAGTTCGTCTAGATTAAGTATTTATTAACATGAGTGGTTAGGTAGGTTTATGAAAGTAGTGGATATAGGACAGGCAATGAAAGAAGGCATGCGCCGTTTAGCTTCTGGTGTGTGTGTTATAACCGCTAGTGATGCCAACGGTGAGCCATGCGCGATGACGGCCACTTCAGTGACGTCCGTCTCCGATTCACCGGCTTCTTTGTTGGTGTGTATTAATGAAGACACTCGAGTTTATGAGGCTTTACAGTTACCTAATTCAAAATTTTGTATTAATTTACTCTCTGCCGAACACGAAGAAATATCAAATCGATGTGCTTTTGGTGATTCCGGTTTGTCCCGTTTCGAACTGGGCGATTGGAATATGTCAGCAACAGAGCCCTACTTAGAAAGTGCACTGGCGTGTTTTATGTGTACACGCGATGAAATGATCGATTATGGCACTCATGGCATCCTTATTGGCCGGATAGACCGAGTACTGGTTAATGAGACTGAAGGTGATATAGAAAAAATTAATCCACTAGTCTATTTGAATGGCAATTATCACACACTCTAAAAGACCACAGAAGTTGAAGTCCATCATGGCTATTTCCACCTAGTTATAATTAAGTCCAAAGCCTAGGTCAAAACGATCGAATTGAAAATGTCGTTAAGAGGAGACGGTTGAATCGGTTTATTGCTTGGTTGAATTCATTGGCAAGGTGACGATGAAGTTTGTACCTTCACCGGGTGTCGACTCAACATCAATTGTTCCTTCATGGTGCTCTGTAACAATAAAATAAGTTACTGATAAGCCTAGACCTGTCCCTTTGCCAACTTCTTTGGTTGTATAGAAAGGCTCAAATACGTGGCGTCGGACACTTTCTGGCATGCCATTGCCGTTGTCTTCTACCTCTATGCAAATATTGTTATCCCATTGATACAATCGTAGAGTGATAGTAGGGACTTTAGGCGTAGCGGCGTTAGCATAAGAGTTGTGCTTGTAATCTGGCCATTTGGTGTCGGTAAATGCTTGGCAGGCATTGTGCAATAAATTAAGAATAACTTGCTGCAGCTCTGGTGCTGAACACTTGAATGCGGGTATGTTTGTTTCGAACTCTGTTATGACATTAATTTTATAGCAGCCATCAGGGGTTTTCAGTTCAAAAGAGTTTCCAGCAAGTTCCAGTGCGTGCTCGGTTAACTTGATAATATCTATGAGTTCGTGGTTTTTATTGTTGTTACGCGAGAACTCGAGCATGTTGGTAACGATACGTGCTGCTCTGTCACCTGCTTCACGGATAGAGTCTAAAAATTTAAATATTTCCCTGTCGCTCAGATAGTTGCGGATTTGTTCTATTTTCATGCCGTGTTTTGCGGCGGTTTCTCGGTTGGCGGGGAGACTATCTGATGTACGACGTTGAATGTTTTGGACGCTATTGATCATCGCACTTAGGGGATTGTTTATTTCATGCGCCATGCCTGCGGCAAGTTCACCAAGCGACATCATTTTCTCATTATGAATCATCATATTCTCAACCCTAACCCGCATGGTTACATCATCTAAGCGAATAACGGCACCTGTCATTTCGCCTTTAACCAAAGGGTAAATTGTTAAGTCGGTATTATGGGTATGGCTACCGTGGCCTTCTTGAATATTTTCTGTAAGACGAGGCATTCTAGTGTCTATCGTTTCTTTAATGGCGGTTAGTGTTACCGGAATAGTGGGATAAACATCCAGTAAATACTTTCCAAGAGCATTTTCTTCACTGATTTGGGTGGCATCTTGCGCAGCGGTATTCCAGTGCGTAATAAAGCCATTGGCCGTTACCCCTATTAATATAGAGGGCATGGAGTTGATGATGCTACTGAGGTAGTTTCGAGTGTTGCTTAGTAGCATTTCAGTGTCTTTGTGCTTTTCTATTTCACTGTATAGTTGACTGTTCAATGTGCGCAACTTTTCAGTTCTTTCAGTAATTCTTTGTTCTAACTCTTTTTGGGTTAATTGTAGGTAATTTCTGTTCTTTTTATGCTTTAAACGACTTGCTTGAGAAATTATGATGATAATGATCAATAAAAAAATAATGGCCAATGTTAGTTGATTGAAATCAATGGCATAGCTTTCACTGGCGCGGATGATTAGGTCATGTATCATAAGTATTCTGAGCTGTGTAAATGACGGTTATTATTATACCCAAGACCCAATATGGAAACCAAACATGCAAGACCTAACGGCAGTTCTAATCTTTGAAGACAATAAAGTCTCACGGGAAATGCTGTATTCTGAATTTGAAGCGATTTTAGATGGCTTTGCTCCTATGCCTGAGCTTAGCAGTAAAAACGTTGAGGCTGTCTTTGTACAGTTGACGGGGCAATTATTAGTCAAATCAGCCGTGTTTTTTTACATTAGCTTTGATGAGGAAGGCTTTGCGGATAAGCGTTGGAATATTCCATTGCAACAATTGGCTGAAAATTCATCAAAGGGCCCTGATCTAGGCGCTGGTGCTATCCGGCTGGCGTGTCGTAGCCAATGCTGTATCGAATGGCACCAGCAAAAACTATGGGATCCTGAAATGGATGCCGCAGGTATTCATTTTGGCGGTATTAAAGCGTCAATTAAAGCTAACCGAATGGGCTTTATTGAAGATGAAGTTCCCCCTCAACCAGAAGATAGCGTTTCGCCATCTGTTTCTGTTCAAAATTCCGGTCATAGCCAAGCATTATCACAATTACAAAAGCGCTGTGATGAAATCCAAAGAGAGAATAAGTTAAGGCTGTCATCGCAATCTGAAAAGCATGAAGCTCACAGTCAATCGCTCAAAAACAAATTTCAAGCTCACATCCATAAGGCTCGCTGTACCTTGGAAGAAATGCAAACCCAACTACAAGTTGAGCTCACTAAAAACCATGAGCTAAAAGAAATCATAGACGGACAGGCCACCAAAATAGAAGGTTTACGAGAGTACTTTGAGCATAAGTTGGCTAAAGCTCAAAACACGGGTGAAGGCGAGTTAAATGATTTACGCAAAGGTTATGAGACTGATCTAGAAGTTCAAGTGAGCGCGGCAACTGCAGAGCTTAAAGAGCAACTCAAAATTAAAGAAGTTGAGCTGATGTACCGAGAAACTCAACAAGAAAACCTGTTGGAGGAAATTAAGAAGGCTCAAATCGAAAAAAATGAGCTACTTGCTAATAGTGGCAATCAATTGCTTGAAAAGCTCAGTGAAAACGATATCAACTTTGTTTCCTATCAGCCAGGTGCTGGACACATGGCTATTAGCGTGGATGAAATCCCAGAATTTTTAGCAGATCGACATCAATTTGTCGCGGATAAATGTGGAGTCAGCAAACGGCTTTACCTTGAATGGCTAGAAAGCTATGGCAATCCTGTTTGCCATTCGTTTGTTGAAGGTGCTGTGCATTGCGGTAAACCAGTCCCTAGAGTTGAAAACCCTTCGGATTGGTTGATCGGTGAAACAGATCGATGTGAATTGCATAAGAGCCATTGAGAATGGAAGCGCTGAGCCCTTACCTTAATCAATCATCGCTTAAGTCTTTGCTGCAACTCGATATTGCTGATATAGCGAACGTTTGTCCTCTAGTTGAAACTCCCTGGAAAGCATTAAATCAAAAAGGCATTCGCTTTTTTATAAAACGTGATGATCTGATTGATAAAGACGTATCTGGCAATAAAATTTATAAATTGTGGGGCCATCTACAGCAAGCTAAACGAAATTCAGCAAATTCATTATTAAGTTTTGGTGGGGCTTGGTCTAACCATTTACATGCACTAGCAGCTGCGGGGCACGTGTTACAAATTCCCACTATTGGCATCGTTCGGGGTTGGTCTCCAGCCACTCTTACAGCCACCTTAATGGATTGCCAAGCATGGGGGATGGAGTTGATTTTTGTGTCACGAAAAGATTATCTACTTAAGCAAGATTCATCCGTGGTACAAAAGATTCTAGCCAAAGACCCTCATTCCTATGTGATTCCAGAAGGGGGGGGCGGTGAATATGGCCGTTTGTTTTGTGGCGAGCTAATGAGCGTGATTCAGAGTTCTGCTCCGGAAAAAGCCACAATATGCTTGCCCTGTGGAACCGGAACAACTTTAACTGGGTTGATTAACACGGCATCAATATCAAATGAAAAATCCTACCGGCTGCTAGGCTTTTCGGCCTTAAAACCCTCAATAAAAGACGAGGTTAATGGGAGGCCGTCTTTGTTTTCGGATGTTGATAGCGCAACAGATACTAATGGTCGTGTGGATTGGGATATTCAATTTGATGGTCATTGCGGTGGCTATGCAAAAATAAACGATGATTTGTTGAGATTTATGCAAGACTTTACCGAAGCCACAGGCATTCTCCTTGATCCTGTTTATACCGGTAAAATGATGTACGCAATTGCACGCCTAGCTAAGTCTGATTATTGGCAGGCTGGTGATAGTGTGGTTGCTCTCCATACGGGAGGTCTTCAGGGGCGCAGAGGATTTAATATGCATATTGAAAAGGAGTCAGCTCTATAATGAGTTCTTCAGTCACAACACCTCTAGAACACTTAAAGCCCAAGGACTTTAGTGTCGATTTATCGCAGCTGCGATCATTGCAGCCTATTCAAACAATGCTACCTGCACATATAGAGTCATTGATGTCTGAGATGCAAGAGCACTGGTTGTTTACTGGCGATACGTTATTTACAGCAGGGCAATTTGATGGAAATCACTATTTTTTGCTCAGTGGCTCCGTGCAACTATCCTTCAGTGACGGCACGACTCAATGCATCCAAGCGCATGATGGTCTTTTACCTATTTGTGATGATCAGCCACGTATTTGTACTGCTAAGGCCTTAGAAGATTGTAGTTTGGTGAGTTTTAATTGTGATCGATTTGATCAACTCCTTACTTGGAGTCAAGTTGCCGAGTTTTTATTGCTTGATATAGCTTTCGATCGCAACCTTGATGAAGACGCGGATTGGATGAGCGGCCTATTAAAGTCCAACTTATTCCTTAAGGTTCCCCCAACTAATATGGGTAAGATATATCAACGTATTGATCCGCTTTCGGTGGAAAGCGGTGAAGTTATTATTAGGCAGGGAGAATATGGTGATCAATGCTATTTTATAAAAGAGGGTTGTGCGCAAGTCACTCGCCGCACTCATGAGAAAGATGAGCCTCAACTCGTCGCCGATATTTTTGTTGGGCGATGTTTTGGTGAAGATGCATTGGTGTATGAAAAAGTCAGGAATGCTTCAGTGACTATGTCATCGGATGGCGTTCTTATGGTTCTGCGTAAAAATGATTTTATTGAGCTGCTCAAAGAGCCCAAGTCGTTTAGTATCAATTGGCCACAGTGGCGCTTGCAGATGGATTCGAACATTGTTATTGATGTACGTACTGAGGCCGAATATCAATTAGGCCATTTGCATAAATCCATTAATATTCCATTACACCTTTTACGGTTAAAAAGCCTCTCATTATCGAGTGATCAGAATTATTTAATTTATTGTAATACGGGCAATAGAAGTCAGGCGGCGTCTTATTTACTGCAAGAGCAAAATATTAGTGGTGTGGCGTTAAAAGGTGGCTTAGCGGCAATTCCAGCAACAGATAAAGTAAGTTTATGGACCCAGCAAGATTATATTGTCCATAATGGCGTTGTTAAAGCTGGCACCGGTGAGTTAATAACACCCAATTGATCGTTTTTATGTAATTGGTCTTGGTTTGTCGTGTGCATTGGGCCATTGGTTATGAACTAACAAAATACGTTCGGTTTCTTCGTGAAAAGTTGGGTGATTGACGTTTTTTGAATCAGTAATAATGGCCAGTTTAATGGCAATAATCGGGTGTGACGCACTCTGGAAATGATTTTGTATTGCGTTGATTATTTCATCTCTACTAATTACTCGTTCGGTTTCAGCAGGAAGTATTAATGGGGCAAACCACTCTGATCGATTAAGTAAACACCAATACTCTCCATCCATTAAATTATCGGCTTCGGTTCCTCGCAACCACCATGCTTGTAGATGAGTATTACTGGCTATTAATGGTTTAGGCGTTTGCGTTCCATGTTGTTTCCTGGTGGACATGAGAGGATAAAATAATCGGCCTTTAAGAATCAGTTTTTTCTCAACACGTTTGTAATTCCATTCATCAGGTATTCCTGATTGGTCACGTTCCAGTAAAGCGAGTTGTTTGTTTTGCATTTGTTGAGTTTTTAAATCGAGTCGGTCATTAGTATTTGGCCCCATCCAGAGCGTCAAATTCGTATTGATGTCGGTGTAGCCCAAGTAAAATTTTACGGCCAGTTCAATGTGCTCTATGCGAGTGTTTTGGTAATAGAGCAGGGCATCCAGTTCACCAATAGTGCGCTCGTCAGTATTGATTTGAATATTGAATCGTTGGTCGTCTTGATCTCCTATAGAAGCCCAATAGAAGCGCCAATAATGTTCGAACTTATGTCCCAGTCTTGGGCTGGATAATGCGTCAATCCAGTTGATAAGCGATTCTGGATTATTATCAAGCTCGAGCAGCCAATCACGAATTTCTGCATTAAGTTGTACGTTAACGATGTGTATATCGCTATGAGTGTCTTTAATTAAAGCTGGTGAGAGAATACACCACGCAAGATTACGAACCTGCGAGTGTTGTAATTGAGTCCAAAAAGGAATTGTCATTATTGTTTTTTCAACTTGTTATAACAGCGAGATCAATTCAGGGTTATAATCATTAACCATCTTCCTGATGAAATATACACTATGTCCACATTTAATATTATTGGTTTAGTTGGCCGGCAAGGCAGCGACCATGCACTTTATAGCCTTAAGCGACTCATTACTTTTTTGCAGTCTGAAGGTAAAGAGGTTGTTCTTGAAGAATCTACGGCTGAATCTTTACCTGAAAGTACTTTAACGGTTTCTAGTAGTGAAGAGTTAGGTAAGTCCTGTGACTTAGTTATAGTTGTCGGTGGCGATGGCAGCTTGCTGGGTGCTGCTCGTTCTTTGGCTAAATACGATGTTCCATTACTTGGCGTTAACCGTGGTCGACTAGGCTTTTTAACCGATATATCTCCGGAAGAAATTGAATCTAAAGTGGGTGAGGTTTTGGAGGGTAAATACTTAATTGAGTCCCGCTTTTTATTAGAAACATCGGTTATGAGAAGTTCGACTTTGTTGGGAGGAGGTGATGCATTAAATGATGTTGTTATTCACCCAGGTCGTTTTGTTCGGATGATTGAGTTTGAGCTTTATATTGATGGCCAGTTTGTATACAGCCAGCGCTCGGACGGCTTAATTATCTCAACCCCTACAGGCTCAACAGCTTATGCGCTGAGTGGTGGAGGTCCAATTATGCATCCTAAATTAGATGCCATAGAGATCGTACCGATGAATCCGCATACGTTAAGTAGCCGGCCAATTGTAGTTGATGGTAACAGTGAAATTAGAATACTAATTGGTGAGCAGAATGTGGCGCATCCACACGTTACCTTTGATGGTCAAAACCACGTTGTTACAAACCCAGGTGACGAAATATACATTCATAAAAAACCACACAAATTAAACCTGATTCATCCATTGAATCATAACTTCTATGAAACGTGTCGTAACAAATTAGGTTGGGGTAACCACCTAGGTGAATGAGAAAAAATCATTGGTGAATAGAAGATTTGGGGAATAATCGAGTGCTGTTTGAAACGCAAAGTCCGGGCTTTGATATTATTGGCGATGTCCATGGCTGCTTTGACTCCCTCGTCATGTTACTTGATCGTTTGGGGTATCAAGACATTAATGGAGTTTACAAGCACCCTAGCCGTCAAGCCATTTTCTTAGGGGACTTAATTGATAGGGGGCCGCAGGTTAGAGAAACATTGCATCTAGTTTATGCCATGGAGCAAGCTGGATCGGCTAAAGTTATTCTCGGAAATCATGAATTTAACGCGATTCAGTATAAAGATGTATTAGAAAATTTCGTTCGTAATGGTGTAAAACTTCCGTCAGCTCGACTCTATCGTTTAATGAAAGAAAGCTTATTGCCGTTTCAAAAATGTCCTGATGAGTGGAGCAAATTTACTCAGTGGTTTTCGACGCTACCTTTGTTTATAGATGAGGATGGTTTTAGGGCTGTCCACGCCTGTTGGGACAGTCAATTAATTGATTCTTACAAGGAAAAATATCATTCAAGCCATTTATCTGAAGAGTTTCTTGAAGCGGTTAAAGAGTCATCCAGCATTGAGCATAAAATCGTTGATCGTTTAACCCGCGGAACTAGTTTGGCATTACCCGATGGTATTAATGTTGAAAGTAAAGATGGTTTCATTCGACGCTTTTTTCGAACTAAATTTTGGGCTGATAGCCCAAAGACCTATGGCGATATTGTTTTTCAACCCGACCCTTTACCTTATGACATTGCCGACCATCCCATTAAGCAAAATGAAAAGTCCACTTTAGTTCAATACTCGCCAGATGATCCGCCTGTTTTTTTTGGCCATTACTGGCTTAAAGGTAGACCTAAACCCCTGCTAAAAAACGTAGCCTGCTTAGATTATAGTGCGGTTAATTTTGGCCGTTTAACCGCTTATCGATTTAATGGTGAGTCTGAGTTAGATGAGAAAAATTTCTTGTGGGTCTATGTCGAACCAGGTGTGCAAGTCGAGCCAGCGAAAGAAAAACCCCATGAACAATAGTGAGGTGAATAGCTGGTATAAAGTTCAATTGTTTAATTTGGATGAAAATCTATCTCCGCTGCTGAGCCTTTTACATAAGGGGCGCATTCCTCATCGTGTAACGGAAGAGGGAGGGTTTCAATGTTTATGGCTATTAGACGCGTCTCATGCCGTGTTGGTTGAGAATTTGTATACGCGTATTAACTCAGACGATAAAGATTTATTGGCAGCTATTGATTCGATTGAATCAGAATGCGAGACGGGGAAAAGCTCATTCACTATCGCTAATTCATTGTTCGTTCTGCTTCGTGGTATTCGAGCATTCCCGGTCACCAGCCTGACGTTATTGTTAGGATTATGTGGTTTCTTATTAGTTGAATACGACACGGCCTATCAATGGATTTCATTATTTACCTTGCAGCCTATGCGCTTAATTGATGACCAGTTGTACTTGGCTACGATTACTTTGACCTTAGAGCAAAGAGAGTATTGGCGTTTTATATCCCCTATATTTTTACATTTCGGGATTCTTCATTTTATTTTTAATTCACTGTGGATTTTCGAGTTTGGGCGAAAAATAGAAGCTTGGAAGGGGCCCTTAACACTGCTAGTAATAATTTTAATTGCCGGTATTGCAAGTAATTTAGGCCAATATTGGTGGGGTGGGCCGTCTTTAATGGGGGGGCTGTCAGGTGTTATTTATGGCTTACTTGGGTTTATAGGGATTCATCAGAAGTTGAACCCACAAAGTTCATTAAATGTTCCTCCCAGTATTATTATTTTTATGCTGGTTTGGTTGGTTATTGGAATGTCGGGAGCAGTGAACCTATTTATCGATGGTAGTGTTGCTAATATGGCCCATGCTGGCGGTTTAATTGTCGGTATTATATTGGCTTTGGTGTTTCAAATTTTGCCTATAAAGTTTCCAAATAAAAGCTATCAATAAAGCGCAAATTTTACTGCGTAAGCAGGTATAATCTACACCGAAATATATACCAACAATCTACATTAACTTGGATTCATTCATGGATATAAAGCAATTACTGGAAACGATTACGCCAGAGGTGTACACCAGTCTTAAGCGCGCCATAGAGCTTGGTAAGTGGGGCAATGGCCAACGTCTCGATAAAGAGCAAAAAGAATTGTGTATGCAGGCTGTTATTGCCTATGAAAAGACCAATCTTCCAGAAGATCAGCATACGGGTTATATCCCACCTAAGCCTCACAGTCACTGTGGCGGATCCGGAGATGTCGCTGAGCCAACTACACCTACACCTACAACTACCACTGAAACCCCCTTGAAATGGCATTAATATTATCAATATGATTATCAATGAACCCATTCGTTTGCATCTATCAAAGATGCAAACAGAGCATAGTTTGCCTATTCAGTATTCTCTTAAAGCCGGTGATACAGACATTAATTTCAATCAGCTTATTGGTAAAAAACTAACCCTGAGTCATACCGGTAATATCCATTGTACACATTGTGGTCGACGCTCAAATAAAAGTTTCAGCCAAGGTTACTGTTACCCCTGTTTCTCCAAGTTGGCCCAATGTGATTCTTGTATGATGAGTCCTGAGCGCTGTCACTTCGAATCAGGAACGTGTCGTGAGCCTGAATGGGCGGAACAATTCTGCATGACCGATCACATTGTCTACTTAGCCAACTCATCTGGTTTAAAAGTGGGTATTACTCGCCTAAACCAAGTGCCTACTCGGTGGATGGATCAAGGCGCAATCCAAGCCTTACCCATTATCCGTGTTGCAACTCGGCAGCAGTCAGGCTTAGTGGAAGATGCATTACGAGCTTACGCCTCTGACAGAACTAACTGGCGCACAATGCTTAAGGGTGAAATTGAAGAGATAGACTTGGTTTCAGAACGAGACGATATTTTAGACAAAGCCAGCGTCGCTATTACTGAATTGCAAACTCGGTTTGGTATTCACGCTATTCAACTGATTGATGAATCAGACGTTTATGAATTTGAATACCCAGTCGATAGCTACCCCACAAAAATTAAAACCCATAATTTGGATAAAACCCCAATCGTAGAAGGCGTTCTAGAAGGCATTAAAGGCCAGTATCTGATCTTTGATACAGGGGTTATAAATATACGTAAATTTACGGCTTATGAAGTCGACATTTCACAGGATTAATAATGAACGACCTGCAACCGAAAACTATTTTTTTATCTGATTATGAAGTTCCTGATTTTTTAATCGATAGTACTGATCTGACATTTGATCTTAATGCCGAGGCGACCTTGGTAACCAGCGTGTTATCGATACGAAGAAATCCAGATTCAAACAAGCCTACAGCTCCGTTGATTCTTAATGGTCAAGAGCTAAAGCTCCAATCTGTTGCTCTTGATGGCACAGCGTTATCCGCGCAACAATATGAACTTGATGATGAGCAACTGGTTATTGCCAGCACGCCCGATACTTTTCAACTGACGATTGAGGTATTAATTAACCCGCAAGCGAACACCAGCCTTGAAGGCTTGTATAAATCTCGGACTATGTTCTGCACTCAGTGTGAAGCAGAAGGCTTTCGTAAAATCACCTATTACCTAGATCGCCCTGATGTATTAAGTGAATTTACGACGACGGTTATTGGCGATAAAACTGAATTCCCTGTATTGCTGTCAAATGGTAACGCCATCAATCAAGGCGACCTTGCTGATAATAAGCACTTTGTTACCTGGCATGATCCTTTTCGTAAGCCCGCTTATTTATTTGCCTTAGTGGCTGGTGATCTGGACGTTGTGAACGACACGTTTAAAACCTGCAGTGGACGTGATATTGCATTACAAATTTTTGTTGAAACCAAAGATCTTGATAAATGCGATCACGCTATGAACTCTTTGAAAAAGTCCATGCGTTGGGATGAAGAAGTATTTGGTCGTGAATACGACTTAGATATTTTTATGATTGTAGCGGTTGATGATTTCAACATGGGGGCTATGGAGAACAAAGGCTTAAATATTTTTAATACGTCGTGTGTTTTAGCCAAACCTGAAACCACCACCGACGCTACTTTTCAAAGAGTAGAAGCCATTGTTGCTCACGAATACTTCCACAATTGGTCGGGTAATCGAGTCACCTGTCGTGACTGGTTTCAATTGAGTTTAAAAGAAGGTTTTACTGTTTTTCGTGATTCTGAATTTTCAGCTGATATGAATTCAAGAACCGTGAGTCGCGTCGAAAATGTTAGTTTGTTACGGACTATGCAATTTGCTGAAGATGGTGGACCTATGTCGCATCCAGTTCAGCCGCCTTCATTTATGGAAATCTCAAATTTTTACACCCTGACCATTTACGAAAAAGGCGCTGAAATTGTCGGTATGATTCATACCTTATTAGGGGCTGAAAAATTCAGGCAGGGCAGTGATCTCTATTTTGAACGTCACGATGGCCAGGCTGTGACTATCCAAGACTTTATTGCTGCAATGGAGGACGCATCAGGACGTGATCTGACACAATTTAAACGTTGGTACTCGCAAGCCGGCACACCAAACCTTAAAGTGTCGGATCATTACAATGCGGACGCTCAGGAATATGAGCTTACGTTTGAACAGTCGTGCCCATCTACTCCTGAAGCCAGCAGTAGCGATAAAAAACCATTTCATATTCCTGTTGCTATCGGCTTATTAGGTGATGCTGGCAATTTACCTTTGCAGATTAAAGGCTCAGGAGTAAATTCTGAAACAGAAGATAACACTAACCTTGTTTTGGAGTTGACTGAAACCAAGCAAAGTTTTGTTTTTAGCGACGTAAAAGAACAACCCGTACCGGCCTTGCTACGAGGATTTTCAGCTCCGGTTAAGCTGCATTATGAATACACTCGTGACGAGTTGATGCAATTAACGCGATCTGAAGACGATGGCTTTTGTCGCTGGGACGCAGGCCAGCAATTGGCTGTTCAAGTTATTAATGATGCAATGGACGCTTACCGGGCAGGGGATGAATACGAAGTTGATCAGCGTTTAGTGGATGCTTATTCTGCTATTTTGAGCGATCAATCGTTAGATAAAGCCATGACTGCTCTGATGTTACAATTACCCTCAGAGGCCTACTTAAGTGAGTTAGCTGATCAAATTGATGTGGACGCTATACATTATGCTCGTCAATCAGTTAGAAGGCAGATAGCGAATAAATTAAAAGGTGCTTTTACGTCCACCTATAAAGCTAATACAAGTGCGGCCAGTTATTCACCCAGTGCCGAACAAATTGCCCAACGTAGTCTTAAAAATGTTTGTTTGTCGTATTTGATGTTGTTGGGTTCTGATGATTCTCTTGAGTTGGCACAAGATCAAATTAATTCAGCCACAAATATGACCGATGAAATCAGTGCCCTAGCGGCGCTGGTAAATTGTGAAGCTTCTGGCGCGATAGCTATTAAAGACCAAGCTTTAGGTGCTTATTACAACAAGTGGCAAGACGAAGCATTGGTTATCAATCAGTGGTTGTCAGTTCAAGCCACCTGTAGCTTGCCTAATGGTTTAGATCGAGTTCAGAGGCTTATGCAACACCCATCATTTGATATCAAAAACCCAAATAAGGTTCGATCGGTTATTGGTGCCTTTTGTAATGGCAATGCCATTAACTTTCACTGTGAAGATGGAGCTGGGTATAAATTTCTTGCCGATCAAATTATTGTACTGGATGCTATGAACCCACAAATAGCATCACGTCTATTAACCCCATTAACCAAGTGGCGGCGTTATGCCCCAGAACAGCAAGAGTTAATGAAGACTCAGTTGGCGCGGATTAAAGCAAGTTCTTCGTTATCTAAAGATGTGTATGAGGTTGTCAGCAAAAGTTTGTAGTGTGAACTTTTGCTTCTTTTACTCTAAAGGTATATGAGCGAGCTCGTACTAAGCTGTTACTAAGCTAACGTACTGCGCATCTATATCTTTATTGTAATAGGCCATGCCGAGCTTGGTTAGGTATTCCATCCGATCTGCTTGCATAAGATCAATATTCGGCTCACCTAAACCACAGGCTTGATAGATTCCGCCTAGGTAGGCAAAGAAGGCTTCACCTTCAATCATCAGTAAGCTAGCAGCACCAACATCAGGCTTTACTCCACCCGACAATGTATCCGGTAGCTCTATTGCAAGGACAGCAGGAGCTTCATCACCTTCAAATCGTACTTGGCGAGTTCTAACAGCTTGTTCTGCCCAATAATAAGCCAGCTCTCTACTTTGAGTTAAAAATATAGGCTCAATAGATTCTGTATAATTATTGCCAATAGTGGCCATGGTTTTTTTGGCAGCTTGCTTTATGGCTTGGTCGCCAGAACGTTTAAGGCCGTACTCTAAAATCGAATCAACCAATGCCGAAGAGGTGCCATGATACCAAACATTGTTTATTGCGAAACCGTCGGCTGTTAATAGGTCTTTAGCGTCTTGTAAGTAGGTTGGAATGTTGGTCATAGCATTACCTTCTGGTGTTGGCATTAAACAGTAAGAAATAGGATATCCGATAGTAAAAAGGCGGCCCGAAGGCCGCCTTTTTAAACACAGTAACTAATTCAGATTAACCGAACTGGTTAGAAGTGTTTTTAGCGCCACCAGCTTTAAGGGCGTTTTCACCAGCAAAATATTCTTTGTGATCATCACCCATGTCAGAACCTGACATGTTTTGATGTTTAACACAGGCAATACCCTGACGGATCTCTTCACGCTGTACATTCTTAACATAACCAAGCATAGCTTGCTCACCGAAGTACTCTTTAGCTAGGTTGTCTACAGACAACGCAGTAGTGTGGTAAGTCGGTAGAGTGATCAAGTGATGGAATACGTTGGCTTCACGTGCAGTATCAGCTTGGAAAGTACGTGTACGTTCATCAGCTACAGCAGACAGCTCAGTATCGTCATAGTCAGCACTCATTAGGTTAGCGCGGTCGTATGCAGAAACGTCTTTACCGGCTTCAACCATTGCATCGTAAGTCTGCTGGCGGAAGTTTAGAGTCCAGTTGAAAGATGGAGAGTTGTTGTATACCAATTTCGCATCTGGGTGAACTTTACGAACGTCATCCATCATGCCTTTGATTTCGTGTACGGTCGGTACTGCAGTTTCAATCCACAGTAGATCAGCACCGGCATTGATAGCACCGATACAGTCAAATACACAACGCTCATGGCCTGTACCTTGACGGAACTGGTATAAGCCAGAAGGTAAACGCTTAGGACGAACTAGCTTGCCATCACGGTTGAAGCATACGTCGCCTTCAGCCATGTCAGCTACGTTGATTTCTTCAACATCTAAGTAAGAGTTGTAGATATCGCCTGAATCGCCGGGCTCATTAACAACAGCGATTTCTTTAGTTCTGCCAGCACCTTCAGAGTCAGTACGTGCAACGATAACGCCGTTGTCGATACCTAGCTCTAAGAAAGCATAACGCAAAGCGCGAATTTTAGAATGGAAGTCAGCGTGAGGAACAGTTACTTTACCGTCCTGGTGACCACATTGCTTTTCATCAGCAACATGGTTTTCGATCTGCAGACAGCAAGCTCCGGCTTCGATCATTTGCTTAGCCATCAGATAAGTAGCTTCTGCGTTACCAAAACCTGCATCGATATCAGCAATGATGGGCACTACGTGAGTCACATG
>JAWUVI010000020.1:0-110002 GCA_034112445.1 Cellvibrionaceae bacterium | reverse complement strand
GCCGCATTTACCTTCGCCGCACTTGCCTTCCATTTTAGCTTTCATTTTTTCGGCTTTCTTCTCGCCGCATTTACCTTCGCCGCACTTACCTTCCATATCTTTGCTGGCCAGGTTATAGCCCGAGCTCAAAGGTTCGGCAGCAAACGGATTTTCAGCAGCAAAGCTCATTGGTGCAATAGTGGCTGTAGCCAAAAAAGCTGCGCCTACAGCAGCCACTAATGGAGAGACGATAGCTTTAGGAGTGTGTTTAGACATAGTAAATTCCTTATATTAATAAAAAATATTATTGAGTGATTGTGTTATTAAGACCAACGCCAAGAACGATAGTTTCAATCAGAGCAAAAAAACGCTCGGTTAAAGTCAGGCCGTTTTTATATCCGACCAGGACTCACTATTTTTACGAGATTCAAGCCACTGTT
This sequence comes from Cellvibrionaceae bacterium, assembly GCA_034112445.1. Classification (GTDB taxonomy): domain Bacteria; phylum Pseudomonadota; class Gammaproteobacteria; order Pseudomonadales; family Cellvibrionaceae; genus Pelagadaptatus. The sequence goes on along the minus strand of JAWUVI010000020.1, from coordinate 109,583 downwards.
GCAATTGAATAAAGTGATCGTCACAAGCGTCAGGGTGAGTCAGTATTGAGGTGTAACTATAGTTGCGTAGATTGCCATTAGCGCGGCTCAAGCTAAACATTTGAGCATCATGTGAACCCAGTTCTTGCACCCAAAGACGAGTATCATTGATACTGCCCCAAAGCTTTTCACCCCACAAAGTATCATCTAAAGAAAAATACAAGCTAGAAGGCAAGCCCTTGTCCGCTATAGCAAGCCGATAGTTAAAGCCATCAATTGGATCAATCCAATGGATGTCTTGGTGCCATTGACACAACTCACTGACAACTTGTTCACTTTCACCGGAAACAGGTATCCAGCCAATCCGAGTATTGGCTTTAGCTGATATTTGCATGCATGACTGCCAACCCATATAAGCCAGGGTTTTAGCCATGGAGCTCAACTCACATCTGCGTGAAGCCGCAAACTGGACGAACCCCAAAACCGGAGCAGGCATTAAATCAAGGCGAGAATAACAAGCCGTCAGCAGCAAGCTTCCAACCCCGTGTCCCACCCAAAATTGAGGTTCACGCGGGCGAATTTTCATAACCGCCGAGAGCTGCGTAGGAATATCTTCCATTATCAGGTTATGCAAACCCCAGTCTGGTTTATTTTTAGATTGACTTAGGCTGGGTTGGACTAGGTGATTTCTAACTTCCGCAACGTAAACATCGTAGCCGATATCGGCAAGAAAATGGGCCAGTCCACTATCAGCTTCGTTTGGTGCAAAAACGGTGTGATCTTCCCCGAGGCTCGCCACCATAAAAACCGGTGTGCCTTCTGGATTTCTATAAAACCGGTGTAACGACAGCCGTGCATTGCCGACAGGTACCGGGATGACTTCTCGTGAAAGTCGGGCATTACGCCAAGAAAATGTGCTCATAATATTTTTATGTTATTCAGCAGACTTGATTACACCACTAATTATAGATCCCTGCTATGTTTTTCAACAACTCTTTCAATTGTTCTTTCGACTATTATGACGACTATTATGACGACTATTCTTTCGAGTAACCTAGAAACAATTTTTTAACCTACCCCTCAACAATATTTAACCTACCTCTCAAAGTTCTAGCCACAACTTCTGTAAGCGTTTGGCCGAAACCGGTACAGATGTTTTTAGCGTTTGAGCAAATAATGAAACTCGATACTCTTCCAACATCCAGCGATATTGTTGAAGATTTTGGTTAGACTCCGACAGCGCCTCGCCATCTTTATCTATACGCTCTTGCAACGTCTCCCACAAGGCTTCAATTTCAGACGTCCAAACTTTATCTTTTTGAACTTGTCCCGCAACTTTATCCAACCTTACTTCTATGGCTTTTAAATAACGCGGGTACTGTTGTAACCAGTCAAAGGGCGTCTTATACAAGAATTCAGGATAGATGAGACAATTCAATTGCTGCTGGATATCACCAGCGGCTATGGCAATTGCCAAAGCATTTTTACTGGATTTAATGGTCTTTTTAATGGTTACTACTTGCTTAAGTATTTGCAGCAATACTTTTTCAATTTCTAAAGCACGTGTAACAACAGCCTCTTTACCTTGTTGCAAGCGCTGCTCAAATTGATTGGCATTGATCGGCAAATCATCTTCAAAGAAACAAACCTGCTTTATAGCCGCAAGAATAATGTCATCGGCTACAGCTTCACGCTTACCTAGCGCCACAACCGTTAACCCTATATCTTTGCCTTTCAATAGTTCTTTACGTAGATACTTGGCCGTTACCGCTAAATTTAAGGCTCCTAACCTAGCCACCCCTTTGCGCGATAAATGCTTAGCCTCTATTGGGTTGTCCTTCAGACTTAATGTCACACTTTGCGGCTCAGCAAGTAAAACTGGATAGGCGGTAACCGTCATGCCTGAACGCTTCAACTCTATTACTTCGGCTAACTCAAAGTCCCATTGCTTTATTCCAGTCCGCTCAAATTCATCATCAGCACCTTGTAAGGTCTCTTGCAGCTGCTGTTTATATTCACTGCGCAAAGATTGCAAGTCACGACTTTGTGCAAGGATTTTACGATTAGAATCTAACACCTGAATATTGAAATGATAATAAGCATCAACCTGGATGCTTTGCCATTGTGAGATAGGGACTTCGATACCTGACTGGCGCTTTAATTGAGCTGCCAGCGACTCTGTTAACGAGTTATCACTAGGGCTTAACGACGCCAACGCCTTATCCACATAAGCCGGTACAGGTACAAAATGTTTACGCCATTGCTTCGGTAAAGCTTTCACTAAAGCAATGCATTTTTCCCTTAAGATACCGGGAATTAACCACTCTAATCTTTTCTCTGGCACAAGATGCAATGCCGCAACTGGAACCTGAATAGAAACACCATCTTCAGGATGGCCCGGTTCAAAGTGATACTGTAATGAAAAACGTAAGCCTTGCCAGACTAACTCAGAGGGAAACTGGGCCTCTGAAACGGCACTGGCATCGTGCTGCATTAAATAATCACGACTGATCAGCAAAATCGTTGAGTCTTTAATTTCTGACTCTTTACGCCAATGTTCAAAGCCAGCCAAGTTAACTATTTTTTCAGGAATTCTATCGTTATAAAAACCAAAGATGATTTCATCATCGACTAAAATATCGCGGCGTCTGGTTTTCGCTTCAAGTTCATGAATTTCGGCAACTAACTTTTGATTGGCTTTAAAAAATTGACCTTTACCGCGATATAAACCCTCGACCATAGCGGCCCGAATAAAAACCTCTCTAGAAATTTTAGGGTTAATATTAGAATAATTCACCCGCTGCTTTTCAACTAAAACCAAACCATACAAACTGACTTTTTCATAAGCCATAACCTGACCGGTTTTCACATCGTAATGCGGCTCGTACTGCTGGCGTTTAATAAGATGCTGCGCGGCGTTAATAACCCACTCAGGGTCAATTTTTGCAATTTGATGAGCAAACAAACGTGAAGTCTCAAGTAGCTGCGAGGCCATTAGCCATTTGGGTGCTTTTTTTGCCTGGGACGAACCAGGAAAAATGTAAAATAAACGATTTCTAGCGCCCGTATATTCTTTGTTTTCTCCTCGAAAACCAATCATCCCTAACAAGCCTACCAATAAGGATTTATGGATAGCATCATAGCCCGCCGGCTCTTGATTAAACTTTAACGATAAAGCTTTACATGACAGCATTAACTGATGATGAACTTCTCGCCATTCTTGCAACCTCAACCAAGACAAATACTCTTTTTGACACAGACGTCTAAACTGACCTTTGGACAACTCTTGACGCTTTTCTTCAACGTAATTCCACAGATTAAGATAACTCGTAAAATCAGACGCATCATCCTTAAAGCGCTTATGCTTTTCATCAGCAGCTTGTTTCTTGTCGGCGGGTCGTTCACGAGGATCTTGCACGGCCATAGCGCTGACAATAAGTGATACTTCGCGTAAACACCCAGATTGAGACGCGGCCAACAACATTCGACCTAACTTTGGATCTACAGGTAGAGTCATCATTTGCCGACCTAATTTGGTCAACTGTTGATGACCATCAACCGCCTGCAGCTCTTGTAGCAGTTTAAAACCGTCATTAATGAGCTTTTGATCCGGCGCATCCACAAACGGGAACTCTCGAATATCTCCTATATTCATATTCAGCATTTGTAAAATAACAGCGGCTAAATTAGTGCGAAGAATTTCAGCGTCAGTAAAGTCTGGTCTTTGTTGAAAGTCATCTTCGCCGTAGAGTCGATAACATATTCCTTCACTCACTCGCCCACAGCGCCCCTTACGTTGCTCCGCACTGGCTTTTGAAATAGCTTCTATAGGTAAGCGTTGAATTTTAGATCTATAACTGTAACGGCTGATTCGTGCAAAGCCAGGATCAATAACATAACGAATTCCAGGCACAGTGATTGAGGTTTCGGCAACGTTGGTTGCTAAGATAATCCGGCGGCCTGACTTTGGATGAAATACTTTATTTTGCTCGGCCAAACTTAAGCGGGCGTAAAGAGGCAAGACTTCTAAATGAGTAAAGTTTTCCGCACGCAAGGCCTGAGCAGTTTCACGGATCTCTCTTTCACCACTGAGAAAAACCAAAATATCACCACCGCGCCTAGAACTGCCCTTTTCAGAATTAAGCAATTCATCAACCGTAGCCACAATCGCTTCCGTTTGTGCGTCATCCGTATCATTCATAGGACGATAATGAACTGTAACGGGAAAGGTTCGACCTGACACCTCTAAGATAGGAGCATTGTTAAAATGCTCTGAGAAACGTTGTAGGTCTATGGTTGCCGAAGTGATAATGACTTTTAAGTCTGGGCGTTTAGGCAGAATGGTTTTGATGTATCCCAACAAAAAATCAATATTGAGGCTGCGCTCATGAGCCTCATCAATAATCAGTGTGTCGTATTTATTGAGGTAGCGATCGTTTTGTATTTCAGCCAGTAAAATACCATCGGTCATCAACTTAACATGGGTATTATTGGTGGAGTGATCTTTAAACCTTACCTGGTAACCTACCGAGCCGCCTAACTCTACGTTCAGTTCTTCAGCAATACGGCTAGCCACAGTACGCGCAGCAATACGACGCGGTTGAGTATGGCCAATCAAGCCTTTTACGCCCCGCCCTAGTTGTAAACAAATTTTAGGCAGTTGAGTGGTTTTACCAGAGCCGGTTTCACCTGCAAGAATCAGTACTTGGTTATTAGTAATGAGTTCTTTAATTTCGTCAGCACGATCTGAGATAGGCAAATCATCGGCCAACTCAACCTTGGGTAGAGAGTTGAATCTTAATTCGCGCTGATTGCTGGAGCGGTCTATGTCTTTTTGTAACTTACTCAGCAATGTTTCAGTTAGCTTACCCTGCTTATTTTGACGTTCAAGATCCCGCAATTTAAACGATAATTTATAAACATCACGCGATAAGACATGAGCCAAATTGCAACGTAACTCTTGCAGTAATTCTTTAAGTTGCGGAGGGTTCACTTTGCCAAATACTTAATACTACGATCCATACCTTCAAGCGTCATCGGATACATATTATGCTCAATCAACCGACGAGCCATATCTATAGATTGCGTATGCGGCCAATATTTTTCTGGGGTTGGATTTAACCAAATCACTTTCTTAAAGTGATCTGTTAAGCGTTTCATCCAAACGTAACCGGCTTCTTCATTCATATATTCAACACAGCCATACTGACTGGATATTTCATAGGGAGCCATTGACGCATCGCCTACAAATATAATTTTGTAGTCACTCGAATACTTATGCATAACATCATAGATAGAAGTGGTTTCTGACGTCCTACGGCGATTATCTTTCCAAACGTATTCATAAATAAAATTGTGAAAATAAAAATATTCCATGTGCTTGAATTCAGACTTACAAGCCGAGAACATCTCTTCACAAATTTTCACATAGGGGTCCATTGAACCACCCACATCAAAAAACAATAATACTTTTACTGAGTTATGACGTTCAGGAACCATCTTAATATCAAGCATGCCGGCATTATTTGCCGTTGAACGAATCGTTCCGTTTAAATCTAATTCTTCTGCTGCCCCTGTACGCGCGAATTTTCTTAATTTGCGCAGAGCCATTTTAATATTTCGCGTACCAAGCTCAACTTGATCATCTAGATTTTTAAAGGATCGCTTATCCCACACTTTAGCCGCAGATTTGTTACCGCCTTCACCACCGACTCTTATTCCTTCAGGGTTAAAACCACTGTTACCAAAAGGTGACGTGCCACCAGTGCCAATCCATTTATTGCCACCTTGATGGCGCTTTTCTTGTTCTTCTAAACGCTTTTTAAATTCTTCAATCAGTTTTTCTAAACCACCTAAAGATTCAATTTTAGCTTTTTCTTCTTCGGACAATTGCTTCATAAATTCAGCACGAGTCCACTCATCAGGTATCAACGCATCAACAATGCCTTCCAAATTTTCAAGGCCTTTGAAATAAGCGCCGAATGCTCGATCAAATTTATCGTAATGCTTTTCATCTTTGATCAAGCACGTACGTGACAATAGATAAAAATCATCAATACTGCCAAATGCTAAGTGCTTCTCCATGGCTTCCAAAAGAACCAATAGTTCTTTCAAAGACACGGGCACTTGAGCCTTGCGCAACCCATAAAAAAAGTTAACGAGCATAAATTTTAATACCTTACTAAGCGTTCTTACGACGGGTCATAAAAGCTAACCGCTCCAACAAATGTACATCTTGTTCATTTTTCAGCAATGCACCATACAAAGGTGGAATAGCTTGGCGTGCATCCGTACTTTGTAGAATTTCATCAGGTATGTCATCGGCCATCAATAACTTAAGCCAATCAACCAACTCTGAAGTCGAAGGTTTTTTCTTTAAGCCTGGAACTTGGCGAACATCAAAAAATATGTCCATCGCATCTTTAACCAGCGAGGCTTTAATATTAGGAAAATGCACATCAATAATTTGTTGCATTGTGTCGCGTTCAGGAAAGTTGATGTAGTGAAAGAAACAACGGCGTAAGAATGCATCCGGTAATTCTTTCTCATTGTTACTGGTAATAATAACAATAGGACGATGCTTTGCTTTTATAACTTCATTGGTTTCGTATACATAAAATTCCATTTTATCGAGCTCAACCAGAAGATCATTCGGGAACTCGATGTCAGCTTTATCAACTTCGTCAATTAACAAAACCACTTGTTCGTCGGATGAAAATGCTTCCCATAACTTACCTTTCTTAAGGTAGTTAGCAATATCATTAACTTTATCATTACCTAATTGTGAATCACGTAGCCGCGATACAGCATCGTATTCATATAAGCCCTGCTGAGCTTTCGTGGTTGATTTAATGTGCCACTGAATCAAGCGTTTTCCCATAACCTCGGAAACTTGTTCTGCCAACATAGTCTTACCGGTACCCGGCTCACCTTTAATAAGCAGAGGGCGCTCTAGAGCTACAGCGGCATTAACAGCCATTCGTAAATCATCTGTAGCAACGTAACTTTCTGTACCTTCAAATTTCATTCAATAACTCCACGAGTCTAACTTTGCACTTTAATTTAGGGGCAGCTTACCATAACCGGACATGGCATTTTAAGTCACTTATATTGACATATCAGCATACAAAACAGGTAATACCAGATGATCTTATTACGAATACAAATAGGGTCTTATTAGGCTTTCAGCATTAATACAATATCACGACCTTGCTGCACATAACGCTGCAAAGGATCCGTCATAAATGCCGGAGAATTCTTTTGATCAATTAATTCAAATCCAACCAATGCATAAAACGATTGAAGGTGAGTAAACGGGTAGCAATAGCACTTTTTCCCGAGTAAGAATGGCGTTAACTGCTGCAGTAAATAGTGGCCGACGCCTTGCCTTCTATAGTTAGGGTCAACACACATACTTCGCAAAAAGAAAAAACCAGACGCTTTCAACTGCAAACGTACGGCCGCCACAATAGTTTGCGAACCATGGCTGACTGAGCGGACAACAAAGACATGATCACCGCGACCAGCTTTAGCAGAGTAGCGACAAGATTTATAAAACTTGTTCACCAATGGCAGCTGAATATCGTCTAATTGCTCAAAACTTAACTGCAACGCCAAAGGTGAATTAATCTCAGGTTTTCTCTTCGTCATCGCCAGCGTCGGCAATTAAATCGTCTAACGAGTCAGGTGAAAAGTCATCCAAAGAGAATCCTTCATCTGAGTCTGTTTCAGAATCAGATTCCATTTCAGGCTCCTGTAAACCGGCCAGTAACTCATCAGCCTCGTCGGCCACTTGCTGATCTTGATCCTCATTTAAATCAGGAATATCTTCATCTTTCAGATCACCATCGGATAAATCAATAGACGTATCACCTTGCGGTTCAGGCTCTAGCTGCTCAGGAATATCTTCCATTTGAGGCGCTCCAGAAGATTCTTTAGCCTGTGTATCCGCAGCTGCCTTTGGCGCTTCATCGCCTGCAATTTCTTTTTCAAGAGCCTCTAGGCCATCATCATCGTTTTTACCTAAAATCATTTTATAAGCAACAAACGCTAGAATAATAATAAGTATATTACCCACACCCAAACCCACATAAAGCGGCCAATAACTTTCTTCTTCCTCTTCTAGTGGTTCTTCAATAACCTCCTCTACTGCCGCTTCTTCAAGGATGGGTTCTTCAACGATTGGCTCTTCTACAATTGCTGGCGTTTCAACCACAACCGGCTCAGGCATTGACTCAACTACAGGTTCAACTACAGGTTCAACTACAGGCTCAACAGCATCAAAGGGGTTGTCAGAGCTAGGGTAAGTAAAGGTTAATAAGTCGGGGTCAACATCAAACTTGGCTCCAGTTGTATCTTCACCACTTATGCGCAAACGAATTTGGTAAGTACCTTCAATAGTCGGTTCCAGCAAAAGCTCCCATTCATCGGAAGCATTCACCCGCAGAGGCTTAATCGCACTGCGGCCTTTAGGGTCTTTAATTCGCGCGACTACCTGAGCTTTTTCTGGCTCTATTAATTGACTGTGAGATCGAACTTTTATTCGCTGCTTCTCACTGCCACCTAAAACAAGTTTTTCAACCAAGACTTCAAAGGGCTCTCGCACAGTAATGGGGTGGCTAAATTGTCGCTGAAAACTTTTACCGTCAATTAATACCGATAAGCTATAGCGTCCTTCATTCTCAAACATACTGAGTTTGCTAGAATAAATGCCATCTGCAGGAATACCATTGGCACTCAACGATTCTGGCCATTCCTGCCCAGACGTTTCACTGGCAACCAAACTATCCACATCCAATAAACCAAGGAAGTTGGCATCAGTGATCGTGTTATTTCCCTCTTGGAGCAACAACGATAAATTAGCGGTTTGATTAACAAATAAATTAGTAGGTAACGGTTTAACCAGCAGCTTTAAATTACTGATAATACTCACGCGGCTATCAGGATCAATATCTGCTACAACTTGCCACTCACCTTCAATCGGCTGTTTAACCGTAATTAAGTCGTATTGATCGGTTTTATACCAGTTCACATCGACCTTTTCTTTATCAAAGCGATACTCTGTTTCGTCAGGACCAATCAACGTTGTGGGCTCGCTGCTAGAACGAAAAATAAGCGCGGTAAACTCTTCGATACTTGAATCAACTAAAAATCTATTTTCAGATAGTGGCAACTGTTCCGCAGGTGCAGCTTGATCAAAAGCTCGTAAGAATATTTTCAACAGGTCATCGGCGCTTTTGGCTACCTCAGATAAGCCATCGGTTGCCAAAGCGAGTTTATCCATCAATGCCGTATCGGCATTATCAGACAGCGCAATGGTATGGATGGTATAACCGCTTTTATCAATTCCAGGCAATACTTCATCAACAATACGACGCCATTCAAGCTGATTTTTTTCTGGGTCTTTATCGATATCAACCATGCCATCGGTGAGTAATATCAAACTGGTTTTATATTGATCACTTGGTGTTTGTGCATCATAAGATGATTTTTCAAGAGCCTCGCCAATATTGGTAAATAATCCAACAGAATTAACTTGCTTGGCTTTTTTCTTAGCTTCATCTCGCCACTGCTCATTTACAGTACGGTGTGGCACCAACATATTAATGTACTTACCAAAGGTCCAAACCCCAGCCTTACTTCCTTCGGGCAATAAATTAATTAAGAGTTCAAGCGCAGGTTGACGCAAATTCGATGGGTCGTTTTGCTTCATACTGCCAGACACATCAATAACAACCCTCACATCAGCCATTTTTTGGCCATCAGTGAAAGCTAACTCAGATTCCTGCGCCATACTTTTTGTTGTGGTTAAAACTAAAAGCAAGCATCCAAGGCTAAAATAACGCAGGTATCTCATAGATCTATCTCTTAAGTTCTTTAATATATTGTGGAGATGAGTTCAGCATTGACGACGGCTAATTTAAACCAACACATCCATCATCCGGCGACCTTTCTCAGTTAAATACCAACGCAAACCTTTCTGTCCACTGACTCGCCCAGCTAAATCTTTAGAAACTAAAACACCTAATGTCTTACCCATGGTGGTTTCATCCGTTCCAGCTTCGCGGCATAGGCCACTCATAGAGCGAAAAATAAAACGCCCACAGCCCAATGTTTTCAATACTTTTGATGAGGTCACATCAAGCTCTTCCATTTCTAGAGCTTGCATACTTTCGTCGCTGATATCTTGCTCTGTCTCTGTATCAATTAACGGCAACAACTCTTCCTGCAACAGTCTTAAATCGTGCTGAATAGAGTCAGACTGCACCCGCGCCAAATTGGCTTCTTGTAAAATCCGATCGGACATATTAACAATCACAATTCGAGAAGAAATAGCCGCGATAAGACATAAACCGGTATAAATTAATAAGCGTGATGGATCACCTTGTATTTCAAGAATTAAATCGCTATTCACTAAGTCTAAAATGACAGGGACTAAAAAAGCCGAACCCACACCAATAACAATACAGCGGTTCAAACTGGCAGGGTCAGAATCATCTTGATTCATCTGATAGTAATTAATCAGTCCACCAAAAACACCGGCGCTCATCATTACCACCGCCAAAATGAAAATATGATTGGTCATTATTTATTCCTCAAACATTATATTTATTATTGAATTTCAAGTTTATGATTGTTTCCAATCAGCAAACAAAGCAAAGAAAAGGCCAACTTGCGCATATTATTTTACTTAGAATAGTTATAGCAGCTGCATTGCCATTGGCCAAAGCTTATGTCGAGAGACATTAAGCTGAACTTAAGATTTATGGCTTTGCTGCAGTAGCTCTTGGCGATCAATTTCAAGTACCGCTTCAATTTCTTGTTGCTTTTGCCTTTGCAGCAATTGCGCTTGGTAGTAGTTTTTTCTCCAAATAACCCCAGCAGATAAACACAAAGCAATCACTATGGCACCCAGCATTGCAGGCCCAACCCTCGCCACGTTACCCTCAAACAGAGCCTCCATAGAAAACATTAAAACCGCAGGAGCCAGCTCTGAATAACCATCACCTATGGGATAAGGCATCAATAATACAGCAGCGATCACCAGCCAAAGAGTTTGTTTAATCGGGTTACTTTGCCAGGGGCGCATGAATTTTTTAAGACCAAACAAGGCAACAACAATGCTGATCAAATAACAAAGCCATGCGGCGACATACGTTTCTGGAGTCATACTTTCCTCTAATTAATATTAATAAACGGCAAAATAGTTTAAGTTTATTTAGCCCAAACCTATACAACCCAAGTAATCACATGATCCTCGTAATCGTATAGATCAACATCTGTTTCTGCGACTACCCTGCCTTTTACCGACTGCCCCGCTTGGTGCACTGATTCTTTATCACCCGACATTAATGGGTGCCATAACGGCAACTCTTTCCCTTCAGAGATCAAACGATAAGCACAGGTTGCAGGTAACCAATGAAATTCTGCTATTTGCTGTGGCCCTAAGGTAAGACACTCAGCAACTAGTATTTCTCGTTGGCTATAATCAATACAGCGGCAAGTTTTAGCGTCCAAATACTGACAAGCGATATCGGTATAATACACTTCACCATCAGATTCATCTTCCAGTTTGTGCAGGCAACACTTACCACAACCATCACATAGAGACTCCCACTCAGCCGAGGTCATGTCGGCTAATTGAGTTGTTTTCCAAAACACACTGTTCACCGGCAAGGTCATTTAAAGTCTAAATTCATTTACAGGCCAATCTTACTGTTGTGTTCATTTACCAGCTGCATTGCCATATCTTTAGGTGGCGGCAACTGCAAAAAAAAGCCGGTTTCTTCTAGCTGCTCTAAAACTTTCAGCACATCCACTCTGGCCAGTTTCTTTTCTGATCTTAACAGCATGGTCATTGCTAACTTGGGCTTACCAAACATATCCAGTAAAGCCTCAGGAACCTTAGTCAAAGCATCAGTTTTTTTAACATAAAGGTACATTTCATCTTTGCTAGTGCTTTTATAAATATCACAAATAACCTTCATAACTTTCGCCTACGGTTGTGTTTTTTGTATGACTATATTTCAGGATGACTATATTTCAGGATTACCAAATAAGGTTTCTTGTAGATGGTCGCTTAATATCTCTTTACGCCAGCCTTTAAGTCTTTCTGGAAAGGTCATTTCATGGCGATCAATAAAACCACGAACCATAAATTCGATATCTTTTTTACGCAGTAAAACCTCTACAGGCACTTCCAGTTCTTCAGCCTTACGTATTAAAGCCTGCTTCAACTTTTTCACTAGCAATCCAGCTTCTGGCGCTAAAGGTTTATCCATCAAGGGTGGGCAAATTTCCATAGGCAAATGATAGGCTTGTTGTACGATATCCAGTAATTCATCGCCATACGACTTCACAACCCGATGCGACACTCCTTCAAACTTCTGCAACTGCTTGATTTCAGTTGGACCAGAACGTGCGATATCGAGCAGCGCATGCTCTTTTATCAGTCGATTGCGTGGCATATTTTGATCACGCGCTTCACCCTCTCGCCATGCAGCTATTAATTGCAAGCACGCCAACTGTTGACGATTAAGCTTCCAAGCCAACTTGATTTTCAAATAATACTCATCAGGATCTAATTCTTTCGATGCGGCACTGACAATATCGGCACAATCTTGTAACGCCCATTCAGTTCGATCTAAATCAGACAAGCGTTTTTGCAACATGCCATAAACAACTAATAAATAGGCCACATCTAAAGCCGCATAACGTAATTGCGGTTCACTCAGAGGGCGCTGCAACCAATCCGATCGAGTTTCATCTTTCGCAAGAGAAATACCTATAAGCTTTTCAATTAATCGAGCGTAGCCCATAGAAAAATCATATCCGGCTAAAGCCGCCGCGATTTGAGTGTCAAATATAGGGGTGGGTATAACCTCTAAAAAACGACCAAACACTTCCATGTCTTCCGAGCATGAATGCATAACTTTGGTGACATTTGGGTTGATCAATACCGCGTTAAAGCATGAAAAGTCTTTAATTGATAATGGGTCGATTAAATAGCAACCCGTGCCATCACCCACCTGAAATAACGCAGCGATAGGATAAAATGTATTGGTTCTAACAAATTCAGTATCAACAGCAATAACCGGCTGATTCATCCATCGCTGGCAGAGCTTTTGAAGCTGTGCATCATCAGTAACCCATATAGGTTCTGTCGGGAGTAAATTATGTATTCCACTCGTCATATAAACGCTCTATTAAACAACTCTGCGCGATGAGAGAGCATGCGCTAACGTGCCACCATCAATGTATTCCAGCTCGCCACCTAAAGGAACTCCGTGCGCTATGCGGCTCACGACTATGCCTTGGGATTTAGATTGCTCGGCAATGTAGTGAGCAGTTGCTTCGCCTTCAACAGTTGGGTTTGTTGCTAATATCACTTCTTTGACGTCACCCTCTTGCAACCGAGCCAGCAAAACATCTATGCCAATATCAGAAGGACCAATACCATCAATAGGGGATAAATGTCCCATTAAAACAAAGTATTTTCCTTGAAAGCTGCCCGCCTGCTCTAACGCCAGCACATCAACAGGGTTTTCTACCACGCACAATAAGGATTCATCTCTACGAGTATTACTGCAAATACCACAAGTCCCCTGCTCGGTTAAACTTCGACAACGTTTACATCGACCAACGCCATCCATAGCTTTCAATAAGCTATGCGATAAGCGATCAGCACCTTGACGATCATGCTCTAACAAATGCAAAGCCATACGCTGGGCTGATTTGGGACCGACCCCAGGCAAGCAACGGAGTGATGACATTAAGTCATCGATTAAAGGGCTGAACATAGTGTAAATCGCACGCTTAGTAATTAATGATGGTTAGAGTGTGTGGTTTAGGGACAGTGCTTTAAAATGGCATTTTAAAGCCCGGTGGCATCTGCATACCAGCGGTTAAACCACCCATTTTATCTTGGGTATTAGACTCGACCTTGCGCACGGCATCATTCACAGCTGCCGCTAATAAATCTTCTAAAATATCTTTATCTTCTGTCAGTAAGCTCGGGTCAATTGAGACACTGCGAACATCATGACGCCCCGTCATAACAACTTTAACTAAACCTGCACCAGACTCACCTTGCACCTCAGAGTTAGCCAACTCTTCCTGCATTTTTTGCATGTTGGCTTGCATTTCCTGAGCCTGCTTCATCAGATCTCCAATACCGTTCATATCCACCTCTGCTATTTTCCTATCTTACATTCATCAAAAATCTATTTTCCTTTCGCTTATAAGCTAATGTAGATTGCGCGGTTCAACAGTCTCTTCATCTAATGTTGCACCAAATTGCTCGACCATAGCCTGCGTAAAAGGATCATTTTGCAAGCTCGCAAGAGCATTATCATAGCGCTCTCGCTTTAAACGAATTGCGCACGATGCTGGAGTGTCTTCATTAACAACCCCAAGTTGCACTATGGCTTTTACAGGTTGATCGAAATAATCACTGAGCATATCGGTTAAACGCTGCTGATGCGTATCGTCATATAACGTACTGTTTCGTTCATCCAGCATAAAATGAAGCTCATTTTCTTGAACCCCAACCAACTGACAATTAGATACAGTGCTTTGCAACACGCCGCCCACATTCAAATCTTTATAAACTGTTAACCACAACTGAGGCGTCATAGCCTCTAATATCACTTTAGTTCCATCCGACACAGGCGCGGAATTTGCCACCTTTGATACAAGTTCTTTAGCTGGTTCTACTTGCTGCGGAGCGGCTATATTTCTAGCCGACTGCAATCCCATTGCTGATAATTCAGTCGGTGACAGCCCTTTACGTAGAGGACCTTCACTAGCTGCAGTTGCTGTGTTTGTGTCTGCAACTGGTGCTGTAGTTGGAGCTGTAGTTGGAGTTGGAGCTGTAGTTGGTGTTGGTGTTGGTGTTGGTGTTGGCGTTGGAGCTTCAACTGTAATTCCAGCGGCAACTAAGGGTGCTGGACTCGCCGCACCCTGTTCAGGCTTTTTTGCTTGGGGAGATCCCTCCGTCGCACCACCAGCTGGACTTGGCAATGCCTGAGTCGGTACGCTGTGCACACCTTGTGGCCTAAACGCTAACATTCTCAACAGCACCATCTCAAAACCAATACGAGCATCGGGCGATAAAGGCAAATCCCTACGGCCTAACAAGGCAGTTTGATAGAATAACTGTACGTCTTCTGGTGCTAGCGCTTGAGCTAGCTCGGCAACTTTTTCTTGGTCGCCCTGATGATTATCTATCGCTTCAGGTAATGCTTGTGCGATGGCCACACGATGCAAGATTGACAATAAATCAGCCAATGCCGAGCTGTAATCTGGCGCATGCTCTGATAATGCCGCTACCGCAGCAAATACGCGTTTTGCGTCTGCTGCAGATAAAGCTTCCAAGACTTGATACATAAGGCCTTGATCAATCGTTCCCAGCATTGAAATAACGTCTAGCTCTGTTATTTTTCCCGCACCAAAAGCAATGGCTTGATCGGTTAAGCTCATGGCATCGCGCATACTGCCATCAGCAGAACGCCCCAACTGCCATAAGGCGGCCTCTTCAAACGGCACCATTTCTTGTTCTAACACGTATTTTAAATGCCCAACAATACGCTCTGGCTCCATATTTTTAAGATGAAACTGTAAACAACGAGATAAAATAGTGACGGGAAGCTTTTGTGGATCCGTAGTCGCCAATAAAAACTTAACGTGTGGCGGCGGCTCTTCTAGTGTTTTCAACAAAGCATTAAAGCTGTGCGTAGACAACATATGCACTTCATCTATCAGATAGACCTTATAACGGCCTCGAGTCGGAGCGTATTGAACATTTTCCAAAAGCTCACGGGTATCTTCAACTTTCGTACGAGAGGCCGCATCAACTTCAATAAGATCAATAAAGCGTCCTTCGCTGATTTCTGTACAAGAACTGCATTGACCGCAAGGCTCAGAACTAACCCCAGTTTCGCAGTTTAAGCACCGAGCCAAAATACGCGCAATAGTCGTTTTACCGACACCACGGGTTCCGGTAAATAAATAAGCATGATGCAATCGGTCATGATCTAAAGCGTTCACCAACGCCTGCAAAACATGTTGCTGGCCGACTAATTCACGAAAGGTACGGGGACGCCATTTTCTAGCGAGTACTTGGTAGCTCATGCTGATGCAGTAATCCTCTACAAACCCGGTTAACTAAATAACGATTGTCGAACTCACGTTAATTCACAAGCAGACATTAGGCAAAACACAGAGTATATAGCAGGGACTTGATCGCCGGAAGAACATTAAAGTCAGAAGAAGATAAAGAAGGAAGAATATTAAGGTGGCGACCCTATCAGCCACACCCCGGCACATGAACTTACTGCTACCGTTGCTCCCTTCCAGGCCTGGCGGAGTTCGCAGCTAGTCATTGCGAGGGGACCAACAGGGCCACCATAAAGACTTAAAGCACCCAACAACAAACGAGGTAATTTAAGCAGGCGCGATTATTCCTGTTTCTGTGGCGTTTATCAACCTGTCATACCAACAATTCAAATAAACCTGAACAATTAAATTTAAAATCTAACCAGAAACAACCAACAAGTTAATGTAAAACATTAAGAAAACCCTCTAACCTATAGAACAAGCACATACAACAGTATATTATTCAACCTACAAAAAATATTAAGAAAACGGCGCTAGCGATTGATTACCAAGTGGTTTTTGCTTTGTTTTTCTTGTAATTAGCCTTTTTTGTACTATTACTAAGACGTTATACAACTATAAAAATGAGGAAGAGAGCATGAAACGAAAAATTCTCACCCGCAGCTTACTCGCAGCCGGCATTATGCTGGGCGTGCAGGCTCAAGCGGCGGACATACGCATTAATGGATTTGCCTCCATTGGCGCAGGTAAAACCCTGAGTCAAGGCATAGACAACACCAATACCGGCTCAGCTTCAGGCAAATCAACTTTTGGCGCTGATCTACCATCGCAAGGAACTTATGACGAAACCTTTGATTTTAAAGCAGACTCAGTCTATGGCTTGCAGTTTTCATCAGACCTAGGTGACGGCCTAAGTGTTACCGGTCAGATAACCGGTGCCGGCGGTGAAGACTTTGAAGCCAAGGTTGCTTGGGCCTATGTCAGCTACGAATTAAGCGATTCATGGACCGTACAAGCGGGCCGCCAACGTATTCCATTCTTTTTCTATTCAGACTTCCTAGATGTTGGTTATGCCTACCACTGGATGCGTCCACCCACAGAGACCAACTTAGCGGTTGACTCTTTTGACGGTATTCAATTTCGCTGGCAGGGATCCATGGGAAACTGGGATAGCAGAGCCCAGATTTATGGTGGAACCAACGAGACTCTGACTCCCCAGATTGGCGCAATTGGTTTAGATAATATTATTGGCGGTGTTTTTTATACATCTAATGATTGGCTGCAACTTCGTGCCACTCATCTGGTAGCAGATTTTTGGGGGGCAAACCTAGACAAATCGCTGGTAGGTGGATTAGCAGGATTAGCCGCTTTTGCCAAGAATGACAGCTTTCTCGACAACGTTCAGAACGGTCAAGGCGAAGACGCTCCCATCGATGTGTCATTTTCAGGTTTAGCTGCTCACGCAACTTTCGGCAATGCGTTCGTCGTAGCGGAATATACCGTTTATGAATTCGATGAAGCATTACTTGGAGAAGGCTGGAAAACTGTCGAAGGCTCCTACATCTCTTTAGGATATAGAGTCGGCTCTGTAACACCTCATATTACATACAGTATTTATGAAAGGGACTTAGAGGATTATGGGACAGGCGCACCGCCAGCATTCATACAAGAAACGACCGAGAAAAGCACTGCCATCACTATTGGTGCACGCTGGGACTTCCACCCTTCGGCAGCTCTTAAGTTTGAATACGAAACCCGGTCTGATAAATCCGATGATGACATTACAGCCATCAAAGGCGACTGGCGCGAAGTTGATCTAATCAGTGCCGGCATCGACATAATCTTTTAATAGGAGAACGCAAAGATGAAAATATCTAGCTTGAAAAAAGTACTTGCTGCCTCCTTAGCAGGCGCAAGTCTATTATTATCAGCGGCTGCGTTTTCTGGCGTAGCGGTTGTGGTTCACCCCGGCAACGGCAACGACTTATCTGCACAAGATATTACTCGTATCTTTTTAGGTAAGAAAAAGTCTTTCCCAGACGGATCAGAAGCCATACCTATTGATCAATCAGAAGGTTCAGCTACACGCACAGCATTTGTTACCACCATCTTGAAAAAGAATGGCCAGCAAATAAAAGCGTACTGGGCGCAACTGTTGTTCACGGGTAAAGGCACGCCACCAAAAGATGTAGGCAATAGTGCTGGCGTTAAAAAATTGATATCCGAAAACCCAGCCTTAATTGGTTATATCGATTCTGGTGATGTAGACGGTTCAGTTAAAGTGGTTCATGAGTTTTAATTAACTCACGCAATACGGTAACCATTTAAAAGGCTCTTCGGAGCCTTTTTTATTGCCCCCCTCTAGGGTTTTGTGTAGAGTACCGCGCTCTAGATGGTGAGGTGTCCGAGTGGCCGAAGGAGCACGCCTGGAAAGTGTGTAAGCCGAAAGGCTTCGAGGGTTCAAATCCCTCCCTCACCGCCATTTATACATTCTTAGACGTTCGTCGAGATACTCAAACCCCAGTAAAACCAATACTCTTAGCCATTATCACGTTCGTTTACGTTCGCTGACGCATTGTAACATTCACGGTTTAATGTAACACTGATTGTAACATTGGTAAAATATACGGGTCTCAGTGTTACAATGGCGAACAAAACCACACCGCTCACCAACACAGAAGTGAAGCAGGCTAAACCAAAAGCTAAAGAATATAATCTATCGGATGGGGGTGGTCTTGCCCTCAGAATAAAGCCTAGTGGCTCCAAGCTGTGGATATTCAACTACTCTCGCCCTCACACCAAGAAACGCGCAAACCTAGGCTTAGGCAAATACCCAGACTTAACCTTGGCTGAGGCTCGCCGCAAATCCGAAGAATATCGAAGCCTGCTGACTCAAGACATAGACCCCAAGCTTCACCGAGACAAACAACAACTCGAAGAACTGGCCGCCACTAGCTTAACGCTAGAGAAGGTCGTGAATAGTTGGTTTGAGATTAAGCGCACCACCATCACCCCCAACTATGCCGATGACATCATTAGATCATTGAACAACCACATACTGCCCACTCTTGGTAGCTATTCCCTGCATCAGATAACCGCCCCCATAGTAATCAATAGCCTTAAGCCATTATCTAACAGCGGCAAACTAGAGGCCGTCAAAAGGATTAGCCAGAGACTCAACGAGGTTATGACCTTTGCCGTTAATACCGGTCTTATTGATAACAACCCCCTATCAGGCATCCGTCACGCATTTGAAACGCCAACCGTTACAAACAATCCAACGCTGAAACCAGAGCAACTACCGGAACTTATGAGCGCCTTAAGCAAGGCAAGCATACGCAACATAACTAAGATACTTATACACTGGCAACTGCACACTATGACACGACCTAGCGAGACCGCTGGCGCTCGATGGAATGAGATCGATATAGCTAATGGCTTATGGGTAATACCTAAAGAGCGAATGAAAAAACGCCGCGAGCATTGCATCCCCTTATCGCCACAAATGCTTACCCTACTGGATGAACTAAGACCAATCAGCAGCAAAAGCACTTACCTATTTCCTAGCGATATAAACCCCAATAAATGCGCTAACAGTGCAACAGCCAACATGGCGTTAAAGCGCATGGGATTTAAAGGTCGTTTAACCTCACACGGCATGAGAGCACTGGCTAGCACCACCTTAAACGAGCACGGCTTTGACCCTGACGTTATTGAAGCTGCATTGGCTCACGTTGATAAAAATGCCGTTAGAGGAGCATACAACCGAGCACAATACTTAGAACGCCGATCAGTAATGATGACATGGTGGGGAGAGCGTATTGAGCAAGCCGCCACTGGTGAAGACAGCCAAATAAACAGCACCAAAGTGTTACAAATGATTGGCTAACCATAGAATTAAGCATAAATGTTTATAGAGTTTTGGGCTGGATAGCTGGGGATTAATTACCCTCAGCGAAAGAGCGGTTACCTCACTGCTTTTCCAACCTAATTTAATTTGAGGCGTGAATAGAGGTATTTGCTGTGGGCAAATCAATAGAGAGCCTGTTAGGCAACCTATCCAAAACTAAAAAGTGGTACTCGCTATCAGACGCAGCCAAAAGACTCTCCGAAACCCTTCAAGAAGCGATTTCCAGAGAGGATGTAATTCAAATGATCGTGGATCGCTCATTGAGAGTTTCCGTTCACTTACAAAACAAAAAAGCAGAGCTTCTTGCTCCATACACTCGCCTTCGTGGCTTCTGGCCCCTATCTCCCCCAGACATATATTACGAATTTGCAAAACAGAGGGGCGACCCTCTTGCGGATGAAAGAGTAGCCTACCAAGAGCATATTAACTTGGAAGCCTCGCACGAGGAGTGCCCCGTGACGACGGAGGGAATTTATTGGATTGATCTTGACGAAAGCCCTCACATTGCGGACAACCTTTTACAAGAATTGACCCGAGAGACAGCAGACTACGCAGGTATGGAAGGTCTTTTTGTTCGTGACTCTGAAAACAGCTTATGGCGACTTGTTGACGGCATGGAATTGAGCATGAAGGAGAGAATTAAAGCAAGAAAGCAATATCAGAAAAAAGTAATTACCGAGGACGAGTATCACGCAACCATAAAAACAACTTACTTCCCAGCAGACTGGTCACCTGAAAATGATCAGCTAATCATTCAAGATGCTGACTTAATTGCACTAGAGGAATCATTACTTTATGACAGAGCCAAAGACAAAAATGAGCTCGGAGCCAGAGAAAGAGCCACGCTCATAAAAATCATATATGGAATGGCCGTCACCAAATATGGCTACAGTTCCAGCAACTCCAGAAACCCTGCAACAGGAAAAAACAAAGGATCTATAGCTTTCGACTTAGAAAAACTTGGCCTAGAAGTAAGCGCAGAAACCATCAGGAAATACTTAAACGAATTAGACTAACTTATAAACGAATTAGCCTTAAATCGTTTATACGCCCAATAAACTAGCCTCACATTCATCGTTGAGGCTCTTTTATGACCTATACCAATCAGATAAATATCATACGCCGCCCAGAAGTATTAAAACGCTTCGGCATCGCAAACACTTCACTCCACTCTCGCGTTAAAGAGAGTCTTATTCCACCCCCAATACCTTTAGGTTCTCGATCAGTTGGCTGGCTTGAACACGAACTTGATCAGGTTCTTTCCTTCATGATTGCAGGCAAAAGCAAAGACGATATACGCGCACTGATTGGTCATTTAATTGATCAACGTAAGAACGCAGCATAAGGGGAAGGATAAAATGACAAACAAAAAAAAGGCCACCCCAAAGAGCAACCCCAACAAACTTCAAAGCAATAATAACTCAGCGCAAGTTCAACGCCAAAGGTTACTAAAAGCTCTTATAGAAACGGTTGGCGGATTAACCACCATTCAGCTTCGAGAAGATCATGACATCATGGCACCAGCTCCACGTATTTATGAATTACGCTGGAGGGAAAACCACAACATACAAAAAATATTTGTTCGTGACAGTAACGCTCAAGGTAATACTCATAGCTGCGCACGTTATATTTTATTGTCGGGGAAGTGGAATGGAGGTTCAGCACAATGAGCCTACCCATAACCGCGATCACAAAAAACAATGAGCCACGCATTGACTCTCGACTTATTGCTGAAGGCTTAGATATTGAACACAAATATTTTATACGATTAATTGCCAGATACACAAAGCAACTTAATAGATTAGGAGTTTTACGCTTTGAAAACCCAAAACCTATCAAGGGCTCACAAGGAGGAAGGCCAGTAAAATTCACCCTTCTGAATGAAGACCAGTGCTACTTTGTAATTACTCTTTCAAACAATACTGAGCAAACAGTAAAGCTTAAGCTTCATTTAGTTTTGGCCTTCAAAAGCGCTAGAGATTCATTAGAAGCCAAAGGTAACTACCTACCCTGCTACCACCAATGCCATGACGCTATAAGTACGCTAATCAAACAATCAGGAAGCACTACAGCTGAGTCAATTCACCACATGAACGTCGAGAAGATGATAAATAAAGCTTTCGGCATTCCTGCTGGATCGAGAGACCAACTACCCGCCCCTGTTCGTGCTGCCGTATCTATGGCTGAACATATTGCAGGCACACAATACCAAAGAGCAACGGACCACAAAGAAGCCTACAAGAGCGCTAAAGCTGCCGTGGAGTCATGCGCCGCCTCAGTTATAGATTCATTACCAGCGCTTTCTTATAGCTCTGTAAATTGAACGGTAGGGAGCTGACGTGGCCATAACTAGAGACAAAGCAAAGGGGCGCAGGGAAAGCGGCACATTCATACCGTTACCCACTTCAGTGCTTAACCATCAGAACTTTACCAGACTAAGTGGTAACGCTTTAAAGCTGCTTATGGACCTCCTTTCTCAACTTAGACTTACTAAAGGTGGAACTGTGAATAATGGTGATTTATGTGCAACTTGGTCGATGATGAAAAAGAGAGGATGGAAATCTTCAGCAACACTTCAGAACGCCAAAAATGAGCTAATTCATTACGGATTTATCGTTCTAACAAGGCAAGGGCAAAGACTCAGAAAAGATAAGCCGTGCCTGTATGCGATCACGTGGTGGGCAATCAACGATTGCAAAGGAAAGCTTGATGTTAAATCAGCATTAACACCTCTTGGTAGCTGGAAACATGAGGTGCCCATATATGCAAAGCAATAACATAGCTCTGACAATGTGTAAGATTTTTACTAGTTCAATAACTGAAGCACAAATGCATTTAACACTTCAATAACTGAAGCAGTGAATAATAAAAAGCATGAAAACAATCAACTTACACTTCAATAACTGAAGCACAAATGGCCATTTCGGAGATTCCACCGCTTCAATTATTGAACATCTTCTTAGATCTACCATAGGGTTACTCTGTAAAAGCTTTACGCTCAAACATTACATAACCTATGAGTTACTGACTGAAGTGTGAATATGGTGCAAATGGCTCAACAAAAAACTTGCTACGAGCACAGGCAATCAATGAAACACAAACAACTTGATCGTAAATTGGCTGTCGTTATGGCCATAGATTATTAATAATTAGGAATAATATTTTACGAAAAAATACGGCAATATTGCGGCAATGTTACAGCACTGAGAACATCAAATAACCCTATGATTTCCCTAAGGTCTCAAACAACCAATCGAGCAAAGTAGAGTGAAATGAAAGAAGGCCAACACTTTGGAACATCAGAACTTAGAAAGAAGTTAAAACTCTACTACAGAGATAGAGGCGCACCATACCCAGAAGAGTGTCGAGATATGTTGTGCGGCGCAAAGACTCGTTCAGGGAAGCCCTGCAAGAACGATGGTACGAGTTACAGCAATGGTCGCTGTAAGCTTCATGGTGGTGCCAGTACCGGCCCTACAACGGAAGCAGGACGGCGACAATCAGCCATCAACGGACGAAACAACAAAGCCAAGCCCATGCATAGTTAACAAATGCTATCTTAGCCTTGATTACCCAAACCCACTAAAACTTGTTTTTAGTATAAAACCCTAATACTTCGAGCCAACCTCCCTTTGAGATTTTAATTGGTTCGGCACCCCATACTAACTACACCATAGAGGGAGTAGAGTAAGCAACACAAAGCGCCACAATAAACACTACCACCAACCACCAAAGCATTTGACACTACCTGTATGTCTTATAAAACAGACCTCCCCTGTCAGCCTATCCAAACGAGCAGAAGCCCCTTTACTTGGTGCTGATTGCATATCGTACCTAAACATTTGCAGGACAACACAGATTGCAACCGCCAACGCAATCATGTGCTTTCCTTTCATACTCCATTCGATATTCACTACCTGCTCTCCATATCAGCAACAATACTTAAAACGCTAACATAGTCATCTGTAGAGTCACCCATCAGAACCTCATTCAACCAAGTTTCACAAACTGCGGCCACAGCCCAGTCAGCATGACCATACGACATTGCTCCATCAGATACCGCTTTCTGCCTTCTTGATGTAAACTCGTTCATCATCGCCCTTAAGGCTTCAGTATTTCTATCGGTGGGCTTTTGATTGTAATCGTCAACATGTGGCCTAACATTTTTAATGCCCTCCGATATAGCCTTTCTAGCACCACCCTTAAAAAAACCATCAGTAGCTTTTTTTTATTTTTTGCAATTCACTCACATTAAATCTCATAACACTTCCTTGTTAATTAATAGAAATCACGCAACACAAAATTATTATTTTTAGACGCACTGAAAATATTTTTTGGAAAAAAAATGCCTACAGGCAATCTCACTTTTACTTAAAAATACTTCTACTTTACTTTCACTATCTGAACATTTTTCAACACCCTATCCAATGCGAAATATGCACATTAACAAGAGAACCTTTACCCTTCAACGGCAATAAATCATTCAACTTCTGCGTAATCCTAGGCACTATAGGACAAACTTCAGGGCATATAATTGTATGATTTGAAGAGACTCCTAACGAGCAAGAGAAAGTATTTCTTGTCGTTCAACGTAGGGCCGCCATGAATATATATTTATGTGACATAATCGACACATATATTTCGATTGATCCGTTTTATACACTTAAAAATCGTACCTCCCCTCTACACTAGCAAGAACCTCCGTAATGCCTGCACAACCTTCTGGCATCGCCCAAGCACCTCTTGTAGCCATTCAGGCTTGAACGGTACGCATCAACACAGCTTTTATATGGCGCAGAGCCGGAGGCGCCAGCCTCTTCCCTGCAAATAGCGTAAGCCTCTCTCATATCTATATTGTCCACCGCCTCATTTAGCATCGTATGCTCCACAGCCCAAAACTTTAACGGGGCGGAGTTCTCTTTCATTCGGGCAAAAAAACCTTCTGGCTGACATGTAATTAAGTCTATCCTGCTATCAACAACCCACTTACCCCAACCTAAAGCGTGACCCGATACAAGCAAGCACAACCCAATTAATGCCGCACCCTTCAATCTCTTTACCTTCATACATACCTGCCCGTTAATTAATTTTAAAAACACTCGCCCCGCACCAGACAGCATAAAGTAAAGCTGTCAAAACCATTATCGAACAAGCAAACAGAAAAGAGCCCTGCTGCATCTCAATAAGTGTACCCAGCACGAACGCTGGCCTGTGAGCCTAACAGCAATCTAAACAGACTCACCTCTCCCCTCAATCAGATTGAAGCCAATAATTTGATTGCTTTTATTCTCAACGAAAGTGGAAGCCGGCTTTTCTATTTTATAACAACCCTGATCATGGTTGCTCGTCATCACACTTTGAGGACTGAAAGCTCCGTAAATAATATTTCCCGCCGTATAAAGTTCATTATTCTCGCTCATAAGCTAATCCACAGCTGTCAATTGTCACCACTCATAATAAACACAAACGCGTTACATACGCTATACTTCTCATCAACATTATCATAGCGAGCAGAGAAATGGCAGCCAAAAAAACCGCAACTTTAAACTTGAGAGTTGACCCAATACTCAAAGAAGCATTACGCACAGCGTCACTGAAAGAACATAGAAGTATCGCCAATATGGTTGAGATATTGATACGCCAGCACTGCGAAAAAGTAGGAGTGCCCATTCCTGAGCAGCAAACATTATTCGAGGACCTTAATAATGAATGAGCGAACATTAAAAGCTCTGGTAGAAAATGGAGCAATAAAAAAGGTTAGAATAATAGGTAGCGGCTCAAAGTTTCATATTGAATTGGTGGCGGCGAGCGAATCGTATATCGCTAAAACCAACAAAGGCTCCATTAAGCAGTGGGTGACATTAGATGCAGCAGCAAAATGGGTTAAAAACCTTGGCATTGGTAGAGCTGAATTGATGCTAGACCGCTGGGATTACAAACAAAAAGTATTGTCCTTGCGATAATTGACAATAAGGCGCTTTTGATTTTGTTTCGATATATCTAGGATATAAACGAGAAACCCCGAGTTAGTACGACTCATGCAGCCACAATTGCTGGGGAGTGGTTCACTTTCTCAGGGTTCTATCCGCAAGATACTAACGCCTAACGATATTGTCAATATGGACAACCTAGAAGGTTACTCTCTAGGTCAAGGTAAAGGCATCAATAAGGCGCGGCAAAACTAGCCACGACAAAGCTTGCAAAAGCCACTGGCATTGACGCTGTTAGCGAAGCAAAGACTATCCCGCCAACCTTTATAGCCAGATCAAGCGAAATGGCGTAGAGGGACGTGTAAGAGGTTGACTACAAAGGCGGCGATCAAACCTAAGCAATGGAGTGGATTAAAGCCAAAGAAAAAGGCTTGGATATGTCGTATAAAGCTCGAATAAAAAGAGCAGTCGAGCAGGGCTATACTCTAAATCTACATGATTTATATTTGGAGAAGGCTGATGAGCAAGGAAGAGATTTCACAGGACGATCCGGTGGTGATAGCGCTACAAAAGGCACAGACACTACAGGAAATGGAGGCCGCACTGGAGCTAATACAAACTCCCTCCAGCAGCCCTACCACGGAAGCGCCGATGGCATTGAAAGATTTGTTGCTGGCCATGAAGGAAGGAAAAATTCGGGGTGGCTTGGCGAAGGCATCTATTTAACTGACCAGCCTGAGATAGCATGGCTTTTTTGATCAGCACAAGAACACAACAATAAGTTGGAGCGATTACAATGGAAGCAGAAAGAAAAGAGATAAATAACGAAGTGACAAAGGGAATGAACAGCCAAGAAGTGCTCAAGGAGCTTCACGCTCAAGCGAGAAGTGAGAGGACCAAGGCGGACTGGGACGCGATGGAGGAAGCCCGCAAGCTCTCGATCAAGAGTCAAAAGACTGGTTAACCTCCTTCAATGAAACGGGGCACTTGCTAGACCGTCAGTTTAAGCAGGACAAGTCCAACTGCAAAATCGTCATCGTGGTGGATATGTGGCTCACCGGTTTTGATGTGCCCTTCCTCGATACCGTGTATATCGACAAGCCGGTAACCTGCGAAATCCTGCTTTATAACAATGGCTGGCGATTTATAATTAGCACATTGGAACCTAACAAAACCAGATAAATACGCTCAAGCCTAAGCACATTTATTCCGACCTGTTATGACCTGCAGGTAAGCAATAGTAAGCATATTATTTCTGGAGCGCCACGAGCCAAACATTGCGATATATAACTGAGGGGTAGTAAACTGTTTTGCATATCGCACGAACAATCTAAAGGAATAGAAATGCATAAGGATATTGCAGTGGGCAGAATAATTATTGCTATTATTTTAAGCGCCCTTTCGTTTTTTTCTCACTCGAATAATGTCGGTTATCCGCTTGAGATACACAAACCCTTAAGCACTCTAAGCCAAAATAAGCCTATCGTCATTTTGCCAGTTATAGCTAGATCACCAGACGCCTCTCGCGCACGAAGAATCGTCTTTGATTCTGTAGTCACAGAAATTAAAAAAACAGGCTGGAAGGCCGTTACAATATCAGAAGATAATTACCGAAAACTGCTTGAGCGACACGAAAAAGAGCTTGGGTATAACCCCGACCCCATCACAGGAATAAAATTTAGAGAAGAAAGCGGCCCCCTACTAAAAGCTCTTTTCTCTGAAATATTTGCTTCCGGCGACTACTCTGCTGTTCTTTTTGTATCAGTCAAGCGAGTAGCTGCGCGATTCAGAAATAAAACAATAAAATGGCACGGGGTAGAAAGAAAACTAATAAGAACAAGCAAGGTAAGACTCAAAGTTAGAACGGGTTACACTCCTGCGCTTTCAATCGTCACCTTTCTTGTTGGAGAAGATTTAGAGCCCGTATATAGCAGCACGGCTGGACTTATACACCCATACACTTATGAGCGAGTTAAAGGGAAGGTAGAAAGAAGCGAGCATCCTGAAGCCTATCTAGCCTCTGACCATATCACTGAGGGGGTTCGGTTAGCGTTAGACCCCCTGCTAAAGCTTACGAAGAAAGATATTACTCGCCCTCCACCATAAGTTGCTCTCGTAAAAGCCTCATGATTTCGGCCATAACAATTTCTTTCTGCTCAACTGAAAGCGTTTTTAGTTGTTCAGCAATATATTCCATCACGCTGCCTCCGCTTTAACTTTCCCATGCTGTAATTTAAACAACTCCTGAAAGTCATCCCCTATTGATTTGGACATACGGAAACACCCAAGCATGAAGCTTTGCTGGATCTCTTCGTTATGATCGCAAAACGATTCATCAGCCCCGACACATAAAAATGCAGACAAGCTGGCAAGATTCGTTTCTATTTCGCACCGGAGGGAAAGTTCTTTTTGACTTAACTTACTCATTGCGCCGCCTCCTTGGAAATCGGTTTAGGCTCTGAATGAGTCAATTTTGAAGCGGCTTCAACGACAGAATTGGACATCTCCATTAAGTACAAAGCGCCGAATAAAATACATCCAACTGATTTTTCAGGGATCGATGGGCTGCCCATAGAGTAATCAATGGCCAAGGCTCGAATTTGCTCAATGGCTGATTCGTTCATGCAGGTAGCGGAGAAGAGTAGATCGTCAATATTAGCGTTTGCCTGAACATGGATGCCAGTTAAGCTTGATGCAGCCTCACTATTGAATATAGGAAGCTCGTCCTTTGGGTTAGATTGATTGCTCTTTTCTGACCCTATAATTGTGTCAGTCATTTTGATACTCCTAGTTAGATGACTTTGCTCCAATGTAACACTGAATGTAACACCGCCAACAAACCCAACAACTATAGTGCCTATATCACTGGATTAACCTCATCAGTTCAACTTCCTCCCTCCCGCCATTTAGCTGTGTTTGATCTTCGTAAAATACAAAACCCTCAGAAACGGCTCAATATCGACAACTACCAAACCTTGAAGAAATCATTTACCTCAAGATTCGGCGACTGCCTTGGCGATATTTCTGGCGTTCCCATATAAATAAAACCCACAATCGTTTCGTGACCATCAACCCCCAAACTCTCTTTTACCTGCGCACTCTCGGCCATTGCACCAGTACGCCAGTATGCACCCACACCAATGGCGTATGCCGCTGTAATCATGTTTTGCACACCTGCGGCCACTGCCATTTCTTGCTCTAAAACAGGAACTTTCGGATGGTGAGCATTGACTGAAATTGCCACCACAATCAATGGTGCTCGATTAGGCATCTGCAAATACTTATTTTTCTTAGCATCTGACATATCAGGCTCGCTCAATAGAGCCGCGCGTAAAAAAACCTCACCTAATCGAGTCAAGCCATCACCTTCAACAATCAAATAACGCCACGGCCTCAAACAACCGTGATCAGCCGCTCTTAACGCCGCTTTAAAAATCAATTGTCTTTGACTTTCTGAAGGCGCTGGAGATTTTAATCTCGCGATTGACACTCTAGAGTGCAAAGCTTCGATAGCATCCATAAATTTTCCTTATTTTTTAATAAGTTAGCTAATATTCTAACGACTTATTTCGAGGATTTAACATAGCGCTTAGTAAATTTCTGAACCATAATGTTATAAACTATAATGCTACAAATTATAAAATAATTTTCATCGACAACAGATCCATTAATTTTATCAGCTTAAATTTTTATAAGCTCGGTCGATAACACTGTACGTATTTTAAGGCTTCTAATATGCTCATCCCTAATTGGCTGGTAATCGGAGCTGCTGAGCTCTTTGCCCTACTCCTACTGATCTGTGCTTTTTTTGTGGTGCACACCAATAAACTAAAGACATTTACTTCTGGCCTGCAAAAGAAAATACAAGAGCTGCTTACCGACCTGAAACAAACTAAGCAAGCCTATAATGAAATGCAAGATCTCATTAGCGAGGAGTCCAGCTATTCAGACATATTAGACGAGCAACTTAATCAAACCCGCGAATACCATCTGTCATTAAATCCCGACCAAGATATTACCCTCGATCTAGACCCAAGCTCACCTATGCCTCGACAAATTGCCTCGCTGCGCTATGCATTTCTCATCAGCGAGAAAGAAGCCAGCCTCACCAGTGAGGATGGAAAAAATGCCAACTGGATGGTAATCCAATCAAAGCTCGCCAATATCATCGGCTTTTTCAGCTCTAACAATGAAAGCATCAAAACCTTTGAGGAAGATGCCGATCCTGTTGCTGACCTGCAAGATGCTCTTGCAACCACGCAGCAAGAAATGTCCGATATAAAAGGCCAATTCAGCAATATCCAAATGGAAACTCAAAGCTACCACGATGAACTCAGTAACATAGCGGTAGCCGAGCACGACCAAGAGAAGTTCAATGATTTACTAGAGCGCTATCAGGCCGCTTTATCCGGCTTAGGAAATACAGAAAGTGGGCCAGCCTATCAAGCCAGATCAACCACCAACACCGTTGAGGTTGTCCGTGACGCCCCTAGAGACAATTCTGAGTTAGACGCTTTACGTGGACTGACCTCCGAGCAGCACTCTCTTATTAATCAACTACAGCAACGCTTAAGGCAAGCTCAAACCCCAGAAGAGAAAACATCCCTTATTAATGATTTAAGTGAGCAGCTAGAACAACAAAAACGCTTTATGAAAGAGTCCGAAATGTGCATCCAATTAATGGATAATGAGCTGGATGATGCGAATTCAAAAATTCATGAACTAGAATCTACGCTGGCCCGTCAATCATCCAAATCTGGATCAGCCCGTGAAAATGACCTTACCGAAGAACTCAACAAGCAAGCGGAGCTTATCAAACGCCTAGAACAAGAAAACCAACAACTGGTCATGCAATTAGATATGGGCTAACACCCAATAAAAATATTTACTGCCTTACCAGCCTCACACTATCAGCCGAGAAACTGGCCCCTAAACTACTGCGGCTAGGATTTATATCCAATCCACCCCTTCTCGTATAGCGTGCATAAACGGTTAGCAGCTCCGGCTTACATCGTTCTTGCAGGTCTAAAAATATCCGCTCTACACAACTTTCATGAAAACCCTGATGATCACGAAATGAAATTATATATTTGAGTAATGACCCTCTATTAATTTCAGCCCCACGATACTGAATATAGATACTTGCCCAGTCTGGCTGACCCGTTACTGGGCAATTACTTTTTAAAAGGTCACTATAGACTGACTCAGTTACTATGTGGTCTGGGTTAGTCAGCAGCAAGTCAGCATTTGCCCGATAGCAATCTACACTCACATCCAACTCATCCAAACACTCGCCCGTAAAGTGTCCTACACCACGAGCTGCTGCCTGCGACAATGTCATAAGGGTAACCATCACCGTTGCACCAACCGCACCAGACAAGTCAGCCTCTAACGTGCGAGTAACATCCATGAAATCTTTAAAAACGGTTTGATTGTAAGAGTTTAAGTACAACTTAAACGACTTCGACTCAACAATAGATGTGCTATTAATAGGAAACACAAACTCTGCGATGGCAACAACGGGCTTGCCTTTACTATTCAGCCAAGAGAGCTCATAACTCGTCCAAATATCCACCCCCTGGAAAGGTAATTCAGATGATATGCCTAATGCGTTACGTGATTCAATCCGAGGAATAGGAAACAATAATGAGGGCGTATACACCGACACATAATCGGAATGTTTACCAAGAGCACTTTTATGAACAGTTTCATCACTAGGCATATTTTCATCACCAGGCATAGTTTCGATATTCCGAAAGAAATAAAAAATATTAAATCACACTGGAAGTATCGCTTAAGCTAACCTGAAAATTCCAGTTAAATCAGATTAACGGATTATTTAATCACTCAAGCGATTGACCATTTAGTTACGCAGCTTCTGTCCTACATTTAAAACCCTTAGCGCATACAAAAAAAGCAGCACAACAAATATAATCACGCCAATAAAAGCCGAAGCCACATCAATATCAGAAAGACCTAAAATCCCATACCTAAAGGCATTAACCAAATACAAAATAGGATTTAAAAGCGATAAATCACGCCAAATACCCGAAAGTAAATTTATCGAATAAAACACACCTCCCAAGTAGGTTAATGGCGCAAGGATAAAGGTTGGGATAATTGAGATGTCATCGAATGAATTAGCATAAACCGCATTCAAAAAACCCATCAAAGAAAACAATATAGCCGCGAGCAACACAATACCTATCATAACAGGCAGACTATGTATGTTCAGGTCAGTAAAGAACATCGACATCAAGGTAACAATTAAACCGACCGCCAAGCCTCTAAGCGAACCGCCAACCAAATAACCCAGCAAGATAATATAGTTAGGCATAGGTGACACCAGCATTTCCTCAACGCTGTTTTGAAACTTGGCGCTATAAAATGACGAGGCAACATTGGAATAAGAGTTTGTGATCACCGACATCATAATCAAACCAGGCACCACAAATTCCATGTAACTAAAACCTTCCATAGGCCCAATTCGAGAGCCAATTAAAGAACCAAATACAACAAAATACAGTGACATGGTGATTGCGGGAGGAAGCAAGGTCTGCATCCAAATTCGCATAAAGCGATACACTTCTTTGCGGACAATGGTTAAAAACGCAATCCACTGCTCTTGAATACTCATGCCACAACCTCACTTACTTTATCTTTATTAATCAGCGACACAAATAACTCTTCCAATCTGTTGGTCTTATTTCGCATACTCAGAACGTTAATACCCTGCTCTGACAAATCAGCAAACAATTGATTCAGTGACTGGCCTTTTTCTACTTCAACCTCAAGACAGTGATCTTCTGCTTTTCGCAAAACATAATCATTAATCTTGGGGGCCTGCGTTATGGCCTCTAACGTATCCAATAAAAACGTCTCTTTGTTCAACGTCTTTAACAAATTTTTAACACTGGAATTTTCAATAATTTGACCTTGATCTATGATCGCCAGATTACGACACAGACTTTCAGCCTCTTCCAAATAGTGAGTCGTTAATATTATCGTTGTGCCCTTAGCGTTTATGTCCCTCAAAAAATCCCACATTGAGCGCCTTAACTCTATATCAACGCCCGCCGTAGGCTCATCGAGAATCAATAACTTGGGCTCATGAATCAACGCTCTAGCGATCATTAACCGACGCTTCATGCCACCTGACAGCATTCTTGCGGCCACATGGCGCTTATCCCACAAACCCAATTGCCTTAAATATTTTTCTGTACGCTCAACGGCCAACGCCCGAGGCAAACCATAATAGCCCGCCTGGCTGATGACTATTTGCTCGACAGGCTCAAACTGCGAAAAATTGAATTCTTGTGGCACAACCCCAATCTGTTTTTTGGCTAACGAGAAATCCTCATCTATATCGTGCCCAAAAATACTAACAGAGCCAGAGGTTTTACGAACCAACGAACAAAGGATACCAATAGTGGTCGATTTTCCCGCACCATTAGGCCCAAGCAGAGCAAAAAAATCGCCCTCCTCAACCTCCAGATCAATATGTTTTAAGGCTTGAAAGCCATTATCATATTGCTTAGTCAAATTTTGTATTTTTAATGCAATCGTCATTGCTACTCACCCTTATGCAAATAAACTACGGTACAATCTAGCCAAGGTACAATCTAACCAAGGTACAATTTAATTAAGATATAACTTAATAAAGTACAGCTTAGTTACGGTACTAATTTAACTGAAGCACAATAACAGCAATAAGCACCCAGAAAGAGACTTTTATGTATGCGTTCTAATTACTTTCAACACCACAGCGAGCTTTTACAAGTATTGTTTGAATACACTCAAAAAAACTTGGTTCTAGATACCGAGTTTTCGAGTACAGACGCACCCGAAAAATTATTAGAGAACCTCAAAGCACTCGCAACAGAAGTACAGTCAAGCGACCTGTTTATAGAGCTTGGCAGAACAACATTATGTCGTATTGTGGCGGCATACCCGGACCTTATGCCTTACGTTCATAGAGACTTATTTTGGTTTTTCGCAGGAGACTGCCTGCACTTCATGCCTGACGATGAAATTTCTCGCTATCAACAACTGGAAGAGCTTCGATACGAAGCAGAACAATTAAATTCTGACCTTAACCCTGACACTCACTCTGAATTCAACTATGCAGAAGAACGAGCAAAGGTTTTTGGACTGCAATAATTATATTTGGATCAAATTTCAGGCAAAAAAAATAGCCGCTAGGCTATTTTTTTATCTTGCGTAAATTTAAAAATATAAAGCTACACAAGAGATCTAAATTGGAGCGGGTGATGAGGATCGAACTCACGACATTCTCGTTGGCAACGAGATGCTCTACCGCTGAGCTACACCCGCAATGGCGTCCCCAAGGGGAGTCGAACCCCTGTTACCGCCGTGAAAGGGCGGTGTCCTAGGCCTCTAGACGATGGGGACCCTGGACCTTCTGAAATACTACCTAAGAAACTAAAGCTTCTTGCCTTCAGAAGAGGTGCGCATTTTAGGGAGAGCACTGCCTTGTGTCAACCTCTCTTGAGTCATTTTTTAATTTTGTTTTAATTATTATTTCTGCCGGACTATATTGCATCGTTTTGATGATTCAATCGACAGTTTTCACCCGAAGAACAAGCCGTAACTATATGATTATTGTATAAAAACACATTGCAGAAGTAGCCTATTACTCTGCTAATCAGCTATGCTTAGGGCAAACCATAATAAGCTGAGACCTACTTACACCTTGTAACGGCTCTCTATCGACTTAAGATAGACACGAATAAACAGGCAAAAATAGACCATGTCTTCAATATTAGTTATTAGTACCATCATTTTTTTACTGGTCGCTCTGATTAGCTATGCCTTTATCAGCCAAACTATTGCCACACGTCGCAAGCAAAAACAGCGTTTATTAACTGCACTGAAGATACGCGCCAAAGATTTTAAATTTATGATCGGCGGCTTTCCTCCCAATTTTTTATCTAAAGATCTAAATGTTCTAGTTCATCGCTGTCTTGTTGATGTTTTAGAACAGCTCGCCAAGCTTGATCCCAGCGAAAAGCTTCATATTGATGAGCTAACGCTATTCAACAAACAGATGGAAGATGCCCAGCGTAAACCCAAAAGCGCAACCAGGGCAAAAATAGAGAACCCGCAACAAACCAAAGAAATTAAACGCTTGTTACAAAGCTTAAATCAGTTTATTGCCAATTTACTCAAAAGGAACACCATTACCAGCGGCCAATATAAAGATTACAGCGAGCAAATTAAAACCATGGTAGTGCAAATGACTGTCGACAGTTATTTACTCAATGCAAAGCAGTCACAGAGTGCAGGAAAACTTCGTTTAGCCATACACTATTTTTCTTTAGCCAAAAAACTACTCGCAAAAGAAAGCGGCAAGCAGAACTACCAAAAACAAATCCAACAGTTAAATGGCGTTATTGCCAAACTTGAAGAAAAAGCAGGCGAAGCCGAAGCCCCGCAAGCGGGAAACACCGCTGCAGAAGCATCTGAAGGAAATACCCTCCCCGCAGATGCTGAAGATAATGAATGGAATGAATTCGGCAAAGAAGATGATGACTGGAAGAAAAAGTCCGTTTACGATTAAGGCCAACCAAGCCCATTCCAATCAAGAACACGTCCAAAAACCTTCTTTATTACTGTAATTTTTTAAGTTCCATAAAAAAACGCCTAATTCTTTTTGCGTTAGCACCGAGATCACTGACCCCAACACGAGACACAGAACGAACATCAATCACACTCCCCTCCCCATGACTTAAAACCCTCACAACCATGTCATCCTTAAACCCAATTAAAACGGTCTCTTCTACGGCTTCTAAAATAAACTGAGCAGGATCGTCCGAGACTGTCTCCAGCCCCATATTCTGTACAGCCTTTTGAACTAATGCATAGGAGTCAGCCACAGAGTAATCTAAGTACAAGGGCTTAATATCTGGATAAGCTTGCTGCTGTAATGTGATATTAGGCTCACCTGGGTATACCAGTGTGTTTTCAGACTTGCTACGCAAATCCAGAGCTTTGTTAAATAAAGGTGGATTGACCACATCAGTGGTTATATCGTGAATCTTAGGAGCTTTAAATCCAGCACTTCCAACGCTCAACAACATACTACCGAGTGGAAAACCAACAATAATGACGGCAATTACAGACTGAATAAAAGCTCCTTTAACATCGCCACCACGAACAACCTTCCATAAGACTATGCAGACAGACACAACCCCCACCAACAACAAACCTATGAGCGCCAGAGCAAACAAATACACTAAGAACTCAAACGGAATAAACTTCAACTTATGGCCAATTACAGCCGTCAGCATTGTGATAACAAACAGCAATTGAGTTTTCACCAACCATTTTCCTTTCATACCCACCTCTCTTAATTTCAAACAGTTAAACAACCATTACTTTTGATTAAGCATTGGTTGTGTACGATATAATCCGGCTAACCTCTGATAATGACCGCCCCGAATCCTCTGACCAAAAATTAAACGCATCCTGAGCTCGCTGCATATCATTTTTACTGGTCGGCATTTTTTCAACTATCCCCTCTGCTTTAAGTACATTAACAACATCATCACTCAGCAGAAAAGTATCCTTACCTACCATACGCAAAAATCTAGCTCCTGAATGCCCTCCCATTTGCGTGCCATTTTTCTTTAAAAACTGCCACAGCCCCACAATGTTTGACGTCGGCCAAGCGGCCAGCATATTGCCAAAAGAGCCAAATTCTCGAATAACATCTAGCATCCAAATAGCATTAGCCCTTACCGCCCTAATCTTTCCGAAATGACGAACAATGCTTTTATCGTGCATTAGCAACTCAAGATCTTCATCAGACATCATAGCCACAAACATAGGTTCAAAGTTCGCAAACACTTTTTCAAAAGCAGGCCATTTACCATCGACCATAGAATGTCTTAGGCCAGCTCGAAATATTCGACGACTCATTTCTGATAAATAATAACTATTGGGGCGCGACTGCAACTCTAACTCAGTAGATACCAAGGGTAAATTTGACTCTACAGCTTCAACACCACCCCTATGTAAAACCGCTGTTTCATAAAATAACTTAAATTTTTTCACTGTGCGCTATCCACTAATAATCATCGTTTTTTAAAAGTTGATCTGCCATAATCTGTAGTAATCAACACTACTCGACAATAGCTAAGTTTCACTTTAGCACGTGGCGAGAGTGGCAACTGGACATAAACATTATTTGAGCAATCCAATGTACACGGTTAATAAATCAGACAAATTACATGGCGTTTGTTACGACATTCGCGGCCCAGTTCTTGAACATGCTACCCGCATGGAAGAAGAAGGTCATCGAATTTTAAAGCTGAATATAGGCAACCCTGCGCCGTTTGGATTTGAAGCGCCGGATGAAATCATTCTTGATGTCATCTATAACTTGCGCAACGCTCAAGGCTATTGTGAATCTCATGGCTTATTTTCTGCCCGTAAAGCCATTATGCAAGAATGCCAACAATTAGGCGTTCCCAATGTTGAAATTGATGATATTTTTCTAGGCAATGGCGTCAGTGAATTAATCGTCATGTCAATGCAGGCATTGCTCAACAACAACGATGAAGTATTAATTCCATCGCCCGATTACCCCTTGTGGACCGCAGCCGTTAACTTAGCCGGCGGTACGGCAGTCCACTATCAATGCGATGAGCAGTCCGATTGGTTTCCAGATGTGGCCGATATTGCTTCAAAAATAACAGACAAGACCCGTGGCATAGTTGTTATCAATCCCAACAACCCTACTGGCTCGGTATACAGCAAAGAGGTGCTAGAGCAAATTGTTGAGTTAGCTCGCGTTCATGATTTGATTATATTTGCTGACGAAATCTACAGTAAGATTCTTTACGATGACGCTGAATTTGTGCCCCTAGGCAGTTTGGCCCAAGACGTACTCTGCGTCAGCTTTAATGGCTTATCAAAAACCTACCGCTTGGCAGGATTTCGCTCTGGCTGGATGATAATAAGCGGCCAAAAACAAAAAGCCGCCAATTATATAGAGGGCATTGAAATGCTTTCTTCTATGCGGTTGTGCGCAAATGTACCTGCCATGTATGCGATCCAAACTGCACTTGGAGGCTATCAAAGCATCAAAGAGTTAATAACTCCTGGCGGCCGTTTATATGATCAACGCGAAATGGCTTGGAATATTGTTAACGATATCCCGGGAATCAGCTGCGTAAAACCTAAAGGCGCCATGTACCTATTTCCAAAAATTAACCTCGATCGCCATAAAATACATAACGACCAAAAAATGGTTCAGGATTTTCTATTACAAGAAAAAATCCTTCTTGTTGAAGGCACTGCATTTAATTGGCAACAGCCTGATCACTTCCGCATCGTATTTTTGCCTAGGGCCGATCAGCTCGAAGATGCTTTAACTCGCTTTGGACATTTTATTGAGCGATATACTCAATAGTATCGACTAAGCGGCCATATAATTATGAGCGATATACACGTAGATGATTTTTACAAAGACACTGGGAAAATACTGGTTCAGCTTTACCGGACCTTTCCGAAGCCTACTCTCCTCTTTGTAGAAGATATCTGTGGGCCTGATACACCTGATGACTATGGGTTGCACAGCGACCGTCATCAATCTTGTTTTAGCACCATCATGTGGCTCACCAACGCGGAATACTTGACTTACCACGAGCCCGTTCGCCAAGAAGCTTTTGATCAATCCGTGCTCAGTCATAAGGCATTCACCTTGCTAGCAGCAAGAGCGACTTTTATACCCGTCACGGACAGCAACGAGGGCATGCCTCCATCCATCATAGAGAGTCAATCAACTAATATTCATTCACTACGAAGCGCTTTAAAATCTGGCGCATCGGATAAAATAAGACAAATTGTCCAGCACCTCTTAGTTCAATCAAGAAATTACCGATAAGGCATCATCTCTTTAGGTATGGCATAGCCTGCATCGGTATGACATCACCTGTATCGTTATGATTTTAGTTATCTCTGTATGACGTTAGTTATATCTGTAAGACAATAGCTTCAGTGCACTGTTAGCGTTTTGATCAGGGAAATCTGAATGGGTGGGCAGACGTTGAATAAATTCACATTCAGGACAGCTCTCTGAAATTAATTCCTGAATGAAATCACAATCTTTTTCAGGCGAATTTAAACACAGTAACAACTCACCTCCCGGCGCCATAAACTGTGGAATTCTCCTCAGTAACTTCACGTAATCTTTATCGGCAACAAAGCTTCCAGGTTGGTATGACGGAGGATCGATAATGGCGATATCATAAGGGCCAGGGCGACACACTCGACTCCATGACTTTAAAATATCTTCCGGTAAAAATTTAATATTTCGGGTCGTTTGATTGTTCAGCTGATGATTTATACGGCCTTGTGATAAAGCTGATTTACTCATATCAACATTCACCACCTGCTTTGCACCAGCAGCACTTGCGACAACTGAAAAGGCGCACGTATAAGAAAATAAATTCAATATGTTTTTATCTTTCGCTCGCTCTTCAAGCCACTGCCTCCCCTGCTCCATATCAAGAAAAAAACCAATATTTTGCCTATCATTAAAATTAATCGAATATTTTAATTTATTCCTATAAGCATAAGTTTCTTCGGGCAACGCTCCCATTAACGTTTCGCTCGGGGAGCCGTTTAAATAACGCCGCTGGACTTGCAGAGCACCCAATTCAAATTGACGCACTACCGTTTTAAGAGACTCAATAATTGACTGCTCAAAACCCTTATCAAGAGGTTTAAACACAGTCAGCAAGATAACCGGCGAATACAAATCCACACTAATCTGCTCAAACCCTGAGAAGCAACGACCTCTACCATGAAACAACCGTTGACTATCCCAGGTGTTTGTATCGTTAGGAATTAATCCATTCAATTTTTGAACGACAGTTTCTATCAAAACAGTCATCATAATTTCAACCCTAGCGGGTATAAAATCGTATCCCTGTAGCCGGTAATAACATGCACAAAGCCTTGCCATTGCCGATCTAATTCAAGGTCGTTACTGTCCATTAATAATGGACGGCCTTGCAGTTCTTTAATTTTGGTTTTGGTGGCTACCACCAAGATATTTTCCTTGCCTATGCGCCTTAATACGGCCGGACTTAATTGTTGGTTGCCTCGACCAATAAGAGAGCCTTGATTACCAGTGATTGATAACACCGCAAACACATCGCCATCGTACTCTTGCAAAATATTTTCCAGCTGTAATGAACTGACATCGGCATGTAATAACTGCTCATTACAAATAACATCGACGCCAAGCAAACTGTTCTCAAGATTAAGCTGCTGCATCAAAACCGCCGGGGTTGTTCCGGCTCCAATTAAATACAATGCATCAGGCTCTAACCGTTCAATTAACTCAGCTCCAATATCATCTAAAACCAGCTCTTCTACTTCTGCTCCGCCACTCTTAACTTGTTGCACGAAATGCCCATCACGAGGAACTTGCATCTCCCCAAAATAACGACTGTTAACAATGCCTTCACGTAAAGCTCTCTCATCAATATCGCGAACCTCTTGATTTTGAACATCAACCAAATCTCCCAACAACATACGCTGGATCACTTCATAGGCTGACTCTGGTGACAAAGCGAAAACACCTGAGTGCATCTTAACGCCAGAAGGAATACCTAGCACAGGTAACTGATCACCCAGCACTGAACACACATCTCTGGCCGTGCCATCACCACCCACAAACAGAATCAGATCAACTTTCGCGGCAATGAATGCTTGCACCGCATCACAGGTATCTTTTGCTGAAGTGGTACTTGCTTTTGAAGAACCCACAATCAAATCAGGAACAAAACCACACTGGCGCACAACATCTTCACCCATAACTCCAGAGTAAGTGGTAATTCTAACGTTTTGTTTATAATGAGAAGCCAACAATTGCATGCATCGCAGAGCTCTATCCGGCGCTCTTAATTGTGCACCTGACAGTTGAGCGGCGTTAATTAACACCACATCATCACTGCCTTTCAATCCAGCTGGACCACCTATCCCAGCCATAGGATTAATCAAAAATCCGATATGTAAATTATTAAGAGCCAACTTGAAAACCTAGCGCCGTCAATTGGCTGCGCAATAAAATTATTTCTGATGAAGATAACTGAGTCGTTACCGGTAGCTCACACTTATAAGCTGAGAACTCTCGCCTTCGAGGATAGTTTTTTCTTAATTCATCAAACTTTTTACTCGATTCTCTAGCCGAGAGCCCGGACACAATTGCAGCTCGCATATTTTTGTCATCAACATCCACATCGTAGCCACCCAAAATAGCCTGATTTAATAATTCAGATGCTGTTGCGGATGTCAACGCTAATGGAGTAGGTGACTTAGCCAGAAAATTACTACCAACATGAGACATGGGTTTGCGCAAATAATGGCATGCCGCCTGATAAATCATTTGCGTGCCTTTTACTTTGCCGTCATAACTATAACCCGCAATATGTGGTGTTGCCTTAGTCATTTTCTGAATCAATTCGTGCGATACGGCCGGCTCGGTCTCCCATACGTCGAGAATTACCTGCAAGTTTTGGCCTTTCGAAAGGCAACGATATAAAGCCTGATTATCTATAACTGGGCCCCGGCCTGCATTAAGTAAGAGTGACCCAGGGCGTATCGACT
The DNA here is from genome assembly GCA_034112445.1 of Cellvibrionaceae bacterium. GTDB lineage: Bacteria > Pseudomonadota > Gammaproteobacteria > Pseudomonadales > Cellvibrionaceae > Pelagadaptatus. The sequence continues at coordinate 68,006 of JAWUVI010000020.1, read as the reverse complement.
GCAATTGGGAAAGGCCGATCATGTGCCTAGAAGGAAAAGCCCCAGTATTGGTTAACGGTGCATGCAAACAAATAATATCCGCTTGCAGCACTTCATCTAAACTGGCGGAGTCTTGGGGTGATAAACCTAATTTTTTTTCCTGAACCGAACTCAGTAAAGGATCATAATATCGACAATCTAAACCCAAAGATTTTAAGCGCCTATACAGCCTGCTGCCAACATTGCCACAGCCTACAATGCCAAACCTAGCGCCGTACCATTGTGGTTTAACTCGCGCCAAGCAACTGAACACATACTCAACGACCGAATTTGCATTGGAACCCGGAGCACTGGCAAAAGTAATATTATTTGCCGCAAAGTACTCTATATCTAAGTGGTCTGTGCCGATGGTACAAGTACCAACAAATCTAACCTTACTGCCAGCAAGCAACGCTCCATTCACTTTAGTAACAGAACGCACTACTAGCATGTCAGCGTCTTTTACATCCGCCGCGGTAATACTTCTGCCGGCAAGAGTCACCACATTGCCCAACGAAGCAAACACCTCTTTTACATGCGGAATGTTTTCATCCGCAATAATGTTTAATGACTGTTGTTGCTTCTTATTGAATTGATTCAATTTACTTTCTCAATTTTCATTGCCAGCTCAAGCCAACAAACAGATTAATAATCGTTATAACTCGTCTATCGAAAAATCACATAAACTCAGCGGCAAATTAACTCCGGTGACGCGAGCCAGTGCGGTTAAAAACAGCTGTGGCCGAGACGGCATTCCATTACGTAAATACGTTATAACCTGCTGGTGAATATTATGTTTGAATAGAGCACTCGCACCAAGATTAGATTCAAGGTTATCCGCGCTTACTTTAAAAGTTAGATCAGCGGCCACCGAGAAAATCCATTCTAATGCCTGTGGTTTTATTTCCACCGATTCAAATTCTTTTTGCTGAGAATCTGAACGGCCATCTGGAGAATACCAATACCCATAATCTTCCAATGTTCTTCTGTGTTCTCCCGCCACGCACCAATGTGCCACTTCATGTAAAGCACTGGCAGCATAGTCGTGTGAAAATATGATTTGATTAGACAGTCTAGAGTCAGTACTGGGTAAATATATGGGCTCTGAGCCACCCCCACACAGTCGAGTATTATGGCTGGCAAAAAAAACCGCATTAAATGCCGACGTAATCGTCTTGGCAGATAAGCCACGGCCTATTTTTACACCGTCATTATTCATCAATAAAAACCTAATTTAACTTTAATAAAAACCTTGTTGGACTTTAATAAAAACCTTATTGGACTTTAATAAAAACCTTATTGTACCTTGTACTTTCTAATATATGCCTATAATAAATAGAGTACCCATACTGGGCAATCTAAGGTCCGTAGAGATCTACGTTGAAGGTGTATTATGAAGACCTCGTCACCCCGCCACAACCGTGACAATGTAATTGATTTATTTACTGGGCAACCCTTTTCTACCCTACACGACAATCGCTTCATCCGTCTTTCGCCAGAACTCGACGGATTGGAAATACTTTACACCAACGACTCTGATCCTGAGAAATTATTCAGCTTAAAAATTCTTTGCTGGGGCCTGAAAGCTAACGGAGAAGTTGTCGGTTTAGTGCCGTGGTTAAATGACCTAGTAGCGGCCCCAGAAATTCAAAATCCTTTAAGCGGAGAATGGCAAGGCTATTACGATCCAGGTATTGATGAAGCATTCCATGAAGCCCCAATTCATAAAATTATCGAACTTGAAACTTCTGCTCAATACTACGAATCCGAATGTAACGAGCCGGACGATATCATCCAAGAAATCCCTGATGCTATTGGCACCCATGCGGTTCTGTCGGAAAATGGATTCCATAATATTATTCTTACTGAAGTCATCAGCTGGCGATTATGTTTTGACGGTTCTATCAGTGGGATGCTGGTGGATCCTGATAAAGTAGAATGCACTCCCATACTGCCGGGCGACGCTTGCCTGTACCCTGCTAATAAACGCGAAGACTTCCGTTACTTTTTTCAGCATCAAATTGCCAACAAAATTAAAGCTGAAGACCCACAAGCATTAGCGGCTATTTCAACGCTGATTGATTAGCAGCCCATAATAATTGAAAGCCGCAATATTTTTTTGACCATAGATTAAAGTCCTTTCCGCTCTAGTCCCTTCCTTTTTTACACCCAACCTCTGTACGATTTTGCCAAGTTTATTGAGCGGCTATGTGTATTCTATTAAGGCAGAATAAATCCAAAACCACTATACAACACAATAAAACAGAAAAATAAAATCATAGGAACTCCTGATGCTTTTCACTGATGAACATGAAGAAATACGCCGCACTGTCCGTAATTTTATCGAAAAAGAAATCAACCCTTATGTAGATAAATGGGAAGCCGACGGAATTTTCCCCGCACAAGAATTATTCAAAAAAATGGGTAACTTAGGTCTGCTAGGCATTAGTAAACCAGAAGAGTTTGGCGGCATGGGATTGGATTACAGCTACGAGGCAGTCTTTGCAGAAGAGTTAGGCCATATTAACTGTGGTGGTGTGGCTATGGCCATTGGCGTACAAACCAATATGGCAACTCCGGCTCTGGCAAAATTTGGTAACGATTATTTACGCGAAACTTACCTTGCCCCGGCCATTGCGGGTGACATGGTATGCTCAATTGCCGTCAGCGAACCTCATGCTGGATCGGATGTGGCGGCAATTAAAACCACCGCTATTAAGGAGGGTGACGACTACATTATTAACGGTACAAAAATGTGGATCACCAACGCAACCCAAGCCGATTTTTTATGCTTACTCGTCAACACCAGTGATGAAAAACCGCACAAAAACAAATCTCTGATTGTTGTGCCAACCAATATTCCAGGCATTAGCTATTCAGAAAAATTAAACAAACTGGGTATGCGGTCGTCTGATACCGCGCAAATATTTTTTGACGATGTGCGCGTCCCGCAAAAATATTTAATTGGTGAAGAAGGTGCAGGTTTTATTTACCAAATGATTCAGTTCCAAGAAGAGCGAATTTTTGCTGCCGCCAGCGGTATTATTGGTTTAGAAAACTGCGTGAATCAAACCATAGAATACACTCGCGAACGTCAAGCCTTTGGCAAATCATTACTCGATAATCAAGTTGTGCACTTTCGCTTAGCCGAACTACAAACCGAAATTGAAGCACTCCGGGCACTCACCTATGACGCGGTTGAAGGTTATGTCAATGGCGTTGATGTCTCTCTTAAAGCATCCATGGCAAAACTTAAAGTTGGCCGTTTATCTCGAGAAGTCACCGACACCTGCCTGCAATATTGGGGCGGCATGGGCTTTATGTGGGACAACCCCGTATCACGCGCTTTTCGCGACACGCGCTTAATTTCAATTGGCGGCGGAGCCGACGAAGTTATGCTGGGGATTATTTGTAAATTGATGGACATATTACCTAAGCGTAAAAAATAGATTGGGTAAATTAATACCGACTGCAGACACTTAAGAGAGCCAACACAATGAACATCAACATCGACAGCTTACAATTAAAAAGTCCGTTTTATACTGAGTCTCATATTCAATGGCGAGATCAATTAAGAAAGTTTATCGCTAAAGAAATCACCCCTTACATTGACGATTGGGAAGAAGCTGGCGAAGTCGATTTGAGCTTATGGCCTAAGGCCGCTGAAGTGGGCTTGCTGCAACTGGGCTACCCCGAAGCTTACGGCGGGATTTCAGAGGGCGTTGACGCTTTCTACACCATTATCACGGGTGAAGAGCTTGCGCGCTGTGGCGCAACCGGCATTTCAGCGTCACTTATGATTCATGGTATTGGCCTACCTCCTGTGGCTAATTACGGCAGTGAAGCAATGAAACAAGAAGTTGTTACCGCAGTACTTAGTGGCGAGAAACGTATTTCTCTGGGAATTACCGAACCCTCTGCAGGTTCTGACGTGGCTAACATCAAAACCACCGCTAAGCGTGAAGGTGATTACTATATCGTTAACGGTTCCAAGACCTTTATTTCTGGCGGCACTCGTGCTGACTGGTTAACCACCGCGGTTAGAACCGGCGAAGACGGTATTGGTGGTATCTCTCTACTGCTTATCCCCATGGATTTAGACGGAGTATCACGCACTAAACTTGATAAAAAACAAGGCTGGTGGTGCTCAGATACAGCGACTATTTATTTTGATAACGTCAAAGTTCCTGCTAGCAACCTAATTGGCGAAGAGAACCAGGGCTTTTTACCTATCGTACACAACTTCAACAACGAACGACTTTCTATTGTTGCTCTAGCATTAGGCGCAGCAAAAGAGTCAATGATAGAAGCGGCCGAGTGGGCAGTAGAAAGAAAGACCTTTGGTAAACCACTGTCTAAGCATCAAGTAATCAGACACAAATTTGCCGAGATGTTAAAACGCATTAATGCAACTCAAGCCTATATGGATATCTGCGCCTGGCAGATCACTCAGAACATGCTGCAACCTCAAGATATTTCTATGCTTAAAGTACAAGCGACTGAAACCATGGAATTCTGCACCAAAGAGGCCATGCAAATTATGGGCGGCATTTCTTATATGCGTGGTTGCAAAACAGAACGCTTCTATAGAGAAGTTAGAGTACTTGCTATTGGTGGTGGATCTGAAGAAATCATGCGCGACTTAACCAGCCGCCAATTGGGATTATAGTTATCAATTTAAATGCAAAAAAACAATAAAAACGGTATCGTGAACTAACAATACTGGTTTTATGTCAGAACACCTGAGGTGACAATGAGTTTTATACGCAGAAATATTTTACAGGCATCATCCATACCTAAAGATTTAGATTCCGTCACCTCGATTGATACTTCCCAAGAAGTTGATCCGACTTCTGTAGGGCTCAAACAGTCTGACATTGACACCATTTGGGGCCACGCGGTAGATTTCTACAAAACTGGCGCTCATCCAGCAGTATCATTAAGTATCCGCCATCAGGGTGAGCTGTTAATTTCACGCTCTATTGGCCACGCCCACGGCAACGGTCCCAAAGATGCGCACGATACAAAAAAAACTCTGGTTACCAATGACACACCGTACTGTTTATTTTCTACCTCTAAAGGTATTACGGCTCTGTTGATGCACATGCTTGTGGAAGATGGTTTGATCAACATGATGGATCCAGTCTCTTTCTACGCACCTGAGTTTGCCATCAATGGCAAAGAAAACATTACCATCCATCAAATACTATCCCATCGAGGTGGAATTCCTGGCCTCCCCTCTGACGCTGATATAGAGACATTGTGGGACGAGGATAAGGTCTGGAAGTTACTCTGCGATGCCAAACCTATCATTACCGACGGCTCTAAACTGGCTTATCACGCTATTACCGGTGGTTTTGTATTGGGGCAAATTGTACAGCGAGTAACGGGTAAAACCATTAACGACTACATCAATGAAAAAATTCGCAAACCTATGGGGATGAAGTACTTCTCCTATGGTATTGAAGAAAAATACGCCGACGATATAGCGACCAATTATCACACAGGACTCAAGCCCGTATTTCCACTTACCGCATTGGTGAAGCGCGCCTTGGGTGCTGACCTCGATAAAGTTGAAGAGTCTTCTAACGATCCTCGTTTCCAAAAAACTATTATGCCGGCGGCCAATCTAGCCGCTACCGCCAATGAAGTGTCAGCCTTTTTTCAAATGATGCTCAATGGAGGCACCTGGCAAGGTAAGCGTATTTGCTCTGAAGAAACCATCGCCCGAGCGACGCAAGAGTTTGGGGCACGAACATTAGATCAAACCTTGATGATTCCTATGCGTTACAGTGCGGGCTTAATGTTAGGCGATGAACCCTTTGGGATGATGGGACCTCACAGCAAACACGCTTTTGGGCACCTAGGCTTAATCAATAAATTTAGCTGGGCCGATCCAACCAGAAACCTGTCGGTATCATTGTTAAATTCAGGTATTCCAATACTTGGCTCACATATTTTGCCACTAGCCAAACTCATTAGCAGTATTGGCAATACCATCCCTGTTATTAACGAGCCGCAGACGTTTTCGTTCTAGATCTATTTAATTAACCAGACATTTGCAGTATTCGTTATAGCTCTAAGAACAAGGGCTATAACGAAGCTACTGCTAGCCAATAACCCACTCTAAACGGCCTCCACCTTAACGGGCACACCATTTAATACCGCATTACCCGATATTGTATCAATGAGTTTATTGTCGGTAATGTCATTCATACTCACACCACTTTGTGCGGAAGCTATCGCCAACTTCACCCCGCTTCGCTGATGACCCCAACCATGCGGCAAACACACAACACCGGGCATGACATCGTTACTGGCACACACCAACGTTTCTACGCTGCCAACTCTAGAGCTTATTTTGACCGCCGCATTTTCGGTTAAATTCCTAAGATTCATATCTTCTGGATTCATCTGTAATTGCCAACGCGCCTTACCTTTAACCAACCGATGAGAATTGTGCATCCATGAATTATTGCTGCGTACATGGCGCCGACCTATAAGCAACAATCCCTCGTCTGAAGCACTCGCTGTGGCCGCCGCTACACGAGGTAAATCTTCCACTATATAATCAGGAAGAAGCTGGATACAGCCATCGTCCGTACACAATCTGCCCAACAAAGAAGGCATGAGAGGTCCTAAATCAAGGCCGTGTGGGTGCTGGCGGATCTTATCCATGGTCAATGCATCTGCATGACCATTAGCTTCTCCGTAATGCCCATATTGAATCCCCATATCAATAAGAGTGTCGGGTGCAGGTAACGGTTTCACTTGAATATTTTTACGCTTACCCAGAGCTTCACCTAAGCCGTTCAATATTTGCCAGTCGTGTAAACAGTCTTCTTCTGGCTCAAATACAGCCTCGTTCATCCGCGTTATGTTATGCACGGCCAAACGGTTAAATGCCAAGTCATAGTGATCATGCTCCAACGGACTGGTTGGCGGTAAAATTATATCCGCATGGCGGGTGGTTTCATTGATGTACAAATCTACCGACATCATAAAATCCAAACTGGAAAGCGCCTCATCGAGTTCACGCCCATTGGGGGCAGAAAGAACTGGATTACCTGCCATAGTGATCAATGCACGAATCTGATTTTGCCCTGGCGTTAGAATTTCTTCGGCCAATATTGAGCTGGGCAATTCACCACCAAACTCAGGCAGGCCACTGACACGGCTGCGCCATCTTCCTAAGCTCCCCGCGCCAGGCTCACCAGGTTTAACATAGCCAAATGCGGGTGCAGTTAACAACGTACCGCCAGGGACATCTAAATTGCCACTGATTATATTAATCGTATAAATAGCCCACTGACACACAGCACCAAATTCTTGAGTCGACACACCCATGCGCCCATAACAAACTGAACCGTTACTATTTTTCATGTCACGCGCCAGCTGTCGAATAGCCTCTGCGCTAACGCCGGTTTTCTCGCAAGCAAACTCAGGGGTATAAGATTGAGTTAGCCTGTTCACCTCATCAAGCCCATGCACATTTGAGGAAAGGTGTTTTAGATCGACCAAACCTTCCTCAAATAAGGTGTTAATCATCGCCAATAAAAGAAAAACATCCGTGCCGGGCCGAATGAAATAATGCTCATCGGCTATCGCGGCGGTTTCTGTTTTACGGGGATCTATAACGACAAACTTACCGCCTCGATTTTGAATACTGGTTAAACGCTTTTTAACGTCCGGTACGGTCATCATGCTGCCATTTGAGGCTAATGGGTTGCCACCGAGAATCAGCATAAAATGAGTTCGATCTATATCGGGCACAGGCAATAATTGTTGATGACCAAACATCCCAAAAGAGGCTAAATGATGCGGCAATTGATCAAGGGACGTCGCCGAAAAAGTGACTTTAGATTTCAGTGCTTTTCTAAAAACACTGGAGTGAGTCATGCTGCCATAATTGTGAACATTAGGATTCCCCGCATAAATAGCGACAGAATCATCGCCATATTGCTGTTGAATACCCGTTAATTTTTCAGCCACTAAATCGAATGCTTGCTGCCACGATATTTCATGCCATTCACCGTTTATTTTATGTACCGGCTTGCGTAAGCGATCAGGGTCTGTATGGATATCTTCCAGCGCCGTTGCTTTGGGGCATATATGACCACGACTTAACGGGTCCTGTTTGTCGCCCTTAATAGAAAGTATTTTGGGACCTTGGGTTTTTATTTCTAAACCGCAAATAGCTTCACATAAATGGCAAGCTCGGTAATGGGTTTTTATGGTATCGCTCATGATTTAGCACCAGTGTCCTTGTATCGATAAGAGTGGTTTAACAAACTTACTATAGTCGCTACGGCATACACATTAAAACGACTTTACCTTGTCTTTTTCTATCGTTTTCAACTAGAGCATTTTCACAAGTAAAAACACCAGCAAAAGATTACCGGCAAAAAAAAGCCTGCCCTTTTAACGGGGCAGGCTTTTTAACGTTATAACGATAATAACTACATTATCGTGAACCTGAACGTTTCAATGCAGCGGGCGTGTAATAGTTCGCAGGTTTCATCGGTTTCATTTGAGTCCAAGTATCCTTCTTAGGGAAACCATTTACATTATATTGCTTGGCTTGAAAGTCATACATAACCGTAGTGGTAGACCAAAAAGCTTTTGTCATATAAGAGTGAGCAAAAACAGCAAAGTTTGCACGCCATAATTCGCCACGAGCATCATATAGATCACCCGCCAGCATGTGCCAACTATCTTCATCCATCATATATCTACGTTTCTGATAAATGTGGCGCTGACCTTCTTTTAAAGACCCTTCCACAACCCAACAACGGTGTAATTCCCAACGCAAGATATCCGGGTTAAAAAACTTAGCCCCCATTGCTTGCTGATGATCGTCCAGTGTTGCAACGCCCCAGTTGTTATAAGGCACGATACATTCTTGCTTGCCTATAAGCTCCCAATCGTAGCGCTCTGGTGAACCGTTATACAGATAGGTGTCATCATAAGTACTGCTACCAGCAGTTGATGGCGCAGGAGTATCAAAGGCAACCGACGGAGCACGACGAACACGACGCTGACCGGCTAGATACTGCCACGCTTTACGACCATTTCCTTCACTAAAATCACTTGGATCACGAACCAGAGTAATTTCTCCAGCACGGCGTACGGGCTCCCAAAAATCAGCTCGGAACAAAATGGACTGATCAGCCATTTCGCCCCAATCTTTTTCAGGTGCGGCAACAGGAACCGAGAAAGTAACAAGTTGAACACTCGATTGCACAGGATTACCACTATCACCCACATAGTAAGAAGCACTGACGGACTCGTTATTCAAACCCTTCCAACGAACCAAATGATTCCAAACCGCCTCAATACCATTTTGTGGAATTGGAAATGGTGTGCCTAAACCCCAATCTTTCAAGGTCAAACCATCGTTAACCAACGAGGTTTTTGTGGCATTGGCGATTGTGCCTTGGTTTACTGCATCAGGAGCCACAGCGGTACGCTTGGTTTCATAAACGTCAATACGGAAATCAGAGTGGGTAGCGAAAAGCTTTAAAGCACCGGCTGACAACTTATCTTTGTACTGCTCAAGATTATCAACCGTAATGCTATACAAAGGCTTATCGCCTTGCATAGGGTCTGTCATATACACAGGATCTTCTGATTTCAACTCAAGGCTGGCATCCCACGCCGGGATTGTACCTTCGGCGTTACCCGCCAACACGGCACCCATTGGAGTCAATGTATCACCCAATTTTTTGGCTTCATCGGCCGAAACAGCCGCCAGTGTTTGCGCAGAGCCGAAACCCAATAACGCCGCAACCAATAATGTCTTTTTAAGATTTATCACGATATACCTCAATTCAAAAAGTTAACCACAGCCAATAACAGGCCATGGTTTAATTAGATATTTACTGTTTTAGAATGATGCTTTCATAGTAAACGCGATATTGTCACGGTCTTTTAAGTTATGACCAATACCTGACTGAGAACCACCAAAGTTAGTGTACTTAAGACCAACGTTGTACTTCTGGCGAACATTGAAATCAACACCAATGGTATAAACGGTAAAATCAACCATATTGGCTAAACCTGAGGCTTGGCCACCAAAACCGTGGCTGACGGTAATAGGCACATTCAAATCAACACCATCAAATACTGAGTACCATGTTGGGGTAAAGCGCGTGATGATATGATGGGAGACTTGATTGATATTCACATCGGCGTCATCACCATTACCAAAATCACCGCCGTTTAAGGTATCCGGACGATCTTCAATACTCATAATTTGACTGGCCGTATATTCGACAATCCAATTACCGCCATCCCAAATCTTATTAGTATTCAACAATCCAACGGCATTAACCACTACCGACAATACGTCGCCAGTAGCCGATTGAGGATTTGTACTACTCAAAGTATCAAGACCACCATTCGGATCATTTTCATTAACTAATGATAATTGTCCGGGAACAGCAGGACCAAAATTTGTCGTTGCACCATAGAGTGCCGTTCCACCAACACCTACATGCCCCAAAGTGTTGCGCAATAGAGTGTCATTAAGGTAAGTAACATCTACCCCCCAAGAAATATCAGCCCACTCTTTGGCGAAACTCAACCCAAATACTTCAATATCTTCCTTAGATACCCAAGTGCCTTCACCTAATACAGTGAAATAACCATTGCTACTACCACCGACGATGTCAGGAGCTGCAGTCACATGGGTTATATTCACTGGCGTTAATAAGTTTTGATATTTAAAACTGCACGCGGCAGCTCCAAGTGCTGGATTATAATTACCGCAGCTATAATCAGTTTTTAAACGCCCAACACCTCGGCTATAGCTGTTCAAATAATGAAATGCCATCTCCAGATCTAACCCTGTATGGTAATACTGAAGACTAAATCCATATTCAGAGCCCTCATCATCAGGCTCATCAAAATCAACACCAACAATAGCCGCCCTCAAGTTAGTTCCTAAAGCTGCAAATGTACTTTGCCCCGTGTCATTGTTTTGATTCAAGTCGGCCGTTGGCGAAAAAAACGAACCCCGAGACGGCATGCGTTGATGTAAATACTCAAGACCATAATAAGCACTCAACGATAAATTTTCGGTTAAGGACATATCTAACGATATTTTATTAGATGGCATAAACAATTCTTTAGCTTCAGTTCCTGGGCTACTCAGAGCCTTATCACCATCAACCGTTGTCATATAACCAGCCGTACTGTGCTGGACACCATAGCCAAACAAGGCGTTACCATAAAATATGGTATGGCGACCGGCTCGAACTACGCCAGCCATATCGCCAATATCAAAATTATAAAATACAAAAGCGTCTTGAAGCTCACCATTGCCTGTGTACCAGTCTTTGGTTTCAGAATGAAATTCGTCCACTTCATGCGTACCGCTGTATTGGAGACCATAAGGGTTTCCAGCCATACCTAAATTATTATTAGTAACTAATGGATTATGGTGTGACGCCTGCTCCGCATAATCGGTCTTGCCATTATAAACATCGTCATACCAAGCCGCTGCACTGATACGAAAGCCCATTTTTTCTTGAAATATAACATCCAGCTCTGTGCGCCAATCAACTCGGTTAGACACCAATTCGCCACGGCGAAAATTGAGGCTGCCGTCAGCAACCGATGGCGCCGCAGCTCCTGCCACATCGTGATCCGGTGATTCAGTACGAGTTACCGCTTGGTACTTCAAAGTGTTATCCCAGCGAATCGACCAATCATCGTTTCTGACTAATGACATAGACATAGCCGGCGCTGCAATAGCCGTCGCTATGCTACAAGCTAAAATATTTAGACCTGTTTTTTTAAATTTTGATAAAGACATTATCTCTCCTGGTGCTTATATTATTTTTATTCGCTCCGAAAACTGACTTTTCTCGGAGTATATTTTCTATCCAACCACTAACATAGTACTTAGATGAAACTTCTTCTAGTATAAGGAGATACAATTAATTCGGGAATATTTAAAAGAGCACTTACATATTAAATCTGGCCACCTATAATGTTAGTCAAACCATCAAGTGCCAACAAACAAAGACAATGCCAACCGCTTACTTTGCTCCTACTCTTTTACCGCCACTGTTGCGACTTCTTGCAAACGAAGGGATTTCCAGCGATTCCGTATTAGCGAACACATCGGTTAGCGAAGAGGATATTTTTAGCAAGACCAACATAAAAATAGACAATGGCCTAAAGATTTTACAAAACGCCATCAACCTCAGTCACAACGAATTACTCGGCCTTGATCTAGGTAAGTGCTTGGGCTTGAATACTAGCGTGGTTGGCTACGCGGTAATGGCAGCCGAAAACATGCGCTCAGTTCTAGAAATAGCAATCGAGATGCACTCTCTCAACTACCCGTCAGCGGAAGCAGAAATTGAATATTTTCCCGACACCATTCTTATTACATACAACCACGCTTATCAAAATTCAAGCGTACAGAGGCTACTAACCCTCACCCTCATTAGCATGCAAATAGTCCATTCAACCGAGCTATTTGCGCATGCAACTCCGCCGCGGCCATTAACAATAGAGCTTGATTTTCCTGATGATGGCAAGATTGACTCCTACAGAGAAGCTTTCTACTGTGACGAAATCACCTTTGGTGCACCCAGAGCTTCAATCTCGTGGACTTCTGAGTTTTTAGACGTTCCTAGACCAAATTTTGACCATGCTATCAGTGAACAAATGCGAGGAATTGCACTTCAACGGCTCGCTCAACTGTCAGAAGCACCCAATCTCAGTGATCTTTTAAAATCGTTATTATTAGATGCGCCTCCCCCTATCCCTAACCTTAATGAGGCGGCCAAAAAGCTGTGTATGTCCAGTCGAACATTACGCCGTAAACTTGCGGAGCTGAATACCTCTTACCAAGAGATATTAACCTCTACTCGCCTCCAGATTGCGCAAGAATATTTACAGAAAACAGACTTAAGTATTAAGCAAATATCTGAATTATGCGGCTTTACTGAAAGTCACAACTTTTCTTTAGCATTCAAGCGCTGGACACAACTCAGCCCTACTGAGTACCGTAAAAAAAACCAGCCATCACCTCAATAGGTAGTGGCTGGTTCAAGTTTAGCGGTCAAACTTATATCTAACGTCCCAACATACCTCGTGAAATTACTTCTTTCATAATTTCAGACGTACCGGCATAGATAGTTTGTATACGCGCATCAACATAGAAACGTGAGATTGGGTACTCAGCGGTATACCCATAGCCGCCAAACAGCTGCAGACATTCGTTGACAACTCGACATTGCATTTCAGTCGTCATCAACTTAACGATAGAAGCATCTTCGGTGGTCATTAACCCTTGCTTATATTTCGCCACACACTTTTCAAGGTACGCTCGGTTCACTTCAATATCGGCTTTTTGTTCCGCTAACTTAAAGCGTGTATTTTGAAACTGAGAGATGGCTTGACCAAAAGCTTTGCGCTCTTGAACATAATCGATCGTAATATCTAACGCACCTTGCGCCGATTCAACACCCTGCATCGCACAACCTAAACGCTCACGCGGTAGCTCTTTCATCAAATAGACAAAACCCTTACCTTCTTCACCCAGTAACGCTGAAGCGGGAACACGCATATCTTCAAAGAATAACTCAGCGGTATCACTGGCATGCTGTCCAATTTTTTCAATTTTCTTACCCGTAGAATAACCTGGTAAAGACGCATCGACGATGAACAATGAAATACCTTTTGAGCCAGCCGCAGGATCCGTTTTCGCGCAAACAATCACGACATCCGCGTGAATACCATTGGTAATAAATACCTTAGAGCCGTTAATAATGTATTCATCGCCGTCTTTAACGGCCGACGTTCTCATGCCAGCCAAATCACTACCTGCACCAGGTTCGGTCATGGCAATTGCGCCGACGGCTTCGCCCGTGATCATTTTTGGTAACCACTGATCTCTTTGCGCATCATTGCCAATATTAAAAATATAGGGTGCAACAATGTTTGAGTGGATATTGTAACCGCTACCCAAACCGCCAAAACCTAAGCGGGACATTTCGCCCAAAATCATCATTTGCACATCGATGCTGGTTCCAGCCGAACCATACTGTTCAGGCATATCAACACACAACAAACCAGCTTCACCCATGGTATTCCAAAGCTGCCTTGGCACCATGTGATCCTTTTCCCAATCTTCATAAAAAGGCGTGATCTCTTGTTCAAAAAATCTCAAAACCATGTCTCTAAACATGTCGAGTTCTTCATTTATTGCGGTTTGGTCGGTCATCTGTTTTTCCTTATAAAATAATAATTAAACGTAATTTTTTACCCGAATGGAGCCGTTAATTTTCAAAATAATTTCGTGCTTACAAAATAATGGGCTCTTAAAAGAGCCCATTGATACATCAAACTTCAACTTCAACTTCAACTTAAGCTTTATACCTTAATTAGGATTATACCAAATTGGCGAAGAGTAAGCGCGCTCTTGAATAGTTGCGTCCACACCTTCAGGTGGATCTATATTTAAAGCGATTGCATCTAAGGTAGAGTGACGCGGCGTTGGAATTTGTAAGACGCGCACATAATAAAACGAGCGCTGCTCTGAATTGTAATCTGGGTCTTGCCAAACGGTTGATAAATGAGCTGCACCTATAGTATTTGAGTAACTACCATCGGTTAAATTAACGGTATTGCCGACTGTGGATAATTTGCCCTCTGAATCCAATTCACGCTCTCCAGACCAAGCTACGTTGTATATTTTTTCTTGTACACTGCCATCAGTTTCTAACCACCCTTTAACCACCTGAACCCGATCTAAGTTAGCGTTTTTAGGGTCTTTGGTCGCTCTAATCAATAGCTTCGGAGCGGTCGCACTTTCCTGCGCGACAAGGTTGCCACCCATTGGCACACCTTTGCTGTAACCAATAGCGGCTAGATCGATAGCTTGAGCATCGAACTCATTGAAATCCCAACCAGCAAACACGCGAACCGCTAAACGAGTACCCGTTGTGGCATACACTTCACGACGCTTAAAGGCGGCGAAAATAGCTTCACGGGTATTATCAACAGCCCACACTGCGGCTAAACCTTGAGCCGACATATCCCAACCCTTAGGACCTTCACGGATAAGATCACCACTGCTCTTAGCTTCAGGGGTAGAATCGCGTCCGAACTTACCCCAAAAATTGGGTTCTTCTGCGGCCGCCAAACCTGTATGTGAATCAGTAGAACCAATCACACCAAACTGAAATGGATTCACCCCAGTCTTATCTTCAAGTGCCAAACCACTTTTTAAAGCCGAGCGGACATAGTCGGCGGCTTGAGGATTAAAGACTTCTTTGTCTTGCTGAATGTAGTGTTCATACTCTTCAAAGTCTGCAAACTCATCACCTGGAGATAAATCAGGGTGCGTCTCTGAGTCGCCCTTATACTGCGTAATCTCTACTATCGGCTCCCACTTCATTCTGACCTTGGCGTAATCGGCCGTAATTGGCTCTCCTTTTAAGGTTGTCTCTGCAAACATGTAACCTTTGGAAATGTTTGAATTGTGTGGAATGGCAAGAAATCTAGTGCCATCACGCTCGGAGTATTTTTCCAGCCAAGCCCAAAGGTCTTCTGGATACTGACTTTGATCAGAACCGAAAGGTAAGAACTGTTTCGTTTTATCGGGGCCATCTGGGGTAAACACAACTCGGTGAAGGTTCGCGCCAACTGGGATCGAACTCCATTCCCAGCCACTAAAGGTAGTGAACTTACCGGGTTCATTATGCCTTTCTGCGGCATCGACAATTTCGTTCCAGGCTGTCGTTTCAATCACGGTAGTATCGCCATAATCACCGGCAGATTCAGCTATATCATTATTCGGGTCAACTACTGGATCGCCGCCTTTATCCGCCCCTTGTTTAGGTAAGACACTGCCAAATACTTTACTGCCTCGTTTCTCATCAGCCAGCGCCCAAGAAACTACTTGTAATAGCAGCCAACGCTTAATATTACCCACAAGACCCATGTCGTCGAATTCAGCTTCATTGCGAACATAAGAGCGAATCATGCCCATGCCTTCAGCGTGATCAGACACAACCAAAAAATCCAATGGGGTATTGATAGACACTTTGGTTCTGTTGTGTGGATGAATAACCGGCAAGCCTTTAGCCCAACGATATGCGGTATCGGGATCAGCCGAACGATTACTGTTCAAGAACGCATCAAAAGAATAGGACGTATGTAAATGTGTATCACCAAACAACAGCTCAGTGGGTTGCTCAGCAAAAGCCGACATACTCATAACAGCACTAACGGCCACAGCAATTCGTTTTATCATTTTGATTGTTATCCTATTCCATTATCTTTCAACTAATACCTATAACGTTATGGCGTTACAATATTAAAATTCCCATCGTTACTATCAAACAAAGAAAAGAAACCAACCAACGATAATTTACTGCCTTCAATTTCTAGCTCATCACCGAAAATAACTTCTTTCATGTCAGCTGTTTTTGTGACGAGTCTCAGAAATAATTCACGGGTGATTTTAATCGTGACATCCGCTTTAGGATCTGCAGTAAGCTGGCGATGATGCAGAACTGAATTTTCCATGGTCAAGACAAATTCTTCATTAGTATCGGTCATTTGGATATTAACGATGTAATGTTTGCCCGCCGCTTTCTCAGGATTCAAGTTAGTCGCCATTGCAGCAAAAAATAATTCTGTAGGGGCTTGGCCTATCAGACCAGAAGCATCAGAAATCATCGATACTCTTTCTACTTTCTTACCTTGGCGTAATTCCAGTGCACCACTTAAATACACATCGCGCCAAGGCGCAGATTCAGCCTGATAACCCAATTGGTCGTATGTGTTGGCCAATAATTGACGAGCTTCTAGATTTTCAGCATCAGTAAAAACCAAATGGTTCAGCAACTCAGCCGTCCACCGATACTCACCCTTAGAGAAAGAGGCACGCGCTAGTGTTAGTACGCTCTCAGCACCACCCATTGCCTCAACATAACGCTGACCAGCTGCAACCGGAGGAAGAGGATCTAAGTTAACGGGATTGGCGTCATACCAGCCAAAATAAAACTGATAAACGGCTTTAGAGTTGTGTTTTAGCGTGCCGTAATAGCCGCGATTATCAAATGTCTGCTGCAACGCTTCTGGCATTTTAATTTCTTCAGCGATCTCTTTTGGGGTGTAGCCTTTATTAGCCAGACGCATCGTTTGATCATGAATAAATTTGTAAGTATCACGCTGACGCTCAATAAATT
This sequence comes from Cellvibrionaceae bacterium, assembly GCA_034112445.1. Taxonomy (GTDB): domain Bacteria; phylum Pseudomonadota; class Gammaproteobacteria; order Pseudomonadales; family Cellvibrionaceae; genus Pelagadaptatus. The sequence goes on along the minus strand of JAWUVI010000020.1, from coordinate 50,772 downwards.
TTTGGACATTCTCGTTGCCCCAAACTGGCCAGTGATGCGAACCAAAATACACATCGGCTTGCTTGCCAAATAAGTCTAGAGCTTCGTCAATATAACCGCTCCAACTCAGCGCATCTCTAACTTTAGCACCACGTAAAGTATATAAATTGTGCATTGTACGAGACACCACTTCGGCCCCACAATACGCTTTGTATTTAGGTAAGTAGAAAGTTAATTCGGCGGGAGCCTCAGAGCCTGGCGCATTTTGAAAAACAATATCTAACCCATCGACAATTAAACTTTGCCCAGTTTTATGAATAATAGTCGTCGGCGGTAAAATGCTTATCACTCCAGCATTGGCAGGCTCTTTACCTAAACCTGATCCAATGTGGCCACGCGCCGTTTTCGGTAGATTCCTACCGTACATAAATTCAGATCGGCGCCCCATAACCGTACCGGCCATTATATTTTCACTGACAGATTCCTCAGTAAAACCTTCTGGTGCAATAATCATAATATCGGCACGCTCGGCAGGTGTTAAAACGCCTTCAATCCCACCAAAATGGTCAACATGACTGTGAGTAAAAATAACCGCTTTAATTGGTTTATCACCTAAGTGCTTACGCGCAAACTCAATGGCATATTTAGAGGTAGCCGATGAGGTTAATGGATCGACGACTACCCAGCCAGAATCTGTGTCTATGAGTGTTAAGTTAGCCAGATCAAAACCGCGTAACTGATACACACCCGGTGTCACTTCAAATAATCCGTGAATACCATTGAGTTGGGCTTGACGCCACAAACTTGGATTTACGGTAGCCGGCGCATCCCCAGCGATAAAAGAATAAGCATCTTGATCCCAAGCCAAGCGGCCGTCAGCAGCCGTAATTTGTAAGGAATCACTCGTCGCAATCAAGCCTTTACGTGCTTGTTCAAAATCCAACATATCTTGTAAAGGCAATTGTTCAGCAACTTTTTTATTGGCTTTTTTTGTCGCCGACGAAGCCTCAGAAAACCCCAGCTCATCTGCACCTTCGGAAAAGCTAACCTGTTGCTCACAACCTGATATGGCCGCCACACAAACTAAGGAAGCAATGAATTTATTGGTCGAGAATTTTTTACCTGCACGTGCGATGGCTGACATAAACACTCCTAATTTATTTTTTATTTTTTATTTTTTAAATAGTTAAAAAAACTAGCGAATAAACAAAAGCCCGCTTTAAACGGGCTGTTAACATTGCAGCTAATTACTAACTATAGATTAAGCGACAATTACTGCATACCCTGCACCAAGCTAATCATCACCCCTGCCGCAACAGCGGAACCAATAACCCCGGCCACATTAGGACCCATAGCGTGCATCAACAAAAAGTTATGAGGATTCGACTCTAAGCCTACTTTATTCGAAACCCTTGCGGCCATAGGTACAGCAGAAACACCCGCAGAACCAATGAGTGGGTTGATTTTCTGGGCACTGAACTTGTTCATCAGTTTGGCCATTAAAACGCCCATAGCGGTACCAATACCAAATGCAACAATACCTAAAAGCAAGATCCCCATGGTTTTTGGATCAAGAAACTTATCCGCAGCCAACTTAGAACCAACGGAAAGCCCAAGGAATATTGTGGTGATATTGATTAAGGCGTTCTGGGCAGTGTCGCTCAAGCGATCAACCACACCGGACTCTTTCATCAGATTACCAAAGCAAAACATTCCTAATAGTGGCGCCGCTGAAGGTAAAAACATCGCTACAAGGATTAAAACAACAACGGGATACGCTATTTTTTCACGTTTAGAAACCACTCGAAGCTGAGTCATTTCAATTTTACGCTCAGCCTCTGTGGTTAGTGCGCGCATAATTGGCGGCTGAATCAAGGGTACCAGCGCCATATAAGAGTATGCAGCTACTGCAATAGCGCCTAATAATTCAGGCGCCAATAAAGACGCCACGTAAATAGCGGTAGGTCCATCAGCGCCGCCAATAATACCAATAGCAGCGGCTTCGGCGATAGTGAAATCCATCCACCCCAAAGACGTCATACCCACTGCGCCAATAACCGTGGCGAAAATACCAAACTGAGCCGCTGCGCCTAAAAATAAGGTTTTTGGATTAGCCAGTAACGGACCAAAGTCAGTCATGGCGCCAACACCCATAAAGATCACTAACGGTGCTACCCCAGAGGCTATGGCCACTGAATAGAAGCTGTACAACATGCCATCAGTAAAGTTCAAGTCACGTGCTGTTTGTACTGCGGCTAAATGCAGCTCAGCCGTTGAATTGTCGTAAGCAAATTTCAACTGTTTAACCGCTTCCGCCGAATCAGCAATAAAACCTTCTATATTTAAAGACCCTGCCATTGCTGACATCACCTCTAAATTACCACTGCTTATTGCGGACTCGGCAGCGGAAACGGCTAAGCCAGCCCCTGGAATATTGGCCAGAATACCGCCAAAACCAATGGGCACTAACAATAAAGGCTCAAAGTTTTTATTAATCGCCAAATACAGTAATAAAATACCTATAAGAACCATGGCCAACTGGCCAGGGGCCATTTGATAAATACCCGTGTCGTGCCAAAGCCCGATAAAACTTTCCATCCGGAAACTCCTCTTTATCTACGTTTCTACCGGGATTAAGCGATGGTTAGCAAAATGTCGCCAACAGATACCGAATCGCCTTCTTTAATATTTACAGAACCTACAGTGCCCGATTTAGACGCCGACACATTAGTTTCCATTTTCATAGCTTCAAGAATAATTATGCTGTCACCTTCATTAACAACCTGACCTGGAGCCACCAGCACTTTGAAAATATTACCTGCCAATGGCGCTTTAACAGGATCACCTCCACCAACTGCTGCGGGTGAGCCTGATACAGCTGCAACCCCAGAACCAACTGGCACAATACCGGTTAGATCTCCGCCATTAGCAACGGTAACTGTATAGTCCGTACCTTCCACATTAACGGTATAAACTTCTTCGCCAGCATCGGTGCTGACAGCTGAACCTTCTTTGCCTGTGGGAATCGGCTCAAAAGCATCTGGATTGTTGCGATTCTCCAAAAATTTAAGGCCAATTTGCGGAAACAAAGCATAGGTTAGAACATCATCTATCTCACCTTCGCCAGCGGTTAAAGCGATACTTTTCTCACTAGCTAGTTGGCGCAGTTCTGCAGCCAATTTATCCATTTCTGGATCTATCAAATCAGCCGGACGACAAGTGATTGGCTCGGCGCCTTCTAGAATTTTATCCTGTAGCTCTTTATTAACCGGTGCAGGTGTTGCGCCGTATTCGCCTTTTAATACACCTTGGGTTTCTTTGGAGATGGACTTAAACCGTTCTCCGGTCAGCACATTAAGAACCGCTTGGGTACCTACAATTTGAGACGTTGGTGTTACTAACGGTAAAAAACCTAAATCCTCACGAACCCGTGGGATTTCAGCCAGCACTTCATCAAAACGGTCTTCAGCGCCCTGATCTCGCAATTGGCTTTCCATGTTGGTCAACATACCACCAGGAACTTGGGCGGTAAGAATTCGAGAATCAACGCCGCGCAAAGAGCCTTCAAACTTGACGTATTTTTTTCTAACATCTCGAAAGTAAGCGGCAATATCTTCCAACAAAGACAAGTCCAATCCAGTATCACGATCGGTATCTTGCAACATAGCCACTACAGATTCTGTCGGACTGTGACCATAAGTCATCGACATAGATGAAATAGAGGTGTCGATGTTATCAATGCCCGCCTCTACGCACTTTAAAGCTGTAGTAGTCGATAACCCAGTTGTAGCATGGCAATGCAAATGAACAGGAATATCACAGGCCGCCTTTAATTTCGAAACCAGCTCAAATCCAACATAAGGTTTTAGCAGGCCAGCCATGTCTTTAATGGCAATAGAGTCGGCGCCCATATCTTCAATGCGCTTACCTTGCTCAACCCACATATCAAGAGTATGCACAGGGCTCAAGGTGTAAGAAATTGTGCCTTGAGCATGCTTATCTTGCTTTTTGACAGCCTTAAGGGCTGTCTCGATATTGCGCATGTCATTCATAGCATCAAAAACACGGAACACATCAACGCCATTAACCGCGCAGCGTTCTACAAATTTATCGACCACATCATCAGCATAATGCCGATAACCAAGAATATTTTGTCCCCGAAACAACATTTGCATCGGCGTGTTGGGCATGGCTTTTTTCAACTCACGGATTCGATCCCATGGATCTTCACCTAAATAGCGAATGCACGCATCGAACGTTGCACCACCCCATGTCTCTAACGACCAAAAGCCAACTTGATCAAGCTTTGCAGCGATGGGTAACATGTCATCAAGACGCAAACGGGTTGCAAATAATGATTGGTGAGCATCGCGAAGAACGACGTCGGTAATACCTAAAGGTTTTTTGTTTTCACTCATGAAAAAATTCCTACTGTTCCATCCAACTTAATTATTCACAAAAAAAATCGCACTTGGATAATTAATATACAAGCGCGATTCTTTATTATTTTTTATTGCGGTGCTGCTCTATTGCGGCTTTGATAATAGCCAGCACCTTAGGATCAGGAGTGCCCACAGGCGCAAATACTGGAGCTAGAGTTTGAGGCTCAGGAGCCTCAGGAAAAAGACGTTGTATCACCGCTGACATGATGGTCATCGAGATAACAAGAACAGTAAGGAACACAAACACAGTGCCCATACCAAACAGCATCAAATCGACGCCTTGTTGCATAATTTCTGTTTGCATAGGTAGGTTAACCTCCAAATATCCGCACTTCGGGATCAGATCCGCGATGCTGAAAGGTTTTGAATCTCCTGGATCCAAACCAATTATATGGTTATCACACACTACTGAGCGGGTGGCTCCAACTAAAAAGCAGGCGTATGACTGTCTCTCATAAGAGACGAAAGAATGTATCCTGAACTCAGTGCCGAGGCAACTAATTCGTCATTATGGGTAGTTTTTTTTAAATATAGCCACTGTTAATTTCAATATAGCCACTGTAATTTCAATATAGACACTATTAGAGTGAATTCTGATAGCGTGCTGCAGCCTCATTGCAACACTCTCTTATATTGGCAGCTCTGCTGCTGTTACAATAATCGACTAATCATTACTTACTGCCTATTTTTGAAATCGAGTTATTCATGCGTTTGTTACTTGCACCAATGGAAGGCGTTGTTGATCATCATGTTCGTGAGCTATACAGCTCATTAGGTGGCATTGATATCTGCGTCACCGAATTCCTTCGAGTTACCAATCACCTGCTGCCTGACCGCAGTTTCAAGCGTATTTGCCCCGAACTCATTCATAACAGCCTTACTACCTCTGGCACTCCAGTCAGACTGCAACTACTGGGCAGCAATCCTGAAGCCCTGGCAGACAATGCAAAAAAAGCGGCTCAGATGGGGGCCTCCACTATCGATTTAAATTTTGGCTGCCCTGCCAAAACGGTTAACAGCAGTGATGGTGGTGCACTATTACTCAAAACTCCAGAGCGCTTATACAACATTATTAAAGCTGTGCGAGATGCCGTCCCAATAACAACACCTGTAACAGCAAAAATTCGTCTCGGCTTCGAGGACAAGAGCTTATATTTAGAAAACTCATTGGCAGCTTATGAGGCCGGAGCCAATGAACTTGTCGTTCATGCCCGCTCAAAAGTCGACGGGTATCGCCCACCCGCTTACTGGCATTACCTAGCCGACATAAAATCCGCCATATCCATTCCAGTCATCGCCAACGGCGAAATATGGACAGTGGCTGACTGGCAACAATGCAAAGAGGAATCAGGCTGTGATGATTTTATGCTGGGACGCGGAGCGCTGTCATGCCCTGATTTGGCGCTACAAATTAAAGCTGCTTCTAAAGGTGTTGAATATACGCCTTTGAATTGGGTTGAGGTTTGCAAAAAAGTTTTCGATTACTACAAAGAAACTAAAGATATTTATCCTGAGAAATTTCTTGGCAATAGAATCAAACAATGGCTCTCTTATTTACGCAGGCAATACCCTGAAGCCGATATAATGTTTGAAACTATAAAACGTATGAGAACAGCTGAGGCTATTGAATATGAATTCAATAATATCTTAATGACACATAAACATGACGTGTAAAAAACCTCAACTTATTGATGTACGGGCCGGTCACTATTACTGGTGGTGCAAATGCGGAAAATCTAGCAGCCTGCCTCTTTGTGATGGTAAAGCTCATCAGGGTTCTATAATCGAACCCATAGTATTCAAGGCAAAAAAAACAGAAACCGTTAGCCTTTGTGGATGCCTAAAATGCCCTGAACCTTTCGCTGATTAATCGTTGATGCGCGGGAGATATTTACTGCGCAGCCATCCGAAAAATGAATTCCCTTGCAACATATACTTATCTAAGTTGTCTTGGCTTTGATAATAATGATCGACATCCCCAAACAATATTTCACGCTTTAGCATCCTTCTATTAGGGTTTAACTTTTTAATCACCTTAGCTGGATTACCGCCCACCACTGTATTAGCCGGGACATCTTTGACAACCACAGCTCCAGCTGCGACCACGCTGTTTTCACCAATGGTTACGCCTTTACCAACTTTAGCTCCATGCCCAATCCAAACATTATCTTTTAGCTCAATAGGTTTGGTACACCGAAAAGTTCGAGTCCGATTATAGAGCCCATGCCAATCACTATCAGAAATATAACAACCCGCTGCAAACATACAATTATCGCCAATAGTAATTCCGCCAGCAGACATAATAGTGGTGCCAGGCGACAACAAACAATAGCTGCCTATTTTGATACTGCCTTGGATTCCTTTGCCACTCCAGCACGTTAGCTTGACCGGATTGTCACTGGAACTGATCAAGTGTAAACATTCTCCGGCATGAATATTTTCACCAAAAATTTGTACGGTACGTGGACCTAAAACCTGTGGGGCCTTACCAAGAGAATCAAAGTTTTTACTAAAATAATTTTTAACGTAAAACTGGTTAAACGCTGTTAATATTTTTTTTATAAAATAAGGCTTATGTTCTCTTCTCACTGTTAACTCCCGCACTGATAAAGCAACATTAAAATTATGGCTTGCGCTTAAGACTTTTGATGTCTAGTGTGCGCTACTCTTTTCACTTTTACTTTCTATTTTTATTATGACAACTTTATTACCCATAGACATTGATCTAGTTAAAGGTTTTCTCGCCGCCGACGAAGGCGAAGCCTTATTTCAACATGCACTGCAAGCATCTTTGCTTGGCCCCTGTTTAGAAATTGGCAGCTACTGTGGTAAATCTACCGTTTATATTGGCGCCGCATGCAAACAAAATAACCGTACTTTATTTGCATTAGATCACCACAGAGGTTCGGAAGAGCATCAATTGGGAGAGGAATACCACGACCCAGATCTATACGACAATAATATACAGCTAATGGACAGCTTTAAAACGTTTCGCACTACGATGCGGACGGCAGATTTAGATGAAACTGTTGTCCCTATAGTCTCATCATCGGCCATAGCTTCCAGAGATTGGGCAACACCTCTAGGAATGGTATTTATTGATGGCGGTCATAGTGAAGCAGCAGCGCAGACTGATTACCGCAGCTGGGCAGCATTTATCAAACCAGGCGGGATTTTAGCCATTCATGATATTTTCCCAAACCCCGATGAAGGCGGCCAAGCCCCTTACAACATCTGGAAATTAGCTAAGGCTTCAGGATTGTTCGACGAGCTTCCAACCGTCAATACACTCGGACTGTTTAGACGTCGATAAGACGTCTTCATCCAACAGGTTATTTTCTAAAAACAACCGAGCTGCAGGTGTATGTTCGGTTATGGCATCGGCCGCCAGTAAAATGGCTGCGGCAGTCCAAGTGGTTTTTTCTTCCGGCCAAATAATATTTTCAACATATTGATATCCGGTCCAATAGGCCCCGTCTTTTTCATCACGCCATTGGTGTAACCAGCTATACAAGGTGATGGCTTTTTCGCGCTCACCGGCGGCCAATAAAGCCATGGTTAACTCGCAAGACTCGGCCACGGTAACCCAAGGTTCATCACTGACACACAGGCACCCCATATCGTCCCGAACAAATGTGTCCCAACGCTCATTGATCCGATCTATCGCCTTATCGCCCGTATAAACACCCGCTAGAATTGGATAAAACCAATCCATTGAGTAGCGCTCTTTACTTTCCCAGGTACGATCAAAACACTCTGGATGATTTCGTAATGTATCACCCAGATGCTTGTGAGCTTGTCGCCATACCGAAGCATCGTGCTTAAGTATTACGGAAATATTAATCGCACACTCAATGCTTTTATAAATGGAGGAGCAGCCCGTCACAAGGGCATCTTTCAACGGTTCACCATCGCTATCAACGGCCCAATACACTTCACCTGTCGGCGACTGGTTACGCAAGATAAAAGCCATGGCAGACTGCACCATAGGAAATGTCTGCTGTAAAAAATCAGCATCTTGAGTGATTAAATAATAGTGCCATAGACCTGTCGCCACATAAGCAACAAAGTTGGTTTCACGCTTACCTATGTCAACTGCTCGACCATTTTTGTAATTTGCATACCAACTGCCATCGGCCAGTTGAGTATCGTTAAGCCATAAATAAGCACGACGAGCTGCAGCGTACTCACCCGCAATGGTTAAACCCATTGCCGCTTCTACATGATCCCACGGATCAGCTTTATCGCCTGCAAACCAAGGAATACATCCATCTTCCTGCTGTTCCGACAAAATATAATCAACAGTTTTACGAAGAAAGCTTTCAGGATAAGTACCCTGCCTCAAAGACTCCCTATCCATTAAGCTACACCCGGCTCAAAATACATCACCACACTTTTCCCCATAACGGGATTTAAAAGCTGTTCAGCTTTACGCGTAACCCAAGGTTTTTTCATCAGGTCCCAGACTAAAAACTCATGGTAATAATCAACCACCTTGGACTCTTGTTCCCACGCCAAACATTTCAACCACCAAAACGGCGAATGCAAAGCGTGAGCTCCATGATGATCATAGCGCTGCCAACCATAAGCTTCTACATCGTGCTTTAACTGTATCGCATTAAAGATCCGGATATGGCCACCTTCAACCTGATGATATTCTTTACTCAAGCGCCAACAAATTTCTTCTGGCCAAGCACGTGGCACACTCACAGCCAATAATCCTTCTGGCTTTAGAACACGCCTTATTTCAGCTAAAACACCTTGATAATCTGGAATATGCTCAAGCACTTCTGAACAGATAACTTTATCAAAACTGTTATCGTCAAACGGTAAAGCCAATGCATTGGCTTTTTGAAAAGTAACACTCTTTGCGGCATTGCCAGGCTCTTCAAATTCTTTAAAACGCTCAGTCGCCGTTTGCAGATCTTGCTCGCTTAAATCCACCCCTACTGCATGAACATTAGCGGACAAATAAGCACCCAAAGTATGCCGCCCTTCACCACAACCTACATCAAGTATTCTATCGCCATCGGCCAAATTCAGTTTGTCAAAATCAATTGTCTGCATGTTAAACTCTATCGATATGCTCTGAAGCTACTTGCTCCATAGCTTTATAGTAATATTCAGTGAATTCACGAGCCGCCACTTTCCAGCAGAATTTCTCTAAAATTCTTGCACGGCCGTTCAGGCTTAATTCATCTCTAAGTTCAGGGTTTTTTAACAACGTTTCAAGTGCGTCAGCTAAAGCTTTATGGTCACCTGCTGGAACCACTATTCCAGCATCCCCAACCACCTCAGGTAGGGCTCCACCATCAGAAGAAATTACTGGGCAACCACAGGCCATAGCTTCGCCTGCAGGCAAGCCAAACCCTTCATAGAGTGATGGTGAAACAACCACACTTGCTTCAGCGTAATAATCCACCAGAGCTTCAGTCGTAATACCTGAAACAAACGTAACACTGTCTTCTAATTTTAAGCGACGCAACCGGCGCTCAGTTTGCCCTCCCGCTTTTAACTTGCCCACAATCAGCAATTCAAGCTCCGGGAACTGCGGTTTTAATAAAGCCAAAGCATCTAATAAATAACGCAAACCTTTTAACGGTTGATCGGCAGATGCCGTTGTCATCAAACGCATAGGATTGCGTTTAATGTCTGGTCTAGGAGAAAATGTTTCTGTATCAATACCGTTATAAATCAAACTGATATCGTTAGCATCCAATTCAAATGCCTCAGCTATATCCCCACGTGATTGTTCAGACACAGTCACAACATGATTCAACTCTTTAACGACTTTCTTTTGCATCCCTAAAAATGAATGCCAGCGTCTAGTCAGTAACCGATACCACCAATTAGGTGCCGCATCGAGAGCTATTTGTAAATCACGCGTTATAGGGTGGTGTACCGTAGCTATGGTTGGAATTCCTTGCTGCTGTAATTCTAACAAGCCATAACACAAGCTTTGATTATCATGAACGATGTCATACTCACTGGCGTGCCGTTTAAAATGACTCACAACACGACGACCAAAAGTATAAGACTCTGCAAAACCACCGGTTAACATTGCCCACCATTCAAAAAAGTCAGCCCAAGAGGTTAAATGCTTTGGCCGCAAAGCGAATGCATGATGACCCTCGTATGCAAACAAATCTAAGCTAGGAATTTTTATCAATTTTACCCGTGGATCTAGCTCAGGATAAGGCGGACCAGACATGACATCAACTGAATGCCCAGCATCAACTAGTGCTTTACTAAGGTAATTAATATATACGCCCTGACCACCCACATATGGATGACTGCGATAACCAAGCAAACAAATTTTTAGCGCCTTGGGTACTTGAAGCACTAGGTTACGTGGCAGTTTCTCTTGAGCTGTCATTTATTATTTCTTTATAGTGAGTAAGGTATTACTTGAAGCGATATATCAAGCCAAATCAGTAAAATTAGGAGGCCCTGCTGATTCTAAAAAGTTCCAGAAGCATACAGAAACTGATCAAATAATCAACACGGCGACCACTCAGAACTTGCCGGTCACAAAGCCTAGCATGGTGGGTTTCTAGTGCTGTATGCTGTAACCATTGACCATCCCTTCAAGCCGAACGAGACACCAAGTGAAAATAACCTTTAATTTAAAAAAACTGCGAAACAACCCCGAAACGCCTTGGTTTTTATTAGATTTAGCGATGGTGTTTTTGGTCAGCTTTAACTTACTTTGGATACTATTCGATTGGATGTTCAGCAGCCCTTTGGTAGCTGGTGGGATCCATTATTTATCCCCAAGCTTCCATGATTTTTATGCCGATAAAATACACGCTGACTTTATTCTTTACGATTTGATGTTTGTCTCCATATATCTAGCTGAATTGTCTTTACGCTGGATTGTTGCCATCTATAAGAATACCTATGAGCGCTGGTTCTTCTTCCCCTTTATACATTGGTATGACGTACTAGGTTGTATTCCTATTGGGTCGTTTCGATTTTTACGAATATTACGAGTAATCTCAATTATTTATCGACTTCAAAAACTAGAAATCATAGATATCCGTGAAAACTACTTTTATAAAGTCTTTCAGAAGTATTTAGGTATATTCACTGAAGAAGTTTCAGACCGCGTGGTAATAAATGTTTTAAACGGCGTCACCAAAGAAATAAATGATGGCAGCCCCGTCGGGCACAAGATTCAAGAGCGCATCATAGAGCCCAACCAAAAAGAATTAGTCGGTTGGGTTGGTAGTCGACTAGGGAGTGCTATTGACCACGCTTATATGAGCAATAGCACTGAAGTTCGCTCTTACTTAAAGACCATGGTGCACGAAAGCTTAAAAAGAAATAACTCTGTTAAACGACTTAATTTGCTCCCCATTATTGGAGAGCAAATTCAAGTTACTATGGAGGATATGTCCGTTGAATTAGTTGAGGATGTTTTGGTAACACTACTTGAAGACCTGGCTGATTCCGATCAACAATTGGCGGCCAATATTATCAATAGCCTACTTCAAGCTCCTGCTCCAGAAGAAGCTCACTCGTTATGGCCAATACTTCAAGAAGTTACTCTCGAGTCGATAGAATTAATTAAGGAACAAGTTTCTGAAAAACAATGGAAAAATTAAAAACACGTTAACAACTAACGCTTCTTTTTCTTTCTATCACTTTTTCTTTCTTTTGTATTCAGATTCAGCTGTCGAGTTTTGGCAGCTTGCCTGCTCGTTTCCTGCCCCTTTCGCACGGCGTAAGGATTATCAGAGGATTTAAACCGTATTTTCACTGGAGTGCCGTGCAAATCTAAAGCCTTGCGAAAACTTTTTTCAAGATAACGAACATAATGCGACGGTATTTGATCCGTTTGATTACCATGGATAACAATAATCGGTGGGTTATGACCACCTGGATGAGCATAACGTAACTTAATACGTCGACCATTAACCAGCGGAGGTTGGTGCAATGAGGTGACATCTTCTAGCACACGGGTTAAATGATTGGTGGTTAACTTATCAGTAGCCGCATGATACGCCTGATCAATAGACTCGTATAAATGCCCAACGCCAGTGCCATGTAAAGCCGAGATAAAATGAATATCTGCGAAATCAACAAACTGCAGACGTCTATCGAGCTGAGATTTAATCGTTTTTCTGTGATCTTCACTCAGTCCGTCCCACTTATTTAAGGCGACAACTAAAGCTCTACCACTATCAATTACCTGCCCCATTAAATGTAAATCTTGGTCAACAACGCCTTCACTCGCATCCATCAATAAAACGACTACATTGGCATCTTCAATAGCTTGCAAGGTTTTGACAATCGAGAATTTTTCGACGGTTTCCTTAACATTCTTACGGCGTCTAATTCCTGCGGTATCAATAATCGTATAAGGTTTATCAAGCCGCTCGTAGTTAATATAAATACTGTCACGGGTTGTACCCGGCTCGTCATAAACAACTACCCTATCTTCACCCAGCAGACGATTGACTAAAGTTGATTTGCCGACGTTAGGACGCCCAACAATCGCCATCCTGATTCCTCTTGAGAGTAAACCAGAGGGCTCTTTATATTCTGGAAATTGGCCCAGAACTTCTTCCATTAACGATTTTACACCACGACCATGAGAAGCCGTAGTGGGGTAAATTTCACCCAAACCCATTTCATAAAAGGGCGCTATAGCCATGTCGTAGCTTTGCCCATCAACTTTGTTAGCAACAATGTAAACTTTTTTATTATTCACGCGTAAGTGTTTTGCAATCATCATATCCGCAGGATGCAAACCCGCTCGACAATCGACCATAAACAAAACCACATCGGCCTCTGAAATAGCCAATAAAGATTGACCCGCCATAGCGCTATCAATACCGGCTTCATCACCACTGATACCACCTGTATCAATCAATATGAACTTACGTTCAAACATTTCAGCTTCACCGTATTTACGGTCTCGCGTCAGGCCGGCATAGTTAGCCACAAGCGCATCGCGAGTGTTGGTGAGACGATTGAACAGTGTGGATTTTCCCACATTTGGTCGACCCACCAGGGCAATTACAGGAAGCATAGAATTACTCAGTTATGTTTTAGAATTTAACTATCTTTAATGTTATGTGGCGTTAATTTTAACAACTTAAAATTAACGCACACTCAAAGCTTCAAGATCGCCGCCGTTTCCATGCACGTATAAAACACCTGCATTTCCTAGCATAGGCGATCGTACGCCATCCCCATCAACTTTACGGCGAGCCACAATGGTGCCGTCAGTTTGATTTAACACGTGTACATAACCGGCAAAATCAGCAACCGCCACATAGGTCGAAAAGGTTTGAGGCGCATTTAATTGTCGATTTAATAATTGATCGTTTTCCCAAACCAGCTGGCCATTATCGGCATTATAGGCTTTCACAATACCTTCGGGAGTAGTCATGAAAATCTTACCCATACCGCCAGCAAGGCTAGTGTAGCTTGATTCTTTTGTGGCCCAAACGCCCTGACCAGTAATACGATTAATCGCCACTAAGCGACCTTGATAACTGCCGCTAAAAACAGTGTTGCCAACAACTAAAGGCGACCCATCAATATCAATAACTCGCTCTAACTCTGATCGGCCCTGAGCAACAGCAACCCTTTGTTCCCACAAAAGAGTGCCATCATCAGCATTTAACGCGACGATTTTACCCGAGGCAAAACCAAGGTAAACAGTCGTGCCATCCACAACCGGAGAGGCCGTACCACGTAATGTTAATGTTGGAGTTGGGTTATCGTAACGCCATACTTGTGAGCCATCTTCAGCGCTTAATCCGAATACCCGTCCAGACAAAGTCTGCACCACCACACTGGTACCATTACCTTGAGGTGCCGCCAAAACTTCACCGCCAACCTGAGCTTGCCAACGTACTTCACCAGAAGCTGAATCTAAAGCTAAGACCTCGCCATTCAAAGTTCCCACAAACACCAAGCCACTCGCAGCCCCTGTGCCACCAGCAACCGGTAAGTTAAGTTTGACTTCCCACAACTCTTTACCGCTCTCTATATCTAGCGCGGTAATTCTACCTTCAGCATCAGCTGAAAATACCTGGCTAGCCAACATAGACAAACCCTGTACGGTATATCGCTTACCCGTACCAACACCGACACCTTCAGACCAAACTTTTTTTAGCTTTAACTCATTGTCAATATCAACCAAACTGGCAGGTGCTGACGTATCTGTTTCAGTTGAAGAACAGGCCGCCAACAATAAGGCCATTGCGGCAACTAAAAAATACTTCATGGTTTTTCTCCAGATTCTTTATCTTCTGACTCTTCAATAGATTCAACAATGACATCAGGGGTTTTCAAATCATCAAGTTTCATTGCCAACAGTGGAGCACGCATTCTGTCGTTAGCTGGCAACCCTTGTTGAGCCAATTGATACGCTGCCCGAGCCTGTTGAACATCGCCCTGAATTAAATAAATATCCCCACGCGTTTCCGCAAACAGAGATTCAAATGAACCGGCTTTTTTAACTGTAACCGCGGCCAAAGCCTCCGTATATTTTTCTTGAGAGATCAATACTCGAGCCAATCTATTCTTGCTCAAGCTGACCAACGCAGAGTCGGCATTACGCTCAATAACCCATTCCAACTCAGACACAGCTGAATCTAAATCTTTGGCCTCAACAGCCATTTTGGCTAAAAACAATGCGGCATGAGAAGCGTATACATTCGCTTGATGCTCAGACTTCAAGGTTTCAGCGAGATGTTTAGCCGTAGCTCGATTATCATCTGAAACCACTTGCCCTTGGGTTACATCCAGCGCTTCTTGCAAACTTTGGTAGTGGCCGGCTGCCGTTTCAGACATGTGCTTTTGATTAGACTGCCACCCTTCCCAACCAAAATATCCAGTCACCGCAAGTACAACAGCAATGACAGTTGATTTGCCGTTTTCTGACCACCAGCGTTTTAAATTTTCAAGTTGTTCTTCATCTGTAAGATGCTCTGCCACAAATTACTCCTAATACTTATATTTGATTTTTATGTTTAGTTTTTATAATTTAATTTTCTATATGATCTTTATTACAGCTTTAATTTTTACCCGCTTTTATTATTTAAGAACATTAACCAACTCTTCAACAGGTAAGGTTCGCTGCTCAGACTGAACTCTAAGATACTTAACTGTGACCATACCTTGAGATGCTTCGTCCTCGCCAATAATTAACGCAACATCAGCGCCACTGCGATCGGCCTTTTTCATTTGGCTTTTGAAGCTACCGCCACCGCAGTGATTCATCACCCGCAAATGTGGCAATTGGTTCCTGATATCTTCACCTAATCTAAACGCATCCTCTACAACATCGCCAACCGCGATAATGTAGACATCCAGCGTTTGAGTCAGACCCACTGGAACCACTTTGAGTTCCTGTAAAAGTAAAACCAGACGTTCAATGCCCATTGCAAAGCCAACCGCCGGTGTTGCCTTACCACCAAGTTGCTCCACTAAGCCATCATAACGTCCACCGGCACAAACCGTTCCTTGCGCCCCTAATTTATCAGTAACCCATTCAAAAACCGTTTTTCCGTAATAATCTAATCCACGAACCAAGCGCGGATTAACCACAAAATCAATCCCCGCATTTGTTAATAACTTCTGTAACGAAGTGAAATGCTGTTTAGACTCATCATCTAGATAGTCATGCAGTTGCGGAGCATCATTAAGTAATGTTTGAGTATCGGTGTTTTTACTGTCCAAAATTCGAAGCGGGTTAGACTCTAATCGACGCTGACTATCAGCATCAAGTTTATCTTTACGCTCAGACAAAAAAATCACCAAGGCCTTGCGATAATCTGCCCGCGCTTGAGCCGTTCCCAATGAATTAATCTGCAGTGTTACCGCATCGAAAACCCCTAGTTCACGCCAAAGCCGTGCGGTAATCATCAACAATTCGGCGTCAATATCAGGGCCTTGCATGCCAAAAGTTTCAACACCTATTTGATGAAACTCGCGCAGCCGACCTTTCTGTGGTCGCTCATAGCGAAACATAGGACCGTGGTACCAAAGCCTCTGCGTTTGGTTGTACAACAAACCATGCTGCTCACAAGCTCTCACGCAACTGGCTGTACCTTCTGGACGCAAGGTAACACTATCACCACTGCGATCCTCGAAGGTGTACATTTCTTTTTCAACAATATCCGTTACCTCACCAATAGAGCGTTTAAATAGCTCTGTTGGCTCTAATACAGGAAAACGAATTTCTTGATACCCGTAAGCTTGCAAAACATCAGAAACTGTAGATTCTAAATATTGCCAAACAGGGGATTGTTCTGGAAGTAAATCGCTCATACCACGAATGGCTTGTAACTTTTTCACGTAGTGCCTTACAACTTGTCAGTCTAATTTTTTAGTTTCAGTTCGATGTGAAAATCACACAACCAAACCACTCAAAGGGGCATTAACTCTTAGCAATAATATCTTTTTCTAACGCTTCTTTCGCTTTAGCTTTAGCTCGAATTAAACGCTCGAGATCATCAACTAAATTATCTTTCTGTAATTTTTGACTCGGCTCGCCATCAATATAAATTAAGTTATTTGGGGTTCCACCAGCCAAACCTATGTCTACTTCTTTGGCTTCGCCAGGACCATTTACGACACAACCAATCACAGCCACATCCAGTGGTGTTGTGATGTCATCAAGACGAGTTTCTAATTCATTCATGGTTTGAACAACATCAAAATTTTGTCGTGAACAACTTGGGCAGGCAATAAAATTTATACCTTTATTTCTTAACTTTAAGCTTTTTAATAAATCCCAACCAACTTTCACTTCTTCAACAGGATCTGCCGCCAAAGAAATTCTTAAAGTATCACCTATGCCATCAAGCAACAAAGCACCTAAACCAACGGCAGACTTAACCGTCCCAGCACGTAAGCCACCAGCTTCAGTAATACCTAAGTGCAGGGGCTGATCGATTTGTTGCGCTAGTTGGCGGTAAGCTTCTACCGCCATAAATATACCTGATGCTTTAACACTGACCTTAAAGTTTTGAAAATCGTATTTATCCAACAAGTCAATATGCCGTAAAGCCGACTCAACTAAAGCTGCAGGTGTCGGCTCTCCGTATTTTTTTTGTATGTCTTTTTCCAGCGAACCAGCATTAACACCAATCCGAATCGGTATGTTTAAATCTCTGGCTTTATCAACAACCGCTTTAATACGCTTTTCTCGGCCAATATTCCCAGGGTTAATACGTAAACAATCTACGCCCAAATCAGCTACCCGTAGCGCAATACGATAATCAAAATGAATATCCGCTACCAAAGGCACATCAACCAACTTGCGGATTTTACCAAAAGCTTCTGCGGCATCCATAGTCGGTACTGACACTCGAACAATATCAGCCCCAGCATTTTGAATACGCTGAATTTGATCAACAGTAGCCGCTACATCCGTAGTTTCAGTATTGGTCATACTCTGTATTGAAATTGGCGCATCGCCACCCACAGGAACATCACCAATCATGATTTGACGAGACTTACGACGCTTAATGGGTGATTCAAAGTGCATGTAATTAATGGCCTATAGTAGTTCGCAGGGTTTTTCTAAAGCCATCTGGCTTAAGCGTGTAAGCAGAGCCGTTTAACAACACACTGACCAATCGTACATTACCCAACATAACGGTAAAAGGAGCTGTACCTTCGGCGGTAAATACATCGCCGTCCTGATAGATATCAGCCGCTAGTACGTCGCCATTTTTATCAGTAACTTCAAGCCAACATTCGCCGGAAAAGATAAAGTTCAATGTGTCCTTGCCATTACTTGCAACAGCATCAAGCGTATGACTTTCAGCCACATTAGTTGCTGTCATATCAGCTTCAGACAGGTGAAGGTTTTTTGCAGCATGACCCGTGTCGCTTTCCGCCTCTGACGAAATTGCCTCTGACAAGCCCTCAGGTGTTGTAACTTCTTCAACATCATCAAGCTCGGCTTCAGAATCAACCGCTACCTCTTGATTAACTCCCACTGGTGTATCCTTTTGAGACAAGTCGCTAGAAGTTGCACTACCACCTTGGTCAAATATCGCTACTGCAACCGCCCAGACTATTACAGTTGCAATAAGAATAATAACCCAGCCCTTAGTTTGAATTTTATTCAAACTAACTTTTTTGCGTAAACTTTTAGACTCCGTTTTTTCTTCATCTATTACGGGGTTAATTTTCAGGTAAAACTCACTCAAAATAAGATCAGCATCTAAATCTAAAATACGCGCATAGGATTTCAGGTACCCAGCCACAAAAGGGGTAGTCGGCAATATTGCATAATTACCGTCTTCTATTGCGCGAATATAAGTAGGCGTGATTTTTAATTGATCAGCCGCCTCCTTTTCACTGATACCCGCACGTAAGCGGGCCTCTTTTAATTTAGCGCCTAGGGATAGCTCAACGATTGTCTCGGTTTCCATATTTATTCTTTATTTCGTCATTAAATGTGTTGTAACAGCTTAAGGTGAAACTGTTTTCTTATATTCCAAATATTCTTTTGAGTAAGGGTGCATACTTTTTAACGCTACAGCAGCACTGGCCTCTTTATCTTTATTGCCAAAAATCCGCTCTAACCGAATCTTTAACCAAAGGCTTTTAGCCGAAGGTCTGCCTTGGCGAGTTTTATTGTAATGCTCTAAATAAGAACCCGCCGACGCGTACTCTTTTTGGCTAAAATAAAGATCCGCAATTTCAAGATGAGCTTGAGCTAAACGAAAGTTCAACCCAACCACCTTGTGAAAACTATCAAGCGCAGAACTGGTATCGCCTAATTGCTTCTGCACCAACCCTAGGTTTAAAGTAGCCGTATCTCGTCTTGAATAAGTAACATCACCAGCCAATATCAATAATTGCTTATGCGCGTCGGCATAACGTTCATGTCTATATAAAAAACCACTGTAATTAAACCTAGCCTGTGAAAGCGTAGGATCAATCTGTAACGCGCGCTTAAAATGTTTTTCAGCAGCGACTTCATCACGTTCTTGCTGGTTCACTAACCCCAAACCATTATGGGCGCCAGCTGAATTGGCATTGCCATCTAAAGCCGTTTGAAAGTGCCTACGCGCAGCCCCCTTATCGCCCTTACGCAGGTAAGCAAAACCCGCAGAGACATGAGTTTCACTGGCTTTATTTGAATCCGCACTTTGTGTCGGACGATCCATTGTCGTAACGCAACCTGAAAGTATTACACTGAGCAAGATACTCGGCAATACAACTTTAAATAACTTACTGTTCATCGATGCGTCCTCTCGATATATTTTCATTCTGATTCGGCAAGTTAAGAAGGAATAATCCGCACCGGCTCTGCCGCTGCTAAAAACTTTTGCTTATGCCGTTCACTACGGCGGGTTTTATCATTTACCGCACCGGCCAATTGGCCACACGCCGCATTGATATCATCGCCACGAGTAGTCCTTACTGTGACGGTATAACCCGCTTTAATCAATATATCTTGAAACCTTCTCAGAGAGTTATTACTGACTCGCTTATAGTCAGACAAATTAAATGGATTAAACGGTATTAAATTTATTTTTACTGGGATATCGCGAAGCAGCTCAGCCAATTCGTGTGCGTGATGCGGCCGATCATTCACATGATCCATTAATGTATATTCTATTGTAATCTTGCGACGATTATCAGGCAGACCTTCAATATACCGCTTCGCCGAATCCAACAATACCGCTATAGGGTACTTTTTATTGATCGGGACTAGCTCGTTACGTAGCTCATCATTAGGCGCATGCAAAGAGACCGCCAAACACACGTCGGTATATTGACCCAGCTTATCTAATGCCGGCACCACACCTGAGGTACTCAATGTCACTCGGCGCTTAGACAAACCATAACAATTATCGTGCATCATTAGATTCATAGAATCCACGACATTGTCAAAATTCAATAATGGCTCACCCATACCCATCATCACCACATTAGTAATAATACGTGGACGATTTTCACCAAATTGGCCGTAGGATTTTGCTGCCAGCCAAACTTGGCCAATAATTTCTGCCGCAGTTAAATCGCGGTTAAAGCCTTGCTTACCCGTTGCACAAAAACTGCAATCGAGTGAGCAGCCTACCTGCGATGACACACACAAAGTACCGCGATCCCCGTCGGGAATTAATACGGTTTCAACCGAGCTACCACCGGTTACTTTTATTAAGAACTTTCTGGTGCCGTCAACAGAGTCAAGCTGCTCTACAACTTCAGGTGGGCGAATCTCCGCTATTCGTGATAGCTTTTCGCGCAGAGGCTTACTGATGTTGGTCATCGCGCCGAAATCATCGACACCCATCTGATGCACCCATTTCAACAATTGTGTCGCGCGAAATTTTTTCTCACCAATAGATTCAAAAAAAACTTCCAGCTTGGATTGTGACATACCAAGTAAGTTTACTTTTGCAACTGTAGTGTTAGCTACAGCCTCTATTGTATTTTCCAATGCGGAATCAAATTTCGCAGGATTCAATTGTTCAGTCATAAGAGCCTCAGAGGGAACCTACTCTTAATTTAAGAGCGAGCGCACACTTCATCGTTACTAAAGAAATAAGCAATTTCACGCGCTGCTGACTCAGTAGAGTCTGAACCGTGAACAGCATTGGCATCTATAGTCTCAGCAAAATCAGCGCGAATTGTACCGGCATCGGCTTCTTTTGGGTTAGTAGCGCCCATAAGATCACGATTAGCCAAAACAGCACCTTCGCCTTCTAATACTTGAACCACAACAGGGCCAGAAGTCATAAAGCCAACCAAGTCTTTGAAGAAAGGACGCTCTTTATGTTCAGCGTAAAAACCACCCGCTTTTTCATCATCAAGCTGCATCATTTTCATGGCAACAATTTGTAGGCCGGCTTTTTCAAAGCGCGCAGCAATTTCACCAATAACGTTTTTAGCTACTGCATCTGGTTTAATAATGGATAAGGTACGTTCAACGGCCATTTAGGACTCCGAAATATAAATAAAAGATTAAAAAAATAAGAAATCCCTCTCACCACAAGGCCAGAGAAGATAACGACAAAAAACCGGAGAATTATACTGAAAACAAGCCCACTTTAATACGGAAAATAGCCCGTAAACTGGTCTAATTGGGTGTTAAGACATGCTTTTTACCAACAAAGGCCGCACGAGAAAACAAGACTCAGTCTATATGCTGATTTATAAGCTAGCTAAACTTAACTGGCGGCTTGAGCGATGGCTCTAATTTTGGCCACAATGGAGCGCAATCCATTACCGCGAGTAGGACTGAGATGCCCCTCTAAATCAATTACCTGAAAGTATTTTTCGATATCAAAATCGATAATCTGAGCCGGCGTTTTATTATCAAATGCAGCCATCACTACCGCCAACAGGCCTTTAACGATAATGGCATCGCTGCTAACCAGAAATTTTAAACGCTCATCATCAACACTTACATCAAGCCAAACATTACTCTGACAACCTTTGACCAAACGTTCAGTGGTAAATAAATCTTCGCTCATGGGTGCCAAACCTTTCCCAAGATCAATGATGTACTTGTAGCGATCCTCCCAATCATCAAAGAATTCTAGATCTTCAATAATTTCATCCGTTGTAGGCAACATACACATCCCGCTTTAATTTAATTCAGTACAGATCAACAAACGTTTCAAAAAAACAAGCCAGTTTCTAACTGCGCCTCTTCACTCATCATCTCTTTTGACCAAGGCGGATCAAATATTAACTCAACATTAACCTGCTTAACATTTGGCACCTTACCAACACGATACTCAACATCACCCACCAACACTGGCCCCATACCACAACCGGGCGCTGTTAATGTCATGCGAATATTAACGTGACTGGCAGCTTGATCTAACTCGACCGAGTAAATCAAACCTAATGACACTAAACTAACTGGGATTTCTGGATCGTAAATACTCTCCAACGCCAGCCACACCTGATCTTCTTTTATGTCACCACTGGCACAGGGCTCAAACTCGAGTGTTTCAGGTTCACGCCCGATAGCTTCAGCGTCAGTACCATCAATGCGCAGCATATTACCTTGCCACGTCACCGTATAATTGCCGCCTAGGTCTTGAGTAATCGATAAGAATTGGCCCTCTGGAATAACAATCATCTCTCCTGAGGGAACACGCCGAGCCGGACAATCTCGACTGGTAACAACCATAGTCTGCTGCATAAAGACCCTAAGCGACCGAAAAACTTTCGCCACAACCACATTCGGCCACAACGTTCGGATTATTAAATTTAATCACGTGATTAACACCTTCGGTAACCATGTCTATTTCGGTGCCGCGCAACAATTCTACTGCATCGCCCGCGATTGCCAACGACACATCACCAAAGCTCATTATTTTATCACTTGCTTCAGCATCAAGAACCATATCAAGTACATAGGCGTAGCCGGTACAGCCACTTTCTTTGGTGCTTAAGCGGATAATTTTGGGTTCACCCTTGGCCTGCTCGGCTTTCAGGTTTTTTTCAAAATAGCTCAACGCAGGCGGGGTAATATTAATTACCGGCGAATTGGGATCAAAGGTTGAAACAGTCATATTTTTACCTAAACACTCATCACTAAAATTACGGTTACGCCAACATCACTTGAACTTTCTTTAAAGCTGAAAATAACAATTCAACTTCTTCAATCGTGTTATAAATCGAAAACGAAGCGCGCGCCGTACCCGGCACCCCCATACGCTCCATCAAAGGCTCAGCACAATGATGACCAGTTCGAATCGCAATACCCTGCTTATCGAGCAAAAAGCCAATATCAGCTGGGTGGCCAACATCTAACACAAAACTTAGAACACCCATTTTTTGGGGCGCCGAACCAACAATGGTTAAACCTGAAAAAGCTTCGGCTAGCTCAGTGGCTCGCGCCAATAAACTGGCCTCATGCTGTTTAAGGCCTTCTTGATCCAACCCGGAAAACCAACGGATAGCTTCCGCCATACCAATAGCATCGGCAATATTTGGGGTCCCCGCCTCAAGCCGATAAGGCAGCACATTCCAACTGGCATCCTGATAGCTGACCGAGGCAATCATTTCACCACCAGTCTGCCAAACCGGCCAGTCCTGCAATAAATCAAGCTTGCCCCACAAAACGCCAATACCAGTAGGGCCGTACAGTTTATGCCCAGAAAAAGCGTAAAAATCACAACCTAACGCCTGTACATCAACGGACCCATGGGCGATGCCTTGTGCACCATCTATGGCCACTAGGGCATCAACGGTTTTAGCCAAGCGCGTTAATTCAGCAATCGGATTCAAGGTTCCCAGTGCATTGGACACATGCGGAAAGGCCACTAAATACGTTGCCGGAGACAGTGCCGCTTTAAACGCAGCAAGATCTAATTCACCGCTGGCCAATATAGGAACAACTTTTAAGGTAGCTCCGGCACGCTTACAGGCTTGCTGCCAAGTCACTAAGTTAGCGTGGTGCTCCATTTCAGTAACAACCACTTCATCGGTGGACTGTAATCTCTGAGCAACACCGTTAGCCACAATATTAATAGATTCAGTGGTACCGCTGGTCCAAATCACTTCTTCACGGGTATTAGCGTGGATAAATTCAGCCACAGTATCGCGCGCAGATTCAAACCGGCGCGTAGCTTCATCCGCTAATGCGTGAGCCCCACGGTGAACATTCGAGTTGCAGCTACTGTAATAATCAACCAACGCATCAATAACACACTGCGGCTTTTGTGTAGTGGCCGCGTTATCCAAATAAACCAACGGCTTGCCATGCACCTGCCGAGACAAAATAGGAAACTGCGAACGAATAGCCGCAACATCAAAACTCATTTTATCTCCATCTCCGCGAAGCGCTGACGCAACTGAGGCCTTAGCCAATCAGCCAGAATTTGATTGGGCATATCATCAATCAACTCATTAATAAAACCAAAATTCAGCATCACTTGAGCCTGCCCCTTACTGACGCCTCGAGATTGCAAATAATAAAGCGCTTGTTTATCTACCTCGGCAACCGTTGCACCATGAGCGCAACGCACATCATCAGCGTAAATTTCTAACTCAGGCTTGGTGTTAATCTCAGCCCTATCCGACAACAACAAATTGCGGTTATTCAATTCAGCTAAGGTTTTTTGTGCGTGGCGGTGAATATGAATACGCCCATTAAAAATCGCCTTGGAGCGATCCCCAACAATACCGCGAACATTTTCTTCCGTAGTACCGTGTGGCTGTGCGTGCTCAATGGTGCTGTGCAAGTCAAATAAGTCGCCATCATTGAGCATATAAATAGCATTAAGCTTGGCAAAAGCATGCTCACCAGCGTGCTCTACATCGACATCTAGACGAGACAATTTGCTGCCAAAACCAACCAAGGTGCTATTTAACTTTGAGCGATTGGCTAATTTAAAATGACTGCCACCAATATTGAGTGCCGCGCCCGTTTGCATTGAAAAACGATAGTGCTCTAAAGTCGCATCATCGGAGATCAAATATTCAGCAAACAACGTTGAAAACCCGGCTTGATCACCTACTGACTGCTCAATTACGGAAGCTTTAGAACCGCAACCTAAACGCACCACAATTCGTGTATGCGATTCCACACCGCTAGACACAACATTAACAATACGTATCGGTGCCTCTATTTTTGCGTTGGCCGCTATATCAATGAGCACACCATCACTGGCCAACACATCATTAACCAAACCAAACACATGCCGCGTAGGTTTAACCGTTGAAAAAACCTGCTCAACCCAAGCATTATCTAATTGCTTAGCGCTATCGCCGTTTAACTCCGCAATTGAAGTGATCAACAAACCTTCTGGCAAATCGTCACTGCCAGACTCAAGACAACCATCAACAAAGATCAGATCAATGCTATCCAACTCATCAATAAGCTCAACACTGACCGATTCGTTACTCGCAGTTGAACTAAAGCTGGAATCTTCTACAGCACGTAGAGGAAAATACTTCCAATCTTCAGTCTTACGAGTTGGCCAACCGGCTTCCTTCAACAACTGCAAAGACGTTTGTCGCTGTGGAGCCAGCCAATCGGTTAGTGTTTCAGCCCGTTCTATTGCACCATTCAACCAGTTATTCATGCTCAATTCATACCATCAAATAGTTTATTTGGTTAACCACGCATAGCCCTGCTCTTCTAGCTCTAGAGCTAAAGAAGCATCGCCTGACCGAATGATTTTTCCGCCTGATAACACATGAACAAAATCGGGCTTTATAAAATCTAATAAGCGCTGATAATGAGTCACAATAATAAAGCTACGATCAGGTGAGCGCTGACTATTCACACCTTCAGCAACCACTTGCAACGCATCAATATCCAAACCGGAATCTGTTTCATCTAAAATGCACAACTTAGGCTGCAACAACAGCATCTGCATAATTTCGTTGCGCTTCTTTTCACCACCAGAAAAACCTTCGTTAACACCACGCTTTAAAAACGCCAGAGGTAAATTGACTTGCTTACACGCGACTTTGGCCAGCTTTAAAAATTCAGCTGAGGTTAATTCTGTTTCACCACGCGCTGTACGCTGAACGTCTACTGCGGCCTTCATGAACTCCATATTGCTAACGCCAGGAATCTCAACCGGATATTGAAAAGCCAAAAATAATCCCGCACGAGCTCGCTCTTCAGCTTCAAGTTCAAGTAAATTAACGCCATCTAGCTCAACTGAACCTTCACTGACTTCATAACCTTCACGCCCAGACAAAACATAACCCATGGTGCTTTTACCTGCACCGTTTGGCCCCATAATGGCGTGTACTTCACCGGGCTTAATGTCTAAGGTTAAGCCTTTTAAAATATTTTTTTCTTCAACGCTCGCGTGTAAATTTTTAATTGATAGCATTTCTATTTTCCTAAATTCTTATTTAGCCCGCAGATAAATTCTTATTAGTAAAAGCTTAACCTACGGCACCTTCAAGACTGATCTCTAACAGCTTGCCCGCCTCTACGGCAAACTCCATCGGCAACTCTTTAAAAACTTCTTTGCAAAAACCATTCACAATCATGGACACCGCTTTTTCTGGATCAAGCCCGCGCTGCTGACACAAAAACATTTGGTCCTCGCTTACTTTTGAAGTCGTTGCTTCATGTTCGACAATCGCAGAAGGGTTACGGCTTTCGACATAGGGGAACGTGTGCGCACCGCATTGATCTCCGATCAGAAGCGAATCACATTGAGTGAAGTTTCGCGCCCCGTGAGCACTGGAGTTCATTTTAACCAAACCGCGATAGGTATTGTTACTGCGACCAGCGGAAATACCTTTAGAGATGATGGTCGACTTAGTGTTTTTACCCAAGTGAATCATCTTAGTACCCGTATCGGCTTGCTGCATCCCACGAGTTAATGCCACCGAATAGAATTCACCGATACTGTTATCGCCCTTCAAAATACAGCTAGGGTATTTCCAAGTTACTGCCGAACCCGTCTCAACTTGAGTCCACGAAAGCTTGGCATTTTTATGACAAATACCGCGCTTGGTTACAAAATTATAAATACCACCACGACCTTCTTCATCACCAGGGTACCAATTCTGCACCGTTGAATATTTAATTTCTGCATCGTCCATGACAACCAACTCAACGACGGCCGCGTGCAATTGATTCTCATCTCGTTGAGGCGCAGTACAACCCTCTAGGTAACTCACGTGACTGCCTTCTTCAGCAATAATCAACGTACGTTCAAACTGGCCGGTATTTTGTTCGTTGATTCGAAAGTAAGTCGACAATTCCATTGGACATCGAACACCCTTGGGAATGTAAACAAAAGAACCGTCAGTAAATACAGCGCAATTCAACGCCGCATAATAATTGTCTTTTTGTGGCACCACACTGCCTAGGTATTTTTTTACCAACTCAGGATGTGAGTGTATAGCTTCAGAGATAGGACAAAAAATAACCCCTGCTTCAAACAATTTTTCTCTAAAGGTTGTCACCACCGATACCGAATCAAAAACGGCATCCACCGCCACGCCGGCTAGCATTTGCTGCTCAAGTAACGGGATACCCAATTTTTCATAGGTACGCAATAATTCTGGATCGACTTCATCCAGAGATTGTGGCTTATCCTTCATACTTTTAGGGGCGGAATAATAAGAGATTGCCTGAAAATCAATCGGTGCATAATTGATATGCGCCCACTCAGGCTCAACCATTTCCTGCCATGCATGAAACGCTTTTAAGCGCCAATCGAGCATCCACTGCGGCTCGTTTTTAAGCGCCGAAATTCGGCAAATAATGTCGTCATTTAAGCCTGGCTCAAACGTGTCGGATTCAACATCGGACACAAAACCAGCTTCGTATTCACGATCTAATGCTTGATCAATTTGTTCAGTCATACCACTGATCCACTTCTCTATAAATTATTGATTACAAACGCTGTAATTTAATTACCACATCACGGATGTGGGCAATGCTTCGATCAATATCGGCAGTCGTTGTGTAACGCCCTAACGACAAACGAATTGAACTGTGAGCATCGGCTCCAGATAATCCCAGCGCCGTTAAAACATAAGAAGGCGCCATACTTGCCGAAGCGCAAGCCGATCCTGTTGATACTGCTATATCTCGCAACGACAACAATAAGACTTCACCATCCAAGCCAGCAAAACACACGTTCAAATGAAACGGGCTAACGAACTTTTCTGCTCCATTGCGACGTACATTCGGTAAATCCGCAATACCTTGCCAAAGTCGATCACGCAACTTTGCTATAGCCGGCATAACCTCCTGCATCTCATCTTTGGCAAGCTGTGCTGCCGCACCTATTCCTGCTAACTGATGAGTGGGTAGAGTGCCTGAGCGCAAACCTCGCTCTTGACCGCCACCGTGCATCTGCAAGGTCACACTCGGCTGTGCTGAACGCCTAACAAACAAAGCCCCCACACCTTTTGGCGCATAAAACTTATGCCCTGAAAGACTTAGCAGGTCGACCGCAGACGAACTTAAATCAATATCAATTTTACCCACCGCCTGAGCAGCATCAGTATGCATCAACACACCCGCGGCATGACAAACCTCAACCAACTCGTTGATTGGATTTATAATGCCGATTTCGTTGTTCACCCACATTAAGCTAACCAGTTTGGTTTCTGGTCTAAGTGCGGCTTGCAATTGCTCTGGGGTGATCAAGCCTCTTTCATCCGGCTGTAATCGTGTCACTTCAACGCCACGCTCTTCAAGCCAGACAGACGGATCTAAAATAGCTTTATGCTCTATAACCGACGTTATTAAATGCCCGCAATAATTAAGCTTTTCGAACACGCCTTTTAGCGCCAAATTGTTCGATTCAGTAGCTCCACTAGTCCACACAATTTCCCTTGGATCGCACTGCAACAACTCAGCGACTTGACCTCGGGCAGCCTCAACTTTTTCTTCTGCTTGCCAGCCATATACATGCGAGCGCGAAGCTGGATTAGCAAACGTACCTGCCAACGTTAAGCAATCCATCATCACCGCCGCAACCGATTCATCAACTGGGCTGGTGGCTGCATAATCTAAATAAACAGGACCACTTTTAGAGCCAATATTCTTCTGTGTCACGCGCTGCCTTCTGTAATTTGATCGCCGCTATTAGCGTCATCAACGTCAACCTCATCACCGAGGTTAGTCGCTTTGATATTAATGATATTAGCGGCTTTAATAGTCGCGCTTTGTTCACCGTCTTGCCGAGCAGCAATCGTTTTAATTTCATTACGCTCAATCAAGCTGGCCAAGTTAATGCCCTTAAGAAAACCGTGCAGTTGATCACTCAAATCACACCACAAATGATGGGTTAAGCACATATGGCCACGCTGGCAATTGCCCTTGCCGCCACAATTTGTCACATTAACGGATTCATTCACCGCATCAACAATGGCCGCGATATCGATATCTTCTGCCGGCAGACGCAGTTTATAACCGCCTCCAGGCCCTCTCACGCTGGTCACCAACTCTTGGCTCCGCAACTTAGAGAACAACTGCTCCAAATAAGACAATGATATTTCTTGGCGGCTAGAGATATCGGCCAAGCTCACTGGTTTATTCTGGCTATGTAATGCCAAATCCAGCATTGCTGTAACGGCGTAACGCCCTTTAGTGGTAAGTCGCATAACTGTCTGCCATGTTGCCCTTGATAAAACCTAGTAATTTAGTCAAGTATATAACCTTGCTCTTTTACTGGCTATAGCCAACGCAATAAATCACACCATATAAGGCTCTGTGCACCTTACTTTTCCTTCTTATCTATCTCTTGCTTGGTGCGATACATGAAGTTTTGGATTGCGGTCAGCATGCCACGCATAATATTCAGCTCCATTTTATCCATCCGGATACGGTTATATAGGCGCCGCAAGCGAGTCATTGTTTGGCGAGGGTTCTCGGGGGTGAAGAATCCTATTTGAATCATGGTTTCCTCAAG
Source organism: Cellvibrionaceae bacterium (assembly GCA_034112445.1). Taxonomy (GTDB): domain Bacteria; phylum Pseudomonadota; class Gammaproteobacteria; order Pseudomonadales; family Cellvibrionaceae; genus Pelagadaptatus. Next base: position 20,999 of record JAWUVI010000020.1, on the reverse strand, counting down.
GTGCTCAAAGTACATCTCTAGATCTTTATGCTGAGCCGGCGGCACATCCCAATCGTCAAAATGCGGCTTTTTACCCGCCTCAAACGTCAACAAGGCCATTCGAACCTCATAACTCAGCACCTGCACCGCCGCAGCCAAATTAAGAGAACTGTAATCTGGGTTTGATGGAATATGGACGTGGTAATGACATTTATGCAGCTCATCATTGGTTAAACCACGATCCTCACGGCCAAACACCACCGCAACCGCGTGAGTTCCGGCTTCTGCAATGGCTTTTTCGCCAAATTCACGAGGAGTAAATAACGGCCAAGGAATACGCCTACCACGAGCACTGGTTCCAACCACTAAACCGCAATCACCAACAGCCTCATCTAACGTCTCAACCACCACGGCACCCTCGAGAACATCCAATGCCCCAGCCGCACGCCATTGCGCCCGATCAGCCGGATAGTCTTTAGGCGCAACCAAATATAATTGAGTTAAACCCATATTCTTCATAGCACGTGCAGCGCCACCGATATTCCCGGGATGCGAGGTATTAACCAAGACAACGCGGATATTATCGAGCAAATTTTCAGCCGAGGTATTTTCGGAAAGACGATGTTCAGACATATAAAGAACCAGAAAGCGCAAATTTAAGGGCGCGCAGTGTACCAAACTAGCTTTACATCTAACAGATGACGAGGATTAATTGTTGATATTGGTTAAGCATTGATCTGGCTTAATCGCCAATCTAACTGCTATAATCGCGCGCCTAAAGACTCTCGAATTATTTTGACTCCTATTGCGACTCAAATCGAGAGGCCTTCGCTCTTTTACAAATGTCGTTTATTTAAAATTGGTGTACTGCATGGAACCTATGTTGACTATTGCCCTGCGCGCTGCGCGTAAAGCAGGTGAATTAATCGAACGCTCAATGGAGCGCCTTGACGCTATCCCTTTTGAAGAAAAGGGCCGTAACGACTTCGTATCTGAAGTTGACCGGGCGGCCGAGAAAGAAATTATTTATCATCTGCGCAAGGCTTATCCCGATCACGCTATTGTCGCTGAAGAGTCAGGCCGTATTGAAGCTAACGGCAGCGACTACGAATGGATTATTGATCCACTCGATGGCACCACCAATTTTATGCACGGCATTCCCCATTTCGCAGTCTCTATAGCCTGTCTTTACAAAGGCCAAGTGCAACACGCTGTCATATTCGATCCTATCAAACGTGAAGAATTCACTGCCAGTCGTGGCCGTGGAGCAACTCTTAACGATCGCCGAATTCGTGTATCTCACAAACGCGGCCTAGAGGGCGCTCTAATTGGTACGGGCATCCCCTTCAATGGCTATGCCCTACAAAACATGACCCCCTACCTTACAACACTACAAGAAATAGCAGGTCAAACCGCCGGCATTCGTCGCCAAGGTGCCGCGTCATTGGATTTAGCTTACGTGGCTGCCGGACGTTTCGATGGCTTTTGGGAAATGAACTTAAAACCGTGGGATATCGCGGCGGGATTGCTCATCATTAAAGAAGCTGGCGGTCTAGTCAGTGATTTTAAAGGCGGCAGCAGCGTCTTAGAATCAGGCAATATTGTGTGCGCCTCACCTAAAGTGTTCAAACCGCTATTGCAAATAGTTGGCAAACACATGGGCAACATCCCAGTAAAAGGATAAACCCAGCAACCAATTAAGACTACTTAGCTGCCGTCGGATATCGCCATTAATGAACAAAGAGAAACCGTCGCCCTCAAGCACTCAGGCCACTGCAGCTGCAGGGCGTTATCACCACGGCGACCTCAAGAAATCACTGATTGATGCGGCCAATTGTATTTTGCAGCGAGAAGGTGCGGACGCACTTTCTCTTCGTGCTATAGCTGCAGAGGCCGGGGTTTCTCATACAGCCCCTTACTCTCATTTCAAAAACAAAAAACAACTGATCGAAGCCGTTTCTGAAATGGGCTATGAGCTTCTGGGCGACGCTTTGGCTGTGAGCAATCCCGCTACTGATTTTGAAGATCTAGCGCTCGAGTATGGCGTGTCTTACTTAAAGTTTGCGCTTGCCAACCCCGAACTCTATCGATTAATGCTAGGGCAAGTGGAAACCAGAGGCCTAAAAGAGCCTGCAACACTGGACCTGCAGCGAGAGAGCATTACGCTAAAACGCCCTTTCTTGCTATTAAATAACGCATTCTCAAAAGGGGTGAAGAACCCTGAAGCAGCAAAACACCAAGCACTCGGTGCTTGGGCTCTGGTCCATGGATTATCAGCACTGCTGATAGAGGGACATCTGACATTACCAGAACCACTAGATTTGAAACGCTTTCTGGCATCCGTGACCTTACAACGTAAAGCCTGACAAACCGTTAGACAAGATTCGTCAGGCTTATTTCACTATATTTGAATCTCTATGTCTTCGTTAGGAAATGCCACGCACGAGTGGCACCAACCATACTGTGCATCCGTCTTTCGCAGGTGCGCTTCCGGCGGGTTTAATACCGATCCTTTCACCACTTTTACCCGACACAAACTGCACTCTCCAGAACGGCAGGCGTTTTCGACGGTGTAACCATTGCGCTCCATGCTGTTTAGCAGCGGCTCATCAACTCTAGCCTTAAAACTGCCCTGCCCCTGAATAGTGACCGTAACCTCTGCGGCAGGATCGAGCTGCTGAGGCCACCCCTCCAAACTTTCTGGATTCTTAGGCGGCCCGTTAGCTTCAATACGAATATGGCGTGGCTTGACGCCAATTGCCTGCAAATGTTGACGGCCGGATTGATTGAAAGGGGTCGGACCACACAAGTAAAACATCTTGCGATCGGTCACACCGATTAACTCACGTAAACGCTCCTCCGTAAGACGTCCGCTCATGCCCTGATAAGTTTCCTGAGGGCGGGAAATAATCTTATCGTAGGTCAAAAAATCGTGCTCTTTATCCAACTGCAATAACTCTTGCTCAAAGATCACATCATCCTCAAAGCTGGACACATAAATCAGGTGGAATTTGTAATCCAACTGCCGATCGGCAATTTCATGGATCATACTGCGCGCTGGAGCAATACCAGATCCACCGGCTAAAAACACCAATTCATCAACGGGAAACAATGGATTGTGATAAAAAGTACCCATAGGACCACTGCTCGTCAGCTCATCACCAACGTTAACCTGATCCAACAAATAGTGCGTCACAAAGCCGGGGGTAGCCCGCTTAATAGTCAGGTCATAGTGCTCTCGTGTTTGCGAAGAAGAGGACATCGCATAGGGGCGAGCGCTGTTAGTGCCGCCAATATTGACAAACAGGTTCACGTATTGACCCGCCTGAAATGGCGGTAACAACGCATTGCTCTTGGACGCCACACGCAAGGTCTTAGTAGACGACGTATCCTCAATAATATCGATGACCTTCAAATGCAACCGCTTGGGGTGCAACTTGGCGATGGTATTGGATACCTTACCCTTGTGCTCGGAAAGATCCGTTCCCTCTAGGGCCAGCTGCTCTTGATGGTTGAGCGCTTCTTGATATCCCACTACCTGCTGTAGCACAGAATCGGCTGGGGTATTTTGATTAGGCATTTTCGGCCACCTCTTGTTGTATTTGGTTTTTCTGAACGTATTTCAATGCTGCATGTCCGGCACTGTTACCGCTCATGTAAGTAGGCTGAAAACCACCCATGCCATACCAGGCACTGGCAATATACAGCCCCCCTATAGCGTTCATTCTCTCGCGAAATAGCGTTCCGTCTTGAGTATTTTGTTCGAACCCATAAATAGCGCCTCCGGGCGTATTGAGGTAGCGCATCATAGTCAAAGGCGTAGCCACTTCGACTTCTTCTAAATGCTCTCGAATACCAGGGAAGACCACCTCGGCTTGGTCTATCAGCGTGTCGGCCAACCGGTATTTGGTCTCAGCGTATTTTTCATCGGGGACAGAATCCCAAGGCTCACAGTGCTGTAGGCATAATATCGACAGTGAACTCTTACCCTCTGGAGCAAAATCAGGGTCTTCCAAGTTGTAACAAGTCACCATAATACTAACGGGAGGATTCAGGGTGCGCATATTAGCTACGGCGACCTCTTCGTCGCGGTCGCGAACAATAAACGTCGACGCGTTTGTAATACCCAGCTGCTCTGGCGGACAATCCACTCCGACATACAGAACCAAAGCTGAGGTACCGAGACGGCGTGACTTTAGATCGTGAGTGACTTGCTCTGGAGCCTTAGGCATATCCAAAAGCTCATAATAAGTGTGTATTGGGCTCGCATTGGAAATGACCGTTGAGCAACGAAAGGTTTCTCCGGTTTCCGTACGGACACCACAAATATTGCCATTTTCAGTCAGGATTTTCTCAGCACCGCAATTGAATTTTGCATGGCCGCCAGCGTCTTGAAATGACTGCAGCAATGCACTAGAAATAGCCTGGGAACCACCCTTAATGTGCGCCGGTTTAAATTTAGCGTAGGCGTAAATCATTACCGCAAGATCAACAAACGGCAGATCATTGGTAGCAACGCCTAAATAACACCAGTATGCACCGAGCACTGCAATTAAATCTTGATCGGTGAAAAGCTCGTTAAATACGTCCTTCGCCGAACGTAATCCATACTGCTTATAGTTGGCACACTGACTGTCTAAAAACTCTGAATCATTATTGCGTTTCAACTGCGGGACATTCATGAACGACTCTAGGCTGATGGATTCTATCAACGTCATGAACTTGGTAATGGCTTGAGCTTCATGGGGGAAATGCTCTATCAGCACCCGGGATATATCGTCCCAATCGGCGGGCAGGGTAATATCAATCTCACCCGGCAGCACAAAACGGTACAAGTCGTGCTCTTCCACTACTTCAATCTTATCCATAATACCCAGCTGTTCGAATATTTGGCGCATCACAAAAGGCTGTTCTTCGGTGCCCATACCGCTGAGCTGGTGCAGAGCCACTTCAAACTCAAACTCTCCACGGACAAATGAAGTCGCGCATCCCCCTGGGATATTATGCCTCTCTAACAATAGGGTTTTCGCTCCACCGCGCTGCAATGCCGTGGCAGCCGAAAGTCCGGCGTTGCCAGAACCAATAACAATAGCGTCAAACACATTGGCATCAAACACCATGGCATCAAATACAGTCATACTCACTTGCTCCCGCTCTTAATAAGCGTAATCTAAACACTGTTAAGTTAAGAGGCGAGACTAATACCAAAACTTTACACTGTCAAGTTTGAATTTAACCGTGAGGAAACTTTCGCAACAAAGCAACACCCTGCCGATAGCCTAAGCCGCCATTACCATGCACCATGGCCATATCTTTATCGCTATCTAACAAACCTTGAAAACACTCTACCAAGGCATTTAAGGTTGGCGTGTTCCACGCCGCCCGAGCTAGATTCATACCGCCGGTAACGGTGACCGGGTATTGCTGTAAAAAATGTGGCACCTCATCCAGAGAATCAACCAAGCCACTGCTCAATAAAAACGCTAAAGGAACCACCGGATAACAGGTATACACTTCAAGCAGCGCTCGGTGCGCTTTAAATTCTCGGCAAAAATCAACTTCGGCTCTGCGGCAACACTCTTGATATGCCTGAGTTAAATGCTGATAGCGGCTGATTTCAGATAAATGGGCTTTACCATCCCCCGCTGCCTGCCCCAGGCCAACTCCTGCCAGCTCGAGAACATCGGATTTATCAAGACACAATTGCTGTCTTAATTCATCACTGCATAACAAGAGCCTGCCGGAGAAATCAACCAAAGGGTTAGCGCAATCCACGCCGCGAAATAATGGTGTAATAAATTCAAACCACTTGGGTTCTATCTGGGGTGATTGCCCCTCTATGGCGGCATAACTGGCTTGGTGATTATCAAATAATGCCGAAGCTAACGCTTTAAATTGATCATCATCGATTTGATGCAATTGCATAAAGGCTTGAGACAATTCGGTATAAGCCTCGGTTAACGGGTAGCCGATACCATAAATTGACATTTTCTCTAGGCGTTCAGCTCTGGAAAAACCGGTTTTGATATAATCTTCTGCAGTAATAACCACAGCATGAGAGCCGTGCTCTATTAATTGTTGAGCTTGCGCCAAAGCCTCAATCGGCCCACAACCACTGCGAAAACTGTTCGGCTGCAATTCGCTGTGCCAATCAGCACTTAATGGCTCTATGGTTAAAACAGAAATGTCGTAGCCACGGGCGTGGATACGACATTCGAGATCAATACAATCTTGTAAGCTACCAACCCCATCAATGATTTTCGCAGCCGAAATCAAATAAGTATTAGTTATAATTTTAGGCATTAGTCATAATTTTATGTGTTAATTATTAACTAAGCTTACGGCATCTCATCAAATTCTTCGCCTTCTACGATAGGCACCATTAGATCTTCTTTATCAATATCCAAGGCCAGCAATACATTCGCCGCCACATAGATAGAAGAATAAGTTCCCACAACAACGCCGACCAATAATGCCGAAGCAAAGCCATTGATAATTTCGCCACCAAAAACAAACAAGGCCGCCAACACCAACAAAGTCGTTAACGAGGTAATTAATGTACGCCCAAGCGTTTGGGTTAAAGAGATGTTAATCACTTCAATCGAAGAAGCACCACGAATCTTGCGAAAGTTTTCACGAATACGATCAGATACCACAATGGTATCGTTCAATGAATAACCAATCACCGCTAATATTGCGGCCAATACGGTTAAGTCAAAATCCAAACCGAGAATAGAGAAAAAGCCCAGCACTAAAATAACGTCATGCGCTAACGCAGCAACGGCGCCAACAGAGAATTTATATTGGAAACGCATAGCCACGTACAACATCACTACAGCCAAAGCGAACAACATACCTAAGCCGCCATCATCGCGTAACTCTTCACCAACTTGCGGTCCAACAAATTCGACTCGGCGCAACTCTATATTTCCACCAGCCTCACGCTTTAACGCCGCCAACACTTCGTCACCAAGCTTAGCATCGGCCGTTCTTTGCAAGCGTACCAACACATCAGTTTCAGAACCAAAGTGAACCACTACCGCTTTTTCAAAACCAGCCTTAGCCAATTGCTGTTTTATATCTTCCAGAGCCACAGGAGTCTCATAACCTACTTCAATTTGAGTCCCGCCGGTAAAATCCAAACCAAACTGCAAACCATTAACGGTTAAAGACGCTAATGCGATTACTAACAACACCACTGAGGCGGTCGCAGCTAGTTTGCGACTGCCCATAAAATTAATAACTTTTTCTTGATCCGACATATCTTCTACTCAATCTTGATTTATTTGGGCCATCTTAAATTCGACAATTAAATCCAAAGTTTCTCAACTCGGCGACCACCGTACATTAAATTAACCAACGCACGGGTACCGACAATGGCGGTAAACATAGAGGTTAAAATACCGATAGATAAGGTCACAGCAAAGCCCTGTACTGGACCTGAACCAATACCATATAAAATCACCGCAACGATCAAAGTTGTTATGTTAGCGTCCAAAATAGTGACGAAGGCTCTATCGAAGCCAGAACTTATAGCTGATTGAGCGGGCAAGCCATTGGCTAACTCTTCTTTAATCCGCGAGAAGATCAACACGTTGGCATCAACGGCCATGCCCACCGTCAAAACGATACCCGCGATACCCGGCAAGGTTAAAGTAGCTCCCAGAATAGACATACAGGCCACCAATAAAACCAAGTTCACCACCAATGCTATATTGGCCGCAAGACCAAATGCCTTGTAGTAAATCAGCATAAATAATAAAACCAACGTCAGACCTATTTGCACAGAAGTGACGCCAACCGATATGTTTTCAGCACCAAGTGATGGGCCAATGCTGCGCTCTTCAACAAAATACATCGGTGCAGCCAATGCACCGGCTCTTAGCAATAAAGCCAGCTCTGAGGCTTCACCCACATTATCTAAACCCGTAATGCGAAACTGCACACCCAAGCCACTTTGGATGGTAGCCAAGCTGATAATTTTCTTTTCAACAATTTGAGTTGGAATGACAACCTGCTCACCCGCTTCGTTGATTTTATATTCGATTTGAGTTTTGTATTCGATAAACAAAACCCCCATACGACGGCCAACATTGTTGCGAGTAGCACGGTGCATTTTAGTGCCACCAGCACCATCCAACGTAATATTCACTTGCGGCTGGCTGGTTTGACCATCAAAACTTGATTGCGCATTGATGACGTGATCGCCAGATAGAATCAGCTTTTTCTCGAGGAAGGCATTGCCACGACGACGCTGATCCAGCTCATTTCGGAACGGCATAGATTCTTTGCGTGATACCAACTCGGTTGGTTTAGCCTCTAGGCGAAATTCTAAATTCGCCGTTTTACCAATAATGCGCTTAGCTTCAGCGGTATCTTGTACACCTGGCAATTCAACCACAATACGATTGCGGCCTTGGCGCTGTACCAACGGCTCAGACACACCCAGCTCATTAACTCGATTGCGTAAGGTTGTCAGGTTTTGACCAACCGCATAATCCTCAAGTTCACTTACCGACCGCTCGTTTAAACTCAATACAATAGAGAAAGACTTACCATTGGCGGCGTCTACTTTCTCACGCTGCATCTCGGGATAATCTTTACGGATAATGACATTGGCGTTATCTCTAACCTTAGCGGATTCGAACACAGCTGTTATAACACGGTCGTTATTGAGATTAACTGATTGATAACGTAATTTAGCTTTGCGTAATGCCGACTTAATTTCTGACGAAGTGGTTTCTAAACGTTTAGCCACTACATCCTCAGTATTAACTTCCAATAGAAAGTGCACACCACCAGCCAAATCAAGGCCCAACTTCATTGGCTCAGCACCAAAGCTACGCAACCATTGGGGCGTAGTTGGCGCTAAATTCAATGCCACGACAAAGTCATAACCCATGGCCGCTTGGATCGCCGCCTTCGCCGCCAACTGCTCGTCACTATCACGCAAACGAATTAAGCCAGACTTGCCGTTAGCCTCTTCGCCAAAATACTCAATGCCCGCAGCGTTAAGTGCTCCGGTTGCGATGGCTAAAGCCCGCTCATCAATAATAGCCGCGCTGGATTGACCTGACACTTGAACTGCGGGATCAGGCGCGTATAGGTTGGGCGCAGAATAAACAAAACCAAGCGCCGCGATTAATACGACTAAAAGGTTCTTCCATAAAGGGTAACGATTGGGCATAACGGACTCTATTTACTGGTGTTTAAAACATGTCACCGCAATCAACCGTGGCGACTCATTATTATGATTTTTATTTCTACAATCTGTTTCGTACTATTTATTTCTTCGTACAATTTATTGCTTCGTACAATTTATTGCTTCGTAGAACTTACTGTCTCGAACAACTTACTGTTTATGCGGGCTATTGCTGATTTTTAAAGACCACAACAAAAGTTATTTTGTGGCTCCCTACATATCCAAAGGCGGTACCTCTAAGCCTTGCTTACTATAGAAATTTTGGACAAACCCTTCTAAATCATCCACATCCATCGCATCGCGTATACCCTGCATAACAACTTGGTAAAAACGTAAGTTATGGATTGTGTTTAATTGGGAACCCAGAATTTCACCGCACTTGTCGAGGTGATGTAAATAACTGCGACTGAATTTAGTGCAGGTATAGCAATCACATTCAGCGTCTAACGGGCTGGTATCGTGACGGTGTTTAGCATTGCGGATTTTAATGACACCCGTTGCTGTGAATAAATGACCATTGCGAGCGTTCCGAGTTGGCATAACGCAATCAAACATATCAATACCACGGCGCACAGCCTCAACAATATCTTCTGGCTTACCCACACCCATTAAATAACGAGGTTTATCTTCAGGCATTTGCGGTGCGGTATGTTCAAGAATACGCATCATATCTTCTTTAGGCTCACCGACCGATAAGCCACCAATGGCATAGCCATCAAAGTCGATATCGGCCAAACCCGTTAACGATTCTGTACGTAAATTTTCATGCATGCCACCTTGAATAATGCCGAACAAGGCTGCCGGATTATCGCCATGCTCAACCTTACACCGCTGCGCCCAACGCAATGATAGCTCCATTGAAATACGAGCTTCATCTTCTGTTGCTGGATGCGGCGTGCATTCGTCAAAAATCATAACCACATCTGAGCCTAAATCACGCTGCACCTGCATAGAAATCTCCGGAGTTAACTCAACCGGGCTGCCATTAATAGGCGACTTAAACACCACTCCCTCTTCAGTAATTTTGCGCATTTTCCCCAAGCTAAATACTTGAAAACCACCCGAGTCAGTTAAGATCGGACCGGGCCATTGCATAAAATCATGTAGATCACCATGGGCTTTAATCACTTCAGTACCCGGACGTAGCATTAAGTGGAAGGTGTTGCCTAAAATGATGTGCGCGCCAATTTCTTCAACATCACGTGGCAGCATACCTTTTACCGTACCGTAGGTCCCAACCGGCATAAACGCTGGAGTTTCCACAACACCTCGAGGAAATTTCAACCGCCCGCGACGAGACTGACCTGACGTTTTATCCACTTCAAATTTCATAAACGATTGGCGACTCATAAGGAACTCTCTTCTCGACTGGGTAATTCTTCTTGGCTCGCATGAGGATTGCGGGTAATAAACATGGCATCGCCATAACTAAAAAAGCGGTAACGCTCAGCCACAGCTTCGTCATATGCCGCCATTGTTTGGCGATAGCCTGCAAAGGCTGACACCAACATCAGTAAGGTTGATTCAGGCAAATGAAAATTGGTTACTAACGCATCGACAACTTGGTATTGATAGCTCGGATAAATAAATATATTCGTTTCACCTTGATACGGCTCTAACTCATCCGTACTTGAAACTTGAGCCGCAGTCTCTAGGCAACGTACGCTTGTCGTTCCAACCGCAACAACTCGGCCACCTCGCTCACGAGTGGCTTTGACTTGATCACAAACAGACTGCCCCAGCTCCATAATTTCGCTGTGCATATTATGCTCGTAGATGTTATCGACCTTCACCGGCTGAAACGTGCCCGCGCCAACATGTAAGGTGACAAATCCTATTTCAACGCCTTTTTTTTGTAACTGTTCTAATAGCTTTTCATCAAAATGCAGGCCTGCCGTTGGCGCTGCGACCGCACCTTTATGCTTACTATAAACAGTCTGATAACGCTCACGATCCGCTATACAATCATCACGGTCTATATAAGGCGGCAATGGCATGTGGCCAATAGCTTCTAATACTTCTAGCGCTGAGCGATCACCTAAAAACTCCAATTCAAATAAAGCATCACGCCGAGCTAGCATACTAAGTTCGGTACCATCTTCTAATATTATTTTAGAGCCAGGCTTAGGTGATTTACTTGAGCGAACATGAGCTAACACGCTTTGGTTATCGAGCACTCGTTCAACCAGTATCTCAAGCTTTCCACCCGTTTCTTTTTGACCAAACACGCGAGCAGGAATGACTCGCGTATCATTGAAGACCATCAGATCACCGGCTTTTAGCCAGTTTAATAAATCGGGAAATTGGCCGTGTTGAATAGCACCTGTATCGCCATCCAAACGCAGTAAACGGCTGCCCTGTCTTTCGGCTGTGGGCTCACGAGCAATTAGCTCATTGGGCAATTGATATGAAAAATCTTGACGGCGCATGCTAAATCATTGAAACAGTAAGAAAAATAAGGCCGCAAGGGTATAGCAAAACGCCCAAAATGGCTATCAACGAGCATTATTATCGCTAATTTCAACGCTGCCTGTTGACGCTACCAGAAGCATTGCTATAATCGCCGCCTGTTTCGCAGTGCAAACTGAAAAACAATGCCGGCATGGTGAAATTGGTATACACGATGGATTCAAAATCCATTTCCTTCGGGAGTCGCGGTTCAAGTCCGCGTGCCGGTACCATATAAATAAAAAAGGCCCTAATTGGAAAGTTAGGGCCTTTTTTTTGCCTAATACAAGATCAAAAAAACAACAAATATTTAATATTCACGAAACTGCACTCATGACATATTTTATAAAACTTGCGCCACTCCTATTGCTGACCGGCTTAACAAGCTGCATCGTAACGCCTCTGCCCCAGGATATAGAAGAGCCTCATTTGAGGAACTGCTCTCCACTACCCAATTGCGTTTCTACAGAAGCGTCGACAGATCAGCATCGCATTCGCGCATTTAATCTCTCTATGCCGTTCACATCAGCATGGCCAATTATTATCAATAGCATTTCCCAACTTGATCGAACCAACATAATTAAGCAGTACGATGGCTATCTGTACGCTAAAAGCTACAGTGACATTATTGGTTTCGTCGATTATTTAGAAGTTTTGTATATCCCACACCAACAACGGATCAGCGTAAGGTCATCCTCTTTATTGGGGATATCTGACTTAGGTGTTAATGCAAAACGAACAGCGTTGTTACGTAAGCTCCTTAAAGAAAAAGGTGTCATTCAATAACAATAGTTATGGAACACTCCCTAAAAGATCCAATCACCCCTTGGTGCGCAGTCAACTAGAGCAGCGCATCAACTTATACTTATTTTTAGTCTGCGACGGGTAAAACGAATGAATAACAATCAATCGGCTTCAATATTAAATTTTGCATGGGATTTCCCCAAGCCATTTTTGCTCGAAGTGACGGCCCAGCCCCAGCAAATCGACGGACTCAACCACGTTAATAATGCCGTCTATGTGGATTGGTGTGAACAAGCCGCTTGGCAACATTCAGAGTTTTTAGGTTTAAGTATTGATGACTACCAACACTTGGATCGTGCCATGGCGATCACTCGAGCCGAGTACAACTATATTCAATCGGCCTATTTAGACGACCAGCTAACCCTTGCCACATGGCTTACCAACCACAAAAAAATATCCATGCGGCGTCAATTTCAACTCATACGCAATAAGGATCAAGTGACTCTACTGAGAGCCGAGTGGGACATAGTGTGTATAGAGATCAGCACTGGCAAACCCAAAAAAATGCCCGAGGTATTTAACCGCCTCTATGGTGATGCCGTAGTCAATAAAATTAGTCCGTAATTTAGTCAGCAACCATGAGCGCAAGTGATATTCCAGACAATAAAAAGCCCCCAGAATGAGGGGGCTAAAGCGGAGAGCAAGACACCATGAAGTTATCTTGCTAACTATGACTTAGTGATTACGGATAAGTTCAATTATATTTGAAAATGATCATCCTCTGCTGCCGAGCATTGATGGCATACAATATTATTTACACCTATATTTATCATTCTCTCTCAACACTCTGGAATAAAGTATGGCTTCTTTAAACGAAAAATACGGCCCTTGGGCACTCATCACTGGTGCATCGGCGGGTCTTGGTGAATTGTTTGCGCAAAAGCTAGCTGCTCAAGGTTTAAATCTGATATTGGTAGCCCGCCGTAAAGAAAAGCTCGATACTCTTGGAGAGAGACTATCCAAAGAATTCGGCATTGAGACACGTTCAATTGGTGTCGATCTTGGTGATGCTGAGTTTATGCAGGCCATTGAAGCCAATACCTCTGACATTGAAGTCGGCCTCTTGGTTAATAATGCGGGGTTTACTAACAGTGGTGATTTTCTAGACAACTCTCTTGATAAAGAGCTTTTATTGGTCAATGTTAATGTTCGCGCAACCATGGTACTGGCTCATCATTTTGGGCAACTCATGCGTGATCGCAAGAGCGGGGGAATTATATTTTCGGCTTCTATCGCTGGCTTCGCAGCAATCCCCTTTTGGGCGAATTATTCGGCTTCAAAATCTTATGACTTAATTCTATCGGAAGCCCTGGCAGAAGAGCTAAGGCCACACAACGTCGATGTTTTGGCGCTGTGCCCGGGAGCGACTCATACTGAATTTTCTACCTATTCAGGCATTTTTGCGCCTATGATGGCAATGCAACCAGAACGAGTAGTCAATCAGGCACTGGCTAAATTAGGTAAAAGGCACACCACGGTAGTGGGTGTTTTGAATTTCCTTACCGTTAATATTTACCGCTTAGTTCCCCGCCGGGTTGCAAGTTATTTGGCCGGCCGGGTAATACGAGATATGGTGGATCATTAATACGTAAGTGTGAGAAAACACTGGATAAAATAAAACGGCGGCTTATTTAAGCCGCCGTAAATAAAGCTCAATTTATCTGTGTACTACTCACAGGCTTTGTTAATAAACTTTTGTACTTCATCCCAAGCGTGTCCAGCTTCTGGCAGACGTGGATAAAAGAACTGCCACACATGAACCATTCTCGTCCAACTGTGCAGTTCTACCGGAGAACCGGCAGCCTGTGCTCGATTCACATACCGGCGCGCATCATCATAGAGTGATTCAGCGGAGCTGGCCTGCAATAAGGTCGGTGGCAACCCACTTAAATCACCGTATACAGGCGACACCACTGGGCTACTTGGATTTTGCTTTAACTGTTGCCAGCTGCGCAACAATACCATCCATTTAGGCACTTTAGTCAGCAACTTAAAGGCCATCCCAAGCATAGGGTCGGTATCTAGGTTATTCACTAAGCTGGGGGAGCTGTAGGTAGAGTCAGTGACGGGTGAAAATGCTATAGCGGCGTCTGGTGATCTAATGCCATTATCACGCAACCAGGCTAATAAGCTAAGAGTTAAATTGCCTCCCGCCGAGTCGCCCGCCACAAAAAGTCTAGATGCTTCATCTGCTTCAGGACCATTAACACCATTCTTTAATAACCACAGGTAAGCATTACGGCAATCATCTATGCCTGCCATGCGACTGTATTCAGGCATTAAGCGGTAATCTATAGCCAGAACCGCCGCATTGGTGACCTCTGAATATTTTGCCGTGATTACCCGATGGCTTCCGGGGCTACCCATAATAAAACCACCACCATGTATATACAGCGCTCGACGACTGGAATCGACACCCGGAGCCACAACCCATTCGGCGGCAATGCCATCGGCATCAACAGGTGTGAACGTAGCAGCGAAATCAACACCGGCCGAGATCATGTTAATATTGCTACGCATCATCGCCAACCGATCTTTAGAGTCGGCGTCTTTTAAAGCTTTATTGGATACATGCAATGAAGCCACTACTGAATCGTGTTGATCGCAAGGAGGTCCCGCATCAAAAAACTCACCCGTCGGCTTATCGAAAAATGATAAATCTTCACCGCTCAAATAATAACGAGTGAGAATAAAGAAAGTGATTATCACAAAAATAATCAGCCATAAAAAAATCACATGAGCCCCTTAAACATTAAAGTTTTGAATTATATACATCGGTTAAATAAGGCTTAACGTTATCACTGTTTTGCCACAAGTTCGCTACATTTAAGATCAATATTCTTATCAGAAAGTTTTTTACAGACAATAAAAAGCCCCCAGAGTGTGGGGGCTGAAGCGGAGAGCAAGACACCATGACATATCTTGCTAACTATGAGCCGCCTTAGCCAAGAAAGTTCAAAATACATTCACTTTATTTAAAAAAATAACAAGCTCAGTATTATTCAGTTTAAGCTGAGTCTTGAGCTTCGGCTAAACGGCGTTCACGCATAAGCATAAACAATGGCAAGGTGAACGCTATAGCGATACAAAAAGACAACACAGCATAAAGCCACCAGTGCCGCATACCGAGCTTGCGCGCCTCAAAAAACGACCAGAATAAAAACGTCAGCAATACGATGGTTATATCATTGGCAATAGAGGCTGAGGCCGGATTAACATAATTGTCTGTTATAAATTGCAGACCGGAAAAACCTTCGTACTGCTGCATAAATTGGATATTGTAATACCAAGTAACAAAGATTCCGGCTACCGCCAAAATCGCATACACACCCTGCCGCGATCTACTGGTCATATTGAATCCAACCTATTTTAATTGTTCACTGAAATGATAGCTGGCTATGGTAAAGCCTTGCTTGAAATAGAATTTATGCGCCTGACCACGTTGAGTACCTGAATCGAGATGAAAAAAATTGCAATCGGCTTCTTGCGCTTTAGCCCTTAGCCAACTCACCATTTCTTCGCCATAACCTTGGGAGCGTACAGAATAAGTTGTTATAAGATCATCGACGTATAGATGTTTACCCATAAATAAATTGGTACAAATACGATATCCGGCTGCGGCGACAACTTTTTGTTGGTGCTCAATATAGGCTAAGTTAAAACCTTCTGATTGCATCTGCCGAACCGTAGATAAGAATGTCGCTGCTTTTAAATGTGGACGTAATTCCTCCATCACAGCAAAGCAGTTTTGTATTTCTTGATCGGTAATCGCTAACTTGGGCATACCAGAATCCTCTGCTAAAAAAGCCAAAAAAGGGAAGCAATATCTGCTCCCCCATTAGTGAATACCAATACTTACAAGACTTCGAACAATCCTGCTGCACCCATACCACCACCAACACACATGGTAACCACAACGTATTTAACACCGCGACGCTTACCTTCGATCAGCGCATGCATAACCATACGCGCACCACTCATACCATATGGATGACCGATTGAAATCGCACCACCGTTAACATTCAAACGGTCATTGGGGATACCCAGTACGTCACGGCAATGAATAACCTGTACAGCGAAAGCTTCGTTTAATTCCCACAGGCCGATATCATCAATACTCAGGCCATTAGCTTCCAACAATTTGGGAATGGCAAACACAGGACCAATACCCATCTCGTCAGGTTCACAACCAGCAACACTCATGCCACGATACACACCCAGCGGAGCCAAATTACGCTCTTCAGCCAAAGCACGATCCATGACCACAACGGCGGCAGCACCGTCAGAAAGCTGTGATGCGTTGCCACCCGTAATGGTGCCGTTTTCACGAACAGCGTTGAGGCCGTTAAGACCTTCGATGTTCGTGCTTGGGCGATTGCCTTCATCTTTCGTTAAGGTTACTTCTTCATAGCTAACTTCTTTAGTTTCTTTATTGAAAACCATTTTGTTGGCCGTAACTGGAACGATTTCATCGTCAAACTTACCGGCTTCTTGCGCCGCAGCGGTACGTTGCTGTGATTGCAATGCGTATTCATCTTGAGCTTCACGTGAAATACCATAACGATTGGCAACCACTTCGGCGGTATCAAGCATGGGCATAAATAGGTTCGGAGCATGGGCTATCGCTTTGGGATCAACCACGCGATCCATGTTCATTTTTTCATTCTGAACCAGAGTGATTGACTCACAACCACCGGCAACCACAACTGACATGCCGTCACATATAATCTGTTTAGCGGCTGTAGCGATACTCATCAAACCAGAAGAACACTGGCGATCAATTGTCATGCCAGCCACACTCGCTGGCAAACCAGCAGCCATTGCAACATTCCGGCCTAAGTTAGCGGCCTGTGTACCCTGCTGAATAGCGGCTCCCCAAACACAATCATCCACTTCAGCGGGGTTAATACCTGCACGCTCAACAGCCGCTTCTACGGCCACGGCGGATAAACTAGGAGCTTCAAGGTTATTGAAGGCTCCGCGATAAGCTTTGCCAATAGGTGTACGTGCGGCTGATACAATTACTGCTTCTTTCATGATTATTTACCTTCTTGATTAGTAGCCATGTGAGTCATAGCTTTGGTCATAAACTTTTCAGTTTGCATAAAACCTTGATCCAAGGCTTTCTGGTTGGAGGTGTCGACAACACCTTCCCAGTTTTCAATCACGGCTTCTGGAGTTTGCTCTTCTACTGGTAAGAAAATTCCGTCGCTCTCAAACAATTTAGTCGATGCATAACCACCGCCACCAGCACAGAGAATCGTACGATTTGGTGCGTCTTTATGAACCAGAGTCAATAAACCTGCCGTTACCGATGAGGGCGTTAAAGTATCCATCACTTCTTGTGGCACTAAACCTTCAAGCATACGAGTGCCAGCGGTAGGAGCTAAGCAGTTAACCAGAACATTGTTTTTCTTGCCTTCGATAACCAAGGTATTCATCAAACCAACCACGGCCATTTTTGCAGCGCCATAGTTGGACTGACCAAAGTTGCCGTACATGCCAGATGAAGAAGTGGTCATGACAATTCGGCCATAATTTTGCGCACGCATAATGTCCCAGACAGCCTTAGAACAGTTCACTGATCCCATTAGATGAACATCAACAACCAGTTTGAATTCATCAATGCTCATTTTGCTAAAACTTTTATCACGCAAAATTCCGGCATTGTTAATAAGAATATCGACTCGCCCCCACTTCGCCATAGTTTGAGCAACCATGTCTTGCACTTCGTCAAAATTAGCCACGTTGGCACCGTGAGATATCGCCTCACCGCCCATTGCTTCAATTTCAGCCACTACCGCTTTGGCTGCATCGGAAGAACCACCTGAGCCATCTACAGAACCACCCAAGTCGTTAATAACTACCTTGGCACCACGCTTTGCCAACTCCAATGCGTGTGACTTGCCTAAACCGTTTCCGGCACCGGTAATAATTGCTACTTGTCCATCAAATTGAACTGTCATTGCTTTTTCCTATGTGTTTTTAAGTATGTGTTTTTAAATATGCGGTCAGTTTGCAGCTGCCTTTAAGCAACCATTTGCATACCAATCCACACAGCTTTTAAGGCGGGTTTTTCTTGCCCTTCAATCTCTATGGTCACGTCGGTTTTAATCATGAATTGACCCGGATTTTTCTCTACCACGCCCACTAATTTAGCGTGGGCGCGGATACGGCTATCGACCTTGACCGGAGCAATAAATCGAACTGAATCAAATCCGTAGTTGATTCCCATATAGGTGCCTTCGATAACATAGGAAAAACTTTCTGCGAAATGACTCAGCATCGACAACGTAAGAAAACCATGGGCGATGGTGCTGCCAAATGGAGTTTGCGCCGCTTTCTCTGGATCGGTATGAATAAATTGATGATCTAGGGTACTGTCAGCAAATTGATTAATCTGATCTTGAGTGACCGAGTGCCAAGGCGTAGGTTCTAACGCAACACCAATTTGTTTTTGAATCTGTTCTTTGGTCACTATATTCATGAAAGCTCCTATCAATATTATTATAAATAACGGTTGTTTTGTTACAGTAGCGGTCGGTTAAAACCACTCCTCTTGCATGGTGTAAGTGGTGTCGTCTGTATCGCACAGCAATTTGGACCAAGCCTGAATTTCAGTAAGCTCAAAGCGGAAAAAATACTGCATTGCATGTAATTTACCGCGATAAAACATTTCGTCGTCGTGATGAGGTTGTTTATCTAACCCCGCCTGAGCCACTAAACCCTGACGCAACCACATCCAAGCGACCACCACATTGCCGAACATTTCTAAGTACTTAACCGAGTTAGCGAGAGCCAGATCAATATTTTTTGTCCCCATAGCCATCAGTAAAGAATTGGTGGTGGTTTTTAACAGCTCAACAGCCTCACCTAATTGCTCGGCAAACTCTTGTACAGATTCAACTTCAGAGGCCACAGCGATGGTCTTAGAAATCTCGGTTAAACAAGCGCGATAACCCGCCATCTTATTCATGGGGACTTTGCGGGCAAGCAGATCCAAAGATTGCACCCCATAAGTCCCTTCATGAATAGGATTAAGGCGGTTATCCCGATAGAACATCTCAACGGGATACTCATTGGTATAACCCGCACCGCCCAACACTTGAATGGCCAGGCTGTTAGCACGCGGGCCATACTCTGACGGCCAAGATTTAATAATAGGTGTCAAAAAATCCAGTAACTCATGGGCCTTATCGCGCTCCTCTTGAGTCGGAGCAGTACGCTCATCATCGGCCAATTGTGCGCCCATCAAACATAACGAGTAAGCACCTTCGCCGTAGGCTTTTTGAGCCAACAACATGCGGCGCACATCCGGATGCTGAATAATATTCACAGGCTTAGACTCAGGATCTTTACACGATGGTAAGCGACCCTGTGGGCGCTCTTTAGCGTAGTCGAGGGAATATTGGTAACCCGTTAAACCGGTCAGCGCAGCGGAAGTTCCCACCATGATGCGAGCTTCATTCATCATGTGGAACATATAGCGTAAACCTTGATTTTCTTCACCGATCAAATAACCAACGGCGCCCTCTTTTTCACCAAAACTCAGGGCACATGATGTTTGGCCACGACCTCCCATTTTATGGAACAAGCCGGCCAACCAAACGTCGTTACGATCTCCGACGCTGCCGTCGTGGTTAACCATGAACTTAGGCACGACAAATAAAGAAATTCCTTTGACACCTTTGGGAGCACCTTTAACACGAGCCAACACCAAATGAATAATGTTTTCGCTAATGTCGTGATCACCACCTGATATGTAAATCTTACTACCAAAGATTCGATAGCTCCCATCTTCAGCGGGAACCGCTCTGGTGATTAAATCCGCCAAACCAGAACCCGCACTCGGTTCGGTCATCGCCATAGTGCCGTAGAAGCGGCCTTCACGCATGGGCATAACCCATTTCTCAATTTGTTCTGGGGTGCCGTGAGCTTCAATCAAATTACAATTGGCGTTGGTGAGGCTGGAATAGCCCATCGTGGTACTGCCTGCTGCACTAAGGTAAGCCGTGGCGGCGCTGGCAACAATCGCGGGCAACTGCATGCCACCCATTTCAAAATCAGACGAAGGACAAGCAAGACCAGAATCAAATACCGCATCAACAGCCGTTTTAATTTCAGGAATCATCTGTACCTTTTCACCATCAAAGGTGGGTTGCTCCATATCGACCTTTTGACGAATCGGTAAAAAATATTTTTCAGCAACGGTCTTACCCGTCTCAATTGCGGCTTGAAAGGTTTCAAAACTGTGATCGGCGTAACGTTCACGTTTAGTCATAGACTCTGCATCAAACAATTCATAAAGCATGAATTCTAAATCGCGACTATCAAGGATTGGAGCTGCCATAGGGATACCTAATGTTTCGTTATTAATATTGATTGACGCCATTATGGGGGTTTAAAATAATCCCACCACGACATGTGATGTCAGGTAATATTGGCATCGGAATTTCACAGAGAAGTCGGCTAATGGATACACCAGAACAACCACTGAGTTTTGGAAAATTTCTAAAATTTTGGCGCGGGGTACACCAGCTCAGTCAAGAAGAGTTAGCCTTCCGCC
>JAWUVI010000019.1:0-149506 GCA_034112445.1 Cellvibrionaceae bacterium | reverse complement strand
CTTACTTCAATTTGTTGATGGCACTAGAACGACTCTAGGTGCACAGACGACCTACCGGATTGATACTTACGATTGGCAGCCCGCAGCCAAATCGACAGCCGTGTATGAGCTTGTTAAAGGTGTATTCAAAACGGTTACCGGCGCTATAACGCGCACTGAAAGTCACTATCAGGTGAACACCCCGATTGGTTCCATCGGAATTCGAGGCACAGAATTCTGGGGTGGATACTTGGTCCCCGACAAGGTCGACGTGTTGTTTATCAGTGGCGACAGCATTATAGATGTAAGTAATCGCTTCGGCACGATCAGCTTGCTAGAGCCAGGTCTGGGAACCACGCTGAGTGCAAATAAGGCCCCGACTGAGCCGAAGCGCTGGCCTCAAGCCAAAGTCGGTAAAGCAGTTAATACGGTGTATTGGCCAGAGCTGTATGAGCCCCCGTTTTAAATCAGTCATCTCAAGTTAAATCAATCATCTCAGGCGCACGATGACGGGGAGACGTGATAGAATTCGCGCCGATTTTATACCGGATAGAGAGTACATATGAGCAGTAATGATTTAATGCATCGGTTCTTGTTTGATCACACCGACATTCGTGGTGAAGTGGTGACGTTGACCGACAGCTACCGCCAAGTGATCGATAATAATCAGCATTTGCCCGAGAGTGTTCAGCAGGTCTTAGGTGAGTTTGTGGCGGCCGTTAGCTTGCTTTCAAGTACGCTTAAGTTTGAAGGCATTATTACTCTGCAAGCACGCGGTGAAGGCGCATTGTCATTAATTATGGCTGAGTGCAGTTATCACAGTGCGGTGCGTGGCATAGCGCAGGTGAATGATGATGTGCCGGCCGCTGCTATTGATACTCGTAATCTTCGTGAATTACTCGGTAAAGGTGTAATAGCTATTACCATTGATCCTACAAAAGGCGAGCGCTACCAAGGTATTGTGCCTTTAGAGGGCGATAATTTGGCCGATTGTTTGGCTCAGTATTTTGCTCAATCGGAGCAATTGGCTACTCGATTTTGGTTTGCTGCCGGAGCTGAGAACGTGACTGGGCTAATGTTACAGGCATTGCCCATTCAAATCGCGAGCGCAGAAGACAATCAAGATCATTGGGATACAGCGATTCAGCTAGCCAATACTGTGAAAGACGAAGAGCTGTTAACGCTCGAGCACTCGCAGTTATTGTACCGTTTGTTTAATGAAGAAAGTGTTCGCCTGTTTGAGCCTTGCGCCATTCACTTTGAGTGCAGTTGTTCGCGAGAAAGATCGGGGAACTCATTGGCAGCATTGGGGCGCGAAGAATTTGAGCAGCTACTTGAACAACAGATATTGGTTAATATTGATTGCCAGTTTTGTAATAACTCATACACCTTTTCTGCAAAAGACCTAGAGTTATTGTTTGGGCATAAGGATAGACCCCTGCATTAATCAAAAAAATAATCGATCAATTAGCTTCAAAATTTAATTTCTGGCATAATAGCGCCCAAAATTTGTAACCCTCTGCTGATTTTTATGGGTTGGTAGGGATTTCTAAAGATTGCTGTAATCGTAAACAGGATAAGCACATGACACAAAATGACACGGTAAAGGTTTATACAGACCTTAGCTCTGCTGATTTAATTGAGCAGGCGTTGCTACGCGGTGAAGGCACTTTGACTCACACTGGCGCTTTATCAACAGAAACCGGTAAGCGTACGGGTCGTTCACCTGCAGACCGTTTTATTGTTGAAGAGCCTTCAACAGCCGAAAGCATAGATTGGGGTGCGGTTAACCGTCCTATTTCTGCTGAAATATTTGATGCTTTGTGGGATCGCGTTGAAGATCACGTTGCGCAAGTAGATACTTTCGTGTCGCACTTACATGTAGCTGAAGACAGCAATCACTATATCCCCGTTAAAGTGACTACCGAAACGGCTTGGCATAACCTGTTTGGCCGTAACATGTTTATTCGTACGGATAACTACAACCCAGAGAACAAATCAGAGTGGAACATTCTTCACGCCGCTAACTTTGTGTGTGAGACAGAACGTGACGGTACTAATTCTGAAGCGGTTGTTATTGTTAACTTTGCTCAGCGCAAAGTTCTATTGGCAGGCATTAAGTATGCCGGCGAAATGAAAAAATCTATGTTCTCTGTGCAAAACTTTTTATTGCCAGAGAAAGACGTTATGCCTATGCATTGTTCGGCGAACGTTGGTAAAGACGGCGATACGTGTTTGTTCTTTGGTTTGTCAGGTACCGGTAAAACGACCCTATCAGCTGATCCAGATCGTTACTTAATTGGTGATGATGAGCATGGTTGGGCCAAAGGTGCAGTCTTCAATATGGAAGGCGGTTGTTACGCTAAGACCATCGATCTAAGCCAAAAAAATGAGCCAGTAATTTGGGACGCAATTCGCTTTGGCGCTATCGTTGAGAACGTTGTTCATAACGATAAGCGTGAGCCTGATTACTGCGATACGTCTTTAACTGAGAATGGCCGTTGTTCTTATCCGCTTGAGCACGTTGAAATGCGTGTTGAAGAAAACCGTGCCGGCGAGCCTAAAAACGTTATCTTCTTAACTTGCGATGTTTCTGGTGTTTTACCTCCAGTGGCTATCCTGTCTAAAGAAGCCGCGGCTTATCACTTCCTTTCAGGCTATACCGCGCGTGTTGGCTCTACTGAAATGGGTGCAGAAGCCGGTATTCAGCCTGCGTTCTCAACGTGTTTTGGTGCACCGTTTATGCCGCGTCCAGCTCGTGAATACGCTGAATTGTTGATGAAACGTATTGAAGACTTCGACGCTAAAGTTTATCTAGTAAACACGGGTTGGACCGGTGGTGCTGGTGGCCCAGGTGGTGAAGGTTCACGTTTCCCAATTCCTGTCACTCGCGCTGTTGTTGCTGCAATTCAAGATGGTTCTATCGAATCAGCTGAAACTGAGCATTTAGACACCATGAACGTAGACGTACCAGTTGCTCTGCCAGGTGTTGATGCTAAGTACTTGAATCCACGTAGCGCTTGGTCTGATCAAGCTGCTTACGATGACTCTGCAAGTAAGCTGGCTGGATTATTCGTGCAAAACATCAAGAATTTTGATGTGAGCAGCGAGATCGAAGCCGCAGGTCCTAAAGCTTAATTACTTTAAGACTGCTACAAAAAAGCCGCCGTTGAGAAATCAGCGGCGGCTTTTTTATGCGTGACTCGCGGCTCAAGCCGCGATCAATATTACAGGCCTTCTAATTTGGCCAGATCGCGTACAGCACCTTTATCGGCACTGGTTGCCAGTAACGCATAGGCTTTCAAGGCAGCGCTGACTTTACGCGGACGCTCTTTAACAGGCTTCCACCCCAGCTTGTCTTGCTCAACTCTACGGGCTGCTAATTCTTCATCGCTTAACAAAACGTTAATGCTGCGATTAGGAATATCGATCTTAATGCGATCACCATTTCTCACTAGGCCAATCGCACCGCCAGCGGCTGCTTCTGGTGAAACATGACCAATCGACAGGCCAGAAGTACCACCAGAGAAACGGCCATCGGTTAACAGCGCACAGTCTTTGCCTAAACCTTTCGATTTAATGTAAGACGTCGGATACAACATCTCTTGCATGCCCGGACCACCTTTAGGGCCTTCGTAACGGACGATAACAATATCGCCGGCTTTGACTTTGTCAGCCAAAATATCAGCAACAGCCTCATCTTGTGATTCAGTTACATAGGCGTTACCTTCAAATACATGGATAGACTCATCCACTCCGGCGGTTTTAACCACGCAGCCATCCAGAGCAATGTTGCCGTTTAATATGGCTAGGCCACCTTCCAGACTGTAAGCGTGCTCAATCGAGCGAATACATCCATCTTTACGATCGGCATCAAGCGTTGGCCAGCGGGTGCTTTGGCTAAAGGCGGTTTGGGTAGGAATACCCGCTGGGCCAGCACGATAAAACTTAATCACTTCGGGCGATGGATTTTGCATAATATCCCAATCGTTCAAAGCATCTTTCATCGTTGGGCTGTGAACTGTCGGCAAGTGAGTGTGCAGCAAGCCGGCACGATCAAGCTCGCCTAATATAGCCATAATGCCGCCAGCACGATGGACGTCTTCAACGTGGTACTTCGGTGTATTAGGTGCGACTTTACACAGTTGTGGGATCTTTAAAGAAAGACGATTAATGTCTTCCATGGTGAAATCAACTTCAGCTTCTTGAGCTATCGCCAACAGGTGTAAAATAGTGTTGGTTGAGCCGCCCATGGCGATGTCTAATGCGACGCAGTTTTCAAAGGCTTCAAAGGTGCCAATTGAACGGGGTAAAACTGATTCATCGTCTTGCTCATAATAGCGCTTGGCTAAGTCAACAATGGTTCTGCCCGCGCGTAGAAACAACTGTTCGCGATCGGCGTGGGTCGCAACCATCGTGCCGTTACCCGGCAGAGCCAAACCTAATGCTTCAGCTAAACAATTCATTGAGTTGGCGGTGAACATACCTGAACAAGAGCCACAAGTAGGGCACGCACTGCGTTCAATCTCGGCAACCTCTTCATCGCTAACACTGTCGTCAGCGGCGATGACCATGGCATCAACCAAGTCTAATTTTTGCTCTGAAAGCTTGGTTTTACCCGCTTCCATTGGTCCGCCTGTAACAAAAATAACTGGGACATTAAGGCGCATAGAGGCCATCAGCATACCGGGTGTGATCTTGTCGCAGTTAGAAATACAAACAATAGCGTCGGCGCAGTGAGCGTTGACCATGTATTCAACCGAGTCGGCAATGATATCGCGCGACGGCAGTGAATAAAGCATGCCGTCGTGACCCATGGCTATGCCATCATCAACGGCAATGGTGTTAAATTCTTTGGCAACACCGCCGGCCTTTTCAATTTCACGGGCAACCAATTGACCCATGTCTTTTAAATGCACATGACCGGGTACAAATTGGGTAAAAGAGTTGGAAACGGCGATGATGGGTTTATGAAAATCGTCATCTGTCATTCCAGTGGCGCGCCATAATGCGCGAGCGCCAGCCATATTGCGACCGGCTGTGGATGTCTTTGAACGGTAAACGGGCATGATTAACCTCGGAGCCAAAAATAAGAGTAAAGTAATATAAGAGCAGATAATATTCGAGTTTACCAGAATAATAAGAGTTGGGCTGTATATGACTATTTATGATTTGATGATTGCCTTTGTTATTGGGTTGTTGGGGCTATTTATTTGGGAGAATGCTGGTTTTCGTGATCGCGCCATTGCGTTAGCCAAACAACATTGCGAGCACTTGGAAGTACAGCTGCTTGACGATACGATTGCTTTGTTGAAAGTGAAATTTAAAAAAGACCAACGCGGTAACTTAGCGATTAGTCGTCTCTATGAGTTTGAATTTACATCGACGGGCGATCAACGTTATAAAGGCGAGTTAACTCTGCACGGCAAGCGCTTGATGCACGTAGAGCTTGAGCCGCATCGGGTGTGAGATTGAAAAAATGAGCTTCTGCATAAGGAATTAGCGTATGAAAAATGAAATAATACTTTTCGATATAAATGAAACAGTTCTAGATTTAGGGTCGTTAAAACCAAAGTTTAGTGAGTGTTTTGGTAGTGAAGAGGCTTTATCGCTGTGGTTTTCGAAATTATTACATTCTTCTACGGTTTGTGTTGCTACCAATGTTCATACAAACTTTGCTGAACTTGCCGGTGCGGCGCTTGAATCAATAGCGGCAAATTACAAACTGACATTGACGGAGTTAAAACGCAGCGAGTTGTTGGGCGCATTTGCTAACTTATCTCCGCATCCAGATATCAAAGTCGCTCTTGGTAAGCTGCGTTCAAACGGATTTAAAACCGTCGCTTTTTCTAACTCATCGTTGAACCTTATCTCAGCTCAAATGCAAAACTCTGGATTAATAAATGTTTTTGATGACATTATATCTGTCGAAGAAACCGGCAGTTTTAAGCCCAGCTCTAACGTATATAAATTTGCCGCAAAGGTGCTGGAAGAGCCGGTAGAAAATCTTCGTTTAGTTGCGGCTCATGATTGGGATACCCACGGTGCCTTATCGGTTGGAATGAAAGCAGCTTACATTGATCGTACCGGTCGCCCTTACCACCCACTCTATTTAAAACCAGATATTCAATCAGACTCTATGGAAGGGATAGTTGACCAAATTATTGAGGTCAATTCACAAAAATAAATAGCATAAAGTGCCCAAGTAAGGGCAATAGAATATGGCAACTTTTACCGATAAAGAGTTACCTTATAAACATATAACAAGTTATTAAGAGGGATTTATGGAACTAGTGAAACTTTATTCAGCTACAATCGCAGCTTTCGGTACGATGGCTTTTCTTATGTTTTTCCAAGTTTTAGTGGCAGACGTTGTTGGCCTCCGTGCGAAGCATTTACCGGGGGCTCAAATTCCCTCAGATCATAATAATCTTCTATTTCGTGTGAGCCGTACGGTGGCTAATACAAATGAGACAGTAGTTATTTTTGCTTTCGCAGTTTTATTCTGCATGCTCTCTGGCGTCTCTGCTAGTACAACGGCATACGCTACTTGGACATATGTCGTTGCTCGGTTTTTATACGCTCTATGTTATTACTTTAATTTTCAATTATTTAGATCGGTCATGTTTGGGGTATCACTTTTGTCTATAGCGGCTCTTCTTGTGGCGGGTGCTTCGAAATGGTGTGGTGCCTAACAAGGCAGCGGGCGTTTTTCAGTTGCTTGCGGTGTTAGCGCCCATGCTTACATAACAAATCCAACAACCATGTATGATAAAACTCAGTAATTATTAGATGATATTCAAATGAGTAGGTATTCAAATGGACTGTAACGAACGCAGCCCGTTCGTTATAAAAGAGTCATAAAGCAAGGGAAGCAGTTTGCATATCGAGTATGTTCTAGGACTCATGTCTTTTTTCACTTCCGCCATTGCCGGGGTTATTGGTTTTGGTGGCGGTATGCTGTTGATAGCTGTGCTCCCGCTTTTTTTAAACCCCAGTTTGATTATTCCAATTCATGGTATTACGCAGTTAGCGAGTAACTCATCGCGCATGGCGTTTTCTTTAAAGTATGTTCGATGGGAGTTGCTTCCGAAGTTTCTGGCGGGCTCGCTTGTTGGTGTGTTCTTATTTGGATTGCTGTTGTCGAATATATCAACTGAATATGTTCCCATTGGTATTGGCTTGTATATTCTCCTCAATTTGTGGAGCAAACATTTTTCTAACTTTATTAGAAAATATGAAAACTATTATCTTATTGGTTTACTGCAAACAGGTTTGAGCTTAATTGTTGGTGCGACAGGGCCGTTATCGCTGACGGTTTTAACCAAAGAGCTAAGTTCCAAAGATGAGATAATAGCAACCAGCTCAATGTTCATGACTATTAGCCACTTAGCAAAGGTGCCGGTATTTATGGCCATAGGCGTATCGCTTTTGGGCCATTTAAATTTATTGGTCTATATGGTGTTGGGTTCAGTCCTTGGGTCTTTTATTGGTACAAAGCTAAGGTTGGCTTCAAATAATGAAAAATTAATTTTAGTGATTAAAGTTTTATTAAGCCTACTGGCACTTAAGATGTTGATCACGGCCGTTGCGCTATAACGAATACCATATAATGTGGCACTAATATTCTTATGGCGCTTACACGGTTAGTCTCTAATATTACTAATCCATACAGTTTGATAAGGCGACAGCGTCAGGTGTGGCAACTGACCGCTGCACTGCTCGTCTGCTATCAAGTCAATCCAGTCTTGGTTGTCGATCAGATTGATTGAATTTAATGAGAGTTCTTGTTCTTTATCTGAAACGTTACTGATGCAAAAAATACTTTGTTGCCGGTTAATACTTTGTCGCCAATAACCAAATAGCTTATCGCCTAAATGCAAAGTAAATTGCCTGGCTTTGGGATGGAATGCCGCTTGTTTACGACGAATAGCCAGTAAATTCTTTAACCGATTAAAAACTTGGTAGTGGCTGCTAGATGGATCATTAAGTAGTGGTTCTAATTCTTCTACATCCCATTGGCGCCGATTGATCGAGCGATTACTACCGGTATGCTCCATCCGTTGTAAATCATTATGGGTACCGAATAAACTGTGAATATAAATGCCCGGTATGCCTTCTAGTCCAAGCATAATAGCGTGGGCACAAATGAAGCGCTGGATGGCATATTGATCAGGACCTTTGACTGTGCCTTGCAGGGCATCGAATAATGAAATGTTCATCTCATAGGGCCGTTGCTGACCATCGGCCAGACTGCGCCATGATATTTTTCCACCAAAACTTTTAATGGTATCGGTTAACTGGGCAAGTTCTTCGTCGTCTAATAATCCTTCTACAGGTCTTAGGCCAATACCATCGTGAGAAGCAATAAAATTAAAATAGGTTGTGCCTTGCTGTGCTGGCGGCATGCTCATTATCCATTGTTTTAAATGAAAGCTCTGTCCAGTGAGCAAGGCGTGAACCAGCAGCGGGGGTAGAGAAAAGTTATAAACGCAATGGGCTTCGTTGCCATTACCAAAATACGATAAATTCTCACGATTAGGGATGTTGGTCTCAGTAATAATGACGGCGTCTGTTCTGGCGTGTTCGATTAACGTTCTAAATAGCCTCACCATCTCATGGGTTTCTGGCAGATTAATACAGTCGCTACCAATCTTCTTCCATAAAAAGGCAATGGCGTCCAATCGAAAGATGGAAATACCGTTGTCTAAATATTGTCTGATAATAGAAATAAATTGTTCTAGTACTTCGATG
This sequence comes from Cellvibrionaceae bacterium, assembly GCA_034112445.1. Taxonomy (GTDB): domain Bacteria; phylum Pseudomonadota; class Gammaproteobacteria; order Pseudomonadales; family Cellvibrionaceae; genus Pelagadaptatus. The sequence goes on along the minus strand of JAWUVI010000019.1, from coordinate 140,773 downwards.
TTTTGAAAATTGAGGTCGACTTGATCGTGACTAAACGTACACCACACATATTTGATGCCAGCCAATGTTTCGACTTCTCGTAGCAAATCATTGGTGCGGGGTCGAACAACCGCTGACAAATCATCGGTCGGTTGGGCGGTAACAAAATAGTCGGCGCCGGGGCTTTCACCTTTTATAAAGTTATCAAACCAATGGCAGCGCGCAGAACAGTGATTCACGACTAAGTCAGCCATTAGCCGATAGTCTTCGGCTATGTTTTTAATGTCAGACCAATCGCCTAGTGACTCGTTAACACTGGAATAGTCGATGACCGAAAAACCATCATCGGAGCTCCAAGGGTAAAACGGCAATATATGTATGCTTGAAGCACTATCTTTAACGTAGGAGTTAAAGAACTTGTGCAGAGTCTGTAAAGGTTTTTCCCCGTCGCGCAGTAGGGTGTCGCCATAGGTAATGATAATGTTATCGTCTTGTGTCCACTGATTCTGATGCGGCTCGGGTGACTTGCTGTCATCATCAAGTCTCATGATTGTCAGCAAGCTAGCCGCTAGCGTACTGCACTGTTGTGCAGTCAGCAGACCTTTATAGATAAACGTTAAGTGCTGAAAGACGCGGTCATGTAATACAGTTGTGACATCACTTGCTGGGATCATTTAGTCGGCTCCGAACTCTTTATTATCAGCTTCTACCGCGGCAATTATTTGTTCGTGGATATCAGGTATGGCGCTTTCCACTCGGTTCCAGCTGGGGATGAATGGTCGCTCCATAGGGCGGTCCAAAAATATTTCGCCGGCCTTCATAATATTTTCGGCAAATAGCTCTACCGCTTTTTCTTCTTGGTGAACATCTAAGGTTAACCCATTCATTAGTGCATCATTATTGTAGGTTTCAACAAAGTCTAAGCCAATACGATAGTAAGTGGCCTTTAGGGTGCGAAATGTTTCGTGATTAAAGGTTATGCCGCGAGTGGCGAGCTTTCGGTACATAGCTTTGGCTATATCGATAGACATTCTCGACAAGCCTTGCTCCGGATCATCTTGGCTAAGCAGTTGGTGTTTGTGATCATAGGTGTCGGCAATATCGACTTGGCATAGCCTATTGTTAGCGTAGTTGCGATAAACCTCTGACAGCATGCCCACCTCTAAGCCCCAGTCGCTCGGTATGCGTAAGTCATTGAGGACATCCCGGCGGAATGAAAACTCACCGGCTAAGGCGTAGCGGAAGCTATCCATGTAGTCTAGATAGTCAGAGTGGCCGATAGTCTTTTTAAGCGCTCTAATCAGTGGCGTAACCAATAAGCGACAAACGCGGCCATTAATCTTTCTATCGGCAACGCGGGAATAAAACCCTTTGCAAAACTCATAGTTAAACTGTGGGTGAGCCACCGGATAGATAAGGCGGGCTAACATCTCGCGGTGATAAGTCACAATGTCACAATCGTGTAAGGCTATTGATTCGGATTTTCCGCTGGCTAACAAATAACCCATGCAATACCAAACGTTACTGCCTTTGCCGCGCTCTTTGGGTGCTAGATCTAGGGCTTTAAGTTGCGCATCTATAGCTTGCATACGAGGCCCATCATTCCACAGTACACGGTGGGGTTGTTTCAGTTCTTTAAAAAATTTCAGTGCGTGGCGATATTGTTTTTCGTCAGCGCGATCTAAACCAATCACAATTTCATTAAGATAATTAACCTGGCTAAGTTCCTTAACAATATTGGCCAGCGCATCGCCTTCAAGCTCAGAATAAAGCGATGGCAAAATCAACGCCATTGGTCTGCGCTTACTAAATTTTAACAAATCTGCTTCTAAATCGACTAGCGGTCGATCAGACAAATTGTGCAAGGTGGTGATAATACCGTTCTGGTGAAAGTCGCCCATAATAATCCTTGTTTATGTCTGTTAAAGAGAAATATTGAGTTGCTGCATTATCTGTCTCACGCCTTCGTCCCAACCGGCTGGGCCCATTAGACTGGATTTGAAAAGCTTGTCGCTGCGCGCAAGCGTTGGAAAATCACCTGACGGCGAGCGAATTAACAAGGCGTAATCAGCCGCTTCCAACATGCTTACGTCATTGACGCTGTCGCCAATAGCAATGGTAATTAACCGTTTGCTGGGGTATTGATCTTGATACAGTTGGGTGACTACTGTGAGCGCTCGGCCTTTGCTGCAGTCGCCGCTTACCGTTATAAAACGCCCGCCTTGTTGTGCTGAACCGCCATGGCTGTTAATTGTTGCAACAAACTGCTGCTCTTGTTGTTTGTTGCCAAGCCATTTTACCGGTTCGCTGTAATCGCGTTGGTTGGCGAGAGCCGCCTCTGTATCGCTTAATCCCGTTAGCTGTTTTATCCCGTCGTTGCCTTGAACATTGAAATGGGTAAATTGATTAGGGTAGGTTGCTTGTAATTCCGCTAGTAGCGATAGCCATGTTTGCCGCGGAGGGCAGTTTGATAGGCAATGAAAACCGTTAAGTAAACTACTGCCGGCTATCGGAGCGGTAAAATAGTTTTTAGGAATAAAAGATGCCGCCCCATTTTCGCTGATAAAAGGGTGGCTATTAGAGAGTCGCTTTCTTAACGCCATAATTTCCGCGCAGGTTTTACTACTAGTAGGTATTACTGGAATACCTTTTTTTTCTAAGGCTGTTAACAACGTATGCGCAGGTTCAAACCCGTAATTGTTATGGTCAAGTAAACTACCGTCTAAATCGGTAAAAATTATCGCTAGGCTATCGTGGCCGTTCATAGGAGTTGGGTTTTATTCCGTTAGCGTTATAGGGTTGTTTGTTATTGTGAAATGTAGCAATTATCGCGCCATGGATAAGTCGCTTGGATTGTCGATTTGAAGCATACGTTATGCACTAAATTGGTGATGCTTTAATAGCCTGCACTGCAGTAGTGCATTCTTTTGGTTTGATTGATGGCGAATGACAGATACTAATAAGTGCTCGCGGTAATTTACAGTTTAGGGTTAGACTTCAATGAAATAGGCTTTTTGTTATTTTAGATTGCTTACTAATGGCGCTAAATTTTAGCCGTATATTTTTGCATAGTGAGGAACAGTAATGGCAAAGCAATTTGATATTGTTTTTTTTGGTGGGATGGGCGACTTGGCTTTGCACAAGCTATTGCCGGCAATGTATCGCTGTGAAGTGGACAGTGAATATGCTGATGATTGTCGAATTATTTTGACTTCACGCAAAGATCTGACAGGCGCAGAATTTGAAGCCAAAGTTAAAACCAGTCTTGTTAATGAATTAGCGGCTGATGAAAATGTGGACATTAATTGGCCGCAGTTTTTTGCACGACTTGAGTGCGTCAGTTTAAATATCAGCGAAGGTGGTGATGAGTGGGTAGATTTTTCCAGCTCTTTCAAGGGCCGTGAAGATATTCTACGCATATTCTACCTTTCAATACCGCCAGGGATTTATGAGTCGTGTAGTGAAAACTTAGATAAATATAAGCTTATTTCTAAGACCGCAAGAATCATTCTAGAGAAGCCCATTGGTGTCGATTTAGAGTCAGCCAAAATAATTAACGCTACTGTAGGTAAATATTTTGACGAAGATAATATTTTTCGAATTGACCATTACTTAGGTAAAGAGACGGTTCAAAATTTGTTGGCACTCAGATTTACTAATATTTTGTTAGATGATGTTTGGGATAATAGAAGTATTGATCATGTGCAAATAAGCATCACTGAAACAGTCGGATTAGAAGGCCGGGCTGGCTATTACAACGATGTCGGTGCGCTGCGAGACATGGCGCAAAATCACTTGCTGCAATTATTGTGTTTGGTGGCTATGGAACCACCCCACGAAATGAACGCGGATAATTTGCGCGCTGAAAAACTTAAAATATTAAAAGCCTTAAAGCCCATCACTGAAGATAATGTCACGCAAACTATAGTGCGTGGACAGTATTCTGAAGGCGTATTGAACAATCAAGTGGCCAATGCCTATATCGATGATCTAGGCAGTGATTTTGGTGGCAGTGATATAGAAACCTTTGTCGCACTAAAAGCGGAAATAGGTAACTGGCGTTGGGCTGGCGTACCGTTTTATCTGCGCACTGGAAAGCGGTTGAAAAAACGTGCTGCAGAAATATTAATTGAATTTAAAGCGCTGCCCCATGCCGTGTTCCCGGCGAAATTTGGCAAGGTGCAACCCAATCAGTTGAGGATAAAGTTACAGCCCGAAGAAGGTATTGAACTGACCCTAATGGGGAAAAAAATGCATGATCGTGAAATGCATTTAAAGCCGGTCACCTTGTCGTTTGATTTTGCTGATTCATTTGACGGCCATGTTAGACCAGCCTATCAACGACTGATTTTGGATGTGGTTGATGGCAATTCCAGTTTGTTCCTGCATCGTGAAGAAGTAGAGCAAGCTTGGTCTTGGATAACGCCAATTTTACAATGTTGGGAAGCTGATAGTGACAGTAAGCCTGCTAGCTATTCATCCGGCAGCTGGGGGCCATTGGCCGCCGAATTAATGATAGAGAAAGATGGCCGGAGTTGGGTTGAGCCGGGTAGTAAATAATGCGTAAAGAGTACTTTTTTAACGACAAACAAGATTTGGTTTCTGGGTGCGCGGCGGCTATTGGTGACATTATTGAGGCTGCTGCGCAAAGCGGTGGTGCGACTATATTGGTGTCGGGTGGTTCTACTCCGAAAGCGATTTATGCGCAGTTAGCCAACACAGACTTGGCTTGGCAGGGCGTTAGCGTCGGTATGGTTGATGAACGATATGTGCCATTGACGCACCCTGACAGCAATGAAGCGATGATCAAATCTTGCTTAGTAACTGACAGAGCAGGCGCTGCCACCTTTAATGGATTATATAGCAAGGCAAGCTCTTTAACGGATGCAGCTAAAAATGCTGAACAAGTTTATTCTGGTTTAGTTAAAGACACGGATTTAGTTATTTTGGGCATGGGCAGCGATGGCCATACGGCCTCTCTTTTTCCTCATGCTAATGGTATTAATGCTGCAATGGATAAAGCCAGCCAACGTATTGTTTTCCCCTTGGTTGCAAAGCAATCTGAAGTTACTGGCGACAACCTAGAGCGGATCAGTTTGGGTTTAGCGGCTATTCTATCAACCAAAAAAATTATATTGCTGATCACTGGCGATGAAAAATTGGCCGTTTATAAGCAAGCGTTAACGGCAGACGCCAATGAATTTCCTGTTGCAGCGGTGTTGCAGCAAAGCGCCACTCCGGTCGATGTTTATTGGTCTCCTTAGTCGATAATTGTTACGAACATAAATTGTTACGAACATAACGGGTCATTGCTATTCACACTTTAGGAAAATGCTATGAATAATGTCATTGAAGAAGTCACTAATACGATTATTGAGCGCAGCCATAAGTCGCGACAAGACTATTTGACGAGAATGGCTAATGCGAAAAACTCCGGCCCCGCCAGAAATCGTATCTCATGCGGAAATTTGGCCCACGGTATAGCGGCCTGTAGCAGCGACGATAAATCGATTTTAACCGAAAATGTAAAATCCAATGTCGCTATTATCTCGGCCTACAACGATATCTTATCGGCCCATCAGCCTTATTTTGAATACCCTGCGCAGCTAAAAGCGGCTATCAGTGCCGCTGGTGGAATTGCTCAGTTTGCCGGAGGCGTACCGGCAATGTGTGACGGTGTTACCCAGGGCAGATCGGGAATGGAAATGTCATTATTCAGTCGCGATTTAATCGCCATGGCTACTGGGGTTTCTCTTTCTCACGATATCTTTGATGGCATATTATGCTTAGGCATTTGTGACAAAATTGTTCCGGGCTTATTGATTGGTGCCTTATCGTTTGGTCATTTACCTGCGCTGTTTGTACCAGCTGGACCTATGCCATCGGGCTTGCCTAATGATGAAAAAGCAAAAGTTCGTCAGCGCTATGCTGCTGGCGAAATCGGCCGAAAAGAACTGTTGGCTGCCGAATCGGCCTCCTATCATAGCGCCGGTACGTGCACCTTTTATGGCACGGCTAATACTAATCAAATGTTGATGGAAATAATGGGTTTACATTTACCCGGTGCTTCTTTCATTAATCCAGCTACACCACTTAGACACGCATTAACTGATGCCGCTGGGCAAACAATATTACGCCATAGTGCTAGCACTGAAGACTATAGACCGCTGTGTGATGTAATGAGTGAAAAAACAATTGTGAACGGAATAGTTGGGCTGTTAGCGACGGGCGGTTCTACAAATTTAACCATTCATATGATTGCCATTGCGCGGGCAGCAGGAATTATTATTAATTGGAATGACTTCTCGCAGTTATCCAAAGTGGTCCCACTTCTGGCGCGCATATACCCTAATGGCCCAGCTGATGTGAATCATTTTCAAGCGGCTGGAGGTATGGGTTATCTTATTTCCCAGTTGCTAAACGCCGGTTTACTCCACAACGATGTTGTTACTATGGCGGCCGATAATGGTTTGTCGCCTTATATGCGGGAGCCCCGGCTGCAAGAGGACAATTTAGAGTGGAGTGCATCACCAATAGAGAGTTTAGATGAGGCCGTGCTGGCACCTGTTAGCAAGCCGTTTAGCTTAGAGGGTGGCCTTCAGGTACTTGATGGTAACCTTGGCCGCGCGGTTATTAAAGTATCGGCAGTGGCTCCTGAGCGCAGAGTAATCGAAGCTCCAGCGGTGGTGTTTAATGACCAGTCAGAATTGATCAGCGCTTTTGATCGCGGCGATCTAGAGAAAGACTTTGTTGCCGTAGTACGGTTTCAAGGCCCCAAAGCGAATGGTATGCCAGAGTTGCATAAACTCACGCCAGTGTTAGGCATTTTACAAGATAAAGGCTTTAAGGTAGCCCTAGTAACTGACGGGCGAATGTCGGGTGCATCGGGTAAGGTTCCGGCGGCGATACATATTACGCCTGAAAGTTTATGCGGCGGAACTTTGGCGCTGGTTAAAGAGGGTGATGTGATAAAGCTAGACGCTGACAATGGAGAATTAATACTGCTAGTTGATGAGGCAGAGCTAAAACAGCGCATTCCACTAATACCCGATTTAACGGCTAATCAATTTGGTAACGGACGAGAATTATTTTCAATTTTTAGAAATAATGTTGGCCCAGTAGAAGACGGCGCCAATAGCTTAATTTAATAAGCCGCATAAATATGGAAACAACAATTTGGTGTTGTACTATTTATTTTTTAGAAAATCATATCCAGTTAATTCTTTGAGAAATTTATCATGCCGCTATTAAAAAGCAGTAAGCAATTGGTTGAAGAAGCCAATGAGCGAATCAATACGCTTTCGATAGAAGAAGCGAAAGCAAAGTTAGGCAAGTCAGATATTGTTTTTGTTGATATTAGAGACGTTCGAGAGTTAGAGCGAGACGGTACTATCCCCAATGCTATTCATGCCCCTAGGGGTATGTTGGAGTTTTGGATTGATCCGGAAAGCCCATATTTCAAACCAATATTTGGGGAAGATAAACAGTTTGTTCTCTACTGCCAGTCGAACTGGAGATCTGCATTAGCGACCGCTGCTTTGCAAGATATGGGGCTCTCTCGTGTGTGTCATTTGGAGGGTGGTTTTAACGCTTGGAAAAACTCCGGCGGTGACGTGGCTCAGAAGCAAAAAAAATCACGATAATGACTTGTGGCTATATGAAATATAGTCAATCACAGATCCAAATTTATAGGTTCAGTTCAGCAGTCCAACGCCTCAATAAACTGTGAAATTATTTAAAATATAAAGATATTGAATATGCAGTCAGATCCCCAAAAATTAGTAGAAAAAAATAAAAATCTCAATCACTCCGAATTGATGAAAGTAATCTCACATACTCAGCGCGAACAGGGCGAGTGGGTTTTACATACGGTAATGGTAGAAGGTTGTGATGTGCCTTTTAAGTTCAAGCGCAAAGACAACTATCAAAACCTAAAAGGCGCGAGAGTGAACATAACCTATTACTCCGAGCAGGAAACTGTCGCAGGCATGAGTTTCGAAGTGATGAAGGTAGTGCGTATTAAAAGGGGGTGAGTTTTAAAGCTAAGCTTATGGCTATGGTAGAAGTCTTCATATAAACATTAGGTTACACTGCACTAGAAACGCCTCCAGCGTACCTTAGATTTTTATTCCCATAGGATACCAATGAAAAAGACATTTAAGTTAGAACACCCAAAGATCAAAGTGCCGCGAGTCGTAGACTCAGTAAAGCACGACATTAAAAAATTCCTCAAAAAGGAACGCAAACAACCTCTGCCCGCTGGTGGCACCTATTGGGGCTTCGACTGCAAGTTTGGGCCGACGGAAGAGGCAGCGGTCGAGGTACATTTGTCATCGTTAATGCAAAATATTGATGAGCTGGTTGCAAACAACATAATGACCATTTATGTCGAAATCACACCGAGGCCGATATCAGCCAGTGAAAAACCGACAGCTGAGTAATATTGGATCATCTAAGTTACTGCGCTCCGCAATGGAGTGCAGCAATCAATAGGCTTATAACAAGTTAAGGCACGCGACAGCAAGCTGCACGTGCTTAAGGCGTTAGTTTTTTTTGAAACTGAGTGATACTATAGTGATACATTTTAATCTAAGGTGTCACTATGAGAACTGAAGTCGTTACTACATTAAAGAGGCAAGCAACGAAACTGCTTGCAGATCTGCATGAGTCAAAAGAACCTATTCTCATAACTGAACATGGCAAGCCATCAGCCTATTTGCTTGATGTTGCTGATTACGAGTTGATGGTAGATCGGATGAAAATCCTGGAAGGTATCGCGAAAGGCGAGCATGCAATCCGTGAAGGTCGAACAATGGACATGTCGCAAGCTAAAGAGAAAATGAGTAAATGGCTCAAGTAATCTGGACTGAGCCAGCACTAAATAATCTGAACGATATTGCTGAATATATTGAAGTTAGTAATCCGTACGCTGCGAGGCAGCTAGTAGAAAGCGTTTTCAGCAAGGTGCAGAGGCTCGAACAATTTCCTGACTCAGGCAGAGTACCTGAAGAAATTTCGACTCTTAATTATAGAGAAGTTGTAGTAGATCCTTGTCGTGTTTTCTACAAAGTAGATAACGACTCAGTCTATATCCTTCACATATTGAGGCAAGAAAGAGATTTACGAAAGTTTTTACTAACTACCGAAAATGAAAACTAAACAAGCGTTCAACCGGACTCGCCCTCGGCTCGCACGGCTAACGCGGCGTTAGTTTGCTAGGAGTAGATATGAGCACAAATGTATTACTAAGCATTGCCGCGGTTCTGAATGCAATAGTTGCTCTTTTGCATATTGGCTGTATCTATTATGGTGCAACATGGTATCGATTTATGGGGGCAGGTGAGGGAATGGCAACTCTTGCAGAAAGGGGTAGCATTCAGCCCACTATCATTACGTCTTTTATCGTATTGGTATTCTCAATATGGACGGCTTATGCACTTTCTGGCGCTGGCATTATTTCTCATCTACCTTTGCTCAAATGGGCATTATCGGCAATTACCGCAGTCTATCTTTTGAGAGGTGTAGCTGGCTTTTTCTTCTACAGTAACCCGCTCGGAAGAACACCTGAATTTTGGTTGTGGAGTTCTGCTATATGTTTAACTTTAGGGTTTATTCATTTGTTAGGGCTTAAGCAAGTTTGGGCGCAGATATGATAGTTTGCAAACTAACAAGCGCCTCAACTGAGACAACTTTTTGCTACGCATTTTTGTGTTGTCGCTGCGCGCCAGTATCACACAAAAATACTTCACTACAAGTTGCCTGTTAGGCGGGCGTTAGGCATCAATGTATCCAATTAGAGTATCTACAATGAAAATGAATTATTTTGTATTTGGAACAAATAATAAAGATAAGGCAGTCGCGTTTTATGATGAATTATTTGATGGGTGTGGATTAAATAAAATTCCCGGAGAAGGACGGATGACGCTATGGGGTAACGAAGACTTTATGTTTTCCATAGCAGAGCCGTTCGATGAAAACCCAGCATCGAACGGGAATGGTACTATGCTTGGCCTCCATGTTGATTCTATTGAAGAGGTTAATCGATTACATAAAAAAACTCTTGATTTAGGAGGTATAACTGAAGGAGAGCCTAGAATACGCTCTAATATGCATTCGGCTTATGCAAGAGATTTAGACAACAATAAAATATGTTTCTATACGAGCAATGCTTAACAAGTCAAGGCAGCAACGGCTGAACGCGCGCCGCTGCTTGAGGTGTTAATCTTCAATAATTTAGGCGTACATGGATAGCATATGGATAACAAGAAATCAAAATTAGAAGTTGCAGGTATTATTCTCGTGCTACTTATGACTGTACTGCAGGGGTTTTATGGATTGTTTGCGTACATTGACCCCGTATCGTTCGCAAATGTAAGGGGCACAGAATTATTTTCTAGTATGGATTCCGATTGGGTAAATATATATGGCTCTCGGACTATTTTTATAGCGCTAATATTTGGTTTCCTTTTATATGCTAAGCATTACTCAATTATAATGTGGTGTGCTTTATTTGGTATTGTTATGCCAGTAACAGATGGCTTTCTTGCTTATCAAGCAGAGGCTCCGTTTAAAGTAGTCTTTAAGCATATCGCTACAATTTTATATCTAGTAATTACTTTTTTTGTTTTAAAAGCTGTGGTAAAAAAAGCCTAACAAGGTAATCAAATATCGCCAGCAAGTTGGCTGGACGCGCAAAGTTCCGCGCGCCCATTATCACGGCGTTAGCAGTATCAAGCTCCGCCACCTTACGAAAAGCTAGTAGGTGATCTTTCTGGGGCGTATTCTCGCCGTATCAATATACAGCGCCGGCTTGTTTACCAAGTATTAGAAAAAGAAAAATCAATTAAGGTGCTTCGTTTATGGGGTTACTACGAGTAAAAAGATATAACAATTCTAGCCAAGGCAACCGCAAAAAGCGTGGCGCTTGCTAAAGGCGTCATACATCAATAGGAGCACATAGTCAGTGAGCAAAAATATCGAGAGGGCTGTTTCTTCTATCCATGCCGCAAAGAAATGGATGTCATTTGTTGTTCTTATTTTGATGACAGCAGTTGTAGCTATAGCGATAGTAGAGCTAGGCATAGTTCTTTATATGGATTTATTTGATCCGAATGATGGTGTGATTTTTCTAGAGATCGATGAATTATTTAGAATCTTTGGGTTCTTTTTTATTATTCTCATAGGTTTCGAGCTTGTAGAGACCGTAGAGATGTATTTTAAAGATAATATTATCCATGCAGAAGTTGTTTTATTGGTCGCAGTTATAGCTGTTTCTAGGAAGGTGATTCTCCTAGATTTAGAAAAATATGATCCTTTGGCAGTAATAGGTTTAGGAATTATAATTTTTTCTTTAGGCGGTTGTTATTGGCTTATCAAGATGAGTTACAGAAGTAAAACTCGTGTGTAAAAAGCCAATCAACCGGGACTAAAAACAGTTTTCTATTTTTGTTCTTCAGCATTGCAGCAACCGGTTTTTTGCTCCTTACTGGGGGGGGCGTTAAGTACTTAATCGAGCTCTTATAAATGAATAAAATAAATCCAAAAAAATTACTCGGTAGTAAGTGGACGGCTGTGACTCCTAGTAATAAGGAGAAGCACTTCATGGTATCTGATGTTGAATTTGATGAAGAAGACATGGTCGTAACATGTAGTATCGAAGCGGTAATGTCTAAACGATCCATTACAATAAATTGGCATGAATTGAAAAACGATAGTAACTGGATTCATGGCTGGAAATAACAATCTTATTTTGTCGAACACGTTTAACAAGTTAAGTCAGATACGCAATTTTTAGGACGTTGCTCAATGTCAAACAAGGGATAGGGATCAAAACAGGCTGAGAAATTTAGGAATAAAATAGCGGCTAAAATGATAGAAAAACAAACCGAGTATTTTCCACTTCAGTGATGGATGTAATTAATGGAAATCAGTTTTCGAAATCTATCGTGTCACCAATGACGGATATTATAGAAGTTTGGTTGACCGTAGATGCTGACAGTAGTCAGTTCAAAGCGAGTCAATTGTTAGCCAACCACACCAACATTTCTCAAGCCAAAATCAAAGAGGCGATGCAAAAAGGCGCGGTGTGGTTGCTGCGTGGGAAGGAAAAAAATCGGTTGCGGCGCGCCAGCAAGCCATTGCAGGTGGGTGATAAGCTAGAGCTTAATTACAATGCTCAGCTACTCAATCAGGTGGTGCCAGAGCCTCAGTTAATTCATGACGCGCAAGAGTACAGTATTTGGTTTAAGCCTTACGGACTTAACTGTCAGGGAAGTCGGTGGGGGGACTTTGCCAGTATCGACCGTTGGGTGGAAATGAATTCACCTAAATTACTCAATAGCACAGAGCGCCCCGTGTTTCTTGTTCATCGGCTTGATCGCGCCACTACAGGCTTGATCTTGTTATGCCACAGTAAATCCGCTGCGCGTTTGTTTAGTGCACTGTTCCGCGATGGGAATATGGATAAGCGATATCAAGCCATTGTGCAGGGTGATTTTTCTGTTTTTCCGCAAGATTATGACGTTAATCAGCTTGTGGATGGCAAGGTGGCAAAGAGTGTTTTTTCTTTTGTCGATAACAATGACCATTGCTCCTTGGTCGATGTTAAATTGCTTACGGGGCGTAAGCATCAAATCCGTCAGCATTTAAGTGCATTGGGTTTTCCTATTGATGGCGACCGCCTTTATGGAAATGGCGATAACGAAGGCAGAGATTTGCAATTGCAATCGGTGTCGTTGCGATTTACTTGTCCAATAACCCAGACAGAGCAGTATTTCTCGGTTGCCGATCATCTACGAATCCAGCTTTAAACGGAGGTATGAAATGAGTATTGGAAAAAGGTGAAGGGTAAATCTCAATCTACTTAAACGCTGATCAGGTATTCTGGTCGTAAGGAAAATAAAAACTAAGGACGCAATATGTTAGTTACTAATATTGAAGTAATTCCCGGTAAGCAAGTCACTACCCACCTTGGGATGGTTCAGGGCAACACGGTTCGTGCTAAACATGCCGGACGTGACATTATGGCTGGTCTGAAAAACATTTTTGGGGGTGAGTTGGTCGGTTATACAGAACTGCTTCAGGAGTCGCGTGAAGAAGCGACTGATCGTATGGTTCAGCAAGCGAAAGCTATTGGTGCGAATGCGGTCATCAATGTGCGCTATTCAACGTCATCAGTCACGTCTGGTGCTGCAGAATTGTTTGCCTATGGCACAGCGGTCATCATTGAGTAAGCGTTATGAATATTGATTTATATTTCTTTGCGACGTTATTAGTACTGGGGTATTTCTTTGGCCGGATGGCGGAGAAGAAACATTTCAAATCTATTATCGAACGTGAACAAAAATACCAAGATGTGCTTACGTTTAATGGGCGCCTGCTACCTCCCGGAATGGAAAATTCAAAAGCCGAGTTAGTGGGTGGTAATGTGGTTATTTCAGTGGATTATTTTAAGCGGATTGCGGCAGGTTTGAGGGCTATTGTTGGCGGTAGGGTAACAACGTATGAGTCATTGCTTGAACGTGCGCGCCGTGAAGCAATCCTGCGAATGAAAGAAGATGCGATAGCGAAAGGGGCTACCATGGTGGTGAACGTGAAGTTAGAAACGGCTTCAATCACCAAGGGTCAGGGGCAGCAAATTGGCAGTGTTGAAATCTATGCCTATGGTACTGCGTTGAGTCCGATGCCCGTGCTATGAAATACGAGAATCGCACCATTCCTGAGGGAATTAATGTCAGTGAGGAGCACCCATTAAAGGAGTTCGTCATTCTTGCCTTTGGGTTGGGAGCAATGACGGTCTTAGTTGTGGCGCTCTTGTCTTTCATGGCCGGTTGGCTAGTTCACTTGATTCCGTTCAGTATTGAAAAGTCGCTGTCCACATCATCTTTTGCAGCCAGCATCTCTGATCGTGTTGATTTAACAAAAGAACAGCAACGCATAGAGAGCTATCTTCAGCAGCTAGCAGATGAGCTCGTTGTAGCGCAGCAGTTGCCTGAGGGTATGGACGTGGTTGTGCATTATGTTGATGACGATACGGTTAATGCGTTCGCCACTTTAGGTGGCAATCTCATCATGTACCGAGGCTTAATTGAAAGGCTTCCCCATGAAAACGCCTTAGCTATGCTCTTGTCCCATGAAATTGCTCACATCAAACAACGTGCGCCCATTGTAGCTCTTGGCAGAGGGGTTGCTGTCGGGCTGGCTCTAGCGAGTATCAGTGGCTTTGGTGACAGCAGTATGTCGCAGCAGTTAGTTGGCAATGTTGGGTTGCTGACCAGCTTATCCTTTTCACGTCAGCAAGAAGATCAAGCCGATATTGAGGCATTACAGACTCTTGAGCGCTACTATGGGCATACGCGGGGAGCAGAGAGTTTGTTTGAAGTATTGAATGAGGGTAGCAACGTTTTTAACCCGCCAGAAATATTGAGTACTCACCCAGTGACGCAGGAGCGAATCAAGCGGGTGGATAGCTTTAACGAAAAATCCAGTGAATTGGTACCGTATAAGAATCTTCCGGATTTTTTGATGAAAGAGTTCAAAACCGCTAATTAACTCTTACAATTTAACTCTTACAATAAGTTTCAGCGCTTAGCGGTTGTCGGTTTCAAGACGTGATGTTTCTAACTATAGGTTAATGTATGGCAGCTCTCATAAAGGAAGACAACGACGCAGTGAAGAGTCCCTGTATTAGAAACTGTTGCTTAGATACGGATGATGTTTGTGTCGGCTGTCATCGAGAGTTATCCGAAATAGTAGGTTGGCGGAATAAATCCGATATTGAAAAAAAAGCTGTATTAGAGCGCTGTGAGCAAAGAAAGAAGCAATGAAGACCTATGAAAATCGAAATAGTGAGTTATAAGCGGTTCAATCTTGTTATATTGTTCGCTCGGACAGTGGAGTGGCTCTCTTTGGTCTGATCGGTAGGATCAATCTTGTCTCCTATCGAATCTTTAACCTACACGAATTAACCTGAGAGAACTCCCATGGCAAAACCTAATTATTCATACGAAAAAAGACAGAAAGAAATTGCAAAAAAGAAGAAGAAAGAAGAAAAGCGACTTAATAAATTGGCTAAAAACTCAGCTGAAGATCAAGCCCCAGAAACTGATAGTGTAGATGCCCCAATTGAGAGTACAGACTAAAAAGTGGGCAATGTTCACCTTGTTCGGCTTCTGTTCTAGAGCAGCGTGAGCGAAAAGTATGACTCACGATTGTGTGTCTATAGATCCATCCGAGATTATCTAGTCAGGTAGAAAACCTACAGAAGCAGCGCAAGCTCGGCACACAATCTGTGCGCCGTTATTTAACGCGATATGCAGTTTGGATACCAACTCAACAATTCTTGCGTAAGCCCTTGGCATTATAATGAGCTGTTTCGCAGTAGTTTCGAAAAACGAATGACACATAAGAGAAATACTTTTCATGGCAAATAAAGAGTTTATGCTTCAGAGAATTTGTATTTATACCGATAAAGATTTTGACCCAAATGATGACGAGCAAGTTGCAAAAATGTTGCACGCCAAATTTAACATCCGTTTGCCACAGAGAGCCTCATTTAATGACTCTCTAAAATCATCGACGAGTGATCATGAAATTATCAACTTAATATTACAGTACCGTTCAATGGACTAAATATTTGGATAGCTGTGAGCTTTGTAATTAGTTGGAGGTTTGTATGATAGAAAGTTTCAGTCAGGGTGAGATAGATATCTCGCTAAAAGAGCTTAATAAAGCTTCTGAAAATCTTTGGCATATTAACGAGGGCAAACTATACCGAGAATTTAAATTCCCTGATTTTGTTTCAGCGTTTGGCTTTATGACACAAGTAGCCATCTTAGCGGAGAGGGCAAATCACCATCCCGAGTGGTCTAATGTCTACAGTAGAGTTGTTATAAGTTTAACCACTCATGAGGTCGGCGGACTATCCAAGAGAGATTTTGAGTTGGCACAGGAAATATCAACGTTAATTTAATATGACCCCTCTAGAATTAATACTGGTTTGCCTCGTCCTTGTGATGGCCTTATCCATTGTTTGGGGCACGCTGCAAACGGGAATTTCCCCTGTGATGAGCTCAAGCAAAGCTTGCCACGCTATGCTGGCTTCAATTGATCAGTCTGTAGAAGGGCCTTTAATTGATCTCGGTTCTGGTTGGGGAACACTTGTTATCGCTGTTGCCCGTAAGTACCCCGATCAACAAGTGATTGGATACGAGTTGTCATGGTTCCCATGGCTGGTTTCTGTCATTCGCAAATATTGTTTAGGGCTGGATAAACTAACGCTCTATCGGAAAGATTTTAGAACCGCCGATCTCAGCAAAGCTGGAGTCCTATTTTGTTATCTTTTTCCTGAGGGTATGGTTGCCCTTCAGGACAAACTGGAGCGCGAGCGGTTAACTGGAGCTCTCATTGTGAGTAACACATTCGCTTTACCTTCATGCAAACCTCTTAAAGCCATCAGGCTTAGCGATGCATACCAAACGCCGATTTATGTCTATGATTGGCAGCCACATTAACCTTTTACTAGAGTTAATAAAAAATATGAGCGACATAATTGAAGGGAAGATTCATGATGACAGAAACTGATGCATTATTTGTGCGTGTTAATACGACTGATTTTGAGGTCGAGATTGAAGCACCTGAACCTGAAAAGCTAATCTCGGGCAATCCTGAATTTCGCACCTGGAATATTGAAGAGCAAGAAGGTTTATATGCGGGTACATGGGAGTCCACGCCGGGTAAGTGGAAAGTGAGTTACGATGAATGGGAATATTGCCGTATTTTACAGGGAATTTCTATTTTGTCGGAGGAGGGTGGAGCTTCTCAAGAGCTAAAAGCTGGCGATAGTTTTTTGATTCGTCCTGGCTTTAAAGGAACATGGGAAGTGGTAGAGACTACTCGAAAGGAATATGTGATTCGCTTGTAGTGATAAAGTCGGTTTCATTATTCAATCGAAATTTTTAGGCGAGCAATTATGTTTCTATTTCTTCGAAGAGCCATTTTATCGGCCGTGCTGTTATTAATTTTGGCAGCTATTGTGATGTTTTTAACCGCGCAGCCGGCTCGACAAATGCCTTTTTTTGAGACGTATCCGTCTTTTATGAATATAGGTCATCAGGGCGGTTATGAGTTGTGGCCCAGCGATACATTAACGGGCTTTGATGGCGCAAAATCCGTGGGTTCGCATATGTTGGAGCTGGATATCCACATGAGTAAAGACGGTCATTTGGTCGTCATGCACGATGCGACGGTAGACCGGACGACCAATGGTCGAGGGCTAATTAAAAACATGACTCTCCCGCAATTAAAAACGCTCGATGCGGGTTACCGTTGGTTTGAAGATGCTCCGGACGGCAGTTGGCCTTTTAGAGGGCAGGGCATTCAAGTCCCCACCCTTGATGAAGTCTTTACCCGCTACCCAGCAATGCCGATCAGCATAGAAATCAAACAGGAAACACCCTCGTTAGTAGAGCCGTTGTGTGACTTAATTAAACGGCATAAAGCAGATGACCGCTCACTCGTTGCCTCATTTTATCAAGACAGTTTGGATGAATTTCGCGAAGCTTGCCCAAATGTGGTTACTTCAATGGGGCGTGACGAAATTACTGAGTTCTTTATTTTATCAACGTTGGGATTACACAAACTGTATTCACCAAAAGCACAGGTGTTACACGTACCCTTACACCGTAGTGGTTTTGAAATTGTGACGAAACGTTTTGTGAATAACGCTCATGAAATTGGTTTGCGCGTTCAACCTTGGACTATAAATAAACCCAGTACGATGCGTGACCTTATCAAAATGAATGTGGATGGCATTATTACCGATCGACCTGATTATTTAGCCAATATTCTTAGAGAATCTAAAACAAGTAATCAATGAGTCGTTGTATAAATTGTTTCGTGTCTGTGAAAAATATTGAGTCTAATAATTGATTGAACTAAATGAACACAGTATAAATTGCCCATACTGCGGTGAGACTATTTCAGTACTTATAGACAGTCAGGAGGTTGGCTCTCAATATATAGAAGACTGCCAAGTCTGTTGCCGTCCCATTGTGTTTCAAATTTCCGAAGATGAATCGAATCAACTTATGGTGACAGTCTATTGTGAAGACGATGTTTTTTAGTCTTCACCTGTTCATTCATTCAAGCAGTGATGCAAGCGCACAGAAAGTGGCCTTTGTATGATTACCGATCCCTTCTTTTATCTTTGTGCCATTCCGGCAATTTTGATCTTTGGTATGGCTAAGGGCGGGTTCGGTGGTGGCATTGCGGTTGTCTCGGTGCCACTGATCAGTCTGGCGGTTTCCCCTGTACAAGCTGCTGCAATCCTATTACCCATTTTAGTTGTTATGGATGGGGTGGCTCTGTGGAGTTTCCGTGGTCAGTGGTGCCGCAAGAACCTGAATATCATTATTCCGGGAGCGATAGTTGGGGTTGTCGTTGGAGCACTCAGTTTTCGTTATTTATCTGAAGATATGATCCGCATCATGATTGGATTGATGTCAGTCGTATTTTTCCTCAATTATTGGTTTGAACATAAAGAGAAGCCGAAACAGGAAGTCAGTAAAGTTCGCGGGGGAGTTTGGGGCGCGGTGGCGGGGTTTACCAGTTTTGGTATTCATGCGGGTGGCCCACCTATCAGTATTTATCTGTTGCCTCAAAAAATGGATAAAGTGGTGTTAATGGGTACTATGGCAATTTTCTTTGCTGTTGTTAATTTGATAAAACTCATCCCATATACTTGGCAGGGTCAATTTAGCAGTACCAACCTACTGACATCGTTAGTAATGGTTCCTTTAGCGCCTATAGGTGTTCGATTGGGGTATTTTTTGCTGCACAAAGTAAGTGAAAAAGTTGTCTACCAGATCTGTTATTTCTTTCTTTTTATTGTGGGCTTAAAATTATTGTTTGATGGTGTACAAGGCCTACAAGTTACTTAGATGCCCGTGAAGTGATGAGCGTGGCGATATGTTTATTTACAGTAGGAAATATTGGATGCCTATAGATAGACCTCTGACTGAAACTATCGTTGATGATTTTGTGGCGCCTGTATGTAAGGGTCTTGTGGAAATCTTGTATCAAGATGATGACATCTTACTGATCAACAAGCCCAGCGGTCTGTTTAGTTTGTCCGGTAAAAATCCCCTCAACTGGGATTCGGTTCACTACCGTTTGGTGCATGGCCAAGAAGGGGTGAGCCCTGCATTTCCAGAAGCAAAATTACCGCATCGTTTAGACTTGGGTACATCGGGAATTATGATGGTGGGTTTGAATGCTGAATCGACACAACATCTAAACCAACAGTTTCAAATGCGTGCAATTAAAAAACGTTATGTTGCCATGCTTGAAGGATGGGTTGCAGATGATCAAGGTCAGATAGTTGCAGCCATAGCAAAAGATAAAAATATTTTCCCTCGAGTTAAAATTTGTTCTGCCACCGGAAAACCGGCCACAAGTGAATACACGGTATTACAAA
The DNA here is from genome assembly GCA_034112445.1 of Cellvibrionaceae bacterium. Classification (GTDB taxonomy): domain Bacteria; phylum Pseudomonadota; class Gammaproteobacteria; order Pseudomonadales; family Cellvibrionaceae; genus Pelagadaptatus. The sequence goes on along the minus strand of JAWUVI010000019.1, from coordinate 121,320 downwards.
GACTAGAGCAGCCGCGACGGAGCTTGGTGGAATTTACTCCCCTTACCGGGCGCACGCACCAGCTACGAATTCACAGTAAGGTAATGGGTCACCCAATCCTTGGGTGTGACCTGTATAAAAGCGATCACAGTGAAACAATGGCAGATCGTTTACTCCTGCATGCCAGCGACTTATATTTTGAGCACCCTACTGGGGGTGAACCATTCCATGGCCAATGCTCCGCCAGTTTCAAAATATAAATACAGCTAGGGCAAAATAAAAGCCCAATACTAAGTGGTTACTTTTGCTTGCGTAACCCGTTCTTTTGCAGGCTTAGAAGTACAAAGTTATGAAAAGCTTGATGGGCGGCTGTCTTGCATTAATACATCCAGTTTGATTTGAGCCTGTTCTGGCTTTTCTAAATCTAGGGTTTCTATCATTTCGCACTCATCCCTAATCATTTCAACTATCAGACTGGGGTAATGGCGGCAGTCTTCAGGTCTATCTTGGTAGATGCTGCATGTGTATAAATTTTGGGTAAGAGGTCCTATTGGGGGGGTAACTTCTAGAAATGGGCAGCTTTTGAGCCTTACACCAGATTTCTGATCAAACCATATTTCGTTGTTCTTAACGAACTTGAAAATCTCAGGGTTGAATATTTCCCATAGGTCAATTTCTTCTTTTGTCGCTGAAAGAGCTCCGCCACCATATTTGATGCAACACTTTCCGCATTGATTACAATCTTTCATAGTTCGCCAATTAGTAGTTCGCCAATTAGTAGTGGGTACTAAGCCTTATGATATCTTTGAGGTTATTTTGAGGTGCCGATCTGTTATAGTTAACATATAACAAGCCAATCAAGAACGAACGCATAACAGTTGGCTGCGCTCATTCTTCGCTAGTATAGCCAACTATTTTGCGTCGCTTATTGCGATGTTAACTTTTAGAGGATCATATTGTCGTGCAGGATAAAATCAACTTAATAGTAGAGTACCTTAACGGGGTTAAAACACGTTGCACCTATAATGCAGCGGCAAAAGCGTTAGGTATTACACCTCAGGCGCTGAAGAAACAACTGGGTGAGCGTGGGCATGCAAACTCCTGGTTGGTCAGTACAGGAACTGGTGAGCCAACAAGTTACACAGATGAAGAGAAGCATCCTGAGCTTCATCGCACCAAGCGTATTATTACCTCTGCGGAAGTTTTAACCCGTAATTTGGACATATAAAACCCTAACGCGTCAGCTAAGTCATACGACGGCTGGGCGCGTTAGTTCATACCCTATAAAGCGCTAGGGCATGATGTATCTGGCGGGTTAGCCTTTATTTAACAGTTAGTTTCTACTTGGAGTCCGCTCTCATCTGCGGGCGTCCTTATTCCTAGTGCACCCGAGATTACCCAATTGTGTAGCTACTTACCGAGTGATATACGGCTATGGTCGATTACATAGCTCTCTTTTTTGGTGTTAAATAAAATCATAGGATTGTCCCAATGAAGAAAGTTGCCATTTTTGTTGATGTGCAAAATGTCTATTACACAGCGAGACAAACCTTTGGGAAGAACTTTGATTACAATAAGTTTTGGTCAAAGGCTACCAGTGGTCGGACGGTAGTTAAGGCTGTAGCTTACGCAATAGAAAGGGGTGACCAGAAGCAAACTGAGTTTCAAAATATATTACGAGCTATTGGCTTTGAAGTGAAACTGAAGCCTTTTATTCAGCGCTCAGATGGATCCGCAAAAGGTGACTGGGATGTCGGGATCACTATTGATGTTATGGAAAATGCTAGCAGTGCAGATGTTGTCATTCTAGTTTCTGGGGATGGTGATTTCGATCTTCTCGCCAATAAAATTCGGGAAGAAAAAGGTAAAAGAGTTGAGGTTTATGGCGTTGAAAAATTGACGGCAAAATCGCTCATTAATGCGGCTAGTGAATTTATCCCAATTGATAAACCTCTTTTACTAAATTAGTTTGCAAAGCATTTTTAGCATTACTCTCTAATGAGCTAGAGTTATTTTCATATGTTTCACCTAGTCTTACATTTTTTAGTTCCAGCAATAGTAACGGGTGTTTTCTTTCGTAAACTCTGGAAATACGCTTATTTTGTCATGGTTGTGACTATGCTTGTGGATCTTGATCACTTATTGGCGAACCCAATATACGATCCTGGCCGCTGTAGTATTGGCTTCCACCCTCTACATCAGCTTTGGCTTGTAGTACTGTATCTTGCGCTTTGCTTTGTGCCCAAGACTCGGCTTGTCGGAATTGGCTTGTCTATTCATATGTGTCTAGACGCAATTGATTGCCAAGTGACTAATGGAACTTGGGTAAATTGAAGGTACGCCTAGCCGTTGACTCAGTTTCGCTTCATCACAGATTTTAATGAACAATTATCAGCCCTGTATTGGGGCATTAACTTTTAGAGGATCATATCGTCGTGCAGGATAAAATTAATTTAATAGTAGAGTATCTTAACGGAGTTAAAACCCGCTGCACTTACAATGCCGCTGCGAAAGCGTTGGGAATCACTCCCATAGCACTGAAGAAACAACTGGGTGAGCGTCGGCATGAAAACTCTTGGCTTGTCAGCGCGGACACTGGTAATCCCACAAGATACACTGAGTCAGAAATACATCCGGAGCTTAAACGTACCAAGCGTATTATTACGTCTGCGGAAGTTTTAACTCGGAATTTGGACTTAGAAAGTTAATTCAATAGAGTTCGTTAGACGGTTAATGTTTGGTCTGGATTTATTGGGTTCTTGCTGGGTTGCTTGATTTGAAATACGGGTTTGTATGATGTCTTCACATAGTGTTTTTGGCGCAGGTTTGATTGGTGGGTTTATCGCTGGAGTATTACGTTCGCGAGAATTTCCGGTTAGCTTGGTGGTTCGAGAGAAAATGAAGTCTCGTTTTTCTGGAGAGCTGTTTTTAAGTGATTATAATGACCATAAAGCAACTGCCAGCGGCTTTACCTTTGCAGAACCCACTGATTCTCCAGCCGATTTTTTATGGTTGACGGTTAAATGCACCGCAGTGAAAGATGCTCTCGAAGGAGTTCGTCCGTTTGTAAATTCTGAAACGATCATCCTGTGTTGTCAAAATGGCTTAGGGAGTGATTTATCGGTAAGAGATGCATTTCCAGATAATGTGGTTTTGCGTGTCATGTTTCATTCCAATGTGGCTCAGTTATCCGATGATCGCCTTCATAGAGGCAGTGAAGGGGATATGATCATCGAATATCATCCAAAAGCTGAGGCACTCGCTGAGCGATTGAATTGCCCGTTAATGCCAACCCATGTCAGTAACATTATGGATGCTGTTTTGTGGGCCAAGTTGCAACTGAATGTCGCAAACGCGGTGAACGCCTTGGCTGATATTCCGGTTAAAAGCATGCTTGAACAGCGTGGTTATCGTCAGGTGATTGCTTTGTTAATGACAGAGCTTTTACAGGTTGTTAAGGCCCAAGATATAACCTTACCTAAATTGACGGCACTCCCACCTCAAGTGTTGCCCTGGTTTATTGCTATGCCTAATTGGTTGTTTAACATTGTTGGGACCAAAATGATGGCAATTGACCCCTCTGTTAGAACATCGATGTGGTGGGATTTAAGTGGTGGCCGGTTGACGGAAGTGGACCATCTTAATGGGGCGGTGGTCATGACCGGGGAGAAATTCGGGGTGGCGTGTCCGGCCAATCAACGTATTTCGGACTTGATTCACGCGGTAGAGCGTGGCGAGTTAAAGCAAGGTATGGATGCGACTCAGTTACTGTCCTTGATACGAGAGTAACTATTTCGGTGTAATTATTTTGGTGTAACTATTTCGGTGTAACTATTTCGGTGTAATTATTCAGTTGTTGATACCCATGGCGATTAATATCAAAAATGAACCTAAATCAGAAATAACCTGCTCGAATTGCGAAGCTTGCTGCTGCCGTTTAGAAGTTATGATCATCAGTGATACAGGTGTTCCTGACGAACATATTGCTCGCGATGAATGGGGCGGTGAAACAATGTTACGCTTAGACGATGGTTGGTGCTCAGCGTTAGATCGTGAAACGTACATGTGTTCTATTTATGAAAACCGTCCGTGGATTTGTCGAGAATTCGAAATGGGTTCATATGAATGCAGTACAGAAAGAGATGCACAGTTGATAGCGACCTCTACTCATAACAAACCTCATTGAAAGTTTAGTTGAGTGTTATACATAAATGACACCGACCCGATTGATTCCTGACCCTATTGAATCATCATTTTTTGATCCAACTCATCAGACACTTTGACTATTCGAATTAAAATCCTTTAATTCATAGTTCTGATTTTTAATTTTCCTGCAAGAATATTCCCAATGACGCTAAAAACAATCATTCTCACGGCACGCCCACCATTTCTCATGTTAACGCCAATGTGTGTGTTTTTAGGCTTTGGTACTGCAGTCAATTCACACACTACGGTTAGCTACTTTACCCTTGCTCTTATTTTAATAGGAGCCTTGTCGGCGCAAATATGCAGCAACATGCTTAACGAGTATTTAGATTTTAAAAGCGGTTTAGATTTAGCAACAATTAAAACACCTTTTAGTGGTGGCAGTGGCGCATTGCCTAACGATCCGGGATCAAAGCAGGCGGTATTGGTCGTAAGCCTAGTGGCGCTCGCAACAACCATTATTATTGGTGTTTATTTTATAATTGATGTTGGCTTGGCAGTACTGCCCATTGGTATTGTTGGCGTTCTTGTTGTTGTCACTTACACACCATGGATTAATAAATCGCCATGGTTGTGTCTAATCGCTCCAGGTTTGGGTTGTGGCATTATGATGGTAGTTGGTACGCATGTGACCTTAACCGGAAAGCATGCAGTATTACCTTGGCTGATATCGCTTGTACCTTTTTTATTATTCAACAACATTTTGTTATTAAGCCAATACCCAGATATCTCGGCGGACAAAACCATTGGTCGGAGAACCTTTCCAATAGTCTTCGGTCTGCCAGTCAGTAACGCTGTATACGCCTTATTTATGTTGAGCGCGTATTCATTAATTCTGATTTATGTGGCGAAAGGTTATCTACCAAACTTAAGTGTCATAGCGGTTAGCCCGATAATATTGAGTTTAATTTCTTTGTATGGGGCAATCAAATACGCAGGGAATATTGGTAGTAAACCACTCTATATGGGGACAAATGTTGCAGCAGGAATGCTAACCTTACTGATGCTAGCAGTTAGCATCGTTTATAGTGAAAAAGTTTAATTCAAATGGATAAGAGCGCATTCAAATACGGTTGAGTATGTTCCACCTTTCAATAGAAATGACGAGTAGTCGGTTGATCTTATGGCTCGCGTAATGGCATTAATACTGGCTTATTTTTTTCTAGCGCTAGCAATTATGGGCGTGTTTCTCCCCGGTTTGCCAACGGTTCCTTTTTTGCTTTTAACTGCATGGTTTTCTGCAAGAGGCTCTGAGCGTTTACATCGGTGGTTATACGCTCATCCGCATCTAGGTAAGTTGCTGATTGATTGGGAGCAGCAGGGTGCTGTATCGCGTGCGAGTAAAGTAATAGCGGTGTTAATGTTAATGGCTAGCTGGGGTCTTCTTTTATATCGTTCAGATAATGCCTGGGTGCTGGCAGGGGTTTGCGTATTATTTATTGTAATAGCAGTCTTTCTGATTAGTAGACCAGAACCTAAGAAATAACCGGTCCTTTCACCGACATCAATCAAGTTTTCAATAGACTATTTAAGCTATAGCAAGGCGCTCAAATTTAAGGATGCGGCCTTTGAAGTCTTTATCGAGAAAGTCAGTATGAAGTGGTTTTAGGTGTGTGGATGTAAAGCCGAACTCTTCCATTTTTGAACTGAGCTTATTTTTTCTACCGCGGCCGGGGTCAACAATAATAACTTCGCAGCTAGGTTTTGAGTGCGCCTCAATAAAAGCCGCTAACAATTGGATGTGGCTGTCTTCGTATAATAGGTCGCTACCAATGATCAGATCAAAAAGACCTAGAGTGTCAATTTTGTCTGCCCAATCTACTTTCTCAAAAGTAATGTCCCGATCTTGATTGAGCAATGTATTTCTCTGTAAAAACTTATTCGCCTCTGGGTGATAATCGGTTGCGGTAATATCAGCTAATTGTTTGTTGAGGACTAAGCTGGATAGTGCCATACCACACCCAATTTCTAATATTCGCTTTGATTCAGTTTCATAATCAACAATGTAGTGCGCAAGCACTAAGCTAGACGGCCAAATGACGCCAAACATAGGCCAAGATGCTGAACAGATGCCCAGTTTTTCAGCAATACCTTCTGGGTCTTCAAACTCTTGGTTATTGCGTAAGGTGCAAAGGTGGATGTCTGTTTTGCCAAACTCAACGGTTTGGTAGCGTAATCGTGGGGTTGTCATTGGGCGGCCTCAAAGTTTGGGCGCTGCGCCAGCTATCGAAGATAGATAAATGACAGAACGAAATAGGTACTCTAGGGTATAGCACTTCACTTTTATAACAACGTATTTAACATAATGACGTAACTTAATGCGGCAAGTAGCCAAGATGGGTACTTTTAGGCCTGTCAGAAAGGGGTTTGTGGGGTATATGAGCTAACAACGAATCCGTCATTGTATGTTGCTTGTGCAAATAAAAAGGATAGCCCAAGGTGTCTGGGTGCTGTATTTTTTTAAGAATCTAGTCAGTATGATTGTCGCCCACACTTCTCGTTAGGACAGGTCCATCATGAGCAAATTATTCGAAGAAATTGATAGCCAAGACTCCCCCATAGGTGAAATTTCTTTGCGCAGAAGACGTATTCCTGTGTTTGGCGATAGAGACATCTATGAAGTTAAGCTTGGGGAAGAATTTTTAATGTCGAGTATGTTTGTTGACGCCGAAGAAGCTTTATCTACTCTTGGTTTGGCCGCTGTGGAAGGCGATAAACTCAGTGTGGTTGTGGGAGGCTTGGGTCTAGGTTACACGGCCGTGGAAGCATTAAAAGACGAGCGGATTGCAGAGCAGTTGGTGGTTGATACACTAGATACTGTTATAGGTTGGCATAAAGATGAACTCGTCCCTTTAGGAAAAATACTCAATGCTGATACGCGTAACCGATATGTGCTTGGCAGCTTCTTTGATCTAGCCACAAATCCGAGTAAAGGCTTTGACCCAAGTAGCCCGGGTAAAAAGTTTGATGCCATTCTTTTAGACATAGATCATTCTCCTACAGAATTTTTAAATGCAGCCAACGCCAGTTTTTATACAACCGAAAATTTAGGACTCATGGCGGAGCAGCTTAAACCGAGAGGTGTGTTTGCCATGTGGTCGCAAAACCTTCCGGAAGAAAATTTTGAAGCATTATTGAGAACAGTGTTTTCCAGTGTTAGTTCACACGTAGTGGCTTTTTATAATCCCTTTCAAGGTTGCGAATCTACCAATTCGGTATATGTGTGCGTGAAGGGATAAGGTTAGGGTTAGGGTTTAAGTATGAGCGACATAAAATTTTCGAAAGATGAATTAGATAGGATCGTGCACAAAGTGAAGCAGCACTTTAATGATGAGCTGGATCAAGAAATCGGTGCCTTTGAGGCTGAGTTCTTAATTGACTTTTTTGCCAAAGAAATAGGGCCTTTTTTATATAATCGCGGCTTGTTCGATGCCCAGACTTTATTTTTACAAAAGTCTGAAGAGATAAATTATTTAGTTCAAGAGTTAGAAAAGCCTACTCATTAATGGGCGATTAAATATCAGTAAGGATTTTAAATGATTCATTCATGCCTGAAATCAATTCTGGGTTAATTTATAGTGGCACATATTCCCATGACACCTGTTTCCATGACACCTGTTTCCATGACATTGCTATGGCGTACCCTCTTCTACTAAGGTCGGGTTGTGTCCCTCTTTTTATTTTCTTATGTTATATAAGGTGAAATTGCCTTCGAGTGTCGTATTTTGAATGAGTACGCAAGAGAAATTAATTGAGGTTTGCTTATGAGTTACCTATCGGAATATAACCGTTCTATTCAAGAGCCGGAAAGCTTTTGGTCTGAAAAGGCCGCCGCACTGGATTGGTTTAAAACACCTTCGACCATATTAAGCAAAGATACAAACGGCATTGATCGTTGGTTTTCTGATGGGGAAATGAATACCTGTCACATGGCACTGGATGCCAATATCAATGCTGGTCGTGGTGAGCAGGTTGCTATTTATTACGACTCTCCGGTGACGAACAAAAAAGAAGCCATTACCTATAACCAGTTACGTGACAGGGTTGCCTTGTTTGCTGGAGCTCTAAAAGATCAAGGCGTTAGTAAAGGTGATCGGGTGTTGATTTATATGCCTATGGTTACTGAAGCCGCTATAGCTATGTTGGCCGTGGCTCGTCTTGGCGCAATCCATTCGGTGGTATTTGGTGGCTTTGCAGCGAAAGAGCTGGCGGTTCGAATTGATGATGCGACTCCTAAGGTTGTGGTTTCTGCATCTTGCGGGATTGAGGTGGATCGAGTTATTCCCTATAAGCCCTTGCTGGATGAGGCGATTGATATAGCTTCTCATAAACCCGATGCCTGTATCATCATGCAGCGTTCCGAAGTTGAAGCGACACTGCAATCCGGTCGTGATATTAACTGGGAAGATGCTGTGGCAGCGGCTACACCAGCCGATTGTGTCTCAGTAAAGGCCACAGATCCTCTCTATATTTTGTATACCTCAGGTACTACGGGTAAGCCCAAAGGGGTGGTTCGCGATAACGGCGGCCATGCTGTTGCGCTTAAGTACAGCATGAAAGCGATCTATAACATGGATGCCGGTGATGTATTTTGGGCTGCTTCTGATGTGGGTTGGGTTGTTGGCCACTCGTACATAGTTTACGGACCGCTATTAGCGGGTCTTTCTACGGTGCTATATGAGGGTAAGCCAGTTAGAACCCCTGATGCGGGCGCATTCTGGCGTGTGGTTGAAGAGTATCAAGTGAAAGCTATATTTTCTGCTCCCACGGCATTTCGAGCGGTTAAAAAAGAAGACCCTGATGGAGAGCTACTAAAGCAATATGATGTCTCCTGTATGGAAACAGTATTTGTGGCGGGTGAGCGTTTAGACCCACCGACTTACGATTGGATCCAGCAATTGCTCGGCCTGCCGGTTGTGGACCATTGGTGGCAGACAGAAACGGGCTGGGCTATTTGCGGTAATTTGATGGGCGTTGAGCCAATGAAGACCAAGCCGGGTTCTGCGACTAAACCAAGCCCTGGGTTTGATGTGCGAATCCTTGATGATCTTGGTGTAGAGGTTGGCCCCAATGTGCAAGGTAGCGTAGCCGTTAAACTGCCCTTGCCACCCAGTTGTTTGCCCACTGTTTGGGGTGATTTTGATCGTTTCGACAGTGGCTATTTACAAGAGTTTGAAGGCTATTACTGCTCAGGTGATGGTGGCTATATCGATGAAGATGGCTACGTGTTTATCATGGGGCGTACCGATGATGTCATTAATGTTTCAGGCCATCGTTTATCCACAGGTGAGATGGAAGAGATAGTTGCCGACCATAAAGCGGTTGCAGAGTGCGCAGTTGTTGGTATCAACTGCGGTTTGAAAGGCCAGCTGCCGGTGGGCTTTGTGCTACTAAAAAATGGGGTAGAGCTCAGTGAAGTCGATCTGGAACAAGAACTGATTGCTGATGTTAGAGATCGGATTGGTGCATTAGCCTGCTTTAAGACTGCTATCGTCGTTAAACGCTTGCCAAAAACCCGATCAGGAAAAATACTGCGTAAGTTATTGCGCCAAATTGCTGATGGTGAAGAATATACAATTCCCTCAACGATTGATGACCCGGCTAGTATCCCTGAAATATCAGAATCCATGACTCGACGAAGTGTGGGTGTGCTGGGTGGCTAATTAATTGAATAGTTTTGTCATTGCGGTGCGCTTATGGCAGATTAACTGCGTGCTATAAGCTCATTTCATAGGTAGGCTGCGCGCTATCTAACATACTGATAAATGCCATAAGGAAAATATACATATATGACCAGCCCAAAAAGAAATAAACGTTTGCGTAAAAAATTATATCTTGATGAGTTTGCAATGCTTGGATTTGAAGTAACTTTCAAATTTACTAAGTTGGACGATACACTTTTTGATTCGTTTTTAGATGTGTTGGAGTCCAGGAATCTAGTTGTGGGCGGTGGAGTAAATGACGATACTTTTGAAGGATTCGTTTACTCGAATAAACGCTATGACTCAGTTACTGAAGAAGAGAAAACAATAATAGCTGATTGGCTTACAGATCAAGAAAACATCACTGACGCGAAGGTTGGTGGTTTAGTCGATGCGATCTATGGCGGCTAATAAAACCTAACTTGCCATAACAGATAACTTATCTGTCAGTGCGCTGGGAAAAGTTAAAAGGTCTGCCTACATAAGTAGACAGGCCTTTTGTTTATATGGCGATTATTAATGATCAGATTCTTAGAGAACTTCGATCAATTCAACATCAAAAACAAGTACAGAATTACCGGGATTTTTGGACGGCTAGTCTCACCGTATGCAAGATCAGCTGGAATGTATAACAAGATTAATGTATTTCACTGGTAGGTGTGTTCGATTTTTTATGGGATTACAGAATTGGATAAAACGTAGAAGGCATTTTTTTTGCTTATTTGATTCAACGCTGATGGCGTGAAAAACAGAGGATTGAAAGGCTTATTATAGAGTGCTAGCGGGTCTTCTAGTTTTACTCTTGATTTAAACTTAATGGCAAAAAATAGCGGAATAAATATATGAGTACTGTAGAAAACTGCTGGGGTGATTCTAGCGACTATGACTACAAAAATATTGTCGAAGAGCTCAACAAGTATTTAAAAATAAAAACCCTACCTATAGGGATGAAACGTTATAAAACCCTCGATGAAATGGAAAGTATTCCCCGAATTAAGCGCCCTAATCCACATGAGAAATTAAACACCGATCAGATCGTTGGTCAGTCGCGCTGGATTGGTTATACCATCGGTATAACCATGGATAATCTTGTCGGGTCTCAGTGCGGAGCGGTCGTTGGTTTACATCCGCGCGATGAAGAGTTTCTTAGTGGCAATTTATTTAATGGCATGTGGTACAGCTCCCTGGAAGATAGTGCGAAACATCAAGCGGAGATGGATTGTGCAAGTTATGGTGAGTATGAAGCTCTGGCCGTTTCTCCTTTAGCGTCAGGCCGTATAGATAACCCTGATATCTGTTTGATCTATTGCACCCCAGGACAAATGATTACCTTAATAAACGGCTTGCAATGGTCTGGATATAAAAAATTAGATTTTGGATGTGTTGGCGAAAGTGCGTGTGCAGATTCGTGGGGACGAGCTTTGAAAACGGGCGAGCCATCGGTATCCATCCCATGCTACGCCGAAAGAAAATTCGGTGGGGTTCAAGATGATGAACTGTTAATCGCTTTACCTCCAAGTTTTCTTCCAAAAGCTATTGAAGGGTTAAAGGCGTTAAGTAGTAATGGCTTACGCTACCCGATTCCTAATCATGGTTTGGATGTTTCACCTATGTCCAACATGATTAAAAGCTACGGGTAGTAAGTTAAGGAAAGTAAGTTAAGGCGTTCAATAATAGGGCTAAAAGCTGAGTGACTGATAAAGGTTTTACTATGATAAAAATAATTTCGCGTACTATTTTCGTCCTCGTTGTTTTTAATTTTGTTTCGAGCTCTGTTTTGGCTTCCGACTCTTTGATCTCAATTGAGAGTGGCTATTCGGTTAAACAAACAGCCGATCGATTTGAGGCGGTATTAAAGAAAAAAGGCCTGACTATTTTTGCAAGAATAGACCACAGCAGTAATGCTTCGACGGTTGGTCTCGAATTAGGACCTACCGAGTTGATTATTTTTGGTAACCCTAAAGTCGGAACGCCGCTGATGCAGTGCTCAAAACAAGTGGCTATAGATCTTCCGCAGAAAGCGTTGTTTTGGTCGGATGTAAATGGTCAAACATGGCTCTCTTTTAATAATCCTGAATACCTAAAAGAGCGACATGACATCAAAGGCTGTGATTCGGTTATTCAAAAAATATCCAGCGTACTTGATAATCTTAGCAAAGCGGCAGTAGCAAAATAAACAGCGCAATACAGGACATACTTAGCGAATGAATAAAACACCCTCCCCAAAAATCCAAATAGGCATCAGCAGCTGTTTGTTAGGTGAAAATGTTCGATTTGATTCGGGCCATAAAAAGAATTCTTATATAACCGGTGTGCTAAAAGACTATTTCGATTTTTTACCGTTTTGCCCTGAGGTTGAAATTGGTCTTGGAATACCTAGAGAACCAATACGTCTGGTTTCAGTTAATGACGAAATTCGGTGTGTAGGCACTAAGAATAGTGAGCTTGATGTTACCGAAAAACTCAGTGATATAGCCCAGAAACAAAGTAATTGGCATAGCGAGTTGTGCGGCTATATTTTGAAACGCGATTCACCCAGTTGCGGTATGGAGCGTGTAAAAGTATATAGTAATGGGGCGCCAAGTCGTGATGGTGTAGGTTTGTATGCAAAGCAACTAATGGAAAACTTTCCTAATTTACCGGTGGAAGAAGAGGGGCGTTTAGAAGATGCTCACCTTAGAGAAAATTTTATTCAGAGGGTTTATATTTACTCACGTTGGAGGGTGATGCTTACCCAGCCGCTGAGTATCGCTCTATTGCAGGAGTTTCATGCTAAGCATAAGTATATATTAATGAGCCATAACCAGATGCAAACGAGAGAATTAGGTGCGTCGTTGGCAATCGGCGGTGAAGTGGATTTAAAGGCGTTAGCGGATCAATACCTTGGCAGTATGATGGGCGTTTTAAAGTCTGTTGCAACGAGAAAAAATCACGTTAATACGTTGCAACACATTCAGGGCTATTTTAAAAACTCTTTGGATATAGACGACAAAGCTGAGTTGAGTGAAATAATTACGGATTACAGTGCCGGATTGTTACCTCTCGTTGTGCCTATTACACTCTTACGCCATCATTTTAGAAAACACCCGAATGACTACATAACCCAATCCTATTATATGTCTCCTTACCCGGGAGAGTTGATGCTTCTCAACAATATATGAGGTGCGTTAACCCTAAAGGAATAGTATATGAGCCCTGAGCATCTTCGAGTCATTTGTGTCGTTTACTTCTTTTCATTAATGCCACTGTTTGTGCTGCTCATACTTCATCAGAAAAAACGCATTCCTGACTGGATTGTGCCGGTATACCTAGCATCATTCGTCGCTTGCGCTATTGGTTGGGAGTTATGGTTCACTTATGGGTTGGTGGCTGGCGACCCCGTTGATCTTCGTCGAGCCGAGGTTTTGAGCACGGCGATACCAATTCACTTAAACTGGCTGCTCAACTCGCTTGGCGATGCAGGGTCTATTTGCCTAATTGGACTTTTTCTTGTTTGGAAATGCATCGGTGATCCGGCGTCGGTTTTTGTGCGTTGGCATTGGGGTGCTTTCTTTCTTCTTCTAACTTGGTTTTTGGGGCAAAACATTTTGGTTGAAATGTTTCTTTACCAGGATCAACTTGCGGAGGGTAAGTTACTTTCTTGGGCACCCTTGGCGCCAACGGGGCCATGGTTTAATCCCACCCTTTTCGTATTCAACGGCCGAACGGTAACCCTACAAGGGCAACTCCCTTGGGTTATTATGACGCCTCTGTACTGTTGGGCGCTTGTCGTTTTCTTCAGGTCGAGGGCTCTCCGTTCCACTGCATGAAGGTAAATAATATTACGGGTGTTCTCGGCGGTATTCGACCGCAGGTGATGTGAGCACTAGATTTTTGTAGGGGGTATTAGACGTGTGAAAAAAGCTATATACATAATGATTATGTCGCTCGTGTTGTTTTCTTGTGCCTCAATTTCATCGCAAAATGTGGGTCAGATTCCAGCGGAGAAAAAGCCTGAGCATCATACTGAAGCAGGGTTTCAAAATTACCCTTTTGTTGAAACGGCTGCGCCTAAGGGTATTCTCTTTTATATTCGTAGAGCTTGGGGTTCGCTGTTCACGCCTGATATACCGGCGGACCACGCTTTATCTATGGAAGAATCACTATCACTGTATAACTCAATTACAGAAGACAAAATAAGCTGGTTAGGGCATGCCAGTTTTCTAATAAATATATCGGATGTAACAATATTAACAGACCCCTTTCTAACAGGTTTCGCCAGCCCAGTTCCATGGGTTGGGCCAAAACGAATCGTAGACCCGGGCATATCTATAGAAAATTTGCCGCCAATAGATGTGGTGCTTGTGTCACATAGCCACTATGACCACCTAGATGACAGAACCATTAGGTCTCTACGAAATAAAGAGAAAATTCATGTTGTTGTACCCTTAGGTCTAAAGTCTTTTTTTGAGAAAAGAGGCTATAAAAAAGTAACTGAATTGGATTGGGGAGGATCGATTAGGGTAGAAAATATTAAGATCACATCACATCCTGCTGTTCACGATTCAGCTCGAAGTATTAGCGATCACAATAAGACTTTATGGTCTTCATGGGTTATAGAGAGTCCAATAAAACGTCTGTTATTTATCGGGGACACTGGATACTCACAATCTGTGTATAGTCGGATTGGAGAACAGTATGGTTCTTTTGATTATGCAATCATTCCGATAGGCGCCTATGAACCTCGAGAATTGATGTGGATGTCGCATGTGACGCCAGAGGAAGCGGTTTCGATTGGTTCTGACTTGCGCGCGCATACACTCATCGCTTCCCACTGGGGAACAGTGAGTAGTTTATCGGATGAGCCGATGTTTGAACCGCAAAAACGGTTTAAAAAATCAGCGGTGAGTAATGGATTTCATGAGCGGAATCTATGGGTTATGAAAGTTGGGGAGGCTCGTTCTCTGGTAGGTGAATCTCCTTAGTTCTGGGTGAAATCATGGATCGTTATTTTTGTAGTTGCTCCTATAATTAAAGTTGCTCCTATCATTAAAGTTGCTCCTATCAATAAAATTGCTCTTATGTCTGGCTCAGGAGATAGTCGAGGCGCAGGAGGATTTTTTGATGACTCTAGTGATGGCGGCTAAGAGTGTTGGCCTATAAGCAATAGTAGATGATGACTCGCTTACTTGTTCGACGATAGCGTCAGTTTGAATAACTGATGGTTTTTACAGATCGCTGGAGATCAATGGCATGACAAAGATATTATTTTTCCCTATTAAAGTAGTTCTTCATATTATTCTTTTTGTTCCTTTGCTCATGGCGGAACCAGTTGCTCAGCCAACGCTTGCGCCGGATCAGTTAATCAAGGCATTACAGTCTGGTGGCCATATTATTTATATGCGTCACAGTTCTACTCAACGCGATCAAAAAGACCAAATGGAAAATACTCTGGAGAGTTGTGACAACCAACGAAACCTCTCTGAGGTGGGCCGAGGATTAGCAAGAACAATTGGCCAGACGATGGCAAGCTTGGATATTCCTATTGGCACAATCTTAACCAGTCCATTCTGTCGTAGCATAGATACAGCGCAACTTGCCTTTGGTCGTTACCAAATTGAAGACAACTTAAAATTTTCTATGAGTAAAGATGTAGAAGAGTCCAAGTTTCTTAGTGATAAACTGCTTAACATGATGATTGATACGCCTGCGGAAGGACCCAATAGTGTCTTTGTGGGGCACACATCAAATCTGCGAGATAGCTTAGGGGTTTGGCCAAAACCTGAAGCGGTTATAGCTATTTTTCAAAAGTCGGGAGATGAGTTGACCTACAAAGGAATGATTAAGCCAACTGACTGGACGGATGTTCAAGGTAAGTAGATGAACCTACTAAGTAATTTATCTCTGCGTAGCCGCTTTTTGTTGGTACCCATGATTTTTATTTTTGTGGGTGGGGGCTTGTTTATCTCTAATAATGCCTTGTTGAGTGAAAATACTCAGACTTTAAAAAATCTTGGATCCAAGAATCTACCCCTGATCGCTGACCTCAGTGAACTCGGTATTCGCATGAATGATAACCACAGCCGTTTGGCGTTATTGCTGATTTCGGCTTTTGACGACCCTGATGAAGAACGTGTTTATATTGATGGTCGTGATCTCCTTTTTGATTTACACGATATTGAAAAACAACTGGCAACTTTCTCGCAGATCACGACAGAGAGAAATGAAGAGCTTCTTAATGGCATCGCCCAGAGTTTTAAAAAATATCAATACGCGTCTAACTCGGGTATAGAAATTGTTACCGTCGATGCCAAATTGGCAATGAATGAATTAAGCAATGCTACCAAAGCATTAACAGACCTAAATCACTTGTTTTTGAAACTATCGGAATATCATTCGGGCAAGCTGAATGCTAGCGCCAGCTTGATTAGCAATTCTCTGGAGAGTAATACGTCCAGATTCTTCATTGCGATTATCATCATCTTGTTAATGATTGCGTTGGCGATTTATATTTCTAATGATATGAGCTCCAAGCTCAATCAAATCAATCAGGCACTCATCGACCTGTCGAAGAAAAAGAAAATCCAACATCTTCCCGAGCAAACCGATGGTTATCTGGAGCAGCTTACTGACGCCGTTCATGCGTTTGAAGCCACCATGACCATTAGCAACCAGCGGCAAAAGAAACTGCAAGGCGCTTTACGTGAGTTGGACCAGCAAAAATTTGCGCTCGATCAGCATGCCATTGTTGCCATCACTGATGTAAAAGGTGACATTATTTACAGTAATGAGAGCTTCTGTACTATTTCAGGTTACAGCGAAGCAGAGTTGCAGGGTCAGAATCATCGAATGTTAAACTCTGGTTTTCATGATAAGTCTGTCTTTACGGAAATGTACAAAACCATATCCAAAGGCAATGTGTGGCACGGCCAGCTGTGTAATAGAAACAAAAGCGGCCAGCTCTATTGGGTTGATACAACCATTGCCCCGTTTTTAGATGACAGCGGCAAACCGATTCGTTATATCGCCATACGAACGGACATCACCAGTAACAAAGAAAATGAAATCGCTCTGCTTAAGTCCAAAGAGGCTGCTGACGAGGCATTGAAAGTTAAAAGCGAATTTTTGGCGACTATGAGCCACGAAATCAGAACGCCTATGAACGGCGTGCTGGGGATGCTCAACTTACTGCTTAAAATGTCTTTGAACGATGAACAGCTGCATCGCGCTAAACTGGCAAAAACCAGCGCAAAAGCATTGCTCAATCTTATCGATGACATCTTGGATTTCTCACGAATAGATGCGGGTAAGTTAAGTCTAGAAAGTATTGATTTCGATATAAGAGATCTACTGAGTGAGTTTTCTGAAAGTATGGCTCTGAAATCTCAGCAGAAAGGCGTTGAACTTATTATTGATACGTTGGCGATTGCTGAACCCATGGTTAAAGGCGATTCCAACCGCATCACCCAGATACTCACTAACCTAGTTGGTAATGCCATTAAGTTTACCGATGAAGGCGAAATTGTAATCACCGCCTCACTAAAGGATGATCCAAATGGAGGCCAAATACTGCATTGTTCCATAAGGGATACCGGTATAGGTATTGCCCAAGACAGGCTTGATCAGCTTTTCAATATGTTTACCCAAGCGGATTCATCCACTACCAGAAAATACGGCGGAACCGGTTTGGGCTTGGCCATTGCTAAGCAACTTTGTGTTCTTATGGGGGGAGCTATCTCCGCTACGAGTACTGTCGGGCAAGGCTCGATCTTTGAATTTTATATTCTTTTGGGTAAAAGCGCTGTTCTGACTTCGCCATTATTAACCGATGGTTTTAACTCGCGTCACGCGTTAATAGTCGCCCATAACCAAGCTAATTGTGAGGCTATTAAAGCCATGCTGTCGAGTTGGGGGGTGACGGTATCAGTTGTCACCGAACCAGAGGGCAGCATTCAAGCTGAATGTGAAAACAACCGTTCGGAGGACTTTTCTGGTTTTGATATAGCCTTTATTGATGTGAATGTTATCGATAATTACGGAGCTCAATTAACTCAGGAATTGAGAGATTCTAATCGAAATAAATCGCTCATATTGGTTGCTATGACCCCAATGGACCATACCGGCAGCCTGGATTATTTTAGCCGTCGTGGCTTTGATGGATTTTTTGCTAAGCCAGCCATCTATTCGGACCTTTATAAATCTATGTCCTTGATTCAAGAGCGGGAAAGTTCAGGCTTGGTAGCAGCCCCAGTAAAGATTTCGCCCATGGAATCAGAGGCCAGTGGCTCGGATATCAATAACACGGATATCAGTGGATCAGACGTCAGCGAGGATGCTCTGCCAGATTCCGTTGGTGGAGGCTTAGACGGCATTCGAGCTCTTTTAGTTGAAGATAATTTGATTAATCAGCAGGTCGCGTTATTTATTTTGATGGATTTGGGAGTTGATGCGGAGATAGCGAATAATGGCCAAGAATGCCTTGAAATGTTGCAGCAGTGTTCGCCAGACGCTCCATACCAGGTTGTTTTGATGGATTGCCAGATGCCGGTTATGAACGGCTATCAGGCAACCGAAGCCATACGCGAAGGTCAAGCGGGTGATCTTTATAAGTCAATACCAGTGATTGCCATGACCGCTAATGCGATTAGCGGCGATAGAGAGAAGTGTCTGAATTCAGGTATGAATGATTACTTAAGCAAACCCATTGAAGAGGAGTCTTTGGCTGAGACGATAGAGACTTATATCCACACCTGAATCGAGTTTTGTCGATGTATAAAACGCTTGTCGCGCAGCAATTTAATTAACCTGCTGTTTAAGAAAACCGAGATAATGATTGCTCACTTCATCGGCAGATTCTACCTGGGGATAATGACCTACTGCCGGTAGCTCGGCTAGATAGTCCAGACGGCAATTTAACTCTTGATAACGCGCGACCATATGAGATCCAGAAACAGGATCGGCCGATCCGTTAATCAGGCCAATGGGTATTTTTGCTTCCTGTAAAGCCAAAATCCAACGCTCACGATGTAGGCGACGATCGCGAATATAGGTCATTAAGTTATGGAAAATATGTTTGCCGCCCTTTAATTTAATAAGGTGCCAAAACTCATCCAATTCCTGAGCACTGGGTTTGGTGTTGTCGCCAAAGACTTTATTGAACGAACGATCAAAGTGGCTTTTACCTGACAGCCCATTAATCAGAAATCCGACAGGGCTAAGCAATAGTTTTTGAGTTAACAGTGCTCGATGAGTTTCGGGAAATAATCCGCCATTCAAAAAACAGGCTGACAACCAATAGCCTTTTCCTGTGCCTTCATTTTGCCTGGCGAGTAATTCTTGAGCGACGGTATCTCCGTAATCGTGAGCCAGCACATGAAACTCTTTCAGCTCCAAATGCTCAATCAGCGCTTCAATAATATCGGCCTGACCGTGGATCGTATAATTGCGTGCATTAGGCTTATCTGAAAAACCGAAGCCGAGCATATCAATACAGACCACTCGATAATTTTGACGCAATATTGACCACATTTTTTGCCAGTCCCAACTGGATGTAGGAAAGCCATGGATAAGCAATAAGGTTGGCTGGTTGGGCTCACCTTCGTCGATATAAAAAATATCGTGCTGCAGCAGTTTGGTCACACAGCCCTTGTCTTTCCATGCTTGTAGCTGTGGAAAAAGTTCATTCTCGATTTCGGTCTGCATAAGTGCTCCAGTAAGTTGATCGGTATTATAGAAGCGCCTGCTTCTTTATATCCAGTGCGTAAATAGGTTCTTTACAAATCTAGAATATCCAAAAGCTAATTCATAGATTAGGATGTTGATATTCTCTCAAATTGATTTAAACACTGACACCCTACGGAGTTAAGAAATGGAAGTCACTTACGATTTTGTAATTAAAAATGCCAAAGTATTCGACGGTACGAGTCAGCCTGTTTTTGAAGATGTCGCTATCACAAAAGGAAAAGTAGCCGCTCGTGGTAAAAACCTGATAGGCGGTAAAACCACTTGCGTGATTGATGGACAAGGCCAATGGCTGATGCCTGGGTTATTTGATATCCACACTCACTATGATTTGGAGGTTGAAGTTGCGCCAGGTTTGCCTGAGTCACTTCGGCATGGCACAACCTCAGTTGTTATAGCTAATTGCAGTCTGGGACTGCCTTTCGGCGCACAGCGTCGTGATGGTTTTGAGCCTATCGTTGATTGCTATGCTCGGGTTGAAAATATGCCTAAAAGCGTGCTGCGTGATATTTCTGCTGCTGTCGATTGGAATACGCCAAAAGAGTATTTAGAACATTTGGACACACTTAATCTCGGGCCGAATATCGTGCCTATGATGCCTCACAGCATGTTGAGAATTGAAGTGATGGGATTTGAGGATAGTATTTCTCGCGATCCTAGCACGGTCGAGCTTGAGACTATGCAGCGGATTCTGAAGGAGTCCCTCGACATGGGTTATGTCGGATTTTCTACCGACGCTTTGCCGTTCCATTTTTTGGCCAATCAACCACATACCGACAAACGCATACCGACTCAGTTTGCCAAATACAACGAAATAAAAGCACTGACCAATGTTGTTCGTGAGCGCGACGCAATTTGGCAAGCTACTCCGCCAAAAGACAGTACCCTAGAAGTGATACGTACTTTCTTGCTGACGTCAGGTCGTTTTTTTGGCAAACCGTTAAAAATGACCGTCGTGGCGGCTTTGGATATACAAAACAACCGTAAGATTTTACCCTTGGGTTTACTTCTGGCGCGCTTGCTTAACAGCAACTGGGTTAATGGTAAGTTTTATCTACAGGCTCTTGCGGCACCCTTTAAAGTTTGGGCTGATGGGCCAGTGACACCTTTGGCTGAAGAAATCCCAGAGCTAAGAAAATTGAACGAGCTCGATTGTGATGATCGTGAAGGACGCCAGCAAGTTCTTCGTGATCCAGAATTTATAGCCGCCTTTAAAAAAATGTGGATGCAAGGCAAGCAGGGTTTTGGTCTTGATCGATTGAAGCGACTGCTGCGTCTGGAAGATTATGCCTTTAATCGCACGATGGCAGATATGACAGTGGATAAATGCCCTCTGCAAGTTTGGGAGGGTAAAACTTTCGATGTCTTATTTGAACGCGTTAAAGCGTTTAATAGTGACAAGTCGGTTGAGCTCTCTGCAGAAGAGAAGGAAATTGTTGAACGAGACTTTTTCTGGATCTCGGATGAAGCCGATTTCGTCATCCAAGCGTTTCGCACTTTCGACCTAGATCTCAGCTGGACAACCATTACCGCCAATAGAAACATTAATACCGTTCGTAAACTGATAATGGATCCTGTTTTACTGCCGGGCTTCAATGATTGTGGTGCCCACCTGACCAATATGGCCTTCTATGATTGCAATTTAAGAGCGCTCAAAATTGCAGCTCAAGGTGGCGATCAAGACGTCGCTTATATGGTGAAACGATTGACGCGAGATGCAGCGGATGTGTTCGGCGTTAATGGCGGTCGAATCGAGATCGGCGATCAGGCTGATTTAATTCTGATTAATCCTAAGGCTTTGATGCTACACGATGGAGAATCTTCAGCTGTTCGACAATACCGTGAAGCATTGCAGCATGAACAATTGGTTAATCGATCCGACGGTGTGGTTGATATGGTTATGATTGCGGGTAAGGTCGCTTGGGAAAAAGATGACTTCACTCAAGCTGTCGGACAACAGAAGTTCGGTAGAGTATTGCCTGGTCGATGGGCCGATACCTCTGCATAAGGCAAAGATACGTGTGCATAAAATGATGATACTAGAGCCCAAGTTGAAGGATGCTTTCATTGTCTTAATGGTGCTTTTATCCTTCACCGTTGGTACTGCATTCGCTAATGATAATATTCTTAGGGATGCCTACAGTGCTCAAAAAAGTGATCTGCAGGTACAAGGGTCTGGCAAGGTCATCAGGCTATTGTCTGATGACAACACTGGCAGTCGACATCAAAGATTCTTGATTCGATTAGCCTCTGGTCAAACCTTACTCGTCGCTCATAATATTGATCTGGCAGAAAAAATTCTGAGCTTAAGGGTGAATGATTTTATCGAGTTTTATGGCGAGTATGAATGGAATTCAAAAGGCGGGGTTATACATTGGACGCATCGAGACCCGAATCAGCGCCACACACCTGGTTGGATTAAACATAACGGCGTTATATACCAATAAGCATAATAAAAAGCCAATATTTTTGGCGACAGCATTGTTATCATAGGCGTCGAATCTGTTATCAGCTTCCAGAATTATTTTAACCGTTTATTAACCCACATAGAGAGTCACCATGAATAAAGTTGTTTTAATTATATTGGCCATATTTTTACCCCCAATTGCTGTTTTTCTTAAAAACGGCCCAGGTAAAGATCTCATCATAAATATTGTACTGTGTCTCTTTTTCTGGATTCCTGGTGTCATTCATGCGCTATGGCTTACTACAAAATAATAGCCATTACTTATTGATAACCGATAATTCCGCATTTTCTGTAGAATAGTCCGGTCTTGTGCTGGACCCTATTCGAGATGTTTGCGTTTACCACTAACCATTGGCTGTATAGGAACATGGAAGTGATAAAAACAGGCGAATGTTTTTGTGGTGAAATTAAGTATCAGGTGACGGGTAATCTTCGCGATGCCCGATCATGTCACTGCTCTCGCTGCCGTAAAGCTTTTAGCTCGCAGGCATCCTCTTACGCTCTAGTTGAACCCCAAGAATTCAAATGGATTTCTGGCCAGGATCTGCTTTCATCCTATGTTGGCAAGCAGGACTTTGGCCTACAATTTTGTAGCAACTGTGGGTCAACACTTTGCGGTACTTTTAAAGGTTCTGTCCATGGTGTCACTTTGGGCTGTATAAATGGCGATCCAGAAATTGAAATTGGCAAGCATATTTTTGTTGGCTCTAAAGCGATCTGGGAAGTTATCCCTGAAGGTGTGGTCCAGTATAACGAGGACACTCCTTAAGTAATATGTAAGTAAAAAAGCTAAATTGAATTATAACCCGAAGATTTTTGGGTATAAGTAAATAATGTAAACGATGTGGAAGGGTGTATGTCAAAATTTTTCTTTAAGGGTCGTCAAGATTCTCGTCAGCATCATACTGAGCTAGGTTATAAAACTAATGCAGCACAGAAGCTAGGCAGTAAAAAACATCCCTTGGTTTTGGTTGTTACTAGCGAGGAGCGAAAACAGGAAGTTGAAAGCTTGGTTGCCGAGTCAAAGCTCTATGCCGAAATCAGTATCGATTCTAGTGATGATGCTGTTGAGTCAATTGCTGAGCTGACCCTGCTGCTCAATAAAGAAGGTACCGTCAGGTTAGAAAAAACCCCTTCTCGAAATGATCCGTGTAGTTGTGGCAGCGGTAAAAAATATAAAAAGTGTTGCGGGTAATTGGGCAGAGGTAAAAGTGAGAAAAGTTGAAATTAATAAAGAGCCAGTCGAGCTTTATAAGATATTAAAGTTCGAAGGCATGGTTGGTAGTGGTGGTGTGGCCAAAGGGGTTATTGATCAAGGTTTGGTCTTGGTGAATGGCGCTGTGGAAACTAGAAAAAGAAAGAAAATAGTGGCTGGCGATGTGATCAAATTCAATAATGAAGAAATACAAATCTGTTTGCCTTAAGTCTATCTGAAAAATAAGCAGGGGTTTGGTGGGGCCAGTGTGATCATTATAGGGGTTATGATTCTTTTGCTTTGGGGGGAGAATAAAGCTGAGAGAACTTTTAGCGAAATTAAATCACTTAATTTGTTGACATTTATCGTGTAACACTATATTTTGCCGTCCGTTAGCTAGAAAAGATATATGTTTACATTCTCCATTTCGTTGTTTTAGTCATAATTCCTCGTTCTGTAGTTTTTAAATATCAGTTTATTTTTCTGCTATTTAAGCCCATTAGGGCACTTTTTTAATCTTAAATATTACAGGTATTATTATGTCTACAGTTACTGGAACAGTTAAATGGTTTAACGAATCTAAAGGTTTTGGCTTTATCGAGCAAGAATCTGGCCCAGACGTTTTTGCACACTTCAGTGCTATCCAAAGCGAAGGTTTCAAAACCTTAGCTGAAGGTCAAAAAGTTGAGTTCACTGTAACTCAAGGCCAAAAAGGTCCTCAAGCTGAAAACATCGTTGCAGTTTAAGCGATAGCTTGGAAAGATTGTGTAGCAATACACAGTTTTGGAAAGGGTAAACCTAAGGGTTTGCCCTTTTTTTTGTAAAAATTTTAGTGTTTACGGGTTAAAAAGGAATGTAATAGTGGATTGGAAGATATTCTTAACAATTGCGCTCTCAGTTTTTATTGCAGAGCTGGGTGATAAAACTCAATTGGCTACTATGCTGTTTGCGGCGGATAAAGACGTCAACAAATACACGGTATTCTTTGCTGCGTCGTTGGCTTTGGTGGTTGCCTCTGCGGTAGGTGTTCTGGCAGGTAGTTTTTTATCACAATACATTAATGAGAAATTTCTTCACTATTTGGCGGGTGCGGGGTTTATTATTATTGGCGCACTGACTTTGTATAAAGCATAAGTGTTTGCTGGAGAAATCAGTATGAATGATTGTTATTACGGGCCATTAGCGACGCTGATTGGCACATGGCAAGGCAATAAGGGCAGTGATGTGGCTCCTGAACCTGATGGATCAGAAAAAACGCCATATAGGGAGACTATTACCTTTTCTGAAGTTGGCGATGTAACCAATGCTGAACAGCAAAATTTGTGTGTATTACATTATCGTCAGCAAGTTCAAAGCGAAATAGACGATGACACCATACATGACCAAACAGGCTATTGGATGTGGGACTGTGAGAATAAAACCATCATGTGTTCGGTGACTATTCCACGTGCGGTTAGTGTGATTGCAGGAGGGTATTGCTCTGGTAAAAAAACCGAAAATGGAGATCTTGTATTAGCGGTTTCTGCCAGTATTGATGACAAGGATTGGCAAATCGTTCAGGCTCCCTTTATGCGCGATAATGCCAAGACCACAAATTTTGAATATCGTGCCACGATTAATGGCGACCGGTTGGAGTACTCTCAAACCATCATGTTGGATATTTATGGAAAAACTTTTGAGCATACGGATACCAACCAGTTAATTCGGCAGAAGTAATTCTGTAGGTTCGAAATCTTCTCATCCTTAATGTGTGTTGATGCGAATTATCAACCCTAGTCATGGCAAGAGCAGCGTTTATCGCTGCCCTACAAACAAACATATAAATAGGTGTTCTATGAAAGTTACTATCAAAAAAGTATTTATTACTGGTGCCAATGGTTTTATCGGACGTCAGCTGGAGAAGAAGTTGAACGAAACAGGCGTTGAAACCTGTGGTATTGATTTTCAAGCCGATGCAGATCGCAACGTAATTGCTGCTGACTTAATGGCCGTAGAAAAATGGGAAGCCATGCTTAATGAATGTGACGCTGTTGTGCATACCGCGGCAGTAGTTTCTAACGCGCTAAGTGCCGATGATACTTGGAATGTAAACGTATTGGGCACCCAAGTGGTACTAGATGCGGCGGCAAACTCAAAAAAGACAAAACGCTTTTTGCATCTCTCGTCTGTGGCAGCAATGGGCTTTGAGCACACCACAACGATGAATGAAAATTTACCATTAAAAGCCTGTGGGCAGCCTTATCGTGATACTAAGATTGCCAGTGAGCACGTTGTTTTGAATTACCATACGATGGGTAAAATCGACACGTGTATCGTTCGTCCCGCGGATGTTTATGGTCCAGGTTCAAAGCCTTGGGTGGTGTTTCCGATAGCAGAGTTAAAGAAAAAATCATTTGTAGTGCCTAAAGAAGGCATGTTCGGACCTGTCTATATAGATGATTTAATTAATGGTGTTTATCTGGCCCTGACTAAGCCGGAATCTTCAGGGCAGATATTCATAATATCAGGCTTTGGTGAAGTGACTAATTCTGAATATTTTGGTCGCTTGGCAGAAATGATCGGTATTAAAAAGGTGCCTACTTTACCAAGTAAATTAGTCATTATGGCCACAGCGGCCTACGAAAAAGGTTTTCATCTGCTTGGGAAAACAACGGACATTAACCCTCTCACAATGAAAATGCTGAGCCGTCCGAATGCTGATTACAGCCACGCAAAAGCAACGGAAATATTGGGTTATAAACCTGAAGTCAATCTTGATGAAGGTATGCGTCGAAGTGAAGAATGGCTGCGTAATGAAGGCATGATTTAATTTAAACAGAAGCAGTTAAAGGAAATATTATGATCGATACACGGAAACCACGTACGGCATTTATAACCGGTGGCATGAGCGGTTTAGGAAAAGCACTGGCAAGCGAGTACATTAGCCGAGGTGCTAGTGTCGCTATTTTTGATATGGCGATAAATGATGAAGTGCTACAAGAATTACAAGCTGCGGCCAGTAATTCTGGGCAGCAAGTGCAGGCCTACGTTGTTAGTGTCACCGAGGCTGAAGCTCTAAACGAAGCGGTAGGTAAGGCTGTTGCGGCAGTAGGTAAACCTGAACTAGCAATTAACTGCGCGGGTATCCAGCGTGCTGACCCGTTTGATGTGCAATCTCAAGCAGATTTTGAGTTGGTGGTTCAGGTCAATTTATTTGGCTCGCGCAACTTTGCTGCTGCGGTTGTGCCGCATATGGAAAGCGGCGCACGGTTAGCGCTTGTCGCTTCAATGGCTGGCTTTACAGCTAATTATTCCTATGCAGCCTACAGCGCGTCTAAATTTTCAGTGATTGGCTTGGGTAGGGTTTTGCGTTTAGAGCTTAAGCCTAAAGGTATTGAAGTCAGTATGATTTGTCCGCCTGAAGTGGATACGCCCATGGTGACTGAAGAAGCGAAAAATATGCATCCTGTTTCTCGAACCTTAAAAGACCTCGCTGGAACGCTTGATATTGATACCGCAATTAGTGGGATTTTATCTGGGTTGGATGCCGGTAAATTGATCATCGTCCCTGGGCTTAAGGCAAAGATTACCTATTTTACCAACCGTTATTTACCTGATTTTGTTATGAATGGTGTTGTCGATAGGATTGTCGTGTCGGTCTTAAATAAAATGGAAAAAAAGTAACCTAGTGTGGTGCGGGTTTGTTCTTAAGTGAGCCCTAACATCTCCTTAAGAACGAGCTTATACTAGCCCCGTTTGGTTTTCCCCATAAAGACTAGAGGCTTTTGGCTAGTATGAAGTGTTTAAGTATTCAGTTACAACCGCAAGCAACGACTGCTGGAGGTAATGCCAGCTTTACCAGCGATGATTTAATCCGCTTGGTAAAATCGGTAGGTCGCTACCCTGAAGTTGATCGCGATGATGCTCACCCAGAGCGTATTTCCTTGAATCTATTTACGGAAGAGTTGCCGGTGCTTTGGCAAGATATTCAAAACGGCGTTTTGGGTGATTCCGCAATGGGCAATTGGGTCAAGCAGTCTACTATCATTGTCTGTGAAGGCGAAGCTGAAGACAGCCTATTACTTCTGTCTCATTTTGACTCAAACGAAGCTCTAGATAACCTTTAAATCCTAGCCGCGAATTTGGCGAGAACGAAAAGATCGGCCTTTTAGTTTGCCGTCAGTCAGCTTTTGCAGCGCGATTCTTGCGGACTTTTTGTTAACCGCGACATAGGCGCTAAAGTCGAATACATTGATTTTCCCTACATGATCGCCGGGAATCCCATTAGCTCCAGTTAATGCTCCTAGAATATCCCCAGGCCGTACTTTTTGTTTCTTTCCTCCATCAATTTGAAACGTCACCATCTCCGGTTGATAAGGTATTTGCTCTAAGGTGTCGATATTAGGTAGGGCTTCAGGAGTTATACTGATGTTTAGATAGTCTTCTAATAGCCCGATTTTATATTTTTCTTTGGTGGTGAAGAGGGTGCCAGCAAAGCCTTTGTTTCCAGCGCGGCCAGTGCGGCCAATACGATGCGTATGAACTTCGAGTTCGCGCGATGCTTGGTAATTAATAACGGCATCGAGCGAATCAATATCCAGACCACGTGCAGCGACATCGGTAGCTACCAATACTGCCGCGCTTTTATTTGAAAAGCGCACCAAAATTTGGTCTCGTTGTTTTTGCTCTAAATCTCCATTGAGTGCCAATGCGGCAAAGCCAAAATCACGTAAACCATCGGCTATTTCTTGGGTTTCACGTTTGGTGTTACAAAATATAACCGTGGATTTAGGGTTACGATCTAGCAGTAACAAGCGAATAGCGGTTAGGCGCTCTTCATTGTTCGCCACTTCGTAAAAGTGCTGGCTGATGGTCTCGTGTGAGTGACTTGATTCAACTCTAATATCCGCAGGATTGTTTAAATAGCGCTGGCTGATTTTGGATATTTCTGCAGGGTAAGTTGCACTAAATAACAACGTTTGGCGTTGTTTGGGAGCATAGCTAACGATATCGTCAATGGACTGTTGAAAGCCCATGTCGAGCATGCGGTCGGCTTCATCAAAAACTAAGGTGTTGAGATTGTCGAGATTTAGGTTGTTTTTACGTAGGTGCTCTTCAATTCGCCCAGGGGTACCAACCACTATGTGTGCGCCGTGCTCTAATGAGCCAACTTGTGGGCCGAATGACATACCGCCACACAAGGTAAGAATTTTAATGTTGTGAATTGAGCGTGCCAGTCGACGTAACTCTTTAGCGACTTGGTCAGCCAGTTCACGGGTTGGGCAAAGTACTAAGGCTTGGACACGGAATTTTTTAACGTTGAGATTGTGTAAGACGCTCAAACCAAAGGCGGCGGTTTTACCTGAACCGGTTTTAGCTTGAGCAATAATATCTTGACCGGCAAGCGTTACCGGGAGACTTTGAGCCTGAATGGGGGTCATTTCTTTATATCCCAGCGACTCTAAGTTTTTGAGTAGTTCAGGCTGTAGGTTAAGCGATGAAAAATTATCTGAAGAGTTTTGCTGGGACATGATTGGGGTCTTTTATGTGATTCGAAAGAAGATAGTCATATTACCACATGGCAGCTTATGAGAATTCTATTATTCTGTATGGGCGTGGAAAAATCTGAATTACAGATAAATTCAAACAACAGGAAAGCGAGCATGAGTGAAAAAATGATTTTAATTCCAGTTTTACTGCAAGTTTTATTAACGTTAGCGGTGTTTATCGTTCTTGCTAAGCGCAAGAAATCTGCGGTTGCAGGCGGGACGGTTGATCGAGAGGCGGCGGCCTTAAATAACCAGGCGTGGCCGGTTGATGTTGTGCTGGCCTCAAATAACATCGCGAATCAATTTCAAATTCCAGTATTGTTTTATACCTTATGTTTAATGGCCTTTAGTGCGGGCTTGGTAGATAGCGTGTTGATTGGTTTGGCTTGGGTGTTTGCTGTAAGTCGTCTCGGCCATGCTTATGTACATATAGGCAGTAATTTCGTGCCAAATCGCATGAAAATATTTCTAGTGGGCGTGTTCACTATCATCGTGATGACTGTGTATCTTGGATTTAAACTCATGGTGAGTTAACAATTCTTGAATATATCCTATAGAAAGCCACATGTTATAATTTGCACAAAATGACGAGATATAAAACTATTGAGAGATTATTATGAGCACCGAATACAATTCGTTTGAAGAGTTTTATCCTTTTTACCTGGGTGAGCACAGCGACATAACGTGCCGTCGATTGCATTTTATCGGCACTACATTGGTGATGTTGGTCACGGCTTTTGCCATTTTTAGTTCGCAATTGGTGTATTTGTGGTTATTGCCAGTAATTGGCTATGGCTTTGCGTGGGTGGGGCATTTTGTGTTTGAAAAAAATAAACCGGCTACGTTTCAGTACCCGTTTTATAGTTTGGCGGCAGACTGGGTCATGTATAAAGATATTCTGACGGGTAAAATTAAGTTTTAACTTAGCGCTTTAGTGAAGATCTTTGAGTTTCTTTGGAAGTTATAAAGATCTTTTTTGCTCTCAGGTAATTGATCCAAATTAGCTTCTTGAAAACCTTGTTCCATAAACCAATGCGCTGTTTGGGTGGTTAAAACAAACAGCTGAGTAACTCCCTGATATATGGCTTGTTGCTCAATAGCTCGTAATAGGGTCGCAGCTCTTCCACCTTTTTGATAGTCAAGATGGGTTGCCACGCATGCCAGCTCAGCGTTGTTAGCGTGTATGTACAAGGCTGCGCAGGCAACTATGGTGCCGTCCATTTCCATAACGGTAAATTGGTTTATTTCACTTTCGAGCAATTCACGTGAACGTCTTACAAGCACGCCTTGTTTCTCTAGAGGCTCTATTAACTCTAAGATCCCACCCACATCATTTATTGTAGCGGCACGAATGGTTTCATAAGTATCATTGTGTACTAGTGTGCCAGAGCCGTCACGAGTAAAGAGTTCTTGGAGTAGCGCGCCATCGGTTTTATAGCTGATCATGTGGGCGCGGTTAACCCCATTTTTACACGCCTCGAAGCACGCTTGCAGTGATTGCGAGTGTTCATGGCTGGCATCGAGCAATGATAATTGTGCGGCGCATTCTTGCAACGTAAGCTGCCGTAATAAATTACTCTGTTGATTACAAAAACCATTGTCGGCGGTGTAGGCAATCAGTTTGTCGGCTTGCAGGCTTGACGCTATTTCAGTAGCTACATCAATAAACGATAAATTGAATACTTCGCCAGTCGGCGAGTAACCTAAAGGTGACACGAGGGCGATGGCTTTATTGTTGAGTATCATCCCCAGGGCCGCGGTATCTACTTTTCGAACCTTACCTGTGTGCTGTAGATCAATACCATCAACAACCCCCCAAGGTTTAGCGGCAATAAAATTGCCGCTAAATGAGCGGATGCTAGAGCCGTGCATAGGCGAATTAGGCAGGCCGGTTGAGAGTGCCGCTTCTATTTGAGTTTTGGCTTCTCCTATCGCTTGGATGATTTCACTGAGGTGCTGCTTTTCAGTAATTCTCAATGAGCCGTGAAGCGTCGAGTGAATATCACTTTGTTTTAAGCGAGAATCAATTTGGGGACGAGAACCGTGTACTAATACCAGTTTGATACCAAGGCTATGCAACAAGGCAATGTCGTGAATAATATCGATAAAGTTACTATCTTGGAGTGCGGCACCGGGAAGCATAATGACAAAGGTTTTTTCCCTGTGAGCATTAATGTACGGAGATGAGTGACGGAACCA
This sequence comes from Cellvibrionaceae bacterium, assembly GCA_034112445.1. Lineage (GTDB taxonomy): Bacteria > Pseudomonadota > Gammaproteobacteria > Pseudomonadales > Cellvibrionaceae > Pelagadaptatus. The sequence continues at coordinate 90,324 of JAWUVI010000019.1, read as the reverse complement.
CTTAACGTAGTCCTGACTGTTAACGCTCACTGTATTTTCCTCTAATTATTGTTTCGCATTCATAAATACTATTGTTTCACACACATAAATACTATTGTTTCACATTCATAAATACTATGGCTAAGCATGGGTTATGGCCAGTTATTTCGCTGGTGTTTATGCGCTATAGGCAAAACTGTCGAATCAATTGACGGATGATATCAACGGCCGGTTGAATTTGATTCAAGGGTATGAATTCGTCGGGTTGATGTGCTTGGTCGATTGAGCCGGGTCCCATTACGATGGTTTGCATACCGAGTTGCTGCATAAAGGGTGCTTCGGTTGCAAAAGCAACGCACTCGGCATCGTATCCAGTCAGTTTTTCAGCGGCTTTAACAAGTGCTGAATTGGCTTGCTGTTCAAATGCCGGTACGCCGCCAAACAACGTGCGTCGTTCAATCGTGGTTTGGGTTTGCTCGGCGATCTGTTGCAATTGCTTATCAATTTTTTCACGCAGTTCTTCGTTCTTCATGCCGGGTAATGCGCGTAAATCAAATTGTAATTCACACTGGCCACAAATACGGTTGGGATTGTCGCCACCATGAATGCAGCCCAAATTTAAGGTCGGTGTAGGGACAGTAAATAATGGATTGGAGAATTGTTGCTGCAGTTGCTGGCGAAACTCCATTAGTCCTGATATGACCGAGTGCATAGACTCCATCGCATTATTGCCTAGTGCGGGGTTGGACGAATGGCCAGAGCTGCCGGTAACGGTTACCGCTTCCATCATAATGCCTTTGTGCATCCGAATAGGCCTGAGTCCAGTGGGCTCTCCGATAACGGCATAGCGGGCTTTAGGCTTGCCTGATTCAGCTAAAGCGCGAGCACCGTTCATGGAACTTTCTTCGTCGGCGGTAGCGAGAATAATAAGCGGTTGCTTGAGGTCGGCATTAATAAAGGCTTTGGCGGCCTCAATGGCAACGGGGAAAAACCCCTTCATGTCGGTAGCGCCCAAACCATACCAACGGTTATTTTTTTCGGTCAGCTGAAATGGATCTGATTGCCATAAGTCTGCGTCGTAGGGGACAGTGTCGGTATGTCCTGCCAACACCAGGCCGCCTGAGCCTGATCCAAGGGTGGCGATTAAATTAAATTTGAGCTTGCCGCTCTTACTGGGAACCGACATTATCTCAGTACTAAAACCCAGCTCACTCAGCCAACTTTCTAGTAGCTCAATGACGGCTTGGTTGCTCATGTCCCAGTTGTGGCTGTGACTACTGACAGACGGAGCGGCAACCAGTTGTTGCAGTTGTGTTTGTAAATTAGGTATTGTCATGTGAACTACTATAACGCAATAAAAATAAGTAGGTGAAGAGATAATGTTAAAAGAAAAATTGATGCCCTACGTGATCAATATGCTGACCAGTGATCGCCTCTTACAGCATAAGCGCGATAAACAAGAGCGTCGTCGCCGGCGCAATAATACGCCTCATGAAGTGCATGTATATTTGCGGATTAATGATCCTTACAGTTATGTCCTACTCCAGGCGTTACCTACTGTTGCTGAGCGTTTTGATGTGAGTTTGGTGTTCCATACGGTGCTTAATATGGAAGACGAAATGTATCCGGCTCCTGAGTTATGGTCGGAGAATGCTTTTCAAGACGGGAAAATATTAGCGAAATTATACGGCCTCCAATTTCCGAAGACAGCACCCATTGCGACAGATCTTGAGTTGGAAAAACTTTCGGCGCAATTATTACACTGGGAATTACAACCAGATTTTCTAACCCACTCACTGCCTTTGTTCCATGCGTTTTGGAGCTCAGATAAAAAGGCTCTGAAGAAGTTACTTGAGCCGTCCGTAGTTGAGCATGCTGAATGTTATCAGCATCATTTAAGTTTTAACGAAAATCACTTGCATGAAGATGGCCATTACATGAGTGGCATGTTGCACTACGGCGGCGAGTGGTATTGGGGATTAGATAGGTTGGATCATTTGGAGCGACGCCTTAATCAGCTGAGCGTTAATCATAATGAGGAGCAGGTTTTATTTAATAAAACCTATGATCAGTTTTGTGGTTTGGCTAGCGATTCGCAAATTAAAAAAGGGTCGCTATCAAAGCCGCTGGTGTTGTATTTTTCAGCGCGAAGTCCATATTCTTTTCTGGGTTTAATTAGGGCGGTAAAGTTGGCGCGGCACTATAACGTGGAGCTTATTATAAAACCGGTCTTACCAATGATCATGCGCAAAATGCAAGTGCCTAAGCGCAAAATGCATTATATCTTGGCTGATATCAAACGTGAAACCAAAAAGTTGGGGGTGCCGTTTGGGTTTTTCGCTGATCCGTTAGGGGCTGGAGTCGAGCGTTGTTATGCATTGTTTGATTATGCCCAAGAACAAGGACTGGCCGCTGAATATTTACTGAGCTTTGTTGAGTGTGTTTACAGTGAAGGTGTTGTGGCTGCTTCCGATGCCGGCATGAAAAAAATTGTTGAACGCAGTGGGCTTGATTGGCAGGTGGCTCAACCGCTACTAGAGAATGATGATTGGCGTGTTTGGGCGCAGCAAAACTTGGCTGAATTGTATTCGCACAATCAGTGGGGGGTGCCCAGCTTTGCTTATGGCAATGTCTCAGTTTTTGGTCAAGACCGTTTGTGTGAAATGGAGCGTTTGATGGTAGCTGACCTTTAAAAATAATTGTGCAAAATAAAAAAGGCCGCGTTGCTGTGATGCAAGGCGGCCTTTTTTATTGAGTGATGTTTGGTTTAAGTAAATATACCCTTGAGCATAAAGAAGAACAAAATAGACAAGCCTGCACCGGCCGGTAAGGTAATCAGCCAGCTGGCAAAAATGGTACCGATTACCTGTAAGTTAAGAGCGCCGATACCCCGTGCTAAGCCTACACCTAATACAGCACCTACTAGTGTGTGAGTCGTGGAAATAGGTAGACCGGTTCCCGATGCTACTACTACCGTCATGGCGGCGGCTAAAGTCGCTGCGAAACCGCGGCTAGGTGTTAATTCAGTGATTTTATTGCCGATAGTGGCGATAACTTTGTGACCGTATGTGGCAAGACCAATAACGATACCCGCACCACCCAGCAGTAAAATCCAGCCTGGCATGATTGATTTTTGTAAGACTTCACCACCAGAATTAACTACGCTGGCTACAGCGGCTAGAGGCCCAATAGCGTTAGCCACATCGTTTGAGCCATGAGCAAAAGCCATCGCGCAAGCGGTGAATATCATTAATATTGAGAAAATTTTCTCAACGCTGGTGAAGTGGAAGTCTTTATCGGCTTCGTCGCTCTGCACAATAGAGCGTTGTAGGTAAAGGCCGATGGCGATGGCGATTAAAGCAACGCCGGTTGAAATAGTGGCACTTTCGGCAAAGCTGAATTCCAAACCAATATGTTTAAGTCCTTTGGTCAGAGTCACCATCGAAATAATAAAGCCCACCATGAAAATATACATAGGGACATAACGCTTGGCGTTTTGGAATGGGTTTTCAGTGTCTAAAATAAGACGCTGTACGCTGCGGAATAAAAAGTAGGAGATGGTGCCCGCTAATACTGGAGACACAACCCAGCTGGCCGCAATTTTACCGACCTTGCCCCAGTTAACAGCATCGGCTGAGATACCAACAGCCGCGAAGCCAACAATGGCGCCAACAATAGAGTGGGTTGTGGAAACGGGCCAGCCGAGGATGCTGGCGAATAATAGCCAGGTTCCTGCTGCCAGCAGCGCTGCTAACATACCAAACACCAGTAGTTCTGGCGTCTCGGATAGTAGACCAGGATCAATAATGCCTTTACGAATAGTCGATGTGACTTCGCCGCCCGCTAAATAGGCGCCGCAAAATTCAAACACCATTGCAATAACAATGGCTTGGCGAATGGTAATTGCACCAGAGCCTACAGAAGTTCCCATGGCATTGGCGACATCATTGGCACCTACACCCCAGGCCATAAATAGACCAAATGCGCAGGCCAAAAACATTAAGGTGGTGCCATGCTCAGCAATAATTGACATGATGAATCTCCTTAGCGAGCCAAAAGTAACTGAAGGCGAGAGCCCACACGTTGGGCGTCATTGGCAAGCTCACCAACTGACTCGATGACGCGATAAGTGAACATCACATCAATGGGGGGAAGATCTTTTTCTACTTTGAATAATTTTCCACGAATAGCAATTTGCAACTTGTCGGTTTTGTTTTCTAGCTCATCAAGTTTTTTAATAAGTCTTTGCACCAGCTTAACTTCGCGACCAGAAAAACCAGTTTCTAGCAGCTCATCGAGCTCGTTGATGGCTTTAACGGCTTGCTCAGAAGTTGCTATAGAAGCTTTAACGAAAGCCGCCATGTCTTTTTGAATAGCGTCAGGCATAACCATTTTGCGGCCGAGCATAATGCCGGCAATGTCTTTTGCGCTGTTGGCTATATGATCTTGGACTGACAAGAGCTCTAGTAAGTCAGAGCGCGGTACGGGCAAAAATAAACTTTTAGGCAAGTCTAAGCGCAATTTGCGTTTTAAATCATCGGCACGATTCTCAGCGTCAGTGATTTGCTGTTGTATGCTGCTGGCTTGATCCCAGTCGCCGGCATCCGTTGCCGCAAAAAAATCGGTTAAATAACAGGCTGCTTCATGCGATGCGGCCATGTGTTCTTGGATCGGTGTGATGGGTGATTTGCCAAAAAGATTGGCCAACGGATTAGAAATTGCCATGAAGGGTACTCTCTATGTGTGTCTCAATTTGGCGAAGTATAGAGCCTTGGCCGCTTAAAAAAAATAATAGAATCAATAATTTACAAATTATATAGATCAATATCATGCTTATATTGTCTGAATGATAATTTTTGTGGCTATATTAAGGGCGTATTAGGGCTACAATTTATATAAGATTGACTGTTTTCAGGTATGAATTTTGGGGAAGGGCATGAGTGAGCAAGCGACTTTTGGGGCGCCGGAAAATATTGAACGGGTATTGGACCTGCGTACCTTGCTTGATGACTTAGTGGCCGATGGTCGATTGCAGCAATTAGATTCTAACTTTTTGTCTTCTCAATCACGCAGCCGTGAACAGGCTGCCATGCATCCGTTAAGTTATATTGCTAGCCATCGGCTTGACGATCATTCAAAGCCTGGCCGGGTTTTGGATGAAATGGCACTGAGTGAGTGGTTGTCTGCTAAGGCAGAGCTTGAGCTGGTGCATATTGATCCGTTAAAAATAAAAGCCGCTGAAGTGACGGATGTGATGTCGTTTGCGTTTGCGAAACGCCACGGTATTTTGTGTATTGAATTGGATCAAGATGAAGTGGTTGTTGCATGCTCGCAACCTTTTACATACGCATGGATTAGCCAGTTGGAGCATGTGTCGCAACGTCAAGTTCGTCGAGTTTTCGTGTTGCCTTCGGATGTGCAACGTTACACCTTAGAATTTTATTCCCTGTCTAAGTCTATTTCTGGCGCCAGCGGTGCAGCAGCTCAATCATCGGTTACGAATTTTGAGCAGCTATTAGAGCTGGGTTCTATGAAAGACCCAGAGGCCAATGACCAGCATATTGTGAATATTGTTGATTGGTTATTGCAATATGCGTTTGATCAGAGGGCCAGTGATATTCATATAGAACCGCGCCGCGAGTTAGGCCGAATACGTTTTCGTATTGATGGTGTTTTGCATCAAGTGTATGAATTACCCATAGCGATTTCGACAGCGGTAACCAGCCGAATTAAAGTGTTGGGCCGTATGAATGTCGCGGAAAAACGTAAACCGCAAGATGGCCGAATTAAAACCAAGCGTGAGAATGGCGAAGAAATAGAGTTGCGATTGTCGACCTTACCGACAGCTTTTGGTGAAAAATTGGTGATGCGAATTTTTGATCCAGATGTCTTATTGCGCAGCTTTACTGAGCTGGGTTTAACGGGCGACGACTATCAGCGCTGGCAATCCATGATGGCGCGTCCCCATGGCATTGTCTTGGTAACAGGGCCCACTGGTTCAGGTAAAACCACGACGCTTTATTCATCGCTCAAGCAGTTGGCAACCGATGAAGTTAATGTCAGCACCATTGAAGATCCAATCGAAATGGTGGAAGAAAGTTTTAATCAGACCCAAGTACAACACAATATTGAATTGGATTTCGCCGCTGGTATTCGTACTTTACTGCGCCAAGATCCCGATATCATTATGGTGGGAGAAATTCGTGACCTAGAAACCGCACAAATGGCGGTGCAGGCAGCGTTAACAGGGCATTTAGTGCTCTCCACTTTACACACCAATGATGCCGCTACCGGAGTTACACGGCTTCTGGATTTAGGGGTGCCCCATTATCTTATTAAGTCTTCCATTATTGGGATTATGGCGCAACGTTTGGTGCGAACCTTATGCCCGCATTGCAAGCAACGGGTCGACGCTGATCTGAATGCTTGGCGACAATTGGTTGCGCCGTGGAAGGCCGCTGAACCTAAATATTTTTACGAGCCGGTAGGTTGCTTGGAATGTCGTAATACAGGTTATCTAGGACGCCAAGGTATATATGAAATTATGCCGTTAACGGATACCTTAATGGCCTGTATTGATTCGGAATGCAATTTAGGTAAGCTGCGCAAGCAGGCCATGAGAGAGGGAATGCACTCTTTACGCTTGTCGGGCGCGCAGAAAGTAGCGCAGGGCATAACCACCGTTGAGGAAATTATGCGTGTATCGCCTCCGCCTGAAGCTAATGTCTAGATAGGCTCAGGTTAAGTTTGTAATTTAGGTTTATTTTATGCTGCCATTAGATCAAATCCCGACAGAATTCCACACCCCACTGCTGCGTCAAATTGAGCTCTGGCAAGATCACGTAAGTGATGATCAGCAGCGTAAATTGCAGCTGTGTTTCGATGAGTCGCCTGCATTGCAGGGGCAGTTGGCTCGGATGTGGGGGTTGAGTGATTTTGTTGCACGCTTTGCCTTAGAGCAAACGGATGACTTCTTGTTTTGCCTTGCCAGTCAATGGCTGACTCAGCCACTCAGTTTTAGTGAAATGAATGCGCAGTTGGCGGGGTGCTGTGAGGAATTCTTTGAGGCCTCTGACGAGCTTGGTTTTAATCGAGTGTTACGAGTATTTAGACGACGCATGATGCTGCGTGTCTTGTGGCGTGATTTATGTCGTCTGGGATCGATGCAAGAAACCGTAGGCGACATGTCGAATATGGCCGATGTGGTTATTCAGGCGGCTATCAGATTTTTTTATCGTTCTCTGGAGTCGCGCTGGGGCAAGCCTATCGGTAAAATCAGTGGTCTTGAGCAGCCTCTAGTCGTACTGGGTATGGGTAAACTTGGAGGCCGAGAACTGAATGTTTCTTCCGATATTGATCTGATTTTTGCCTATCCCGAAAGCGGAGAAACCCAAGGCGGTCGAAAATCGGTTTCAAATCAAGAGTTTTTTATCAAGCTCGGTCAAAAAATCATCCAGAGTATTGATACGGTCACGGCTGATGGCTTTGTGTTTCGAGTAGATATGCGCCTACGCCCCTATGGCCAAAGCGGTGCATTAGTCTTGAATTTTGATGCCTTGGAAGAGTATTACCAGAGCCAGGGTCGTGAGTGGGAGCGTTACGCGATGATCAAGGCCCGAGTCGTTTCCGGTGATGTTGTTTCGGGCGATGCGATAGTCGGAGGCGACAAGGCGGGTCAGCGATTAATGACGATGTTGCAGCCGTTTACTTATCGACGTTATTTAGATTTCAGTGCGATAGATTCTATGCGAGATATGAAAGCACTGATTAACCGTGAAGTGCAGCGTAAGGGCATGAGTACCGATGTTAAATTGGGCTCCGGAGGCATCCGAGAAATAGAATTTATTGTGCAGGTTTTTCAATTAATTCGAGGTGGTCGAGACAAACGTTTTCGAGAGCGGCAGGTGTTGGTGCTGTTGCCTTTGTTGGCGTCTGAAGAGCTTCTGGCTCAAGGGGCAAGTACAGCACTTGCCAATGCTTATGTTTTTTTACGTAATGTAGAACACGCAATCCAAGGCTATCAAGATAAGCAAACTCAAAGCTTGCCTATAGACGAACTTGGGTGCCAGCGTTTGGCGTGGGCGATGGATTTTTCCAGTTGGGATGCTTTTTATTCAGCATTAGAACAGCATCGCAGCTGTGTTCGAGAAAGTTTTAACGAGGTTATAGCCGACCCAGAGGCAGAAGAGGTTAACGCTGACTGTTCAGAAGTTGACAGTTCTAATTCTTGGCCGTTGTGGGTTCCCGCCTGGATTGATGATTTATCGATTGAGCAATTGCAGCATCAGCTACAAGAAATGGCGCTCGATGAGCCTGATCAGGTAGCTAAGATTATCACTGATTTAAAGCAAAGCAGGGTCTTAATGAACATGCAGGCTGAGGGTAGGAAGAGGCTGGACGATCTAATGCCCCGCTTGCTTCATGCGCTGCATAGCCAGCATGAATCTGCAGCAACGTTACAGCGAGTGGTTACCTTTATTGAAACGGTTTCTCGACGGACCACTTATTTGGTGCTGTTGCTGGAAAACCCAAAGGCGTTACAGCAATTGATTGCTTTGTTCAGTGGCAGTTGCTTGATTGCCGAACAGCTATCACGTTATCCCGTATTGCTGGATGAGTTGTTAGATGTTCGAACCTTATACTCTCCTCCCGCCAAGCAAGAATTACTCAGTGAGTTGCGGCAACAAATGTTGCGAGTGGAGCGAGATGATTTAGAGCAGCAGATGGAAGTTTTGCGTTATTTTCGCTTAGCTCATTCGCTGCGAGTTGCGGCTAGCGAGATTACTGGCGCATTGCCATTAATGAAAGTAAGTGATTACTTAACATGGTTGGCGGAGACCTTGTTAGAGCACGTTCTGGAGATTGCGTGGCAGCAAATGACAGATAAACACGGTGAGCCTGGCCTTGTAGGCTCAAATTCAGGTTCAGATTCAGGTTCAGGTTCAGATTTAGAGTCAGACGCCGCGCCACCTGAATTCATCATCGTAGGTTATGGCAAGATGGGTGGTATTGAGTTGGGGCATGGCTCCGATTTGGATTTGGTGTTTATCCACAATGCGGTACCTACTGCTTATACTCAGGGTGATAAATCAATCGACAATCAAACATTCTTTACTCGTCTGGGGCAAAGAATTATTCACATATTGGGCACGCAAACCTTAACGGGAAAATTGTATGAAGTTGATATGCGTTTACGGCCCTCGGGTAATTCTGGATTGTTGGTGTGCACATTAAATGCTTTTAAAAAGTATCAACAAAATGATGCTTGGACGTGGGAGCATCAAGCGTTGGTTAGAGCCAGAGTTGTTGCTGGCGGAGCAGGCTTACAAAATGAATTTGAAGAGGTGCGGAAGAATGTTCTGGCCCAACCGCGCGAGCTGCAGCCGCTAAAGATGGATGTGATCAATATGCGGACAAAAATGCGTGATCATCTAGGAACCCAAGGTGGCGGAGCACAAGATCAGAAAGCAGATGCAGTGGGTAGTTTTCACATAAAACAAGACTCAGGCGGAATAGTCGACATTGAATTTATGACTCAATACGCGGTCTTGGCATGGGCTCATCAGGCTCCAGATTTAGCAAGATTCACCGATAATGTTCGTATTCTAGAAAGTCTAGAGGCGGCAAAGTTAATGGATGCTGAGCAGGTCTTGAAATTAATTGAAGCCTATAAAACCTATCGTTCGACGGGTCACAGGCTGGCGTTACAAAACAATGAGGCGGTTGTGGATGGGGGGCAATTTATTGAGCAGCGCCGGCAGGTTCAGGAAATTTGGCAGGCGCTGCTGGGTACTTAAATAAATCAAATTTTCCCAGTGAATGGATACTTTAGCTTGTGGAAACGCAAGTTAGCCAGTTGTGCTTGTCTTCCGATAGGCCCCACTGAATATCGTTCAGTATTTTACGTAATTTGGCCGTGGTTGTGCCTGCCTGACCGTTGCCGACTGTATATTCCTTGCCTTTGTGCAGCAGCGTGCCAACCGGTGTCAATACAGCAGCAGTTCCCGATAAGGCGGCTTCGCAATGAGGTTTTTGGCTGCGTTCAAGCAGTTCGTCGACACTCAAGCTGCGCTCTTCTACGGTCATGCCGATGTCTCTGGCGATGGTCAGTATTGAGTCGCGAGTGATGCCATGCAAAAAAGTGGCGTCTAGGGCTTTGGTGATGAGAGTGTTGCCATCGATCAGAAGAAAATTGGCAGCCCCAGTTTCTTGAACGTCACCGTTAGGACAGAATAAAATTTGATCGGCTTGTAAGTCGCGCTTAGCGTTTAAAGTTGGCAGCAAGGCGCTGGCATAATTGCCACCGCTTTTGATTCGGCCCATATGAGAGGCGCAACGCATGCCATCTTCTTCAAGCAATAGACGTAATGTTGTGTCAGCTCCACCCGCGAAATAATCTCCTACGGGCGATACTAAAATATATTGAACAGACGTTGCCGAAGGGCTGGCCGCTTTGCCTATGGCTGGTTCAGTACCAAGGTGCGTTGGGCGAATATAGAGTGAGCCAGGTACTTCGGGTACACGATCGGCAAAACGCTCAACCGTGTGAATAATCATCTGGCTGGTCTGCTCGGTGTCGAGGGCAGGTAAGGCCAAGAGCCGGCTGCTTTGTGCGAAGCGCTCGATATTGCAATCCATCCGAAAAATCTTGACGCTACCATCGGCGTGACGAAAAGCCTTCAAACCCTCAAAGCAGGTACTGGCATAATGCAAAACGTGCGCGCCTGGGTGCAGGCTGATGCTATCACTAGGAACCAACTTAAAGTCTTCCCACTTCTCGCCATCGAATTGGGTTAGGGCCATTTCTGGCATGAAAACGCTACCGAAGGCAGTCATAAGGGTTGTCCCAAATTATAGGTTGTTAGTATGGAAGTCAGTATTAGAGAGTTGATTGTAAATAGCCTGACATAAAAATGGAATACTGAATGCTTAGGAGAGTGAGTATACAGGAGAAATCTATTTTTGTAGGAGATTGCCGGTGACTGGTGTGCGATTAATAAGGTAGTATGACGACTATAATCTCGATAGCTTTGGTGGGTGAAAACATTGATGGGGAACCGTAGAATATTAATCATTGGCCCATCTTGGGTTGGCGATATGGTGATGGCGCAAGCTTTATTTATGGCCTTACAAGATCGCTATCCGAATGCCGATATTGATGTTTTAGCTCCTGCTTGGAGTCGGCCCATCATAGAGCGTATGCCACAAGTCCGAGCCAGTATTGATATGCCGGTGGGTCATGGCGAGCTGTTGTTAAAAGAGCGTCGAGAGTTAGCAAAAACATTAATAGGGCAATACGACCAAGCGATTGTGCTGCCCAACTCGTTGAAATCAGCCTTAATTCCTTTCTTTGCAAAAATCCCTGTTCGCACCGGTTGGCTTGGTGAAATGCGCTACGGTTTGCTGAATGACTCGCGCAAGCTTAACAAAGCGTATTATCCGTTGATGGTTGAGCGGTTTGTTGCATTGGCGCAACCTAAAGGGGCCATTCTAGAAAAACCACTACCACAGCCGAGCTTACAGGTTGATCAGGAAAGAGTTAAAGCTTTGCGGTCTGAGTTTAATCTAACTAAGAAACGTCCAATATTGGCGCTTTGCCCTGGCGCTGAATTTGGCCCAGCTAAGCGCTGGCCAGAAGAGCATTATACGGCCGTGGCGCGGGAGAAAATTTCTCAAGGCTGGCAAGTTTGGTTGTTGGGTTCAGCCAAAGATGAGTCAGTGGCGAATTCTATTCAAGAGCAGTTGGGATCTGAATTAGCCGAGCACTGTGAAGTGCTGGCAGGTAAAACCCAATTGGCCGATGCCATTGATTTGTTGGCGCAAGCGGACGCGGTTATCAGTAATGATTCAGGGCTGATGCACATTGCTGCAGCCTTGCAAAAACCGTTGGTGGTTGTCTATGGTTCAACTTCACCGGACTTTACTCCGCCGCTATCTGAAAGTGTAAGAATCGTGGCATTGGATGTGGATTGTGGGCCTTGTTTTGAGCGTGAATGCCCAGAACATCATTTAAAATGTTTGAAGTTTTTACTGCCGAGTCAGGTGTTGGATGCGCTGTCAGAGTTGCTAGAAGAAACAGCCAGCGTAGCGGTAAATGTCACGTCTTTGGGGGCAAATTAGTGCGAAGAGTATTGATTGTAAAAACATCTTCAATGGGCGACATAATTCACACGTTGCCTGCGTTAACAGATGCCAAGCGCGCTTGTCCCGATGTCGAATTTGACTGGGTGGTAGAAGAAGCTTTTGCAGAAATACCAAAATGGCATGCCGGTGTAAGCGACGTGATCCCAGTCGCTATTCGTCGGTGGCGCAAAAATTTATTTCAAACTTCTGGCTCTACCGAGTGGAAACAATTTAAAAATACCGTTCGTAAGCATCATTATGATTTGGTTATTGATGCTCAAGGTTTAATGAAAAGTGCATGGGTATGCCGCCGTGTTAAAGCGCCTGCGGCCGGATACGACAAACATTCTATCCGTGAATCTTGGGCGCGCTTTGCCTATCAGCATAAATATCGAGTGAGTAAAGATATGCATGCGGTTGAGCGGGTACGCAATCTGTTTGCTCAAGCGCTTGGGTATGAAAAGCCTGAAACTAAAGGAGACTATGGTCTCAAACGTGAAGTGTTTTGCGCTGGTACGCCGGTAGCGACAAACGTCGTGTTTTTACACGGCACAACAAGAGCCGATAAGCATTATCCAGAAATATATTGGAAAGCTATGGCAGAGCAGTTGACCGAGCAAGGTCTTAAAGTTCGAATCCCTTGGGGTAATGAAGTTGAACGATTGAGAGCGGAGTGTATTGCTAAGGGCATTGAGGGTGTAGAAGTGCTGCCTAAGTTGTCTATATTCGGTGTTGCAGGTGTTTTGTCTCATGCGGACGCAGTGGTTGCCGTCGACACTGGATTGGGGCATTTAAGTGCCGCACTGAATATTCCTACTGTTTCACTTTATGGGCCTACCGATCCGGGTTTGATTGGAGCCTACGGTGAAAACCAAATACATTTATGCGCAAATCAAATGCCAGCGGTTAATGTAGAGGTTGATCCACCGGTATTTGCGCCTTTAACGGTTGCTCATGTTATGCAAAAGCTACAGTTGTTATTGCCCTAGTGTAGTCGTGAACACATAGATAATTATTGATCTAAACTGTTGCTATATTTGAGGTTCATCTAGTTTAACTAGCACCTTTATAATCATCACCATTACTAAAGAATGGGTTTGTCGTGAAGCTGGCATTTGCTCTTTATAAGTATTTTCCTTTTGGCGGTCTGCAGCGAGATTTTTTTCGCATTGCTCAAGAGTGTCATAGCCGTGGTCATGATATTCGTGTCTATGCGTTTGCCTGGCAGGGTGATATTCCCGATTGGTTAGAGTTGCAATTGATTCCCAAGAAAGGTCTAAGCAGCCAAGCGAAGAATAAATATTTTACCGCTCAAGTTAAATCTCATATCGCGAAAAATCCAGTGGATGTATTGGTTGGCTTTAATAAAATGCCAAACCTAGATGTCTATTATGCGGCCGATGGTTGTTATGAGCATCGAGTGACAGAGCTCTATGGTAAAGTGTATCGAATGGGGTCGCGTTACAAGCATTTTCATAGCTATGAAAATGCGGTGTTTGGGGAACAAAGCAATACTGAAATATTAATGATTTCTGATCTGCAAAAGCCTATTTTTCAGAATTTTTACCATACCCAATCTGAACGTTTACATATGCTCCCACCTGGCATTGCCAGAGATCGCATCGCCCCCGAAAATGCCGATGAAATCCGAGCGGATTTTCGCCGAGAGTTTAATGTTGCCGGCGATGAAAAAATATTGCTTATGGTTGGTTCTGGTTTTAAAACCAAAGGGGTTGATCGCAGTGTTAATGCGTGGGCTCGATTACCAATTGCATTGCGCAATAAAACCCGATTATTTGTCATCGGCCAAGATAACCCTAAGAGCATTTTACGGCAGGTTAAAAAGTTAGGTTTGCGTGGTCAGTTTACCGTTTTTGCCGGTCGTGATGACGTGCCTAGATTCTTGTTAGGTTCTGATTTATTGCTGCATCCAGCTCGGCATGAAAATACGGGCACCGTATTGGTGGAATCACTAGTGGCAGGCTTACCTGTTTTGGCGACGGATGTGTGTGGCTATGCTCATTACATACAAGATGCTGATATGGGTGCGGTGTTAGCCTCTCCATTTTCCGAGGCGATGTTAGAGCGCAATATGCAGGTTTTATTGGAGCAAGATTTGTCTCAGTGGGATTTATGGCGTGAGAGAGGTAAGCAATTCTCTCAGTCGACAGATGTTTATGGTATGCCTGAAGTGGCAGCCGAAAAAATAATTGAAGTAGCTCAAGGAGAATCTTCATGACGATCATTCTCCGTGAAGAATATGCAGCGGTATGGTCTGGTAAAGACGCCTTTCAAGAAGTAGATAAAATTCAAGGAAAAGTTTATCGCGAGCTAGAAGGTCGTCGCACATTGCGTTTTGAAAAAAACGGGAAAAGTTATTTTTTAAAATCTCATAAGGGAATTGGTTGGAAAGAAATTTTTAAAAATTTACTGCAATTACGTTTGCCAATTTTAGGTGCTAAAAACGAAAAAGAAGCTATTGAGAAGCTGTCAGAAGTTGGTGTCGGTACTATGTCAATGGCAGCCTTTGGAGAGCGTGGCGGTAATCCCGCTCAACAAGAATCGTTCATTATCACTGATGCAATAGAGCCATCTGTATCATTAGAAGAATTGGCGATCGAGTGGCGCGAAAAAAGCCCAACCGTTTTAGAAAAAAGAAAAATACTGATGACGGTTTGTGACATGACCAAAAAAATGCATCAAGCGGGTGTTAATCATCGTGACTTTTATATTTGCCATTTTTTATTAAAACAAAAGTCAGAAAAACAGTTTCCAGATTTGGCGCTCATTGATCTTCATCGCGCGCTTATCCATAAAAAAATCCCTTATCGCTGGTTGTTGAAAGATCTTGCTAGCCTTTATTACTCCGCTATAGACGTACCATTAACACAGCGTGATAAGTTGAGGTTTATTAAATACTATTCCAACGGAAATCTTCGAGAAGCTTTGAGTCGTGATAACAAATTATGGGTTGAGGTGGAACGTAAGGCGAATAAGCTTTATCAGAAAGCTTTGCGCAAGGGAATTTTACTTTAATGTGGGTCAATAATATTTCATCGGATCTGGTCGAGGCTCGACAAGCATTTTCATCGCTAGAATCTGTATTTGCATTACAGGGTGAATCAATTACCACCAGTTCTTTATGTGCTGTAGATAAAATAATTCTAGATGGTGTTGGTTATTATATAAAGCGCTACCGTCGAGCTGGTGAAGGTTTGGCTGAATTTATAGGTATCAGTAAAGCGAAGCGTGAATGGCAAAATTTGATTCGTTTTAAACGCTGGGGCTTACCTGCTGCTGAAGTGGTGGCTTATGGTGAAGACGGACTTTTTTCGCCGCCACGTCGTGGTGTGGTGATTACCCGAGAAATAAAAGACTCTATTGATTTGGCTGAATTAGCGGGTGAAAAATCTGCATTGTTTCATGATAGGCAATGGCTCAATTCGGTGCTGCAGCAAGTGGCACGTTCCACTCGCGTTATGCATCAGCATAACTTTGCGCACAACGATTGGAAGTGGCGTAATATTTTGGTTGTTAATACAACCCCTGAGCCACAAGTGCATTTAATTGATTGCCCTTCGGGAATGTTTTGGTGGGGACCGCTTTTTGAATATCGTCGCATTAAAGACTTGGCTTGTTTGGATAAAATAGGCTCAACAACACTGTCTGCCACACAAAGATTACATTTCTATTTTTTATACGCTCAAATAAAAAAAATCCAAACGCTTGATAAAAAGCACATCAATAAAATCGTGAGATTTTTTCGAGGGCGTGATTAAAAATGAATGACTATTGCACCTCTGATTTTTCGAATTTATTGAAGCTGTCTGATTTGAATAGCTATGAAAAGCTTTGGCAGCTAGATTTAGAGCCGGTAGATACACCCAATCGTGAACGTGGTGGTTGGAGTAGCGTGTGCCGATTGGTTTTGGTGGGTGAAAACGCCCAAGAACATATTTTTTATATTAAACGCCAGTCGAATCACCTATCAAGAAGCTGGCAGAGGCCTCTTGGTGAACCGACTTTTGCTAGAGAATACCGAAATATAAAAGCGTATGAAAATAATGCGATAGCAGCGCTTGATGCCGTTTATTATTCTGAAGTTAAATCCGCAGGTGAATATCAGGCTATTTTAATTACACGTTCCTTAGATAATTATGTACCTATGGATGACGTGCTTGGTCAGTGGTCTGAATTGACGGTGAGCGAGCGCACTGAGTATTTGCACGTGATTGCGGAGTTAATTGGACGTTTGCATAAAGCTCGTTTTACCCATCATTGTTTATACCCCAAGCATATATACATCAACTTATCGTTAGTACCTTCGGCTAGGTTAATTGATTTAGAAAAAACTCGTTATCAATGGCTGCGTAAGCGTGAATGTATTGCTGATCTGTCAGCGCTGTTACGCCGTTGTATGATTTTTTCTGATTCAGAAAGACAAGAGTTTTTAGAGCATTATTTAACCTTTAATGAATTGGGGTTAAGTGTTGAAAGCTTTGTTGAAAGTTTTTATCGGCGTAAAAACGATAAGGATACCCGTCCGTGAATTTGCAGCAGTTGCGCAGAGCTGGTCGGCAGCCAGAGTTACCGTTTAATATAGAATTAGGTTCCGATTCTTTTGAGGTGACACAGTGGTTGCGCACACTCCCAGGTAAACGCTATGTGGCTAAAGCTCAGTGGCAAGATAAAACTGTATTAATAAAATTGTATGTAGGTAAGCGAGCGGCGAGTAAAGCGGCAGAAGAAATTACGGGCTTAGCTTGTCTGCATAAGAATAATTTACCGGTGCCGTCTTTATTGCACAGTGGTAAAAATGACTCTGGTGCGTGGGTTGTGTGTGAATGGCTGGATGCTGCAGAAACATTGAGCCAGAGGGCTGATGTCTCTGTCGAAGGCCTGTCCTCACAGTTGGTGTGTCCGGAGTCGGTTGAGCAGGTGGCAAGTCTTATTGCCCAGATGCATAAACAAGGTGTTATTCAGGCGGATATTCATCCAGCCAACTTCCTGTTTTCCAATGAAGCCTGGTGGATTGTTGATGCGGCCGATATACAAGAAGTATCAGTAGAAGACGCCTCGCTACTGGCAGATAATTTGGGCGTGTTTTTGGCCCAAGTCCCTGAGTCATGGCAAGGCAAAATCTTGGATGCCTATGGAGTTTCTGTAGAGCCTGACTTAGCACGTTTAGCCGTAGTGAAATCTTATGCGTGGCGTTCATGGCGAGCTAAAGACCTAGCGGATAAAAGCTTGCGAGATTGTTCTTTGTTTCAGACGAATCAAAGTCTTGGTCAGTTCAAATCATTTTGGCGTGACTATAGTAGTGATATTTCTGGGTTGAACGTTAATAAATTGGACTCAAAGCTGTCTCAAGGTAAATTATTAAAAGATGGAGGCAGCGCTACAGTTGGCCTGATAGAATACGCCGAACGTGAATTAGTGTTAAAGCGCTATAACTTAAAGAGCCTTACGCATTGGCTTAAGCGGTTTTGGCGTCCGACTAGAGCGTGGCATAGTTGGATTGCTGGGCATCGATTAAGAGTTTTGGGTGTGCCAACTCCTAAGCCTGTTGCTATGCTTGAGGAGCGGTTTGGGCCTTTTAGGGGGCGAGGTTTTTTATTGGCAGAGCGTGCAATAGGTAACGATCTTGTCCAGGCCTGCGAGTCGGAAGATGTCACTCACGCTGTTGCGGAACAAATTGCGAGTGTGCTTGAAATATTTACCCGGGAAAAAATTACTCACGGAGATTTTAAAGCAACTAACTTATTGTGGGGCGATAGCCTTAGTGTGATTGATTTAGATGCCGTGACTTGGCATCGCTCGGAAATACAGTGGGTAAGTGCCTTCGAAAAAGATATAAAGCGCCTACTGCGTAACTGGTCGGAAGACTCTATGCAGCACAAGGTGATCTCAGAAAAGATTAGGTTAAAACTGGGGTATTGCCCCGTATAATGAATACTATTCATGAAATTGAAGTGAGGTTAATTGCGTGTCATTGATCGTATTAGGATTGTCCGGTGCCTTAAATCACGACCCATCCGCAGCATTGTATATTGACGGTAAATTGGTTGCTGCCGCTGAAGAAGAGCGTTTTGTTCGCGATAAGCACGCCAAAAACAGAATGCCTTATGAGTCGGCAAAATTTTGCATTGAGCATGCGGGTATAAAACCATCTGATATTGATGTAGTGGCGATTCCGTTTGCGCCCATCAGTATCACCGAGCCAGCACGCTGGCATTATGCTAAGCGCTATTGGTATGCCCCAGATCGTGCCTTAGACGCAATATTTAATGGTAATCGCCGCTATCGCCGTTATAAAAATAAAATCATATGGTTGTTAGAGCAGCTTGGAATTGATCCTAAAAAAATAGAATTGGATTCGGTCGAGCATCACTTGTCTCATGCAGCCAGCGCTTATTACTGCAGTGGTTTTAAAGAAAAAACCGCCATTATGGGTATTGACGGCAAAGGCGAATACGCTACTACCTTTTTTGGATATGGTGAAAACGGCAAAATTCACAAGATCAAAGAGTTCTACGATCCAGATTCTCTTGGTGGCTTGTATGGCGCTATCACGGAGTTCCTAGGTTTTGAGATGCTCGACGGCGAATATAAAGTCATGGGTATGGCGCCTTATGGTGATTCAACTAAATACGATTTTTCACGTTTGGCTAAGGTTGTTAATGGCGAGTTAATTATCAATACCCAATACGCCAATGTAATCGGCCTCCGTCGCTATAAAGAAAAAGGCAAAGGTTATTACTTTTCACCCAAGTTGATTGAATGGCTGGGTGAAAAGCGCGAAGGAGATATCGCTGATGAGCCCTATATCCATTATGCCGCGGCAATGCAAAAGTTGTTTGAAGAACTGGCTTTAGAGTTAATGGATTACCATTTGGGCGACATCATCAAAGAAACAGGCAAACTAGCGTTTGCTGGTGGTTGCGCACTGAACGTCAAATTCAACCAAAAAATTGTTGCTCGTGAAGAAGTAAAAGAGCTGTTCGTACAACCTGCATCAGGTGATGCGGGAACCGCTATTGGTGCAGCGGCGTACGCGAGTGAAGGACGTGGAGTCCCAGTAGAAAAACTAGAGCATGTATATCTTGGCCCCAGTTACACCACAGAAGAAGTGATTGCGGCCTGCGCTAAACATCCTGGCAATCCTCAGTGGAAAAAAGTTCGTAACGTACCAAAAGACATCGCTAAGATATTAGCCGCGGGTAACCCGGTGGCTTGGTTTCAAGGTCGCATGGAGTTTGGCCCAAGGGCGTTAGGCGGCCGGTCAATATTAGGTTGCCCAAGCGTAGATGGTGTTGCAGACAAGATTAATGAGCAGATTAAATTTCGTGAAAAGTGGCGTCCGTTTTGCCCGAGCATGCTGAGTCGTGTTACACCTGAAATGTTTAAGGTCGACCACCCAGCACCGTATATGACGTTCACCTTCGAAGTAAATGACGACTGGAAAGATAGAGTTCCAGAAGTTGTTCACGAAGACGGTACTTCGCGCGCCCAAGCATTACAACCTGGCGTGAACGACCCGTATTACAAACTGATGGAAGAGATGGAAAAAATCACCGGCAATGCCGTAGTGATGAACACATCCTTAAATCGCCGCGGCGAAGCAATGATTTGTTCACCGACTGATGCGCTGGATATGTTTTTTGGATCAGATTTGGAATATTTGATTATGGAGAATATTTTGGTGGTGAAGGACGGTGTCAAATAAACTTGTATGAGCGATTCGGATAAGTGGGTTTTACAGCTTTGCCACAGTTACGGTGCACCATTTGATGATGTGGCACGCCAGTGGAAGGTTTTGTTTGATGATACCCCCTATAAGGTTTTAACTGTTTTTTTGACGGGCGCCCCAAATGACAATGTTGTTAAGTTGGTCGGCGGGGATGTTATTTTCTTAGGTTATAAATCTAAAGATATACGTGGACTTAAAAGAAAGCAGATTAATGACATTGGAACATTAAACAATGAATATCAATTTACATTGGCTATTGCGCATAGATATAAACCTATTTATATCACAACACATGTAAAAGGCTTACGCGTTTTTGGAGTGGCGCATGCTTATGGCGTGTTTGACGGCTTTTGGCGTAAGAAATACGTACAGAGGTGTAAGGAGCGATTGACCCTAATAGGCGTATCTAATGCTATTAGGGACGACGTTAAAGCGGCATTGCCTAAATACCCACAAGAAAAAATCCAAACAATTTACAATCGAGTTAACGTAAAGCGGCTTCAAGATGGCCAAGTCGAAAAAGAACAAGCAAGACAGTATTTAGGTTTAAGTGCTGATGCGTATATCGTAGGGAATGTTGGCCGCCTCCACCCTGATAAAGACCAAAAAACATTAATAGCAGGCTTTGCGGAAGCTCTACCTAATTTGAATAATGGATTGTTGGTTATTGTTGGTGATGGACGTTTAGAAACCGAGCTTAGGCAGCAAGTAAGCGATTTAGACATTACTAAAAACGTATTGTTTTTGGGGCGCGTCCCTGATGCATGGAAATACTTTAAGGCTTTTGATGTGTTTGCTTTGACATCAAATTATGAACCATTTGGAATGGTATTGCTTGAAGCGATGGTGGCAAACATCCCAGTGGTCAGTTCTAATGTTGGAGGGGCTCCAGAAGTATTAGGAGGGACTGGTGTTTTATTTCCTCTCGGAGATAGTGCTGAGCTTGCCAAGGCTTTTGAGGTGCTATTTCTGGAAGATTGTAATGACTCAGGCGGCTTAAGTCATGTCGAAAATATGTTTGATGATGCGGCTGTTAAAGCTATGTTCTTCAATACATTATCTTCAGAGTTCTCGTGAATAATTCAAAAAAACTAAGACTATTGTGGCTTATTCAATATAATGAGCCTCACGCATTTGAGGTTGTTGCTGATTCTTTACGAAAGCATATAGATGTTGATATTCGTCGTTTAAGTTCAAGCGACCAAGCTAACTTAAAAAAGTATTTTAAGCGTCATGTTGTTTTGGATGACCATGACCGCATTATGACAATTTTGCGCTCTAAAAAAGAGATGCGCCAATCTAAATTTATGTCAACAATCCCCAACCATATTGTTCTTGAGTATGACGCATGCCAAAACTATATTAAGTCTTCAAAGTACTTCGGACGATTCTCTAAACACTTTCAAAAATTAGATGGCAGTAGAATTATAGTTTCAGGATCCGGTATTCAAAATAAACTAACAGCTGAAGGTTTTGATGCTCATTTTATTCCTAAAGGATATGACGACACTAAAATATTTAATATGAATCTAGAGAGAGATATTGAACTGGGTTTTATTGGTACGCTGAAAAGTAACGGATCGGTGTATGACTCAAGAAAAGCAATGTTGGAAAATATTAAAGAAAATTCCACGCTGGAAATAATAAAGACAGAATGGGGCGCTAGTTATGCCAATATGTTGAATAGAATACGTATTTTTGTTTCTGCGGATGTAGGGCTCAATGAATATATGGCAAAGAATTATGAAGCAATGGGTGCTGGTTGCCTCTTGATGACTTACTCTCAAGGAGATGAAGAAAATAAAGCCGTTGGCTTTGTTGATGGGGAAAATGTTATGACGTATTCATCCCTAGGCGAGTTTCTGGCTAAGTTAGCCTGGCTTAAAAATAATCCAGATGAAATTAAACGCATAGCTAATAATGGGAATAAGCTAGCTTTAGAAAAATTCTCTTATAGCGAACAAGCTAAATTTTTTCTGAATTTGATCGTGCCGAACTTCCCCGTTAAGAGTAAAAGACGTTTTTCTTATTTTGGTTTTTAGAGTGTTTGTGTAGTCTTGAGCTTTGGGGAGCAGGAAGTAATATGAGTAAATTTCTAGAAAAAATATTGACGCCTTTTCGTGAAAAATATCCCCCCGAATTTTCACACATGAAAAGAATCAGCACGAAGTTTTATTTGAGCGATACTAATATAGATGGAGCCAGAAGCTTATATTGGGATGGGGAATTTATCGTTCGCGTGCAAGGTGTTGTAACTGCTGATAAGGACCCCGAGAAAAAATGCTTCATTTTGGCCAACGGACCGTCACTTACTGATATAGATCTTCATTTGTTAACAGGAAATGACACTTATTGTGTGAATGGTTCGATCGTAAAGTATAGAGATAGTGGTTTGTCACCAACACATTATACCATTACAGACCCGAGTTTTTTTGAGAAAAAATTTAATTTGGTTGAAGAAGCTTTGAGAAGTAAAGCTAATTTTTATTTTACTTTCGACGCGCTAAATAAAATTTGCGAGAGGGATGTTTCCTTATTAAAGGGAAAGAGTATTTTTTTATATTCTAGAGTTAATCAAAAATATAGGTGCCCAGCGTTTCAAAGAGAAAGTCTTTTTGAATTGTTAAGAGATAAGAATGATGTGTTTCTTTCTGATGTTGATGATGCGTTAATTATAAACGGAAATTTAAGTCGAAGGGGATTTAGTTTGAACCCGGAAATCGGATGCTTTGGTGGGGCTACTGTGGTTTATGATGCTTTACAGCTCTCTGGTATGATGGGCTATGAAAATATTTATATTGCTGGAATGGACTTAGGCTCTATTGGTGAGGCCGTTAGGTTCTATGACTCTAAAGGAGATGGAGGGCGAAAGTCTCGTTTAGATAAAGATTTCGAGTCTATTATCGAGCCTAGTTTTCAATTAATAAAAGATCGTGTTTTGAGCAAAAATTTTAAGGTATTTAATTTGTCTGACGCCAGTCGTTTATCAGGAACGGTAATTGAAAAAGTAGACCTAAAAAATATATTGAATGATTAACGACTAAAAAAGGAAGTGTTTTGTTGGTATCTGCTGAGTTAAAAAGCATTGTTGAAAGAAAAAACTATTTGGATTTATGGTTTTTGATAGGCTTGATTGTCTTTATCTCCAGTTTTTATCTCTTACCCACAGAAAACTCGCGTAAAACAACGTTTTATCTGATGATTGCTTTGCCGTTTATTTTTTCTATTGTGAGATATATATTTGATACTAAAAAAATTGATCTCGAAGGGTCTTATCTTTTATTTGTTTATGTTTTTTATCTCACGTTGACGGGGCTGTGGGGGGATGGCTACTCTTCTGATAGCTTTTGGCAGTCATGTAAGGTCTTTCTATGCCTTGTTGCTTTTTATGCTTCAATTAGAATTTGGGTGTTTTATAACAAGCATGATTTCCTTTTATTCCATCTGTTATGCTTGGTTGCGTTTTTTGCTGCGATAGTGATTTTTTTTAATCCAGATCTGGGTTTTAATTTTAAAAAATTTAGGTTTTCTCCTGATTCCGATCATTACGGAAATGCAAATAAAGCGGGTAAAGTCTTTGGGTTTGCAACAGTTATTGCCATTGGGTTGACCTGTTGTATTAAAAACAAAGCGCGGTATTTGTTCTTACTTTTATCGGTTGTGGGTTCTATTCTTGTATATAGTACAAAGTCTAGTAGCGCGTTTCTTTCTTTGTTACTACTTATTCCAATAATAGCTTTTCTATTTAGTGAGAAAAAAAAATCAATTCTCATTGTGTTTTTTTGTGTTTTTTGTGTTTTTTGTGTTTTTTATTTGTTTTATGAGCTGGGATTGTTAGAGCGCTTTTTCGATAAAGGGATGTCTAAGCGGGACTTAATTTGGCACGCCGTAATCCAGGAATTTTATGAGAATCCAATCTGGGGAGCCGGTAATCAGCACGATACGAGAGTGATAGCTGCAGATGGTAGGACTTATAATCATTCACACAATATGATTATGTCGATCGCTAGATACTCAGGAAGTGTGGGGGTTATATTATTCTTAGCCACCTCATGGGTGGTTTATAAGGCCGGCGTAGTGAGTGATAATGGTAAGTTATGGCTTGCCGTTTATTTATATGGGTTGATATCATTGGCGTCTTCTGCGAAATACCCATTGTATAGACCTAATGAGGTGTGGTTACTTTATTGGTTGCCTTTATTGATGCTTTTCGCACGGCGTTCTTCTGCAACAAAAACATGAGTTGATAAATGCCTTTCCCACACATACATATTGTAGGCTGTTCGCCAAGAAGTGGGACAACATTGATGCATCAACTTCTTGTTACATGCTTTGATTTAGATGATTGTGATACTGATCATGAGGTCAGTATATTTAAATCACCTGTGAGCACAAACAAGGCCTCTATAACCAAGCACCCTAGAGAGGCCCCATATATAAATTGGCTGCTTAAATCTAATCCTAATTTATATGTTATTTATATGCTTAGGGATCCGCGGGATGTAATAGCTAGCACTCATATGGGTAAGCCGGGAGCTTATTTTGCTAACCTATATCAATGGATGGATTATGAAGAGTGTAGAAAGGCATACGCAACCAGTGACAGGTTTTTACTCGTTAAGTATGAGGATTTGGTGAAAAATCCAAATGAGATGCAAAACCGGATAGCCCGACAGTTTTCCTTTCTAAACAAGATGCATTTATTTACTGAGTACAATGAAGAGGCCAACGTTTCTTACAGTGCAGAAAAAGCGTTAGGAGGCTTGCGGGAAATTGAGTCCCATAATACAGGAAAATGGCGAAACCATTTGCCCAGAATAAAAGCTCAACAAGAGCGCTTTGGTGGTATTTCTGATGTTTTGGTTGAATTAGGTTATGAAAAAAATGATGATTGGGTAAAACTACTTGAAGGTGTTGAGGCAAGCCACTTTGACAGTGTATTAGATAGTAGAACTTATAACTCCAAAAGTTTGAAGTTTCAATATAGAGTATTCAGGAAAGTCATTCGCTACTATCTTGGGCGCGCCTTTCAGAGCAATTAATTTTCATACCAAAACCTTTCATGCTTTAGCGTCGATGTTTTCCAGTCGCTGTAGTTTTGGTAGAGAGATATAAATTCAACTTGATCTTTGGAGTAGTTAGTTATTATTTTTTCTGCGAAGTTATCCATTAAATGTTTCTCAAGCACTGCATCGCCTCTATTTTGGAATATTTGTGCTAAATGCCAAGGTATTGTTTCTTTTAATGGATTGCTCAAAAAATCAAAAAACTCTAAGTCTATTATTTTGTAATCTAAAGGGTTCTTTGGGTTGATTATGATGTTTTCTAGGTGAAAATCTAAATGTATAGCTTTTGCGTTATATAATTCATTTATAGCTGTGCTTATAACGTCAAAAGCTATATCTATAGAAATAATATTTTTAGAAATTGCTGTGTTTAAAGAAATGCTGGTTGGGATTGATTCAATTATTAAATGGTGCTCGTAATCAATAAAATATCTTTTCTTCTTAATTAATGCTAATACTCTCGGCGTATTAAGTTTTCTTTTCTCTGCAGTTATTAAGTTAAAACATTCACCCACGGCAGATCTATAGCCATACCTCTTTTGAGGTAAAATAAGACTTTCTCTAAGTTTATCTTTAGTTTTGTGAAAAATGATTTTTTTCACAAAAATTTCTTGAGCAACTCCTCCAAAGCCAGCAATGGTTTTCCATGTGCTCATGCTTTTGAAGTTTTTATAGTTTCCGTCAGTGGATATACAAGCTAATATTTTATGCAAGGCTTCTTTATCCTTAACCTTTATATGTAAGTTGCCACAACGGGACTCTACAGGAAGATACGTATTTAAAACCTTCCTAGTAAGTACTCTATTACTCTGCATTTTTCTGTCTAATTATTTTTTCTCTTAGTGAAGAGACAAAACTATCAAATTGTGTGGGAAGAATAGTGTTTATCATATCAAAAGACTCTATAGCGTTATCTGAAGAGTGTATTCCTATAAATTTTTCACCGCCAAAGTTGTTGTTCAGGTGGTCTCTTATTTTATGCTTGATAAAAAAGTTTTTATTGGTTACGTGAGGATAATTGGACTTAATAGGGTCATTATCGTCAATTAATTCAGGGTGATGGTCATAGCATATTAAAACATAGTTTGGTCTTATTTCTACTTTACCGGAATGCTCATACCAATTTCCGCCTCTGGTTCTCGTAGTTAATGCATGCTCTTGTTCATTGCTAAGCTCAAACTCACTAATAATTTCAAACTTACTTTTTATATATTCTACGCAGAGACTGCGATAATCTTCTTGTGATATGTCATTCCTTAAAACAAAAACAATTGTTTGTGGGAATTCAATAGCTAGTTCTCTATGCGGTTCTCTTTCTGTTGTGAGCAAATATGAAAGCCAAGCATCTTTTTTGTTCCACCTACTCAGCAGATCCGTAGGCATGGTTTCATTATTTCTTTTTAAAATCAGATACAAATTGTTAAGGGTTAACTCGTCGGCCAATAACGGCTGGGCTATGTTTGAATCTTTTAATAAATTATTGATCGTCTCCAGGGTGTTATGCCTGTCTTCTGCACGCTTTTGAGGAATGCTATCCAACCCTGAGGGTAATCCACTGTCTAGACTTTTGTGATATACAATGTGATAAATTAATGAAATAGCATAAAGGTAGGGGGACGGCTGATAGAAACTTAAGAAGTTTTCTCGGGTCTTTAAAATCTCTTTAGCCATACATACGGGGTAGTATGGGTATCCTAAGTATGAATAGCCTTTTCTTCCTGTATCCGTATAAAGATCTATATCTAATTTTCCCTTATTGGATGCTAGGATTTTAACGATTTTGTTTTCATGGCCTTGCTCAAGAAGGATATCAATGTCATTTTTTGAGTTTATGAATTCGTGAATATCACCCTTTGTTAATGGGACTTCATCATGCCAGCGCAAAACAACATAAGGAATATTGTTTTTTTCTAAGTCGTTAAAAAATTGAACAGGGCTATTAATCTTGCCTTTCATTCCCCGGCCTTTACGTCTTCTTTTTTTAAGGTATCTTTTAATTATCTGTTCGTTAAAGAAGTTCATTGCAGGCTGGTTATCCGTTGATTTGAATTCAAATACTATTAAAGTCTTCTAATGATTTTGTGTTTTTATGCTTATGCCCATCTATCCATTCGGAAACACCATAAACATAAATAAAGTCCATGCCGAATTCATTGGCAGCGATATAATCCGACTCTGAATCGCCAAAAAAAACACCTTTGGTTAAGTTGTGCTTCTTTTCTAATATTTTCAAAATGTCTATTTTGTTTTTTGGTGATCCATATATTTTATTGAATAGGTTAGATGTTTTACGATGATTAAAAACCTCATTGAGCTCGTCTTCATCTCCACCGGAACATATGTATGTTGGAATATTATGGGATTTAAGTTCTTTAATTGAGTCTATAGCCCCTGGTATGTATTCACAGTTCAAAAGATCTTGTTTAACTATTGTTGCATAGCGGTCAAGTGCTGCAGACATTCTCTCTTCATTATTTTTAAGTTCTGATGGATTGATTATATCAAAATAATATTTGAACTTTATATACCTTGATATTCCGCCATTATTTTTGTGGTAATCAATAAAGGCATCTACTTTATCTCTTGGCTCACCCTGTAATGATTTTCTGAAAGCATTATTTTTAATTGAATTTGAATTTAAAATCACGCCGTCACAATCAAAGACAGCGACAGAGTATTTTGGCCAAAATTTATCTCTTGTTGAGTTCAAGTTCTACCCTCGTAATATCAGTAGGGATGTCTACGGCAATAGATGATTCAGAAACTTCGACCATTTTGACGTCCATTCCTATCTCCAAAAATCGTAATATCTCTATGTCTTCGTGGTCTTCAAATAATGTTTTGTGGTTTCTGGCCGCATATAAATCTAAGGCAGCACGATTAAATGCGTATATACATACCTGCTTCCAAGCAGAGGAGAATTTTTCATCCTTGTTTCCAGGAATAGCGGATCGACTCATATATAAAAGCCTGTAATTCTCTCGGAAAACAACTTTAGGAACAGTTAAACTCCTATATTCGGCTTCGGTTTTAATCTTGCACATTGCATTTATAATTGTGCCAGGATTTTCTTCTGCGTTTTTAATAACTGCTTTTATGTCTAGCGGGTCAATTAAAGGTTCGTCACCTTGAACATTAATATAGAGGTCTGCGTCGACCATTTGTGAGGCTTCATGAACCCTATCTGTACCCGTCAAACAGGTGTCTGAAGTCATCAAATACTGGATTCCATTTTCGATACAGCATTTTTTAATTTTTTCATCATCAGTAGCGACGTAAATGTTCTCTTTCGCGAGAGCTTTTGTGCACTGACTCCAAACTCTCACAATCATTGGTATGTTGTGAATTAATTTTAGAGGCTTACCGGGAAACCTAGAAGACTTATAACGAGCTGGGATTATTATGATGGTTTTCATAGTAGTGGTGAGTAAATCGATTGCTGTTCGATATCATATGTAGTCGGCGTGGCTGCAATTAATTCAATATCGGTATTTTTTGATTTGAGCCAGTTGATAGCTTGGTTTGGCTGAACTTGTCTTGGGTCGTTGTTCCCATAGCCGTCAACTCCGCAGAGGATGATCTTCTTAGGCTTTAGCTGGCTAAGAAATGCTAGAGCATAACTCAGCGCTAGAGGAGAAGGCAGTGTGCAATATAGCTGTTGAGAACTTATTTTACCTTCTTCTATTTCAAGTCCGTAATCCAATAGTTTCCCGCATTTTAATGTCTCTAATGATTCTTTCGTAAGGGCATGTTTAGGAGCAATTAGAGGCTTGTTTGACAGACTATAATCATGAATATTAGCTGATAATCTGGTTGGATGGCATGCTGCAAAGTAATCTACAACCTCGGTTGGGAAATCCTTTAGAATATTTAAAGATATAACAGTAGGCTGATTTTCTTGGATGTAGTTTAGGACGCCTTCTTTATGTTCAAATAATGATTTTCCCCCCGCAATGATCATCACGGTATCGGTTTTCATCTCAAGGTTCTCAGGGTTCCAGTCACCACCTTTGCAGGAAAAAGTTTTATTAATCGCTAGGTCCAAACTTCTTTTACTATATGAGGTGGCCTCTTTAGTTTCTAAGGAGTGAATGACATTCAATATTTCTGAACTTGAATACCTCTCATCGGTGAGCATTTGTTGAATGTAGGTTGGATGTATCTCTCTTCGAGCAGCCATATAATAGTAAAGGTTGCTGCCCCACTTATGCTTTTCCTGCAATTTAGAAAAGTGCCTGCTAATTAGAGAGAAAATTGGGTCTGGACTGTAATCGCGGTAGTTATCGCTTATTTCGATAAGTAAATACTCGGTTTCTGTGTTTCCTGCTCCGCGCCCCATGCCAGTTATAGTTGAGTCGAGCCAAGTAGCTCCAAGTTCCTTTGCCAGTAATGTGTTATTAAGTGCGTTGTTCATGTTGTTGTGTGCATGGATGCCAATGGCTTTGCTCCATGCGCTGCTGAAGATCCCATAAATGTTCTTTATGTCGGGCTCTCGCATGTTTCCTAACGAGTCAGCAAAATATAAAACTTCTATTTCATCCCACTTATCAAGCTGGGAAATCACCTCGGTCAGCTTACTTTCGGGGTGCAAGCTGGCTTGCATAATATTAAAACCGATGTTGTAACCTAGACTTTTTAATTTTTTGATAGTTGGGTAGATTGTTAATATTTCATCGAGATGGGCTGCAATACGCACCCATGAAATAGTAGATTCTGAAGCCACAGAAAATAGGGAGCATACGGCTGTTTCTTGCTGATCTTTAGTCAAGTGGCAAAATTCATTCGCGTTTATCATTACAGCTAATTTAAGGTCATGTGGGTATTTTAAAGACCGGATATGATCATCAGAGGAATATGCGTAAGGCCCTTTAAATCCATCTTTCTTTAAAGTTCTTAGGCCGATTTCGACAAGGTTTATCCCTGATTTAAATGCTGCTGTAAGATAGTCTTCTACGAGAGGTCTTGGGAAGCACCAATTGTTGTAATAGCCTCCGTCCCGAAGGGTGCAATCAAGTATGTTTATATTATTCATTGTTGAATCTGTTCCAAGAATGGCTTCTTTATGGGATGCTAGCTTGTTAGAAAATCACCATGCATCATTAAAATTACAGTATATCTCTAAAGTGTAATTTTGACATAAAAGAACCTGATTAATAGCACACGTTAAGTGTTTAATTTATCGTCCTAAGCTAATATTGGATATTAACTTTATAGAGAATCTGGAATGGCTACCTCAGACATGAAGGTTTACTTCCGCCTTTTGACTTATCTTCGACCTCACTGGTTTCTGTTTGGTTTCAGTATCTTTGGCTTTATGCTTTTTTCTGCCAGCCAGCCAGCCCTTGCTCAGGTAATGGAAGGTTTGATCAACGCAATTGAAAGTGGTGATAAAGATCAAAAAGTAATAATACCCTTAATGATGATGGGAATTTTTGCTGTAAGAGGTGTCGGGTCATTTATAGGCAACTATTTTTTGGCGAAGGTATCTCTTAACATTGTTCATACACTTCGAATGCAACTGTTCAATCAACTAACAACATTACCGGGACCATATTTTGATGATAATAACTCTGGGCAGTTGATATCGCGCATTACTTATAATGTGAATGGCGTTACGGGCGCGGCTACTGAAGCTTTAAAAGTTTTGATTCGTGAAGGATTAACCGTCATATTTTTGCTGAGTTATCTTATTTGGAAAGACTGGAAGTTAACCATGGTTTTTGTGGTTATTGCGCCGTTCATTGGTCTCATAGTGAGCTATGTGGGTAAACGACTTAAAAAGTTGGCCAGTAAAATCCAAGTGGTTATGGGTGATATTACTCAGATTTGTTCAGAGATGATTTCAGGTTATCGAGTGATGCGAAGCTTTTCAGGAGAAGAATATGAGAAGCGGCGTTTTGAAAATGTCAGTAAGGAAAACCTCAAGCAAAGCCTAAAATTGGTTAAAACAAGCGCGCTAGCTACCCCCGTTATGCAATTATTGGTTGCCTTGGCAATGGGTACCTTAGTGTTTTTAGCAATGTCTTTTATGGATACCAGTAGTTCAGGTGCTTTTATTGCTTATATTACTGCAGCTGGTTTAATTCCAAAGCCCATTCGACAATTAAGTGAAGTCTACGGCACTATTCAAAAAGGCTTGGCGGCCGCGCAAAGTATTTTTGAGCAGTTAGATGAAAATCCTGAGTTAGACGATGGTTGTCATGAAGTTGAACGCGTTCAAGGCAAAATAGACATTCAAAACCTTTCATTTGCCTATGATCAAAATGATGGCAATGTTTTACATAGCTTGAGTTTAAGCATCGCTGCTGGCGAGACAATAGCATTAGTAGGCAGTTCGGGTAGCGGCAAAACAACCTTGGCTGGCTTGATTCCTCGGTTTTATGATTTTTCTGAAGGCGATATTTTAATTGATGGCGTTAGCTTAAAAGACTATACACTTACTTCACTGCGAAAGCAGATTGCTTTGGTGAACCAAGATGTTGTTTTATTTAACGACACAGTGACTAGCAATATTGCTTATGGTGGCCTGTCTGAATCCTCACAAGAGGATGTAGAGCATGCGGCCAAAATGGCTCATGCGGTTGAGTTTATTGAGAGAATGCCTCATGGATTTCAAACCTTAATAGGTGAGGATGGCACGCGCTTGTCAGGCGGCCAAAGGCAGCGCTTGGCAATCGCACGAGCCTTATTGAAAGATGCTCCTATTCTTATTTTGGATGAGGCAACCTCGGCATTAGACAGTGAGTCTGAGAGAGCTATTCAAGATGCTCTTGAAGAGTTGATGAAAGGCCGAACCACCATCGTGATTGCTCATAGATTATCTACCATCGAAAACGCCGATAAAATTGTAGTTATGTCCCATGGCCGTATTGAGGAAGTCGGTACTCATGATGAGCTGATAGCCAAACAGGGTGCTTACGCTAAACTGCATAATATTCAATTTAGCGAATAATCAGTAAATCGCTTATTTCTTGTTAGAATACGTATAAATATTTTTCAAAAGGTTTGTTATGCAGCTCACCATGCCCCGTTATAATCAATCTCAAGTGCTTGTTATTGGCGACGTTATGCTTGATCGCTATTGGCATGGCGGCACTTCACGTATCTCTCCTGAAGCGCCTGTGCCTGTGGTGAAGGTCGATCAAATTGAAGATCGTCCAGGTGGCGCGGGCAACGTAGCGTTGAATATCGCGGCTCTTGGTTCCGGTGCTTCATTGATTAGCGTGGTTGGTCGAGATGAGGCTGGAGATAGTTTGCGATCTCGGTTGGAATCAGTTGGGATTCATACTGATTTTCAAGTTTCTGATGAAAAGCCAACCATTACCAAGCTGCGAGTTATCAGTCGTCATCAACAACTGCTGCGTATGGATTTTGAAGAAAATTTTACCTCAGTAGATAGCGCTGACTTTGTTGAAAAAGCTAAGAAACTTCTACCCATGATGGGTGCAGTCATATTATCTGATTACGCTAAAGGCACTCTGCAGGACATTCAAAGTTTAATTGAGGCGGCAAGAGACTTAAATATTCCTGTTTTGGTTGATCCAAAAGGCACAGATTTTGAGCGTTATCGAGGCGCCACATTACTAACACCTAATTTGAATGAATTTGAAGAAATAGTAGGCCGCTGCGAGCATGAGTCAGAACTGGTAGAGAAAGGCACGGAGCTGATGCTGTCATTGGATTTGTCGGCCCTCTTAGTTACTCGTGGTGAGCATGGCATGACATTGCTGCGCCCTAATCAGCCTGAATTTCATTTACCTGCCAGAGCTCGAGAAGTGTTTGATGTAACTGGCGCGGGCGACACTGTGATATCGGTATTGGCGTCATCGTTAGCGGCGGGAGCAGAATTACCTGAAGCTGTAGCGCTGGCAAATTTAGCCGCTGGTATTGTTGTGGCCAAACTGGGTACAGCGACCATAACTGGACCTGAATTACGTCGTGCTATTCAGACTGAGCAAGGCTCGGAACGCGGAGTTATGACCGAAGAACAACTGATTATGGCGCTGGAAGATGCCCGTGCTCATGGTGAAAAAATCGTTTTCACGAATGGTTGTTTTGACATTATTCATGCAGGGCATGTGGGTTATTTAGAAGACACTAGAAGTCTGGGTGATCGCTTGGTTGTTGCTATTAACAGTGATGCGTCGGTTAAAAGACTTAAAGGAGAGGAGCGCCCTATTAACCCTGTGGATCGCCGAATGGCAGTTCTTTCAGGGCTTGAGTCAGTTGATTGGGTGGTCGATTTTGATGACGACACCCCCGAGCGTTTATTAAACATTATTAAGCCGGATGTCTTGGTTAAAGGCGGAGACTATACAGAAGACGAAGTTGTTGGCTGGGAGATTGTCAAAGCCAATGGCGGTGAAGTTAAAGTGCTGAGCTTCTTTGATGACTGTTCAACTACGGCGATTGTTGCAAAAATAAAGAGTAAGTAGATTTACATGACAACACTTAAAGATTACTTTCATGCAGAAATCATTGGAGGAAAAGAGAAAGCTTTTTCTTGGTTTAAAGTTTTTCGTAGAGTTCGCAGAAGCAGGCTTTGTCATTATCTTTTTTGGTGGAGGGTGGCAAATAAACTTCATGCAAAAAAAGGTTTTCTGAAATCAATTTCCAAATTTATCAATAACAGTTTGATCAGGCGGCATAGCATAGAGATTATGCTTGGTGCGGAAATTGGCGAGGGATTGGTTATTGGGCACGGTCTAGGCATTGTAATCACAAAAAATACCAAGATAGGGAAGAATTTTGTGATTCGGCAAAACTGTACAATTGGGACTGATTATAAAAGTAAAGAACCTATAGTGCTGGGTGATAATGTCAATATTGGTGCAGGGAGTTGTATTATTGGCTCAGGCATAAATATTGGGGACAGGGTAAAGATAGGAGCAATGAGTTTTGTGAATAAGAATATCCCATCAGATAGCGTAGTGTATTCTAGTAAGGATTTGGTTGTACGCCCTTGCTAGTACTTATCGGCTAGTTTGCGATGATAAAATATTTAAAATATCTTCGTGTGTAAATACTATATTTTTAGGCGTACAAGAATAACCTTCAACAAATTTCTCTAATTCGATGCTTTCGATATCTTTTGCATACCTAAAAACATGCAAGACATTCCTTTTCCTCTGCCACATATTCAACTGAAAAACATTCACTCGCATGTCGGCAATATCAATGAGTCCCAACTCTCCATCAGGCAGCTGCACAATGTTGCCAAAATGCAGTGAGCGAAACATAACGCCGGCGTCGTGAAGCTGTGCGATGTATGCCCCCAGTTGTTTTGAGAACTCTGGGTCTTTAGGGTTTTGTTTTAAGGCGTCACGAACAGTTTCACCCGGAACGCCATGATAAATAACGCAGTCTCGAGTGGGGTTTTTGGTGCGAAATAACTCTAATATACCAACGGTAATGATGCCGCGTTGTTTGAGTTTTTTGGCGTTGTTGGCAAATTG
Source organism: Cellvibrionaceae bacterium (assembly GCA_034112445.1). Taxonomy (GTDB): domain Bacteria; phylum Pseudomonadota; class Gammaproteobacteria; order Pseudomonadales; family Cellvibrionaceae; genus Pelagadaptatus. The sequence continues at coordinate 55,951 of JAWUVI010000019.1, read as the reverse complement.
TTTGGCGCGTGAAAATATTTTTCCCATGCTCATGCCGGGGCGGTGATTAAATATTTTTAAGTAGCGGTCATCGGTAAGTCGAACCACTTTTACGCCAAAACCATCCTCTTCAAGAATTTTTCCCGAGTCGATTAATTTTTGTAATTGATCTATTTCAATGGTCTTCACAGGCGTCTCATTTATCCGTTCTGTTTTTGTTCAGTGCAATAATCGCTTTATCTATGTTGTCGCGTAAATGGCTTTGGTTAATAGTGCCAATAATAGCGCTGGTACTGCCCGGGTGGGAAAAAATAAAATCCATGCTGGCTTGTACGGGATCACCTTGTTGCTGAGTTATATGGCCACTGGCGAGTGCTTTTTTTATTAATGCAGCTTTGTTGTGTTGTGCGCAGTAATCAAGGATGGGCTTTTCTTCTTTGTGATTAAGATTGTAAGTAAGCATCACACAGTCGGACTTTTGTGCGGCGAGCAGCCCGCCTTCAATGGTTTTGGTTGACATGCCATAGGCTCGGATTAAGCCTAGTTGTTTTAGCTCGGCTAGGGCATCGAGTGTGCCGAAACGATTAATGATGTCCAAGTCGTTACCATCAGAGTGAATTAGTACCATGTCTATACAGTCGGTGTGTAAGCGCTGCAAGCTGCGCTCAATGCTGTAGCGCGTATGTTCAGGGGAAAAATCAAAACTCGATTCTCCATCGTTAAATTCTTCGCCAACTTTAGAGCAGATTACCCAGTCGTTAATTTGACCTTTAAGCAGTTTACCCAGTCGTTGTTCGCTGATGCCATAAGCCGGTGCGGTATCAATAAAATTAATACCTATATCTTTGGCGCACGCAATTAAGTCGGCCGCCTGTTTATCGTCTGGCAACTTAAAATCTGTTGGGTATTTCACGCCTTGGTTGCGCCCCAACTTGACAGTTCCGAGCCCAATTGGACTTATGTGGATGTCAGTGTCAGCAATAGGACGTAAATACTTTTGTAGGTTCATGCTATTGAGGGGGTATCTGTTTGTTTGGGGAAAAGATCCCAAGGCGATTTGGCAATAGGAGCTTGAATTAAATGTTCGGCAATCAATGCAGTGCTAGAGCTTGCTGATGGGCTGATTTCTTTTTTGTTTAGTAAGGATAAAGTGGCATCGGCAAGATTGGGCGCTAATGTTAATTTGGTCGGCCAAGCGACTAAAGCATTGGAGCACTGGTTTAATGAATCAACAAACGCATTGTCGGGGCGCATAAGATTTTTTTGCTTGGGCTCGGCTCTATCTATAGGCAGTGACATCCATTCGGCTTTCGATAAATCAACCCATGGCATTAACTTACCTAATTCATCTTTGGCGCATTGAATCACTTCTTCGGTTGATTGGCTGGCGCCTTTCTCTGACAATGAGCCGCCTAAGTACCATGCCCATTTACCGTCTTCCGTTCTATGGCTGGAAATGGTTAAACGTGGTGTTTTGTCCGTGCCCAAACAGTGGCCATAAAATGGGTGGGGGTAGTCATGCTTAACAATCACCTGCTGCAAGGGTCGTAATTGCATCGCAGGTTTTTCTGCGCCCAATTGATTCAGTAGCTCGCCGTTGCCTTTGCCTGCAGTAAAAATAAATTGTTTGGCTTTAATCTCAACGTGTTGATTGTTGGAGGTAAAGGTAAGTGACACTTCACCATTTTCACTGCGCTGCCAATTTTGTTGGTCTGTCGGTAATAAAAAAGTATTGCCTTGGGCGTTGTTGGCCAGCGTGCTGACTACGCTGGGAACATCCAATACCATATCAACCAATTTATACAGTCGACCTTTAAACTCAGGGTTTTGAAATATAGCCGGACGATCTGTAGCGCTGACTTTATCAACTCGACCACGTGTGGCTTTGCTGGCAAAAAAAGTGGTGAGCTTGGCAGCAGCACTGGCGCTAGACCACATATAAAAATGATCACTTAATACGTCGGCCTGGCTTAAATCGACATTGCCTTTGCCTGCTAAACAGTTTTGCCAATAGATGGGCATGTCGGCAATGGCTTCAGAGGCGCCGGTTAGGGTGCCGCTCAAGGTGTATTTAATGCCGCCATGAATCATGCCTTGAGACGCTACAGATTGATCGCTGCCCAGTGCTTTGCTTTCAAATAAGGAACAATTATACCCTTCATTTTTGAGCCGATTTAATAACCATAAACCGGCTATACCTCCACCAATAACGGCAATATCGAGATGAATAGTTTGAGTTGTTTGGGGCATAGGATAAATTCATGTATTGGCTGGTGTGTATAAGATAAGATTATAAACTAATTACTGCTTGTCGCGATGATGATTTATTCTTGAGAGCTTTATGCGTCTATTTTATACCCTGTGTTTTTATTTGGCCGTACCACTGATTTTTATTCGGTTATTGTGGCGGGCGCGATCGGCTTCGGCTTATGGGCAACGATGGAATGAGCGTTTTGGGCTATTTCCCGCTCGAGCTAAGGGTAAAAAAGCCATTTGGATTCATTCCGTATCCGTTGGTGAAACCCTAGCAGCGTTGCCCATGATTAAAGCCTTGCAAGAGCGTTATCCGGCGCATGATTTGGTGGTTACCACCATGACACCCACAGGCTCAGAGAGAGTTACGGCCAGTTTGGGTGACAGTGTTTTTCATGTGTATGTTCCCTATGACCTACCCGACTGCGTCAACCGATTTTTGACGCGTACTCAGCCAGATCTGGCAATAATTATGGAAACTGAATTGTGGCCAAATATCTTGCGTGGCTGTCATAAGCGAGGTATCCCGGTGGTGGTGGCCAATGCTCGCATGTCTGAAAAATCGGCTCGGGGTTATCTGCGCTTTAGTGGTTTATCGGCTCAAATGCTGTCTTGTGTTACGGCTATTGCAGCGCAGAATAAAAATGACGCCGAGCGTTTGATCCGTATTGGCGCCGATAGCCGTAAGGTAAAAGTAACCGGCAGCATAAAGTTTGATATCGTTATTAGCCCAGACGTTCAAAGTCAGGCAGAGCTGTATCGCGCTCGCTGGCAGGGTGGGCATCAGCGCCCCGTACTGCTAGCCGCCAGCACTCATGAAGGCGAAGATGAATTGGTGTTGAGCGCTTTTGAAACGATCATAAAAACACACCCTAACCTACTATTGGTGGTTGTTCCGCGCCACCCTGAGCGTTTCCAACGCGTCACAGATTTGGCATCTAAAGACTTCAGGGTACAAAAGCACAGCTTGGCTGATGATGTTGCCGATAATACTCAGGTTGTTATTGGTGACACCATGGGTGAAATGATGGCCTTGCTAGGAGCGTGCGACATTTGTTTTATGGGAGGCAGCTGGGTGGAGACAGGTGGACATAATCTAATTGAACCTGCGGTTTGGGCTAAGCCTTTACTGAGTGGCCCAAGTTTATTTAACTTTGCTGAAGTGTCTGATTTGTTGCTACAGGAAAATGGCATGGTGGTGGTTGAATCACCATTAGAGTTGGCGGCTGAGGTTTGTGATTTATTGGCTGATAGTGAAGCCGCAAATGAAATGGGACAAAGAGCCTATAAAGTGGCCGCGCAAAATAAAGGCGCCCTAGAGCGCCTTTTGCAGCTTATTGATCAGGTTTTATGATTAAAACGAGCTGCGCTTAACCTGATGTTTAATATCCAGCCACTCATCAAGTTTAAGAATATCTTCTGGGGTTAAGTTGCCTGCAACTTCTTTAAGCTTCAGCATGTTGATGATGTAGTCATAGCGGGTGTTATCAAAGTTACGCTTAGCGCTGAATAAATTACGCTGGGCAATCAATACATCCACTAAATTACGTGTGCCTACTTCATAGCCTGCCTGAGTGGCTTCTAATGCGCTCTGGTTAGACTTAATGGCTTGTTGACGAGCCTTAACCTGAGCAACACCTGTTACAACCGATAAGTGCAGCGCTCTTGAGGCTTGAATGATATTACGCTGGGTTTTGTTATAAATCTCTTGGGCTTGATTTTGTTGCGCGTAGGCTTGGCGTCGCTCGCCTGATGCACGAAGACCGGTAAAAAGTGGAATGTCTAGCTGAACGGCTACTGTGGTGCCATCGTAAGAGCGAGAGTCATTACTACTGATAGGGGCTCCAAATAGATCAGTGTTAGTGTCATTCATATCGGTATAAGTTACTAGCGCGGTAACTGTAGGAAGATGGTTAGACGCTTTTGAGCGAGCATTGCTTTTAGATGCTTTGGCGTTGTGCTTAGCAATTTTCAAGTCATAGTTGTTTTGCAGTGATGTCTCTACCCAATCTTCACGGGTGGCCGGTACTGGATTAAGAACCGGGAATGAGTTAACCAAAGGAGCAACAGCTTCGTGATTTTGACCGGTTAAGACTTCCAGTTCTTCAAAGGCAATGCCCAGTTGCCCTCTTGCTCCCAAGGTTATGGCTGTGGCGTTGTCATAAGCGGCTTGGGCTTCATGCACATCAGTGATGGCGGTTAGGCCCACCTCGAAACGTTGGCGAGTTTGTTCCAGCTGATGGTGCAGGGCTTTTTCTTCCGATTGAGCGGTTTCCATATTGTCTATACCGCGCAAGACATTGAAATAAGCCTCTGAGCTTCTAATAATGAGATTCTGTTGTGCTGCGCTGAACTGGGACTCTGCAAGTTGACTTAATGACTTACCTTGTTGGTAGCCAAACCAAGCTGCCATATTGAATAGCGGCTGAGTTAATGTGGCCGAATAAGTAGAGTTTTCCGATTCGACACCGATCTTCTGAGGGGCTTGACCGGCTACTAAAGCTTGGACGCTGTCTTGCTCCGTTTGCGAATAAATAGCTTGAGCAGTTATTTGCGGTAGCAAGTTTGCTCGACCAAGAGTAAGTGCTTCTTTACCTGCGCGATAAGCGGCGGCATCGGCTCGGAGCTGCGGGTCGTTATCCAGTGATAATGAGTAAATGTCTTTCAATGTTTCTGCGCTGGCATTGAATGTGAGAGCACTCGACAATAAAAGTATAGAGAGGCGTTTGGATAACATGAGGTGTCCTTTTTAGATCATTGAGCAAAATAAGCACACAAGTATAGCTCCTTGATTACAGGGCAGCGACTGAAGTCGCCCCAATATGACTTTTAATCACAGTATTTTACGTTTCTTTATTGAAATTCAGTTCTGCGATTGTGTTATCGGCTAATATGATATGAATATTCTATTGCTGAAAGGAAAATCCCACCAATGTCGATTTATCACTGCCCATCTTCAATTTTTATTAAATCCACACCTTTTATACTGTTGGCGTTTTTGATGGGCTGCAGTGAGCCGCCAATAGAAGAAAAAGTCATTCGTCCAGTGAAAAGCATTTTGGTTGAAGCTCATCATGCTGGGGTCGTACGTAACCTGCCGGGTAAAGTACGAGCGGCCGACAAAGTAGATCTAGCCTTTCAGGTCTCGGGTCGGATGACGCACATGGATGTTCTTTCTGGTCAGAGAGTGATTAAAAACACAGTTTTAGCGCGCTTGGATAGCCGTGATTACGATAGTAATGTTAAAGCGGCAAGAGCCGAATACAATCGAGCTCAGTCAGATTTTCTGCGTGCTAAAGAGCTGGTGGCAAAGAATTTGGTCTCCAAGTCTGATTTCGATAATAAACGCGCCCAGCGCGATATCGCCGAAACAAAAGTAGAGAAGTCAGCAAAAGCTCTTGAGGATACACAATTAAAAGCGCCCTTTGCAGGGTTGGTGACCACCCGTTACGTAACCAATTTTCAAGATGTTCAAGCAAAACAGCCGATTGTCAGTTTGCAGAATATTTCAAGTTTGGAGGTTGTTGTTCATGTCCCTGAAAACGCCATCCCCAAAAATCTTACTGCAAATCAACTGGATGAAGTAGAGGCGTTTGCGAGTTTTGAGGGCGTGCGAGATAAGCAATTCGAATTGAGCATAAAAGAATTTGAAGGGGAAGCTGACCCGATAACACAATTGTTCACATTGGTTTGGGAGATGGATTACCCAGAGTCGTTATCCATTTATCCGGGTATGAGTGTTGCGGTTGAGCTCGTTCTTCCCGTTAAAACTGAAGACAGCACTTTAATGTTGCCGTCCACATCGGTATTTGCCGATCAATCCGGTGGTGATGCTCAATTTGTCTGGGTGATAGACCTTGAGACCCTTCAGGTACATAGGCAAGAGGTTATTATTGGTGCATTAAGAGCCGATAAAATAGAAATCATTTCTGGGGTCGACGTTGGTATGCAGGTCGTTACGGCTGGGGTTAATTATTTGTCGGAAGGTGACGTTGTACGGTTAATCACTGATAGTCGTGGAGTTTAAGCATGAATATTGCTGAGCTGTCTATTAATAATAAAGTGATTACGTCGGTGATGACATTGCTACTTTTGGTAGGTGGTGGTGTTAGCTTTAATGAATTATCTCGCCTTGAAGATCCTGAGTTCACGATAAAAGAAGCTTTGGTCATTACTGAATATCCTGGTGCGTCACCCCGTGAGGTTGAGCTGGAAGTTACGGATGTCTTAGAGACCGAATTGCAACGTATGGATCAGGTAAAAGAGATTCGTTCGGTGTCTTTAGCTGGTCGGTCAATCATCACAGTAGAAATGAAGGAAATCTACGATAAAAAGACCTTGCCGGCCGTATGGCAACAATTGCGCAGCAAGGTTGGTGATGCTCAACGTCACTTACCTCCAGGAGTATCCGAATCCATAGTGAAAGATGACTTTGGGGATGTGTTTGGGGTTGTCTATGCGGTTACGGGGGATGGTTTTAGCAGTAGGGAAATTTATGAGCACGCTAAGTTTTTACAGAGAGAGCTATCGTTGGTTGATCAGGTAGCAAAGGTTGAATTGTGGGGTAAGCAACAAGAGGCCATTTACGTAGAGTTTTCTCGAGAGAAATTATTGTCTATGGGGTTGAGCCAAGATGCTGTTTATCAAAAGTTACAGCAACAAAATACCGTGGAGTCAGCCGGTAAAGTTCGAGTAGGTCGAGATTATGTTCGAATTGATTCCCCCGCAGGGATTGGAACAGTAGACGATATTGGTGCAATGATTTTACGTGAGAAAGCGGGCGGTGACAGTATTGCCAGTCTGTTGCATCTGCGGAATGTGGCTACTGTGTCTCGAGAAAACGTGTCACCAACAGGAAAAATTCTGCGCCATAACGGCGAAGAAGGCATTGCGTTGGCGATATCAACCACCAGTGGCGGTAATGTATTACATCTTGGAAAGTTGGTCAGTGAGCGGTTGGCGCAATTACAAGCACAAACACCGATAGGTTTAGAAGTTGAGCCTATTATTTTTCAGCCGACGGCGGTTAAAAAATCAATAGATAGTTTTATAGATAGCCTAGTAATGGCCTTGGTGATTGTAGTTCTGGTTCTGCTCGTTTTTATGGGGCGGCGTGCGGGCTTAATCATTGGGGCGGTTCTGTTAATTACGGTTGTTGCTACTTTCATTTTAATGGATTTTTATAATGTCGCGCTTGAACGAATTTCTTTAGGGGCATTGATTATTGCCTTGGGTATGCTGGTGGACAATGCCATCGTTATTACCGAGGGAATGATGGTTAGGATTCAAGCGGGTGAAGACAGAATGAAGGCCGCCCGCGAATCAGTAGCGACAACTATTTGGCCGTTATTAGGAGCAACTGTTATCGCCATTTTGGCTTTTGCGGCTATCGGGGCGTCACAGGATTCAACCGGTGAGTTTTGCCGCAGTTTGTTTCAAGTCATGATGTACTCTTTAACCTTAAGCTGGATAACGGCTATTACCATTACGCCCTTGCTGTGCTATTGGTTTATTCCCAGTGTTAGTGACGTTGCTGTGACTGACAACGACGGTGGTAAAGATCCATATGGCAGCGGTATCTTTAAGTTTTATCGTAAAATATTAGAAGCTAGTTTACAAAAGCGCTGGTTAACAATGGCTGTTATGGGCGTACTTTTGGTTTTGGCTCTCATTGGTTTTTCTCAATTAAAAGGCTCCTTTTTTCCAAAATCAACTATGCCAAAATTCATGATTCACTACTGGTTGCCAGAGGGGTCAGATATTCGGCAAACTTCGGCTGACATGCAGCAGGTAGAACAGTTTTTGTTGCAAGACGAAAAAGTCACGGGGATTACTTCTTTTATTGGGGCAGGAGCACCTAGGTTTTTACTGACGTATTCTGTTGAAAAGGATAACTCCAGTTATGGCTTGCTAATGGTGAGCGTGAATGATCATCATGATATTTCAGCATTGATGGATAAAGCTGAGCGCTATATTAATGATGAATTCCCCGATGCGCTGCCGAAGTTACAGCGTTTTAATTTGGGGCCAAGTCCAAAATCGTCTATCGAGGTTCGTTTTTCAGGTGAAGACCCTGTTGTGCTAAGAGGGTTGTCCGAGCAAGTAAAACAGATTTTGAATAAATCTGGCGCAGACTCTATTCGAGATGATTGGCGTGAACGAGTTAAAGTGGTTAGACCGATATACTCTGAAAACCAAGCGCAATTTGCCGGGATTGATCGAGCGGATCTTAACGAAGCGTTAGAGACGAACTTCACTGGAACGCGAGTGGGTTTGTATCGTGAGAGTGACGAATTAATTCCTATCTATTCGCGAGCGCCCGAGCGCGAACGTAAAGACGTTGCTCAAATAGGCAATATCCAAATATGGAGCCCTTCCGTACAGTCGTTTATTCAAATGCAGCAAGTGGTGTCTGGCTTTGAGACAGGCTGGGATGATGCTCAGATTCACCGCCTAGATCGTAAGCGTACGCTAACCGTTGGCGGCGAACCCAAACCGAACCAATTGGCGAGTGAAATGTTGATGACCGTTATAGATGATATTAACGCCATCGAGCTGCCTCTAGGTTACGAAATGGTTTGGGGTGGGGAATATGAATCCTCGGCAAATGCGCAAGCGGCATTAGGTAGCGGGTTGCCGAAAATGTTCTTAATGATGGTGTTGGTAACGATTCTTCTGTTTAGCAGTTTGCGTCACCCGCTGATTATTTGGTTAACGGTGCCTTTGGCTGTCATTGGTGTTTCGGCCGGCTTGCTGATTACAAATGAACCATTTGGCTTTATGCCTTTGCTGGGGTTTTTAAGTTTGACGGGGATGCTGATCAAAAACGCCATTGTTTTAATTGACCAAATAAATTTAGAGCTAGAAGGCGATGGCGACCCTTGGGAAGGCATGATTATGGCATCTCTGTCTCGCTGCCGCCCGGTAATGATGGCCGCAGGAACCACTGTTTTAGGTATGTTGCCACTGTTAATGGATGACTTTTTTATTGGCATGGCCGTCACTATTATGGCGGGTTTAACTTTTGCCAGTATCTTAACGCTGATAGTGGTTCCGGTTCTTTACAGTATTATTTTTAGAGTTAACAAAGGCATGGTTACAGCATGAGTGATGCACGACAAGCAATCTTGAATTTACAGAAGGCTATGAACCAATCGGTTCTTGGACAGCAGCATGTGGTTGAAAGTTTAATCGTGGCCTTATTGTGTGGCGGTAATGTTCTTTTAGAAGGATTGCCTGGCACGGCTAAAACGAGATCTATTAAAACCATGGCGAATGTCATGAATGTTACTTTAGGTCGAATTCAATTCACTCCTGATTTACTGCCTTCTGATGTAACTGGAACAGAGGTTTACCATGCGGAAGGCCACGAAGAAAAATTAGTTTTTCAGCCTGGGCCTTTGTTTAATAATTTGATCTTGGCTGACGAAATCAATCGCGCGCCGGCCAAGGTTCAGTCGGCGTTGCTAGAAGCAATGGAAGAAAAGCACGTAACCGTTGCAGGAAAAACCTATAAACTACCCGATTTGTTTATGGTGCTGGCAACCCAAAATCCTATTGAGCAAGAAGGGACTTACCCTTTGCCAGAAGCACAGATGGATCGCTTCTTAATGAAGGTGAATTTAGATTATCCAACGGATGAAGATGAGATCAGTATTATCCGATTGGTTCGCAGCGAGGAAATAAAACAAGATATTGAGCTGGAGGTTATTGAGCAAGATGTTGTGTTTACTGCCCAAGCAGAGATTCACAATATATTTGTTTCTGAAGCTATAGAACGCTATATCGTTGCTCTTGTTATGGCTACTCGTGATCCTGGTCGATACGATGCTGAATTGGCCAGTTGGATATCGGTAGGATCCAGCCCTCGAGCCAGTATCTCCCTTGACCGCTGTGTTCGGGCAAAGGCATGGTTGGCTGGCCGCGACAATGTTGTCCCAGAGGATGTTCGCGGAGTTCTAGAGTCGGTTTTATCACACCGCATTATCATCAGTTATGAGGCTCAAGCTGAAGGAAAAACAACGCGAGATATAGTAGAAAAAATTAAGCAGTTAGTCGCGGTAGTGTAAGTTGAACAAAAAAATCACTAAAGGTGATCATCGAATTACTGCTGATCTACAAGCACTGATTAGATTGCAATATGTCGCTAAAAATATTCCTTTTGGATCTAGGCAGCTGGTCAATAATTTGTTGGTAGGCAGGCACCGTTCTTCTGTTCGTGGGCGGGGCATGGATTTCGAAGAGTTGCGTCACTATCAGGTGGGTGATGATATTCGGCAGATGGATTGGAAGATCACCAACCGCACAAAAAAACCTCATGTCAGAGTTTATGTCGAAGAACGTGAACGCCCTGTTTTTGTTCTTGTCGACCAACGTTTGTCTATGTTTTTTGGTTCTGCCAGAGCCATGAAGTCAGTTGTGGCCGTCGAGTTGGCTGCTCTCATTGGCTGGCATACTTTGCACCGAGGTGATCGTGTCGGCGCTCTTATTTTTAATGATGAAAAATGCACTGAATTAAAACCTAGGCGAAGTCAGGCGCAAATTTTTCAATATCTACATTTTTTGTGTGAATACAATGAAAGTCTTAGCCACGCAGTTACGGATAACCCAAATCAATTAAACATCATGTTGCGTCGAGCTAGAAACATAGTGGGTCACGATGCGCTAATTTATTTAATTAGTGATATGAATGGCGCCGATGAGATGACGGCTGATTTGATTTCACAGCTGGCCATGCACAATAACGTTGTGTTGAATTTCGTCTACGACCCGCTAGAAAAAAAATTACCAGAATATGGGAGTTTTGCGGTTAGTGATGGAAAAAACCAAGTTGAAATAAACACATCGGATAGCGGATTGCGTGGCGAGTATGAGTTGTTTTTTGAAAAAAAACTCGATTTCATTCGGCGACTATTACGTCAGCATGATATGCCGCTTTTATCCATATCCACTGACCTTCCGGTTGATAAACAACTTCTGTCCATGATGAGTGGAGGGCGATAATATGCTTGGCAATCAGACCAAGTTTATCGCTCTTGATACTCCCACGATTTTTTTGCGACCTAAGCAGGATTTTGGCAATACTTGGCTTGAGCATATCCATGAAGTGGTCATGCCTGACTCTATTTCATTAATACCCAGCGCGCCATTTTGGTTTTTATTGATTGTGATGGCCTCGTTATATTCAGCGTGGAATATTTGGGGAGTTTATTGCCGATGGAAAATAAACAGTTACAGGCGTGCCGCAAAAAAAATGACAGAGCGATTGCAGGAGCGTTTTTTAGGAGGAGATTATTTGGCTTTGCGCGAGCTTCCAGAAATCATTCGTCGTTCAGCTTTGAGCGTTTGGCCTCGTGAAGTTATAGTTGCTTTGGTTGGAAATGATTGGAATGTTTTTTTGGCTTCCAGTCTTGCTGATCCCTGTGCGACTAACGACGAAATTTTGGGTGTGACACAACTGGCGTATTTGTCTGATGAGTCGCTAAAAAATATTTCCGTGGATGAGGCAAATAAGTATTTTTCATGGGTAACTTATTGGCTAGTGAATCATAACGACCCTGAGCGTGAAGCATGATTCTCTTAAAGGTAAACATGATTGCTTTGAGGATAAAACATGATTGTTTTGAGGGTAAAACATGATTGTTTTTGATCAAGTATGGGTGTTTTTTTTGCTGCCGTTACCGCTTTTGGTTGGCTGGCTTCTTAAAGCATACGCGACCCAAAGAGACGCATTAAGAGCGCCGATTTTTAGGCGTCTGGTGGAAATAACGGGTAAACGATCACGACGTAATGCGTTGGTTCTACGGCGTAATTTATTGCAAAAGTTGGGCGTTGTTATTGGCTGGTTATGCTTGGTAATGGGTGGCGCTGCACCACAATGGCTCGGTGAGCCAATAGTCCAAACCCAACCGGCAAGGGATTTAATGTTTGCCGTTGATTTGTCGGGCTCAATGGAAACCAAAGATTTTGTTTTTAATGACCGTTTTAACCCCAGCAAACCCATCGATCGACTTGCTGGCGTTAAAACGGTCATTAAGGAATTTGTGAGTCAGCGCGATAATGATCGAGTAGGTTTGATTGTGTTTGGCTCTGCTCCCTACTTACAAATTCCGTTCACCTTAGATTATGTATTGTTTGAGCAGCTGCTATCAGAAGCACAAATTCGTATGGCTGGGCCGAAGACAATGTTAGGCGATGCTATAGGTTTGGCGGTAAAACATTTTTCCAGCAGCATGACTAAAAAGAAGGTCTTAATTTTACTGACCGATGGTAATGATTCAGGCAGCTTAGTTCCCCCTCTAGAAGCCGCTAAAGTTGCCTTAGAAGAAGGTATTACAATTCATACTATTGTTGTTGGTGACCCTGCAGCGACCGGTGAGCAAGAATTAGACATAGGCACTCTTGAGTTGATCAGTGCGATTACCGGTGGCGTCTTCTTTAGGGCTGAATCAGCGGATGAATTGACTAGGGTGTATTCAGCGTTAGATAAATTGGAAGCCGTTTCGGTAGAGGTTACTACTTATCGTCCTAAACGATCGTTGTTCCACTGGTTTTTAGGTGTGGCCTTTATTTTGCAACTGGTTGTTCAATTGCGTATGGCCATAAAAAGTATGCGACGTCAGCGAGTTATGCCATGACCAGCGCTGATTTTTTACAGGCCGCTTCACAATTCCATTTTATTAGACCATGGTGGTTTTTATCGGTGCCGGTATTGCTGTTTTTAATGTGGCGTTTAAAGCAAAGAGAGTTAACCTCAGACTGGGAAGAGTTCGTCGAGCCCGATCTGCTAAACGCGATGTTACTTAAAACGGAAAATACATCGTGGGTAACGCCGCGTCGAACTGCGACAACAATTTTTATTTTGATGGTACTTTCTGTTGCCGGACCTACGTGGCAAAAACAAGAATCGCCACTTACCGACGACTTAGCGCCGTTGGTTATTATCTTGTCTCTTTCTGAGTCAATGTTGACAGAAGATGTGTCACCGAATCGGTTGCAGTTAGCCAAGCTTAAAATTGCCGACTTACTCAAGCACAGGCACGGTTCTGCTACGGCCATAGTGGTTTATGCCGGCACGGCTCATACCGTATTACCTCTGACCGAAGACGTTCCCCTGTTGTCGTTTTATCTTCAAGAGTTAGTGCCACAGATTATGCCGCAACTAGGTAATCGACCTGATTTAGGCTTAAAAAATGCTCTGCACATTTTAAAGCAGAAAAGAGCACCAGGCTCTGTGGTATTTGTGGCATCAGACTTAGGGGATTTGCAGAGCTTTAATGAGCTTAAGCAAGATTTTTCTGACGCTCAAAAGTGGCCTTCTGTCAGTTTGCTTTGGGTTGCGCCGCAAGAGTCTGCCGGATCAGCGTCTATTGAAACGCAGTATATTGATAGCCAAGTTGATGAGTTAAATATCCATAAGGTTCCGATTACGGTGAATCAAGATGATATTCAAAATTTGCTTGAGCGGATTGAGTCAGAATGGCAAGAAAGTTGGCTGGAGTCTAATGACGTTATATGGAAAGACTTTGGTTACTATTTATTGTGGCCCATGATGTTGTTGAACTTGTTGTTCTTTCGACGAGGCATGGTGTTGCAATGGTAAAGAAAACAATACCTATCATTAGCATATCGTTGGTAATACTGCTGTCAGTAACGGTGATTTATTCTAAGCAGACGAGTATGAATTGGCATTGGCAAGATGTGTTTTTAACTCGCGATCAACAAGGTTGGTACTTTTACAATCGACAGCAATACGCCTTGGCGGCAAGTCGATTTGAACAAGAGCAGTGGCAAGCTATGGCTTGGTATGCCGCTGAGAATTTTTCTAAGGCCGCTAAACTTTGGGGGCGCCTGCCGGGAGCTGATTCATTATTTAATCGAGCTAATGCATTAGCCCATTTAAAAGATTATAAAAACGCCGCGGATAGTTATCGGTTGGCTTTGGTGTTGGAGCCGGGTTGGTCACAAGCTCAAGAAAATTTAAGTTTAATCGAGGTGCTGGCAGAAAAACCTGATGAGGTGGAAGAATATTTCGCACAAACCGACGGCAAAATGGAGGCGGATGATTTTTCTTTCGAAAAAAATAGCAAGCGTTTCGACAATGCTGAGGATGAGTCAGGAGAAGGCCAAGGTGAAGTTTCAAGTAAAGAGATACAAGCCTTATGGATGCATAGGTTACAGTCTACCCCGGCTGATTTTTTGCGATTAAAATTTCGTTATCAATATGAAATGAATTCTAAGAGCGCCGATGCCGTTATGGGTAAGCAATGATGAAACCTAATGGCTCTGTTTTAGTGTTTGTTTGCTTATTAATAATAGCGCCGTATGGTTTGTCTGAGGTAAGCGAGAAAACAGCTTTTGTAGAAATAAGTTTCATGTCTTCTGCAGGAGAAAGAGTAAATACAACGGAAGTTATTAAATCAGAGAAAATAACGTTGCTTGTAGATATCTATAGCCCTACTTGGTTCTCACAAGCACCTAAAGTAATACCTTTTTCAGTTGAAGATGCGGTATTGATTCGAGTAGAAAAGTTTGCGACAAATTATTCACAGAAAATAAAGGGCAAGCAATATGCCGTTCAGCGTCATGAGTATTTATTGTACCCAGAGCGCGCCGGTCAATTTATTGTGCCAAGCGTGGATGTGGAAGTGGCTTTGCCGCAGGCGACAAGTTCCGCATTACCGAAAAGTGCCGAACTATCGAAAAGCACCGAACTATCGAAAAGCACCGAACTACAGAAGACCATCATTCGATCTAATCCGTTAGCATTCAGCGTGAATGAATTGCCTGTCAATCCGTATTCTAAACGTATCGTGCGCCATGCTTTAAGCGCGACCAATGTGGTTGTTGCGCAAGAGTATTCTGATAACAGCACAGAATTAAAAGTGGGTGACGTGTTAACGCGGCAGGTTACTGTTCAGGCTGAAGATTCTTTGGGTATTTTAATTCCGAATATTCATTGGCCTGAGGTTAAGGGGGTTCGACAACAATCGGCAACGGCTTACACTCGCGATGATGTTTTTCGGGGTTCGATAACCGGAAAACGTGTGGTTGAACGACACTACATTTTTCAGAGACAGGGTGATGTTGTTTTACCGGAACTTAAATTGTTTTGGTGGAATTATTCAGAATCGGAGTGGGTTCAAACTTTTTTACCCGAAAGAAAATTAATGATTAATGCCGGCGTCCTACAGCAGTCATTAACGAGTGATGCATTGATAGAGCAGATCATTAAGTCTGATTATTTCTCTCTTAAAACATTGATGATGGTTTTGGGTTTGATCCTTTCTTTATTGCTGTGTATTAATCTTTGGGTAAGATATAAACGCTTCATTATCGACTATAAAATTTCCGAAGTAGGTTTGTATCGCCAGTTTAGATCAACGATAAAAAATAAAAATAATGACGAAATATTACGGTGTTATTTTGCGTGGGAAGCCGTGTATTGTCAGATTAATCATGGCGGACATGAATCGTTTAAATCGGCCAACAACGTGATTGCTAAACTGTTTTTAATTACGGGTAGGGATCAGCCAGTCAATACAGTCGCCGCAAATGAGCTGTTAGTGGCGGTGCAAAAAATAAGAAAAAAAGATAGACGAGCCGATCGATCGTTTGAGGGCTTGCAACGTATTAACCCGTAAATGTTAATTAATAATGGTGTGTGTATGTCTATTCCAGACTATCCCTTTACTCTCTGTGATGTGCAAATTCTAAAGCACGAATCTTTGTATAAAGGTTTTTTTAAAGCAGAGAAAATCACTCTTAGGCATCGCTTATATGCTGGTGGTTGGTCGTCAGCAGTATCCCGTGAAGTGTTTGTGCGAGGAGCGGCAGTAGGTGTTGTTTTATACGACCCAAAGCAAGATCTCATCGGGCTGGTTGAACAAATTCGCATAGGCGCCTTGGCAAACTTAGAGTCGGAGAGTGGCGACGCCAGCCCCTGGTGTATGGAAGTTGTGGCGGGTATGGTCGATACAGGAGAGACGCTTGAAGATGTGGCGTGGCGAGAAGTTAAAGAAGAGACTTCTATTGTGCCAAGCGCTATGGAGTACATTTGTGAATATATGGCCAGCCCTGGCGGGTGCACAGAGAGCCTGCACTTATTTTGTGCGCAAGCTGATTTAAGTCAACAGGGCGGTATACATGGTCTTGATGAAGAGGATGAAGACATAAAGCTGCATGTTCTTGCTGCAAGCGACGTGTTTCAAAACCTTTACGGCGGGCGCTTTAATAATGCGGCCACTATGATTGGCCTGCAGTGGTTACAGCTTAATCATAAGAGATTATGCCTGATTGATACATTGGCGGTGACGTAAAGAGAACAAAAGAGCTGACACTTAATGATGCTCTGCTAGACTTATCCAGATACAGCATGAGCCGCGAGGTAGAATGATTAACCAGCAAGAGCCAGAGCATAAACTGCCAAAAAAGCCACATTACAAAGTTAATTTGCGTGAGCAGATGGCCTGCTGTGAGGCAAACTATGTACGCCTGCTGAAATTGATGCCCAACTTATTGGCTCGGCGCGATTGGAATTACGAGCTTGAAGCGGGAAAAGGGACGATAGAGCTGCATTTAGAAGTAACCGAGCAAGCACCGTATACAACAATGCTAAACATGACTCAGACAGGATTAGCGGTAGGCTCTGTTGATGTAACCCCCGTTTTATATGTACGTATGTACCATGACGTGAAAATGGCTGAAGTTATTTCGTGGCGAGGTCATCGCTCAATTAAGCCGCGTTATAGTTATCCAAACAAACACATGTACCAACAAGATGAAAAAGCTCAGTTTAATAAGTATTTGGCGGACAGTCTTGATTTTGCTTTACAGCATGGACTGGCCACTGATGTTGTTACTATCAAAACCTAACATGAGCTTCTGATGAGAGATATAAAATCAACTCCAGCTAGACCCTCAACTCCAGCTATAACCTCAACTCCAGCTATAACATTGCAGGTATCGTCGTGACGGAGCACAAGGCACAGCCATTTAGATTGGTTCAAATTACCGACTGTCATTTGGGTGGAGAGCCGGGTGAAGTGTTATTGGGTATGGATACCGATGAGAGCTTTGTGGATGTTTTAGAGTTGGTTCAAGCGCGTGAGGCCAATTGCGATTATATTGTTGCTTCTGGCGATATTGCGAGCTTTGGATCAGAACAGGCGTATTATCGATTCCTTGATTTCATGAAGGAATACACTCAGCAGCCACTGGCTTGGTTGCCGGGTAATCATGATCTGGCGAGTCTCATGCAGGTCATAGAAGATAAGAGTGGTGATGGAGAATATTCAGTTCAAGGCGGTGTTGTAGATACGGATGCTTGGCGAATAATTTTATTAGATTCAAGTGTTGTTGGTTCCGAGGGCGGGGCTTTGGCGGCCGCTGAAATAGAACGTTTACAGCGGTTGATAACTGATACGGATAAGCACATATTGATTTTCGTTCATCATCAGCCAATCCCTGTTGGCAGTGCTTGGATTGACCAGTACGTGATAGAAAATAATCTTGAGCTGTTTTCGGTTCTACGCGCGAGTAAACAAGTAAAAGCTATAGTGAACGGCCATATTCATCAAGAATTCAACTCTGAAAAAGAAGGCATTGCGATCATGGCAACCCCTTCTACGTGCATTCAATTTGCCGCTAATAGCAGAGAGTTTAAGGTTGATACACTGATGCCCGGTTATCGTTGGTTTAATCTTTATGACGATGGCGATATTGAAACTGGGGTTGAGCGAGTAGCACAAAAAGACTATGGGATAGATTTCGGTTCAGGTGGGTATTAATGACGACCCTGATTTATATTCATGGTTTTTTAAGCTCACCTACTTCACACAAAGCGCAGATCACTCAGCGTTGGCTGCATAATAATACCCCTTCCATCCACTACGAATGTCCTTACCTAAGCCCTTATCCCGAGCAAACCCAGCAACAGTTAACTCAGCTAGTAGAGTCTATCGAGGGAGAAATAGGTTTGATTGGCAGCTCGCTTGGTGGTTTTTGGTCAACATGGCTTATAGAAAAATATGGCTTTAAAGGTGTGTTGATCAATCCATCGGTAAAACCGTTTGAATTCATGGGCTCTCTCATTGGCCAGTCGTTGCATAACTATTACACGCAAGATAGTTATACCATGACCGAAAATCACACCGCAGAATTAATCCGTTGCTATCAAAAGGTGTTGTCGCATCCAGAAAATTATTGGATCAAAGTTCAAGAGGGCGATGAGACCTTAGATTATAATCAAGCAGTGGTTCGTTATGAGTCGTGTCGAGTGGATGTTGAAAAGGATGGGGATCACGGCTTTGTGGGCTATGAAAGCCATATGCAAGGCATTGTTGATTTTTTGTTTGGCTAACTTCATTAGCTCTAGACAGCGACAAGAAGCAGCGTTAGTCTTTCGCCCAAGTTTATAAATGTGAACAATTCATGAGCAACTACAACGCTGAAGATATTGAGGTTCTTACGGGCCTTGATCCGGTTAAAAAACGCCCGGGCATGTACACCGAAACCACGCGCCCCAATCATTTAGCTCAAGAAATTATTGATAATAGTGTTGATGAGGCCCTAGCCGGCCATGCCAATAATATTGAAGTGATTCTACATAAAGACCAGTCTGTATCTGTGACCGATGATGGTCGAGGCATGCCGGTAGATATTCACCCTGAGCAGGGTAAGTCTGGGGTTGAGGTTATTTTATCTACGCTGCATGCCGGCGGTAAGTTTTCGAACAACAACTACAAGTTTTCTGGCGGCTTACACGGAGTGGGTATCTCTGTTGTTAATGCTTTGTCATCTGTACTGGAAGTCACAATTAGGCGTGATGGCCAAGTCCACCGTATTGAATTTGAGAACGGCGATAAAATCAGCGAGCTCGAAGTTATTGATACCTGTGGTAAACGCAATACCGGAACTTGTGTACGTTTCTTGCCGAACTCACAGTATTTTGATTCCCCCAAATTTTCTATCTCACGTTTGCGCCATGTATTAAGAGCCAAGGCGGTTTTATGCCCAGGCTTAACCGTTGTGTTTAAAGATGAGCAAAGTGGAGATAAAGATACTTGGTATTACGAAGATGGTTTGCGCGATTATTTATCTGCGGCCACTTTGGGTTGGGAGTGTTTGCCAGAAAAACCATTTATTGGCAGTTTTTCAGGCGAGACAGAAGGTGCCGATTGGGCGGTTCAGTGGTTGCCAGAAGGTGGTGAAGTAACTCAAGAAAGTTATGTGAATTTAATTCCTACCGCGCAAGGTGGAACTCATGTAAACGGCCTGCGCACTGGTCTATTGGACGCATTGCGGGAGTATTGTGAGTTCCGCAATTTATTGCCGCGTGGCGTTAAGTTGGCGCCCGATGATATCTGGAACAGTTGCTGCTTTATTTTGTCGTTTAAAATGGCCGATCCGCAATTTTCCGGACAAACTAAGGAGCGTCTTTCGTCTCGTGAAGCGGCGGCTTTTATTTCAGGTGTATCTAAAGACTCTTTCAGTTTGTGGCTCAATCAGCACACCGAAGATGGTGATAAATTAGCTGATTTTTGTATCAGCAATGCGCAAAAGCGAGTCCGCTCCAGTAAAAAAGTTGCCCGTAAAAAAATTACTCAAGGCCCTGCCTTACCGGGTAAGTTGGCCGATTGTTCCTGTGCCGAACCTGAGCGAGGCGAGCTGTTTTTAGTGGAAGGAGATTCAGCGGGTGGCTCGGCTAAGCAAGCTCGGAGTCGGGAGTTTCAAGCGATCATGCCGCTACGCGGGAAAATTCTGAATACGTGGGAAGTTGATAGTCAAGAGATTTTAGCATCACAAGAAGTGCATGATATTTCGGTGGCATTAGGCATCGATCCAGTCAGCGACGATTTATCTAAGCTTCGATACCATAAAATTTGTATTCTTGCTGATGCTGATTCCGACGGGTTACATATTGCTACGTTATTGTGCGCTTTGTTTGTGCGGCACTTTCGTCCAATGGTTGCTGCCGGTCATGTGTTTGTGGCCATGCCGCCCTTGTATCGTATTGATGTAGGCAAAGAAATATTTTACGCTTTAGATGATGCTGAAAAGGAAGGTGTTTTAGAGCGCATAAAAGCCGAGAAAAAACGCGGTACGGTTAATGTCCAGCGTTTCAAAGGCTTGGGTGAAATGAACCCAATGCAGTTACGCGAAACCACTATGGATCCAGACACGCGTCGCTTAGTTCAATTAACCATTGAGCCTGGCGATGATACTAACCAAATGCTGGATATGCTGCTGTCTAAAAAGCGCGCACCTGACCGTAAAGCATGGTTAGAAGAGAAAGGTAAT
Organism: Cellvibrionaceae bacterium; assembly: GCA_034112445.1. Lineage (GTDB taxonomy): Bacteria > Pseudomonadota > Gammaproteobacteria > Pseudomonadales > Cellvibrionaceae > Pelagadaptatus. The sequence continues at coordinate 35,419 of JAWUVI010000019.1, read as the reverse complement.
TTGGCTATTGTTTAGATATTTTTTTAGCTGAGCTTAATTCGCCAAGCCCTATACGGGCTTTTTGCGGCCCTTAGCAGAATTTCGATATAGCCTTTTAAAAATACCGTGTTATCAAAACTGAATTTTTCAGCATGCCAAGCTTGATGCTCACGGGCCACATCGAGCTGCTCATCTGTCTGTTGACACCAATTACTTGGTCTTTGGTGTCAACTCGTTGTGCAAGGGCGTAAACATCGCGCCCAGTTCCGCAGCCTAAATCTAGACTCGACAACCGTCTAATAAAGGCGGGCAAACCAAGCCGCAGCCGTAATAGTCTTGGATGACCTCATGCATGGGTAATGCCTCGGGAAAGGCGTTGCAGGTGTGGGTTTCAGTTGATAGAAAGTGGTGGTGTAATGATTCCTCTTTGTAAACTTATGGTAAAGTCTACGGCTATTATTTAACGTTGAAATATGAAGGCTATATAAAATGAAATATCAGGTCATCCCAGTAACACCTTATCAGCAAAACTGTTCATTACTGTGGTGTGAAGAAACCAATAAGGCTGCTGTTGTTGACCCCGGTGGTGATCTTGATCGCATAGAGCAGACGGTGAAACAACTTGGTGTTGAACTGGAGAAAATCATTGTTACTCACGCTCATTTAGATCATGTGGGTGGTGTTGCGGCCCTGGCTAAAAAACATAATTTACCCATTGAGGGGCCACATAAAGAAGATCAATTTTGGATTGATATGTTGCCCCAGCAGGCGCAAATGATGAATTTTCCGGCGACCTCTACCTTTGTGCCCGATCGATGGTTGCAGCAAGGTGATGAAGTTACCGTGGGCAACCAAGTGCTGGAGTGTTATCACTGCCCAGGCCATACCCCAGGACATATCGTATTTTTCCATCGTCCAAGTAAGCTAGCCATTGTCGGTGATGTGTTGTTTCAAGGCTCTATTGGCCGTACAGATTTTCCGAAAGGCGATTACGACACCTTAATTAAATCTATAAAAGAAAACCTATGGCCGCTGGGTGATGATGTTGATTTTATTTCTGGTCATGGCCCTATGTCGACTATTGGCCATGAGCGCAAAACCAATCCCTTTGTAGCTGACAAAAATTATGGCTAAAAGATAGCAACAAACAATACTAGGTAAATAACGGATACATTATGACTGACTCTATTTGGTACTCTGAGCCCCTGCTCACTGAACTCAACGATATTCACAAAGATACCGTATGCGAAGTTTTGGGTATTCACATCACCGAAGTGGGGCCTGATTTTTTACGTGGCACTATGCCAGCCGACGCCAGAACATTTCAGCCTTTTGGTTTGATTCATGGGGGCTCTAATGTTGTCTTAGCGGAAACTCTAGGAAGTGTCGGTGCAAATTGGGTTGTGGATAACAAGAAATTTTTCTGTGTTGGTCAGGAAGTAAACGCCAATCATTTAAGAGGTGTGCGTGACGGCATAGTTACCGGGACCGCCAGATTGGTTCATAAAGGCCGAACGTCGCAAGTGTGGGAAATCCACATCGTCGATGATAAACAACGTTTAAGCTGTATATCACGCTTAACCATGGCCGTCGTTGCTGTTAGTTAAAGTGTTGATTTTAGGTAAGGTGTTGCTATTAAGTAAGGGCAGCTATCAAACAATGTGTTGCCATCAATCTATCCACAAATAAATAAGGTATAAGTCCATGACAGAGTCGCCAGTATCAGAATCTTTATCCGATGATGTTGAAGAGAACTTTGATCGCTTTATTGTTGAAGCTATGGAGACTGGCTGCGTTTGGGGCTTAGAGGGACCAGATGGTTGGGCGGTGTGCCCGTCTGAAAAACACGATGACACAGATGTTATGCCTTTCTGGTCACAACCTGAATTTGCGCAAACTCATTGCGTGGATGATTGGAGCGTGTATAAGGTTGTGCCAATATCCACAGAAGAATTACTGGATGAGTGGCTGCCCGGTATGCACGATGATGTGGTTCTGGTGGGCATTAATTGGGATGCGGATATGGAAGGTTTAGAGGTTGAGCCTTTGGATTTATTAAGTGAGTTTGACGGTGAAATACAATAACCAACAAGCTGTTTCAATGCCCTTCGGCCTTTCACTAAATCCTATACGCTCTGCAAAGACATATCTTCGGTTATAGAACCAAGCAAGTAGCGGTGTAATATTTTGTCTGCATTCATTGAGAGAAACTCTTCGAGTTCTTGTAGCGAAGAGAAGCTTGGGGTTAGAGCTTTTGTTTCACATTCACGATATTGATCACTGACCAGCACGAACTTATGGCGTGCTTGGTTTTCTATAAGCTCTAGTACCACAAAGTTCAAATCTGAAGTCAATCGACTTATATTTTGCAGTTCAGTCTTTTTATGCTCAGGAATATTAATTTCACGCCCGCCGAGCAAGTTGTTGTCGTTTGTTGTTAGCATTATTTGTCCCTAGCGTTATGGGTTTTTTAAATACATATGGCCTAAGTGTGAGTGTTATTTTGCTTTTGGCTCACAAGGAAACTCGCATCTGTGTGCAATGTTTATATTTGGAACTATAGTTCCATTTTTGTTGGTGTTCAATCAGCTTGTGTGACCGCCAGTTCACTTGCGGTGGGTATATTTAGTTGGGGTGTATGTGAGTAGTTACATTTTTCGCGATTTAAGACTAAAAAAACCTCTGGAATAAGAGGTCTAAAAGGATTGTTTGGTTTTATTTTAGGGGAGCTAGAGCTACTGAATTGTACTGTGCTCAAACCAAGACATCGCTTGGGTTTCTTCATTGCTGGAGAAGTGCTTGATCTCAGACGTAGAGAAGTATTCATTAATTTCGGGTGACAGTTTAGGTAGATCGGCATCGGAAATTGTGGCAACGCGGGTAATGGCCGCCTGATGGTTTTTGGTGAAAGTGAGGTGATCGAACCAATCTGAAAACTCCTCCCAGCCAAGTAAATCATCGGCCGTTATCAGGAGACCATTGAGTTTCTCGTGACGACTTAAATAACGCTCAACCATTTCATTGAGCGCCGCGAAATCTCTTGCTTGCAAGGGGCTTTCTGGATGAATCCGGACGATGCCTTCATCGCTTAATAGTTCGTAATCTAGCATAAGCTTCTCCCTAATATGGATGTGTTGGGGGTATCTAAATACTAGATTAAGAAAGTCCGCTGGCTTCGATTATTGCCGAATAAGCGCAGCGGATTTTTTACTTTCTAGAGATAAGCCAGAAGCGATAAGGCCTGCCAGCTAGCTCTTAAGAGGTTTATATTTCATTCTGTGTGGTTGGGCATCGTCACCTTTGCGTTCAATAAGGTCTTCGTGATACTCGGTATAATTACCTTCAAAAAACACGACATCACTGTCGCCTTCGTAGGCCAGAATATGGGTGGCTACCCGATCTAAGAACCAGCGATCATGAGAAATCACCAAGGCGCAGCCGGGGAAATTTAACAGCGCATTTTCAAGCGCACGTAAGGTTTCAATATCTAAATCGTTGGAAGGTTCATCTAAGAGTAAGACATTAGCTCCCTGCTTCAGCGTGTTGGCTAGGTGTAAACGTCCTCTCTCCCCGCCCGATAAGTCTCCCACTCGTTTTTGTTGATCAGAGCCCTTGAAGTTAAAACGGCCCGCATAAGATCGAGAGCTGACTTCATAGTTACCGATCTTAAGCATATCGTGACCACCGGATATGGCCTCCCAGACATTTTGATTGTCATCAAGATTTTCACGGCTTTGTTCAACAAACGCCATTTTCACGGTTTCGCCCACGACAATGTCACCACTGTCGGGTTGTTCTGCACCTGATAGCATCCGAAATAAGGTGGATTTACCTGCACCATTACCACCAACAATTCCGACTATAGCGCCTTTGGGAATGCTTAAGCTCAAATCATTAATGAGTAACCGGTCACCGTAACTTTTACTTATATTGTGCAGTTCAATGACCTTATCGCCGAGGCGCTCACCAGGCGGAATGTAAATTTCGTTGGTTTCGTTACGGGTCTGGAATTCTTGTGATTGCATCTCTTCAAAGCGTGACAGACGAGCTTTGCTTTTGGCTCTTCGGCCTTTAGGGTTTTGTTGCACCCACTCAAGTTCGGCTTTAATGGCTCTCTGATGAGATGCTTCACTGCGCTGCTCTTGCTCTAAGCGTTGTTCTTTTTGTTCAAGCCAGCTTGAATAGTTACCTTCATAGGGAATGCCGCGGCCGCGATCTAGCTCTAAAATCCAACCTGCAGCGTTGTCTAAAAAGTAACGATCATGCGTGATGGCAACGACAGTGCCGGGGAAGTCGACTAAAAAACGCTCCAGCCAATACACACTCTCAGCATCTAAGTGGTTAGTTGGCTCATCAAGCAGCAACATATCGGGACGCGATAGTAGCAGCCGGCATAAAGCCACCCGACGCTTCTCACCCCCCGACAGTTTACTGATATCAGCATCCCAGGGTGGCAGGCGTAGTGCATCAGCCGCATTTTCTAACTTATGATTTAAATTATGCGCGTCCCAAGCCTGAATAACATCTTCGTACTTGCCTTGCTGTTTGGCTAAAGCATCAAAGTCGGCATCTGGTTCAGCATAGTCTGCATACACTTTATCGAGGCCGGCCAGAGCGTCGAGTGCTTCACGATACCCGTCTTCAACGTTGCCACGAACATCTTTGTTCGGGTCGAGTAAAGGCTCTTGTGCTAAGTAGCCGACTTTTATGTCAGGCATTGGGCGTGCTTCACCGCTGATATCAGTATCTAAGCCGGCCATGATTTTCAAGAGGGTGGATTTGCCCGAGCCGTTTAAACCCAATACACCAATTTTTGCGCCGGGGAAAAAAGACAGTGAAATGTTTTTAAGAATTTCGCGCTTGGGGGGAACCACTTTACTGACTTGGTTCATGGAATAAACATACTGAGCCATAAGAGAAAAGCCTATTAAAAATTAAGGGATTTACTGTGTGGTGATTGTAAAGGAGGAGTTACCCCTTACCAATAGATAAGGGGTAACTTGGTGTAAAATTAGCGGGATAAATGTTTTGCTATGGCTTGTGCTGCCAATAGTTTCGAAGGGAATTTTGGGCTTTTTGCTGCGCTCGCAACTGCTTGGCTCGACATAAACACCACAACAATATCGGCTGAGCGATTGATGTAGATAACTTGCCCATGAATTCCAACAGCGGCGTACTCCCCCTTAGTTTCATCTAGCAACCACCACATATTGTGATAAGCAATCCAAGACGTGTGTTTATATTTTTTGTTTGCCTGCATTTTTTGTTTGTCTTTCGGGCTGATATTGAGCGTTGCATCAACCCAACTGCCGGGGATTATTTGCTGATTGTCGACCCTGCCTCGATTAAGAATCATTTGCCCAAATAAAGCGGCGTCACGAGCTGATGTGGTCATTCCTCCTGTTGCGATTGGCATTAAAGCTCTATCTACAACAATTAATGCATCGTGCTCTGCCCCTAATTTTGACCAGATATGTTGATGCAAAAAGTCTTGCAATGGCATGCCGCTGATACGGCTGATGAGCCAGCCTAAAACATCAGCGTTACTAGAGTTGTAATCAAAAGCATCGCCTGGTTCTAGAGCTGTATCGGGACGGATGAAATTACTCAGAAAATCATGAATCCCAAACGTATCAGTTTCGGTTGGCCGCACATCTTGAGCACCAGGAAGCCAGGCCATGTTCATTGCGGGGGCGTAGCGAGTAAAAAAGTCGGAACTCAGGTCGGTATAGGTTTCATGGAAGTCTATAGCGCTGCTGTGATTTAAAATGTTTTGAATGGTGGTGCGCTCAAAGCCGCTGCCTTTCAGTTCAGGTATATGGTCAGCAGGAGAATCGCTCAACTTTACTTTGCCTTGTTCAACTAAAATACCAAACGCTGTGCTGACTAGAGATTTTGTGGCTGAAAACCAAATGTGTTGTGAGTGACGATTCATGCCGTTGTAATAGCGCTCTAATACAATGTCATCACCGCGCAGTACAACCAATGCGTCTGTATCGTTTTCGGCAAATATGGTTTCTACATCTTTAAGCTGTTCGTGATGGTCGTTTAATTTGAGTTCTGCTAGTTCTTGACGGGGCTTATTATTGAGCAGCCTAACCGGTCCTGCTCTTGGGATAGATAAGACATGCATAGGCCCGCCAATATTATGAAATGACCATTGGCTATAAGGGTAGTCTCGGTAATTGTGAAAGGTTACCTGGCCGGCAGTTGTTGGCGGTGTAGACTGCATGATGGCCGCTTTATCGGAAGTCGAAACGTTTTTATCGGATGCCAAAATATTAGCCGATGCGGCAATCACTAGAACGGATGATATCTGCAGCAAAGTTTTACAGAATTTTGATGGGAGAGTTGTCATTATTATAATACCTAGAGTTGATGCCTATTAATAATCGTTAAGCGCCCAAGAAGATTAACATTGATTGAGTCTAGATAAACACAGAAACAATATAGTCCATTTAGGTCGCAAGATAATCAATTGATAAACTGAGCCTATTCTCTATTATGACGTCATGCTTATGCCTGTAGTAAAATTCACAGGTGAATTGTCTGTTAACTGAATGACCAAGGATATTGATATGGCTTTACCAAAAACAATTGCCGATACCGATGCTGCGCGTGAGATCGCCGCGATGATTGAGCGTGCTCGTGTGGCTCAAGCAAAAATAGAAGACTATAGCCAAGAGCAGGTTGACGCATTAATTAAAGCCATGGTGTGGTCGTGCTGCCAGCCAGGCGTTGCCGAAGGTATAGCGACCCACACTCTAGAAGAAACGCAGTTGGGCGACTACAACGGTAAGTTCGCTAAGATATTCACCAAAACGCGTGCTGCCTTGATGGACATAATCGACGACAAATCAGTTGGTATTATTGAAGAAGATAAAGAGCGCAATATTATTAAGATCGCCAAACCGGTAGGCGTTATTGGCGCTTTGTCACCATCGACTAATCCTGAGGCCACGCCGGTTATCAAAGGTATTAATGCCGTTAAGGGTCGTAATGCCATTATCGTTGCGCCACATCCGCGGGCTAAGCTAACCAATAAAATGATTGTTGATAATATGCGTGCCGCTTTGGTCAAAATGGATGCGCCGGCCGATCTCGTGCAAGCAATCGAATTGCCTTCCATGGAAAAAACCGACGAGTTGATGAAACAATGCGATTTGATTTTAGCTACTGGTGGCCCCGCTATGGTCGGCGCGGCATACTCCAGTGGTACCCCGGCTTTGGGTGTGGGTGCAGGTAATGCGGTTATTACGGTTGATGATACGGCCAACTTAGATGAAGCCGCTGAAAAAATCCGCATTTCAAAAACTCTTGATTTGGCGGCCTCTTGTTCGGCTGACAATTCGGTTATCGCTTTCGAATCTGTTTATGATCAGTTGTTAGAGAAGCTGATTGCGCAGGGCGGTTATGTTGCATCGCAGGAAGAAATCAAAAAAATCGAAGATGTATTGTGGGAAAATGGCGCTTTGAATCCTAAAGCTGTGGTGCTCCGTCCACAGGTGCTGGCCGACTTGTGCGGCTTTGCTATTCCAGAAGACCGTACTTTTATCATTGTGCCGGAAACGGGTACTGGTCCAGATAATCCATTCTCAGGTGAAAAACTGTCAGCCATTATGGCTTTCTATAAAGTTAAGTGTATTGATGAAGCCATCGCGCTAACTAATGAGATTCAGGCTTATCAGGGCATGGGTCACTCTTGCGGTATTTACTCAAACAACGACGAGAATATCCTTAAGTTGGCAGCGCAAACCAAAACTTCACGAGTTATGGTAAACCAACCACAAGCGCCGTCTAACAGCGGTAACTTATGGAATGGTATGCGCCAAACTTTCTCTTTGGGTTGTGGGACTTGGGGAGGAAATTCCACCAATGAGAATATCAACTGGAGACATTTGATCAACGTAACTTGGGTCTCTAAACCTCTTGCGACACCTAAAGTTATACCTGCTGATGAAGACTTGTTTGGCGATGTAATCACTAAGTTGAAATAAGTACTTTGTTGGCTTGAAATAAGTACTTTGTTTACTTGAAATAAGTACTTTGTTGAGTTGAAAACGCCCAGTATTACCTGGGCGTTTTTATATAAATGCCTCGTGGTGCAATCGTTTCTAGTTATCTCAGTATACGCAGCGGAGATTGTTTGGATTGTTTGGGGTGGCTTGTGAGGTTGAATTGACGGAATTTAGGTGATGAAAGATGGATGTTGTGTGCCAAAATCTTACGGTCGCCAGATACAACAAGAGCCTCACTAGGAGACTCTTTGGTGCCACTACCAAACATTCAAAAGCCCGCGATTTACAGACGATGATACGTAAGTTTTTATGTATTCATAAAACAAGTAGACCCAATCAATGTGAAGCCAACAGGACAAGTTATCTTATTGTCCTCTTCGGTATCGGCATAACCACCACCTAAACCAAAATCTACCATGCCGGTTTTTAGGTTCCAGCCTACAGTAAAATCAGCGTAGTTTTTATCGCCTAAATAAGCTGCACCAATGTTTGGACGCCAAGCACCGGAGCCAATCAAATAATCCATCCCGAGTGAAGCCGTTGTCTCGGTTTCTTCATCGTCCTCGAATACTTTGACGCCCACAGCCACACCTGAACCAAAGACGTACGTTATGCCAATACCATAGCCAGTATCAGCAGTTAATTGAGCGGAAGCTGTTAAAGAAGAGGCGGCTAAAAGAGCCATGAGAACTTTACGCATGAAAGTATATCCTTATGATTGAGTGGTTATATTTGTTGGTGCCTATAGTGCCATTACGGGACTGAAATTCAAGTACGCATAAGACCGATTTGGGTTAGTTTCTCCCTGTCAGTGGTCACTGATCCAGCCACCAATGTTCTACTGCGGTATAAAGGCCGGTGCATCTGGCCCCAGTGGAATCCCGAGTAGCAACCAAACCGCCAACATGATCGACCAGCACACTAAAAACATAATGCTATAAGGCAGCATGGCGGCGAGTAGGGTGCCTATGCCTGCGTCTTTGTCGTACTTCTGTACAAAGGCTACCACGACGCCAAAGTAAGGCATTAAAGGGGTAATGATATTGGTGGAGCTATCGCCGATGCGGTAGGCCACTTGAGCTGCCTCTGGGGTAATGCCAGACAGTAATAACATGGGTACAAAAATAGGCGCAATAAGTGCCCACTTAGCCGAAGCACTGCCCACCAATAAATTTATAAAAGCGGCTAACACCACAAATAAAACCAGCAAAACAATGCTGTTAGGGTTTAAGGCTTGTAATACATCGGCACCGGTAATGGCCGTGATAATACCGAGCTGACTCCAGCTAAACCAGTTAACAAATTGGGCGGCAAAAAACATCAACACTAAATAGGAGGCCATGGTTGCCATGCTCGCTTCCATGCCGGCAATCATATCTTTTGAGGGCTGTTGGTAGCTTCTGCTGACCTTGCCAAATAGATAGCCCGCAATAGCGCCATACACCGCAACTAAAACGACAACGCCAGATATAAATGGTGAACGCAGTACTGAACCCGTTTCGGGGTTGCGTAAAACTCCATCGCTTGGCATTACCAATAAAGTAAGCAAAGCAACAAAGGCCAAAGAGAACCAACCTACTGCGCGCAAACCTTTTTTATCAAGGTCCGATACTGCGCCTATAGTTTCAGTGTTTTCATGTTTGGAGGCACCTAATAATGGTTCAACCCATTTTTCGGTAACGAGTGTGCCAACGACAGCGACTAAAAAAGTAGAGGCAAAAATAAAGTAATAGTTTCCTGCTGCAGAGACTTCATAACTGGGGTCAATCAATACCGCTGCTTCGGTAGAAATTCCTGCCAGAATTGCATCCAATGGGCCAATCAATAAATTGGCACTAAAGCCACCAGACACGCCAGCGAAAGCGGCCGCTATACCTGCAACAGGGTTGCGGTTGACGCCCGCAAATAACATCCCGGCTAGGGGGATTAGTACTACATAACCAGTATCGGTTGCGATACTAGAAAGCACACCTGTAAGAACTACCAAAAAGGTCATCAGCCGTTGTGGTGCGCGCATAATGGTTGCGCTCAGTAAGGCGCGTATTAAACCCGAATGTTCGGCTACACCAATACCCATAATGGCTACTAGGACCGTCCCTACTGGCGCAAAGCCCGTAAAGTTTTTTACCGCCGAGGTAAGTATGTAGCGCAGCCCTTCGCCAGTAAGCAAGCTCTTAGCCGCGATCTCGTTGCCGGTAACAGGGTGAATGGCTGCAACAGAAAATAGCGATGTGAAGGCAGAAAGTAGCGCGATAAAAGCGGCAAGATAAATAAACAGCAATGTGGGGTGGGGGATGCGATTGCCCGCTAGTTCAATGCGCAGTAGCAGGCGTTGGCTTAAAGGTTGTTCACCCATGGAGGCTCCAAAATATGTAGTTAGTATATGTAGTTAGGATATGTAGTTAGTATATGTAGTTAGGATAAGCAGTTAGATTATATTTTATATGGCTAGGCTTTGTTTATAGCGATGTAACCATAAAACAAAAGTGACAAAACTGAAATCGGAGTTGTTTTAGTTGCAGCGATGACGAACAGATATACGTGGTAGTGATTGCGAAACCATCAGCGATGTTTATTCTTCCGATACTGATCTGGTGATAAGCCAATGACTTTTTTGAACAGTCGAGAAAAGTAATAAGCATCGTCATAGCCAAGAATGTCGGCAATTTTCTTGATGGATTGAGCGCTGGAATCGAGTAGGTAGCAAGCGTGCTGCATTTTCATATTAATGAAGTATTGAATCGGGGAATGGCCCGTCATCGCTTTGAATCGTTTGGAAAAATGGTATTTGGATAGTTGGCTGTGCTTGGCCAATGTGTCGAGGTTTATTTGATCGTGTATATGCTGTTGCATGAAGCTGCGGGTGTCGTCCAAATTAATTTCTGTCCCTATCTTGGATCGTTGTTGCCGTACTAATAAAGCCATGTAACTCATGATCTGTTGCAGCTCATGGCAGCCATGAATAAAGCTGTCTAGGTTGTAGGCGCTGGTGCGCACGCTGAACAAAAAGTCTAAATCGGCAATCAGTTTGGGTTGCAGCCCTATTTGCTGAATAACACTGGGCATGGCTAGGTGTTGGCAAAAATCTTTGCTTAAATGACCATCAAAATGCAGCCAGTAAATAGTCCATGGGTGTTTTCTGTGGGCGGTATAGCTGTGCGCGACACCTTTGGGTAAAACGATTAAGTCGCCAGCGCGCACTCGGTGTAATTTGCCGTCTACGGTTAAAGTGCCTCGCCCTGCAATGCAATAAATAAACAGATTATTGCTGTGCTTATTGCGCACCATAAGGTGGTCGGTGGCTTTAGGGTAAAAGCCCATCGCTACCGGGTATAAGCTATTACTAAGGCTATTTTGTGATAACTCTTGCAAGAGTGATTGTGGGGTAAGAAACCGTATGCCTGCTGTCGGCAGAGGCCAGTTTGATGTGATTTGCATAGTCGGCTTGCTCGGCAATCTTATAACTGAGTGGTTGCAGCGGTTTATGTCGCAACATAGTCCATTATAAAGGCAATATCGTCAATCCAAACTTATTCATTGATTGTGTTTAGATGGGTGGTTAATTTAGGTACAGTAACGGCCTGCGATTTGAAGCGAGAAGACTCTGGAATATGAAGAGAAGACTCTGGGTATGAAAAGAGAAGGCTATGGATATGAAAAGAGAAGACTATGGACTTTAATTTAAGCGAAGAGCAATTGGCTTTTCAAGACGCCGCCCGAGCGTTTGCTCAGGGTGAGATGGCCCCACATGCTGCTGAGTGGGATGAGAAAAAGATATTCCCTCTCGACGTATTTAAAGCCGCGGGTGAGCTGGGTTTTATGGGTATGTATTGCCCTGAAGAAGTTGGCGGCATGCAGTTGTCGCGGTTAGATACCGTTATCATTCTTGAAGAATTAGCCTCGGGCTGCACATCGACGGCAGCTTTCATCTCCATCCATAATATGGCGACTTGGATGATTGCTTCATGGGCGAAAGAATCAGTCAAAGGGCAGTGGTGTGGTGATTTAACGTCTGGGCAAAAGTTAGCGTCTTATTGTTTAACTGAACCTGGCGCTGGTAGTGATGCAGGTTCGTTGCGGACCAGCGCCATAAAAGACGGCGACGACTACATCGTTAATGGCAGCAAGATGTTCATTAGCGGCGCTGGCAGTACCGATGTGTTGGTGTTGATGGCACGTACTGGTTCTCAAGAAGATGGCCCTCGAGGCATCAGCGCTTTTGCCGTGCCGGCGAACTTGCCCGGCATCAGTTACGGTAAGAATGAAGACAAGATGGGTTGGAACTCACAACCGACTCGCTCTATAACGTTTGAAGATGTTCGTATTCCGGCTGACCATTTATTAGGTGCGGAAGGAGAAGGGTTTAAAATCGCAATGAAAGGTCTTGATGGCGGCAGGATCAATATTGCCACTTGTTCGGTTGGCGCGGCTCAAGCTTGTATTAATCATACGCAAGCCTATATGAACGAACGTAAGCAATTTGGCCAAACCATAGCGAGTTTTCAAGCATTACAATTCAAGCTGGCCGACATGGTGACTGAGTTGGTGGCGGCGCGACAAATGATTCGTTTAGCGGCGAGTAAAGTCGACAGTAACGATCCAGAAAAAACCACCTATTGTGCTATGGCGAAACGTTTTGCCACAGACGTTGGTTTTGACGTGTGTAACAACGCCATCCAATTACATGGTGGTTATGGTTACATCAAAGAGTACCCGATTGAACGTTATATGCGAGATGCGCGAGTGCACCAAATTTTAGAAGGCACCAATGAAATTATGCGAATGCTAACAGCGCGTAGAATTTTAGAAGACGGCGCTACTGATATTATTCGTTAAGTTGTTTTACCTGAGGATATGACCCATGAGTGAATTGTTAAAAATAGAAAAACGCGGACATACCGCCATCATCACGCTGAATAATCCACCGGCTAATACGTGGACACCAGAGAGTCTGCGCTACTTAGAATCCTTGGTGAACGAGCTGAATCAAGATAAAGAAAATTATGCGTTGATCATTACCAGTGACAGTGAAAAGTTTTTCAGTGCTGGCGCCGATTTAAAAGGCTTTAATCACGACGATAAAGGCCGGTCATTTGAATTCTCACTTGCATTTGGTGAGGCCTTCACGGCGCTATCAAATTATCAGGGCGTATCAATTGCAGCAATTACTGGTTTTGCGATGGGCGGCGGGTTAGAGGTTGCTTTGTCGTGTGATATTCGTATCTGTGAAGAGCAGGCACAAATGGCGTTGCCAGAAGCAGGTGTGGGTTTGTTGCCCTGTGGATTAGGGTCGCAACAATTGTCATGGTTGATTGGCGAGCAGTGGGCCAAGCGTATGATCCTATTGGGCGAGCGTTTAAAGGCCGATAAAGCCGAACAGCTTGGGCTTGTGTCTGAAGTGGTTGCTACGGGAGCTGTGTTAGATCGAGCTCTTGAGCTAGCGGATAAAGCCGCAGCACAATCGCCGACGTCAATTCGCTTTTGCAAAGAATTAATTATGGCTGCTCGCAGTGGCGACATTACCTCGGCTTACGCGCAAGAGCGTGAAATGTTTGTGAAACTCTGGGACACCCAGGATCAAAAAGAAGGTGTTGGCGCGTTTTTAGAAAAACGTAAAGCCGAATGGAAAAACGCTTAATGTTCACTCCCATCGTCATTCCGGCTTTCCCTTATTCCGTCATTCCGGCCTCCGAGCCGGAATCTGTGTAAAAAAATCATATTGAGTGAAACTGTTATGAGCGAAATACATTTACATTTTAATGAAAAACCAGCCAATGGTATGGCCATGTTTAAAATGGCGCTGCCGCGTGCTGGGTTTGATCCTGCTGTGGGTCTACCAAATATTCAGGCTCACTGGCATGGCGCGAAAGCTAATCAAGAATCCTTGGGGAAATACTTTTCTACTCTGGATATAAAGCCAACTGACTATCTTCCTATTTCTTATCCGCATGTCATGGCCGGAACTATGCACATGAATATGTTGTCGCACAAAGCGTTTCCTATTCGATTGCTGGGGGCTTTGCATCTTAAAAATCGAATCGTGCAATATCGGCCAGTCATGAATAATGAAGCGGTCGATATAGACGCAACATTGGGTGATTATCGTTTAACGGACAATGGCGTCGAGTTTGATTTTGTCACGGATGTTTCGGTTGATGGTGAATTGATTTGGCAGGAAACCAGTATTTATTTAGTGCGGGGCAAGTTTGGCGGTAAAGAAAATCCAAGTCTTGAAAAAAGTTTTGAGTTGAAAAGTTTGACTGATCCAAGTGTGGTACACAGTTGGAATATTCCCAAAAATCGCGGTAAACAATACGCGAAAATATCAGGTGATTATAACCCCATACACATGTCACCACTGGCGGCAAAAATGTTTGGGTTTAAACGCGACATTGCCCACGGTTTTGGGGTGATGGCTCAAGCAATGGAATACTCGAACGCGGTTAACGATTTGGTGGCAAAGGGTAAATCTGTACAGGTTGATGTGGTGTTTAAAGGCCCTGTCTTTTTAAACAGCGATGTCAGTATTCGCCAGGATGTTGAGCAAGCATCTGAGCGTTACGATGTTTATTGTGAAAATAACTCTCGGCCTAATATTTGTTTGGCTGTCACTAGCGTCGCGCAAGAGGTTAAGTAAATGTCAGAAATTAATTCCGTTTTATTTGAAGAGCGCCCCGCAAAAAATGGTAAACGTATTGCCATTGCGACCTTGAATGCAGAGCGATCTCTTAACTCTTTATCGTTAGAGATGATTGAACTGTTACAAGAAAAATTTACTGCTTGGGAGAAAGACGGCTCTATTGCTTGTGTGTTTTTACAGGGTGCGGGTGAAAAATCTTTTTGTGCTGGGGGTGATGTGGTTGCGCTGCATGCTGGTTCCGCGGCTTACGGTGAAGACTTGCCCAATAAAGGCGCAATAGAATTCTTCACTCAAGAATACAAGCTTGATTATCACATTCATGTGTATAAAAAACCGGTTATTGTTTGGGGTAATGGCATTGTGATGGGCGGCGGCTTGGGCTTGATGTCGGGCGCCAGTCACCGTGTTGTTACTGAATCTACTCGGATGGCGATGCCTGAAGTGACCATTGGTTTGTATCCCGATGTCGGTGGCAGCTGGTTTTTAAACCGAGCACCGGGGCGAACCGGATTGTTTTTGGGTTTAACCGGTGCATCGTTTAATGCCGCTGACGCAAAATTTGTTGGCCTAGCCGATCGCTTTGTTGCTAACGACCAAAAAGAATCGATACTGAATGAATTGGCCGAATTGGCGTTTGATCATGCTGATACTGAAATCAGTAAACTGTTGCACGGTTTTGAAAAACAAACCATTGATCAACAACCGGTGGGAAATGTTCAAACTCATTTTGATGAAATTCAAACTTTAACCGATGCCGATAGTATTCCTGAATTATTTGACATGATTTCGGCTTATGCGGGCGATGATAAGTGGTTAGCGAAAGCATCTAAGGGTATGGCGCATGGTTGCCCGATTACGCCTTATTTAGTCCATGAACAATTAAGCCGCAGTAAGCATTTATCCTTGGCAGATGTGTTTCGTTTGGAATTATTGATGTCGGCTAATTCGGCTAAGTTGGGTCACTTCAAAGAAGGTGTTCGGGCGTTGCTGATTGATAAAGACCGTAATCCACAATGGACTCCAAAAACTGTAGCTGAGGTGACTGAAGCTGATGTGGAGGCGTTTTTTGTTAAGCCCTGGAATTTACATCCGCTGGTTGATTTGTGAGTGTTTGAGAGCAAAGTATGACCTTTTAAAAACCAAACTTTATTCTCCTCGGCTATCGTGTGTTAGATAACATTTAAAATATCAAAATTACGGGATAAAAATAAAATGACTAAAACAGTGGCCTTTATCGGTTTAGGAAATATGGGTGGCGGCATGGCCGTTAACTTAATTAAAGCCGGCTTTAAAGTGAATGCTTTTGATTTGGTGGAAGCGAACTTAGCCGCAGCAGAAAAGGCAGGTTGCACGCCAATGACCTGCTCTAAAGAAGCCGTTAAAGATGCAGATTATGTCGTTTCTATGCTGCCTAATGGTGCCATAGTTGAAGGCGTCTACATTGACAATGACGCGTTGCTCGATGTAATTCCGAAAACGGCCTTAGTCTTAGATTGCTCAACAATTGCACCTGAAAATTCTAAACGAGTGGGTGTTGAAGCTGACAAGCGCGGTGTCGCGTTTGTCGATGCACCAGTTTCTGGTGGGGTTGCTGCAGCAGCTGCGGGAACTCTTGCGTTTATGGTTGGCGGCACTGAAGCTAACTTTGAGAATGCTAAAACAGTATTGAGCGCGATGGGAGCAAATATATTTCGGGCTGGTGATGTGGGTGCTGGCCAGGTTGCCAAAATATGCAACAACATGTTGTTGGCGGTTCATATGACGGGTACCGCAGAAGCATTACAACTGGGTATTGATAATGGCCTCGATCCTAAAGCGTTATCAAATATTATGTTGAAAAGCTCAGGTTGTAATTGGTCGTTAGAAAAATACAATCCGGTTCCGGGTGTGATGGAAGGAGTGCCAGCATCAAACAATTACGAGGGCGGTTTTATGGTCGACCTCATGTTGAAAGATTTAGGTTTAGCGATGCAAGCATCAATGGCCAGTAAGTCATCAACCCCAATGGGAGCAGCAGCGCGCAACTTGTTTAATTTACATAAGAACAGTGGCGGGGAAGATAAGGGCGGGAAAGATTTTTCTAGTATTGTGCAGTTGTATTCTGGCGAGTCGTAAATAAAAAAGGGGCTAGATCTTCAGTATCTGGCCCCAGCGATTCTATTAATCGACAAATAAATCTTGATACAAATCATCGCAGTTTGGATCATTCAGGTACTGATCAAAATCCTCTACCCCACGATCGCGCAATAAAGTTTCATCAATCAGTGTTTCGCCGGTTAATTCTTTACTGTCGCTCGACAAAATTTCAAACGCCGCATCAGCCATAATTTCAGGCGTTCTAGAGTGATCTAACATGCTCGCATTAATGGCAAACTCTACCGCTGAGGTGGCGATGGTGGTTTGTGGCCATAGGCAGTTTGCCGCAATTCCATCAGGGCGAAGTTCTTCGGCAATACCCAAGGTCATTAAGGTCATACTGTATTTGGTGACCGTGTAAGGAATGTGGCCGCCGAGCCAATGTTTGTTGAGATTAATGGGTGGCGATAAGGTAATGATATGGCCATTATCTGACTGCTTTAAAAACGGAATGGCAGCTTTCGAGCAAACCAATACACCACGAGTATTGATGTTGTGGATTAAATCGAAACGCTTAGTTTCTGTCATTTGTAATGGGGTTAGACAAATGGCGCTGGCGTTATTGATCAGCGCATCAATGCCACCGAAAGTATCGACGGCTTTTTGCATGGCGTCTTGCACTTGCTGTTCTTCTCGCACATCTACTTTTATTGCCAAGGCTTTGCCGCCAGCTGCTTCTACTTCCTTTGCAACTGAGTGAATGGTGCCGGGCAGTTTTGGATGAGGTGCATCACTTTTAGCCGCAATAACAATATTGGCCCCTTCTTTTGCGCAACGAAGGGCAATGGCGCGGCCAATGCCCCGGCTAGCTCCGGTGATGAAAATAGTTTTATTTTTTAAAGAAGCAACGGTCATTTGGTGGGTTCCATACTATTAAAATCAGCGTTGATTGTTGCACTAGCACAACACAACTGCATTGATACTTTATAATTGAACCCTTGATTATTTCTTACTGGCATTAATCGTTGTTATTAATTATTGGCATAGAGAGCACGGTAAACCTTAGTTAATTTTTTCAGTCTTATCTGATCTTTAATTAAGGTGAACAGTGGTGACACTTTGGCTTTAGGAGCTTTACCTTTTCCCATGCGTTGTAGCTGGCGTTTGGCAATTGCCATAACCGCCACGCTCGATAAGGTTTTATCTTTCCATTTAAGTTGAGGCAAAATGGCTTGAGCGTAGGGATCTGTCTGCCATAGATTTGGCAGCGCCGGACTAAACGCAAGAGCACGACCTAAACCTACCATATCAACGCCTTCGGCGAGTACCTTCTCTGCGACGCCTAAGCGAGTAATGCCGCCGGTAGTCATAATGGGAATGTTCGATTGTTTAGCAATGGTGCTGGCAAACTCTAAAAAATAAGCTTCGCGTTCAAGTGTTCTGCCATCGGCTGTGGTGCCTTGCATGGCCGGACTTTCATAGCTGCCACCGGACAATTCGACTAAGTCGATACCCAATTTGCCCAGTTCAGCCACAACGGCTTGAGCGTCATCGGCATCGAAACCTCCGCGCTGAAAATCGGCTGAATTTAATTTTACTGAGATTGCCGCGGACTTGGGTAGGGCGGATTTAATGGCTTTAACAATGTCATATAATAAGCGAGCGCGGTTGTCTAAACTACCGCCCCACTGATCTTGGCGTTGATTGGTTAGCGGTGATAGAAATTGTGAAATCAAATAGCCATGGGCAGCGTGGATCTGCACGCCGTTAAAGCCCGCCTCAACGGCTCGGGTAGCGGTAGTGACGAAACGTTGAATAAGATCTTGGATTTCATTGTCAGTCATGGCTTTAGGCTGGCCAAACATTTTACTGTGCTTGCCCATATCAAGTGGTACATCGCTGGGAGATAACACCTTGCCGCCCATGCTTGCATATACCTGACGGCCCGGATGGTTGATTTGCATCCAGATTTGGCTGCCATTATTTTGCGCGGCCTGAGCCCACTGCTTGAAGGGTTCAAGTGGCGTGTCTGCCTCTAAGGAAATGCCACCGGGGCCGGTCATGGCCAGATGGTCCACCATGACGTTACCCGTAAGCAGAAGACCAGTGCCGCCCTTGGCCCAAGTTTCATATAAACGGAAAATATCTTGTCCCGGAAGGTGCCCTGCTGCCGCCATATTTTCTTCCATAGCAGCCTTAACTAAGCGATTGGATAGGACATTACCGTTGGGTAGGGTGAATGGCGTAAATACAGATTGGCTCATGGGTGTGGTTTCCTGTTGTTCTGGTTTGCTGTTGCTTTGGTTTGCTGTTGCTCTGGCTTTTAAAAAGTATAACCTTAATGATGGTATAAAGATTAAGTAAATATTGGATGAGCTGTGAAAATTTATTTATTAACCCACGAACGTGAAATTTCTAAACCGACCAATACTGGGATACTGGTTAGTGAGTTGTTGGGTGCTGAAGTGGAGCGCGTTATTTGGCAAAGAAAGCAACCCAATTCAAGGCTTGAAAGTGAGTGCTTACAAGGGAGTGCTGGACTGCTTTATCCTCGGTCTGAATTGCCTGAAGACGTGCCTGCCGAATATGAAATTGATGACTTCGAATCTTTCGTTGTGCTTGATGCAACTTGGCAGGAAGCCAGAAAAATCTACAATAAAAGCCCTTACTTACAAGCCGCTAAAAAAGTGTCATTAGTACCCAAGGCCGTTTCAACCTATCAATTACGGCGTAATCAAAAGCCCGGAGGCTTATCAACAGCAGAATCTGTTATTGAAGTGTTGCGAAGTAAAAACAGGGCTCAAGATTGTGAGCGTTTGGCTCGTTTATTTGATGAGTTTAATAACAAGAATTGAGAAATAGATTATGAATGTCGGTATCTATATTTATGACCAAGCTGAGGTGTTGGATTTCTCTGGGCCATTTGAGGTTTTTTCAACTGCATCTCGAGTCTGTGCTGATACTGATCCGTTTGAGGTTTTTTTAATTGCTGAAAACGCAGGTGTGGTTACGGCTAGAGCTGGTTACAAGGTGAACGCTGATTACGATATTAGCAATCATCCAGAATTGGATGTATTAATCGTGGTGGGAGGCGTACACGATGCTGAGATGCAAAAACGCCCAGTGATTAATTGGATCGCGCAACAATATAAAAGCGTAACGATTATGGCGTCAGTTTGTACGGGGGCGTTTTTATTGGCACAAGCCCAGCTGTTGAATGGCTGTAAAGCTACTACCCACTGGGCTGATCTAGAAGAATTTAAAACCCTTTTTCCAGAGGTAAGTACAATTGAGAATGTTCGTTGGGTTGATGAAGATAAAGTAATTACCTCAGCGGGAATATCAGCGGGCCTAGATATGAGTCTTCATTTGGTGGCTAAATTAACGAGCGCTGAATTGGCCAGTAAAACCGCAAAACAAATGGATTATGATTGGGTTTCTGGGTCGCAATAACGATCTGTGATTACTTTTTGTTTTCCCAATGACCCCAAGGGTTGGTCTGATCTTTTTTTGTTGGTTTGTTGATTGATTTGTTGAATGGTTTGTTGGTTGATCTGGTTTTGTGATGTTTTTTTGCCGTTTGATTTTTTTCGCCTTGAATACGCACCTTAGGTTTCTTAATGTTTTGGGGCGTAAAGTTTAAAACAGAAATAGGAACCTCTTTTTTTGGGGCGAATTCTTTAATATCACGGCGCTCAATGAGATGACCTAAGCGACTTTCTATGGCGCATAAGTTTTTAAAATCATCCCTTGAAACTAAAGACACGGCTTCCCCTGATGCTCCGGCGCGACCGGTGCGGCCAATACGATGAATATAATCGTCGGTTTCATAGGGCATGTCATAATTAATTACACAGGCTAACTCTTCAATATCCAAGCCTCGCGAGGCAATGTCGGTGGCGATCAATACGGTTATTTTTCCGGCTTTGAAATCACTCAATAATTGGGTGCGAACCGCCTGACTTTTACCGCTGTGAATCGCTTCGGCGGGTATGCCGCGCTTTTCTAGTTGGCTGGCCAGTTTGGCAGCACCATGTTTGGTGCGAATAAACACAAGAGTTTGAGTCCATTGATGTTCTTTTAAAACGTGGCTAAGCAATGATGACTTGTTGTCTTTATCAACCGTGATTAGCCATTGCCCAATCTTGGGTTTTTCCGAATGGCGAGAGGATATTGATATCTCTGCGGCGTCGTGAATTGCTGTCTTGGCTAAAAATCGAACGTCGTCTGAAAGCGTGGCTGAAAACAATAGGTTTTGTCTTTTCGAGGGCAAGCGTTCAATGATTTTATTGATGTCGGCAATAAAACCCATGTCGAGCATTTTGTCGGCTTCATCCAGAATTAAAATGTCGAGCTCGTCAAAATGAAGCGCGCGCTGATGTGCCATGTCCAGTAAGCGACCCGGTGTGGCGACTAAAATATCGATGCCACCTATGAGTTCTTGTTTTTGCTGTTCTGAATCAATGCCGCCATACATGGCCATGCTCGATAAAGACAAATGTTTACCGTATTGCTGAACACTGTTCTCTACTTGTATGGCCAGCTCTCGGGTAGGCGTTAAAATTAGCGCTCGAATGCGCTTGCCGCGTAAGCTGTGGCCATTGTTTAATTTTTCTAACAGAGGCAATACAAAGCTGGCTGTTTTACCTGTTCCGGTTTGCGCCGCGGCGATTATATCTTGACCTGCCAATACAATTGGAATGGCCTTGGCTTGAATGGGCGTAGGAATTTCGTAGCCTTGTTCGGCGACGGCTTTTAAAATCGGATCACACAATCCAAGTTCTGAAAATGACATGTAAAATCTCGGTTATTAAAAATAGTTTTTTAGGGTTTAAGATCATCAAAATCTTTACGGATTTCACGCATTTTTTCTTGGTAGTTTTCACCATCACCAAAGTCTGAAAACTTAGAGTAGCGGCTATGATTACTTTTCATTTTTAAAGCGTGTTTGATAGGGCACCAGTATTGTTCTGTTCGCGCTGCGACCTCGGTAACGTATGCAAGTACACCATTAAAATAACCACAGTAAATGCAGTTAAGCTTTTCAATAATATTCAAATAGGGTAAATACTGTCGATCAATTATGACATAGTCACTGCGTTTTACTTTTGGTATGCCATAAATTGGAAAGCATGTTAACTGAAAAAAAGTCACCACGAGATCAATAAAAATGGCCGGAAACAAATTCAACCAAATAATTGGAAATGTCAGTATGTTTCTGAGTCGCGCATGCATGATGTATTTATGCCACGCAATGATTTTCTGTTTCTGTTCAAAAACAACTTCTTCAGTAAACTGAATTCGTCTTTTATTGATTTCGTAGGAAAACTCATCTTTCTTTTTTCTTAGTTCTTCAGTAATTGAAAATTCTAAGGCTTTAATTTCTTCAAGTAGCTTCTCAAGACGATTGTTCATAAGCTTTTCCAGTTCAGGAGTTATTTTTAACGCTAGTGATTGTCTGTAGCCATCGCTTTTTCAAACCATAAAATAAATTTGGTGTCGCAAACCGTTTTGGCGTTTTCCCAGACTTGTTTTCCCAGTGCGGTGTTAAACATGCCGCGTTTGGCCACTTGGGTTCTTTCCAGTAAAAAGCTATATGGAATAACACCTAATTGGCATTGATGATGAACATCCTTTAGGTCGATGACGACACTCGTAATCCAGTAAGTCAGCTGCATGGTTTCAGGCTGGCTTAGCTCGCCATCCCAGTCTTTCGCAATTAATTCTGCCAGTTCAGTATCGGTAGCAACCATCAGGAGTCGATCTATTAGGCGGCTGGCCAGCGCGTGCAAAGTTTCTGACTGAGCTATTTTGGTGTTCTGGCGTATTTGCATAGCTAAATACAAAATTGACGCGACCACACCAGTAGCGCCAATGATTTGAGAGATCAGTGAAATGTTTATCATGCTGTTATCTTGCCCAAGGTTAAAATTTACCCACAAATCATTATACGCCGCGCTGGTTGCCCCACATCATAACGTGCAGTTGCGGTAAAACTTTGGCCGTGAACCAACGATCATGCATTACTTTGTCCGTTAACCATAGCAAACGTTCGCTTAAACCTTGGGCGTCGCTGTCTCCATTGGTTTGATGGTTGCCCGGCTGCAAATAAATAGGCAGCTCGGGATAACGTTCGGCCGCTTCTTTGGCGTATTGATAGTCTAAGTCATCAAATATTACTATTTTCAAGGCCAGCTCGGGCTGATCTTTGCAAAAGGCTAGGCACTCATCAAATAGTTGCCAGTCGGTTACCATTTCGCTCGATGGCGGCTTGGGGCTGAGTGTTAGAACATCCAGATCAGCAAACCAAGGCTGTGAGATGGTGCCTTGAGTTTCTAATGCAAAGCGATAGCCATATTCATGGCCTAATTCAATTAGTGGGGCCAAATGCTGAATGGCAGGGTTGCCACCTGATAGCGAAACCATCAGCGGTCTGCCGCCGGACAAGCGTTGTATTTCAGCAAAAATCTCGGCTGCAGTCATAGACTGCCATTCATGCCGATGTTCGATGTCCACCGCGTACAATGAGTCACACCACGAGCAGCGATAGTCACAGCCGCCGGTGCGCACAAAAACCGTAGGTTGCCCTATGAGTGCTCCCTCGCCTTGAATGGTGGGGCCAAAAATTTCACTGACTCGGATGCGGTGCTCTTTGTCGTGGGCAGTTTTGTCGTTGGCAATCATGTCGCTGGTAATAATGTGAGTGTCTGGAAGGTTCATGGCCGGTATTCAGCACAGCTTTTGGGGGTCTCACGCACTCGTACCGCGCTAACTTCAGGCCATTGATGCTTACACCAATCATAAAAATACTTGGCCATTTGTTCGGCGGTAACGCATTGATCGCCTAGCACTTCATTTAAGTGACGGTGATCAATATCTTTGTCTATGTAGACCTTCAGTGCATCTAATTCACGATAATCCCGGACAAACCCTACGCTATTAAGTGTGTCTGATTGCAACTCTACTTCCACGACATAATTGTGGCCGTGTAAACGTGAACACGGGTGGTCGTCGGCTAAACCAAATAATTGGTGCGAAGCGGAGAAATGATACTCCTTCGAAATTCTAAACATGGTCAGCTCCTGCAATTGCGGTTTGCCAAAAGGTCGTGTCTTGGTAGGCGGTGGGGTCTTTTACTTCGGCGAGAGAAAACGCTTCTATGCGCTCTACGCAAGTGCCACATTTACCGCAGTGAATGTCACCGCCTTTGTAGCAAGACCAGGTATTGGCAAAAGGTACTTGCAAGCGTGCAGCTTCAGCGGCGATGTCCGCTTTCGAGCCATGTAAAAAAGGCGTGTAGAGCGTGATTTTAGCAAGGCCGTCGAGGGCTTGATCCTGCATGGCAGCAAAGGCATCAATAAATTCAGGGCGGCAATCGGGATAAATAAAGTGATCGCCACCATGTACGGCTGTGGCTACCGCATCGACGCCTTGCGCGGCTGCGATACCATAAGCAATGGTGAGCATGATGGCGTTACGATTTGGCACAACCGTCGCTTTCATGGACTCTTCAGCATAGTGACCATCAGGCACATCAATATCGTCGGTTAAAGCCGAGCCAGATAATTGTGTGCCGACGCTGGCTAAATCAATAATGGAAAAAGGTACGCCTAAGCTCTCAGCACAAAGCTTTGCGTAATTAAGTTCTTTTTTGTGACGTTGACCATAATCAAACGAGACGAGGCCAGCTAAGGTGTGTTCGCGATGGACTTTATACGCGAGAGTGACGGAATCGAGCCCGCCAGAACAAACAACAATAGTGTTCATGATGAATCCTTGTTTTAGTTAGAACCGGGTAGGGTCTGCGACCGGTTTGCCTAAGGTGTCTAGGCGAAGCGCGCATTATAAGGAAAATAGAATGTTATGGGTACTGCTAAGTAAAGTGATGGCGCAGTGCTTATCACTTTATTGGATTGATCAGCTAGAATGGAGTTGATTGTTCAACGCACTCTTACTTTACTCAAATCTAGGTCAATTATTATGTTATTAACTGTTTCAGGGCTCGTGATGCTCATGTCTGGTTTAGGTCATATAGCCGTATTTTTCTTGTTTGAAAATATAGCCGTTACCATGCTGATTTTCGGGGCGATTTACACTGCTTGTGGAATGTTGCAATTGGGTAAATTACGCATGGGAGCGCTGATCACTGTTATATCGGTCATCATAGGTGTCAGCCTTGGTGTTTATGGTTCGGTTGTTCTGGGCAGAGATCCTGCACCGTTCGCTCTCGTTTTTCTCGCCATTGAAGCCTTTGCTGTTGGGTGCAGTGTGACTTATCTGATAAGGACGAAAGCGTCGCACTAAGGGTAAAGTTGCTGCAATGAAGAATGAATCAGAGGTGAAAGAATTGGGTTTTTCTGAGTACGGTGACTCAGACGGAAAAACCGTGATTTATTTCCACGGAGCTCCAGGTTCACCCGCCGAAAGCTCTCTGTTCGAGGCGTACGCTAAACAGCATGATTTGAGGCTTGTCTGCTACGATCGTTTTGCGATTGATCCGGCATTACAGGGTCAAGCTTATTATCAATATTTAGCCGATGTAATTCTTTCTGATTCACAGGGGAAGCCCGTAGACTTTATTGGTTTTTCAATCGGGTGCCAGGCCGCTATTCAAACTTGCGTTTATATGGGCAATAAAGTTCGTGGAGTGCATCTCATATCGGCCGCTGCGCCTTTGGATACGACGGATTGTTTAAATGAAATGGCCGGCAAAATGGTGTTTTCGATAGCCATGAAGTATCCGGTAATATTTTCTCTGTTGTCGTATTGGCAAGCGCTGCTGGCCAAATTTGTGCCGAGTGTGTTGGGTAAAATGTTGTTTGCTAGTGCGACAGGAAAAGATCAAGTTTTGTCTGAAGAGGCTGAATTTAAACAATACATTACCCCAATATTGATCCATTGTTTTGGTACAAACTTAAAGGGCTATATAAGAGAGATAAGACAGTACGTAACTCCTTGGTCTCAGGTGGTTATAAATTGTACGTCAAGCACTTATGTCTGGCATGGCAGCAGCGATAATTGGTCTCCTCTTGGTATGGCCTATTACTTAAAAGAAACCTTGCCGGCTGCACAGAGTCTCGAGCAGATGGACGGTTTATCTCATTATTCCTGTCTTTATGCCGCAGCCCCTAAAATATGTGCTCAGTTGGGGCAGGGATGAAAATAACCATATGTGTTATTTGCTTGGGTCAGTGTGAGATGGCATTGCTGCCGTAAATATCAAATCAGAGTCGAACTGATCACCTGATCTCTACCGCTGTTCTTAGCTTGGTATAGATTCTTGTCAGCCTCGGATATGATTTTCTCTAGTCCTCCAGCAATGGCATTGGAACACACTAAGCCAATACTCAAGGTAGATTCTGGCGGCGGGTAATTACTTGAAGCAATTAGATTTTTGTAGGTCTCTCGTAATCTATCTGCCACTGGCTTGGCTTCATTTTCGTTGGTTGCAGGCATTAAAATCACAAACTCTTCGCCTCCGAATCTAGCAATAATATCGGCGTCTCTTAGTTGCGATCGTAAGCAGTCGGCTAAATCCACTAACACTTGATCACCTACTTGATGACCATATCGATCATTTACAAGCTTAAATTTATCGATATCAACCATCAAGAGAGAAATAGGGTCTTTTTCCCTTAAACATCTGGCGTAGGCGGGTTCGGCAGCGGAATAGAAAGCTCTGCGGTTAAGTAAGTTGGTTAAGGGATCGCTATTGGCTTGTAACTTAGCATCCTCTATAAGCCGTTCATTAACCATCATGATGTAACCAATAGGGACCAGCACGCCTATAACAGTGGCTTCGGAGTAAAGTAGTTGATCAAGAAGCGATTTATTAAAAAGAGAGTCGACTTCATTGTTGTACAAACCGTAAAACCTAAAAAGGTAAACAATGGAATGGATGGCAAAAATATAACCTAGAACTAAACCACTAACATTGATCCCTCTCGAAAAAATAATAAGGGACGCAGCGGTTAAAACGGAACCAATAAATAAATATAAGCTAGTGATGTAAGCCCGATATGTATAATTCGGGTCAATAAAAGTAAACCAATATGTAAAAATTCCAAAAATGGTCAAAGCTACAACAGCCCCTGTAACGAAGCGTTTAGGCTGTTGATAAAAATGCAATGTTCCGATATATATGAAAAGAAAACTACCGATAATAATAGTGTTGCCCAGCACAATACTGACAACGTCAGGAGCTATACCTCGAAGCACGAGAAAAACAGTTCCTAGTGCCGCGAAAGCTTGCGAAATAGTCCAAGCCCGTAGCGCTCTATTGTTTTTATAAATATAGGAAAAAAAGATAAGTGAGAATAAACCGACACTCATCGAAAGAAACATTGCGTACACTAAAGTTTTTAAATCCACTATTCAGTCCATTAGGTTTGAGGGCTTTATTCTATTGTTAATGAATAAGTTGGATGCTGTAAGCGTTTGTTGGCGCTGGATCAGCTATCTACATCCCTATTTATTAAATATAGGCTGTCAGAAATAAAAATGTTGTTTAATGTCGGCTGATATTTTTATTGCATGATGTTTCTAATTTTTCTTTTACGTCTTTTATTGGGATTTGTTTGCTTCAGCTGGTGTTGTTGTAACGCCCACAATATGTGTTCTTGAACCATGTCGGAAGCATTGGCAAGACTGCTGTTGAGAGTGGTAATAATAGCACCTGATGTATCTGCATTGCCTAAACCAATAGCGAGGTTTCTCTGCCAGCCTTGATAGCCGGTGCGCCGAATGGCTGAACCTTCGGTACGCTGTAAGAATTCTTGCTCAGTCCATTGGAATAACGTGATTAGCTCGCTGTTATCTAATTGTTGTCTAGGGCTAAAATCGGCTTCGGCGGTGTGGTTGGCGTATTTGTTCCAAGGGCATACGGCTTGGCAATCATCGCATCCAAAAACGCGGTTGCCGATGGGCTCTCTAAATTCTTCCGCAATGACGCCTTGGTTTTCAATAGTTAAGTAAGATATGCAACGATTGGCATCAAGGGTATAGGGTTTGGGGAAAGCATCCGTCGGGCATATTTTTAAGCACGCTTCACAATCACCACATTGATTGTCCTCAAGGCTTTGATCAATAGGCAGGGGTAAGTTGGTGAGAATTTCTCCGAGAAAAAACCAGCTACCAGCTTCACTGTTAATCAGTAAGGTATGCTTTCCGGTCCATCCTAGCCCTGCTTTTGCGGCCAATGGTCGTTCCATCACAGGGGCGCTGTCGACAAAAGGACGCTGCTGAATAGAACTGAACTCTTCGCTATTAATAAGGTGCGTCGAGGCTGCTTGAATTTTATTGGCCAACTGTGACAAGCGTTTACGAATCAACTTGTGATAGTCACGGCCTAATGCGTAGCGAGAGATGTAGGCCGCCGATGAGTCTTTTAATACCTCTATAGGTTGGGTGTCACTGGGCATGTAATTCATACGCGCTGAAATGACACGCAAAGTTCCGGGTAATAACTCGTGAGGGCGAGTGCGCTTATTGCCATGCTCGGCCAGCCAGTTCATGTCAGCGTGATAGCCTTTATCTAGCCAGAGTTGCAATCTAGGTTCGTCAACTGACAGGTCGGTGTCTGTTATGGCGGCCTGTTGGAATCCAAGATCATTAGCCCATAATTTGATGTGTGCGGCCAGCTCCTCAAGGGTTTTGGGTGGGGTGTTATGAGCTTTTGAGTGATGCATAGTCAGGCCGCAGTGGAGTTCTTATTTTAAGTTCGTATAATTTCGGTAAGTCCGTATAATTCTGACAGATTTCTTATGTTTTCGAGAGCTTTTCATGACTAATTCTTCGCCAGCCAACTTTTTTCCCGCCAATATGGACTCTGCTTTGTATCGTGCTGATCAGGTTCAAAACTTAGACCGATGTGCGATTCAAGAACACAATATTCCGGGTATTCGTTTGATGAAACAAGCGGGGCGCACGGCGTTTAAATTGTTGTTAGAGCAGTGGCCTCAAGTCGAACATATCACGGTTATGTGCGGCGCAGGTAACAATGCTGGTGATGGTTATATTGTGGCGGGGTTGGCCGCTCAAAGGCGTATCCCAATTGATGTTTTTCATGTGTCGGATCCGACTCAATTGCAAGGTGATGCCCGTTTGGCGTATGAATTTGCGTGCCATGAAGGGGTCATCATTCAGCCTTATATGAGTGGCCAGCGTTTGGGAGATATGGCCAACACCGTTGTGGTTGATGCGTTATTGGGTACAGGTTTAAAAGGTGAAGTAAGTGATCACTTTGCGAAAGCGATTGATGCCGTTAATGACTCGGGTTTACCCGTGTTGGCGATTGATATCCCGTCAGGCTTAAGTGCTGACACCGGGGCGGTATTAGGATCGGCCATTGATGCTGACATAACCATTACGTTTATTGGGATGAAGCAAGGTTTATTGACGGGTAAGGGGCCTGCATTGTGTGGCGAACTAGAATTTGACCAATTAAATATTCCCGATCAAGTGTATGCCAATGAAGTACCAGCTTCGCATTGTTTGATGTTGGGCGACTTATTGGAGCTTCTGCCTTACCGAGAAGTCGATGCGCATAAGGGCAGTTTTGGTCATGTCATGATTATCGGCGGCGATTATGGTTTTGCCGGTGCAGCGACCATGGCGGGAGAGTCGGCGGCTCGTATGGGTGCCGGTTTAACCAGTGTTGCAACTCGCCCTGAGCATGTGGCCGCGGTTGTTAGTCGATGTCCTGAATTGATGGTCACAGGTGTCACTTCTGGACAGAGTTTAGAGCCCTTGTTAGAGCGGCCATCGGTTTTGGTTATAGGTCCTGGTTTAGGTCAAACCCCTTGGTCTGAGCAAATGTTGCAACAAGCTGCCATGACAAATTTACCTATGATTGTGGACGCCGATGCGTTGAATATTATTTCAGCTGGCCGACTGTTGGCTGGCCAAAAGCGTGATAATTGGATTTTAACGCCACACCCTGGTGAGGCTGCCAGACTTCTAGGCTGCGCTATTACTGAGGTTGAGGCAGATCGTATTGCTGCGGCTAAGGCATTACAAAAGCGTTATGGCGGCACTATTATATTGAAAGGTGCGGGAACCGTTGTGGTGACATCAACACAAGATGTCTATATATCAACGCTTGGTAACCCGGGTATGGCCAGTGGTGGTATGGGTGATGTTTTAAGTGGTGTTCTGGGTGGTTTGTTGGCTCAGGGTTTCGATCAAGATTTCACCGCTCAGTTAGCGGTCTGCTTGCATGGTATGGCAGCTGATCTAGCGGTGGAAGAGAGTGGTCAGCGTGGTTTGCTGGCAACAGACCTAATTCCCTATGTGCGTCAATTGTTGAATGCTATATGAGTGATGTTTTTTATCTGGAAGATGAAGAGGCTACCGTAGGCTTTGGTCGCAGCATGGGACAATCCTTATTGTCGGTAAATTCGTCGGTAAATTCTGAACGTAAAGATAACCTGGTGGTCTTTTTACAGGGCGATTTAGGTACAGGAAAAACGACCATGACTCGTGGTATGTTGATCGCGTATGGTCATCAAGGTGCCGTGAAAAGTCCAACCTATACTTTGGTTGAGCCTTATGAGCTGGCTCTAGGAAATATCTATCACTTTGACTTGTATCGGTTGGGGGATCCTGAAGAATTAGAGTATATGGGGATTAGAGACTATTTTGACGCAGGTAACCTGTGCTTAATAGAGTGGCCCAAGCGCGGTGACGGCTATTTACCTCGGCCTGATATCATTTTGCAGCTAGAGGTTGCGGTACCCGGACGTAATGTCGGTGTGACAGCGTTGAGTGACACGGGACAAAAAATTGTCACAATAATAAAAAATGAATACGACACTATTAGGATTAAAAAAAATTAATAAATCGACTCTCATCATTGCTCTGTTACTAATAAGCAGCCTGAATTCATTGGCGGCTTGGGCTGCCAATATTGATGGCTTACGGTTGTGGCGTGCTCCCGATAATACCCGCTTAGTGTTTGATTTAAGCGGTTCGGTACAACACAAGATATTTACTCTGGCGAACCCCGATCGCATTGTTATTGATATTAAATCGGCCAAGCTAAATACAAAATTCTCTGATTTAAAAATTACAGATACCCCGATTACTAAGGTTCGCAGTGCTACACGAAATAGCACCGATCTAAGAGTCGTTTTGGATTTAAAAACATCAGTTCAAGTGAAAAGCTTTTCACTAAAAAAACATGGCAATAAGCGCGATAGATTGGTTGTAGATTTATTTGATCAAAAGCAATCGTCTACTAAGACAGTGGAAAAAATAACCCAGCAATCAAATGATAAATTGCGCGATATTATAATAGCAATTGATGCGGGCCATGGTGGTGAAGACCCTGGAGCCATAGGACCTAAAATCGGCAAGCATGAACCCCTAGAAAAAGATGTAGTGTTGGCAATAAGTAAAAAATTGGCGGCTATGGTTAATGCCGAAAAAGGCTACAGGGCCATCTTAGTTCGCACTGGTGATTACTATATTCCATTGCGAAAGCGTCGGGATATTGCACGTAAAGAAAGAGCTGATTTATTTATATCGATTCATGCTGATGCGTTTAAAGATAGGCGTGCTAAAGGCGCTTCAATCTTTGCGTTGTCGCGTCGTGGTGCGACCAGTGAGACGGCACGCTTTTTAGCTCAAAAAGAAAATGAGGCGGATTTAATTGGCGGTGTGGGTAGCGTTAGTTTAGACGATAAAGATGAAATGTTGCGCGGTGTGTTGGTTGACTTATCTATGACCGCGACCTTGAATTCCAGTCTTGATGCCGGAGCCAAAATTTTAAAATCTATCGACTCGGTTGCTAAGTTGCATAAACAGCAGGTGGAGCAGGCCAGCTTTGCTGTTTTAAAATCTCCCGATGTTCCGAGTATTTTGGTTGAGACGGGATTTATCTCTAACCATGATGAGGCCAAAAAGCTGAGCAGCAGCTACTACCAAACAAACATGGCGAAATCAGTGTTTAGTGGCGCTAAGCAATATTTTAATCAATACCCTCCGGCGGGTAGTTATATTGCATGGGAAAAATCAGGCTCTAAATCTATCGCCAAAGCCCCAATCAATAAAACCAGCACGAGAAAATCAATTGCGGAACGCGAACATATAATTTCTCATGGTGACACCTTAAGTGCAATTGCTCAGCGTTACCAGGTCAGTGTTAATCAGATCAAAACGACTAATCGTATTTCTGGATCAGTTATCCGTATTGGCCAAAAGTTAACGATTCCTGCTTCTTAAATTTAATGTAAACGAAAGTCATAATTAACATGTCAAAAATAAAATTACTGTCACCGCGCCTATCCAATCAAATTGCTGCAGGTGAGGTGGTTGAGCGTCCGGCTTCGGTTATTAAAGAGATTTTAGAAAACAGTTTGGACGCAGGCTCAGATCGCTTAGATATTGATATCGAGAGTGGTGGTGTCAAATTGATGCGCATCAAAGATAATGGTTCAGGTATTGAAAAAGAAGATTTGCCTTTAGCGTTAAGCCGGCATGCCACCAGTAAAATTTATCAGTTGGATGATTTGGAAGCCGTATCAACCTTAGGTTTTCGTGGTGAAGCCTTAGCCAGTATCAGTTCTGTTTCGCGCTTAACGTTAACCTCAAAAATTCAGGGAGATGATTCCGCGTGGAGTGTGCAAACGGAAGGGCGAGACATGCAAGCAGAGATTTCACCCGCTGCACATCCGCAAGGTACTACAGTAGAAATACGCGATTTATTTTTTAATACGCCCGCTAGACGCAAGTTTTTGCGTACAGAAAAAACTGAATTTAATCGCATAGATGATGTGGTTAAACGTTTGGCTATGTCGCGGTTTGATGTGGCGTTTTGTCTGCGTCATAACGGTAAGGCAATTCACAACTGGCGTGCAGCACAAACACCCATTGAACAAGAACGTCGAATTGCTCAAGTGTGCGGTCCGGCTTTTATGGAAAATGCTGTTCATATTGATATAGAGCGCGCCGGTTTTAAATTGTGGGGTTGGGTAGCGTTACCAACCTTTTCACGCAGCCAGGCCGATTTGCAGCATTTTTATGTGAACGGCAGAACCATCAAAGATAAATTGGTTACCCATGCGGTACGCCAAGCGTATCAGGATGTTTTATTTCATGGCCGTCATCCAGCTTTTGTTCTTTATTTAGAAGTTGATCCAGCTGTGGTTGACGTTAATGTGCATCCCACTAAGCACGAAGTTCGATTCCGTGATGGTCGTCTGGTGCATGACTTTATATTCAGAAGTTTGCATCACGCCTTGGCTCAAGTGCGACCCCAAGATCAAATGGGCGATGGCGATGTTGCTCAGTCATCAGCACAAGTACCAACAGGATTGGCTGCCGGAGAATTTGCAGGGCAAGCGAATATTAATTTGAACAGTGCCAGAGAATTTCCTGAAGCTGGTTTTACCCAAAATTCTGGGTTTTCAGTACAGGAGCAAGCGCCTGCATATCAACAGTTGTATGGTCGTAATCCATCCTCAAACTTTCCTGTGTCACCTTCGTTTGATGAGCTTGAAAATAACAATCAAGAGGTTCCGCCTTTAGGTTTTGCTATCGCACAGCTAAAAGGCATTTATATTTTGGCGGAAAATACCGAAGGGCTAATTGTGGTGGACATGCATGCGGCGCATGAACGGATTACTTATGAGCGAATGAAGCAGGCCGTGGCTCATGAAGGAATTCAGGCGCAACCGTTATTGGTGCCAGAAACCATAGCGGTTAGTCAAAAAGAAGCTGATTGCGCCGAGCAAAATGCCGAAGCCTTCATCAAACTTGGTTTAGAGTTGCAGCGAGCGGGCCCAGAGAGTTTATTGATTCGCCAAATACCCATGCTGTTGAATAACGCTAATGTCGATCAGTTGGTGCGTGATGTGCTAGCCGATTTTATTGAGCACGGCACCAGTAGCCGTATTGATAATCATATTAACGAACTGCTATCGACTATGGCTTGCCATGGTTCTGTTCGAGCCAACCGAAAATTAAATATCGCTGAAATGAATGCTTTGCTGCGCGACATGGAAGCCACTGAGCGAAGTGGCCAATGTAATCATGGGCGACCAACATGGGCGCTGCAAACGCTGGACGAATTGGATAAATTATTTTTGCGTGGTCAGTAACCATGAAAAACAAAAAACCAAAAATACTATTTCTAATGGGGCCGACTGCTTCGGGTAAAACTGATTTGGCCATAGCGTTGCGTGAGCAATTACCAGTGGAATTAATCAGTGTTGATTCGGCTCTGGTGTATAAAGAATTAAACATAGGCTCAGCTAAACCATCGGCGCAAGAGCAGGCACAAGCACCGCATCGTTTGATTGATATTTGTGATCCGGCTCAACCTTATTCAGTTGCTGAATTTTATAGAGATGCGATGTGTGAAATTCGCAGTATTCACGACCAAGATCGCATTCCGTTATTGGTTGGCGGCACTATGATGTATTTCAAAGCACTGCTGGAAGGCTTGGCTGACATGCCTGCGACTGATTTAAACGTTCGCGGGCAGATAGAGGCTGACGCCGAAACCTTTGGTTGGCCTTATGTGCATCAGCAATTGGCAGATGTTGACCCAGAGATTGCGGCGGATATTCATCCGAATCATTCTCAGAGAATCAGTCGCGCCTTAGAGGTGTTTCGTTCTAGCGGTAAAACCATGAGTGAGTTTCGTGCTCAGCAATCAGAAAGTAGTTTGTGTAAAGATTATGATGTTCGGCAAGTGGCTATCGCGCCGCATGAACGCAGTGTCTTGCATCAGCGCATTGCTTTACGTTTTAACAAGATGCTTGAGCAAGGGTTGATTGAAGAGGTGCAAGCGTTAAAGTCTCGTGGAGACTTGCATGGTGATTTGCCCGCCATTCGTGCAGTGGGTTATCGTCAAGTATGGGATTATCTCAATGGTGAACTGAGCAAAACAGAGATGACGGAGCGTGGAATTATTGCGACACGCCAGTTGGCAAAGCGCCAATTGACGTGGTTGAGAGGCTGGCCAGACCTAAATTGGGTCTATACCGACACCGAAAGCGGAGAGATTCGTAAAAAAAGTGAGCTTGTTAGTGAAATTTTGAACTATTTTTCTGATTTCGATCTATAATGAGCAGGCGTTTTTAACGCGCAGTCAGTTTGCATTTATTTTAGCCGCCGGAGTTCTTAAAAATAATACCGGTTTTTGGTTGTAGCACAATTTGTGCTTTTACTTAGTTGTATTTACCTAGGAGTTTTTCATGTCGAAAGGACATAGTTTACAAGACCCATATCTGAATGTTTTAAGAAAAGAACGTATCCCGGTTTCTATTTATCTGGTTAATGGTATTAAGCTACAAGGCCAAGTCGAGTCGTTTGATCAATTTGTTGTTTTGCTTAAAAATACTGTTAGCCAAATGGTGGACAAGCTCGCGATCTCCACCGTGGTTCCCTCTCGCCCAGTTCGAGTGCCAATGACGAGCCCGCCAGAGCAAGAAGGCGAAGAAGACTAGAAGAAAATTAATAGTCTGACCGTCTTATGTGCAGCCAAGTTTGAACTTGGCTGCACTTAATTTTTACCTAAATAAAATCGAGAGTTATTGTTGTTTTTTGAACGCCCTGACTCGGGTGAGCTTGCGGTACTTGTTCATCTTGAATTCCCCCAAAGTGCCGACTCTGATGATCCCAGAGAATTTGAAGAACTTGTCTTGTCTGCGGGTGGTGATCCAGTAGCTTTTTTAACCGGCAGTCGAAACATGCCGACCCC
>JAWUVI010000018.1:0-196298 GCA_034112445.1 Cellvibrionaceae bacterium | reverse complement strand
GTTTTAATCTCGCGAGTACAGTTATAAGCAGCGACACGAGTCACAGGTATTAGCCTTTGGTCTAGATACGACTAAAGTCTAAGTAAGACATTGCAAATTTCTCTTTACGTTATGAAGATAATGCTTTCGCTTTTCCTTACGACAAAAGTCTAATGGCTGATTTTGAGCACGTGCAGTAAGGTTGCTGTAATGAATAATTTTAATGTAACAACTCATCCAAAGAGGCTGCGTTATGAGTAATGATTCTGTTTTCCCCGTCAGTGATGCATCAAAAAAATCGGCACTTATTAGCGCTGAGCAATATCAAACGATGTACCAAGAGTCCATTGAGAATCCCGATAAGTTCTGGGCCGAGCAAGCGCAGCGGATTGTTTGGAAAAAGCCTTTTACTAAAGTGAAAGACGTTTCATTTGCTAAAGAAGACTTACACATTCGTTGGTTTGAAGATGGCACATTGAACGTCACCGAAAGCTGCCTCGATCGCCATGCCGCTGAACGTCCAGAAACTGTCGCTATTATTTGGGAGCCGGACGCAGAAGGTAAAGAAGCACGCAAAATCACCTACCGCGAACTGGCCGAAGAAGTAAACAAACTGGCCAACGGCCTGAAATCTCTAGGCGCTAAAAAAGGCGATGTGATTACCATCTATATGCCAATGGTGCCTGAAGCTGCCATGGCAATGCTCGCCTGTGCAAGAATTGGGGCAATGCACTCAGTGGTATTCGGAGGCTTTTCACCTGAGGCTCTAGCGGGACGTATCGACGACGGTGACTCTCATATTGTTATCACCGCTAATGTAGGCTTACGCGCAGGCAAACAAGTTCCGCTCAAGCAGAATGTCGATAAAGCCGTTGCCTTGTGCAGCAAGTCAGATCAAGTATCCAATGTTGTAGTACTCGATCTTGATAGCGCCAACAGCAACAGTATCGATGTGGATTACGCCGAACTAACCGGACAACAAAGCGTTGATTGCCCCGCAGAGGAAATGGAAGCTGAAGATCCATTATTCATTCTTTACACCTCTGGCTCTACCGGCAAACCAAAAGGCGTTTTGCACACCTGCGGTGGCTACCTTGTGTATGCCTCATTAACGCATGAAGCTATTTTCAACTATCGCGCCGGTGATGTGTATTGGTGTGCTGCCGATGTGGGCTGGGTAACAGGTCACACGTATATTGTTTACGCCCCATTGTGTAATGGCGCCACCATGGTTATGTATGAAGGCGTCCCTAATCATCCTGATGTTGGTCGCGTTGCTCGCATTATTGATAAGCACCAAGTCAATGCCCTTTATATTGCTCCTACAGCGATTCGCTCTCTTATGGCCGAAGGTGACAAGGCCGTTGAAGGCACAAGCTTAGAAAGTTTGCGTTTATTGGGCACAGTTGGCGAGCCGATCAACCCAGAAGCATGGCGTTGGTACAACCGTACATTTGGCCGTGAAATCTGTCCTATTGTCGATACCTGGTGGCAGACTGAAACGGGCGGAGCGATGATCACGCCACTGCCCGGCGCCACTGATTTGAAACCCGGCTCCGCGTCTAACCCATTCTTTGGTGTACAGCCGGCTTTGGTTGATGAAAAAGGCAATGAACTAGAAGGCGCCGTTAAGGGTAATTTGATCATTAAAGACAGCTGGCCTGGACAAATGCGTACCGTATTTGGCGACCATCAGCGCTTTATTGAAACCTACTTCTCAACCTATCCCGGCAATTACTTTACCGGTGACGGAGCACGTCGAGACGAAGACGGCTACTACTGGATTACTGGTCGTGTAGATGACGTTCTGAACATTTCTGGGCACCGCATGGGCACCGCTGAAATTGAAAGCGCCTTAGTCGCACACGCCGCTGTAGCAGAAGCCGCGGTTGTTGGTTATCCGCATGACCTTAAAGGTCAGGGTATTTATGTTTACGTCACACTCAACAGCGGTATTGAGCCTTCTGATGAGAAACGCAAAGAGTTAGCGACTTGGGTACGCAAAGAAATTGGCCCAATTGCTACTCCTGATGTCATTCAATGGGCTCCGGGCTTACCAAAAACTCGTTCAGGTAAAATCATGCGCCGCATCTTGCGCAAAATTGCCGCCGATGAGTTTGACACACTAGGTGATACATCGACATTAGCCGATCCTGAAGTTGTTGATAATTTGATAGCTGAACATCAAGCTTTAATGTCTTAAGCTGGTTATACTCTGATAATTATTTATCTCTACAATGAACGCGTTAGAATCCTAAACTGGGCCGACGCTTTCATTGTGGGATAAAAATTAAACAGCGTAGGAACTTATAAAGCATAGGACTTATTATGACCGAGCAAATCTCTATTATTGTCGCTGATGATCACCCGCTATTCAGAACAGCCCTACGTAATATTCTAGAGATTCAACTCACTCAGCCCGACATTATTGAAGCCGAAGACTTTCCCACACTCCAAAACAAACTGGAAAAACGCAACGACTTTAGTTTGATTTTATTGGATTTGCACATGCCCGGAGCCGAAGGCTTTAGCGCACTGGTTTTTCTTATTGCTCAGTATCCGCACATACCGGTTATGATTGTTTCTGGACATGAAGAGCCAGAAATCATGCGTCGCGCAATTGGTCATGGTGCCTGCGGTTTCCTCCCTAAAAGCAGCTCCGCAAGCCAGATGTCAGAAGCCTTAACCCAAGCTTTAAACGGCGGTTTATGGTTACCTGCAGACATAAATAATCACTCACTTGACAATGAGTCAGAGCTTAATATTGCCGACTCAATCGGCAAACTGACACCCCAACAATTTCGTGTCTCAACCATGGTAAGCCAAGGTTTATTGAACAAACAAATTGCCTATGAACTGAATGTCACTGAAGCCACCATTAAAGCTCACATGACGGAGATTTTTCGAAAACTTGGCGTGCATTCGCGCACCCAAGCAGCCGTTGCGCTAAGTCAACTAGCAGTAAACCCGAACAGCTCAATAGAAGAGTTTAAAAAAACAAAAACGCTATAGATAAATAATTTACCGGCATCATCCGAACAACTCGTTTGTCATATGTCATCACGCAAAAATAATCTATTACGACCTCAATGCTTTGCGCATTAGATTTCTCAACTCAGTGGGTTTAACCGGTTTCGCCAAATATAAAAAACCAGCCTCATCAACTTGGGTCCGTAAACCATCGCTGTTATCGGCACTAATGACAATAGCCGATAATTTTTTATGCCAGTGGTAAGACAAAGCTTCTAGCACATCAAAGCCAGTTTCTTTATCTAGGTGGTAGTCCGCTAAAATTAAATCGGGAGCCCCATCATGGTTCCAATTACTGAGCGCATTACCCAGGTCTGATGCCGTAGTCACATCACAGCCCCACTGCTTTAACAGAGATTGCATCCCAGCCAGTATTGATGGCTCGTTATCAATGCACAGAACCTTTAAGTTACCTAAATAGGGATCAACTACGGTCTTAATAATCTGTTGATCCTTTTGAACCTCACCCATGGGCAAGGCAATTCTAAACACCGAGCCTTTACCAACTTCAGATTTAATGCTGATTTTGTGGCCGAGTAGCTGCGCAATACGCTGAGCAATCGATAAGCCTAAGCCCAGCCCCTGATTGCCTGTTGATGATCCTGGTAGACGTTCAAACTCTTCAAATATTTTCTGCTGGTCTTGTTTGGCAATTCCAGGGCCTGTATCCCACACCTCAACAATTAGTAATCCCTTATATCGGCGGCAGCCCAATAATATTCGTCCATACTTTGTATAACGCAATGCATTCGAAATGAAATTTTGAATCACTCGTCGCAATAAATGTGGGTCGGTGTAACCCCAGGCAGAACAATTAACCCAGTGAAAATCGAGCTGCTTCTGTTCCGCTAAAGCTGTTGCCTCTTGCGCCAAGGGTTGCAAAAAGCTCTGCATAGAAAAATGCTGCCACCTAGGGCGTTCTTTACCAGACCCCAAACGAGAAATTTCGCGCAATGAACTGATCAGCTCTTCTGCGGAAGAGAGCGCCGCATCCAAATGACTCACATCATCACTTAAATTATGATCGCTGTGCTGATCAACTTTATTTTGCATCGCCGAGACAAATAAACGTGCTGCATTTATGGGCTGTAATAAATCGTGGCTAGCGGCAGCAATAAATCGGCTTTTACTGCCATGCACTTCTTTGAGCTCTTGCTCGATACGCCCACGTAAAATATTTTCTCGTTTAAGCGATTGATTGGCTTCACGTAACTCTTTAGTACGAATGCCCACCCGCTCCTCAAGAGTTTCTTTTGATGTTTCTAATTGCTCTACCATTTCATGATATTCAGTCACATCTGTATAGGTTGTAACATAACCACCATTGGCCAGTGGCGTACCGCGAATTTCAACCACTTTACCGTTAGGTAGCTCCCGCTCTAACCTATAGGCATTGCCCGTTTTCAGTTGTTTTAACCGGCGCCCTACTGCGACGGAAACATCTTGAGCAGACGTAGCAAAATAGCCTCTTTCCGCGTTGTAGTAATAAATCTTATCAATATCACAACCCACATAAAGCAGTCGTTTTGGATAATCAAAAAGCTCTTGATATTGGTTATTCCACGCCACCAGTTTCAAATCTTTATCCACCACACTGATACCTTGCGGAATAGTTTCAATGGTGGTTTGCAGTAAGGTTTGACTGAATTGAATTTGGCGCGAGCTACCACCCACTAACGAGACAAAATCTTGTAACTGTAAAGGTTGATGCGTTAGTAACAATTCAATAGCTTTATGTGCCGACACAGCACCAATGATTCCAGCTAAATCTGCTTCAATTGCCTGGACTGCAAATTTTGGCATTTGATCGTGAGGTAATAACCGATGCCCAATTTGACGTTCAAATTCCTGCCAAACGGACTGTGTTCTTTCATCACCAAATAAGGGCTCTACCAATGCTTGCAGCTGACGCACTTCAACACCTGCAGGATCAAGATCAATGCGCTCCTTGCGCAAACTCCACCGCAAGCGAGTAAAGAGCGCTGCTTGACGTAAGTCCAGCGCATTGAATTTAGCTCTTTTAGAGAAGCCAAAAAACAATAATGTATTGGCGCATAAGCTCCAGAACACACCATGGCTTAACGGGTCCAACCACCCCATGCCCAACAAGTTATAGGGTGATAGCCAGCTAATAGAAAAAAGACCGTTTACAACGAGAAGGTGCTCTGGGGTTAATATTGCGGGTAATAGTAAGCAGTACACCCACATAATCATCCCCCCAACCAAACCAGCAAAAACACCTTGGGCATGAGCTTTTGGCCAATAGAGTGACGCTAAAATAGCCGGAACTAACTGAGCTGAAGCGGCAAAAGAAATCAATCCCATCGAGGCCAAGCCCTCCACGTTATTCATCAACCGTTCAAGCAACCAACCGAGCAGTAACAAGACAATTATTGATACTCGCCTTATTAAACGCAGCGATGAGCCTAAGTCCGCTGCTGAGGAACCTCGCCGTGAACTAAAGCGCAACCAAATAGGTACAATTAATTCATTCGACACCATGATAGATAACGCAATAGTAGCCACAACAACCATCCCGGTTGCCGCAGAAATAGCGCCAATAAACGTAAGCGCTAAAATTCCTTCAGACTTGACCCATTGCGGTAAAATCAATACATAGCTATCCGATGAAATACCAGAGCCTGACAGCAGCTGCACACCAGCCTGAGCTAACGGAATAACGAGCACCGCAAATAAAGCCAAATACAAAGGCACAAGCCAACGTGTAAAACGCAGATCACTGCGTTGTTGATATTCGACAAACATCACGTGAAATTGTCGCGGCAAACATACAATGGCAGCGCCCGCCAAGAACATTTCGGTTAAGAACAACGGGCTCAAGAACTGGCTGAATTGAAAATTAAGGGTTAAACCGGAAGTATAATCAACGTCGGTCAGTAACAATTTAATGGCCAAAAAACCCACCACCAAAAATGCCAACAGCTTAACAACAGACTCAACCGCTACCGCTGTGATCATGCCGCGTAATCGATTAGGCCCATCAATAATTCGCGTGCCAAACATAATCGCAAACCATGCCATTGCCATTGCTGAAATAAGGCTCGAGACAGCATCGAAGCCAGGTGCGCCTTCGTCATACCAACCAATATTATCCCAAGCAATACCGACGCCCCGTAATTGCAGAGCGATGTAGGGCAAAGTTCCAATCACCACTACAGCAGTCACTATGGCGGCCAATGGTTGACTCTTACCGTAGCGGGAACCGATAAAATCGGCAATAGAGGTAATTTTGTTTCGAGAACTAATAATTAACAGACGTCGAATAAACGGCCAGCCAAATAAAATAAGAAGAATAGGACCAAGATAAATAGGTAAATAATGCCAGCCGTTATCAACGGCTTGCCCTACAGCACCCAAAAATGTCCAAGAGCTACAATACACGCCAATTGAAAGCGCATAGATCAGTGGTCG
This sequence comes from Cellvibrionaceae bacterium, assembly GCA_034112445.1. GTDB lineage: Bacteria > Pseudomonadota > Gammaproteobacteria > Pseudomonadales > Cellvibrionaceae > Pelagadaptatus. The sequence continues at coordinate 189,857 of JAWUVI010000018.1, read as the reverse complement.
CCACCACGATTGCTGCAAACGGTGAGCAAAGCGTTCAGCTAACCATGCTATTGAAAATAGAAGTCCGCCATACACGCAAACTAGCAGGAGTAATAATTGGCTATCCACGAGATTTTATCCCCAAGAGACCAGCAAGAGGATCATTTAGGACATGGAATTCAGACGATCAATAATAACGTCCTGAATACTTTTCCTTTCCATTTGCGATAGATCTGTCATTTTATCAAGGTTAACACTGTGTAAATGCAGACAGGGAGTTTTTGAATCAAGCTCTCTTAAGTCGCCTTTTTTTAATATTGGCAATAAAGGTTTATCTGCAGGACGGTTTTTATTAATAGCCTGTAAACCAACCTGTAAAGGAACTGCCCGATAACGATTACGGCCACTGCGAAATGGAATGGTTAAAAACAAACCATCTTTCCCCAGTGTTTCACCAGGAATAATATTCAACCCAGTGGCGAAAACAGCATCTTCTGACAAACCTTGAAATACATCATGGTGTGCATAGGGATTAGGAAGAATAACCAAACGGCGATCTTCTTCCTTAGGAAAAAATATATTGTAATTAGTATAAAGCTGCTCGACAGAATCAGAGTAGACACACAGTTTATTTTCGAAACCCATGACATAATCAATCGCTTTCTGACGTTGCTGAAACGACTCAAGATCCCACACCAGATCTTTATTGTCATTTTTCAGGTCATCTTCCACTGGTAACTCCATCATATCGTCCATACTCGGCTATTGGATTGTAGTCCTTGCAACACATAAATTACAACGATAGGAACCTGAATTCTCGTTGAACTAGAGCACTCTTAATATAAATTGGTCTACACTCAAAACAATCAAATAACTAATCGACATATAGTAAACCGCTCTGGCGGTTATTATTGATTCACAACCAGCCTAATTTCATGTAAAAAATACCCTTTCACAGGGCGACTTAATGCATAAAAACAGCAGGCCTCTGTACCCATATAATGCAAGGAACCATAATGCCTACAGATCAACCCGTTCTTTCTGAAAACGCCAAATTGTTAGCTGAAGCTCTCACTCACAAGGTTCAACGAAACGACATTAACGTGCCTTTACTTCCCGAAGTAGCCAATAAAGTTATTACTCTTTCACAGGACCCCGAGTCAGACTCCATTCAGCTGGCCAAATTAATTCAAAGCGACCCATCTTTGGCCGCACACGTAATGCGCATTGCCAACTCCGCCGCTTACAGCCCTAACGCGAGCATGGTGTCTTTGCAACAAGCTATAACACGCCTGGGCATGAATTTAATTTGTGACATATCTGTAGCCGCGTCGATCAGCACCAAGATGTTCAAAGCTCCCGGGTTTGAAGACCACATTGTTTATACCTGGAAACACGCTTTGGTTACCGCGCTGTGGAGTAAAGAAATCGCCAGAAAATGCAGACTTAATGTTGAAGCTACCTTTCTGTGTGGATTGCTGCATTCCATTGGTCGTCCGGTGGCATTACAAGCGGCACTCGAAATATCCAAAATAAACGGCCAGACATTCAGTCAAGAAGAATTATTAGCCGTCGAAGAAACGGTTCATATAGATGTGGGCACCTGCGTTTTAAATAAGTGGGGAATGCCTATGATTATTTGTGAGTCTATGCAGTACTTTAATGACTATAACAACGCCCCCCACGCAAAAGAGCAAACGTCCATCATCAATGCCGGCGCTAAATTTGCCACCCACACATTACAACCCGAAATACTGAGCCAGTCTCAACTTACTGAAGCAGACGTTCTGGGTGATTTAAACCTTTATCAAGATGAAGTATTAGACCTAATCGACAAGCGCGATGATGTCATGAGCACTATGGAGGCCATGTCTAACTAATGAGTACTCACTACGATGTTGTCGTTATCGGTAGCGGCCCTGCAGGACAAAAGGCCGCTGTACAAGCCAGTAAAAGCCATAAATCAGCTGCTCTTATAGAGAGGGATTCATTATTGGGAGGCGCCTGCGTACATCGCGGTACAATCCCGTCTAAAACTCTGCGCGAGAATGCGTTGCGAGTTAAAAGTATGCGTCAAAATGCGGCGCTCTCAAACTTTAAACTTGATGAAGCTACCGAACTGGCCACATTAATAGACCGCCTTGATATTGTATTAAAAGCCCACGACAAATACATGCGCAAACAAATTGAGCGCAATGGTGTAACCCGTATTCATGGCCGTGCAAAATTCATCAGTGCTACCGAGATACAAGTCGATCAAGTTAAAGGTGATCCATTATTGATTACCGCCGACAAAGTCATCATTGCTACCGGCTCTTACCCAAGAAGTCCTGACAATATACCGGTCGATCATGAACATATTTTCGACAGTGACTCTATTCTATCCATGCTGTACCTACCAAAAAGCCTGGTTGTTTTAGGCGGCGGCGTTATTGCCAGTGAGTACGCGTCTATTTTTGCCGCTCTTGGCGTCGACGTTACTATGATCGATAAATACCCACGTCCATTAGGATTTTTAGACGATGACCTGACCGACACCTTCGTCCGCGGCTTTAAAGATTCTGGCGGCACATGGAAAGGCAGTACTGTTGTCACAAACGTCTACTGGGATGGACTGAGTTCTGTAGTGACTGAGTGTGATGATGGCAGTGTTATCCACAGTGAAAAATTACTCTGTGCCGCTGGACGTCTCGCTAATGTAAAAGATTTAAAGCTAGAAAATGCTGGGCTCGAATTAAATGAATCCGGCACAATCAGTGTTAATGAACAATTGCAAACGTGCGTTGCTAATATTTATGCCGCCGGGGATGTTATTGGTCCGCCATCTTTAGCGTCTACCTCTATGGAACAAGGTCGCCGTGCGAGCTGTAACGCACTGGACGTGACAATAGGTAATATGAGTAATGTTATCCCATCCGGTATTTACAGTATTCCGGAATTATCGGCCGTTGGCATGAGCGAACAACAAGCATTAGCAGGACCAGATGAATTTCTCGTCGGTAAAGCGATATTCGGAGAAATTGCCCGAGGCAATATTTCTGGTGTTGAAAATGGATTACTGAAAATAATTTGTGATAAACACGGCAAGAAAATTCTCGGGGTGATGATTGCAGGCGAAGGCGCCACGGAATTGATTCATATTGGCCAAATGGCTATGGTGACTAACTCACCTGTGGATATTTTTGTCGAAAGTGTTTTCAATTTTCCAACACTGGCTGAAGCTTATCGCGTTGCTGCATTAGATATTATCGGCAAGCGCCCAAGAGATAACGATGTATTTTAAAAGGCGTGTTCAACGCTGAGTTTGATAAATTCGGACATCGCGAAACTCTATTGATTCATCTAAATCTGGCAGCGTACAAGCATCCACCCGAGCAATTTGCTTATAGGGTGGATAGTCAAAATTCTTAACCCGTGAATCCGCCACGAGCACTTCATCGGCTCTTTTATTAAAGCGATCTAACCAGGGTAAATTCTCTCTATCATAAAGAACATCCGCCACAATAATAATATCGATGTGGCCTTGGATATGATCAAAGTCATCACTAATGATTAGCTCAACATTATTTAATTGAGCGTTTTCTTGGGCGGCCAGTTGCGCCAAAGGATCAATATCACAGGCGACCACTTCTTCTGCTCCGGCTTTTTTTGCCGCTATAGCCACCACGCCAGAACCACAGCCAAAATCCACCACCCGCTTGCCCTGGACCAACTCAGGGTTACTGTATATGTACTGCGCCAAAACTTGTCCTGAGGCCCAACAAAAAGCCCAATAATAAGGATTTTCCATTAATTGCAATGCCGCCTCTTGAGGTAGCTGCCCAGTAGGATAATCTTCATTCATTAAATACAGATCAACCGCCGATGGTTCAGGCAGTGTGTATTTTTCGATACGAGCCGTTGGTAAAATTTGGTTCGCTATTTTAGTTAATGTGTCATTAATCACGCAAACTTAACTCACTAGCAACATCTTTTCCTGACCCCAAAAATACAGCAATCCAGCGAGTATCTTCGAAGCTTTCGAGAGCAATCTTCAGGGTCATGGTGAGCGGCACTGATAACAGCATGCCTATAGGACCTAATACCCACCCCCAAAAAACCAAAGACAAAAACACCACCAATGTTGATAGGTCTAGACCCCGCCCCATAATTCGCGGCTCCATCACATTACCGACCACAACATTGATAACGATATAGCCCAGCGCAGTGAGCATAGCTTCGCCGGTACTCAGTTGAATAACCGCCAACAATACCGCTGGAACCGCCGCTAAAATAGAACCAAGGTTAGGAATGAAGTTAAGCATAAAGGCTACCATTCCCCACATCACCGGAAAGTCGACCCCCAAAATAGACAACCAAATAATAACTAGGCCACCGGTCAACAAACTCAAAGCCGCTTTGATTGCCATATACCGATTAATACTGGTAACAAATTCCTTGATCGCATCAGTTCCGGTGCCAGAATTTATCGCTACACGAACCTTATCGCTAAAACGAACTTCTTCAGCCAGTATAAAAATAACCGTTAGAATAATAAAAAATGCATCGGCCATGACATTGCCTATCGACGACAACATATTTCCCACAAAAGACAAGGCTTTACTCGGATCTAAAATATCCTGCCAAACATCACTGGGAATCTCTATTCCGTGGGCATCTAAATAAGTGCGAACTTCATGAGTCAAAAACTGCAAGCGCTCTTTATAAAGCGGGAAGTCATCGCGAAAATCATTCACGGACGAGCCCACAACGGCCGCAAAAACTAACCAAACCACCATAATTACAAAGATAATAATCAGTAACGACAACGCGTTCGGTATCCCTCTGTGCTTCATCCAAGCCAACGGTGAAGAACAAATAACCGCAATAAAGAGTGACAACAAAAAGGGGATTAAGATTGCTTCAGAGGCACGCATACCACTAACAATAATAATGAATGCAGCAATAACCACCATAAAGCGTGTTGCGGGAGAATCGTTACTCATAAGAAAGTGCCTACCATTTTTAGTACCTAGTATTTTTATTGCCTGATAAATGTAATAACCGCTACGGAAATAAAATAAGTTTAACTGACAACAACACAATAACACCGATTAAAACGGGTTTAATAAACTTGGCGCCGCGACTCATCACCATATTAGAACCAATCCTCGCACCAACAAATTGTGCAACAGCCATCATTATTGCCAAGCTCCATACAACTTTTCCGGCCAGGACAAATACGACTAACGACGTTGTGTTGGTTATTAAAACCAAAGGTTTAGTATGTGCTGTGGCTTTTTTAATGTTATAGCCACGCAAAGATGAAAAAGCGACCGCATAAAAAGATCCCATACCAGGGCCAAGAAAACCGCCATAAAAACTCAGCCCCCCACCAACACCCATATCAAAACTTCGAGCCGATAGTAGTGGCTTAGAATCTTCATCTGATAACGCTGGCGTAAACGCCACATAAGCCGCCAAAAATAACAAAAAATACGGCAAGCCTATTTTTAAAAATTCAGCATCTAGTTGCTGCACGGCTAACGTACCGATACAACTTCCAATAAAGGCACAAAATAATGAGACCTTCATAGAGGCAAGATCAATATGACCATGTCGGAAAAAATTTATTGCGGAAGACAGAGTACCAAAAACACTTTGAAATTTATTGGTTGCTAGAGCATTTAAGGGGGGCAAACCGGCGGTTAATAAAACAGGTAAAACAATCAATCCACCAGAACCTGCGATAGCGCTAATCAAGCCCGCAAAAAAGGCGACGACCACAAGAATAAAAAAGGTAAAAAAAGAATACTCCAAACTTGTCTCACCTTTAAATAATCAGCGCTTAATAAATTTATAAGCGAAATAACATTACTGGTTTTCAGGAACGATTCCGCAATAATTTTCGCTCATATGTACGCGCAGCTCTTCCGCCTGCTCCCTGAATTGATCGGTTGCTTCCACCAACTTTTCAAACACCAATTCTTTCTTCGGCCCATTTACGCCTACAACTAAGATAGGCACACCAGCACCATGCGCTATACGCACAAAACCGGATTTCCAATGAGTTACTTTACTGCGAGTGCCCTCAGGGGTTATAGCAACCCAAGCTTTATCGCTGTCTTTTATTTTTTGTACGGATTCGGCAATGATTGCAGCAGATTTGCCTCTATTAATAGGCACACCACCCATCTTCATAAAGAAGCCCTTCATAGGCCAAAAGAACGCTTCTTTTTTCATGAAATAGGACATTTTCATGCCTAAAGCCATAATCATTGCAATCGTTAAAATGAAATCCCAATTCGATGTATGCGGCGCGCCAATAACAACTAGCTTAGGCTCGTTGGGTACAGTTCCTGTGATTTTCCACCCCAGGATGCGTAATATAAAGCGACCAATAGCGCGGCTGACTGCATTGCCTCCACTAGGCATATTTTCTGGGATGTTGATATCTAAAGCCATGCTCATTCCTTTTTATTTTTATTTTTGTTTTTATAATACATTTACGCTATCAAGCACTTACGGCCAAATACTTATTACGGCTTAATGCTCTCTGGTTGCTCTAAATACCACATCAGGATGACGCTCGGTCGTCAGTGATAAATTCACTCGAGTAGGCGCCAAATAGGATAAATGTCCGCCGCCATCTATGGCTACATTCTCTGGACACTTTCGTTTCAGCTCATCAATCTTAGCTGAATCTGCTGAATCGGCCCAACGAGCGGTTGTAACATTAACAGGCTCGTAAATAGCATCGACTTTATATTCATCTTTTAGCCTATAGGCGACAACTTCAAACTGAAGGACGCCCACAGCACCAACAATAATGTCATTGGAGTTAATAGGAAAAAACACTTGAGTTGATCCCTCCTCTGACAGCTGCTGCAAGCCCTTCTGTAACTGCTTGGTTTTAAGCGGATCAGCCAAACGAATTTTACGAAAAAGCTCTGGAGCAAAGTGAGGAATGCCAGTGAACTTTAAATCTTCACCTTCAGTAAAGGCATCGCCAATTTGAATGGTCCCATGATTGTGTAAACCAATAATATCACCCGATACAGCCTCTTCCACGTGACTGCGATCACCCGCCAAAAACGTCACAGCATCCGCTATTTTAACGTCTTTACCAATCCGTACATGGTGCATTTTCATGCCTTTAGAATACTTTCCCGAACAAATACGCATAAACGCAATCCGGTCGCGGTGTTTAGGGTCCATATTGGCTTGTATCTTAAAAACAAAGCCACTGAACTTTTCTTCCGAAGCAACCACCTCACGGGTTTTTGCTTCACGATTCAAGGGGGCTGGCGCATATTCGACAAAACCATCCAGCATTTCACGAACACCAAAATTGCCCATTGCCGTACCAAAAAACACCGGCGTTAAACGCCCCGCCAAATATTCCTCCACATCAAACTTGTGGGTTGCACCGCGAACCAACTCAATTTCTTCACGCATATCCTCGGCATACAAACCCATCAATTCAGAAGCTTCATCACTGTCTAGTCCCTGAATACGGATATCATCATTCATGGTATGACCCATGCCTTTCTGATAAACATGGATGGTATCGGTATAAAGGTTATAGACACCTTTAAATTCTTTACCCATCCCTATTGGCCAGTTAATAGGCGCGGCAGCGATTTTTAACACTTCTTCTACTTCATCTAGCACGTCAATGGGATCACGAATATCCCGATCCATTTTATTTACAAAGCTCAGAATAGGCGTATCGCGAAGTCGACAAACTTCCATTAGCTTAACTGTGCGAGCCTCCACACCTTTAGCGCCATCAATCACCATCAATACAGAATCAACGGCGGTTAAAGTTCTATAGGTATCTTCTGAAAAATCTTCGTGACCGGGAGTATCGAGTAAATTAACCGTTCGGCCTTTATACGGGAATTGCATCACAGACGATGTAACCGAAATGCCGCGCTCCTGCTCCATACTCATCCAATCTGACTTGGCGTGAGGCCCTCGCTTGCCTTTTACCGAACCAGCCAACTGAATAGCGTTACCGAGCAACAAGAGCTTTTCGGTGATCGTAGTTTTACCCGCATCGGGGTGAGAGATGATAGCAAACGTGCGTCGCTTATTGATTTCATTGACAAAATTATTACCTGACAAACCTTTAACTCCGAATATGCACGCAATTATGTGCGCAACTGTAAAACTACTTGCCCCAATAATATAGGAGCTAAAAAATGACGGCTATTTTGCCCTGAAATGGGCTTGAAGTCAGGTAGTTTCTGATAACTGTGAGTCAAAACTTAAGCAATTATTTACCTGCTAACATCCTTTTATAAGGGCTGCATTGCAATCCAATCCTGTTTATGTGATTACTGCCGGAGGCAGCTGTGCTGATTATTGCTGTTAAGGACTGCATTATCCGCTTAACGTTAATAGAACAAGTTATGCTGTCCGCATAATACGGGTATCATGTCACCAAACGACAACACATGAAGTCTATCTATTGTTTAACGATCTCCACTGAACAGTAGAGAAGCAAGTGTATAAAGATCCGCCTCACGACCGCCAACGACTTATGAACTACACACTTCTTCTCTTTCTGGTAACTAGTTGTTTTTTTCACTCTGCAAGCTACGCACTGAATCTGCCAACGCTGCCGTTTCTTGGTAACAAAACCTCTGTCAGTATTCAGTTAGAGGGCAATAAAACACTGCTCTCACTGCTGAAAGAAGAGCTTACTCGGCAAAGGCAACATAATCGCCAGTTACAGCAATATACAACACCCAGCAAAATCTCCCGTTACGAAAGCCAATTGTTAACCGAGCGTTTGCGTGCGCAAGGCTACTATGCCGCCAAGGTCAAAGTGGATCTACACGATGAGCGTATTAGCTATCAGGTCGATCCTGGCCCGATTTATCGTATACAAAAACTGATCATTCAAGCGCCTGACAGTGTCGGTCTGCTGCACGATGTGATTAAGCTCAAATTCGGAGAGCCATTGCGTGCCGAAGCGGTTCTGGCTGACAGAAAGGCACTGGTGACCCACGTCACAGACAACTTTTGTTTGTATCGTATCGATGTCGATTATCACGTAGTGATTGAGCATCAGACTCAATCCGCCAATGTGACCTTTGTGGTCGAGGACAGTCCATCTGTATTTTTTGGTGATATCCATTTTACCGGACTGGAGTCCATCGACGAGCAGTATCTTCGCGCACTCCTGCCGATTAAAAAGGGTGAATGCTTTAAGCCTGGGCGTATCGACACAACTCGCCTCACACTGATACAAACCAACTTATTAGTGAGCGTCAATGCACACATCATGGAGCCTGAAAACGCTAGCGTACCCATCACTCTGCATGTAGCTGAACGCCACCACCGCAGAGTCAGTGCCGGCGCTGGATTTGACGCTGACGAAGGTTTCGGTATATCAGCCGGATGGGAGCATCGTAATTTAATGGGACGTGCGCAACAGCTGACCATTGATAGTCGTATTGCTCAAAACACCCAAGCGTTATCGGCTGGCCTGACGCTGCCCCACTATCTCCGTAATGATCAATCCGTTACCTTTTATACGGATTTGGAACGCGAAAATACCGATGCTTTCCAATCGGATATCGGAGCACTGGGTGCGAAAGTTTCTCGTCAGTTAAAACGCGATCTGCGCGCTTCAATTGGCGGTGAATTAGCTTTTTCCCAAATCGAAGAAGACGGTCTGAATGATAGCTTCGCTCTGCTATCACTGCCTATAAGCTTGGAGTACGACCGGCGCAACGACCCGCTGGACCCTCGTCAAGGCTGGGTAGCGGCAGGTAGCCTACGCCCATACTGGGATGCCTACGACACGGGGACAAAATTCATAAAATCGACAATAGCGGCGAGTGCCTATTTCTCTTTCGATACGCTTGCTTGGCACCCCACCATAGCAATGCGTGGCGCAATGGGCGCGATTAGCGGTATAGCAAGGGAACAAGTGCCCGCTAACGTCCGATTTTACACGGGCGGTGGCGGCTCCGTACGCGGCTACCCTTTCCAAACTCTGGGACCTCTTACCGATAACAAACCGGATGGCGGCCTGTCATTTACGGAGTTGTCATTCGAGACCCGACTACGCTGGGGAGAAGACTGGGGTGGGGTTGTTTTTGTGGATGGTGGCTTTTCCTATGTGGAGAGTGTACCGCAATTTGGCCAAGACCTGCGTTGGGGTGCAGGTATAGGACTGCGCTATTACACCAGCTTCGCCCCTATCCGTTTCGATATTGCAGCACCTCTGAGCAAGCGCGAAGGTATTGACGATAATTATCAGCTTTACATCAGTATAGGGCAGGCCTTTTGATGATGCGTCGGTGGTTTGGCCGATTCTACATGCGCCAAACGCGGACGCTAGCAAAGTGGTCTGCGCTTACACTCGTCATCACGATAAGCACAGTACTGCTGGCGGTTGCTACAACGCTGGGCTCAGAGAGGGGGCGGCTTTGGTTAGCACGCATAATCGTCAACACACTCAATCAATCCACACCACTGCATATCCGCATTGGCGATCTTTCAGCACCCCAATTAGGCCAATGGAAAGCGCAGCGCATTAGCGTACATCAAGGCCAACAACTCTGGTTGGTTGTCGATAAATTAAGCCTGCACTGGCAGCCCAAAGCGCTGCTTGATCGCAGCATAATCATCGATCAAATACAGGCAAAGGCTTTTTCGCTACACAAATTAGCACCGAACCATGACGCTATAGAAACAACGAAAAGCGGGGAGGAAAACAGTCATAACCCTCTTTTGTCTGTCGACAAGATCACCGCAAAAATACCGAATATTCAGCTTAAGAAACTGACTATACAATCATTAGATCTTTACGGTTTTGGTTCCGCTGAAACTGACAAAACTAGCCTAAGTTACGCCATTTACGCCAACGCAAACTGGCTAAAAAGTTCACCGTTATACATCGATATAGAAGCGCTAGGGCTTGATGCGATACCGGCGACATTAAAGTTACAGGTCCAGTCGGACGATTGGAATCATGCAACATTGGCGGGATCACTCACGGAGGCAGAGGGAGGTTTTTTCGGAGCGCTTCTGCAATTACCAAAAGAACAAGCTATCGAAGCAGGGTTTGATGCCAGCGTGATCAAACTAACAGACCGCTACCGTATTGATATCAACCATTTAAACTTGCCCATAGCGCAGCGAAATCTCAGCGTCCAAGGACGCATTGCGGCATCTGTGGAAAAAAATACAGTGTTGCTAGACAAGTTGACGCTAGTCATCGACGACACTCACCACACTATTAACGGTAGCTGGATCAACCAACAGTTAGATGTTGACGTCAGTTTAAATACATTCCCCTTAGACATTGTAAAGCTCTGGCAAGCCGCCATCGATAATGGTGATCTCACCGCTCAACTGAACATTAAAGGCAGCACTGCCCAGCCATACGCTAAGGGAAGCATTCGCGCGAACACGGTGTATAAAGACTTATCGATTGCTGTCGACTTTGTCGGTTCACTCAGTAAAAATCTAGTCACTATCGAAAGCCTGAAAGCAACACTCGAAAACTTGGAATCAACACTCGAAAACTTGAAATCAACACTGAACCATTCAGAAATTCTGGCTCACGGTAAACTCGATCTCGCGTCCGACACATCAAACCTTGAAGTTTTCGCCAAAGAGCTAGATTTAACCCAGCTTGACCTATTTGGCATTCAACTCCCCCCTACCCTGAATGCAACCATCGTCTCTGCTGAAGCCAAATTACATGGCTCTGCGCATAACCTTAGGGGTAATCTGAGCGCCACGGCTAAAGGTGATTATGCGAAACAGCCATTTTCACTAGTAAGCCATTTAGTAAAAGATGACACCACAGTCTTTATTAACCGTGCTGAATTAACCGTCGCTGACGCAAGTGCTTCACTAGAAGGCAGGCTACAAACCCAAACACTTGAGACTAACCTCACCCTACAGGCTAAGTCTATGCCCCTGAGCTTTTTGCAATTGGCTGGGATCACGTTACCGGACACATTAGATGCACAGCTCAACACCCAGTTAAACCTTAACGGCAATTTACGCAATCCAAAGATTTCCGGCGACGCGCAACTGCAAGGTGTTTATCAAGAGATTCCGTTCACTGCCAACGCAAGCGGCTTTTACCACGACAACGATTCTCGACTAGAAACAGCGAGCGTGTCGGCATTTGGCGAACAGGTCTTCACAGCATCGGGCCACTATCGGGAGGGGGAATTCGATATTCGTGCACAGGCTAAACAATTACCTTCACAACTTTTCTCAGCCGTTGGCTGGGCTGTTCAACCGGGGGATTTCAATGCGGATATTCACGCCCAAGGTTCATTAGCTACCCCCACCCTAACCGGCAGACTGAACTATGAATCAGTGTTACATGGTTATGATGAGGAGGGGCAAGAAAAAGACATCAACTTTGTTTGGAATCTGGACGTCACTACCAACGCTGATGCTATTGATTTTGCATCGACCGTTACCAGGGGCAATCATCTACCAGGAGAACTGGTCGTCACTATTCCGATACAACCCTATATTCATTATGCTGCAAAACAACAGCGCTCTTCGGAATTCGGGGACCTTCCTCTGCAAGCGTCGCTAAAGGGAAACTTTAATTTGCAAAGCGTTTCTTTTTTACTGGACCCGGATCTTCACCGGCTAACAGGAAACTTCGACTCCGACATAAACATAAGCGGCACCCTCGCCAAGCCTAAACTCAAAGGCACTTTGCGCGTTGATGATGCAGGCTACGAAAATCCGATTACTGGAACCTTTATCGAACATATTGATTGCGCTCTTAGTGCCGAGCAATTCATGTTGAATATCGACACCTGCCAGGCCACAGATGGTGGCGCTGATGACAAGAAAGGACAATACACATTGGCCGGCACCGTACATCTACCTGTCGATGGATCTTCCGGCCGTGTTGCGTTAAAGATAAAAACTCAAGGCGCCAATATTTTACGACGACCTGACATTGACAGCGAAGCAACGGGCGAGATAACACTGTCCGGTGATTTTACCGCATTGCTCGCCTCCGGCAATTTAGAAGTAGCACCTTTTACGGCCGTTTTTGACGCCAATTCATCCAGTGGTATACCCAGTATTACCACTGAAGAAGTTCAATCTTCGCAGAAACCAGGGGGCATAAACAAAAAGACAACACCGGCACTACCGGTCGTACAATTTGACCTCGTCATAACAGCCAGCAATCAAGCGTATCTGCGTGGCCATGGCCTTGAAGCGGAACTGCAAGGGAAAATCGACATACACGGTGATAGCAACAAACCGCTCTACGAGGGAGAATTTAAAACAATACATGGCGTCTTTGAACTATTTAACAAAAAATTCAAACTGAAATACGGACAAGTTAATTTTGCCAATAATGCTATCGGTTTGGCGATAACCGGTATTTATGAAAAAAATGGGCAGCGCATCCAAGCCGACCTAGCGGGCACTAATGACAATATTACACTTAGCTTGTCAGCCATTCCGCAAATACCGGAGGATGAAATACTCGCTTTTATTATTTTTGGCAAATCACTACAAAAAATCACTCCGTTTGAAGCGATACAACTGGCCTCAGCAGTACAGAAATTGCGCAGCGGTGGCAGCGGTTTTTTTGATCCTATCGGCAGCGCTCGCGACGTATTAGGCATTGATACCTTATCCATAGAATCAGCAGCCACTGAAGACGGACAAAGCGGTATTAATGTCGGCATCGGTAAATATCTCAATGAAAAAGTTTACTTAGAGCTAGAGCGCACCCCCAATCCATCACAACCCTGGAAGGGCAATCTCGAAATTGAACTGACCCCCAGTATCAATCTGGAAAGCTCGACCGGGGGCCGAACAGGTATTGAAGGCGCGAAGCTCAAGTGGATACGAGACTACTAAATCGTTTATGCATTATTAACCATCACACTTGCCTACTAGCTGTACTCAGGTTCATACCAGCATGCCGGACAGTGCAGTAGCAATCCCCAAAAAGGACAAAAATCCAGCAATATCTGTCACCGTTGTCAAAATAATCGAGGATGACTGCGCCGGGTCCTGTCCCAGTTTTTTAAGGCAAATCGGTACCAATGCACCAGCCATTCCGGCAATCGTCATAGAGATCACCATGGACATGGCTATCACTAACGCAAGACCTATACTCTTACTCCAAAAATAAACACCTGCAGCGCACGTCAACGCAATCGCAATACCATTGATAAAACCAGCACCGGCTTCTTTAAACAGCACTTTAAACCAATGGCGAGTGGTAATTTCCCGCAGGGTCAACCCCCGCATAGTAACCGCGAGCGCCTGCGCGCCGGTGTTACCTGACTGCCCAGCAACGACCGGCATTAACACGGCAAGTGCCGTAAACTGTGCGATCGTGCTTTCAAAAAAACCCACAACAAAAGCTGCCAAAAAACCCGTTAATAAGTTTATTTGCAGCCAGGGCTGGCGCTTGCGTACGGCAAAAAGGCTGCTCGATAACGCCCGTTCATCGGCGCTGGCACCCACCATAGTTTGCAGATCAGCCGCAATATTCTCTTTTAATGCTTCAATCGCATTGGCGCCTCGGATAATGCCCAGTAAACGGTGGTGAATGTCGACAACCGGCAGGATATCAAGGGTGTTGTTCTGTAGTTTTTCAGCAACTTCCTCTTTAGGATCTAGCGCGCTCACAACAACGTTGATAGACCGGCTTAGTTCCACCAATGTTTGTTTGGGCTGTGCCGCTACCAAGTCCACCAGATCAACCTGCCCGTGCAAGCGCAACTCGTTATCCAGCGTATACAATCGGCGGCGCATAATGGCAGGGTGTTGTGTTAGCTGCGCCATGGCTTGCTCAACAGTCATTGTCTTGTTGAACGTCAATACGCCAGTCTCCATCATATGGCCGGCACAATCGGGTGGGTAATCCAGTAAATCCCGCAGCTCATGAGCCTGAGCTTCGTTCATTAAGGCCAAGTAGTGCTCGCGCAGGTTCTCATCAAGGCGACTGATCAGGCTGGCGCAGGGGCCTGCATCTAGAGCCATAAGCAGCTCAAGAGCAACTGTGTCGGGCGTCAGAGGCAAGATATGGCTTGCCGCCGGTGGTGTGATCTCAACCCAAACCCGCTGGCGCAAAGCTGCAGGTTGTGACGCGAGAGTATGCGCCGCGTCCTCCGGCGTCAAAGACTCCAATTTACGTGCAGCATCGCGTGGGTAACCACGGAAAAATGCCTGTGTCAGTGCCTCTGCGGACATTAACGCCGCAGCCTCTGCTTCCTCAGATAATACCGTTGTAGTGTCTATCATGAGGATTTTTCCATCATTAATCCCGGCTTCGGCTTGTTCAGCAGTCCCAATAATGCGATCAAAGTTCCCCTATAAGCCTCTCCCATTTCTCCCAATAAATCATCTTGAGATACCCCGCGGGATGTTTCACCGAACTGCTCCAAGCTGCGCCGTAAATCGACATGACGCAACAAACCGATTAACTGTTTATCACGATTAAGTACCGGTAAGGTGTCATAGTGCTGCCATCCCCCATGGCGTGCAGCCGCGGCCAAACTGGTTCTGCTCGACAATGCAGGAGGCGCATCTTGCCTCAAATGAGAAACCAAAGACTTGCCCTTAGCGCGCAATAAACTCCTTAGAAAGACCTGACCTATCAGGCAATTCTTATTATCGACAAGCAGCATCGCATCGCCCAGCACTGAACTGTCCTCAAGCGTAAAACGCTGCAGCGCTTCATCCACCAGACAGTTAGGTGGTAGCAGAGCGATATCGGCGCTCATCCATGCACCCACTGAGTCATCAGAATAACTCAGTAGCAATCGGCACAACGCCGCATGTCTTTCGGGTAGCGCTTTGAGTAAATCATCGCGTTTGGGTTTGCTAATGCACCTTAAGATAGCGGCCGTGCTACTGGCGTTAAAATCGGCGAACAGTCCCGCAGCACTATCCAACGACCAATAAGCACATAGCCTAGCAACATAGGACGGCAACATATGGGCAATCAGTTGACTGCCCTGAGTCAACGGCAGTGACCGAATAAATTCAGCCGCATTGCTTTGTGGTTGAAGCTCCAATTGACGCGCTGCGGCTTCGGGGTGCTGTTGAATAAACGTTAATACAATGTCCAGTTCACGAGGGATCATGGGTATCCCCCTTCTTTCTGAACAGGCTACCCATTATCGAATTGC
Organism: Cellvibrionaceae bacterium; assembly: GCA_034112445.1. Lineage (GTDB taxonomy): Bacteria > Pseudomonadota > Gammaproteobacteria > Pseudomonadales > Cellvibrionaceae > Pelagadaptatus. The sequence continues at coordinate 173,730 of JAWUVI010000018.1, read as the reverse complement.
TGCTTTCAGGCGTATCGGCGATGATCTCGCTGATCTGCTCATGGCACAACTTGGCAGGTACTACAGCTTGCCCCTGCTTGGTATCCAGTATCATCAGGGTAGGCGTGATCTCTAATAAATAGCCCTCAATATCACCAAGTTTAATCAACTGACCCAGCTGATAGTGCTTGCGCGCTGTCTGCACGCCAATCACATTGGCAACAAAGTGCCTCGCGCCTAGTGCAAAAGCCAGCGCCGCGCCACCCAGTAGTACGCCAGCAACGACAATCAAGGTGGTTGTAAGAAAAGCGACATTAATACCCAACTGCTCAACACCAATGATCATCGCCGTCAGCACCACCGTCACCTGAGCGATACGAGCCAGTAAATCCGCTTGGGCGATACCGGTAGATTCAGCGGTAGTGGCTACCGCCGAGCGAGCGAGCCCACTTAAGGCAAAACCAGCCAGAATTATCAACAGTCCGGTTAGCACGTTGGGCAGATAGGTTAATAGTGCCCTGGTCACACCAGAGAACACTTTCCAATCCAATAGGTGGGCGCTGGCGGCGACAAAAAATAGTAACACGCTCCAGAACACGATATCGCTACCCAGTCGTGCATAGGACCGAATCGATGATGGTTGCGAGCCGCGCTTTTGTGCCGTGCGCAGCAACAACAATTCAAATCCTCGAATGAGCTTGCTCGACAGCAGACGCAGCAACCAAGCGATAATCCAGCCAACCAGTAGCAATGCCAATGCACCCAGCAATTGCGGTATATGATCAATCATTTGTAGGGTGAATTCTCGGTAGGTTTCGGACAGTGCACCCTGCCAATCGAAAGCTTGTTTAATCTCTGCCATCTAGGAGCCCTTTATTAAAAGTTTAACTGTTATGTCTGTGTTTAACTGTTATGTCTGTGTTTGACTGCTATGTCTGTGTTTGACCGATAGGCTATCATCAAAGTCACATTGTCTGTATTTTTTGTATAGCCATGTAAAACAAAGTACCTTTACTGACAGCATTTATTTTATGTGACTTATTATCGTTTAATGCAATCTATAGCGCGTTAGCATCCGCAGGATTAATTCGGCAGTTTGTCCTGCCATTCACCAGACTTATCAACAGAGACCAGAAACATGTCGGACAAGCTACCATGGTGGGGGGATTTCCCACTGACAGAACAACAATCTATGTGTTGGTCCATCGGCGAACGGCAGATAGTGATTCAACGCCAGGCTAGCGAATGGAATACCTGGAATATTGAAACAGAGACAGAAAACCAAGAATTACTGGTGCGAGCAGAATATACCAACCCGGAACTACCCGATCAGGCATTGCTGGGTCGACATTTACAGACAACCACTGCTGCCAGCCTTCGTGTAACACCTGCTTTGGCGGATCGCTCCGTCGTTACTCGCCCCAATGTACCTTTGCGTTTGTTGGGTGGAGAGCAAACACTGATTTATGTCAGCACGCCACTCTGGCTTAAAGCACTGACACTACCCGGTGATTTGTGTTTATTAGACGTTCCTTTTTGGCGCCCCTCTGATTCCTGGTTTGGCCCCTCAACTCGGGAAGGAGAAATGTGTTATGCCAAGCATACCGATGCCCGACTTCAGATAGAGTTACTTGAACGGCGTCCACATCGCGCTATTACGCCCGTTTTTATCCACAATAAACAACGGGAGGCACTACTGATTGAACGCCTGAATGTTCCCGTACCTTTACTCAGCCTCTACCAGGATACCCATCAAGGGCTATGGACCAATACCATCAACGTGACCCGTGAGGAAGACGATGACATGATAGAACTGGAGCTGGAAAAACAAGCGCCGGCGGAAGTTCAGGACGCCAGCCTAGTCGCAGGGCCTCGAATCAGCAGCGGCAGACATACCCTGATTCGTAGCATCAGTAGTTTATTCGCCTAGCTTTACTATCTCACCCTTACAGACGTCATATGTGGCTATTTATACATAGTAACTTACTCTATAAAAGCTTATACATAACAGCTTATGCGTAACAACTTATACATAACGATTTATACATGACGATTTACACATAACGATTAAACATAACAACAGGAGGATATTGTGGAAGACATCAAACGCATTATTGAATTCTTAGAGGCGACCTATTTGCTGCCGGTCGCCCACGCAATATTGTTATTGGTATTTGGTTATATTGTCGGACGCATCGCCAGCACCACCCTGGTGAAACTCTTCCACAAAAGCTTGAGCCCCCATGGACAACAGATTCTCAGACGATCTGTATTTTACGGCATATTTGGATTGCTGGTGATATCCGCACTCAAACAATTGGGTTTTGACTTGAGCGTATTACTGGGTGCCGCGGGTATTTTAACCGTAGCCATTGGTTTTGCATCACAAACTTCCGCTTCCAATTTAATCAGCGGACTCTTCTTGATGATTGAACGGCCCTTTTCCATTACCGATAACATTCGAGTGGGTGACACTACCGGCGAAGTGATCTCCATTGATCTACTGTCTGTCAAATTGCGCACGTTCGACAATTTATTTGTGCGAATACCCAACGAGACCATGATCAAATCCGAAGTCACTACATTAACCAAATTTCCTATACGCCGCGCCGATCTTAAAGTGGGCGTTGCCTATAAAGAAGACATAACCCGGGTAAAAACTCTGTTGACAGACATGGCCAGTAAAAACCCTTTATGCCTTGAAGAACCCGCACCGCTATTTATCTTTAGCGGCTTTGGTGATTCATCCATTGACATCCAATTTTCAGTATGGGCGCAGCGAGAAAACTTTTTACAACTGAAAAACAGTCTCTATGAGGACATCAAAAACACCTTCGATCGAGAAGGTATTGAGATTCCTTTTCCTCACGTCAGTCTTTATACCGGTTCTGCGACGCAACCTCTGCCGGTGACATTAAGTAATAACAATCCAGGTAATAACAATCTAGGTAATAACAATCCAAGCAATAATAATCCCGGCAATAACCATCCAGAAGATAAGCTATCAACAGAGGAACTAACATGAACATACAACAATTTTTACTGCGTACGGGCATGACCATACTACTGTGTACCCCCCACGTTTCATCCGCCAGTGAGGAACTCAAGACGGATTGGCTCACAGCGACAACAGGGAGCAGCGGAGAGACATTGGGGTCAGAAGTTATCACAGTAAAACAAGACGGGGATATCACCACCGTTGAGGTGGATATCAACATTGATAATTTGAAAGATTACGAAACAGTGGTGGTCATTGACAAAAAATCCAATAAGCCAGTCAAACTGACCAAGGAACCTGAACTGTTAAGCAATGACAACGAGGTATACGGCATTCGTTTTCAAGCAAAACGATTGCCCGGGTTTGAGTTCCGCCTAAGAATGGCAAATGACATTGAGTAAACACTTAACTAACACCGTCAACATTATCGGGTTTGTTAGCAGCTGTTTCTGACCAACATTCAACGCATTGGATAGACTATGGAATTCAAAGATTATTATAAAATATTGGATGTCGATCCTGACGCTGATAACAAAACGATTAAAACCGCTTATCGAAAATTAGCCAGAAAATATCATCCTGATGTTAGCGATCACCATGATGCAGAAGAAAAGTTTAAAGAGGCCGGCGAAGCCTACGAAGTATTAAAAAACACCAAAAAGCGCGCTGAATACGATGAAATACGAGAGTATGGTAGCCACGGACAACACTTTCAGCCACCTCCAGGATCGCAGTCATCCGGCCATAGCGGTGAACACTATCAGGGTAACTTTTCCGATTTCTTCTCGTCGATGTTTGGTAACTCTGGTCGTGATGAAGCACAAGGTTTCAGGTCAGAATATGCTTTTAATCAAAAGGGGCAAGATATTGAAACCGATATGCCGATTTTTCTTGAGGACACCTTATCAGATGTTTCCAAAACTATTTCCTATCGACTACCCAACCGGGATAGCAACGGCCGAATAACCGAAATCAATAAAACACTCAATGTGAAAATTCCTGCCGGAGCGGATGATGGAGAGCGCATCCGTCTTAAGGGCCAGGGCGCACAAAGTATCGGTGACGGTCCCAACGGGGATTTGTATCTGCGAATTCGTTTAGTTCCCCACCCTTTATTTGACGTTGAAGCCCACAACCTGATTATCACCACCCCAATTGCCCCCTGGGAAGCTGCCCTAGGTGCAAAGATTCAAATACCCACACTATCAGGGAAAATTAATGTGTTGATACCAGCAAATAGCCAAACCGGGCAGCGATTACGGATTAAAGGTAAAGGACTCGTTCGTAAGGATGGCCATGGTGATTTATACGCTGTACTAAAAATTGTTATGCCAGACACATCCAATGATGAAATAACACAACAATGGGAGCAATTGGCTGCCAAAGCCGCTTTTGATCCTAGGGCTGAATGGAGTAAATAATGATGAATGACTTAAAACACTATTATTTTAGCTTCGAAGAATTATGCGATGTCGCCGAGTTATCTTCGCATATTATTATCGAGATTGTAGAGCACGGGATTATTGAACCTGATGGTGCTGATCCAGAAAACTGGATATTCAGCACCCAAATGGTCACAGTGGCAAAAAAAGCCTATCGATTACATAGAGACCTGAATATAGATTGGCAAGGCATTGCCTTAACAATCAACCTGCTTGATGAGTTGGAACAACTCAAGTTAGAAAATAAGCAGTTACGGAGACGTTTAGACCGATTTATTACTGACTGAACTTCACACCGACAAAACCGACACCAAAATCTACTTAAAGATGAGGTGTCAAATGTCACACAGCCATCATTCAAGAGCGCGCTTGCAGCTCGCCAATTTGGCATGCACCTTACATAACCTGCGCCTTTATAGTGCCCATAGTGGCTGGTTATTCAAATTTTGAAACAATGGATATATTGCCTCTATACTGAATCATCATTTTGTTATTCATCAACTTGGTTATCCAACAACTTGGTTATCCAACAACAAGGAAAACTCATGGCCAACATATTAGCTGTAGATGATCAAAGAGTTATGCGTGAAATGGTAAAAATGGTCATAGAGCAAATGGGACACACCATCACGGTTGCAGTAGATGGTGTCGACGCTCTTGAAAAAATTAGAGAGGAGTCTTTCGATTTAATCATCAGTGACCTTAATATGCCCAACATGGGTGGCATTAGCTTAGTGTCAAAGATTAAGCGTCTCGATGAATATAAATTCACACCGATATTAATGCTAACAACTGAGTCCAGTAGTTATAAAAAAGAAAAAGCCAAGGGACTCGGTGCGAGCGGCTGGCTTACTAAACCTTTTGATCCTGCACGCCTACAAAAGGCGGTGGAAAAATTATTATCTAAATAGAAATTTATCCGACAAACTCATCTAGAACTGGACTCAAGCTTCTTTGGCAATTTCTTTTAACAAATATTGATAACGTCGGAATTGAGGGTGCGTGGCCGAAAGATCATGGATGTGTTGTAAATGCTCTTGGGATAACTCAATTGAGCTAGAGTCAGTTTTTTCAGCCCGGTATTTTTCCAGAGCCACCTGAACAATATTCAAATGCAGGCCCACGTGCTTGGGAAACATTTTGCTGGCTCGGACAAACACATCCAAAGCCCCATCAAAGCTTTTATCTTCAAACAACTTAATCCCTTGTTTATTCAAGTCAGCGGCAACAACTTTACCTCGGGTACTGATTGGCTCATCCACCAAAGCGTCTATTCGGTTTGCCACATCTTCATTCTCTGGATTTTTACGGTCGATACTGATTAACAACTCCAAAGCATTAGATTTTTGGCCGCAATCCATCATCGCCTGAGCCAATTCCAGCTCAGCCATGCTATTACCAACACCTTGATCGTGTAATTCTTGCGCTCGATCAAGATAAGCTTCAGCCTGCTCTTTATTCCCGTTAAATTGACTTAACCGTGCATGAGCAGACAAGGTTTGTAACTTTATTGATTTATCACTTAAATGTTTTCTTTCTGCTCGACTGATATACATCTCAGCATCTTTAGCGTTTTTTTGGCGCTCTAACGGGGTTTTATGGCCATCGACCATTAACTCAGAAACCAGATCAAAATAATCTTGTGGCGTGTAATGGCACGAATGCTCTCCTACTTTGAGAGCCGTCTTTCTTGCACGAAGCGTGACATCGACATCATGATTACGTTTGGCCAAATTGGCTAATTTACGCTGCCGTAATACAGATTTCGGGGACATATCAGCGGCGTTGGACATAGCCTGCTGAGACTCTTTGAACTTACCACGTCGAGCATAAATTTCAGCCAACATTTCATGGGCTTCAATATATCGGCTGTTTTGATTAATAACCTCTAGAAGTATCTTTTCAGCCGGCTCAAATTTTTCTTGAGCTATATAAATCTTTCCAAGTCCTAACTGAGCCCAAGCTAGAGGTCTGTTTTTTAAAACCTTTTGATAAATTTCTTGCGCTTCGTCATATCGTTTTAAGCGAAAGAGCATTTCCGCTTCAGTTTTTAGAAAGAGACTAGCGTATCGATTTTTTTCCCCTACCTTTGCTTGAGATAAGGTCAAAGCTCCCTGATAATCTTCATTATCCATGGCTTTTTTAATGGCTAACATTTCTTCGTGACGGGTCACCACGCGAGTTAAACGGTCTCTTAACACAGCGGTGGTTATGGGTTTGGTTAGGTATTCGTCTGGCTGGTATTCTAATGCCCCAAGCACCATGTCGGTGGAGGATTCAGCCGTAACCATAATAAACAAACTGCTGTTTTTGAGTAATTTACGGAAACGTAATTCTTCTAAAATTTGTTGGCCGTCTCGACCTTCGCCCAAATTATAATCACACAGAATCAAATCATAAGACTGCTGCTCACACAGCTCTATCGCCTGCTGACTATTGGCTGCCGTATTGACATGATCCACTCCAGCTTCTTTAAGCATTCCGCTCAAGCTGCTCCTCATATCAGGCATGTCATCAACGACTAAGGATTTTTTTTCCTTAAACATTTTAACAAGATCGATGTATTGCATGAATATTTCTCAGAACGTTAAATAAATACTAGAGCTTCGCTTTAAATACTAGAACAACTCTTTAAACACTAGAACAACTCTTTAAATACGAGAGCTACTCTTGTGAGGTATTAACCAGTGAACGTTTTAACCAAAAATAACCCAAGAGTCCAGCCAGAACATTGGATACGGCTGTGGCTAAAAATAAGCCTTTAATTCCCCACAGGCTTTGGCCTAAAAAAGCCAAGGGTAAATAGAAGCCTAACACCCTCAGTATAGAAATAACCATTGCTGGCATGGGCTTACCTAAACCATTAAAAGCGCCATTGATCGACATCACCAAACCATACAATCCATAACTCAACGATACGATTGCCAGATAGGCTATAGCGACTGAATTCACTAATTCCAAATCACTAAACCACGCCGTAATAACATCAGCAAACAGCCATAGAAGAGCCGCCAAAACAAATCCAAACACAAAAGTGAAACGCGCCATCACATTCAACGCGTACTGCTGCCTATGCTGAAAATCAAGTGCCATATTCTGGCCAAAAAATGGTCCTACCACCCCTGACAAAGCGTAAAACACAATCAACGTCACCGACTCTATTCGCATCGCCACGCCTAATCCTGCTACTGCATCAACTCCATAGGACGCCACCAAGACGACCGTGATGCCACTGGCAAAAGGAATGATCATATTGGTCGCCATTGCAGGCAGACCAATATGTAAAATAGCGCTCCATGCCTTCTGTATTTGCACCATTTTAATGTGTGGCTTCGTAATTAAATTCAGCTTAACAATAATAAAATAAAACGCGCCAACAAAGAGTAGTGCTCTAGAAATAACCGTTGCCCAAGCCGCACCTTCTATTTCCATTCTTGGCACGGGACCCCAGCCAAAAATCAGAATGGGATCGAGAATGGTATTAAATACAGCCGCCGCCAACATTAACATTCCCCACACCATATTATTGCCCGTGGCACGCATAATGGCGGACATACACATAGGAACCAATAACAGAGGAACACCTAAATACCAAACCGTCATGTACTCATCTATCAAGGGTAATAATTCACGTGAAGCGCCCAGCAATAAGAATAAGGGCTCAATAGTAAGTAAGCCAATAATGGCGACCAAGATGGATAGCACAAACGATAACAACAAGCTGTCTGAACCGGTTTGTTTGGCTTCTTGTTCTTTTTTCTGACCCAACAAACGCGCAATAACCGAAGAGGTTCCGGCACTTAAACCAATCGCCATACTGGTCACCACCATCACCACTGGAAAAGTGAAGCTCATGGCAGCCAATTCAGCCTCCCCTAGTTGCGCAACAAAATAAGTATCGATCGCATTAAAAGACATGGTGGCCAATAAGCCCCACACCATCGGCAGAGACATTCGATACAACAAAGGACCGACAGGGTCTTCAGTAAAAGAAACAGCTTGCTTCACAAAAAATATCTCGCCTAAATATTCACAACAGAGAAAGAATCAAATCATAGCATGAACTGACTGCGACACTGTGTCGCATCCCTTTACGCTCAATAAATCTTTACTATTCCCCTACCTTAAAAGTTCATTATTAGTGAGTATTCATGTTTAGAAAAAGCTACCTAGCCGCCAGCATACTGATCACACACAGCGTCGCCTACGCAGGTCATTTACCCGAAGTGACCGTTGAAGAATCTCCGTGGCAAATTGAATCTCACAGCGTCAGTGGTATTGAGGTAACACACGCCGACACCGCCTCGGCTCTTAAGTCTTTACCGGGAGCAGCGGTAAATAGGAACGGTGGTTTAACCGGCATTGCTCAATATCGCGGTTTATACGGTGACCGTATTGCGGTAAATATTGATTCGGCCACTCTAGTGACAGGCGGCCCTAACTCGATGGACACGCCTCTGTCATACATTCCCGCCAGCTTATTAAAAGTGATTAATATTGAACAAGGTGTAGCTTCGGTCAGTAAAGCTCAAGAATCGCTTGGCGGAATGATTAACGCCCAAAGTGACACTGGGGCTTTTTCTGAAACCGACGCTATAGAATTTAGCGGTCGTGCGCACGCCAATTTCAACCAACAAAACTCATCCAACAGCTCAAGCCTATTACTGACCGCGGCCGACAACACACATAAAGTGTCCGTAGCCAGCAGTTACGATGACGCTAACGACAGCGAGTTTGCTGATGGCGATATCAACAGCAGTGGTTACAAACGCCGCCACCATGACATTACTTACGGCTATCAACACGACGATACTAAATTCAACCTCAAGCTCAGTAAAAACAACACGGGTAAAAGCGGGACTGCTGCCCTGCCCATGGATATTACGGCCATCGATAGCGACCTAGCCAGCTTCGATATAGAAACAAAAATAAGCGATGTAGCCATTCATTGGAAAAGCAGTTATTCGCGCGTCTTTCACGGCATGCACCATTTTACCTTGCGGCCAGAACCCATGATGGGAAAACGAGAAACGCTCGCCAATGGTCAAAAGGTTTCTCACCAACTGATGACCGGATTTAATCTCCCTTACGGCTCATTGCAAGCCGGAGCGGATGTTTCTAAAAGCCAGCACAGTGCCAATGTCTACAACCCCGACATGCCAGCTTTTTTAGTGGAAAACTTCAATAATGTAGAAAAAAATATTGCTGGATATTTTGTCCAGTGGCAACACAACTCTCACGATTTCAGCTGGGAACTTGGTGCCAGAGCCAACCACATCACAATGGATTCTGACACCGTAAGCAGCACTATGATGGGCATGCTGGCAACCGCCTTTAATAACGAAGATCGCTCACGAACCTTTAATAATCGCGATCTTGTTTTAAAGACCAATTACCGCCTCAACGATAAAATAAACGTGACGTTTAATGTATCCAGTAAAGAGCGAGCCCCCTCGTATCAAGCTATGTACTTATGGATGCCAATGCAATCTACCGGCGGCCTCGCTGATGGGAAAACCTACATTGGTAATCGCGAACTGAACAGCGAAACAGCCAATGAAGTAAATCTAGGATTTAGTCTGAAAACAGATGATTACTTCCTTGCGCTGCACTCTTTTTATAAAAAGGTAGATGATTATATCCAAGGCACTCCCGCCAACGCGGGCATGGCTGACTTAAAGTACAACAACATCGATGCCAAATTGTATGGTGGTGAAATTAGTTATGGCGCTCGTTTAACCGATACTCTATCTCTCGCAGGCAACCTTAATTATGTGAGAGGCAAAAGCACTGACACCGGCGATAACTTATACCGAATTGCCCCCCTCAATAATCGATTATCTTTGGACTATACCATCAGCCTTTGGAACCTCAGTCTGGTGAGTGAAATATTCGACCACCAAAATAAAGTTTCTAACTATAACGAAGAAGCCAAAACCAGTGGCTACAGTCTTTGGCACATCAATGCCGTTTATAACCCCAATACTAAAACCCAGATTCGGATGGGCATAGATAACCTCACCGATAAAGTTTATCAAGATCACTTAGCCGGCTATAACCGCGTCACAGATAATTCTGATATAGCAACAGGTGAGCGTTTATACGGAACCGGAAGAAGTGTTAACCTCGGCATTACTTATCAATTTTGATCGTAGGTGATAATTTTATCGTACTGACGTAGCAATGGATTGCTTGGGCATAATGCCATTGCTTAGGTCTTACTAGAATGACATGATGAACTTATGAAAAAGCAACCTTTGGCCATTTCCGCACCGGCTCAAAACCTCCAACGATTGTTAGTCGTTCGGGGGTTTTTTATTCTTGCCGTATGCGCCGCGCTTATTTTTTGTCACTGGCAATTACAATTACCACTTAATTATTCATCGATGTTATTTATTATCTCGGGGCTTACCCTGATTAATGTTTTTGCGTTCATACAATTACGCTTTTATCCCTACCCTTCCACCACTACCGTATTCACTCAATTGATTATTGAGATTACCGGCATTAGTCTTTTACTCTTTTATGTCGGTGGTGCTGACAATCCTTTTGTATCTTATTTCTTAGTACCCTTATGCATTGCCGCCGCCATATTACCGTGGCGTTTAGTCTGGCCATTAATTCTTTTTTCTCTGAGCCTTTACACGGCATTATTTTTTTATCGAATCCCACTTCCTGATATTGCCCCTCACCACAATCACGGCGGTGGAATTAGTTTACATACAACCGGCATGTGGTTTAATTTTTTACTCAGCGTTAGCCTTATTACTTTCTTTATTGTGCGAATGGCCGCTGCACTGCGCCACCAAACTGAAACTCTAAACCGGCTTAAAGAAGATCGCCTCAGAGACGAACAAATTTTAGCGGTTGCCTCTCTCGCCGCTGGCACGGCTCATGAATTAGGTACGCCATTAACAACCATCAAAACGCTATTGAACGAAATTCAAAGCGAGTATCAAAACGACTCAAATTTAAGCGACGACATTCAATTACTGCAGTCTCAAGTCGCTCATTGCACCGACACTTTACACAACCTAAAAACACATGCCGACCTTACCCAAAACATGAAGAAGCACTCTGAAGATGTGGCTCATTACTGTCATCAATTAATCGATAATTGGCTACTCCTACATCCTGAAACTGAAGCCAGCATCGCTATTGATTCAAGCAGTCCTGACATACAGGCTTATTTCCATCCTTCCATCTCCCAAGCTATCGTCAACTTGCTAAATAATGCCTCAGAAGCAAATCCTGTTGGCATCGAGATACACGCTCACTGGAACCATGAAAAACTATCAATAACAATCAAAGATCAAGGTTTGGGTATCAGTGATCAACTGTTATCGCAGTTAGGCGCGCCGCTTGTTTCTGAAAAAGGCAGCGGTCGCGGCCTTGGCTTATTTTTAACCAAGGCCACCTTAGAGCGTCATCATGGATCACTGCAATTAACCAATCATCCAACGGGTGGCTGCCTGGCATCACTGTCGCTACCGCTGACCAGACACCATGACTGAGCAAATTTTAATTGTCGATGACGACACAACCCTTACCGCTGTTTTAAGCCGTGCGTTAAGCCGCCGGAATTTTATCGTAACGCAAGCCAACAGCAGTGCCGAAGCTCTTACTGCATTGGACAAAACGGTTTTTGACAAATGCATTCTTGATTTAAAAATAGACACCGAATCAGGCTTACAACTGCTACCCAAACTCTTACAGAAGCAGCCGCAGATAAAGGTTGTTATGTTGACCGGCTACAGCAGTATTAATACCGCCGTTGAAGCGATTAAACTTGGTGCATCCAATTATTTGTGTAAACCCGTTGATGCGGATGAAATTTTAAGAGCGTTCGACGGCACCACCAACGCCGAAATAAATCCTGCGCCATTGTCCGTCAATCGACTAGAGTGGGAACACATACAAAAAGTTCTAGCCGACAACGAAGGTAATATTTCCGCTACGGCTAGAGCCCTTGGAATGCATCGTAGAACCCTGCAAAGAAAACTATTGAAAAAACCTGTGAAGCAATAAGTTCAATTTCAATCGCCGAGTTCTAACTATAAGTTTTAACTACAAGTTCTAACTACAAGTTCTAACTACAAGTTTTTAACTTGCCACCGCAGTAACTCTTCGCCATAGGTATTGGCTTTTAGTTTTTCAATTTGAGTTTCATCAGCTTTCACAAACACATCAAAAAACTCTAACGCTTTTTCTTTCTGTATTTGATGTGCCTTTAGCGATGGCATCAATTGATATTCTTGTTCGGGCGCAAATGTTCTCGCAAATGTATCGGGCTTTAATTGTGGCCACCAGTAAGGCCCCGACACGCCAAAAGAAGCGTGATTGGTTTTTTCAGCTAAGCCAAACAGCACCGATTGCTGAGTATTATGGATCAGATTCGACACCACCGGATAAGGAACGGCTTGCGTTGCTTCTGGTAAACCGACCATTGCGGTGAATGATTTACCTGAGCTAATAATAAGCTGATCTTCAACCCCAGATAGAATCAACGTAGGTTTTTTAAGCTCGGCAAATCCCGAGGCCAACTCGGCGGATAAAATCGCCGACTCTACCGATACGGGCTTCAACAGCTCCTTTGGTAAAATGTTGCGTAAATCTGGTGTCACCATCGGCACTATAGACATACCCGCTTTAAAGCGATCTTCAAGAGCCAATCCCAGCAAGGTTGTGGAACCACCAAAAGAGCGCCCCATCAAGCCCATCGAATTTAGATCTATTTTGCCTGACAAAAAACCCTGTTGATTCATCGTTTCTAATTGCTTTATAGCCGCACGCAAATCATTAACACGCTCCACAAACGCCGCATCCAATTGCATTAAGGTTTGAGCCATACCGCTGCCGTTGGCCGAAGATGATGAGGGCGTATAACTCTGTCCGAAAATTTTATCGTGAGCATAAGCGCCATGCTCATCCAACAAAGGTAAAACGGCCTTCATTTTCTCACGGTAATCTGAATCATCCGCAACCAGTGCTGGATCTTTACCGATCAAACTAAACGGGCTGTTGCCGGTATGCTCTGGCGCAATAACGATGTAGCCGTGAGAAGCTAAATATTCACACACCGTTTCCATATTGTAGCGACTGCCTGCATCACCATGACTCATGACAATAACCGGAAAGGGTGTGGTTGATTGCGCTACAGGTGCATCAACATAACTGCCTCGCGGCCGATCAAACAACTCCGCTATAGCCGCGTCAATTTGCGCTTGGGTAACGCCGGCGAGAACAGACTCTGGCGTTAAATGATAAAACGATGTCTCCGTCATCATTCGCGTATGAGCCGCCATATCACCAAAGGAATAATCGCCATAGGTGGCACGTTGCGCAGAATTTTTATCACTGACTTGGGCTGGATACCAAATCTCTGTGATCAAGGTGCGCACGCCATCATTGACGCCAGCAACGGCGTCGAAGGGACGCGTGTCATCATGAATAAAAACAGTTGTTGAGCCTACTTCAAAAACATTGTCAGCGGTTGGCGACTCACAACCTGTAACAATCATTAGTGAGGGTAAAACAAGAAGGGCAATAATGCCGCGTTTGATTTTCATAAAAATCCATTGTTAGCGAATAATAAAACGCCCCCGTATAGGAGGCGTTGATGGTATTACATAGCTTAATTGAGGTTTATAAATTGTAGGTAAATGACAATCCATATGTGCGAGGCGCACCTAAAATATCTGATTTAGTGCCAGGGCTTAATTGGGATAAATCAAACGAATGAACTGCATACTCTTCATCCGATAAGTTTTGCCCCCACAATGCTATTTCGTAATGGCCATCAGCAGATTCAAACGCAACTCGTGCATTAAACAACTCATAACCTTCTAATTTACTGCCATCAGAATTACTTGACGATAGAAACAAGTCTCCCTGTGTCAGATAATCTAAACGGAAATTCATATCCCCACTATCACCTACAGGCATGGTGTAACTGCTCGATAAGGTGTAAGCGTTTTTAGGTGCACGAGTCAACGTATTACCAGAGTAATCGGCCGATCCGGGAATAATAAACTCATCGTAGGTTGCGTCCAAATAAGAGTAAGTTGCACTTAACTCTAACCCTTCAACTGGTAATGCAATAATTTCTAATTCAGCACCTTTTGAGGTTGCTTCACCAGCATTATCTACAAAGACACTTAACCCGACAGTTTGGAATACTTGTAAGTCTTCATAATCAATGGTGAACAATGCGGCATTAACCCTAAGACGATCATCAAACCATTGCGACTTTAATCCTAACTCTATCTGGGTGGCAATTTCTGGATCGAGAGGTGTTTCTGCACTGAGTTTAGTTCCTGCAATCGAGTTAAACGCACCTGACTTGAAGCCCTCACTCATTGATAAATAAATCAGAGCGTTTTCAAATCCCATATAGTCGACACTAATATTGCCTGAAAAATTACTCCACGACTCATCCGCTGCAGCATTAAATGGAGCGTTCATACTCAAATAAACTGGTTCAAAACCAGTTCCTATTAAAGTAGCCTCTTTAGACTCATGAGTGTAACGACCACCTACAGTAAAACGCCACTCGTCAAGATTATAACTAACACGACCAAAGGCAGCTTTACTTTCAGTTTCATTCGTAGCGTCAGATTGACCTTCTGTTAGTCCAACCATCAATGCAGCGCCAACTAAGTTGGTATCCCAATATTCAAGGCGATCAATATCATCCTTGAAGTAATACAACCCAACAGTCCACTCAATAGCTCCACCATCATCATTACTGGCCAGACGTATCTCTTGAGAAAACTGCTTCTCTTTCTCATCGGTATAATTAGATAAATAATTTAGATCTGCAAATGCAACCACATCGAACGCAGGGACTAAATCATCAAAAAATTCATAGTCTGATGTTCGATAACCTGTCACGGACGTCCAAGTACCATAATCTTGTTCCCATTCGATTTTCAGTGAGGTTCCCCATACATCACGATTGGTATAGCCATCGTTATTGGTGTCCGTTTTATCCCTGTCATTTAAACTTGGAGCAGCCGATGGAGCACCAAATAATGGGGTGCCACTTAATACTCGGCCAACACCTGACTCACGAATTTTCGACGCGTCGGCTTTCCACGAGACAGACAACTGATCCGACACATCCCAATCAACACCTACGCGGATGGCTTGAGAATCTTCATCCCTTAAATCGTTGCCAGTCACCGTATTCTCCACAAAGCCATCGCGCTCAGCATGAGAAACCGAGAGTTTAGCCGCTACCGAATCAGAAACAGGCCCAGTAATAAACCCTTGGACACCTAGCTTGTCGTAATTGCCCATATCCACTCTAACGCTGCCTTCCACTTCTTCGTGATTAGGCGTGCGGGTAGTAATATTAATGGCGCCACCCACTACGTTTTTTCCATAAAGGGTTCCCTGAGGACCGCGTAAAACTTCTACACGCTCAAGATCAAATAAGTTGTTGTCATAGGCGCCCGCTCGACTGATATACACATCATCAACAAACATAGCGACGGAAGCATCATCACCCGCACCAGAAGTATTGGTACCAATCCCCCGAATAAAAGGTTGCGGGCTTGATTTATTGTAAGACGTCATGGAAAAGCCCGGGGTAAACTGAGCCACGTTATCAATACCGACAATACCGGCTTCCTTCATGGTTTCGCTGTTAAATGCAGAAACTGCAATCGCTACATCCTGCATACTTTCCGCACGTTTTTGCGCGGTAACAATAACCTCTTCAATGGCATAGCTTTGACTATAAACAGAGGTTGATGCGGTGGTAATCGCTAACGCGATGGCGCTGTATAACGCTGCTTTTTTCATGATGTTTCCTTCTTAGTTATTATAATTTTTAATTAAGCACACGGTTTATGACGAGTGGTTAAATGAGCTTACTGATTCTGACTCTAGTGTCTTTATCTTTAACTGAGGTTCTTATTGATATTACCCTCCTCATCCATAGAAATGATTTTGGGATCGGTTAAAGATCCAAAATCTTGATACAAGGATTTTTTTAATGACATGAACAATAGCAGCAATACCGGCAACAAGGGTAAAGCGGTAACAATGGTGGACGACTGCACAACGTTTAAGCCATCAACGTAAATCAAACCAATCGCCACGAACGCAAGAAGAAAAGCCCACGTCAGGCGATTGAATTTGGCAGGTTCTTCGTTGCCTGGCAGATTTTTAGTACTGACGCTGGCCAATACATAAGCCGCCGAATCTAAGGTTGTGGATAAAAACACAAAACACAATGCCGTAAATAAGATCATGATTAAACCGCTGTAAGGCAGTGTATTCACAATCGCTACCACGGTTTTGGGAATACCATGTTCGGCAAGCAACTCACTGACCGGCAAGACTCCCGTCAGCTCAAGGTCAATAGCATAACCACCGCACACCGCTAAAAAGCTAACACAGCCCAAACACCCCCAACCAACAACCCCTAATATCAATTGACGAATTGTGCGGCCACGTGAAATACGCCCGAAGAACAATCCCATCATCGGCGCATAGGCCACCCACCACGCCCAATAAAACAGTGTCCAGTTATCAGGAAAGCCCGCTTTTTCAATCGGGTCTAGCCAGAAACTCATGCGCATAAAGTTATCGATCATCAAGCCAAAGCTATTGGAGGTCAGTGATAAAATAAAGACTGTAGGACCCACCACTAAAATAAACAGCACAATGGCAATCGCGAGAAACACGTTGATATCACTGAGAATACGAATGCCCGATTTAAGACCTTTATAAACGCTCGTTCCAAAAATCAAAGTCCACAATGCAAGAACGCTTATCTGTGTCCACAAGCTGTCTTCTAGGCCTAACATATCGGCCATAAAGGCTGACACCAGAGGCACACCCAAACCTAATGATGTTCCTGCGCCGCCAATCAAACCTAAGATAACTAGGGTATCAATAAGAGAGCCAAACACGCCGTTTGAATATTTACCCAAGCTGCGGCTGCACGCTTGGCTAATGCGTAAAAAAGGTGTGCGCTCTACATGCAGCATATAAGCAACCGCAACAGACGGCACCGCATACAATGCCCAAGGCACAAAACTCCAATGAAACTGAGCGTACATGTGCCCCCATTCAGCGGCGGCAGAAGAATAAGGCTCTATACCTAAGGGCGGCGTTGCCAAATAATAAATAGGCTCCACAAACGACCAACTGACCAAGCCAATACCAATGCCCGCTGAAAACATCATGGCGGCCCAGCTTAGTTCCGAGTATTCGGGCTTCTCATCGCTGCGCCCTAATTTGACATGGCCGTAACGACCAAAAGCTAACCACACAGCAAAAACAAACGTACCAAAACAAAACAAGACAAATAACCAACCCCAGTTAGCCGTCACAATACTCATGGCATTGCTGGCAACCAGCGCGGCTTGTTCGCGATCATGCAGTAAAAAGAACACTACGGCCAAGGTAATAACCAAAGCAGGGACAAAGACAAACAGATCCAATGACGGTTTAGGGAGTGATGGTGGAGATGGAGATGGAGATGTAGTTGTAGATGTAGATGTAGATGAAACTTGAGCCGTGCCCGCTGTATCAGCGGTAGCATTTGTCACAATAGAATCCTTTATCGTTATTATAAATTGAATTTATTTGGTTTTGCTGTTCGCTTTCTCTTGCCGATATTCATCAATCGTATTGCGGATACGAATTAATAATTCGTCACGCTCTTCTAATACTTCGGTCATGCTGCGACCTGCCAGCATATCCTCTGTGCCATCAATCATATCTTGGTACAGCTTATCGGTAAGCTCTGGTGCCTCTAGACGTGTCCAAGGTTCTTTAAGTGATGGCCCGAAATGGTCAAGCATTCGCTTCATCCCACCTTCACCGCCACACATAGCCATGTTCATACAAGGACCAAATAAAGCCCAGCGTAAGCCAGGGCCTGTCGCAATAGATTTATCAATATCAGCCACTGAGCATTCGTCATTGGCCACCATGTGCAAGGCCTCACGCCAAATGGCATCTTGTAATCTATTGCCAATAAATCCGTATAGCTCTTTTTCCATTTTGGCCACTTCTTTACCGAAGTGCTGGAAAAACTCGGCGGCCCAATCAACGACTTCCGTTGACGTTTTCTCACCACCAACCACTTCACAAAAAGGCACAATATGCGGTGGCGTAAAGGGATGACAAACGATGGTGCGGCTGGGATCAGCACACAGCTTTTGGATTTCCGTCATGGGAAATCCAGACGTACTGGAAGAAATAACAACATGGCTAGGTACAGCCGCATCGATTTCAGAAAATAACTCTTGCTTGGCAGTAAGATCTTCAGGCGTACTCTCTTGAATGATGGGAACCAATTGCCCAAGTTCGGCAATACTATCAACAAAGCACAAATTGTCTGGACTGGCTCCGTCTTTTAAACCCAACTGCTGCAACTGTGGCCATACGTCTACCACTCGTTGTTGCAGTCGCTCTTGTGCACATGGGGCTTTATCGAAGCAAATAACGTCTAAACCATAACGTAAAAAGTGACACGCCCAGCTGCCACCAATAACTCCGGTTCCGATTATGCCAATTGCGTTTACTTTACTGGGAGCGGGTCTAACTGACATTATTGAGTGCCTCGCAATCCCAAAATTTCTCGCGCTTTGGCGGGCGATGCCACACGACTGCCTAGGTTTTCTATAATGTTCACGGCTCGCTCTACCAACTGCCCATTACTGGCAAACACGCCTTTATCTAAAAACAGGTTATCTTCTAGGCCTACGCGAACATTACCGCCTAACAATATGGCTTGCGCCACCATTGGCATTTGCATTCGAGAAATACCAAAGCCCGCCCAATTCGCATGGTCGGGAATCATATCGGCCATCAGCTTCATGGTTGCGGTATCGGCTGGAGCACCCCATGGGATGCCAAGACACAATTGAAATAATGGTTTGTCATCAAGTAAACCTTCTTTCAACATTTGCAGTGCAAAGACTAGATTGCCACTATCGAAAATTTCGAGTTCTGGCTTAACACCCAGCTCTTTTACGCGTGCCGCCATTTCTCGCAACATCTCGGGCGTACTGACGTAAAGGGAGTTACCAAAATTAAGGCTGCCACAATCGAGGGTACATATCTCAGGTTGCAACTCTTCGATATGAATCAATCGCTCAGTCGCATTGGCCATATCTGTACCGTCAACCGCGATCGATGGGTTAACTGAGTCGAGTACCAAATCACCACCCATGCCAGCAGTAAGATTAATGATGACATCGCAATCACTTGCGCGGATTCGCTCAACTACCTCACGATAATATTTAACGTCTCTAGAAAATTTTCCAGTCTGGGGGTCACGCACATGAATATGAGCAACCGCTGCGCCGGCTTTGGCAGCCTCGATTGCACTGTCAGCAATGTCTTGCGGGGTCACGGGTATTGCGGGGTGTTTATCTACGGTATCGCCTGAACCAGTAACAGCACAGGTAATAATAATCTCGTCATTCATATTGTTTTTATTGCCTCCAGACGGTTATTGTAAAATCAGGGTAACAGGGTTTACGCGGTTTTGTTACCATGGCGGAATATTCGCAATCCACTATCGGTAATCCACATGCCTCAACATCACCTACCGGCTAAGACTTTTTCTGGCACCGTTCAACCTGAATGGATTGATTACAACGGCCACATGAGTGAAGCGTTTTATGTATTAGCTTTTGGCTATGCTACTGACGAGTTTTACGAGCAATTAGGCCTCGGCAATGATTTTCGCAACCAAAACCAGTGCTCTATTTATACGGTAGAAGCCCACATTAATTATTTAGCTGAGGTCAGCTTAAATGAGCCTTTTGAGATAACCACTCAGCTGTTAGAAGCTGGCACTAAAAAACTTAGATTTTGCCATTCAATGGTTCACTCACAGACTCAACAGCCATTATCCTTTACCGAGCTATTGGTTTTATTTGTGGATACGCAAACTGGCAAAACCCAGCCCTTTCCTGAAAAAATCAACACCAACATAACGTTGATGTTGGAACAGCATAAGCATATGGACACACCCGATCTGACCCAAAGAACGGTGGGGCAACGCTAACCTCCACAACAAGCTCAAAATAAAACATTACATTAAGGTTTGACTAGATTATGGCAGCACAGAAATTTTACGTTGTTTGGGTGGGGAAACAGCCAGGCATATACACCACTTGGAGTGAAGCCGAGCAACAAGTAAAAGGTTTTCCAAAGGCAAAATTTAAATCGTTTGCTTCTAAACCATTAGCACAAGAGGCCTATGCCCAAGGCATCACCAGTTCGACATCCAAAAGAACCACGTCAAAAAAACTGGCCAAAAAAACCGAGTCGAGTCACGTTCTTACAGCTGACGTAGATATTTTCTGCGATGGCGCTTGCGATCCAAATCCGGGCAAAGCTGGAACGGGAATAGCTATTTATAAACAGCAAAAAGTAGATCAACTTTGGTATGGGCTTTACAACCCAAAAGGTACCAACAATACCGCTGAGCTTTTAGGACTATACCATTCGCTAATGATCGCCAAAGACGAGCTAAAAAAAGATCAATCCATAACCATCCATTGTGACTCTAAATACTCTATTGATTGCATTACCAAATGGGCATTTGGTTGGAAAACTAAAGGCTGGAAAAAAACCGGCGGTGAAATTAAAAACCTCGACATTATAAAACCTGCCCACGAGCTGTTTCTCGAAATCGCCAACAAAATCCAAGTGGTTCACGTGAAAGGTCATGCTGGTGTCGAAGGTAATGAGCTGGCTGACAGAATGTCTGTAGTTGCTATAGAGCAAGCTGAAGTTGATTTGTGCCGCTATAAAAACGAGAAATCAATCCCCGAACTACTTGCCCTTGATCGTGGATAATAAAAGCTCTTTATGTAACGCTACTGCCAACCCCTGAGATTATCTTGCATTTCTTGCTGCTTAACCTGCATTGCCGCTCTTAATGATGCAGCACGCTCAGGTGCATGAGCCGAGACATCATAAGATTCAGAAGCATCTGCATCCAAGTTGAACAGCCAGCCAGGTTGCTTACGTCCCACAGCAAACGGCATAGGATCAACCGCATAAATATACGCATGGGGGCGGCGGTATTTGTAGGTTTGATCTCGCACGGCGATTAGCTCTTCAGAGCCAAAAAAATACAATTGCTGGTGAGGGCTTGATGCTCCCTCAGTCAACATTGGCCGTAAACTTTTACCATCAATTATACGGTCACTGGGCAAAGGTAAACCGATCCAATCCAACAGCGTTGGCAACCAATCAATCCCCATGGATATGCCTTCAATCACTCGACCACCTTTGAGCTCTTGCGGCCAATGAGCAACTAAAGGAACGTGCATACCGCCATCGAAGGTTTCACCCTTACGTCCTCTAAACCCACCGGGACTGCCTTCAAACCAAGGGCCATTATCACTGCTGATTAAAATCAGCGTGTTATCCAACTTACCCGATTTACGCAGTGTTTCTACAACCGTTGCAACCGTATCGTCTAACGCCTCAACAATATCACCGTAAACTCCAGCGCCAGAACGGCCATGATTTTCTGGCATGTCTGGCAATGGGTCGTGTGGAAAGCTGTGTGCAAAGTATAAAAAGAATGGCGTGTCATCAGGTTCGCTGATAAAACGTACAGCCTCATCAGAATACAGGTCATTTAATATGGCTTGATCAATAGGCGCTTCAATAAATAAAGAATCATCTCGGTATATCTGAAAAGGTTTTTGGTCATTGCTGTAATAAGGCCCAAAAGTAGAGTCAAACCCGAAATTTTGCGGCAGTGATGGTGCGGTATCACCTAGATGCCATTTGCCAATTAAACCAGTGCGATAACCAGCGGCTTTTAAAGTATCGGCGATGGTTATTTCTTCTGCCGGCAAGCGCATATTGACACCGCGGCTGGACAAGATGATTTTTCTTGAATCGCTACTTGGGAATAAAACTTCAGGTAAGCCTGCTCGCAAAGGGTAACGTCCGGTTAACAACCCAGCCCGTGAAGGCGAACAGGTTGGTGCGGGCGCATAATAGTTCGTTAATAAAACCCCCTGATTGGCCAACTGATCTATGGCCGGGGTTTTGATAACTTGACTGCCTGTCACGCCAAGATCTCCATAGCCCATATCATCAAAGAGAATGATAACCACGTTAGGAGCACCTGAAATATCCTGACCACTGCTAGATAGCTGAGTTAAATAATCTTGTTTAGCTTGCAAGTGTTCTGTGTCGTCTATTTGGCTAGAGAAGGTGATTTTTAGCCAAAATCCCAACAGTGCAATCAATCCAGCTACAACTACCACCAACAAAAAACGACCAATATAATCAATAAATTTAAACATGTTTTTCCTGACTAATTAGAATACATACATACCCAAGAGTACCCTATTCAAGAACTCAATCAAATTACTGTTCATGCCCAAGCGTATCGCCAAACAGTCGATTGAGGTCACTCTAAAACGCGGCCTACCGGAAACCTTTTATTACCTATCGCCAACGACAAAAATACTCTTAAAACTCAACATTTAACGCTGTATTGACACAGAATTTCGTGTCTATTCCGTAAATTCAACTACTTTTTATAGAGGGTATAGTGCCTATAATTCAATACTTATGACTATGACCTGCTTCTTGGGGAGTAACTTCTGAACAATTTCGAGCGCCGTGATTTCCTTGCTTATTTATTTGGCCTATTTGCGCTCATATCGCAAGCATGGGCAAGCCCTGTCATTATTGTCGATGACACCATAAGCAGTATGCCCATAGCCAAACAACTGACGTGGGCCCATGACATAACAGGTAATTGGCAACTAGATCAAGCTATTACAGCCAACTACCAAATAATGAAAGACAGCTCTCTCGGCCATAAAGGGGGTGCCATCTGGCTATCGGCTACAATAAAAAACAGCTCTGACAAACCAAATAGTTTGATTTTTAATGTTGGTGATGAGCATATCCAACAAGTTGACTTGTACCTTCTGGACGAACATCAGACGTTACTGTCACATCAGCAGAGTGGTATAGATTTCGACTTCAAAAAAAGAACTCTTAAATCTATAAGTATTCTATTTCCTATTTCTCTAAAAGCCGGCGAGTCTGTTCAGCTTTTTTTGCGTCTACAATCTAAATTCATCATTCCTATGCATCCGTCATTGGAATCTACAGCCACCTCCCTTAATAACGCCATCAAAGATAATACTTCCGCTTTATTGATTTATGGCTGCCTTATAGGTTTATTGGCGTATAACTTTCTATTTGCCCTTAGAATCAGAGAACACGAAAACTACGCCATAGTGGCCTTTCTATTCTGTTGGATACTGGTCATTACTTCGGTTGACGGAACCATTTATCAATGGTGGCCTTATCAATGGCTAGGAGCATACCCTCCTTGGTTTTTCTACATCTTGTTTGGGGTTGCTTTTGTGGTTTTGTCCATTTTTTCAATAGCCTACCTGCAACTCCAGCAGCGTGCGCCTGCCTATAAAAACCTGCAGTACGCCTTAATATTATGTGCCTGCTTAGTCGCTATCGGACCCCATATATTTTCTTATACCGTAGTCCTATCATTCGGGCTTATTCTTATAGGAGCTACCGCTATAATTAATATGATTATGAGTTGGAAGCTGTATCGACAAGGTTTCGATCACGCACTTGAGTACTTTCTTGGTATAAGTTTAATGCTATCTGTATTGTCTGTTGCAGGAATATTCATAGCTTTAGGCGCCGAGAATATTTCTGGCATAGCCCGAGTGTCCATGCTACTTCCCAGCTTGTTTTTCTCCCTTGGCATTGCCAGCCGAATTAACCTTCTCAAATCCCAATCATTCCAACTGCAAAAAGAAGTGGAAACGGCACACTTTGCCAGTGAATTTAAAAGCCGTTTTCTCGCCACTATGAGTCACGAAATTCGCACCCCCATGAATGGCATTATCGGTATGCTGCAACTTCTAAAGGACACAGGCTTACAACCAAGACAACGGCAGTATTTAGAGATCATCGATTCATCGGGCAAAGCCTTACTGGACATCATCAACGATATTCTTGATTTTTCCAAGCTGGAAGCTGGCGAGCTCACCGTTGAATATACCGACATTAATCTGGAAAAATTAGTGGATGAATGCTCGGGAATTTTTGCGGCAACAAACCGCAACGATACGGTTGAGTTTAACGTTTTCATTGAGACCAACACGCCACATTACATCTCCGGCGATCCAACCCGCATTAAACAAGTGATCGTTAACTTACTCGGCAACGCGTTCAAATTTACCAAAGAAGGTTCTATTTTACTTAAAATATCAGCTGATTACTCAACTGACACTCCGCATATAGTATTTACTATCAGCGATACTGGAATCGGAATTGCGCAGGCAACACAAGACAAGCTATTCACTCCCTTCACTCAAGCTGACTCATCCATTACTCGTGATTTTGGCGGAACTGGCCTTGGTCTTGCCATCAGCAAAGAGCTTGTCACTAAAATGATGGGTACGATCAAAGTAGACAGCATACCTGGCGAAGGCACTACGTTTAGCTTTAGGCTACCTCTCATTGAAGCAAGCCATATTGAACAACCCTCTCAAACTGACAGACTAAATCATAAACATATTCTTGTTATAGATGATCATGACAGCTTCCAAACCTCCATGCAGCACACTATGGCCTCATGGGGAATAACCGTTACCAGCGCCCACACCTGCAAAGAAGCGATTGTTGCTTGCAATAATGGCACTTTCGATTTGGTCTTATTGGACAATCGGCTGCCTGACGGGCACGGGCTAGATCAAGTCGCTCAGCTTAGACAGAAACAACCGGATCTTCCTATTATTTCCGTCAGTGCTAGCACACAGATTCCTGACGAAACACAGCTTGAAAGCCTCAATATACAAGCCCATTTAATCAAGCCTATCCAGCTCAAAACTCTGCGTGATGTTTTGTTTGGTACCTTAGACAATCAAGACACAACTGACAAAGCGGCATCACAGGTTAAACCACTTACAGAGATTGCCGTCTATGTCGCTGAAGACAACACAACGAATCAGATCGTTATTAAAGGTATGCTTAAAAAGCTTGGTATCACCTGCCAAATCTATGATAACGGCCAACTGCTACTGGACGCTTATCTAGCCGCAGTTAACGAGAAAGAGCCTCTCGACGTTATTCTAATGGACTGCGAAATGCCGGAACTTGATGGCTACAGTGCTACTAGGGCCATTCGAGAACACGAGCTGGCCACCAACATTCAAAAGCCTCTGCCTATCATAGGATTAAGCGCTCATGCCATGGAAGAGTTTCGCACAAAAGCCATGGAATCAGGGATGACCGACTACCTCACCAAGCCCGTAAAGCTTCAATTACTTGAACAGCAATTAATCAATAGCCAGCAATAAAAAAACCAGCACATGGCTGGTTTTTTTATTACTGCAAATGAATATACCTATCAAACGGTCTCAGCGGCGCTCTTGCCTTTTTTTACAGGAGCTTTTGCAGCAGCGTAGTTACGGCCTTCAACATCGCCGTACAATGCTTCAACGGCTTTAGTCAACTTATGCGAAGCCGCCATGTAAATCAGTGGCTTACGCTGACTATGGGACTCTTTCATTTTAACGGATGCCGGCAAGTAAGAAGCGTAAATTGGTAGCTCTTCGGCCTTCATAGCTTCGATTAATTGCTGGGGTAATTTTGCTTGGCTATTGTATTGGTTAACAATAACCCCACCCACTTCTAAACTCGGATTATGATCTTCACGCAACTCAAACACATTTTCCATCAACAGATGCAGGGCGTGTAATGAGAAGGTATCGCAATCAAATGGTATCAATAGTTCCTCAGCAGAAATCAAAGCTGACTTGCTGTAAAAATTAAAATTAGGAGGAGTATCGATAAAGATATTATCAAATTCTTCTTCAAGATCACGCAAGGCATCGCGTAACTTGTATATTTTATATCGACTCTCTAAGTCTTTTTCTACATGAGCCAATTCGGGGCTGGCTGGCAGCAAGTAAAGATTTTCAAAAGGCGTTTCATGAACAAAATCGATAGGCTTTTTACTGGCCTGAAAAAATCCAGCTTTTTGACTTAAATAATCAGCAACCGTTCTGTCGCTATCCTCGGCAATATCAAAGCCAAGGTAGTGGCTACTGTTACCTTGCACATCAAGATCAACCACTAAAGTTCTATTACCTTCACTGGCACTAACAGCAGCCAAATTACACGTAATGCTGGATTTACCCACACCACCTTTCTGATTAAATACAACTCTTATCACGATTATGTCCTCAAACCACTATTGCTATTTTGCATAGGGCGCACATCGTACAACAAGGCTGTGATTCATCCTATCCCTATGAGTAAAAAATCACTCGAATAATTCCATTGCCATCAAAATAGCGTCCTCTTTTCCCCGCTTTGTCGGATAGTAATTTCGCCTAACACCTACCTCAACGAAGCCACTATTCTCATAAAGAGTAATAGCGGCAATATTACTTTCTCTAACCTCTAAGTAAAATCTGGCGGCTTTTTTCGCCACGCGACGAATCAGAGTATTTAAAAAAGCGGTTCCTAAACCTTGCCCTTGATGAGATGGATCAATAACGAAATCAAGCAGCTCTGCCTCATCAATCACGACAGACACTATGGCAAAACCTACAAGACCTTTACTACCGTGGAGCCCCAGATTGAAACACCGCTTCAGTGAATTTTGCATACTGCTAACAGCCCAAGGGTGCGAGTGGGCAGACATCTCAATAAGCATAATTTGATCCACATGAGATTCATCCAGATCAATAATAGATAGGCCTTTATCGGCAATTAGATTTTCACTGGCTAACACTTTGGTACTCTATTTAAATTTTAGGTATTTGATTACAGGCCACTTCAAACCCAGAGGCTACTTCAAACGCAGAAGCTACTTCAAACGCAGAGGCTACTTCAAACGCAGAGGCTGAATAGCTTGCCAAGCAATGGCTTTCAATGCCGGGGTATTTAACATATCAGTTAGCGATGGAACCACGATAGCGCTGGCATTGTAGTCTTGCAGAAAGACCGATTTTCCCTGTAAATATTGGAGCGACTCCGCTGGCGATGATGTACCGCTAAGTACCGATGCAGGCAACATATAATGAGCCGCTGACTCGCCCATCAATAAAATGAATTTTGCCGGATATTGCTCTAAGCGCGCCTCAAACATCGCGCCCAACATATCTCTAGCCGACTGCGCATCTTGCCCAGAAAAATGGCTATCCACTTTAGGCCAGGAGACAACTTCAATTTTTGGCAGCGCCTGCTCAAGTAAACCAAGCGCCAATAAAATATTGTTTAAAAGCGCATTAACGGGCAGCGCTAACTCAGCCTGCCTACTGTCAACAACAAGTAAGTCTTCACTTACTCGCCATACACTAAGAGAAAAATTAACCGCTTCTTGCCGTTCAGATACAGCTTGAACTGCTACCTCCTCAGAGATTGTATTACTAACAGGAGCTTTATCGGCACTGCCGCTCATGCCCTGTAAAGCATCCAACGGTGAAGTAATAGGACCGGCCGCTGCAACTGGCTGTTTTACAATCGGAGCTGGCGACTCAATAATTTCGGGCTCAGTGTGTTCAACCAACACAGAACTCTGATCTACAGCTACGGTTAACTCAGGAACGACTATCTCAGGAACGACTAAGTCAGGGACAGCGCATTGCTTTGGAGCAGGAGCAAAGGGCAAAATCAGGCGCGGCATATAACTGTCTATACCGATAACATCTAGATACTGTTGGCGCCTAACTTCATTCATTCTATTTTCCCTGATAGCCATTACCCGAAACAATTACGTCTCGTAGAAATCAAACTCCTTCATGCTGAGGATGAGCTTTCCCACGACCAGATTCTAACAGGTTTAATGCATGCACATAGGCTTTTACCGATGCCGCTACCACATCAGTGTCAGCGCCGACGCCATTGACTATTTGGCCATCCTTATTAAGGCGCACAGTCACATCACCCTGAGCTTCAGTTCCTGCGGTAATGGCATTCACGGAATACAACTCCAAACCAGTATTACTATGGGCTATTTTCTCTATGGCTTTGAACGCAGCATCTACTGGACCACCACCTTCTGACTCAGCCTCTAACACATCACCATTCTTACTTAACGATAATTTTGCCCATGGCTTAGAGCCAGTTTTACACGACACTTCTAAGGTTTTAAATGCATAAACCTCGCTACAATCTTCAGATGACGTATTCGAAACTAAGCTCTGTAAATCTTCATCAAATATTTCATGTTTACGATCAGCCAACTCTTTAAAGCGCTTGAAGGCCTCGTTCATCTCGTCTTTAGAATCAAACGTAATCCCTAACTCAGAAAACCTTGAGTTTACGGCCGCTCTGCCTGAATGCTTCCCCAACACCAACTTATTGGCGGCCCAGCCTACATCTTCTGCACGCATAATCTCATAGGTTTCACGATGCTTTAAAACGCCATCCTGGTGAATACCCGACTCGTGCGCAAACGCATTCGCGCCCACAATGGCTTTGTTCGGCTGTACAGGGAAGCCAGTCACACTGGCAACCAACCTCGAGGTGGGCACAATATGAGTCGTATCAATCCCTGTCACTACTGGGTAATAATCGTGACGAGTACGAATAGCCATCACTAACTCTTCTAAAGAGGCGTTACCAGCACGTTCACCCAAACCATTAATAGTACATTCGACTTGGCGCACGCCGTTCATCGTTGCCGCCAAGGAATTAGCCACCGCCAAACCCAAATCATTATGACAATGGGCCGAAAAAATGGCCTTATCAGAATTCACCACGTTGCTAATCACTCGGTGAAACATATGGCCGTATTCTTCAGGTGTGCCGTAGCCAACCGTATCAGGAATATTAATCGTCGTAGCTCCCGCATTAATAACGGCCTCTACGATGCGGTACATAAAATCATCCTCTGAACGACTGCCATCTTCCAAGGAAAACTCAACATCATCACAAAGATTTCGCGCTAATTTTACCGCCGCTACGGCTTGCTCTAAAACCGCGTCAGGCTCCATTTGCAACTTATATTTCATGTGAATGGGCGATGTGGCAATAAAGGTATGAATACGACCGGCATTCGCATTTTTAATGGCCGCACCTGCGCGCTCTATATCAGGGGCAACGGCTCGGGCCAAACTGCATATTCGAGAATCATGGACCGCTTCAGCTACAGCTTTAACCGCCTCAAAGTCTCCAGGGCTGGCAATTGCAAACCCAGCTTCAATAACATCAACCTTCATTTTTTCCAGCATTTTTGCGATGCGAACTTTCTCTTCACGAGTCATTGATGCACCGGGGCTTTGCTCGCCATCACGCAAGGTTGTATCAAATATAATTAAGTTATCTTTAGCCATCACTTCTCTCTCTTATAAAGCCAGTTACACACGATTCTATCTGCTGCTTAACAGCACTTGTATACCACTATAGAAACCTTATCGACCAGAATCAATACCATCCTATAAATAAAGATATTTTAGGATTAACTTGCATTAAACGTCTTTAAAATACATATAAAAGAAATTTTTATCCTAAACAGCTATAAGTTATCGTTTTTTCATCTCAGCAAAAACAACAATGCCGAGCTTAGCTCGGCATTGGATATAATATTCTAGTACTGCGACTGAGATTTACTTAGACAACTTTGATATGCCACGGCTCAAATCGAACCCCAAGCTTATTACCTTGAGTGTAACGAATCTGGACATAACCTAGGTCTTGCATGCGTTTAAACTCATCGGTTTGTGCAAACTGGTCTGTAAAGTTATTTGAGCCCCAACCCACACGCCCGACATCAAAATCACCCACCCCATGAAATGAATGCCCAGGAGGAGCTAGCGAACGCGACGCTTTGGATAAGTTGTAATTGGATGCCGATGCCTTTGCCAAAAACAAATGCATCTGTTTAACATTACTGCGAATTCCTGACGTAAGAATGATACTACTGCCTATATCGGCTTTGAGCTTTTCGTAATAGTCCAGCGATTCATTTCTAAACAGGTAGTGACCAGAATGTGGAACTTTGACCGTTTTAGATTTAGCTACCGAGTCGGTTAATTCGTTAGTCACTTTTTTACCCATAAAGCCATACTCACTGGCCTTGGTAAAAAACACTTTCTCAATAAACGCTAGTTCTGACTTAGTAAACTCACCAACCGAGTTGTAGCGTTTGGCAAATTTTAGGGCATCATCGAAACTTAAAATATTGAAATTACCATGCCCAACCACTTTTTGGACACGCTCTAAACGAATAATCACCGACTGCATAAGAGCCCATTCAGGTTCTTGCAATCGAATATCGTCAGCAAATTCACGCTCGAAAAAACGAACTTTATCTTCAATAGAAGTAGCAGGAGACTCTGAATCAATAATCGGATCACTGGCGCTGGCCAATGCATCATCACCAAAATTGATGGGTGCTGAATCTTGGGCCAACTGCCAAAGATAACCATTACTTCCGGTAAAGGCTGCCCCAGCTAAAAACCCAGTTAAAAGATCGCGGCGGTTCACGGTGAAAATCCCTCAAACAAAACATAATGTTCTAAAAAAGTACATTATTATGATTACTACCTATTTATATTTACTAAGATAGCACAATTCCACAACAGTCTCGATATTGAAACCAATAATTCACCAGCTTTATTAGACTAAAACTCATATTCGATATTGGCTTTCCAGGTAGTATCAGCGGTCTCATCATCCAGCCCCCAAATTACTCCAAACTCCCAAGCAAGCTTCTTACGGCCACCTAACCGCTGAGTCCCCGTCAATACTGGCCCAGCGCCTTGAGTGCCCTCACCAAGATAAACCTCAAAAGCAGGCTCTAGCTCAGCACGATAACGGTAACGCAGCTGGGCTGCCAAGCTACTCTCAAATTCATTATCGACATCACTACCCCATTCATATCCAGCCGATAGGTTGACAGTGCCAATCCAGTTTGACCACTCGTGCAAGGCAATCAAAGCAACTGCAAACTCCCTTGCGCTTTCATTTTTTTCCCACTCAAACTCAAAAATCAAACCCCAATCGTTGGCATATTCACCCTGCTCAGTGAGCTGTAGTTTCAACTCCAGCTCTAAAGCCTCAAGGTTAAAATCATTCTCTCTAGACTCTTCACCAATAAGATAAATTTCAGCAAACATTTGATCGGATAAAGAGCCTCCTAATCCAAGCCTATGAACTGTCGTATTATTTCCACCATCATCTTCAACTTGGGCGCGGTACTCGATTTCAGTTTCCAACAATTGAACATAGGGATGGTACACCTTATCAATAGCAGAGCCGTCGGCCGCAACATGACAAGCCAACATCGTCATAATCACAACCAATACTTTTACACTTTTCATAATGAGGGCTCTCCTGCTGAATGAAGTTTTCTAGAACAAAAGACCCGCAAAAAGATTACACAAGGAATTAACAACAAAGCCGTAAAGTATAAGACAACTTCTATTAATGTCGGCGAAGCCTCATAACCAAATACGGCATAAGCAAGCTGCCCCATAGTTGAGGCCTCAGGCAAAAAACTGGAGCTATCCCATAGAGGCGCAGACGAAGGCAGCCAATCAGCCTGAATCAATAACTGGGTTGCTTGCGCAACCATTCCTGCAGCCACAAAAACTAACACTCCGATGGATAAGATTCTTGAATTTTTATAGACCGGAGAAACAATCAAGTAATAACACAAAGCCCCTACACTAAAACCAATCATTAACCCAATGAAACCGCTGGTAATGGCTTTTACAAGCACATCACCGTCAGACAAAAATCCAGTGAAGAAAATAATCACTTCGGTACCTTCACGAATCACCGCCAGCACAACGGCTGCTCCCAACAACAATCTCAGCAAGCGTTTATTAATGGGTTGAGTCGACGAAATTAAAAAACAAATACACAACAGACAAAGATACAAACCGTATTGAAACGAAGCATTGACCACTTCTTGGCCAACATAGTCAAACCACTCAGAAACCACACCTAATTGTGAAGCGTAGAAAAACGCACTAACTCCCCCAACAATTAAACTGCTCCACAGCCAATTACGCTTCAACTGGTATAGATTACCAAGACTTAATAAAACGCTGACTAAAACTCCAGCCTCAAGCGTCTCACGCAAAACAATTAAAACCGCATCTAACAGCATTTAAAAATCCTATTTAACAATAACTGTTCCAAGCGCAGTCGACATATTAAATTCACCAAAAAACGGGTATCGACCGGGCGCTAATGGACCAATAAAAATTACTGATTTACTGTTACCCAAAATAACTTTTTCACGATTCAGTTTATAGCTTTCAAACTCTTCGGGAGTCGGGTCGAGATTACTAATTAATAGCTTGATCTTTTTATTGGCGGGGACTTCAACTTCCGCAGGATAAAAAAGGTGATTCTTAATCTCGAGATTTACCGTTGGCGTTGCCGAATTTGCAGCTGCTGCATTTAAAATTAACGCCGCTATTAAAATGAAACGCTTCCCTTTATCGCAACATCTCAAGCAACATCTCAAGCAATATTTAAAACAATATTTAAATTCGCGCCTAAACATCTTTTATTGCCCCATTGGAAATGAAACTTCCACTCTAAGCCCACCGCACAGTCTCGAAGTCATTAAGGTAACAGTACCGCCATGCAAGCGCACAATATGCTCCACAATAGACAATCCAAGACCACAGCCCATGACATTCGACTGATGGCGATCGCCACCTAAACGGTAAAAACGATCAAACACTCGATCACGATTTACCTCTGGAATACCTGGCCCAGAATCTTCTACAGACAAAACTGAATAAGTCGATTTTTTGTCCGTTCGTTTTTTTAATGTCACTAAAATGGTGCCGTTTTCAGGGGTGTATTTACACGCATTTTCAATTAAATTGCGCAATAAAACCCCCATCGAAAATGGATCGCAAACCATATTAATATCATCATAATCCAATGAAATTTGATGATTTTTTACTTCACAGTAAGGGTAACATTCCGCAATAGACTGCCTAATTAACGCCACCAAATCTGTGCTTTGTAATGTTTGCGAAAAAGATGTCGGCGTAAGACGATAGAGCGTCAATATTTGCTCTATCGAATGCCCCATTCGATCAACACTAGCCTCCAATTCTTGAAAGCTAGAATTATTCATATCCATTTCTTCAGCTATATTATGAAGATTAACTTTTAACACGGATAAGGGCGTACGCAACTCATGAGCGGCATCGGCAGCAAAACGTTTTTCCCTTTCAAACGCATCAGACAAGCGTGACAACAAATCATTTGTAGACTCCACTAGAATTGAAATTTCTTCAGGGTAGCCATCGGTTTTCAATGGCTCTAACTCTTCCGTTTTACGTTCGTGTAATAATCGCGCCAACCTATTTAGCGGCCTCAATCCACTACTGACAATTATCCAGATTAATATTCCCAACAGGGGTAACACCCAAATTATGGGCAAGATTGATTCAACAATAATGCTGTCAGCCAGCCCAGCATAAACATCCATACGCTGCCCAACAACTACCCAACGATCGTTTACTCGATTGTAATAAACGAGCATACGCCAACGTAAACCCTGCCAGTTTTTCAAATGAAAACCCGCGTCTAACGCTTGCATTAACTGCTTAGGAGCATGACTCGATCGATCCAATAATTGATCATTTTGCCAAACTTGAAATACGATCGATGCAGTTTTAGCACCATCATCGTTTGATACTTGATCGTTTGATACTTGATCGTTTGACATCCGTGAAAAAGATCGAGTAGATAAAAGATCAGCCGTTGTCATCAACTGTAAATCCAGCAATTTATCGGACTGAGCCATGCTGCTGCGATAGCCATGCAATGCCGCCAAAAAGTTCACCAAACAAATAGTAGACAGTAAAACGACAACTAAATATAACCGGATAGATTTCACAATTTACAGGACCAGGTTAGCGAGAAGTATGATTCACAGTGTAGCCAACACCCCGTATTGTTTTGATAAAGCCGTTGGGGATTTTTTTCCTTAAATTACTGATATGAACCTCAATGGTATTACTGGAGACCTCTTCACCCCAGCCATATAATTTACCCTCAAGTGACTCTTTGGTTTGAATGCGTCCAATATTTTCCATTAAAGCTTTCAGCAACATATATTCGCGCCTCGACAAGTCCAACTCTGTTCCGGCCACACTCGCTTGATGAGCCGCCGCATTCAAGCTGACATCACCCAACACTATGTGGCTACTAACCGATGAACTCAAGCGCCGAGCTAGGACACGAATCCTCGCCAATAATTCAGGCATCTCAAATGGTTTAGCTAAATAATCATCCGCGCCTCCATCCAGCGCTATCACTTTGTCATTGATGCTATCTCGTGCCGTTAAAATCAGTATGGGTATAGCTTGCTGATTGGCGCGTATTTTTTTCAGTACTTGCAAGCCGTCAATATCAGGCAAGCCTAGATCCA
The DNA here is from genome assembly GCA_034112445.1 of Cellvibrionaceae bacterium. Taxonomy (GTDB): domain Bacteria; phylum Pseudomonadota; class Gammaproteobacteria; order Pseudomonadales; family Cellvibrionaceae; genus Pelagadaptatus. The sequence goes on along the minus strand of JAWUVI010000018.1, from coordinate 138,896 downwards.
GCACCACCAAGTCTGGCTCGGAGGTCAATATAGAATCCAATGCCTGCTGACCGCAATCAACATGATTAACACTAAAACCTTCGTTTTTTAATGACTTTTGCAAACCCCGAGCAAGATCAGCATCATCCTCAACCAACAGAATATTCATATTAATTGCCGCATTCAAAAGAGCTAACTACTGTAACTCTTTTTTCACCTCAGAGAGAGCCATACTGATTTCTTTTTGGCGACCCGAATCGGCCAAAGGCCTACTCAGACGCGGTGGAGCTTGCTGAGCTTTTAAATAGTATTTTTGGGCACCAACATAATCGCCATCTCCGTGCAAAAACTTCCCATAGAAATAGTTGGGGTCAATACCGTCTGGGTTTATTTCCAATGCTCGACGCAATAACTCATCGGCTTTCTTAGAACTACCAAAAGAAATAGGCCAACCCGGAACATTGTCATACAGCACCCCCAAACTGGTATAGGCCGAACCACTCAGTGCAGTTGCATCCAGTTTCATTGCAGCTTCCAAGTCGATCCTGGAAGACTTAGCAAACTTAAGCGCACCCAAACCACCTTTAGCACCCGCATAACTGGATTTAACAATACCGCTCCAAATGAGTATCCCGGCATCCGTCTTATATTGAGATTTGTACGCATCAGCTTCAGATAACAATTGCTCATAGGCTTTTAACTGTTCATCGCCTTCCAACTGGTAATTGACTTGCGCCCATCGCGTCTGCATCTGCTTAATCGCAACAGAACTATCGGCATAAGCCCCAACACTAAAACCGCTGAAGATTAAAACCACCAAACTTAAGACATGCATTACCTTCATAATATAAACCTCTCTTAAACCGCCACTGAATTCATTTTATCTTTGCGCAAAACGTCGAATAATGGATAACTGCTTAAATAAAGCGCCATCAACCAACTTAGGGAAAATACTATTGAGCCGAACAAAAAATACTTCTGGCCAACCCAAATAACGATTGTGCGGATTGGTTTTTTGCAACGTTTGAATCAAGCAGTCCGCCACAAGTTCAGGCGAATCAACAGCACTTCCTAACGCATCATTCATCGCCACTATTTGCGTGTCATTAATGTCAGTATCGGTGGCCCTGGGCGCAAAATAAACCACTTTAACTGAACTATCAGCCAACTCACGACGCAGCGCTTCGGTAAAACCCCGCAAGCCAAATTTAGCCGCACAATAACCACTGGAACCAGCAAAACCAATACTTCCTAAGATTGAGCCAACATTGACGATGGCGCTTTCTTTACGAGACGAGAGCAGCGGTACAAAATCCTTACACACCATCATCGGCACAGTAAGGTTCATCTCAATAATTGCAGAAATTTCTGCATCATCCATCTGTTCAAGTAATGCTAACTGGTTAACACCGGCGCTGTTAATCAGCACATCAACAGCCTCATCCTTAGCCAGTTGTTTTAATTTTTGACGATCAGACGATAAGGTTAAATCGGCCGCAAGAAATGCATGCACAACACCATCAGACAATTCATTTAATTGTTGTTGTAACTTGTTCAGCTTTTCAATATTACGACCGGTAATGACTAACCGAACACCTTGCCCGGCTAAAGCTTGAGCTATGGCCGCACCAATACCACCAGAAGCCCCCGTTAACAGCACTGTTTTACCTTTCAAGTTCATTATTCTCTCCTGCCGATCGAGTTAATTTCGCCGCACTATCAAGCGGCGTACGCAAGAGCTTGCTCAGAAGTTAACTCGCGAAACATATTGCCATAAAGGTGGTAGTGCATATTAGCCGTATGAAGAATTTGCTCCTGGTCGACAGGATCGGTGACCTTATCCATCAAGACTTCAAAGAATTTAATGTGCTCTTGATCTAATGCTCCGTGAGAACGCAAATAGCTGAATGCCGAATCTGGCAAGCCCAATGCTTTCTGAATATGATCGGCCATCTGATCAGCAATATTGACACTGGTACCTTCCAGTACCTGAACAGTACCAAAAAAGCCAAGTGGGTTGATTCGATTAACGGTATCGTAAACATAAGCCACCATCAATTCGGTAGAAGGATTCGGACGACTGACGCGAACCTTTTCTTTATCGAATCCACAGGCAGCAATATCATTCAGTATCCATTCTTGGTGCCCCAACTCTTCTTCAATATACTCCGCTACAGATTCACGCAGCCATTCTTTTGATTCAGGTAAGCGTGATCCCGTCGCCATCAACAGCGGTGTTGTGTGTTTAACGTGGTGATAAGCCTGACTTAAAAAAGCCACATAATCTCCCAGATCAATATCGCCACAAGCACAGCGTTCAAAGATAGGAGCCGTCAATAAATATCCACGCGCCGCTTCAGTTTGTTGTTGTAATTCGTTGTAAAAACCCATAATAAATCCGTCCTTTAAAATAATAATACGATTACTTTTATTCAATTTTTTAGTTGGAACACGCCACTTCATTTTTCTGGTAGAGAGACTCAATTAAGTCAGCGTAATACTCATTAATACGTTGTCGTTGCGGTCGGCCATTGGCCGTTAAACAACCTTGCCACTGGTCCGGCTCGAAACGCTGCCAAGCTTGAATTTTGGCGTAATCAGGCAACTGGCTGTTGACCTCATTCACCCACTGGTTTATCGATTCATCACCGACAAAATCGGGAGCACTTAAGAACGCTGAAAGATACGGACGCGCATCACCAAGCACCACACATTGACTGAGTAACGGCTTGGCGTTAAATACACTCTCAACCCATTCAGGGCTAATATTTCGACCGAAGCTACTGATTAAAAGGTTCTTGCTACGACCATTAATTTTCAACCAGCCATCGGCCAAAACACCTAAGTCACCCGTAGCAATAGACTCTGGAAACCAACTTTCAGGCTGGCCCAAATAGCCAAGATGACTCGCACCGCTAACCATCACCTCACCATCCTCAACCTTAACCTCGCAATGAGGTAATACCTTGCCAACCATATCTGGCTTGTCATTACTCGGGGTATTCAATGCCACTACCGAGCCACATTCTGATAAGCCATAACCTTCATAAACCGGCAGACCAAATCCCCGCGCCAGAGCCACCAACTCTGGAGCCACTTTACCGCCGCCAACGGCAACGAATTTTAAGGATGAAGGCGGCTTCCAACCTGTTTGACAAGCAAACACCAGAGCATTCAGAAGCTGCGGTAACAAAATTAACGTATTGGGCTGGCGATGGGTTATACATTGAATTAAACGTTGCAAGTCCAGGCCAGAGCTACCACTTAAACCTCGATTTTCAGCATTGGGAATAACGACATTCCCCCCACACAATAACGGACTGTATATCCCCGCAATATTTTCCAACAAGGTCGCCAGAGGTAACAAACATAAATGTTTTGGCTGATCGACAGCGATAACCTCAGCCAATGATTGCGCAACCATTAACTGATGATCCAAACTCAAGCAAACACCTTTAGGTGATCCGGTAGAGCCCGAAGTGAAGGTAATCTTTTGCGTACCCAGAGGTCGCTCACTTGCCTTGCCCACCTCCAACTCCCATACGTTATAATGCAATTCTGGAATAGCATCTCTAGTAGATGAGGTGATATCCGCGTCATTAAATAAACCTTCCAACTGTGCGTTATCACTCAACAAATATTCCGCACCGGCTGCTCGCAGACAGTTAGCCGACTGTTGTAAACTAAAAAAATCAGGCAGCGGCAAAAGCACGACTTTAGCCATTTGGCAGGCCAAATCAACAATCACCCAGTCAATACTATTGCGTGCCTGTAAAGCCACCACTGAAACATTACGAAGAGACAACCAATCGGATACAGAAGAAATTCGATCAACCAGTTCGGTATAACTTATAGACTTTTCATCATCAGCCAGAGCCACACAAGCTGAATCAACAGATTGGCTAAGAAGCCTCAATTGCTCACTTAAAGTATTCATCCCTATCAACTCCGATTCAAACGTCGATGCGATTGCATAACACTCGCCATTTCAGAAATTTCAGTGGCGTAACGACTTAGCACTTTTTCAATAGAGGGTGTTCTGCGTGCAATCTCCATTGCCTGAAAAATGTCCCCGCACATAACCTGTGGTTGGCATGCATAATAGCTACCCCACTCTTGTGACTGGAGACCTAATCTTTGCCCATCTGCAATGGCCAAGTGGTTCGGTTGAAAGTGTAAACGCTTTATTAATTTTTCTACTTGGGGTGTCGCGGTAAACACCAACCACTGGTAACCAGCCAACTCCAACGCTGCCGCCATTACCACAAACATCACTTGACTACCGCCTCGATAACCGGCAACTAAATTACCGATTTCGACAATATGATTTCGATCTACCGGCTGGCGCACAATAGAAGCGATCTCTTGCTCGATAGGGCTATCCACATAATTTTCAAGAAACAAAGGCGCGTAAGCCGCAGACCTAACACCAACAGCAGCCTGAATATTTCCGGCGCGTTTTAAGCTCAATAACAAAGGCATAAAGAGTGATACATGAGCCTGATAAGCTTGCTGATACTTGGCCGTAATAAACCGTTCAACCAACTGACGCTCCGAATAAACCGGGGCAATAGGATTATCGTCGTGCAACTCAAACTGAATAGATGTGGAATTGTGATCCAAATGATCAACAGTTTGTTGCTTTGATCTTAATGATCCGACAAGAGCATTCATAACAGATTCCTCATAACTAACACGTGGTGTGATTTAGCCAATAGGAAACAGCTTAAAGATCTAAACTTAAGGTAAACTTAAGATTAGATAAATAATGACAGCAGCCAAGCCTTCGCCAACTTTTCTGATGGTACCGTTCACCAGGGGAATTATGGCTTCGCCAAAGCGTTTAAGATGTGGGATTTAAACAAGTCGTACAAGTGCGTGACTCCCGCGACCCTATTACCGAAGAGGCCAGCAAAAAGCTTAAACGCTGAATCAGATTTCCAGCCCAGATACGATAACTAGTCTATTTTGTAATGATGATCATGCTTACAACAGGTAGATATTACATGCATAACCCTAGGGAAAATAATGAGTAATATCATTGATACCAATATCAGCTATTTCTCTAGACACCTCGATAAAATTCGCCGAAGGGTTTCGCTCGCGTGCATCTTCCTAATTATACTGGCGACCATCCCTGTTGCCTTGACACGCATTCAGTCAGGCTGGGACACCACCTCTGCCGTACAAGGGATTTGCACGGCAATATTGATTACACTCTTTTTCCGAGTTTATTTCAAAGGATACGCCAGTATAGTTGGCGTTATAATTTATATCGTCGACGTTATCCTGATGAGCATAGTGACCCTTGATACGCAGGGAAACGAACTCATCGTCTTATTCTTTTTAACACCCCTACTCGTAGCCTACCTGTTTTTTTCAGCTCGTAACGCTCTGATTTTTTCTGTCCTAGCTTATGCTTTTTTAAGCTATCTTTACTTCCTACAATATTTAAACCCCACAGAAGCAAGCTTTACCTACGAATTGACTCTATTAATATTTGCCGGCATCTCATCAATTGCCGGATTGCATGTCGTCATTGGCTTACACCAGAGTATCGAAGAAAAATTAATGGCTGTAGCCCACACCGATGCCTTAACCGCCTTACCTAACAGAATGTATTTTGATCTTCGCATCAAGCAGGAGTTAGACAGAGCTAAACGTGATAAAACCTCTATTTGCCTAGCCCTGATAGACTTAGATTTCTTTAAGAAAGTCAACGATAATTATGGCCACGACGGTGGAGACAGAACACTCATTCACTTTACCAAGCTTATTAAACAGTCGATAAGGTCTCTCGACACGGTATGTCGGATTGGTGGAGAAGAGTTCGCTGTCATTATGCCTAACTCATTGATAGAAGAGGCCAAACACACTATGGAGCGAGTGCGTATAGCGGCTGAAGAAACACCCTTCAAAAGAAAACAGGACGTCATCGCGATTTCGACCAGCATTGGCGTAGCCGGTGCTAATCTAAATACTTCCAGCATAGAAGAACTTTACATCTCAGCGGATAAAGCGCTCTACCTCGCCAAAAATAATGGTCGCAATCAAGTTTGTACGCTTGCCGATTAGTCCACAGCGGACCAGTCTAAGCCCTAGGCATTACATCCCGCCACATACCCAGAAGCCCAAGCCCACTGAAAATTAAAACCGCCCAGCCAGCCTGTCACATCAATCACTTCCCCAACAAAATATAAACCAGCTTGTTTTTTAGCTTCTAAGGTTTTAGACGAAAGCTCATCTGTGTTGACGCCGCCCAAGGTCACTTCGGCCGTGCGATAACCTTCGCTACCGGCCGGCATGATTGGCCAATTATGTAGCCGTGAAGCCAAGTCTTTCAATTCAGTATCCGAGTACTGATTCAGAGGTTTACTATTAAGCCAGTGCTCACAAAACACTTGAGCCCACTTTTTAGTTTGAAGCTCAGCCAAGAGTGTTTTAAATTCAATTTTTGGACGATCAATCTGTGCCTGTAAAAAATACTCTTCGAGGCAAAGATCGGGGGACCAGTTAATAATGACATTATCGCCCGCCTGCCAATAGGAGGAAATTTGTAGAACGGCAGGCCCACTTAAGCCACGATGGGTGAATAAGATATTTTCGCGAAACGATTGATCACCGCAGGTCACAATCACATCGGCGGAGCTGCCCACCAGCGGCGCCAGAGGCTCCAATTGTTGCTTCGACAAAGTAAATGGCACCAAACCCGCCGTACGCGGAACAAGCTGCAAACCAAATTGCTCGGCCAACTCATACCCCAAACCAGTTGCACCCATGGTCGGTATTGATAGACCTCCGGTTGCGATTACCACTGATTGACATTGTACTTGCCCTAAAGTCGTCGCAACGCTATAGCCCTGTCCCAGTGTACTAACCGAACGAATTTCACAGTCCGTCTTCACATCAACACCAGCCCGATCACACTCACTCAACAACATGGCTAAAATATCGCTGGCTTTATTATCGCAAAACAGTTGGCCCAGTTTTTTTTCGTGATAAGGAACCTGATGACGCGACACCATGTCGATAAAATCCCACTGACTGTATTGCGCCAGAGCCGACTTACAAAAATGCTGATTGCCTGACAAATAATTTTCAGGCTCGACATACATATTAGTGAAATTACAACGACCGCCACCGGACATTAAGATCTTTTTCCCAACTTTATTGGCGTGATCGAGCACCAATACCGAGCGGCCACGCTGCCCAGCGGTGATGGCGCACATTAATCCGGCAGCACCAGCGCCAACAATCAACACATCAACTTTTTTAGGTAGAACATTCATAGACATCTCGACACAATAAAACTCTAAGGTAAAACGCAAAAAAGCCAGCGAAATACTCAGCCGGCTTTTTTAACATCTAAAAATCACTTACCTTAACCTTGCTTAGGTTTGCGGAAGAGTAACTCCTGTCTGGCCTTGGTATTTTCCGCCACGGTCTTTGTAAGATGTTTCACACACTTCATCTGACCCAAAAAACAGCATTTGCGCTACGCCTTCATTGGCGTAAATTTTTGCCGGCAAGGGCGTGGTGTTAGAAAACTCTAAAGTGACGTGACCTTCCCACTCAGGCTCTAGCGGGGTGACATTAACGATAATGCCACAACGCGCGTAAGTCGATTTACCCAAACAAACCGTCAATACATCGCGTGGGATGCGGAAATATTCCACCGTGCGTGCCAATGCAAATGAGTTGGGCGGGATAATACACACGTCCTCTTGCACATCAACAAAGCAGTTTTCATCAAAATTCTTTGGGTCAACAATAGATGAATTAACGTTGGTGAATATTTTAAATTCATTCGCGCAACGAACGTCATAACCGTAACTCGATGTACCGTACGAGATTAATCTATTATCCGACTTATCGTAACGAACCTGACCTGGTTCAAACGGCTCAATCATGCCTTCATTTTCAGACATCCGGCGAATCCACTTATCCGATTTAATGCTCATGATTTAACCCCCTTAAATAATTTCCAAAACCATAGATTCAATATAAGCGTCGCATCATACGGCCTTTTGATGATTCAATAAAGATCACTCTATACTGATATATCGAACCGACTCTTTTGAACGCAACATCTGGACAGCAAGAATGGATCGAAATTTACTGCTCAACCGAATAATGCCCATAATAATTAGCCTGTTAATTATGTCGGGAATGATTACGTTTTATCTTAGTGACGGGACTTTAGCCAAGTCTTTACGCGATCGGCTGGGCTGGATCATCTACGATTTACGCATGTCCACAACCCTTCAAGACATTAATGTCGATAAAACCGAGCTGCCGGTTACGATCGTCGATATCGACGAAGCATCATTAGCTGAACTAGGCCATTGGCCATGGCCACGAGATATTCTTGCCGAACTCACAGAGAAACTCGTCGAGCAGGGCGCCATATTAGTTGCTTATGATGTGCTTTTTGCGGAAGAGCAAGATCAAGCCATAAAACTCATAGACCGTTATCAGAAAACCCATCAAACCCTAGAACCAAGATTTTACGAAGACATAAAAAACGCTTTGGATGGCGATATGCGTTTCGCACAATCAGTTGCCAATAATGAAGTGATTTTGAGTGTTGTTTTCAGTAACAGCGGTTTCACCAAAGGCAAATTATCCCGGCCCTTAAGCATTGTTACCTCAGACAAGCAATTCATGGATAACATGCCGAAAATGAACGGGTTCATTAGCAGTACCGAGCAATTAAGCAATGCCGCCAATTACGTTGGCTTCATTAACGCACACCCCGATGCTGACGGTATTATGCGCCGAGCTCGGCTACTGCAAAGTTACAATGGAGAGCTCTACCCTTCTTTATCTTTGGCCAGCAGCATGGGGTTTCTATTAGCGGACAACCTCACCATCTTTAGCGATAAAATTTCCAATAGCCGCTATTTACAAGGCATCCAACTATTTGATCAGTACATTCCGATCGACAGCAATGGTGATGTTTTAATCCCCTACATCGGCCCAGCTTATACCTTTCCTTACGTGTCGGTTGTTGACGTTCTTAATGAACAAGCCGACACATCACTACTTGAAGGAAAAATAATATTAATTGGCTCGACCGCGGCATCTCTCTCTGATTTTAGGGCGACACCTACCAACAGTCTCTACCCCGGTGTAGAAGCTCACGCTAGTGTCATCAACGGCATTATTAGCAATAGTTTTTCCGCCCAGCCTGAGTGGTCTCACGGCATCAATTTTGTGTTAATTATTAGTGCGGGAATTTTCCTGTCAATCTTGCTGCCACTGCTATCACCAGCCAAACAATTACTGTGTGTATTATTGTTTTTATGCGGCATTATCGGTTTTGATTATTGGCTGTGGGTAAGTAAAAATTTCATGATTGACAGCATTGTGCCTATTTTAAATATTATCTTGATTGGTACCTTCAACATGGCTTTTGGCTTTATTATTAACAGTCGTGATCGACTGCAACTCAAGTCCATGTTTGGCCAATACGTACCACCGGAATTGGTTGAACAAATGAGCAAAAATCCGGGTGAATTTGCCATGGACGGTCAGAGAAAAGAAATGAGTGTATTGTTCTCTGATATACGCAGCTTCACTAGTATTTCTGAAGGCTTAACCGCAGCCAACTTAAAGCAATGGCTAAACGCCTACTTCACACCCATCACTGAAATCATCTTTAACAACAAAGGTACGATTGATAAGTATGTCGGCGATATGGTCATGGCGTTTTGGGGCGCACCACTCGACGACGACGATCACGCTTATCATTCGGTCATAGCCGCTTTTACCATGCTAGATAAAACTGAATCCCTGAAGGCTCAATTTCTCAGCGAAGGCAAACCCGCGGTTGACGTAGGCATAGGGATCAGTAGTGGAGAAATGAACGTCGGTAACATGGGCTCGCAATACCGCCGCTCTTATACCGTCTTGGGTGACACCGTAAACCTAGGTTCGCGCTTAGAAAGCTTGACCAAATTCTACGGGGTGAAATTGATTGTTTCTGCTCGAACTCGCGAACTCATCGGTGAGCGCTTATCTTTTCGCCATTTGGATAAAGTCAAAGTTAAAGGCAAGGAAGAGCCGGTTGATATCTACGAGCCACTGGAGAGTTTCGACCCAGCAGAGCTGGAGCAATATCATAACTCGTTAAAATTGTATTTAGACGGCGACTTTGCTGCAGCCGAGATTGCATTTACCGAACTACACAAAAAAGATCCTAGCAAGATTGTTTATTCGCTGTATCAAGAAAGATGTGAAGAGTTAAAACAAAAACCCCCTGCGCAATGGCAAGGGGTGTTTACTCATACAACAAAATAATTACTTCAGTAAGGCTGTGCCAACCATAGTGCCAAGGCCTGCAGAACCTTGTAATTCATAGGTTGTCATGATTCCTATATTACCCGCGGTGTAGGTACCAGCAGGATGAGAGCCAACAAACTGAGCACTCATCCTACCGGTATCCAACGTCAACTCAGTTGCTAAAGATCTCGATATATCCACTGCGCCACCCGTCAATGCCCCCGCATAAGTACCTGAAGCCGCGGTAACACTGATGGACGCGTTGGTATAAGTCATAGAATCAAAATCTACACCCAGCACTATTGAATTTACCGTACCCAGATCACCGAGACTGTCTCTCGGAGTAGGGCCACCTTCATATTGGAAATTTGCCGTACCCGTAATTTGTTCTAATTCGGCATAGGCTGTTAATTGATCGCTGTAGATATAGTGAAAATCAGTTGTCGCTGGGGTTATTTTTACACCGTTGTCGGCAACAACAAAATCACCAATCCAACGCCCCCAAATCACCCCAAAAGGTGTGTAATCACCTCGGTCTTCCAACGTGGCATTAGCCGCTGAAAACTGACACACATCGCAGTATTCGCCTGCTGTAGAATCTTGAACCTCGATGTAAGTGACCGCTGCACCTGTTGTACCATTGGTAGGAGTCACATCATCCAAATTAGCGCTGTGATTGGCATCAATAATTAAAGCGTCACGACTTGCTTGCACTTGACCTGCGGCATCTTTTTCTAAAAAAGCCAAGCCTAAAGCACCACTTGAAACAGCCCCACCTCTAATCGGCAGGTCTAATTTACCCCCTAAAACAGCATCGCCTTGCTCTATAACCGCGGCCGCACTACCACCAGCCGTTTCATCGAAACTACCCGGGTTGGTATTCACACCCGTAGCCGATTCAGTATCGGCTGTAGCGGTTATAGTGACCTGACCATCACTTAGCTCTACAGCCCCTTTAGCATCTCCCGAAGCCTTAGCCGTTGTATCACCAGTTGACTTACTTTCTGCACCAGCATTAGAAGAATCAGCGCTTTCATCATTCTTATCATTGGCATCAGTGCCAGTACCATCGCCTTCCTCTTGCTCAGACTCTTGCTCTTCGGCCGCCTCAGCTTCTTTAAATTCGGCCGGAGGCTCCTCTGAAATTACTGCTGCTCCAGTGGCGGAAGCCATAGCAAAATACTGCCCCGGCTGAACATTGGTTTTGGCGCCCTTGGCATTTTTAACAACGATACCGCCTTCCTTAACAAAACCCACCATGCCGCCTGATGGCGTCATAAATATTTGATAAAAAGTCCCGCGAATACCAATAGTGGCCACGGGTGTTTTAAGGGTGTAGTCCTGTTTATTTACATGGCCAATGGCACCGGTAATGGTTTGTAAGCCGCCTTTTAACAGGTTATAAACGGCCTTTTCACCACCGTCGCCACCAAACTCATACTCTTCGATTTTGAACAAACTGTTTTGTGATAAAGACACCATCGAACCATCGGTAAAACGCAATTGTGCTTTTGAGCCTTCGTAGGTGGTCACGGTATCGGTTGCAAACACGGCCGAGCGTCGCTTTAAAGATCGAGCCACACCCTCAGTATTCACAGCTTCGACCTTGCCCACACTGACAATAACCTTGCCAATGCCAGCCGTAGCAGACACATTGAGTGGCAAGCCTAAGATCATCACTAGAATCATTTTTGAGATTAAAAAATTACCGGCTCTCATGCCAATATCTCCATTAGAACTTCATTAATGTGGCGCGAATTTTAACATTCAACCCATTTATAAACGTGCGGTAGCTCACAAAAACAATACTGGGCTTTAATAATATTCATAGCGGATGCCCACCTGTCCATACATTCTATCGAAATTGTATATTTCGATATTTGAATCTTGCTCACGCCAACCGGCACCAACACTCAAACGCCAATGCTTATTCAAGCGCCAATCCGCCGTAACATCAAAACTGAACGTTTCGTCTTCACGGGTCACTGCAAATAACAAGTCGTCGGCTGCATACTCACTGTGTTGATAAGCAATAGTTGATGTCAAAACAATTGTGTTACTTAAAGGTATTTTATGAGCCAAACTACTGCCCCAAAACTCTCTCTCTGAAGTTGACTGAGTAATGTTGTTATCTTCATCTGGCTTATCTTCGCCAAAAGATAAGCGCGCCATAATCAGGCTGGTACCAAATAGCGGTACTTGCCGGTTATAACCCAAGCTGAAGTTATATTCCTGAGCGTCTTTGTTATCCAGATCATTATAGGTAAAGTTCAAATAGCTAGCGCCTATTTGAACACTGGTTTTAGCATTCAGAACATTTACTAAGTTGGCGGCCACTCCATCCATTTCTCGGTATCTCGCGCCATCAACACTGTGCTGCTGATGAATTAACTGAGCCGACAAGCTTAAGTCAGCATTGAATTTATGAACCGCGCCAGCTTGTAGCGTATAGGTGAAAGAATCGTATTCAATAGTGGGGTTCACATTGTGTTCGGATAAATCAGCTCTCAAGTAAATTGTCGTCAATTTATTGAGGGGGGAGTAATAGCCAACTCCCATACGAGTATCGTTATACCAAGCGCTCTGTGCCGTTCCGTCATCTGAAAGCTCACCATCACCCAGGATCGGGCTGTAAAAATTCGCGCTGCCCGGTGCAAAATTAGCATTACTGTCGTGCCCGCCAATGACTTCAAAATACGCCAGCATATGTGGCTCTAGCTCATTCTCAGCTTTATCGATTAATTGCATAAAGGTGTTTATCCGCTCGATCACACTAACCGGCGGGGTGACAGCTAAGATCGCTTGAAAATGTTGGCGTGCCAGCGGGTATTGTTTTAGCAAGTAGTATGCACGAGCCAATTCAAGCTTTGCGGCGCGATGATTTGGCTGCTGATATAACACACGCTCTAAGGCGAAAATACCTTCAGAAACATGCCCACTATCGACCGCCGCCATACCGTAGTAGTAGTCAAATTCTATCAGGCCGCCCCACTCTTCGAGATTGACCTCACCCAACTGGAAGGCTTGCTCGGACTGACCTTGCGCATGCAGTTGTTTTATTTGCATTAAAATTTGTTCTTCAGCCAGCGAGGAGAATGCTGTCGTGGCGAGAACAATAACCATCAGAATATTTTTATAATTCAACATATATTTTCTTCGTCTTCAGAATAAATAAGTGCAGACTGCATTCACAAAGTAAGTCTTAAACTAATCATCACTCACAATAATAGTTGGCCTCTGAGTTCCCGCCGAGATTTGGCCAATTTTTTCAGTAATTTTGCGCGCGATGACATCGTAAGATTCAATAACAGCGAATGCCGCTTCAACGACCCATAGAGGCTCACCGCAATCGGCTTGTTGGCGGATGCGAATATCGAGGGGCAAAGACCCTAACAACTCGGTTTGATACTCTTTGGCGATGAATGCGCCACCATCCTCACCAAAAATATGCTCCGCATGACCGCATTGCGAACACACATGCACAGCCATGTTTTCAACCACGCCTAAGATCGGAACATTCACCTTACGAAACATCTCAATGCCTTTTTGCGCATCTAATAAAGCGATGTCTTGCGGCGTAGTAACAATGATCGCCCCAGTAACCGGCACTTTCTGTGACAAGGTTAATTGAATATCTCCGGTTCCTGGAGGCATATCAATGAGTAAATAGTCTAACTCGGGCCATTGCGTTTGAGTTAATAACTGTTGCAATGCGCCGCTGGCCATAGGGCCGCGCCACACCATTGGGGTCTTGTCCGTGACTAAGTTGCCCATCGAAATAATTGACAGACCATGCGCGAGAATGGGGAGCATAAATTTATTATCAATTAACTCAGGCCGAACCCCATCAACACCTAACATTTTAGGCACACTTGGGCCGTAAATATCAGCATCCAAAATGCCGACGTTATGCCCTTGTGCCCGCAACGCTAAAGCCAAATTTATCGTTGTGGTCGATTTGCCAACACCACCTTTGCCCGAAGCAACAGCGATAATGTGTTTAACGTTTTTAATTGCGCCAGTAATTGTATCAGTAGATGTATTCATAACTTCAATGGAGGCCTCATAAATGCTATAGTCGCGAGCTTTTTGGAATGGAACAATAGCACCATGACCGAGCGCCGTAAAATTCTAGTAACCAGTGCACTACCCTATGCCAATGGCTCAATTCATCTGGGCCACTTAGTTGAATACATCCAAACGGATATCTGGGTACGCTTCCAAAAGCTAAGAGGCCATGAATGTACTTATGTATGCGCCGATGATGCTCACGGCACCGCCATTATGCTTAAGGCCGAACAGCTGGGCATTTCCCCTGAAGAACAAATTGCTAATGTTAAAGCAGAGCATGAAAAAGATTTTGCCGACTTTAATATTGCCTTCGACAATTTTCATTCGACTCACTCTGAAGAAAATCGAGAACTCTCCAGCTTAATTTATACCCGGCTGCTCGATAACGGCCACATAGCTAGCCGTAAGATCACTCAAGCTTTCGATCCAGAAAAACAACTGTTTTTAGCTGACCGTTACATCAAAGGCTCTTGTCCTAAATGTAAAGCCGAAGATCAATACGGTGATAACTGCGAAGCCTGTGGCGCTACTTATTCGCCGACCGAACTGATCAATCCCAAGTCGGTAATTTCTGGAGCCACCCCCATTGAAAAAGAATCTGAACATTTCTTTTTTAAGCTGCCTGAATTCGAAGCATTTTTAAAAGATTGGACTCGTGCCGGACACCTACAACCAGAGGTTGCCAATAAACTGTCTGAGTGGCTCGACTCTGGTTTACAAGAATGGGACATTTCACGCGACGCCCCTTACTTTGGTTTTGAAATACCGGGTCAAACAAACAAATTTTTCTATGTTTGGCTCGATGCGCCGGTTGGTTATATGGCCAGTTTTAAAAACCTTTGTGACAAAACTGATTTAAATTTTGATGAATATTGGAAAGCCGACTCTACCACTGAGCTGTATCATTTTATCGGCAAGGACATTGTCAATTTTCACGCGTTATTTTGGCCAGCCATGTTGTCTTCTGCCAACTTCAGAACCCCGACCAAAGTATGCGTTCACGGATTCTTAACCGTTGACGGCAAGAAGATGTCTAAATCGCGAGGCACCTTTATTAACGCTCGCAGTTATCTTGATCAACTCAACCCGGAATACCTGCGCTACTACTTTGCCGCAAAACTCAGCAGCAGCGTCGATGACCTAGATCTAAATCTTGATGATTTCATCCAGCGTGTAAACAGTGACCTAGTCGGTAAAGTCGTTAACATCGCCAGTCGCACGGCAAAGTTTATCCAGAAGCAAGGTGGTGTTTTATCAAGCAACATAGCTGACGCAGAACTCTGGCAACAATTTGTGGATGCTGGCGATTCTATTGCCGCCCACTACGAAGCCCGTGATTTTGGCAAAGCCATGCGTGAAATTATGGCACTGGCCGACTCGGCCAATGAATACATAGCCGCTCAAGCACCGTGGTCACTAGCCAAGCAAGAAGGCACTGAGCAACAAGTATTGGATATCTGCAGCTTGGGCATCAATATGTTCCGCGCTTTATTAACCTATTTAAAACCAGTATTGCCAACGCTCACCGCGCAAGCCGAAAGCTTTTTGGATGAAACCTTAAGCTGGGGAAATCCCATCGAGTTTCGTCGTAACTCAAGCATCAACAAATTCAAACCATTATTGGTCAGAATTGAAAAAGACAAAGTAGAGGCCATGATTGAAGCTGGAAAGGTTGAAGCCAGTAAAACTGAAGCGAGCCAGCAAGCTCTTACCGCAGAATCAAACCAAACAGGCACGACAAAAGGTGAGTTAGCTAATGAACCGCTTGCCCCCGAGATACAGTTTGATGAGTTTGCCAAGATAGATTTACGCGTCGCTCTAATCACCAAAGCTGAACACGTTGATGGCGCCAAAAAGCTGCTGCGCCTAATGTTGGATATAGGCGGAGAAACTCGCACAGTTTTTTCAGGCATTAAAAGCGCTTACCAGCCGGAAGATCTTGAAGGGAAGTTGACCGTAATGGTGGCCAATTTGGCACCGCGAAAAATGAAGTTCGGTCTATCCGAAGGTATGGTATTAGCCGCAGGCCCGGGTGATAAAGAAATTTATTTGCTTGAACCTCACTCGGGCGCAAAGCCAGGCCAAAGAGTAATGTAATAATTTGAGGGCTTTCATATCGATATTAAAAAGGCCAATAGCCATTATCGGTAAAATCGATTTATTGATAACCTAGTAATAGATTATTCTTATATAAATAAATCGACCCCCATACGAACTTATAAGTAGAGATGTTTAGATGACTGACTTCTTAGTTATTTTAATCAGCGCCATTCTGGTTAATAACATTGTCTTGGTGCAGTTTCTTGGACTGTGTCCTTTTATGGGCGTATCCAACAAACTCGACACGGCCATAGGCATGGGAGGGGCAACCACATTCGTTCTCACCCTGGCCGCCATCAGCAGCTACTTAGTGAATACTTACATACTTTTACCGCTAGACTTAGAGTACCTTAAGACCATCAGTTTTATCTTGGTTATCGCTGTGGTCGTGCAGTTCACCAAAATGTTTATCGAGAAAACCAGCCCGCTACTGTATCGAGTTCTGGGGGTTTTCTTACCCCTCATCACCACCAACTGTGCCGTCCTCGGTATCGCATTACAGAACACGGCTAAAGCCCATTCTTTCGCCGAATCATCGCTCTATGGCTTTGGTGCTGCACTGGGGTTCTCCCTAGTTCTGGTTTTGTTTTCTGCCATGCGCGAACGTTTAGCTTTTGCTGATGTTCCTGAACCATTTAAAGGCGCAGCCATAGGTATGATTACCGCCGGCTTAATGTCACTGGCCTTTATGGGCTTTAGTGGCTTAGTTTAGAGGCTGTTGCTTTCATGATTGATTTATTACTGCAATACCCCATAACCAGTGCACTGCTTGCCTTAGTGGCATTGTCCTTAACTTTTGGCGCTCTGCTGGGCTTTGCTGCGGTTAAATTTAAGGTTGAAGGCGACCCTATTGTTGACCAGCTTGATGCCTTACTACCACAAACTCAATGCGGCCAATGTGGCCACCCCGGCTGTCGCCCCTACGCACAATCAATCAGCGAAGGCGAGGAGATCAACAAGTGCCCTCCCGGCGGCCAAGCCACAATCAATGCTATTGCTGACTTGCTCGATGTAGAAGCCCCCACATTAGATGAAGAGCACGGCGAAGAGTCCGAGCTCAAAACTGTGGCCTACATCCGTGAAGACGAATGTATTGGCTGCACCAAATGCATTCAAGCCTGTCCGATGGACGCCATACTGGGTGCGGCCAAACAAATGCACACCGTCATCGCCATCGAATGTACCGGCTGTGATTTATGCGTTGAACCCTGTCCAGTAGATTGTATTGATATGCTTCCGGTTGAAGAAACCTTACAAACCTGGAAGTGGTCGCCCCCAGCCGCCGGAACAGCTCAGATGAATAATATCATCGCCACCGATGCTGCAGGAGAGGTGGCATGAGTAATTTAATCAAAGTATGGGACATTCCTGGCGGCATCCATCCGGTTGAGAATAAGCGCCAATCACTGCAGTTGCCTATCGGTAATATCGACTTGCCAGAGGAGATGGTTTACCCGCTAAGCCAGCATATTGGCACTCCCGCAAAACCAATCGTTGCCATTGGTGACTGCGTATTAGCGGGACAAAAAATCGCCGATGCCGTAGGGCCATTCAGTGCGCCTATACATGCCTCAACGTCAGGAGTTGTCACCGCAATTGAAGACAGGCCCATCGCACATCCATCTGGTATGCCCGGCACTTGTATAGCTATAAAGCCTGACGGCCTTGATAGATTCACCGAATTTTTCGAGCGTAAAGATTACCTTTCGTTAAGCCACGAAGATCTATTGCTGCGCATTCGTGAAGCCGGCATTGCGGGTATGGGCGGAGCCGGATTTCCTGCTGCTATTAAGCTTAAACCTCGCCCTGATTACACCATAGAAACATTGATTATAAATGGCACAGAGTGCGAACCTTACATAACGGCCGATGATATATTAATGCAGTCTCGCGCTGATGACGTCATCAAAGGCACCCAACTTTTAGCCCATCTGCTCAACCACCCTGCTCGAGTTGTTATTGGCATCGAAGACAACAAGCCCGATGCCATTGCCGCACTACAAGCGGCTAGCCAAGACACGGCTATTGAAATCGCGGTATTTCCAACCAAGTACCCCTCGGGTGGCGAAAAACAATTAATTCAAATTCTTACCGGCCAAGAAGTTCCTAGTGGTTCACTGCCATCCAGCGTTGGAATCGTGCTGCAAAACGTTGGCACTACCGTCGCTATCTATGACGCCATTCGTTATGGCAAGCCCTTGATTGAACGCATTACCACAGTGGTAGGCGAGTCGCTTAAAGTACAGCGTAATATTAACGTGCGGCTCGGCACCCCGGTTGCTCACGTATTAAAAGAGCATGGTTTTAATGCCAGTATCGCAGAGCGCATTATTATGGGTGGCCCTATGATGGGCCTCACATTGAAATCAGATCAAACTCCCATTGTTAAAACCAGCAACTGTATTTTGGTGCCCACCAAAGCTGAACTGCCCACTAATGATTTTGCACAGGCGTGTATTCGTTGCGGCTTATGCGCTGAAGTCTGCCCCGCCTCTTTATTGCCTCAACAGCTCTATTGGTATGCTCGGGCTGAAGATTACGAGCGTGCACAAGCACACAATTTAATGGACTGTATAGAGTGTGGCGCCTGCTCGTATGTGTGCCCTAGCAGTATTCCTCTGGTTCAACATTATCGTGCAGCCAAAGGCTCTATTCGCCAGATGGCCATTGAAAAAGAACATTCGGATCGATCACGCCGACGCTTCGAATTCCGTCAAGATCGGATAAACAAAGCGGCGGCTGAAAAAGAAGCCAAGCGCCAAGCGCGGAAACAAGCGGCCGAAGCCGCCAAACAAAAGTTAGCCGCGGAAAAATCTGATCCATCCAAGTCCAACCCCAACTCAGCAAACGAAATGGTGGCCGCCGCCTTGGCCAGTTCAGCCGCTCCAACTTTATCTCCCGCCGAGCAACAGGCGAAGCTAGAGCGCAGCGCTTCAAGCGCAACAAGTCGAGTTGATAAGTTACGCCTTAAAATACACGATGCCGACGAAAGTCAGGCCAGCAAGCTTGCCTCACAAATAAAACAAGCTGAACTTAAACTGCACGAAGCCCAAACCAAGCTAGAAGAGTTCAAATCAAGCACGCCAACAGTGACATCTCTGGTAGCCAACGCTTCTACAACTACAACCGATGACGACCCTGTCGCGGCAGCAATTGCGCGGGCGCAAGCCAAAATGGCCATGCCCGCCGATGAAAAACTTAAAGCCAATATTGAATCACTCAATAAACGACTGGCCAAAGCGCAAGATAAATTAACCACTGCCCAAGCGGATAATTCCGACACGGCCGATGCATTGCAGATGGGCGTTGATAAACTCAAACAGAAAATTTCCACCGCTGAAACCGAACTGGCTGAACTTGCTCCGCCTGAGCCAATTGAACCACCAAAACTTGCAGAAGAATTAGACGCCGCTAGCGCCGCCATTGAAAAGGCCAAAGCCAAAGCACAGGCTATGGCCAATATGTCGGTTGACGACAAGTTAGCCGCGCAGATCGAATCGCTAGAAAAGCGTCTAGCTAAAGCCCTGCAAAGATTAGAAAAAGCCGAAGCTGATGGCGATGAAAACGTTGAAGCATTCCGAGCCGGTGTAGAAAAAACTCAAACAAAATTAAATGAAGCCAGGCAAAAAGTCTGTTAACTCTGTCTGTGACAAACAAGAAATAAAACTATGGCATTCAAACAAATCACTTCACCCCACGCGCACATAGCTCGCCGCACCAGCGACATTATGCTGCAGGTTATTCTCGCTTGTATTCCTGGCTTAATTGCTCTGACGTATTTTTTCGGGCCGGGTACATTTTTAAATATCGTACTTGCCTGTATTACCGCCGTCATCTCTGAAGCCATAGTACTTAAGCTCCGGAGCCGCCCTTTGGGTTTTTACTTAAAGGATTACAGTGCGCTGGTGACTGGGATTTTACTCGGGCTTGCTCTACCTCCGTACTGCCCATGGTGGGTTGTGGTAGTGGGCAGTGCTAGTGCCATTATTTTAGCCAAACAACTTTATGGCGGTATGGGTTTCAATCCTTTTAATCCAGCTATGGTTGGTTACGTAATTTTATTAATTTCGTTCCCCGTAGAAATGACTCGTTGGGCAACCCCAGCCCCCGCCTTGGCCGATGGCCAAAGTCTTTTAGGGATCAGCGAAGCGCTTCAACACATTTGGCTAGGCGCATCATCGATAACAGAAATAGACGCATACAGCGGCGCAACACCACTGGACGCATTTAAACAGAGTAACGGCTTACTCGCCGATCAGATTTATCAAGACAACGCTATTTTTGCCACGGGCCAATGGGCTGGTGCTGGCTGGGAGTGGGTAAACTTAGCCTTTTTAGTCGGTGGTTGTTACCTACTCTATAAGAGGATTTTTACATGGCACACCCCTGTCAGCATGTTACTCAGCATTACCGTACTAGCCGCTTTATTTTACGATAACGGCAGCTCTAACAGTGGCGGATCAATAGTGCTGCACCTGTTTTCTGGGGCCACGATGCTCGGCGCATTTTTTATTGCTACCGACCCAGTATCATCAGCGGTAAGCACCAAAGGCCGTTTAATTTACGGCGCTTGTATTGGTGCGTTGGTGTATTTGATTCGAGTCTGGGGCAACTACCCCGATGCCATTGCTTTTGCTGTTTTATTGATGAACATCGCTGCACCATTTATCGATTACTACACCGTACCGCGCAGCTATGGCCATGCGAAACCACGTAAAGCCACAGAAAAATTAGACTGAGAGTAAAATAAACATGAGCGATGTAAGTATCAGTCAATCCATGCTGCGCAACTCAATACTGTTAGGTGTGTTCGCTTTAGTCACAGCATTAATTCTGGCCGTAACCTTTAACGGGACAGCCGATCTTATTGCCGAGGCCGAACGCCTTAACGCTCAGCGAGCTTTACTAGAAATCGTCCCTCAAGAGCGTCACAACAACGACTTACTCACCGACACCATAGCGATTGATTCTGCTTATTGGCAAAGCTTAGGCCTGAAAAAAGGTGGTGAAGTGCACATTGCCAAGCAAGATAATCAACCCGTTGCCATTATTATTCCCGCCATTGCTCCCGACGGATATAGCGGTGCCATTAAAATGATTATTGGCATTAATATGGATGGTCGCATTGCTGGGGTTCGTATTTTGAGCCACACAGAAACACCGGGATTGGGCGACAAAATCGATTTAAATAAAAGTAACTGGATTACAATGTTTGATGCCAAGTCACTAAACAAGCCAAGTTTAAATCGCTGGAAAGTAAAAAAAGATGGCGGTGACTTTGATCAATTAACGGGTGCCACCATCACTCCCCGCGCTGTTGTCCATCAAGTAAAACGTGCACTGGAATATTTTCAGGCCAATCGCCAACAATTCATATTAGCTCCAGTTAACACCTCGACTACTGCTTCGGAGACCTATTAATCATGTCGGTTGATTATCAAGAAATCACTAAGAACGGCCTTTGGAACAACAACCCCGCTCTGGTTCAGCTGCTCGGATTATGTCCGTTACTTGCGGTAAGCGGTAGCGTGGTTAATGCGTTAGGACTGGGTTTAGCCACTATGTTGGTATTAACCTTATCGAACATCGCTGTATCTTTAATTCGCAACAACGTTAGTGATGCGGTGCGCTTACCCGTGTTTGTTATGGTCATAGCCTCTTTTACGACCTGCATCGAATTATTAATGAAAGCCTATACCTTCGAGTTGTATTTGATATTGGGTATTTTTATTCCATTGATCGTAACCAACTGCGCCATTCTTGGACGGGCAGACGCCTTCGCCAGTAAAAACTCAGTCATCCCATCCGCCATTGACGGTTTGATGATGGGAACCGGATTTACCTTAGTATTAGTCTGTGTTGGCGCCATCCGTGAAATTTTAGGTAGCGGCACCTTATTTGATAACATGCAGCTACTCTTTGGCCCAGCAGCCGAGTCTTGGACACTGGTGTTATTTAATGATTACCCCGGCTTTTTAGTTGCTGTATTACCGCCCGGTGCTTTTATTGTGGTTGGCTTTTTAATTGCGCTAAAGAACGGAATCGATAAAACAATAGCCGAAAGAGAGAAAGCTCTGCGCACTGAAGCTGTTGTTAAAGGCAGTAAGCGAGTACGTACTACGGGCACAATTAGCTAAGCTATAGAGTGGTCTTCGATAGCTAAAACCAGCAAATACCTGTACTCTGCACGCCCGCTGAGGAATGGCATTCACGCCCCTCACGACGAACAGAGACGACACCATGAACTTCGCTGAACTGGGCTTATCTCCCGCCATTGTTTCCGCTGTTACCGAACAGGGCTATACAACGCCTTCTCCAATTCAGGAAAAAGCCATCCCCGCCGTTCTAGAAGGCCGCGATGTTATGGCTGCCGCACAAACCGGCACCGGTAAAACCGCTGGCTTTACTCTACCCATATTAGAAAAGCTGTCCCAGGGCGAGAGCATTAAAGGCAATCAAGTTCGTGCATTAATTCTAACCCCAACTCGTGAATTGGCCGCTCAAGTAGCCGCTAGCGTAGAAACCTACAGTAAGAATTTATCCCTACGCTCTACGGTTGTTTTTGGTGGTGTAAAAATTAACCCGCAAATGATTAAGCTAAGCCGCGGCGTTGATATTTTGGTGGCCACTCCCGGTCGCTTATTGGATTTGTACAATCAAAATGCCGTACGTTTTAAACATCTAGAAGTATTGGTATTAGATGAAGCCGATCGCATGCTGGATATGGGCTTTATTCGCGACATCAAAAAAATCATCACGTTTTTACCTAAAGAGCGTCAGAATCTCATGTTCTCTGCGACTTTTTCTGATGAGATCCGCCAACTTGCCAAGGCCTTCGTTAATAACCCTGCTGAAATTTCAGTTACACCCCCTAACACTACTGTGAAAGCCGTAACTCAATGGATCTGTCCCGTTGATAAAAACAAAAAAACACCCTTATTGATTAAACTTATTAAGGACAACAACTGGCAACAGGTTCTGGTTTTTTCACGCACCAAGCACGGCGCCAATCGTATAACCAAACAACTGATTGCGTCGAACATCAGCGCTTCAGCGATTCATGGCAATAAAAGCCAAGGAGCACGAACCAGAGCATTGGCAGAATTTAAAGCCAATGACATCCAAGTTTTGGTCGCGACAGATATTGCTGCACGAGGTTTAGATATTGATCAATTACCACAAGTGGTCAACTTTGATTTGCCCAACGTGTCAGAAGATTATGTCCATAGGATTGGACGTACCGGCCGAGCTGGCGCGACCGGCCAAGCTATATCTTTGGTGTCCGCCGATGAGCAAAAAGAGTTGATCGGAATTGAGCGTTTCACCCAACAAATTCTTGAAAGAAAGTTTGTAGCGGGATTTGAGCCAACTCACCCTCTCAGAGAGTCTCGTCCAGAAGACCTCAAACCGACTCGAGCTAAAAAACCGAAACAACCAAGACAATCCCAAGGTCATAGAGACGGTCAACGCTCAGGCGAAAACTCTCAAGGTCATAAACCCAGCGGTAAAAACCGTCGGCATACCCAGAAATAAAAAGTCAGTATTAAAAACGTCAACGCTAAAAGATCAATATCAAAACAATAGCCAGCAAAGCCAAGCCGCCGATAAATTTATACACACTGCGCTTGGTTAACGCTGGTTTCTGTTTACTTTTTTCCTCCATGATTAATCGGGCCATAGTACTCTCTACATCACCTCGTCCCAACCTTTCAGGTTTTGGTTCTGGCTGATTATACTTTATCTGGGTTTTAGGAATTGCTTTTTGAACTGGTCTTTCAATAGTTGGTTCGTGTTGGTTCACCGCCTGCAACAACTCTCTTAGCTGATTTTTTTCTTCAGCAGAAAGCTTGGCTATAGACGCTGAATCAGAGGCACTCAAACGATATGGTTTGTCATTAATAATGACAGTAATAACGGACGTACTCATATAATCACCCGCCTTTTACTATTGTACCCTTTAGGAAGCTTGTCATCATTTTCGCAAGTTCAGGGGATTTAATCGGCTTATTTAACACCGCATCCATGCCCGACTTATAACACCTATCCTTATGACCTTGGAGGGCATGAGCTGTTAAAGCCACAATAGGCAACCTTACTTTTCTATGACTGAGCTCAAAAGCTCTGATCTTTTCTGTCGCACAAAAACCATCACAAATAGGCATCTCACAATCCATCAGGATAAAATCAATTTCATTTTCAGCCGTAACATAATCCAGCGCTTCTTGGCCGTTGTCGACCACATGAAACCGACACCCTAATTTTTTCAGCAAGCCCTTAATGACCATTTGATTCACTGAGTTATCTTCAGCAACTAAAATCATTTTATCTTTTAAACAATCGTCAACTTCATCACTGCTAATTTTTATTTTGGATGGTGCATCACAAGACTCTAGAGGCAGTGAAACCCAAAAACTCGTTCCCTCACCCACACGGCTATCAAAGCCAACATGCCCCCCCATCAATCTGGCTAGACGCTGGCTGATGAACAACCCCAAGCCTGTACCCATACCGGCTTTCTCTGAGTCTGTATCGTCTTGCGAAAAAGCATCGAACAATACAGGCTGGAGGTCTTGCGCAATTCCCGGTCCTGTATCAATGACTGAGAAAATGATATTGCCAGAATAAGTTGAACACAAAGAAACTTTTAACGTGATACTGCCTTCAAGTGTAAATTTTTGAGCATTATTCAAATAGTTAATCAGTATTTGCCCCAAGCGAGTGGCATCAACACTCAACCACTCAGGTATGTCCTGTTCAATATCCAAAATAAGCTTTAAATCACGACCTTTCACTTGCGATTCAATCAATTGTAGAGACTTTTCCGCTACGGTTTTCACATGCGTAGGCTCGAAGCTCAGAGTCATCTTGTCGGCTTCAATTTTAGCGACATCCAACAGATCATTAATCACACCTAATAAAGCGGTTGCCGATTGTGAAATAACGTTGTTGTAATGCTTAGAAGTTTCATCTGTCAGTTGCTCCTCAAGTAATTCGGACATACCAATAATGCCATTCATTGGGGTTCGGATTTCGTGGCTAACCTGGGCTATTAAATCACTTTTTGCCTGACTGTTACGGATTGCATCTTCACGCTGTGTTGCCATAAAAGAAAGACGGGCAGCCACTCCCATTGACAACATCAACATTTGCAATAAAACACCGCCTCTTAAATAGCTCCATAAGCTATCTATCTCAACAAAAGAAACACCCCAAACACCCATGGCTAACCAGACAAAAGCCAACGACAACATAAGCCACGAAACAGTGTAAAAGCGCGCATAACGTGCACCCGACCGCCAAGTATAAAAACCTACAAAGATAAAACTTGGAAAAATTATAACGACAATAATCGTCAATACTTCGAGTAATAAGAATTGCGGCGCAAAAAAGCACATCAATATCAACACGGCACAAATCATTGATGTGTATTTAAAAAAGGAATCGAAGCGAGAAAAATGATCTTTTAGCTGTAAAAATGAACGCGTAAACATACTGCCAGAAAGTAGTATGCATAGTAAAAAAAAGTTCAGCGCTATGTTGTTAAAACTGGGAAACTTAGACCATAAATAAAAATACCCACGACCATCCATTGCCATAAAAAATAACACCGCAGAAGCCACCAAACACATGTAGTGAAAATAAACTCTCTCTTTTAAAGTCACCAGTAAAATCAAGTTGTATAACAAGATGCTCAACATCATCCCGAAATACAATGCACGGTAAAATATTTTAGGCTCTTGATTGCCAATATAATTTTCAAGGGAATCGAAAGTCACCGGCAAATCAATCCATGATTCACTGGAAATCTTAAAGATAATCTCACTTTCTACATCAGGCAGTGAATCCACAATAAGCGTATAATTATAGACCTCTATATTCCTCTGATTAAAGGGGACATCCATACGCACTGAATAGGTTTCGGCTAAAACACCACCGTCGTACTTCCAGCCATCAATCGTTCTAATAGATTGATTATTAATATTAACCACCCATTTTTTAGACTTGTCGGCATCAAGCTTAAGGCGTCCATACACCCATATATTTCCTTCAGCGGAGCCGATGGAGCCACTAGCATCACGAGGCTTTTCCCATACTGGATCAGCCAACATAGCTCGTATATCGTCGAGTTTATATTGAGACTTTGGATCTCTAAAAAACGCAAGATTAGGCGTGGCATTTAAATGTTTGGTGTGAGCGGAAACGATTGAAACTGGCTGATCGGTGGCCCTAATAGATTCGCTAGCAGCGGCTAACGCTGGCAAACTGAAGATAACCAGCAGCAAACATAACGTGGCAATCACTTTAGACTGACAACCGCTGCAGCTAATCGAATATTGATAGTAATTCATAAAAGGCACTTGTTGGTTTTTAGATAAACAACGGTAAAGAAGCTACCATTATCTTAGCAGGTTTTTTCACATACAGACTCGCATTGCCCAGCTTAAAACCAAGCTATAAACTGTTCACATTATTAACGCTCCCCTTCGTGAAAAATTCCCTATGAGATACCCTGCTATTGACGTGAGCCGCGGCCTAATTATTGTTTTCATGGCGCTGGATCATGTTCGCGGGCTCATCAGCCGCAGCCATCCTAGCGAGCACTGGGGTAGCACTATGCCCAACTACGACGGTGATGGCGTTGCGTTTTTCATCCGCTTTATTACCCACTTATGCGCACCCGGCTTTTTCTTTTTGATGGGTACCTCAATGGTGTTCATGCATCACGCTCGATCACGTCAGGGCATAGAGCCGCGACAGATCCAACGCCACTTTTTCATTCGTGGCGGCCTGCTCGTGTTACTGCAATTTTCCATTATCAACATCGCGTGGATGTTTGGGGATAATAGCAGTGATATCCCCCGCAACACTTTCGGCTCAGGCGAAGCGGGTTATGACCCCAGCCAGATATTTTTGTACTTTGGAGTACTCGCCGCACTCGGTAGCTGCATGATCATCACATCGTTTGTGATGACTTATTCTTCGGCGCTGCTGACCTCGTTAGCCGCGATATTAATCGTCATCCCGTTTTATTTTTTTCCTGCCGATACGGATGCTTCGACTGTTTATAATATGTTCGTGCGGGTGTTTTACATTCCCGGCCAAAGTGGTTTCTTATTGGTTCGATACCCAATTCTACCTTGGATTGCCTTAGGCTTATTGGGCGTCGTGTTTGGCCGAGCACTCATATCGCAAGCCAACGCAGCCTATAAGAATCTACTTATTATAAGCATCATCATGATTGCCGCGTTCCTGGTTTTTAGGATTGGCTTTAACGTTGGTGATTATCACAATATTGAAGTGCGCGACTGGATTGACCTTTTCAACGTTACTAAGTACCCACCTAGCCCTGCCTTTCTACTTATCACGCTGGGCTTAGGCGGTTTGATTTTGGCCTCAATTGGCTTAACTCGAACAACACCTGTGCAGCCATTAACCACCTTTGGTAGCGCCACTCTGTTCTTTTATGTGGCGCATTTATACCTATACGGCAGCTTGAGCTATATTCTGCCAAATGACTCTTCGGTAACCCTCGCCATCGGAGCTTGGCTCGCCGGCCTCATCATCCTATACCCATGCTGCATTCAATACGGGAAGTTCAAACAGTCACGGGAAAAGAGTCATTGGGTTCATTATTTTTAGCTCTAGGTATTCCATACCGGATAGTTCAAAAAAAGAAAAATGAATCACACTTTTTCTACTTAAAGAGAGGAAATGTCTTTTGCATTAATCGACTGATCTCGTGTTTGATATCCTGTTTAGGCTTACAGTGTGTTTTATTCACTCTCGAACGCTTGGTTATTGAGGTTAACTTCTGCCAAGAGGAGAGGAATTCTGGCTGATCACGAAAGGCTATTACTCCCATGCCTAACTGCACTACCCGCTGCGCCAAAAGAAGTTGCTCTTGATGCATAGGAATTAATAACTGTGGTACACCACTGCCAACAGCTTGCGTGACCGTGCCGTGATTGGCGTGATTGATAACATAGTCAGCTTCTGTATACGCCTGCGTTAGGTTTATAGGATGATCAGAAAACGCTATTCTTTCTTTCAGCTTTTGCTTTAATGCCTCAGGCAAATCTCTAGCATAAAAAAGAATTCGGGCATTTTTTTTAAGTAGCGTATTAAATAACTCAGCCATATTTGGAAAAGGATGCAAGTAAACAAAAACCTTTGGGCCGCCTCCTTCGGGCCAGAAAGGTTCCACCCCAGAATCACTCCACTTTACCCCGAGATATTTGCCTTTTGGTCTCGCACCAAAGTGATCTAACTCGGGTAGTGTTAGCAATAGCTGCTGATCACATTGCTGATATAAGTGCTTAACAGATTTAAGCGGTTTCACCTGAGCATTGCTCAGCACCTGATTAATAGTCACCAGTAAGTTCTTTTCTTCCTTTTCTAACAACCGATCTCTTTTCAGCGAAGGCTTCAGTCCAGGGAAAGCACCTAAAAATGGACCATCCGAGCGCGGCACTAGAAAGCCACTGCCTACAACCCACTTCTGCCAAGGTTTATCTACGCTGGCCACAAGCGCTGAAGGCGAGTGGTCGTATACAACTAAATCAGGCTTAATAAGATCAAATAAAGAATCCCAAGCATTATACAAGGCGTTTAACTCTTTCTCGTTCGAGAACATCTGTCGATTAATCAATTGAGAAAAACTTATGAGAGGACTAGAGGATGTATGGCTAACCTGTGGAGGAAAAGGGGCCGGTAAGAGCTGAATCTTTGTCACATCAAACAGTGTCGCTACATTGCGTTGCTCACGAACCGCCAAACTAACTTCGTGCCCTAACTCAAGAGCGGCATCCACGAACGGTTTAAGATTGGTTAAATGACCCAGACTGCTGCCCATCTCCCAAACACATAAGATTTTAGCCACGTATTACCTACTATTGCTCAGATAAGCTTTCTTGCATCAACCGACTAATGACACTTTCGGCGCTAGATTGCGGTTGCGAACCTATGATGGAAGCAGTTTGTTGCGATATAGATTGCTTGGTTATTGAGGTTAACTTCTGCCAAGTAGATAAATATTCTGGCTGACTTCGGTGAGCGACAACGCCCATTCCCAGTTGTTCTACTCGCTTGGCCAAAAGCATTTGCTCTTGCTGCTTCGGGATCAATAACTGGGGCACACCGCAATATAGCGCTTGAGCCGCTGCACCATGATTACCGTGGCTGATGACATAGTCCGCCTCAGCATAAGCTAGGGTCAAATTTACCGGCAGTGCTGAAAAACTTATTTTTCCTTGGAATTTTTTCTGTAAAGCTTCTGGAATATCGCGCGCGTACAATAAAATTCTGACGCTATTCTCAAGCAAGGTATTAAATAACTCCGCCATCTGCGGGAAAGGCCGTAAATAAACAAACACTTTACAGCCATCACCAGCCAGCCAGCGCGGCTCTACTCCAGAGCGTCCCAACTTAACTCCCAGGTATTGCCCATTAGATCTTGCACCAAAATGATCCAGCTCAGGCAAGGTCAATAAGAGTTGTTGCTCAGATTGCTGATAAATGTGCTTAACCGATTTAAGGGGCTCAACGTGGTTACTTTCTAAAACTGAGTTAATGGTTTTCAGTAAAGAATTTTCAGCCGCCTGTAGCACACTGTCATTCTCAATGGACGGCTTTAAGCCTGGAAACACCCCCATAAAGGGGCCGTCTGTTCTAGGAATTAAAAAACCACTACCAACAATCCACTTCTGCCAAGACTTTCCCACACTGGCTACCAATGCAGACGGTGAATGATCGTAAACAACTAAATCAGGATTAACCGCATCAAACAAAGAATTCCAAGCCAGATATAAGCCCGTTAGCTCTTGCTCATTGGTGAATACCTGGCGATGAATTAGCTGAGAAAAACTGACAATGGGTTGAGAATAAGATTGTTTTTGCCTACGAATATGTGGAGCTTGGTAGAGTTTAATAGTCTTAGAATCAAAGATGGTTGTGACATTTTGCAGTTCGCGTATCGCTAAACTGACCTTGTGACCTTGCTCAATAGCGGCATCAACGAACAGCTTGAGGTTGGTTAAATGGCCAAGATTACTGCCCATTTCCCACACACATAAAATTCGAGCCACGTAACAACCTCACCAAATATTGGATTAAAAAAAACCTGCCGAAGCAGGTTTTAAAGACTCAAAGCTAGCAACACAGGCTTAGATTGGGCCACCGGCTTGCACCATATTGTTTTCACCTTCTACGGCAGTAAAAGCATCAACGATACGGTCTTGATCGATAGTAACATCATAGCCACCGCCAACAATTCGACCGCCTTCTCCGAAGAAGGTGCCTTGAACAAATCCAGAATCGGCAGACACTTCAGTTGAAATCAAGTTTATACCATCAATCACGCCCGATGCGGTAAAGCTTATATCTTTATCCATAGCAATACCGGAGTTAGATTTGGCATATTCGTATCCATCACCAAACTCACCAGTGAAGGTCTGACCACCAAAATTCACATTCAAACGCACGGCTTGATCATAGATCATCGAATTCCCAGTATAAACAGCTTCAACGTCGCCAGTAATTAGGCGTTGAATATCAGAGAGAGGTGTAGCAATACCAGCTACAAAGGCCATCATTTCGAGTGAATATACAGAGTCTCTAGTCGTAGATTTGTACTGATACCCAGCCCAATAATCCTTCAGGATTTCACCTTCCGGGCCGCTTAAACTGCGAAATTGTGGGCCATCCTCTTCTTCAGACTCCTGATAGACAATGACTTCACTAGCCCCAAAGTAACGATAGTTATTGTAGTCATCAGTTTGATCTTCATAGTCATAGCTGTAATCAGACTCATATGAGTATGCATAACCTACCATACTAGGATCAGCATCAAGAGTAACGGCGGTATGACTATCCCCACCTGATCTTCTATTTTCGTCATTGTTATCATAGTGATAAAAATCATCTTCACTAGTAAATTCAGCACCATCTTTAGGCGAACCATCGGCATTAAAACGGCCATAAGCTATTGTATCAACGCCTTCAACTTCAAATTCAAATTCACCATAACCTTCACCGCCATAGCCCTCATCGCCATAGCCCTCATTAAAATCGTCATAGCCATCTTCAAATGCCAGAGCTATACCGCCAAGCTGACTTACTGGTGTTCCATAGCCATAACCTTCGTCAGTCTCATAATCACCTTCAAAATCTTGCGTGACAAAATAACCCACAAATTGGCCTGGCTGTTGCGCAGGAAGAACTACATGAGGAGTGACTTCATCGCCGCCGGTAGCAGGATCAAATTGTTCCGCCTCACCACGGCCAGTAGGATCACCAATGGCTATTTCAAAATTTTCGCCTTCTGGGCCAGCCGCTGACGGATCCATCTCTGACAAAGCCGACAAGAACGTTGCCACACCACACCAGATGCCCCATTCAGATAGACTCTCACCTTGACCGCCTTGTACAACACAACTTTCAGTGCCTTCGGCAGAACCAGTTGCTGCATGAACATTTACTGTGCCCGCTATGGCCAAACTCAATGCGCTTACTATAAATATATTTTTCATTATCCATCTCCTTGGTAAATAGTTAATCCAGAATCCCTGACTAACTATTTGCTTATTATTTGCATCGCCACTTCACTAGACCATTATCTGCTCAAGTGGCGTAAAACTCAACAACCTATCATTAAAAACGTTTAGTTAAATCAAAGTTAATAACTTTACGATCGTATTCATAAATATCGACATTCGACTGGTTATCACTGTAACTAAAACGAGCGCCAACACCCCAACCTTGCATGGCTCCAGCCTTAAAGTTATGGCTAGCGCCTAAAATATACTTAGTTTCGTCTTCTTCACGACCAACATTAAATGCGGGCTCTAAACCATCGTATTCGGTTTCACGGTAATTAACTCGAGCGTAAACTGCACCATCGGTCCAAGCCAACCAAATAGCACTGAGATAGCCTTCTGCAACATCAAACTCACGGTAGTCAACTTTAGCGTCTTGCTTATAAGAGCTAACGCCCGCTTTCAATGCCCAAACTGCGCTGAAGTTATGAGTGTAATCAACCCCTAACAGATAGCGTTCACCTTCGCGGTTAGTATCACTGGCTTGCTTATAATCGCGATCCATCCATTGACCGCGCAAGGTGTATTCGTTTTTACCGTCTACCCAAGTTACCGATGGATTAGCACTGGTGTAAACCGATAGCTCATCATCGCCTAAACGAACTGAGTCAACGCGGAAATCAAGGCTCGCTCGCCAGTTGGTTCTAGAGATCAACGCAGGACCTGTGTTTAAGCTGATCACATCAACTGTGTATGGGTGCTCATCTTGGTACTCTTTACGGTAAAGACTAACGCCCGACTGCCATAACATTTGTACTGGACGCGAACCAATATTGACCGAGCCAGGCATGCGGTATGAATGGTTTACGCTCCCTGAAATGGTGCCGAAGGCATCGGTTTGTTCGCCGTCTTCTGGATCAAGAAAAAAGGTTAAGCCATTAATATCAAAGCTTTCACTGCCTGGACCGGCGTTAACGTTGTCATCATGACCTAAACCAAACGATATCGACGCATCCCAACTGTGACGACGGGTATCGTCAGCTTCAGCAATTGAATCTAGCTGATCAATAAACATTTGAATGGTTTCTTTTACGCTGTCGGGGGTATCTGGATTGGATAACACTTCTTGTGCATTTTTACGGGCTTCTTCATAGCGTGCCGCACGATAGTAAGACACAGCTAATTCTAACCGCGCTCTGTGCATATAAGGGCTGCTGCTCAACAAGCTGTTTAGCTGATCAATAGCACCATAAATATCGCCATTCGCTCTAGATTCTATAGCCGATTGATACTGAGCCTCTACTTCTGCAGGTACTTCAATTGCAGCTGAGGTAGCAGTAACGGCTAATAACGCACTGGCACTCATCCATTTAAAACATAACTTATTCATTACTCTATTCCCTAAACTAGTATCATTATTAAAATGTGTTTAAACAGGCTAGATACTACGCTTATTACTGATTAAAAAAAATGAAAACGAGAACTAATTCACATTAAATTTGTCGCTGATATGATTAGGCTATATTGATGCATCTTTTTATCTGAAATTTATGAGTTTTCTTTATGAACAAGTCCAATTACCAAGACTCCCTAAAGCAGATTTACCCGACTCCGCTCTTGCAACATCACTATTCGGACATGGATGAAACTAACGCTAAGCTACATAAAATACTCTTAGATAAGGAACAAGAAAATGCCGAGTGGCGTACCGGTGCATCTCAAAAAAGCAATATAGGTGGTTGGCGCTCAAAAGATGATTTACTGCAATGGCCAAATCCTGAAATACAGCACTTGATGCACAGAGTGAATGGCGCGGTGAGTTTTTTAAGCAATAGCCGACCCATTCGAAAAGCTCAACCGCCTAAAAACATGGAAATGTTTGCGTGGGCCAATATTAATCGTAATGGCGAATACAATGCCGCCCATATTCATCCGGGGTATCACTGGGGCGCTGTTTATTATGTGGCCACAGGGAAGCCAGATCCAAGCTTAGAAAAGAATGGAATACTTGAATTCCAAGACCCTAGGCCAGCAGCAGGAATGGGGCCTGTGCCGGGCTATGAATTTGGTCATAAATTCAGCGTTCAACCAAAACCTGGAATGTTAGTTGTTTTCCCTGCGTGGATGACTCACAGCGTTAATCCTTTTTTTGGTGAGGGCGAAAGAATCTCAATTGCTTTTAACATTCGCTTGGTTCGTTAGCGGCGTGAGTGTTTGTGGTTAGCGAGATTCCTACAATTTCACAAGCAGCAATAAATTCCGCCACCTCGCGATTAACATCGTCCAAACGCTCTTCCAGCCCTTCTCTATATATCCGATTGGATTTTCAAACGCAGATAAGCTCGTAGATCCTCCAGCCTTTGAGCGTGATGCCCTAAAAATAAAATAGAAACTGGAGATTTACGCGCCAGCATAAATATTACGTCTATCCTTTATCAACGCTTAACATCAATAGAAATGGAGTATGAATAGCCATGCGAAACAAACTTCCGATAGCGCTTATATCTATATGTCTATCACCTTCAGGTATAGCTGCAGACGTGACCTCGGCCAATAAATATGATGTTGATTACAGCCCCTACGCGAACGCCGATTACGCCAAACAACCTTTGTGGGGCGACACCCACTTACACACTTTGATTTCAGGTGACGCTATCGCTTACGGCACCATTTTAACTCACTCAGATGCCTATAAATTTGCTCGCGGCGAACAAATAACCACCAGCCATGGAGCGCAAACAAAACTTTCTCGGCCTCTTGATTTCTTAGTAGTTGCCGATCATGCCGAAGGCTACGGCGTTGTGGTTGAACTAAAAAAAGGCAACAAAAACCTTATTGGCAGCAATAAAACCCTACAACGCTGGTCTGAACTACTTAACAAAGGACCCAGGCACGCTGCCCAAGTTGCCGGAGAAATAGTGAGAGCGCAAGCAACTGGAAACTTACCAGAAGGTATGGCCGATCTTGACGACGCAAGGAATATGTCATGGCAAGCTTCCGTGAAAACCGCAACGAAGTATAATGAGCCGGGCCGATTCACAGCACTTTCGGGTTTTGAGTGGAGCTCACTGGTACAAGGCAACAACTTACACCGCGTTGTTATTTTTTCTGATGATGCCGATAAAACCAGCCAAATTATTCCACTAGACAGTAACGAAAGCGGTCAAGACCCGGAAAAATTATGGGAATGGATGCAAGCCTACGAAGAAAAAACCAGTGGTCGGGCTCTCGCTATTCCCCATAACCCCAACTTATCAAACGGGATTATGTTTCAAACTTCGCGCTTTAATGGCGAACCAATGACAACTCTTTACGCCAAAAACAGAATGCGCTGGGAACCATTAACCGAAGCCACTCAAATAAAAGGCGACAGCGAAGCGCATCCATTACTATCGCCTAATGATGAGTTTGCTAATTTCGAAACATGGGACAAAGGCAACCTAGGCGGCATTAAAGCCACCACCGAAGCTATGCTACCCGGCAGCTACGTGCGCACAGCACTTAAAGATGGTCTGGTTCTAGAAGGTCAGCTAAACGCCAACCCCTTTAAATTTGGCCTGATTGGCTCAACCGATTCACACACGGGACTCGCCAACGCCGAAGAAAATAATTTCTATGGTAAGCACGCTCAAAATGAACCACAGCCAAACCGCTGGAAACTCCCAAAGAAAAAACCAAATCAAATAACACGCACCAAACAAGGCGGCTGGGAATATTCGGCGTCTGGTTTAGCCGCGGTCTGGGCCAAAGACAATACTCGAGACAGTATTTTTAATGCGATGCAGCGTAAAGAAACTTACGCCACTACAGGACCAAGAATAACCTTACGGATGTTTGGTGGATGGAGCTTTTCAAAGCAAGACGCCAACAACCCTGACATAGCCGAGGTAGGTTATGCCAAAGGCGTACCTATGGGCAGCGATTTAACGTCTGATTCAACGAAACAAGCACCCGGGTTTTTAATCACCAGCAATATGGACCCTTTGGGTGCAAGCTTAGATAGAATTCAAATCGTAAAAGGTTGGGTCGACGCTCAAGGCCACCCCCAAGAGAAAATATTTAATGTCGCATGGGCCGGCAATCGAAAAATAAACAGCGAAGGTAAATTACCTGCCGTGGGTAATACCGTTGATATCGCCAATGCAACTTGGACGAATGATATCGGCAGTTCAGAGCTGACGACTTTTTGGCAAGACCCAGAGTTTAACTCTGACCAGCGGGCCTTTTACTATGCCCGAGTATTAGAAATACCAACGCCACGCTGGACGGCATACGATCAAAATCGCTTTGGCATAACAATGGATGATGATGTTCCGATGGTAATCCAAGAGCGTGCTTATGGGTCGCCCATTTGGTATACGCCGTAAGTCTTTATATGGATAGGTTCTTATTTAGCCAACATCCGGTGAGGCAAGTAACGCATCACTCTTGCTACGATGCTCCACGGCCAGCTTGGAACAAATGAGAATGCTACTTTTTTCTCTATTTTATCTACCAATTCCAGCACGCCTTTATCCAAACTGACAACGAACGGTCGACTTTTAGCACCTTGATTGATGGGGGTATCAATATAGCCAGGGGCCAAAATAGTGATGTCGATATTCTCTCGATAAGATTCAACTTGAAGTGTTTTTAAATAAGTAGTTACCGCACTTTTACTGGCACAGTAGACACCGACACCAGGCATACCTCTCTCACCGGCTACCGAACTAATTCCAACAATTTGACCATGGCCTTGCTGGCGCAGTATTGGCAACACACTTTCTACCGTTGCCATTAAACCCAGCACATTGGTCTCGATGGTGGCTTTAACGGCACTAAAATCGCTTTTACCGATGTACATGGTTTCGCCAATTCCCGCATTCGCGATAACAATATCCAACACCGAAAAATCAACTACGACTTGTTTAACACACTGATCAATAGCGTCGTAATCGGTGACATCCAACTCATACACTTTAACCTTCACACCGTGCTTCTGGATTATTTCGTCGGCCGTATCTTGGAGTGAACGTCTTGCGGCTAGCGCTAAATTATAGCCGCGTGACGCCAGTTCAAAAGCCATGCCCTTACCTAAGCCCGATGACGCACCGGTAATAAAAACTGTTTTTGCCATCTCGTTACCTTGACTCATAATATATTTCCTTTAAAAAAATAAACCGGGCATCGCCCGGCTTTATGTAAACGTTATGAAAAATCAAATAGGTTTATTTTAAAACCAACACTTGCTCTTCTATTTTGGCCTGCCAGAATTTCGGTCCAGTTTCATGCACTGATTCGCCTTTGACGTCGACGGCCACGGTAACGGGCATATCTTCAACTTCAAACTCATAGATAGCTTCCATGCCTAAATCAGCAAATCCAACAACTTTGGAAGCCTTAATGGCTTTTGAAACCAAATAAGCTGAACCACCCACCGCCATCAAATAAACCGCTTTATTATCCTTAATGGCCTCAATCGCAACAGCGCCACGCTCGGCTTTACCAACCATGCCAATCAAGCCGGTCTGCTCCAACATAGTACGAGTGAATTTATCCATTCTTGTAGCCGTGGTTGGACCAGCCGGACCCATAACTTCGTCACCGACAGGATCAACAGGGCCAACGTAGTAGATCATACGATTGGTAAAATCGACTGGCAGTTGCTCACCTTTGGCTATCATATCAACCATGCGTTTATGCGCCGCATCACGACCTGTTAAGAGCTTGCCTGACAACAAGACTGTTTCACCAGGTTGCCAATCTGCAATATCAGCCTTAGTTAGGGTATCGAGATTAACTCGACGAGCATTACCAACTTCCCAGGTAATTTCAGGCCAGTCTTCTAACTTCGGCGGCGTTTGCAAGGAAGGCCCTGATCCATCCAACGTGAACTTCGCCAAACGAGTTGCCGCACAATTAGGAATAATCGCCACTGGCTTATTCGCAGCATGAGTTGGGCAATCTTTTACTTTTACATCAAGAACGGTCGTTAGCCCTCCTAGACCTTGAGCCCCAATACCCAGCTTATTCACTTTATCCATTAACTCGATACGCAGCTCTTCTGCGCGGTTATTGGAGCCACGCTCAATTAAATCTTGAATATCAATAGGATCAAGTAAAGACTCTTTGGCCATAGCCAAAGCTTTGTCTGCGGTACCACCAATACCGATACCTAAAATACCAGGTGGGCACCAACCTGCTCCCATAGTTGGGATCATCTTTAAGACCCAGTCGACAACAGAGTCAGACGGGTTCAACATTGCAAATTTGGTTTTGGCCTCAGAACCACCACCTTTAGCTACTACATGCACTTCAACTGTATCGCCAGGTACTATTTTATAAGTAATCATGGCGGGAGTGTTATCACCCGTATTTTTACGGGCGCCATCTGGATCAGCTAAAACCGAAGCTCGCAACTTGTTTCCTGGATGATTGTAGGCACGACGTACACCTTCATTCACCATATCTTCCAAGCTTGTACCAGCCTCGGATTCCCATTGAACATTCATACCCACTTTTAAGAAAACGCTGACAATACCGGTATCCTGACAAATAGGACGATGGCCCTCGGCACACATACGCGAATTAATTAAAATTTGCGCCATAGCGTCTTTCGCTGCCGGATTAATTTCACGCTGATAGGCATCGTGCATGGCGTCAATGAAATCCTTCGGGTGGTAGTAAGAAATAAATTGCAGAGCGTCTGTTACGCTATCGATAAGGTCGTCTTGGCGAATTATTGTAGTCATTGTTCTAACATCTCTTGCTCAGTGAATGATGAAGGCGTGTTAACTTAAAAGTTTACACCAGCTATCTAGCCTTGTCTGGATTTTCAGAAATGGTTTTGCGCCATTATCACGAAGGGACAGACTATTGTGATGAAGTTGAAACCGGTGCTGCCGAATTCGCCATACTTTGTTTTAACTTCCATAACTGACTGTTGGTGTTTTTGCGGAAGGCATCAATAGACTCAATGGCCTCTTCGGTAGCTTTGAATTTGCCTTTAATATCCAGAAGGTCGTTTTCAGATTTTCTATTACTATCAAATAATTCACGCAGGGTTATTTTTTGCTGTTCGATAACGGTCTTTTGGCGTTCAAAGTCTGCACTAAATGAGGCTAATGTTTTTGCATTAGCATTTATTTTACTGAGCAGGTCGCTCGTTTTTGCAGCTTGGCTAGATACTGTCTGCTTAAGCTTCACAACATCAGCCACCACTGGGTTTAGTTTGTTAACAGAAGCTTGCGCCGTTTTGATTAATTTTTGGTTTGCAGCAATCGCGTTTTTATTAACGTTGCGGGTATCCCACAATTTTCTAACTTCAAGATCAGTATCTTTTAAACTAGCCTGTTGTTTTTTTATCACGCCCTGTAAAGCCGTAACTGATTGAGTGGATTCATCGTCAGAGAGCGACAACTGCTGTTCAAGGCCATGGATTTTCCCCGATGCCTGAACAAGCAACGCTTGCGTGTCTTGCAACTGCACATAAATATACCCAGAAAAAGCCAAGCTCACGACAACCAAAAACAACGCAAAACCTGTCATTGGTGATGCTGTATTGGGGGTTGGCTCCGATGCTTTTGGTCGCGCTCGAGGAGGACTTTGCGCGTCAAACGAATCTGGTTTTGAACGAAAATTGGGTTCTGCCGTAGGGTTTGACGGGGTTGAACTAGAACCTGAAAATGTTGGTTCTTTACGCTCCATAATACTTCTCACTTAATGCCGATAGTTGTGCAGTGTTTAGCTGCAGATTATGAATCAGATTCTACCACTACTGTTATTAGTTTTTCCTCGCTGCCGCTTATTTTTAAACAATAAAAAGCCGAGGCATGCCTCGGCTTTTATCAAGTCACTTCACTTGAGCACTTCACCTTATAACCATAGAAGCACTTATAGGAAGCAGATCAGTGCAGCTAATACAGCGGTTAAGCCTAAGCTACAGTGAATAACACCTTTAACGGTAGTCATTGGGCCTTGCTTACCAATTACGCCATTCACTTCTAATCCGGCAATAATGGCCAATACAATTAGACCACCGGTTGTGATTTCAGCTTTAGCACCGTAACCCGCAAAGTGAGGGCCGGCCAGCATGAAAAACACCATTGGTGCAGAGAACAACGTATTGGTACGTGACGCTAGCAACGCTTTACCTGCTGCCGTTGGGCCATCGCCCTCAACCATACCTAATGCTATTTTTTGGTTTGGCCAAATGATCAACCAAACGTTCAAAAACATCAACGTACCCATAAGGGCACCAGCAATGATGTAAGTGTTCATCAAGCCTTGCATCTCAACACCGACCAGTAAAACCAAACCAGTCAGAAATGTACCCATAGCGCCCCAACGGAACCACCATAAAGCTTCAGGTGCCAATTTGGCTTTAGCATCTTTCAATGCTTCTGGAGTAGCCGCTTTAAAATAGCCGCCTTGAATAAAGTTGAAGTAGTACAACAAGCCAATCCAAGTGATACCGAAAAGTAAGTGCCCCCAACGAGCCATAAAATTTACAAATTGCATTGTTTCCATATTTAATTCCTTAACAGCAATAAAGTTAGTCTTTTTTTGATAGTCATTTATACGTATGTCTGGCCCTCTACTCTTTTGACAGTAGGGTAGACCGAATACTTTATTAAATAGCTTGGTTATTCTAAGGTCTGGCCCTCCAAATAAGAAGACAAAACGTAAAATAAATTAATGTTTCTGGTGTTTGCGCCCGCTCGCTTCCAGCAGAGGCTCATTTTAATGGGGTGAACTCACAGTAGGCAGCGCAATGGATACCCGAAAGCCTTTAGTAGCTTTAAAAAACTCGATACGACCACCGTGGCCATCAACCAGCTGCTTGACGATAGACAAGCCCAAACCAACTCCGCCTGTTTGACGATTTCTAGAACCCTCCAAGCGATAAAAAGGCTCAAACACATTTTGCCAATACTCTTCCGGAATACCAGTACCGCAATCGTCTATATGCACCCATACTTCCTCCTTCCTCTCAACCGACACCTTAGCGGTAAAGCCATAAGTCACAGCATTCTCAATGACATTACTAAAAACTCTTCGCAACGCGATCGGCCTTCCTGTAACCAAATACATTCCCTCTGGCTCCACATAAGTGACATCTCGCCCTTGCTCATGCAAGTCATCACAAAGGCTGCTAAGTAACGAATTTAAATCCAAAGTAGTACTGGCTTCGGTATCGCCCGATTCACTCACGAAAGCCAGAGTAGATTCAGACATTTGCTGCATTTCATCAAGGCTTTGCAATAATTTATCGCGCAGCTTACCTGCATCCATTAATTCCAAGCGCAAACGCATGGTCGTAATTGGTGTTCTTAAATCGTGGGACAACGCAGCAAGCATACGAGTTCTGTCGGATACAAACCGCTGAATCCTGT
Source organism: Cellvibrionaceae bacterium (assembly GCA_034112445.1). Classification (GTDB taxonomy): domain Bacteria; phylum Pseudomonadota; class Gammaproteobacteria; order Pseudomonadales; family Cellvibrionaceae; genus Pelagadaptatus. The sequence goes on along the minus strand of JAWUVI010000018.1, from coordinate 97,555 downwards.
CGTTCATTTGATTAAAAGCGTGCAGCGTTGTCCGAACGTCTTCTGGCCCGTCAACAACTAAAGGGGCTACTATCTGCCCTCGCCCCATGGCATTCGCACCCTGCTCAAGCTGCCGCAAGGGTTGGGTAATTTTTCGTAACTGCCAAAACACGACAACTATCACCAAAATAATTGAGCTGACTAAGAAGATAACTGTCTGTATTGCCATCAGCGATTGTCGCTGCGGTGCCAACATAGAGCCTGAGAGCCATTGCCCACTATCAAGTTGTACCGCAATAGATAATTGGCTCAGCACTGGTCTACCAGCTTTACCTGACCCAATCGCTTCACCATGATTCAGATGATTTGCAGGAGGTGGGGAATACCCGATGCGATTATGCGTAGGCGGCCTACTTTTCAATGTCCCCCGCCGAGCATCCAAGGTTAAACTGACTCGCACCTTATCGTAATAAGGCTCGCCCAAACGTGATTCTATTGAGGCTTGTAATCGCTGTGCCAAGCCACGTTCTGCACGAGCAAGATGTGGCGTAATAACAAAATCCAACCTACGCCCCGCCCCTTGCCAAACACCAATAGCCTGCGCGTGCATATTGGTAGGCATTTGTTCCAGCAATTGTACGAGCGATACAAATTGACTGATTTCATAACGATGCACAGAATCTCGCAAGACATTGCGATGAGCGCTGGATAACACCCACAAGCTAATGGCTTGCGCCAAAACCAAAGCCAATACAATTAAGATCAGCATGCGCGGAAATAACTTTTTAGGCCAACCCATAACTGCTCTCATTATCAGCCGCCCACCGACGTCACAGCAGCGGCAAACATATAACCACCACCCCAAACGGTTTTAATTAGAGTGGGATTTTGCGGATCAGCTTCCAGCTTTTTCCTGAGTCGACTGACTTGATTGTCGACACTGCGATCAAACGGCTCAGCCTCTCGGCCTTTTGTTAAACTCAATAATTGATCACGACTTAATACCCGCTGAGGATGCTTTAGAAACACCTCCAGTAACACAAACTCTGCGTTGCTTAGCGATATCAGTACGCCATCGTCAGCCATCAGCTGTCGCTGCAACACATCTAAGCGCCAACCCATAAAAGCTAAGTAAGTCGAATTATTCGAGGAGACTCCTGATTGGAATTTAGCCTCAGTAACAAAACCATTCTCCCTTACTCGGCGCAGCACCGACTTAATTCTCGCCAATAAGACTCTCGGTGAAAAAGGTTTCGTGACGTAATCATCTGCGCCCAGCTCAAGCCCTACCACGCAGTCAGCATCGTCATTCATCGCGGTCAACATGATTACCGAAGGGCCATTTATCGCTCGCACGTGCTGACATAAACTCAAACCGTCTTCACCCGGCATCATGACATCCAAAATAATGAGGTCAAAAGTACCTTGCTCTAGGCTTTCAGAAGTCAATAAATCACGCATAGCAGCACCATCACCAGCGGTCGTCACCTGATAGCCCTGTCGATTTAAATATTCAGCCAGTAAATCCCTTATGTCTTGGTGATCATCCACCACCATGATGTGTGCTTTTTTCATAAATACAGTATACAGACTGCAAAGTGAAAACCTGTATCAAAATGTATCGCTACAATTTGATACAAATTGATGCACTTTCGAGATAGTTTCAATACAACTTAATGATCAAATACACCCAGCTTAAGCAAACAACGCTTTAAGTCTTTCATAAATCACTGAGGCTAATACCTATGAAAAAATTATCGATGACAAAAGCACAAATGAAACAATCACTGATTAAAAAAACCGCAATAACTTTAGCTCTGCTTGGCACTTCCGGCTATCTCTATGCCGACAATAAAGGGCCTGATGCCGAAGATAGAGATTGTAAACGGTCTCACAACGAACAAAGAATGGACAAACATGAAGAGTCATTTTTAGACGGAGACCTAAACCGTCAAGAGAAGTTTGAAAGAAAGTTAGGGATCGAAGACATTCGCACCTTATCGAAAGCCAAACTCATCATGCGAGGTAACGAAAACTTAAAAATTGGGGAAATCACTAAAACCAAAACAGGCTACAACGTTGCTATTGTTACTCAAGATAATTCTTTAGTTAAAACTCTCGATATTGCAGCTAACGGCATGCCGTTAAAAAAATATGAGCACATCAAAGAGAGAATGAAGAACAAAGATAAAAAATAACCTAAATAGCGCCGCCAACCTCCCCTTAGACAGAATTAAAAGTGCGGCGCTTTATCCTTTTTTTCAATTCAAGGAACCCTTTTTATGCGGCTCATAAAATCTACTCTCGCCATCTTCATTGTGGCTTCCATAACCGCCTGCAGCAACAACCCCAAACGCGAGCACCTTATTACGGTAAAAGAAAGTTTCAATACTTCTATTACACAAAACGGCTCAAAGTTTTTCACCTATGAATTAACCCAGAGCAAACCCAAAGACCAAAAATCCAGCCGCAGACCACCTAATGGCACCAGCGGTGACCCGACGAATGGAGCTCCTCCCGGTGGCGGTAACAAAACACCCAAGAGAGATAAAGGTAACGGAAAAATCATGACTCTTACGCAACTTGAAAGTAAACTTAAACAAACCGGATTTTGCCATAAAGGTTACGTCTTACTCGAAAAAAAGATTGAACGTAGCAACGCCAAACTGCGTGGCGAATGTCGTGAATCCGCAACACCCAAAGACCGCAAGAAAATCTTTGAGCAAATCATTGAAAATTAATTTTTCTATTTCACACTGAACAATTTAGCTTTAAGTTTCGGTTTCTAACGTTGTAGAAAATTTAAACGGCACAAGCATACCAAGATACAACACTTAATCACTCTTAGGTTAAGAGCCTCACTTTGACGCTATCAAACCAAAACGCCCACCAATGGCAATGTTTGCCACTGGCATATATAATTACATTAGCTAAGGCAATATTTGGAGCACCATCATGGCAACAATGAATATCTCTCTTCCTGGCCCTATGCGTGACTGGGTCGAATCTCAGTCCCAACAAGGCCATTATTCAAATAACAGTGATTATGTTCGCACTTTAATTCGCAATGATCAGCTGCAAACGCAAAAACTCAAAGCAATGCAGAATGCAATTACAAAAGGCTTGGAAAGCGGAAAATCACAATTATTTGATAAAGAATCGTTCAAAAAACGCATGCAGGATAATGTATAGTTGAATAATTTTAAATTACGGCCAGAGGCGGAAAAAGATCTAGAGTCTATTTGGCGATACACTGCTGAGAACTGGAGCGTTGATCAAGCCCATTCTTATATTGACGGCCTTGTAGATATGTTTCTTCTGCTTGTAGAGAACCCAATGATGTGCCGTGAACGAAATGAGTTCAAACCTCCTGTACATATTCATCATCACGCACATCATTTAGTTATTTTTGTCCCGTCTACCACGGGAATTGATATTGTGCGAGTATTACACGAGTCAATGGATGTAGATACGCAGCTCGATTGATAAAATCTCAAAACAATACAAACACAAAAGCCCGAATATCGCTATTCGGGCTTTTTTATTGAGTGGTTTACACCACAAAAATTTACATCATGCCGCCCATACGACTTCAACTAACTGAATTTAATGAATAATATATATGGGAGGTATCTCGATACCCCACTTTATACCCCAACTCCAAATCAATATGCACCACTCAAAGTACAGCTAGTGGGCCGAGCAATAAAAACAGATGTATACACCCGTTTTTATTGCTTTAGCTCAGCAGCCTAATCTACAAATCAAAGCGATCAGCATTCATCACTTTGGCCCAAGCTTTAACAAAGTCGAGAACAAATTTTTCTTTGCTGTCGTCTTGCGCATAAACCTCAGCGTATGAACGTAATATTGAATTTGAACCAAACACCAGGTCAACTCGGGATGCAGTCCATTTCGTATTGCCAGAACTGCGCTCAACAATGTCATAGCTGTTTTTACCCGAAGGCTTCCAGCTATAACTCATGTCGGTCAAATTAATAAAGAAATCATTGCTTAATACTCCTTCCTTATCTGTGAAAACACCCTCTTTGCTGTTGCCATAGTTCGCACCCAATACCCGAAGACCACCAACTAACACCGTCATCTCTGGTGCTGTTAAACCCAATAACTGCGCTTTATCAAGCATCAACTTCTCAGCAGTCACATTGTAATCGTGCTTCAAATAGTTACGAAAGCCATCATGAATTGGCTCCAACACCGCAAAAGATTCTACATCTGTTTGCTCATCTATTGCATCACCACGACCTGCAGCAAAAGGAACTATGACATTTACACCAGCATCGCGAGCAGCTTTTTCAACTGCCGCAGAACCCGCCAATACAATAAGGTCAGCCATACTAACGGGCTTGCTAAGTGATGTTTGAAGCTTTTCAAGCTCAGCCAACACTCTATGCAAACGTGCTGGCTCATTACCCTCCCAATCTTTCATGGGCGCCAGGCGAATACGCGCGCCATTAGCACCACCTCGATGATCAGAATTACGGTAGGTTCTAGCACTATCCCAAGCTGTTGAAACCAAGTCAGCAACACTTAATTCGCCAGCTAACACTTGTGCCTTGATATCAGCCACTTCAGCACCCGTTAAACTGTACTCAACTTCTGGTACAGGATCTTGCCAGACTAAATTTTCAGAAGGCACATCAGAACCTAAATAGCGGGCTTTTGGACCCATATCTCGGTGCGTCAACTTGAACCATGCTCGAGCAAAAACTTCAGAAAAATATTCAGGATCTTTATAGAAACGTTCTGATATTTCACGGTAGGCAGGGTCTTTGATCATTGCCATGTCTGCATCCGTCATAATCGGGTTGTTTCTCGCCGATGAATCTGCTGCATCAAGGGGCTTGTCTTCTTCTTTAATATCTACAGGTTCCCACTGCCATGCACCTGCTGGGCTTTTCTTGAGCTCCCAATCATAATTAAACAGCAAGTAAAAATAACCGTTATCCCACTGAGTTGGATTCGTTGTCCACGCACCTTCAATACCGCTTGATACTGTATCTGCGCCCTTGCCAGTACCGTTAGAAGCAATCCACCCAAGCCCCTGCTCTTGAAGCTCAGCCGCTTCAGGGTCTGGGCCTACTTTTTCAGCACTGCCATTACCATGACATTTACCAACAGTATGACCACCAGCCGTTAAAGCAACCGTTTCTTCATCATTCATTGCCATACGAGCAAATGTCGTTCTTACATCTTGAGCTGTTCTTAATGGATCTGGATTTCCATCTACACCTTCAGGGTTCACATAGATCAAGCCCATTTGAACTGCTGCTAATGGGTTATTCTTCATTTCAGAGCTATCACCGTGTGCACGGTCAGAATTTTTACCCAACCACTCTTGCTCTGAACCCCAGTCAACATCATATTCGGGGTGCCAAATATCTTCACGGCCACCAGCAAAACCAAATATTTTCAAGCCCATTGATTCATAGGCCATATTGCCGGCTAGAATGATTAAATCTGCCCATGAAAGCTTATTGCCGTATTTTTTCTTAATAGGCCATAACAAACGACGCGCTTTATCGAGGTTAACGTTATCAGGCCAACTATTTAATGGCGCAAAACGCTGATTACCTGAACCTGCACCACCACGACCATCAGCAATACGGTATGTACCCGCTGCATGCCATGCCATACGAACCATCAAACCACCATAATGACCCCAATCTGCCGGCCACCAATCCTGACTATCAGTCATTAATGCTTTCAGGTCTGATTTAACCGATTCAAGATCCAGCGATTTGAAGGCTTCGGCGTAGTCGAAGTCATCATCGAGAGGATTGGTTTTACTGTCATGCTGGTGAAGAATGTCCAGATTTAAGGCTTCTGGCCACCAGTCCATTGTGGCTTTACCTGCTGATGTGCTGCCGCCATGCATCACAGGGCATTTTCCTGCGCTATTACCATTTGTCATGAGCTTTACCTATTTTTAATTTAACTTTCATATTCTAAGTGAAGCCACTATAAAGATATCCCTATGATAAATATAATTGATTATAATTAACCCTATATTCTAATAAATAGAACAATAAATCACAGGAGCCGCTCATGATCTCAATAAAACAATTAACTTATGCATTAGCTGTTGAGAACACTCTCCACTTCAAGAAGGCCGCCGAGCAATGTCATGTGAGCCAGTCGGCACTCAGCACAGCAATAACTGCACTTGAGACACAACTAGATTTGAAAATATTTGAGCGTGACAACAAGAAAGTCCTGGTTACTCCAATTGGTAGAGATGTTCTTGAAAAAGCCAAATCTATTTTGCTGCAAGTCGATGATTTACAGCAGCTTGCTGATAGTCAGAAAAAACCATTGAGCTTTCCGATAACCCTTGGATTAATACCCACCATTGCTCCCTATTTGCTACCGAAAATCCTTCCAATTCTGACTGAAAATTATCCACAGGCACGGGTTTCAGTCATTGAAGATCAATCACATGTTTTAGTTGATAAGGTCCGGCAAGGTGAAATCGATACTGCCATTCTTGCTCTGCCATTTCCTTGTGATGGCTTGCTGGCGAGAGAGTTTTGGCAAGAAGACTTCTACTGGGTGACACTCAAAGGTAATGAACACTCAGAACAACAAGAAGTAACAAGTCATGAAGTCACTGAAAGTAAACTTATGCTACTAAAGGAAGGCCATTGCTTAAAAGACCACATACTAGATGTTTGTAGTTTTTCTGAACAAGCTGCAAATCATAGCTTTGGTGCTACAAGTTTAAACACATTGATTCAAATGGTTTTAGGGAATCTCGGCACCACACTGATTCCAGAAATGGCAAAAGAGCAACTGCTATTAGGCAATCAACAGCTGTCTGCTATTCACCTAAATGAGCCTGGTCCGCATAGACGAATAGCCTTTATTTTTCGCCCAAACTATACAAGGTTTTCAAGTATAGAGGCGTTAGAGAGTGTCTGTAAAAAAGCACTTGAGTCTTCCCAAGCTTTACTAAAAAAATAACGTCTACCGATTTCCACGACGACAAAGGCCATTCCTCACAACACTAAGCTAGAGATTACCTGTTAAATGGACAAGAATCTAAATCACGCCTAACCCCAAAATTTGATCAAAAAAAAGCCCGAAAACCAATCACGATTTTCGGGCTTTTTAAAATAAAAATTAGCGCCTTTAAACTAATAAACCAGCGCTAAAATCTATTACATCATGCCGCCCATACCGCCCATACCACCCATACCACCCATGTCCGGCATTCCACCTGACTCAGCAGGCTCATCCGTAACCATAGCTTCAGTCGTAATCATCAACCCAGCAACTGAGCCAGCTGCTTGCAATGCCGTACGAGTTACTTTGGCTGGATCAAGAATACCCATAGCCAACATATCGCCATACTCACCAGTACCAGCGTTGTAACCGAAGTTACCTTCGCCTTGCTTGATTTTATCAGCAACAACAGAAGCTTCGTCACCCGCATTTTCTACGATTTGACGCAAAGGCGCTTCCATAGCACGGCGTGCAATAGCAATACCGGCATCTTGATCAGCGTTATCACCTTTAAGGTCAGCAATGGCCGCAACAGCGCGTATTAATGCAACACCACCACCAGCAACTACACCTTCTTCTACCGCAGCGCGAGTAGCGTGCAATGCATCTTCAACGCGAGCTTTTTTCTCTTTCATTTCAACTTCAGTAACTGCGCCAACTTTGATCACAGCAACACCGCCAGCTAATTTAGCCACACGCTCTTGCAGTTTTTCTTTATCGTAGTCAGATGTAGACTCTTCAACTTGTGCACGAATCTGAGCAACACGAGCTTGAATATCTGACGCTTCGCCAGCACCATCAACAATAACGGTGATTTCTTTGTTCATGGTAATACGCTTAGCAGTACCAAGATGCTCTAAAGTAACGGCTTCTAGATCAAGGCCAACTTCTTCAGAAATAACAGTGGCGCCAGTCAAGATTGCAATATCTTGCAACATGGCTTTACGACGATCGCCAAAACCTGGAGCCTTACACGCTGCAACTTTAACGATACCGCGCATGTTGTTAACAACCAAAGTAGCTAGAGCTTCACCTTCGATGTCTTCAGCAATAATAACCAATGGTTTACCGGCTTTTGCTACTGACTCCAATGTAGGTAATAACTCACGGATGTTAGAGATTTTTTTATCGACCAACAGAATGAATGGCGCTTCTTGTTCAACGCTCATGTTTTCTTGATTGGTGATGAAGTATGGCGATAAGTAACCGCGATCAAACTGCATACCCTCAACAACGTCTAATTCGTTTTCTAAAGCGTTACCTTCTTCAACCGTAATAACGCCTTCTTTGCCTACTTTTTCCATCGCTTCGGCAATGATGTCACCAATTGAGGTGTCAGAGTTGGCTGAGATGGTGCCAACTTGAGCAATGGCTTTATTATCTGCGCACGGTTGAGCAAAAGATTGAATGTGGCCAACAGCCGCAATAACAGCCTTATCAATGCCGCGCTTCAAATCCATTGGGTTCATACCGGCGGCAACTGATTTCAAGCCTTCGGTTACGATAGCCTGCGCCAAAACAGTCGCTGTAGTGGTTCCGTCACCGGCATCATCTGAAGCTTTAGACGCCACTTCTTTAACCATTTGTGCGCCCATGTTTTCAAACTTATCTTTCAGCTCAATTTCTTTTGCAACTGAAACACCATCTTTAGTAACGGTTGGGGCACCGAAAGATTTATCCAAAACAACGTGACGACCTTTAGGCCCTAAAGTTGCTTTAACTGCATTAGCTAGAATGTTTACACCAGCCAACATACTCTGACGAGCTTCGTCGCCAAACTTTACTACTTTTGCCATGATAATTTTTCCTTAGAATTCGTTTTGCAGAAAGCTATTACGCTTCCAATACACCGTAAACTTCACTTTCATTCAAAATCAGTAGCTCTTCGCCATCGATTTCAATGGTATTACTACCGGAATATTTACCAAAAACCACTATGTCACCAACCTTAACGTCTAATGGCTGAATATCACCACTTTGAAGGATGCGACCAGTACCTGCGGCTAGAACTTCACCTTGGCTTGGCTTTTCTTGTGCAGAACCCGGCAATACGATACCACCGGCTGATTTTGTTTCTTCTTCTTTGCGGCGAACCACAAGACGATCGTGTAAAGGGCGGATATTCATGTAAACAGTCTCCAGAACATGAGTTTCAAGATCGAGTAACGCCGGAGGAACCAGCGCACCACTTAAATAAACCGCCATTCAATCATTAAATAGCGGTGAGTTGCCGCCAACATTATGCTGTCAGCAGAAAACCTGTGAAGAGAAAGTGGGGGTATAAACTAGGAATTCAATACTCAGAAACAAAAAATAATTATAAAAACACTATTTAAGGCGCTTATCTGACTCGCGCTCGCACTCTCCCTCAATGACATCATTAGAATCATCGCTTGGGCGAGGCGGATATGACTTAAAACCGGATGAGCTAGATTGAAAAGAAAAAGAAGCTGAACCTTGACCACTGACAACCATTCTTTTAATCATTTTACCTAGTAATAACTGTCTAACACCTGGTAGCAGGCAACAAAAACCAATGGCGTCGGTAATAAAACCTGGTGTTAACAGCAAAGCTCCGCCAACGGCTAAAAAAATACCATTTATCATTTCTTCAACAGGCATCTCACCAGTTTGCATTTTTCGATTCGCACTGGCGATCGTAGATAAGCCCTGCTTGCGCAACAAAGACAAGCCCAACATAGCCGTTAATAACACTATAGCGATGGTATTAAACGCACCAATAGACGCACCGACTTCAATTAAAAGCCACATTTCCAACACGGGCATTAATACAAACAACAATAACGGCATAATTACATCCTCAACTACCACTTATAACCAACACCAACGGTGAACTTTGTATCGTCCTGCTTTTTGTCTCCATTAGGCAGGTTATCGAAATCATATTCCAGCTTATATTCAGATGATAGACTCCCACCTAAAGGCACACTCAAACCTAAGTCCATTTCAAGCACCCAGTCCTCTGTTTCATCCATATTCAGGAGTATTTCTGCGGAGTTGATTAGATTTATTGACCAAGGCAATTTATACATAAAATCGTAGCCTAATCGCCAAAATTCTTTATGGCTCGTACTTTGCCAATCAGGGTTTAATTCATCTTCATCGGAAGGTTCGAAATTTTGGCTTTCAAACTCAAAACCAGAATCAATAGAGAGAGACACATGCGAGTAATCCCATATTTGTACACCAAGCCCCGAGCCTAATGTATAGCTTTCTTCCACTAACCTTGGCTCATCTTCATTGTAGGTTAATTGGTTATACCAAAACCAGCGCTCGTGAAAGAACCAATCCAGACGATAAGAAAATTCGGCCTTAACGTTAGGTGCCTGATCGTTACTCGAAATACTCTCGTAATCAATTACCGTTATGTGGCGCCAGTCTCCACGCCTAAAATTCACACTTGAATTAAAATCAATATCATCCTTTATTTCATTGCCACGCTTGAAATCTACCGCTATATGCATAGATCCTGCGTAGGTATAAGCGCCAGCCTGGTATTCAACATAGGGATATACACTGTTGATACTAGCAAAAGGGGCCTGCATTAAATTCCCCCCACACTGGTAAACCATGTCTTCATCGTTTAAACCGGCCAAATAGCATGTGTCCACTTGACCCTCAATTTTTACCGCCTGCTCAATGTCGATCCCTTTAACTTGAGTCTTATTTATAGATAAATCCCCAAAACTAGTTGATTTCCACGTTAGTTTTTTTGAATCGACTTTAACCAACTCACCCTGTAATCGGTCACCATTTTTAAGAGTTAGTTCTCCAGCCACAGACACCCAAGCGCATAAGAAAGACAGAACCACAACCAAACAAGACATCCAAAGACGAAACATACCGCTCTCTACCGCTTCACATTGATCAAAAAAAAGCGATTCTACCGGATAACATCATCGTTAAAAACCAGTAACGCTCAATATCAGTTAGCCTCACTCACACGATCATGACGCATAACCATATAAGCTAAAACAATTGCAGGTATTCCCATTACCGCGGCATACACAAAGAAGGTGAAATACCCATCAGCATCAACAACCACACCAGAAAAACCACTCATGAATTTTCCCGGCAAAGTCATCAAAGAGCTGAACAAAGCATACTGCGTAGCGGTATAGGCTCGATTGGTTAACCCTGACAAATAAGCGATAAAAGCGGCATTAGAAAAACCACCACTGAGATTATCTGCACTAATAACAAGCGCCAACCATTGTAAAGACGGCCCTACGAGCGATAACTGAGCAAACAATAAATTAGTCACCGCCACCATAATAGCGCCAGCCAGTAACGGCCTGAACACACCATAGCGAACCACTAACAAACCACCCAGAAACGAGCCCGCAATGGTCATAAAGAAACCAAAAACTTTACCTATATTCGCAATCTCAGTTTTACTAAAACCCAAATCCAAATAAAACGGATTGGCCATAATCCCCATCACAATGTCACTTAGTCGAAACATGGCAATGAACGCCAAAATCAACAGAGCAAAGCGACCATTACGTCGAAAGAAATCAACAAAGGGGCTAACAACAGCATCGACAAACCAAGCCGTATTAATACCATTAAAAGCTCGCTCATCATCATCACCATTTGATACTGGCTCTGACACCACCAAAACCGTAACAACACCAACCCCCATTAACGCTGCCATACACCAATAAGCCATCTGCCACGAGCTGTATTCAGCCACATAAAATGCCCCCGCACCGGCCACCAACATGGCCACGCGATACCCAAAAATATAAGTGGCCGACATAGCGCCTTGCAGCTCAACCTTGGCTGACTCAATACGAAATGCATCAATAGCGATATCTTGAGTTGATGAACTAAACGCCACCATTACCGCAAACACCGCCACCCAAAATAGTTCTTGCTGAGGATTAGTAAAAGACATGCCCACTATGCCTAGCATAATGCCAAGCTGTCCAAGCAGTATCCAACTGCGCCTTTGGCCAAGCCAACGGGTCAATCCGTGTATAGGCAAACGATCGACGATCGGCGCCCACAAAACTTTGACGGAATAAGTCACCCCCACCCAGCCAAAAAAGCCAATGGCACTGCGGCTCACTTCCATATCTCTCAACCACGCAGACAAGGTTGAAAACACCAACAATAAAGGCAAGCCCGCCGACAGCCCCAAAAAGAACATCGCTATCACTTGTGGCTTGGTATACGCACGAAAGGCATCGGCCCACGTAGATTGAGGAGCAGTCATGAATCAGTCTCTAACAAATATTTACGGTTCATCTTAACAGACAGCAGGACGAAGATGAGATTCATCGTTATAATTTTGATTTGCTCGAATGATACACTCACTGTAAACAGCATTATAAAGAGTTATATGAAACCTATTTTAGAAGTGAGCAACCTCGTCAAACATTTCCCGAAAGTGAAAGCGGTTAATGGCATTTCATTTTCAATCCCAACAGGAATTTGCTTTGGTTTACTGGGCCCTAACGGTGCTGGCAAAACCACAACCATTGAAATGATTGAAGGAATTACCAAGCCGACCAGTGGTGAGATTTTATACAAAGGCATAGCCAACAACCCAGCGTTCAAACTCGAGGCTGGCATTCAGTTTCAGTCGACCGCGTTAATGGATTTTTTAACCGTTAAAGAAGTACTTAAACTATTCGGCAGTTTTTACTCTAATCCACAGCCTTTGGCAGAGTTAGTTAAGCAATGCTTTTTAGAAGAGTTTTTGAACCAGCCAGCCGCAAAATTATCCGGAGGCCAAAAACAACGGGTATTGTTAGCCCTTGCCTTAATCAACGACCCTGACATTATTTTTCTTGATGAGCCTACAACCGGTTTAGATCCGCATTCACGACGCAACTTCTGGCACTTAATTGAAACCATTAAGCAGAAGGGTAAAACCATTATTCTCACGACTCACTATATGGATGAAGCTGAACAGTTGTGCGATCAGTTACTCATTGTGGATCACGGCCAAGTGATTGCTCAAGGTTCACCATCTAAGTTACTGCAAGAACACTTCGATCACGTATTTATATGTCTTGATGAAGCTGATATCGCTCCCGAGCTTCATGATAAATATAAGTTCACCAAACACGGCAACCAATTAGTACACCAAAGCCTTTCAGTAGAAAAAACATTGCAAGAATTTATTCAGCTAGGGGTAAGTCTCAATTCATTACAGGTACGCAACCCGACGCTGGACGATTTATTTTTACAGCTCACCGGCCATAAGCTAAGAGAGTGAAGCTAAGAAAGTTAACCTAAGAGAGCGAACCTATAACATGAATCAATTACTGGGGCTTTTCGTAGCTCGAAGCAAAGAATATTACCGTGACAGAGGCTCACTCATTTGGTCTTTTGTCATGCCGCCTCTCATTATTGCGGCCATTGCAATGGCATTTTCTGGGCAAGAAGCACCACTATTAAAGGTGGGCTTATACCCAAATGCTGAAACTCCCAGTGTATTTGCTGATGCCAGTTACATCCAAACCGTACACTTTTCTGATCTTGATAAAGCCAACACCAAAGTAAGGCATCACCAAATTGATCTATTGGTTTTCACTGATAATTCAGGGCATTATTTATTCAACCCTGAGTCACAAAAAGCCGCTATTTTACAGAAACTCTTAGTTCAGGATTCAAGCACATCTTGGCAAAGCCAAGCTTTGTCTGGTCGGCAAGTGCGCTATATAGACTGGGTTATTCCCGGCGTACTGGGCATGAATTTAATGTTCAGCGGATTATTTGGGGTTGGCTTTGTCATTGTCCGTTATCGCAAAAATGGCGTACTGAAACGCCTCCAAGCCACTCCAGTATCACCCATAGCATTTTTGTCGGCGCAGCTATTGTCGCGTCTACTTATCATGCTGATGGTCAGTACCACCGTATATTTGGCGTGTGATTTCTTTCTCGATTTTTTAATGCTAGGCAGCTATATAGATTTACTGTTAGTGGCGGTAACCGGCAACCTTTGCATAGTGTCATTAGGGTTGGTTGTTGCGAGCCGACTGGCCAATGAAGAGCTGGCTAATGGGCTATTAAATCTATTCGCTTTTCCTATGATGCTGCTATCAGAAGTATGGTTTTCTCTCGATGGCGCACCTGAATGGATGGCCACAGCATCACAGTTTTTTCCACTCACTCACATGGTGCAAGCGGCTCGTAAAATCATGGTCGAAGGTGCGGGACTGGCCGAAGTTTCGCACCACTTATTTATGATGCTGATAATGGGGGCGATATTTTTATCCGTCGCCGCCTATTTATTTAAGTGGCGAACGGATTAAGTAAACGAAACGATCAGTCGCGAAAGTTATCGTACTGCAGCGGCATTTCAATATCTGACTCCCTAAGCATAGACATAACCGACTGCAGATCATCGCGTTTTTTGCCGGTGACCCGCACTTGGTCACCTTGTACTTGCGACTGTACTTTCAATTTCTTTTCTTTGATCATTTTGACTATTTTACGACAAAGATCACTCTCTAAACCGGTACGGACTTGCACCTCTTGCTTCACCTGCTTACCCAGCGGTTTAGGATCACTGACATCTAAACAAGCAATATCAATTTTATTTTTATGTAATGCACCTTTCAAAATATCCAACAATTGTTCAAGCTGAAAATCGACCTCAGCCCAGACGGTAATCACATAGTCAGAGAGATCAAATTTCGCATCGATACCTTTAAAGTCAAACCGTGTTCCGATCAAACGATTAGCTTGGTCAACAGAATTCATTAATTGATGCTTGTCTACTTCAGAAACGATATCAAACGAAGGCACAGTGTTACCCCTTATACATTTTATGGAAGGCCCGTATATTAACAGTAGAACCGCAAACAACAAGCCTTGGTCAAATACAGGGCATAGACTAGGATTACAGTAATAATCGAAGTAACGCGCTGCAAACCATATAATAAAAAGTAGAGAATAAGCATGACTGACAAAAAAACACCACAACGCTTAGATGTTGCCGGCGCCATTTATTATGTCGACCTTAAAAGCAGCGGCCAGAGGTCACTGTTTACAGATAGGCCGTCTTTTGAATTTTTTGTTGACTCTCTTATTAAACTTCATAGTGAAACTGGCTCTCAAACTTTGGCGTATTGCCTTCTGCAAAATCAAATACACCTTATTTTACACAGCGGGCCCGAAGGCATCATTGAGACAACTCGCTGGCTAACCCAGAACTTCTCCAATTTTTACAACGAACAAAACAATCGAAATGGCAGTGTTTTTCAGAAACAAACATCCTGCACTCTCATCGAGCCCTCGCAATATTTATTACCGGCTATCAAACAGATTCATTATTTGCCGGTCACTATGGGTCTGGTTGCCGAGCCCTCTATTTATCCGTGGCTAAGTCATAAACATTACCTAGAAAACCACGCTGTAAACAGCTGGTTTAATAACGATTTATTACTGAATATTATTGGTCACCAAAGAAGTAACCGCTCCAAGCGCTATGAGCACTCCATGAGACTTCCACCGGTTACCGAGTTAGATTTAAGCAAAGGTAATAACGCCAATGTTCAAGCCTTCGCGTCAAACACTTACATTGAAAAATTGCTGAGTAAAAGCTCACCCGAAAAGAAACACACCCCCAGCTTAGAATGGCTTCGAGAAAATATCTGTCTAGAATATACCGTAGATGAAAAAGAGCTAACGCTCTGGCGCCGCCACAGATTAACCGGAGAAATAAAAGGCGCAATAGCCGCCTTAGCGGTGACATTCAATAGTGCCGACATACAAACGGTAGCTGAGTTTTTGAATGAAGATCCTGAACTGTTAGAGAATAGCGTTCGCTCGTTAGCTAACCAGCGCCAGATGTTTCTGCATAACTTGCAATTAAAGCTTCAAAGTAAACTCAATACCGCCATGACACAAAGCCATAATATTAACGACCTAGACAGCAGTGGCAGCAGCGCCTCCACTTCCTTCTCGGTAATTGATTCTTGAGTAATTTCTTGGCTGTTCACATTCAAGGCTCCGTGAACCATGCTTTCAAGCTCATCCGTAGTAGAACGATCCGTCGACATCAAGCCATCTTGCACTCGCTGAATACAGCCTACAAAGTTTCCTGTAAGAGCAAAGCTGCAGCCTAGCGCTCGTACGACTGGCCACTCCAACAACCACACTAAGCGCATGGCAAATAATTTTGTTTCGTCTGAATTGTCTTGGTACTGGGATGACAAAAACGCTAAACGATACAACAATGCACCGACCGGCCCCAAAATAAAAAACCAAAAAATAGCGACGAACATTCGCTCAAAACCATGATAAGCCGCTTGGCGCAGAACCTCTTTATTCAGTTCACTCCAGCCTGACAACTCAGTGGTATCCACCCCTAAATGTTGGGCATACTCAGCCGCCATTTCGTTATCTTGGCGGTGATGCGCCTCTATATAGCCCTTAACATTTTCCGAATAATCACCTCGCCCCAAACAGTAAAGAAGCAAGGGTATCGAGGCTAAAAAAACCAACAATGAAGTAATTCCAGAAAGCAAAGCAAAGAACACAAATAGAGCCACAACAGGAACCAACACCTGTGCTAAGACAATCACCTCGGCACCATTAAATAAGGCATTCGTTTTAACGGCCCAGTTTTGCCAATACTCATCTTTTTGTACTGGCTGACCAGAACCCCAATGCTGAACAATAATAAATACTGCCACAATAACCAGAAACGTCATTTGCTGTGTTCCTTATCTTTAACGAGAGAATTGTATTCAGTCAATAATAGCTTAAATTTATCCCAATCAAAGGCCTGCCCCGGATCGGTTTTTCGCCCCGGAGATATATCGCTGTGCCCGGTAATTCGCTCAGTGGTTATAGCTGGGTATTGAGCTTGAATGGCTAGCGTGCACTCAACTAAAGAGAGGTACTGAGCTTGTGTGTAAGCCTGCTCATCGGTTCCTTCCAGCTCTATACCGATAGAAAAATCATTACAATTTTCGCTGCCATCAAATACCGACAGGCCCGCATGCCAAGCCCTATTTTCAAAATTCACAAATTGAGTTACTTCGCCTAAGCGCGATATAAATAAATGAGCCGAAACTTCAACACTGCAAATATCAGCAAAGTAAGGATGCTTATTGCCGTCGAGCCGGTTGCAGAAAAAGTTCTCTACCTCTCCGGTTCCATACTCCCCTGGAGGCAAGCTGATATTGTGAATAACCAACAAAGACACATCAAGTCGGCTGGGACGCTGATTGTAATTAGGAGATGTAATTTGTTGAGCCGTATTCATTGTCCCGTCAACTATTTTTGAGCCGCCGGTGGTTTTGGATGCATTACTAATTTGATTCATTATTTTGCTGCCGAACCTCTAGAACTGCGCACATCACAAATAACCGACTCTAATGCTAAGTCAAACATGCGCTCACTACTCAAGACGTTAATGGTACCTTGCTCTAGACAGCGAGCCAATTCTATACGACTTTTTTCCAGCACCTTTTGGCCATTGCGGTTAACAAAAAGGTATTTGTCGAATGACTTCATTGCTGCAGCCAAACGACACCGGTATGACTCAACCTCATTATCAAACACCACAAACCACATACCTGGGCTTAAACTGTCCACATGATCAAGCCATACCGATGCTAATTCCGCATCCGCAGACTCATCTTGCACTGCTGGGGTCGGTTCAATTGATTTTAGCTCTCGTACTTGTCCGGTCATAATCGCTAAATGCTCGGATTCTAACTGTTTGAAAATCAAACTTGTCACGGCAACATCGCACGTAATACTGTCAAAGCCTAAACGTAATCTCTGCAATAAATTAGGCAGCATTTTCATCAGAGCCGCACCATCTTCATCACTTTTAAACAGTGACACCATCAAGTCTCTTACGGTTTGTTTTTGCTCTTGCCACTGATCGCTATCCTCTCCGTGCTGCATCCACGTTAAAAACATCACGTTACACCAAAGCTCAAATACGGCTGTTTGAACAAAATCGGGTAGCTGCGGTTTTGTGATCTCAAATTCTGCAATAATACTGTGCAAAGTTTCGGTAACTTCATTTTTTATCCGATCAGCATTGGCTTTTCTAGACTCAGCATCAAGCAAGCGCTTTTCATGCAACTTAGCCTGTTTTTTCAACGGCTCGTCATAAGCTGATACTACTGTAGGTACTGCAGCAGTAGATACGACAGACGACACTATGGCTGATTCTTCGTCGGAGGTAGAAGCATCCGGATCAAAAGAAGCTGTATCATCGGCCTCTTCATTGGGAGTATCCAGCAGTTGGTTTATATGCGTGTAGGTTGCTCCAAGCTCAGACAAGACACACCGCTGAAACAGCTTGACTAAAATTATTTTGGCTTGCAGATCAACATTCAACTGCTCAACGCAATGCAAATAACCATCACACAAAGACGCCACACCAATAGGGTTATTTTCGACCGTAATATTGACGGGTAGCAACATGCTCATTTTAAGTGTGATTGTGCTTTCACTCAGCCTATGACTATTACGGGCCATATTAATCAGCTGGTTACGTAAGTTATATAACTCCGCATCTTGCGAGATAACAAGCCCCGCACAGTCGCCCAATATTGCTGAAAAATTATCATTCAGAGCTTTTAAAAGATTATTTTCAATGGTTCGACGTTGCATGCGAACTTCTCGCATGGCATCAAAATAGACATTTTGCTCGCAATTATTCACCGCCTTATCGGCAAGATTAAACAATTCATCATCAGCAAAATCAAACAACTTTTGTAGGTAGGCACTCAAATCAGTAGAGACTTTAGCTCTGACTTGATGAATGATGGCGGGTAAACGGGTTAGAGTAGTCACAAAAAGTCCCACGTAAGTTAAAAGCCTCGCTCCATGGCCTTTCGTTTTATAGAGTGTACTCATTTTTGATGATTAAGCACCCACCCAAACTGATATTTTTGAAGTGGTTCACATTTTATGGGTGTTTAACGCCCACAGCAAAACTGCTAGAATTTTGTTCCTCCAAAAAAGCGTACACATAGAGACAATCATGTTTGAGTCCATTTCAGCCCCGCTGGCCAATTTTTTACAACAAGACCTCACTCAAAGCGTTACCTTTGCTCTTGCAGAAGACATTCGCGATGGCGACATTACCGCGCGCTTAATCCCAGCGACTGAAACCGCATCGGCAAAAATCATTACTCGGGAAAATTGCGTTATTGCTGGTAGCGCTTGGGTTAATGAAGTGTTCGCCCAACTGGACCCAAACGTTAAAGTACAGTGGCAGGTGAGCGATGGCGACAAAGTGGCTGCCAACAGCACGCTATTCACCTTACAAGGCAATGCCCGCTCATTACTGACCGGTGAAAGAGCCGCACTGAACTTTTTACAGCTACTGTCTGCCACGGCTACCATTAGCCAGCACTACGCCGACATCGTTAATGGCACCGGAGTAAAATTGCTGGACACCCGAAAAACCATACCCGGTCTGCGCACGGCTCAAAAGTACGCAGTGACCTGCGGCGGCTGTCACAATCACCGGATTGGCCTTTCTGATGCTTTTTTAATAAAAGAAAATCACATTGCAGCCTGCGGCGGCATTAGCCAAGCGATTCAAACAGCCAAGCAACAAGAACCCACCAAACCAGTAGAAATTGAAGTTGAGAGCCTTGAAGAGTTATCTGAAGCACTTGAAGCACAAGCTGATATTGTAATGCTCGATAATTTCTCTAACGATGATATGCGTCAAGCGGTTGCGCTGAATAAAGAACGCTATGGTGGAATTGCTAAATTAGAAGCTTCAGGCGGAATTACCAATGACACGATAAGAGCCATCGCTGAGACAGGTGTGGATTTTATTTCGATTGGTGCGTTAACTAAAGACTGTAAGGCAGTGGACTTGTCGATGCGGTTTGATCCAAATCCATAAATTATAATCCAGCTCCTGACTGGCACTGAGCATCCGTTTGCGATGCCGGAGCCGACGCACTTTTTACAGCGGTATAGTTTAATACTCCTGCATTCGATATTGCGGCACTAACAGTGCACACGCCATCATCCCAAGCTAAGGTTCCACCAGAGCCTTCAGCAAAAGCCGCCGTCGTAGTAAGCTCTGTGTTATTAGTAATATCAGTCGCTATACCAGCACAATCAAATCCTGAAAGCACGCAGATCATTGCCTTATTTGAAAAGCCTGAAACGCCTTTGATTGCACCACCACCATGTGACTGAGCCACATACGTGCGATAAGACGGCAAAGCAACGGCGGCTAAAACGCCAATAATAGCAACGACAATCATTAACTCAATTAGCGTGAAGCCGTTTTGACTCGCACCATCAATAGTATTCTTTTTCATGGTGCCACCTATGCCTACAAGTAAATGAGCAAAAAAAACCGCTCATAATAATTTCATGAACGGCTTTTAGCTACTTAAATATTACAAGGTCGTAATATTATAGACCGGCACCAGCTGTACACTGAGCTGCTGTAGTTGTACCACCTGCACTTGCACTTGCAGCATAAGTCAGAACACCGTCATTGGCTATAACAGCACTAACTGTACACTCTCCATCATCCCACGCTAAAGTCGCGCCGGTACCTTCAGCAAAAGCAGCTGTAGTAGTAAGCTCTGTGTTACCAGCAATCGCTGTTGCAACACCAGCACAATCAAAACCAGATTGAACACAAATCATTGCTTTACTAGTAAAACTAGCCACACCTTTCATGGCTGCACCACCGTGAGCCTGAGCAACATATTCACGATAAGCAGGCATAGCTACTGCTGCCAAAATACCGATGATGGCAACAACAATCATCAATTCTATTAATGTAAAACCACTTTCAGACTTTTTCATTTGAGCTTTCATAGTTATTCTCCAATAATTTATAAATAAGCCAAGTACTGATATGAAATACTTGAACCTGAGCATCACACTGCACGAGCCGTGCCAATAGCCAAAAAGACCGTGTTTTCAGCCGTTTTTTTTACCTGACAGCGGTTTAACTTACAATTGAGATACATCAAAAGCCACCTTGTGACATTTTTTGTCACTAAGTACCTCCTTTTTAAAGCAAAACAAAAAAATGTTCATGCTTACCCTTAAAATATCGTAATAACTTCATATTAGTGCCTTGCTGCCCAGCAAAAATCTTTACATTACAGTCAGTTAACATAAACTCTTAGAATAACTCGAACATTATCAGGCATACACATGAATGAACCCGTTAAAGTGCTGAGCGGATTAGCACGCCGCCTTGTAGCCGATGGCTTAATTGATGAAGATACCGCCAGCAGCGCCCTAAGTGTTTCGAACAAAAGTAATGGCTCAATCGTCACAGAACTTGTTGTTACCCATGGCATTTCGGCGTCTCAAATAGCCGCATCAGCTTCCGATGAATTTGGCACGCCAATTTTTGATGTTGCCACCATTAATATCGACACTCTTCCGCAAAAATTAGTAGACCCTAAGCTTTTAAGAAAGCACCACACGCTGCCGTTATTCAAGCGTGGCAACCGCTTGTTTTTAGCTGTATCAGACCCAACCAATCTGCACGCACTGGATGAAATAAAATTTAATACAGGCCTGAGTACTGACGCCGTTCTCGTCGAAGAAGACAAACTCACTAAGGTGCTAGATACCTATCTCAATTCCCAAGAAGAGTCCATCGGCGATACTTTAGGAGGATTAGATGATGATGATCTCGAAGGCCTCGATATTGAAGCGGTTGATGAAGATGGAGGCCAAAGAGATGACGATGACTTAGAAGTTGATGAGGCCCCTATTGTTAAATTTATCAATAAGGTACTGTTAGATGCCATCAAAGGCGGCGCATCTGACATCCATTTTGAGCCCTATGAGAAATCTTATCGGGTAAGGTTTCGTACCGACGGTATTTTAGCCGAAGTCGCCCGCCCGCCGATGACCTTAGCCACTCGCATGGCCGCTCGTTTAAAAGTCATGTCGCAAATGGATATTTCTGAACGGCGCGTACCCCAAGATGGCCGAATTAAGCTTAAAATCACCAAAACCCGTGCCATTGATTTTCGGGTTAATACACTGCCGACGTTATTTGGTGAGAAAATTGTATTACGGATTCTTGACCCCAGCAGCGCCAAGCTTGGCATTGATGCTCTGGGCTATGAAGATGACCAAAAGCAGCTGTTTATGGCCGCATTGGATCAACCCCAGGGGATGATTCTCGTTACTGGCCCTACGGGGTCTGGTAAAACGGTATCACTCTATACTGGCTTAAACATTCTCAACACCACAGAAAGAAACATATCTACGGCCGAAGATCCTGTTGAAATAAACCTTGAAGGCATTAATCAGGTCAACGTAAACGCCAAGGTTGGCTTAACCTTTTCTGAGGCTTTACGCTCATTTTTACGGCAAGATCCTGACATTGTTATGGTCGGTGAGATTCGTGACTTAGATACCGCCTCCATTGCTATTAAAGCGGCACAAACAGGGCATTTGGTTCTATCTACTCTGCACACTAACAGTGCACCTGAAACCTTAACCCGCCTAATGAATATGGGGGTTCCCGCTTTTAACGTGGCGACGTCAGTAAGTTTAATTATTGCCCAACGCTTGGCAAGAAGACTGTGTCCCCATTGTAAAAAACCTGCGACAGACATACCCGACGAAATACTGACCGAAGAAGGCTTCGATGACATTGACTTTCCCCGTGACGAATTTGAGTTATTCCATCCTGTCGGCTGCGAAAAATGCACCAAAGGCTACAAAGGCCGCGTAGGTGTTTATGAGGTGATGCGTATTACCAATAAGATATCCCGTATTATTATGGAAGGCGGCAATGCGATTGAGATTGGAGATGCCTCTAAAGAAGCTGGATTTAATACATTGCGAATTTCAGCTTTACGTAAAGCCGCCATGGGACTCACCAGTCTTGAAGAAGCCAACCGAGTCACTAAAGATTAGACATTAAGGATAAACATTATGGCAACGAAGGCCACAACAGAAATTTTCACCTATAAAGGTGTCGATAAAAAAGGCGCTAAAACACAAGGAGAAACTACGGGCACCAGTGTTGCACTGGTTAAAGCGCAACTGATAAAAAAGGGCATTAAACCGACTACTGTTCGTAAAAAAGCCAAACCACTTTTTGGTGGCGGAGGGAAAGCAATAACCCCACAGGATATTGCCATTTTCTCTCGACAAATGGCCACTATGATGAAAGCCGGCGTCCCGCTTGTACAAAGCTTTGATATAGTTGCAGAAGGTTGTGACAGCGAGTCACTTAGAACCTTAATACTGACCATTAAGGACGATGTAGCCTCAGGCGGGGGTTTCGCCGTAGCATTGTCAAAACACCCAAAATATTTCGATGATTTATTTTGCAGCCTTGTCGAGTCTGGAGAAACTTCAGGCGCATTGGAAACCATGCTTGACCGTATTGCCACTTACAAAGAGAAATCAGAGGCACTTAAAGCCAAGATCAAAAAAGCCATGAACTACCCCGTTGCTGTCGTTATCGTAGCACTGATTGTTACAGGAATTTTACTGGTAAAGGTAGTCCCTCAATTTGAAGATACCTTTAAAGGTTTTGGAGCAGAGCTTCCTGCATTCACTCAAGTTGTCATGAATATTTCAGAGGTAGTACAAGCCACCTGGTACATGATTATTGCTGCAATCTTCGTTTCCGTTTTCGCCTTTAAGCAGGCACGTTTCAGGAGCAAGAAATTTTCGGCCGGTGTAGACAGGCTCGCATTAAAACTACCTATCTTTGGTGACATTACCTACAACTCTATTATTGCCCGCTTTGCTCGAACCTTAGCCACCACGTTTGCCGCAGGCGTGCCTTTAATTGACGCATTAGACTCTGTTGCAGGTGCGGCAGGTAATTCCGTCTATGAAAAGGCCATCCATAAAGTTAAAGATGAAGTAGCAACCGGCATCCCCTTAAATCGCGCTATAAAGGCATCAGGGGTCTTTCCTAATATGCTTATCCAAATGATTGCCATTGGCGAAGAGTCTGGCGCTTTAGATGACATGCTTGATAAAGTCGCCACATTTTATGAAGAGGCTGTTGATAACATGGTCGACGGTTTAACTGCTTTACTTGAACCTATCATCATGTCCGTTTTAGGGACCCTAATCGGCGGCCTAATGATTGCTATGTACCTACCAATATTCCAAATGGGCAACGCCATTAACTAAAGTGATACCTATGAATCCAATGCTTCTAGCCGACATTGATGTCGGCTTTGTTCTTTTATACGCCACTATCATCAGCTTACTAGTCGGTAGCTTTTTAAACGTCGTCATCCATCGCCTACCCAAAATGATGCAAAGTGAATGGCGAACCGACTGCTGTGAATTACTTGAGGTTGAGCAGAAAGAACAGCCAGAAAAATTGAATTTAATCCTGCCGAATTCTCACTGTCCTAGCTGCCAAGCACCGATAAAACCTTGGCAAAATATTCCCGTTATTAGCTATTTATTACTTAAAGGCAAGTGCGCGAATTGCAAGACATCTATCAGTATCCGCTATCCCATTATTGAAATGGTTACGGGCTGCCTAGGATTGTTTTTAGCCTGTCACTATGGCGCGTCTTATCAGTTGATCGCGGCAACATTTTTGACTTGGGCGTTAATCTCTTTAACCATGATCGATATAGATCATCAGTTGCTGCCCGACAGTATTACCTTACCGCTACTATGGCTGGGAATACTGGTTAATTCACAGGGTCTATTTACCTCTCTTGAAAGCTCAGTTTTTGGTGCTGTGTTTGGCTATTTGAGCCTATGGTCTATCTTCTGGGCATTTAAAATTCTAACCGGCAAAGAGGGGATGGGCTACGGGGACTTTAAACTCTTAGCGGCTCTTGGTGCTTGGATGGGATTGCAAGCACTCCCTGTGATTATCATTCTATCTTCATTTGTCGGGGCCGCTATAGGCATTACTGGCATTATGATTATGGGCAGAGACAAGAACATTCCCATTCCTTTTGGCCCTTATTTAGCCATAGCCGGCTGGATTACATTGCTATGGGGTAATGACATCACTCAAGCTTATTTAAACTACTCCGGCTTATAAAGAGCATGAGTTTAATTATTGGCTTAACGGGCGGCATAGGCAGCGGGAAAACAGTAGCCTCTGATTATTTCGCATCCTTGGGGGTTACCGTTGTTGATGCCGATATAGCCGCGCGAATTGTGGTTGAAAGAGGTCAGCCGGCACTCGAAGAAATTAACCTCCATTTTGATGGTAAGATCCTAACCGATTCCGGAGCTTTAAATCGCGCCAAGTTACGTGAAAAAATATTTTCTGACCCAGCTGAGAAAAAATGGCTTGAACAGTTACTGCACCCTTTAATTCGTAAAGAAATACAAACTCAATTATTGGGATCAACTTCACCCTATACTATTTTAGTTTCACCTTTACTGATTGAAACCGACCAATATTTATTGGCCGATAGAGTGTTACTCATAGATGCCCCAGAAAGCGAACAAGTTCAGCGTACGACACAACGCGATAACAATTCAGCCGAGCAAGTTGAGGCTATTATGGCCAACCAGGCCAGCAGGGATGTACGCAAAAACAAAGCCGACGACATTATTATTAATGACTCGACTCTGGAAAGCTTGTATAAAAAAATCGATCAGCAACACACCACTTACTTAAAAATATCTTCTAAATAAAAACATTATGACTGAAAAAAAAGTAATTAAACTAAATTGCCCAACCTGCCAAAAGCAAATCACGTGGGACGAAACATTTCAACACCGGCCTTTTTGCAGCGAACGTTGTAAATTAATTGACTTGGGAGAATGGGCCAGCGAAAGCCATAAGATTGCGGGAAGTTCGATTTTAGAAGATGAATTTTTGGATGATTTCCCTGAGCAGTAACACTACAGAATATTTACTTTACGCCATGGCTTTTAATCGAGTTACAACCGGCAGATTAGCCTCAGGAAACTGATATTCATCCAGCTCTGACAGTTCAATCCATTTAATGATTTGGCCTTCTTTACCTTGGGCATCACCGTTAAATGACGTAACCGTCCATACATCAAGCAATACAGATTTATCTGAGTAGTCATGCTTTATAGACAAGAGTGGCTCTGCGGTAAGAACATGGATACCTAGCTCTTCATGCAGTTCACGTTTAAGCGCGGTAAAAACCGCTTCCGATTTTTCCAACTTGCCACCAGGGAATTCCCATAAACCGCCTTGATGAAGATGGTCGAGGCGCTTTGCAATGAGAATCTTCCCAGCAGAGTTTTTAATAACACCTGCAGCAACATGGATTAACATTATTTTACAACCTTAGTAATTCACATCGCTATTTTACGAACGATATTCGGCGTTTATCGTGACGTAATCGTGGGACAAATCAGTAGTCCAAATAGTTTCACTTGATGAACCTCGGCCTAAATTTATTCTAATTGTTATAGAGTCTTTATCCATTACAGCTTGTCCAGCCGCTTCAGTATAACTTTGAGCACAGCCACCATTTTCAACTATTAAAACGTTGCCCAGCCAGACTTTAACCTTACTATCATCTAGGTTTTCTACACCGGCATAACCTATAGCCGCGACTATTCGACCCCAGTTAGGGTCAGAGGCAAACAAGGCGGTTTTGACCAAAGGTGATTGAGCAACACTATAAGCGACGATCAATGCTTCTTTCTCATCAAGTGCACCTTCAACCTGCAAGGTAACAAACTTGGTGGCGCCTTCGCCATCAGTGATTATTTGCTGAGCCAATTGAACCAGAACAGAGTCGATTGCTATAGACAATTGTTGATACGCTGCACTAGTAGCGTCAACAATTCTATTAGCATTACTCTCACCTGTTGCGATTAAAATACAAGAGTCATTGGTTGACGTATCACCATCAACCGTTATGCGGTTAAACGATTTATTCACCGCACTCTTTAGCATCACATCAAGTACATTTTGCTCTATAGCCGCATCAGTGGCCACATAAGCCAGCATAGTCGCCATATCAGGACGGATCATCCCAGAGCCTTTAGCGATACCGTTAATCGTTATAGTCGTTCCATCTATTTCAAGCTGAGCTGTTGCACCTTTGGCTCGCGTGTCGGTCGTCATAATGGCTTGTGCAGCCTCGCTCCAAGCTGATTCAGACAAAGACTGAACAGCCGCAGGAATTGCGCCTAACAATTTTTCCATTGGCAGGGTTTGACCAATAACTCCCGTTGAAAAAGGCAGAACTTGCAAGGCGTTAACATTAGCTTCGGCTGCAACTCGCTGACAGGACTCTTGAGCGTCTTTATACCCTTGCTCTCCAGTGCATGCGTTAGCATTGCCTGAATTGGTTAAAAGATACCGAATAGAACCCGTTTTGATATGGTCTTTTGATACTTTAACCGGTGCGGCACAAAAAGCATTTTGCGTAAACACACCCGCTACCGATGAGCCTTCAGACACCTCCAGCAGCATGACATCTTGACGCCCTATGGTTTTTATCCCTGCGCTGGTTGCACTTAAGCGAACCCCTTTAATAGGGTTCATTTTTGGAAATTCGAAGTCCCCTACAGCCATTACCCACACCTTGACGCTATTCATTTAAAACAAAACAGATGACTCGCGACAAGTGCCGCGAGAGACAATGCTACTTAAGCTAATTTACCGTGACACTGTTTAAACTTCTTACCCGATCCACAAGGGCAAGCATCATTACGACCTACCTTTTCGCCTTGTCGCACAAATGGCTTGTCCGTCGAAACTGTTGACTCTTTCGACTCGTTTGAATCACCTCCAAGACTGTTGGCTTCTTCGTGCTGCAATTGCATTTGCTGACGTTCAAACTCTGCTCGGCGGCGATCTTCCATAGCCTGCATTTCTTCTTGAGAAATGGGCTCAACTCTAGCGAGAACACGAATTAGCTCATGCTTTAAGTTACCCAGCATTTCTTGAAACAGCTCAAACGATTCTCTTTTGTATTCTTGCTTAGGATTTTTTTGGGCGAATGCTCGTAACCCAATACCTTGGCGTAAGTGATCCATATTGGCCAAATGTTCTTTCCACAAAGTATCTAATACTTGCAGCATGATCTGCTTTTCAACTTCTCTAATGACCTCACCAAACCGCTCCTCTTTAGCTTTGTAAGCCAACTGAGCCTCTTCCGTGATTTTTTGCAACAAGCTTTCTTCATGCAGTTTTTTATCGTCTTCTAACCATTTAACAACGGGTAAATTTAAACCTAATTCAACTTCTAAAGACTTTTCTAAACCAGGAATATCCCATTGCTCTTCAAGGCTCTGCGGAGGAATGAAGCCACTCACGAGATCAGCAACAACATCCTCACGAATAGACGACACCATATCCCCTATGCTATCAGCTTCTAAGAGATCGTTACGTTGCTGATAGATAACCTGCCGCTGATCGTTAGACACGTCATCGTACTCAAGCAGTTGCTTACGAATATCAAAGTTTCGGCCTTCAACTTTACGCTGAGCTTTTTCAATGGCGTTGGTGACCATGCGATGCTCAATAGCTTCGCCGTTTTCCATTCCCAACGCCTGCATAAATCCACGAATACGATCTGATGCAAAAATGCGCATCAAATTATCTTCCATAGACAAATAGAAACGAGCCAAACCAGGATCACCCTGACGACCAGAGCGCCCTCGCAACTGATTATCAATACGTCTCGATTCGTGCCTTTCAGTGCCTATAATATGCAGGCCACCAGCCTCTATCACTTGCTTATTGTTTTTAACCCACTTTTCTCGTAGCTCTGCAATTTTTTCATCAGTGGGGTTTTTAAGTGCGCTAATTTCGACTTCAATATTACCGCCCAATACAATATCGGTTCCACGTCCTGCCATATTCGTTGCAATAGTAACCGCACCAGGGCTTCCCGCTTGCGCAACAATTTCAGCTTCTTGCTCATGAAACTTAGCATTTAGAACTTGGTGCTTGATCCCCGCTTTCTTCAAGCGGGCTGACATAGCTTCAGAAGATTCAATAGATGCCGTACCAACCAAAACAGGAGCACCGGTTTCCATTAGCTCTTTAACATCATCAACAATGGCTTGATATTTTTCATCCATTGTTAAGTAAATTAAATCGTTCAAATCTTTACGTGCAACCGGTTGGTTGGTTGGAATAACCACAACCGCCAAACCATAAATTTGGTGAAACTCAAAAGCTTCTGTATCAGCGGTGCCCGTCATGCCGGATAATTTTGGAAACAAGCGAAAATAATTTTGAAAGGTCGTAGAAGCCAGTGTTTGGCTTTCATTCTGGATGGATACGCCTTCCTTAGCTTCTAATGCTTGATGTAAGCCTTCCGATAAACGACGTCCGGACATGGTACGTCCAGTATGCTCATCAATTAAGACAACTTGATTGTCCTGAACGATATAATCGACGTCTTTTTGGAACAGGGTAAAAGCTCGTAAAGCCGCGTGTACATGATGTAAAAGGCCAAGATTACCCGCAGAGTAAAGGCTATCATTTTCTTCTAGTAGGCCATCTTTTGCCAACAAGCTTTCAACTTTCTGGTGCCCACTTTCAGTTAACTCAACTTGACGACTTTTTTCATCAATTGTGTAATCACCAATGATTGACCTAGATTCATCTTCATCATCAACTGATACGGTTAATAGCGGTATCAGTGAATTCATGCGTTTGTACAAGCGTGAACTATCTTCAGCAGCACCTGAAATAACAAGCGGTGTACGCGCCTCATCAATAAGAATAGAATCTACTTCATCGACGATGGCAAAGTTAAGTGGGCGCTGCATTTTATCTTCTTTGCGCAAAGCCATATTGTCGCGCAAATAATCAAATCCAAATTCGTTATTAGTTCCGTAAGTAATATCAGCTTGGTAAGCCAACTGCTTTTCTTGCGGCTCTTGCATTGAGTAAATAACACCTACCTTTAAGCCCAAGAACTCATAGAGAGGTCTCATCCAATTTGCATCACGCTCCGCCAAATAATCATTCACGGTAACAATATGAACGCCACGACCAGAGATTGCATTTAGGTAAGCAGCTAATGTAGCCATAAGGGTTTTACCCTCACCAGTGCGCATTTCAGAAATACGACCTTCGTGCAACGTAATCCCGCCGATCATCTGCACATCAAAATGGCGCATCGACAAAACTCGCAAACCGGCCTCACGAGCTACCGCAAATGCTTCAGGTAAAAGTTGATCCAGAGTTTCGCCTGTCTGAAAGCGTTGTTTGAATTCAACTGTTTTCCCAGTTAACTGTTCATCGCTTAGGAGTTTTATCTCAGGTTCAAAGCCATTAACGAGCTTGACCAGTTTTTCCATACGTTTTAATTCACGATCATTTTTTGAGCCAAATACGGCCTTGACCATCTTACTAATCATTGGTTATTCCATTACAAATAAAGCGGGGGCCCGAAGGCGAAAAATCGAAGGCGACAGTAAACCGAAAGGTGCTTAAACAAGCAAGTAGAAGATACGGAATCAGCGGCTGGCGCGATGAATATAAGAAGCAGGATCAACAGCGCGACCATGCTTATAGACTTCAAAATGAACATGAGGACCGGTTGATCGGCCACTTGAGCCCATTAAGGCAACCACTTGCCCTTTTTTAACAACATCACCAACCTTAACTTGGTTCTCAGTATTATGAGCGTAACGTGTCGAAAACCCATTACCATGGTTGATCTCAACCAATTTGCCATAACCACTACGCTCGTCAGACCATGTAACCACGCCGGCAGCAACAGCGACAATATCTGAACCGAGCTTACCAGCGAAATCAACACCACTATGCCAAGCAACGTGACCTTTAAAAGGATCTGTTCTTCGACCAAAGCGAGAAGACATCCAGCCTTTTTTAACTGGGCGCCCTGCGAGAAAAACATCGCGCTGTATTTTCCGGTTCGCCAACAAAGCCTCTAAAGTCTCTAGCTGTTGCTCACGACTGGAAATTTGATCTGTTAATTGATCTATAACCTGTAAAAAACTTGGTGTCTCGTAAGCATCACCTAGAGTCATGCCTTCAGGTCCACCTAACGCAGGCTTTTGGCTAAAATCAAATTCACCTTTATCTAGCTTAGCAATGGTCGTCAGACGCTCACCTAATGCATCTAGACGTAATAATCGCGCTTGCAACTCGGCCATGCGCAAAGTTAAGGCGGCCAACTGTTCTTCTGCATGAATTTTGGTTTTCTCTATATCAGACTCTTGCGTCTCTAAAGCATCTTTCCAAGCCTGAGTTGAGTCACTGCTAAATAGATCGGCGCCATCGCCTCGATAAAAGTTCTCACTTAGCCAGACACCAGCAACAGGCAAGCCTAATAAACAAACAGACACTAGCGCGCGAGTCCAACCACTAAAAGTGAAACTGCGTGTACGGCCATGATGTTTGCTAACTACAATGATTTTCATTTTAGAACTTTTATTATTTTAAATTATGGTGTTATTCCACTAAATTGAAGGATTACCCTTCAGTCAGTAAAAAACCATATAAAGTACCAGTTATTGCACTTAATATGGCATATAAATCAAGCAATTACCAATTGTTACTCAGGCTTAACTCGAAGTCTGTGAGCTATGTCTCACTACTCAATTTAATCCAGTGCAAGAATTGGTTTTATATAACTAATAGGAGCCTTGGATTCATCATCAAAAGTTACCACTTCCCAAGCATCTTTTTGAGCTATTAGCTCTCGCAATGATTTATTATTCAAGGCATGGCCTGATTTATGAGCTTTGAACTCACCAATGAGGCTATTGCCTAATAAATATAAATCACCAATTGCATCTAGAATTTTATGTTTTACGAACTCATCTTCATAGCGCAAGCCATCTTCATTGAGGATGCGGTACTCATCAATAACAATAGCGTTATCAACACTTCCACCTTTGGCCAAACCCTTTGAGCGCAAGTACTCAATTTCATGCATAAAGCCAAATGTTCTAGCACGGCTGACCTCTTTAACGAACGAAGTACTTGAAAAATCGACTTCAGCCTCTAAAACTCGGCCTTTAAATACGGGGTGGTCAAAGTCTATGGAAAAAGACACTTTGAAACCATCAAACGGCAAAAACGTTGCTACCTTATCGCCATCTCGAACTTCCACTTCTCGGGTAATTCGAATGAATTTCTTCGGGGCTTCTTGCTCTTGAATACCCGCCGACTGAATCAAAAATACAAAAGGGCCCGCACTACCGTCCATAATCGGAACTTCTGCGGCACTGACTTCTACAATAGCGTTATCGATGCCCATACCGGCCATAGCTGACAGTAAGTGCTCAACCGTTGATACTCGAACATCACCTTCCATGAGAGATGTTGATAAGGCCGTATCACCAACATTTTCAGCCGTTGCTTTAATTTCTACGACAGGGTCTAAATCAACACGACGAAAAACAATACCGCTATCAATTGAAGCAGGCAGCAAAGTCAGGTAGATTTTCTCCCCTGTATGCAAGCCCACGCCAGTTGCGCGAATAGCATTTTTCAGTGTACGTTGCTTAATCATAAGCCAGCCTCAATCTCATCGATTCAAAATGATGCGCAATGATAGCAAATAATCCCGTTTAGCACCAACTATACAATCTGCGGGAAAAGCATCCATGCCCAAGGGGTACAGATTACAAAACATCTCTGTATTACAGGTGCGTTACTGCAATACCGGGCTGCTACCATCGCACGCATTACTCCGATTAAACTTAATCAGCCTGCTTACGCAAAAATGCAGGAATATCTAAATACTCCATATCCTTACCTTCTGGCATTGGCTTTTCGGCCAAGGCGGCCGAGGACTGTCGCATAATGGTAGGACGATCCAACGCTGCATAGTCTGGCTTGCCGGTTGTGCGATGAGTGTTATCAATCACAACTTTAGCTTCAGGCTTTCTAGCCATACCTGCACTTCCACCCAAGCCTGTTGCGACAACGGTTACCCGCAGCTCATCTTTCATGTCTGGATCGATTACAGTACCCACAACAACTGTTGCATCTGCTGAAGAGAACTCTTCTACTGTCTCACCAACCTCTGAGAACTCACCCAAAGACAAATCAAGACCAGCGGTTATATTAACTAGAATACCTCTTGCACCTTGCAAGTTAACATCCTCTAGTAACGGACTGCGAATTGCCGCTTCAGCCGCTTCACGAGCACGATTTTCACCAGAAGCGATTCCAGTTCCCATCATAGCCATACCCATTTCCGACATAACAGTGCGTACATCCGCGAAATCGACGTTAATCATACCTGGGCGAATAATTAGGTCCGCAATACCTTGAACAGCACCTAGCAACACATCATTAGCCGCTTTAAACGCGTCTAATAAGCTGGTGGTTTTACCCAATACAGCCAAGAGCTTTTCATTTGGAATAGTGATCAACGAATCAACACGTTCTTGCAACTCAGCAATACCTGCATCCGCTATCGCCATCCTCTTCTTGCCTTCAAAAGGAAATGGCTTAGTCACTACCGCTACTGTTAATATTCCCAACTCTTTAGCAACTTCTGCCACGACAGGCGCACCACCAGTACCAGTTCCGCCACCCATGCCGGCGGTAATAAAGACCATATCAGCGCCAGCAAGCACTTCAGCAATACGATCACGATCTTCCATTGCGGCCTGACGCCCAACAGCAGGATTAGCTCCAGCACCTAGGCCTTTGGTCATATTGTTACCCAACTGTAATACCGTTCGAGTATCAATATCTTTTAATGCTTGAGCATCCGTATTTGCACAGACAAACTCTACGCCATCTACGTGATTATCAATCATATGTTTAACGGCATTACCACCGCCGCCACCAACACCTACGACTTTTATAATCGCACTCTGTGGTACGTTATCTACTAGTTCAAACATGATTTTTCCCCTTTCCCCTAAAAAATAAAATGAACATTCTTATAACAAATTAAATGATTTTAAAAATTTTCTTGAAACCAAGATTTCATGCGCTCTAACCAAGAACCTTCTGCCGAAGACGATGAGTTTTTATGACTTCCCCCCTCAAAACTCTGTAATTTTGCGTAATGTAATAAGCCAACACCCGTTGAATAAATAGGATTATTTACAATATCTGTCAGGCCTCTGACATTCTGTGGTGAGCCCAATCTAACTGGCATGTGAAATATCTCTTCTGCAAGCTCAACCACACCCTCCATTTTCGCGGTACCTCCAGTCAAGACAATTCCTGCTGCTATTAAATCTTCAAAACCGCTACGACGTAACTCGGCTTGAACTAAGGTAAACAGCTCGTCATAACGTGGCTCAACAACCTCTGCCAACGCTTGTCTCGTTAAATCTCTGGGCTCCCTATCGCCAACGCTAGGCACTTTAATCGTTTCGTTTTCAGCGGTTAATTTTGCTAGCGCACAGGCATATTTAATTTTTATTTCATCAGCATGAGGAGTTGGTGTTCGTAACGCCATAGCGATATCGTTAGTAACCTGATCCCCAGCAATTGGAATCACACCTGTATGACGAATAGAGCCTTCAGTAAAAATAGCAATATCAGTAGTACCACCACCAATATCAACCATACAAACGCCCAGCTCTTTCTCATCTTCGGTTAACACCGCATAACTCGAGGCCAACTGCTCTAGGATTATGTCTTCAACTTCTAACCCACAGCGCTTAATACATTTTTCAATATTTTGCGCCGCATTTACCGCACAAGTTACCAGGTGTACTTTTGCTTCCAAGCGAACACCAGACATACCTAATGGCTCTTTAACGCCATCTTGCTCATCAATTAAAAATTCCTGCGGCAATATATGCAGGATCTTTTGATCAGCAGGAATAGCCACTGCTTGCGCCGCGTCTATGACCCGTTCTAAATCTTGCGGAAATACCTCTCTGTCTTTAATTGCCACAATACCGTGAGAATTTAAACTACGGATGTGGCTGCCTGCGATCCCAGCATATACAGAGTGAATTTGGCAGCCGGCCATAAGCTCGGCCTCTTCAATAGCTCGCTGAATTGACTGCACCGTTGATTCAATATTAACGACCACACCTTTCTTCAAACCTGTTGATCGATGCGAACCAATCCCCACAATTTCAATCTCACCTGCAGCGTTAATTTCGCCAACAATAGCGACGACCTTGGACGTTCCAATATCCAAACCGACTATCATTCTATTTTCATTTTCCTGCGCCATTTCCCGACCTCTTAGAATGGGCTACCTGTAATTGTTTATACTTTTTCAACTGTGTTCCAACCTACTGCCAGCCCAGCATCGTAACGTAAATCAATGCCTCCT
This sequence comes from Cellvibrionaceae bacterium, assembly GCA_034112445.1. Classification (GTDB taxonomy): domain Bacteria; phylum Pseudomonadota; class Gammaproteobacteria; order Pseudomonadales; family Cellvibrionaceae; genus Pelagadaptatus. The sequence continues at coordinate 62,393 of JAWUVI010000018.1, read as the reverse complement.
AACTCTGACCAACGCTGCTTAAGATGTATTTCATACACCAAAAGAAATTTGCCCAGCTTTTCTACAACCCTATCTCGCCCGATGTTAATTGGAATATTGCCTATCGACATATTCCAACTTAATGACTCATCACAACCAAGCTCAGTAATCATCAAACCCTTTGCCGCCATCAGTTTCATCAGTAACTGATATTGCTCCATTACTTCTTGTTCATAGCCACTAGGCCCATAAAGCAAAGGCAATTCTTTTAACTCTTGAACGTTACTATTCTCATCAAGAACAATAACTTCGCCTCGGTGGCTCAAGACATCACTTCCACCCCAGCGAGCAATTGGTTTGTGCTCAATCACTGTTACTGACAAGGCACTAGGCCAGCGCTTCTTTATCGTTACTTGGTCAACCCAAGGATTTTCTTTTATCGCCGTTCTAATTTTTTCTAAATCAAGCTGTAAAAAACCAGCTTCAATTGCTGAGTAAATCCTATCGGCAACCTCTTGTTTTGAAACCAATAAAAACTCGCCCTTAACCAACACATCATCAACTGGTTTAGCCATCCAACCAGCGACTATTCCATTGCCGTAATAAATCACTCCTACGCTTACTGCTATCAATACTAACTTGCGTAGATAAAACATTACTCGCGATGGTTTACGTTGCTGTTGTGTTGCTTTACTCGCTCCTCTCACAATTTTTGTTTGCTTCTTAACTGATTTATTATTAGTAATCACAAAGTTTGAGACAAGATTTTCACGACCAAGTCATCAAACTCCATACCGGTTTGCTTCGCCGCCATAGGCACCAAACTGTGATCAGTCATTCCTGGCACTGTATTAACTTCAAGTGCATAAAAGTTAAAATTTTCATCGCACATAAAATCGACCCTACCCCAACCTTCACAGCCCAGTGCAGAAAAGGTTTTTACAGCTAAATCTTGTAGCTCTTTCTCTTTTTCTACGCTTAAACCGCACGGGCATATATAGCGTGTATCGTTCGATATATATTTGGCTTCGTAATCATAAAAAAGATGGTCCGTTTCAAGTTTTATTACCGGTAATGCCTGTCCGTCTATAATGGCAACTGTAAATTCTTGACCAACAACAACTTGCTCTGCAAAAACACAACTGTCGTACTGTGCGGCTTTTTTATAAGCAGGAATCAGCTCATCTGCCTTGGCAGTTTTCGACATACCAATACTTGAGCCTTCATGAGCCGGTTTAATCATCAACGCCTCACCCAAGTCACTGACAACCTCAGACATATCTGTTTCATCAGTCAGCAATCTATACGCTGGCGTTGGGATGCCACTAACCGTAAATATTTGCTTACTGAACCATTTATCCATCGCTAAAGCTGACGACTGAACACCACTGCCAGTGAAGGGTAAATTTAAAAATTCAAGTAATGCCTGAACTCGGCCATCCTCACCGCCAGCCCCATGCAAAGCGATAAAAATTCTATCGGGTTTTGCCTGTTTAATTTTTTCAACAAGGTCATCAACCGCATCGATAAGAACAGCATCAATAGCGTTTTTTTGCAGAGCATTGAAAATAGCTTTACCGCTATTCAAAGACACTTCTCGCTCTGCCGAATCCCCACCATAGAGAACAGCGACACGTCCAAATTTACTTGCAGTAACATTCATCTCGTCTTCTACCTACTGAAATACTTCTTCAATTAATTTTTGCGCTAACAAGCCGACATTGCCAGCCCCCTGCGTCAATACTATATCTCCAGGGCGAACTAAATCTTTTACTACGCTGGCAACTCCATCAACAGTTTCGACAAACACTGGGTCAACGTTTCCACGAGTTCGAATACTGCGACACAAGTGGCGACTATCGGCACCAGGCACCGGCTCTTCACCAGCAGGATAAACTTCTAACAAAATCAGAGAGTCGACTTGCGACAGCACATCAACAAAGTCTTCATACAAATCTCGAGTACGTGAGTATCTGTGTGGCTGAAATGCCATCAACAAACGTCTGTCAGGCCAACCAGAACGAATCGCCTCAACCGTTGCGGCAACCTCTCTTGGATGATGGCCATAGTCATCCACCAACATAATGCTACCTTCCGCATAATCGAGTTCGCCATAAACCTGAAAGCGTCGACCAACCCCCTGAAAAGACTCTAAACCTTCTTTAATTGCGGCGTCACTAACACCTTCGTCCGTCGCTACAGCGACTGTTGCCAGTGCATTCAAAATATTGTGCCGGCCAGGCATATTCAAGGTGATTGATAAAGGCGACTTACCATCGGGACGAAACACTTTAAATTTTGAAGTCGCTCCATCTTGAGAAACCTCAACCGCTCGATAATCATTATGCCCTTCAAAACCATAGGTAATAACAGGACGTGCTATCTCTGGAGTAATTTCTTGGACTACAGGGTCGTCACCGCAAACTACGGCCAAGCCATAGAAAGGTAAATTGTGTAAAAATTCAACGAAGGTTTTCTTTACTTTAGAAAAGTCACCGTCGTAGGTATCCATATGATCCGCATCGATATTGGTTACCACAGAAACCATTGGCTGCAGATGTAAAAAGGAAGCATCGCTTTCATCGGCTTCCGCAACCAAATAACGACTAGCGCCTAATTGGGCATTACTCCCAGCACTGTTAAGAAGGCCACCAATAACAAACGTAGGATCTAAGCCTCCAGCAGCAAATACAGACGCTAGCAAGCTGGTGGTGGTGGTTTTTCCATGAGTACCTGCCACGGCAATACCGTGTCGATAGCGCATAAGCTCACCCAACATTTCAGCCCGGCGCACTATCGGAATTCTCTGTTCTCTAGCGCCTATCATTTCTGGATTTTCTTCACTAACAGCAGATGAATTAACCACTACATCCACGCCACTAATATTGGCTTTAGACTGACCAATAAATATTTGCGCACCCTTAGCTTGTAAGCGCCTAGTAACCACCGAGCTCGCTAGATCTGAGCCCGATATTGAGTAACCTTGGTTCAATAAAACTTCAGCTATACCACTCATCCCAGCACCACCAATACCGATAAAATGTATTCTCTTGATACGTCGCATTTCTGGTATCTGAATAATGTTTTTATTGTTCATCGGCAATCTCAACTAAGGAGTGATTGGCAGCATCAAGGCAATATTGCGCCACGACTTTAGCGGCATCAGGTAGTGCGAGCTTGGCCGCATTACTTGCCATTGTTTTTAACTTACTTCGATTATTATTCATGTCATTAAGGATGCTTTTCATATATTCAACACAAAGATCCTTTTGCTGACACATCAATGCCGCATTATTTTCTACCAACCATTCAGCATTCTTAGTCTGGTGATCATCAATTGCGTATGGATAAGGAATGAGCAGTGCCGGCTTTCCGGCCATAGTTAACTCAGATACCGTCAGAGCTCCGGCCCGACACACAACAAAATCAGCCCATCGATAAGCCTCGGCCATATCAGCAATAAAGGGCTCAACACTCGCCTCAACATGAAGCTGCGCGTAAACTGTTTTGGCGCTATCAGCATGAACCTTGCCACACTGATGACGAATATTAGGTCTGCTGGTTTCTGGCATATGCGCCACAACTTGTGGCATCAAATCGTTTAAAGCTTTAGCTCCTAAGCTACCACCTAAAACCAAAACATTTAATTTTGATTCGGTGCCCTTGATCGCTTCTTTGCTACCAATAGTTTTACGAACCGGGTTCCCAACATGAATCGCTTTAGGCAAGCTTCCTGGAAAAGCCTCAAGACAAACCGTTGCGACTTTTGACAAGAGTTTATTAGTCGTTCCCGCCACAGCATTTTGCTCGTGAATAACGACAGGAATACTCAATAATTTAGCCGCCACACCGCCTGGACCTGAGGCAAAACCGCCCATACCAAGAACGACATCGGCAGATTCAGCTCGCAAAATTTTCCGCGCCTGCCAAATCGCTGCGCACAATAGAAAAGGCGCTTTCAACAAAGACTTGATGCCTTTTCCTCTTACACCCTCTATTGTTAAAAATCTTAACGGTATGGCGTTTGCTGGTACTAACTCAGCTTCAATTCCTGCTTTCGTTCCCAGCCAACTCAGGTTTACGCCTTGTTGTTTCAATTCAGCCGCAACGGCTAGCGCAGGAAAAACATGCCCTCCTGTACCGCCAGCCATAATGACCACATTCACATCTGCAGATGAGCTCATTGACCACCTCCACTATGTCCTGCTGGGGCATTCTCAAACGCTTTTGGCATACGGTTTAACGGTTTACTTTTCAAGGGATTATTCAACTCCCAGCTCATTCTCAGTACCAAACCCATCAACATGCAACACACTAAAAGGCTACTACCGCCATAACTAATAAACGGTAAAGTTAAGCCTTTCGTAGGCAACAAGCCTGAGGCAACACCGACATTAATAAAGCCTTGACCGGCTAACATAATGGCAATACCAAAAGCAGCATATCCAGAAAATAATAAATTACTTTTCAAGGCGTTTCGCGAGATCAACAGAACCTTTGTGACCAAGATGGAAAATATTATTAATAGTATTGCTAACCCTATCAAACCGAGTTCTTCAGCAATAATGGCCACAATAAAATCGGTATGAGCTTCAGGTAGGTAAAATAGTTTTTGGACACTATTGCCTAAACCTAAGCCAAACCATTCTCCGCGTCCAAATGCGATTAACGACTGAGTTAATTGATACCCTGTGTCGTATTGATCTGCCCAGGGGTTACGGAAAGAGACCAACCGATCCAGACGATAATCTGAACTTGTGGCAAGCACCACCAGCCCTGACAGAGCAACAACAAAAAGAATTATAAATTGCCACATCTTTGCGCCAGCAATAAATAACATTCCCATCACTGTGCCGACCAACACCACAGAGCTTCCAAAATCTGGCTCCAGTAACAATAGAAAAACCACAACACTTAACACCAATAGGGGCTTAACTAATCCGCGCCAATTTTGTTGTAACTCCAGTTGTTTTCTAGAAAGAAAACTCGAGAAAAAAACAATCATACAAAACTTCACAACTTCCGAAGCTTGCAGTGTCATTACACCTAACTGTAACCAGCGTTGACTTCCGTTAACTTTTTTCCCGACACCTGGAATGAGCACAGCCACTAACAACAATAAGGCGACGATCAATAGAGCGCCGCCATACTTTTCCCAATAAATAATAGGAATACCCGCAACCACTAATCCGGCCAATAACCCCAAAGATAGAAACAAACAATAACGCTTAACAAAAAACCACCCATCACCGTAAGTCGCTTCAGAAAACGCAATTGATGCTGAGGCAACTGCCACCAAACCAATAGAAATTAACGTGGCCAGAACTATAATGATTGACCAATCGATTGAGTCAAACCAAGTTTTATTCATTCGATTCAGCATGAACGTCGGCATATATGAACTGCTCATGCCGCCACCTTCTTTACAGCTTGAACAAAAGCATTTCCACGATCTTCAAAACCACTGAACATATCGAAGCTAGCGCATGCTGGAGACAATAAAACATCATCGCCTGATTGAGCTACAGCCAATGATTTAATAACAGCAGCCTCTAAGCTATCGCAGAAGTAGCACTCGACATTATCAGCAACGGCTGCCGCGATTTTTTCGGCATCTTCGCCAATGAGAACAACCGCACGCGCATGGGTTAATGGCTTAGCCAAAGCACTAAAATTAGCCCCCTTACCAACGCCCCCCGCAATCAGAACTATTTTTCCAGACTCTTTTTGCAAGCCATTTAAGGCCGCTAATGTAGCGCCAACGTTTGTCCCTTTAGAATCATTGTAGAAATTAACCCCGTCACATTCAGCAACCCACTGACATCTATGAGGCAGACCTTTAAACGTTTTCAACACTTGCAACATTGGCTCCATTGGCCAACCTGCTGCATGACCAATAGCCAACGCAGCTAATGAATTCTCTAGATTATGTCGACCGGGCATTTTAACTTCAGAAACGGGCAGTAGCGCCTTGAACTCAAAACCTAACCATTCACTATTGGCCTTCTGCTGCAATCCAAATTCATTTCTATCGGGTTGATTAAGAGCAAATGAATATCGCTGCACACCTTCAGCTAACGGTGGGTTTGTGAGCGGATCAGCGCGATTTAATATAACTTTTTTAGCTCCGTAAAATACTCGCTGTTTTGCGCGATGATAGAGCGCAAGATTTGCATAGCGATCCATGTGGTCTTCACTGATGTTTAACAGCGCCGCCACATCCGCATTTAAACTTTCAATTAGCTCTAATTGAAAACTCGATAATTCCAACAAACAACACTGTGCATCTTGCTGCTGTAAAAGGTCTAATGCTGGGGTACCGATATTTCCCCCTATCGCAACTTCTATTCCCGCAGCTCGAGCCATCTCACCAACCAACGTTGTCACCGTGGTTTTGGCATTTGAACCGGTAATAGCAATCAATGGTTTATCATTTTCACGAATGAATAATTCTATATCGCCGACAATTGATACACCTGCCGCACGAGCGAGCTTTATCGCATCACAATCAATCGACACGCCTGGGCTTACTACGATTTCGTTGACCGCTGTCAATGTGTCTACACAGAGATCACCCAACTCATAATTAAGACCGGGATAAGCTTTCAGGATACTGTCGAAGTGAGCAGGATTAGCACGAGTATCTAACCAAACAAAAGGCTGGCCTTTTTCCGATAAATAGCGCGCAACAGACTGACCGGTAATTCCCATACCGATAATCGCTGTTACATTGTTGGTCGCTATTAAAGTCATACTCTTTATTAACTCGTACTTATCGCAATTTAAGCGTTGCTAATCCAAACAACACCAACATGACCGTAATAATCCAAAACCGAACAATTACTCTTGGTTCTGGCCAGCCCTTTAACTCAAAGTGATGATGCAGTGGTGCCATCCTAAAAATTCTTTTCCCAGTAAGCTTAAATGAGCCCACCTGCAAAATGACCGATACGGTTTCCATCACAAAAATTCCGCCCATTATAAAAAAGACAATCTCATGACGAACCATCACAGCGATAACACCTAGCGCCGCGCCAAGCGCAAGAGCCCCCACGTCACCCATAAACACTTGAGCTGGATAGGTGTTAAACCATAAAAAACCAAGACCTGCACCGCCCAGAGCTGCCGTAAACACAACCAATTCGCCCACACCAGGGATGTAAGGTATATGGAGGTAGGCTGCAAATTTTAGGTTGCCTGCCAAATAAGCAATAAGCCCTAAAGCGCTGCCTACTAGCACGGTAGGCATAATAGCCAAACCATCTAGGCCATCCGTTAAATTGACCGCATTACTTGATCCAACAATGACAAAATACGCCAATACGATATAGGCCGGTCCCATATCCCAAGCCACTGACTTGAAGAAGGGGATAATCAGCTGAGTTTCTGCAGGTGATTGCGCGGTGGAATACAAAAATATGGCCGCGCCCAATCCCGCAACCGACTGCCAAAAGTATTTAGACTTAGCCGATAGACCTCGTGAATTTGATTCGATAACTTTGCGGTAATCGTCTACCCAACCTACCGCGCCAAAAATTGAAGTTACAATTAGCACGACCCAAATATATTTATTAGATAAATCTGCCCACAATAAAGTGCTAATAAAAATAGAAGCCAGAATTAAGGTGCCGCCCATAGTCGGCGTACCAGATTTTACTAAATGCGACTCAGGGCCATCATCTCTTACCGACTGACCTATTTGTAGATGATTCAATTTTCGAATCATCCAAGGCCCCAGCATTAATGAAATCATCAGCGCCGTCATAACCCCTAAGATGCCTCTGAGAGTTAAATACTGAAACACAGCAAACAGCGAGGAATACTGCTGTAAATATTCAGATAAAATTAACAGCATGTTAAGCACCCTCTCGGTTGGAAATTAACTGAACGACTTTTTCCATTTTAAAACTTCTAGACCCTTTCACTAACACTATGGTTTTCTTATTTGATTTTGAGACTTCTTTATTAACATGGTTTGCGGCTTGCTCATGGGTATCAAAATGAAATTGGCGCCCTGTTTTCGATTGCTCACAAAACTCATCACTAATTATTTTGGCTTCATTCGATACCGTAACCAAATGCGAAACACCAATCCCAGCTAAATCTGCCGCCAAGGCCTTCATAATTAGGTCAGCATCATCTCCAAGTTCAGCCAGTCCACCCAATACCAATATCGTCTCTACATCGCTGTTAGAGCTTTCATTTAAATAATGCGCTGCGGCTTTCACCGACTCTGGATTAGCGTTGTATGAGTCATCCACAAGCTGCAATTTAGAATTAGAGAGAACCGTTTGCATTCGACCATCAGTAGATTTTGCTCGCTTTAATCCGTCACAAATTGTTTGCATATCGACACCTAAAGCTAATGCACACGCTGCGGCTGCCAAAGCATTACTAACGTTGTGCCGACCTTGCATATTCACCGACACAGTCATTGAGGACTCAAATGCTGACAGTATAAAATCATACGAGCCAGATTGTGTTGCGTTGAGATTAGTAGCTTCAACATCGGCATTATTATCGCCAAGTGAAAAAGTTATTACTCTTAAATCGGGGCGGTCGTGAGCTAACTTTTGGAGCCATTCAGCGGCAAAAGGCTCATCTAAATTTATAATGGCCGTGCCACTGGGCATTAAATGCTGATATATTTTTGATTTCTCCGCAGCAACACCTTCGACGGTTCCAAACCCTGACAAATGGGCCGACGCAACATTATTAACCAAGGCTACGTCAGGCCCAGCTAGCAACGCTAAATAATCAATTTCGCCTAAACCGCTTGCGCCAAGCTCAACAACGGCGTAATCCGAGTCTGCAGCAATAGACAGTAATGTTTGAGGAGCGCCTATATGATTATTTAAATTACCTTGGGTTTTAGTCACCTTACCTTTAATAGATAAAATCGAAGACAAGATTTCCTTAACCGTGGTCTTGCCACAACTGCCCGTTAGCGCAACCAATTTACCTTGGAAGTTTTGCCTATTTAATGAGCCAATAACACCTAGCGCTTTGGTCGTGTCATCAACTAAAATTAAAGGAACAGAAATATTTTTCACGAGACTCGTATCACTGTGAACGGACCGGTCAATAACAAAGGCTTGCGCGCCACTCTTTTGCGCTTGCTCAAGAAAGTTATGCGCATCAAAATTTTCACCGCGCAGCGCTACAAGCAAATCACCTTTCTCGATAGTTCGAGTATCAGTACTGACACGATTAAACTGCGCATCAGTACCGATCAAATCACCACTACTGGCAGTCACTACTTGAGATAAAAGCAAAGGCTTGATCATTGAACAGCCTCCTGTCTTTTTCTTAAGGCAAGACGAGCGCAGGCAACATCGCTGAACGGAAACTTATTGGCACCTACAATTTGAAAATTTTCATGTCCTTTTCCAGCAATTAAAATCAAATCGTTAGCTTGGGCATTCTCTATTGCATAACCAATGGCTTGCGCTCTATCAACTATAAAAGTAATACCGTCTGCATTTTTAAAGCCAGATGAGATATCCCTCATGATTGATTCAGGCGTTTCTGAACGAGGATTATCACTGGTGACTACGATACAATCCGCAAAACGCTCCGCTACGTCAGCCATCAACGGACGCTTGCCCAGATCACGATCACCGCCGCAACCAAACACACACCACAGCCGATTAGCTGCGTGTAATTTAATACCGCATAAGACAGATTTTAAGGCGTCGGGCGTATGAGCAAAATCAACAATAACCGTTAGATCTTGAGCAGCTTCAACTTGTTCTAAACGCCCTGCAACCGACTTCATCTTAGGCAGTTTTGATACACACTCTTGAACAGTTAATCCCAACGATACAGCTACCGCCACAACCGTTAGAATATTATAAACATTGAACTCACCCCAAATTGGCAACTCTAATTGGAAACGACCCTGAGGGGACACCAGAGTGAACGAAATACCTTGCGGCTGATAACAAATATTCTCAGCATAAAAGTCAGCCTGCTCACTTTTCAACGAAATTGTTATTTGGGTTTTGCTGCCGCCAGCCATTTTAAATTCAGAATAAAATTCATCATCTAAATTTAAAACAACAGACTCAACTGACGCAAAGCTTAATAGTTTTTTCTTCGCTTCTACGTACTCTTCAAGAGAGCCGTGATAATCCAAATGATCGCGTCCAATATTTGTCACCGCAGCCACCCGAAAAGGAACAGCATTAACGCGATTTAACGCCAAGCTGTGCGATGAAACCTCCGCCACAACGCTGTGAGCGCCCGCCTCTCTCATTTCTGCTAGGATTTTTTGAGAGGTAATAGCATCTGGAGTTGTCATTCCCGTTTCTATCAAAGGCTGTGACTCAAGACCGTACCCCAAGGTGCCTATTGTTGCCGCTGGCCGACCCAGCAGACTTAACAGCTGAGCCAACCATTGGCTGCATGTCGTTTTACCGTTGGTGCCCGTAATTGCGACCAAATCCATTTTATTTGCGGGATGACAATAATAAATTCCCGCAATTTCATTCAGACAATCATTCAAATTTGGAACCTGTAAAACGGGAACTGAACCTTTAAAATCAAGCGAAAAATTTGACTCGGCAGATGAGCACAAGACTAATGTTGCTCCTGCCGCTATCGCCTCACCTATATATGCTCTTCCGTCTAATTGACCCCCGACCAAAGCCACAAAAGTATCGCCCACTTGAACAGTCCGACTGTCCAAACAAAGCTGGCCAACTTCGAGAGTTACAATAGAATTATTATTGAGTTCGGCTGATAAATTTATCGTTGGAAAAAGATCGCCAAGCATTACCGAAGAAAATATAGTTGAATGAGCCATCACGATATAGGCCCTCTATGCGCAGCCAAAACTGCAGCGTTTTTATTTTTATTAGCGCGGTCTTCTTTTATATCTTTGGGAGGCACATTCAACAATCTTAAAGCGGCTTCAGCCACTTTCGCAAAAACTGGAGCAGCTACTTCACCGCCATAATATTTTCCACTTTTGGGGTCATCAACAATAACAACAGCAACCACTCTAGGGTTATTCGCCGGTGCCATTCCCGCAAAAATAGAAAGGTACTGATCGTCGGCATACCCACCTTGGCTGGCCTTGTGGGTAGTGCCCGTTTTTCCTGCCACTGGATACTCAGGTATCTGTGCGCGCTTCGCGGTACCGCCAGGATTGGCTACAGTTTTCAGCATCGCAATAACCTGCCTGCTAATTTTTTCAGATACTACACGCCTACCCAAAACATCATTTGAGTCTGGCTGGCGCAACAATGAGATGTCTTTTTTGACGCCATAACTGGCAATCACCGCGTAAGCCTTTGCCAACTGCAAAGCCGTCAAACTCAAACCATGGCCAAACGCAAAATTGGCTCTCTCAATATCACTCCAATGGGACTTATTTGGCAACACGCCAACACTTTCACCAGGAAAACCAGTACCTACACTTTGACCTAAGCCCATTCGTGAATACATCTCTCTAACACTTTCTTGCTCTAGACTCAGAGCGACCTTACTGATGCCAACCTGGCTTGACTTGGTAATGATTTTAGTTAAATTGATTTCGCCGTAATTAACGGGGTCCAACAAGGTTTTTTGGTTGATACGGATATAACCCGGGCTGGTATCAATCATGCTATCAGGAGTGTATTCGCCGGACTCAAGTGCCGCCATAACAGTTAACGGCTTCATCGTTGAGCCAGGCTCAAACTGATCAATAATGGCTCTATTTCTTAATGCCGAAACGTTAATTCGACTGCGATCATTGGGATTGAAGGACGGCTGATTAGCCATTGCCAACACCTCACCGGTTCTAACATCCAATAACACAACTGAACCCGCGGCTGCTTTATGTTCAGCAACAGCACGACTCAACTCTCTATGCGCAATGTATTGCATACGTAAATCAATACTGAGCTGTATATCTTCACCAGATTTCGGCGCTTTTATTAAACCAGCCTCTCTAATGACATGACCCTTTAAGTCTTTTACAACACGTTTAGAACCAGACTCTCCCTTCAACCAACTTTCATAAGCCAGCTCAAGGCCTTCTTGACCAACCCCTGCATCATTCGTCAAACCAACGAGATGCGCAGCCACCTCTCCTGCAGGATAGAAGCGCCGGTATTCTGTTTTCCCGTAAACACCACGCCAACCCTTGTCCAGTATTTTGGTCGCCTGCTGCGGCTCTAGGTGGCGCTGCAAATACATGAACTGCTTATCTGAGTATGCAGTCAATTTAGCTTGCAAATATTCACTTGAAACAGACAACGCCTGCGCCAACTGCTTTTGCTCCTGTAAATCATTGCGCCATTGCTTAGGGTTTAACCACAAACTAACCAGCGGCGTGCTAACAGCTAAAGGTTCGCCATTTCTGTCGGTAATAACACCCCGGTGAGCGACTAAAGCCTCTTCACGGATTGTTCGAGCATCACCCTGATCCTGTAAAAATAGCTGCCCTTTTTCAGCCCCAGGAACAACTTGCAACAAAGCGATATTCCACAGTAATGCTACCGCCATTGCCAGCAGGACAAAAACAACAAGCGAAAAACGCCAACGCGAAAGACTATCTTTCACGTTGGCGTTTATTTTTGCTGCATTTCTTTTCACGGACGCACCATTACCAATTGCTCACCAGACGGAACTGACATACCCAGCTGTTCTACCGCCATCTTTTCTATTCTTCCATAAGAGGACCACGCACTTTGCTCCAACAAAAAACGCCCCCACTCAACATGCAATTGTGCGGCTTCACGCCGCAATAACTCCAGACTATCCAGATGCTTGCGAGAATCGTTAGTCACCGACACAACCGCCAGCGCACTACCCAGTGTCAACGACCACAAAACCATTAACCACGACACTGACACGAAATTGACCCGACTCATAAAACACCAATCGATTATTGTATTTTTTCGGCCACACGCATGATGGCGCTTCGCGATCTGATGTTCACATCAATCTCATCCGCACTGGCTTTAACTGCCTTGCCAATTGATTTCATGCGCCTTTTAATTTGCGCCTCCGTCACCGGCAAACCTTTTGGCAATTCCTGCCCCTTCTCCTGCCTTTTAATAAAGCGTTTTACTATCCTGTCTTCCAGAGAATGAAAGCTAATAACGACTAATCGCCCCCCAGGTTTTAAAACATTAAGCGCCTGATCCAGCAAGTTTTCTAAGTCTGATAACTCTTCATTGATAAATATTCTTATTGCCTGAAAAGCCTTAGTTGCCGGATGCTTTCCTTTTGGCCAAGCTGGGTGCGCCTCGGAAATAATATTTGCCAACTGCACCGTCCTATCAATACGCTGTTCATTGCGCGCAGCAACAATGGCCGATGCCATACGCTTGCCAAATCGTTCTTCGCCGTAAACCTTGATGACCCGCGCTATATCTTCTTCTTTAGCCGCGTTAATCCAATCGGCTGCGCTTTGACCAACGACAGTATTCATACGCATATCAAGCGGGCCATCATTCATAAAACTAAATCCACGCTCAGCCTCATCAAGCTGGGGTGAAGACACTCCTAAGTCGACCAAGACACCTGCAACCTTGCCCACTAAACCTCTTGCAACCATCAACTCTTCAAGCTGAGCAAACGAGCCATGCTCAACAGAAAATCTTGAGTCATGGGCAGCCAATTCTTCTGCTCCAGCAATGGCTTTTGGGTCTTTGTCTATACCCAATAGGCGACCTGCTGAAGTCAAACCTTCCAATATCAATCGGCTATGACCGCCTCGACCATAAGTACCATCAACATAAAAGGCGCCGCCATCAACAACTAGCCCCTCAACAGCCTCCTGTAACAGGACCGTGATATGCTCTTCGCTCATAACGACGCCTCTCTACAGGGACAAACTTTGCATTTCAACGGGAATCTCATCTTCATCTCCCGCTTCATCAATCCAAGCTTGCCAGCGCTCTTCGCTCCACAACTCTAATTTTTTACCCTGCCCAACTAACATTAACTTTTTATCCAAGCCCGCGTACTCTCGCAGCGTTGGCGGTACTAAAATCCGACCATTACCATCAAGCTCTAACGGTGTTGCGTAACCGATCAACAAACGCTGGGTCCTGCGTGCCATTTTATTAAAAGTGGGAAGAGCCTCAATTTTCGGCAATACTTCCAACCACTGAGGCTCTGGATATATCCACAAACATCGCTCTCCCCCTTGGGCTTCAGGATTGGCCGTTATTACAATCTTACCCGCACAGGACTCCGCCAACGCTTCACGAATTCGCGTTGGTATCGCCATACGCCCCTTGGCGTCCATGCTGATTGAATGACTACCTAAGTACACTTTTCCCCACTCTCCAGTGAACTAAATCCACAAAAACCCACATATATCCACTTTTTCCCACACCTTGCCACTATAAATCTGTGCAGTACAAAGTCAAGTTAAATAGAAGGAAAAGTCAGGATTGTGCAGGGATGTGCGTCGATCTAGACGCCAAAACTCCAGAAAAGAGCACTAAAGAAAACAATAAAATCGATAGAAAACAAGGGGATAAAAAACAAACTTAAAGTAACTTATTAGGTTAGATACTAATTAGAAGCATAAGAAAGAAACAATAGAAGGATAAATTATATAGAACGGCCAAACTTCAATGAAGCAGATTATTGATATTGTCGTAATTTAAGCAGCAAAGCAAGCGCAATAAGACCAAAAGCCAGCACACAGTCACGAAGTTTAATTAAATAAAACCTTTACGATTGAGCAGAAGACGATAAAGGCAAGGATCTTACCGTTTCGCCACCATTCAAAAGCTCATCAAGAGTTAACTTATAACTAGGCGCAAATATAGATAAAAATTCATTAACTTCCGGCATGTCAAATAAGCTAAGCCTTTTGGTTATATCTTCTGCGGCCTTAGTAAATTCCGTATTGCCGGCTTTCAATTCTTCCTGACATTTTAAAAACGCCGCTATAGTGTCCGCACCTTTAATAAGCTTTTTAACGTCAGCAGGGATCTTGTCAGAAACAACAAAACTAGAAAACTCATCGCGCAGATCATCAGGCAACAACTGTATCAGTTCACGCTCAGCCTGAACTTCTACTTTTTTAAAGGCTTTTTGCATATCTTCTGAGTGATATTTTATGGGTGTGGGCATATCACCCGTGATAACTTCCGACACATCATGGTATAGAGCGGCCGTAGCGACAACATTAGGATCTATATTCCCACCAAAACGCTTATTACCAATAATCGCCAAAGCATGAGCAATAGTCGCCACCTCCCAACTGTGCTCCATTACATTTTCAGGTATGGCGTTGCGCTTTAAGCCCCAACGAACAATCCAGCGGATTTTACTGATGTAGGCGAAAAAATGACTTTTTCCGAGCATTGATAGACCTCAATAATTTGAACTCAACAGGGCTGAGCCTTTAACCCTGACTGTTTATACATACAGTAATCAACTTGGGACCTAAATGCAAATTATCACCCCTAAAAAGTAAGGCGGATTTTCGTTTGAGCTGTGCACGAGACATGAATACGACATAATGAATAGCACTCCATTTGTTGTAAGTGATCCATAATTGAAGGTGATCATTGACCGCCTAAACATAGCTAGCCCACATAAATTAATATTCGAGTAATTAATGTGGGCTAATAGAGCACCATCTTCTTATCTTGGGCTAAACTTTTTAATGAATTGAAGTGCTGCGGAGCATAAATTGCCAAAAGAAAACCCACCAGACAAAAGCTCGAAGAAACCGATATCCCTAGTAGGACTACTCGTATGCCTAGTTCTTGCAATAGGTGTTATTGAATTTCTTGTAATGCAATTGCTTCCTTGGTTTCAAGACTTTCTGCCCAATGTACCAGAAGCTGTTTTAGACTCGCTTTTACTCAGCCTTTCTATTACGCCACTCATTTATATTGTCATAAGAAGACAAGCCGCCCAAGCTTCATCACAAACAAATGTTAGAAGTAAAATATTATTGGCTTCAGGCTTGCCTTTATTCATTGCTATAGCCCTGATATTAAACAACACAAAAAATGAGCAATCATTGATCAATGAACTGGAATCTCTAACTGTTGCCGTAGAGATTAATATTTCAACAAGTTATTTTTTACATGAGATACAAAAAGAACGAGGCTTGAGCTCCCTCCACATGTCAAACAATGGCGAAGATTTTCTTGACGCGCTAAATCAACAAAGAATACTGACTGATTCATCTTTAAAAAATCTAACCGATCTACTAAACAAGCACGCTGGCTTTTACAATTCGAGAATAAATAGAACCGTTATCACATCAAATCAATTGTTTAACATTAGACATAGAATTGAGACTAAAGGCACCACTTGGCAAGACGCCATCAATGCATATTCTAATATAAACAAACAAGCTCTAGATGCCCTCAAGGTCTTACCTAAGTCACTTACAAACGAATTATTCACAGACACTTATTCGACACTTCTATCTTTCATGCACTTAAAAGAGCTAATTGATATTGAGCGCGGAATTATGGCTGGCGTATTTACAGAAGGTCGATTTCAAGAAACTATTCACGGCATTCGATTATCAGAAGAGCTATTAAAAAGAAACATTAGCCAACAAGCTCTATACATTGATATTTTATACAACTCACTGAACAACGAGAGCCTTGTTTTTTATAATGAAAAAATGCTGCACCCAGCGGTTATTGAGGCAACAAAATTGCAAAGAATAGTCCTCGACAACAAGTCTGAAAAACTGCAAATACAGTTGAATTCATTACTGGGTTATAACGGGCTTATACATCAATTTAAAAACTATGTTATTCGAGGAGACGACCATTATAAAGATACGTTCTTGGCGCTCCACATCAAAGCCAGCAACATAATTAAAAAACTTGAATTGGTTTATAAGCTCAATGACACCGCACTCAAACATCTCCATGAAATTCACCACTCCTTAGATTCATATAAAAGTAAGCTTATTCTAATTCCCGGCATGAAAGCGAAAGGCATGAGCATTCCTAAAATGGATAGACTCATATCAATTGATGACGAACCAGCCAATATTGGACTCCAATATTTGTATAACAATAAATGGGGAGTAGAGCCAAAACACTGGTATGAATTGATGACCAAAAAAATTGACTTAATGCATGAAGTTGAAGTTTTTCTAGCGCAAAACCTACTTGCTCAAAGTGATGAATTGGTTAACTCTACCAAACGAGCCGCCTATATTAATGCCGGCATTGCTTTACTTCTCATTATCTTTGTCTTCGCCTTATTACTCGTAATTACTAGGAATGTTAGTGACTCATTCCAAGAGCGAACGGAAGCTTTACAAATTGCAAAAAAAGCCTCTCAAATGAAATCGGAATTCCTCGCCAACATGAGCCATGAAATTCGCACGCCCATGAATGGCGTATTAGGAATGCTAGGTTTGCTACTTAATAGCAGACTCAATAAAGACCAACGCCATAAAACAGAAATGGCTCAATCAAGCGCCAAAGCCTTGTTAACGCTGATCAATGACATTCTTGATTTTTCAAAGGTCGATGCAGGAAAAATTGACTTCGAAGAAATTGACTTTGACTTACGTAAACAGCTTCACAATTTTTCCGACTCAATGGCTTTGCAAGTAAAAGAGAAAGGGTTGGTATTTATGCTGAATACCGACGGAATAAAGCATCCCATAGTTAACGGCGATCCAGGTAGGCTTATACAAATTCTCAACAACTTAGTCAGTAATTCAATCAAATTTACAAAAGAAGGCTCAATTATTCTCAGTGCCTCACTGAAAAAATTGGACTCTACTATATTGCAACTTCATTGCTCTGTTACCGATACAGGAATCGGCATTCCAAATGACAAGATTGAGAATTTATTTGAAGAATTTACACAGGTTGATGCCTCAACCACAAGAGAATATGGAGGAACCGGTCTAGGCCTATCTATTTCGAAAAAGTTGAGCGAATTGATGGGCGGTGGAATTTCTGTCAGTAGTGAGCTTGGCAAAGGAACCTGCTTCGAATTTACGGTTATGTTGAAAGAAAGCCACAACTCGAAAATAGTCGAACCCAAAATCCAACCCATCACACAAACACATCTTACTCATGACAATTCAACAGAACCTAGCAACGGCCAACCAATAGACGAAGCGCATAGCACTGATACTATAAATCCGATTACAACTGAAAAGCACACCGAAGACGAAGACGAAATTTTTAATAGTACTTGGCCAGATAACACTCGCATTTTATTGGTTGATGATAATCAAATAAACCAGTTTGTAGCAGAAGGAATTCTGGAAGACATCAACATCAACCCAGACTTAATTGATATTGTTGCCAATGGTCAGGAGGCTATTTCGGCCCTTAAAGCAGGTGCTGCAATGCCTTACTCTTTGGTCCTAATGGACTGCCAAATGCCCGTAATGGACGGCTATGAAGCCAGCAGGCAAATACGAAAAGGGGCTGCAGGTGTCGAAAACAAAAACATCACCATTGTCGCCATGACAGCAAACGCAATGAAAGGCGATAAAGAGAAATGCCTAGAAGCTGGAATGGATGACTACATTACCAAACCGGTTGAGCCAGAGGTGCTTCAGCCCGTACTTACAAAATGGTTGAAAAAAAACCATTAAACCCAAAACTAACTTGATCTTATCTCTTTGCAGAGATAATCCAACGAAAGTGGCATGTGTGATTTTCTTGTAGCAAATTGACACATATAAAAATCAGCTGATTGATCAACAACTAGGATTTATTTTACTGAATGACATTGTTATCGGGGGTATTGCCGGATGAAGAGGTGGCTCGAGCTTTCATAAAGTAACTTTTAACCTGATTGGTGAAGTGACCTTCCTGTTGTAAAGATGTGATTTTATTGTCTATGAGTTCGATAAGCCCTGTAGGAGCTTCGTTATCGAGTATAAAATGGATGTTAATGTCATTGAATCCAGGGCATGGTTTACGATTAAAATCTTTGCTATCAAGATTGAGTCGTTTCAAGCTCAAAGATAGCGATAAGGGACCAGATGCGACATAGTCGACCCTGTCATTTATCAATAATTTAAGTCCTATAGCCATACTTTTTACGGCTGTGAAATTAAAGTTTTGTTCGGAGAAAAGTGCTTTCCGGTTTTCTTCAAAAAAGGGATGAGTGACCATAGCAACGGTCTTGTTGGTAATGTTTGCTGCAGGTATTACGTCAGCCACTTTTGTTTTTTTAGATGTAATCACGCAGTCATAGGAATAGATTACGGGGGACATATGATAGCGTGATGCAACCCCCTCAAAGCCCGTAGAGTTACCCATTTTAAGCCCCAACATGATCCAG
The DNA here is from genome assembly GCA_034112445.1 of Cellvibrionaceae bacterium. Lineage (GTDB taxonomy): Bacteria > Pseudomonadota > Gammaproteobacteria > Pseudomonadales > Cellvibrionaceae > Pelagadaptatus. The sequence goes on along the minus strand of JAWUVI010000018.1, from coordinate 43,160 downwards.
TTTTTATAAGCGTGGGAATCGATTGCTTGGTAGATTCTCATCACAGGCAGCTGATGAACTTCTAAGGTATGTTCGGTTCCTTCAAGTATAGAACCAAGAAAATGTTGAGCCAAAATATTTTGCCCGCGCTCTCCGCTCTTGGTTATACCACTGCCAACGTAATCGTAATCTGGAATGAGTAAATTCAATGTCTCAGAGCGTGAACTTGGGGAACCGATACTCAATAAGCCGGCAATACAAACAGTGAGAAACAGGGATAGAAATGACTCATGTTCTTGATATTTTTTTTTATTGATTATTAATCTTATTGGCATTGAGGGTGTGCTCTGATCAGTGGCTCAGTCTTTGTAATAGCCTAACATCTATGCCCTTGCCAGCATAATTACACTGCCGCCTAAAATTCACCTAAATTAATCAAAACAACCACTTAAAAGTGTAACTATCCGATCATGACTTAGCACGTAAGGGAAACCCTGCGTTACCAATTCGTCAGCTCTTATATGGAAGCAAGCCGGAAAGATAACGGCCCAATTATTATAGCGATAAGTAAAAAATCCCCAGCGAAAGTAATAACTTTCCCCACGAAGAAATAGATATTCGTATACCATTTTGTGTATCACTCCTAGAACAGGAGCGTAGTGAAGAGACTCAAAACCCCGTGTTACGGGGGATAGAGGAAATAAGTAGAGTTGGCCGATAAGCCGGGTTCTGTCGTGGACAACCATTCATCTGGGATGCTCGTCACCGAGCACCTCAAGCAACCTACCCGCCTTCAGTGCGGGTCGCACCATTGAAGGCCTATTTGGTCTTGCTCCGAGCGGGGTTTACCATGCCACAAGCTGTTACCAGTTGCGCGGTGCGCTCTTACCGCACCCTTTCAGCCTTACCTGTGAACATCCGAAGATGAACCATCGGCGGTCTTCTCTCTGCTGCACTTTCCGTAGACTTACATCTCCCAGGAGTTACCTGGCGCTCTACCCTATGGAGCCCGGACTTTCCTCCCTCTACTTACCGCAATGCACGTAAACGAACACCTCAGACCATAAAGAGCGATTGTCTAGCCAACTCTGGGCGAGAGAGTAACGCCAGAAAAAACAAACAGCAATACATAAATACATAAATACATAAATACATAAATACATAAATACATAAACATGACTCAACATAAGTCACTTAGCCGCCGGCAAGCCCTCGATCAGCGCTTGTAATTTATCCAACATGACTTGCGCATATTTACGCGAGGTCGGGCACACACCCAAAAAACCAATAAAACCGTGCATCACATTAGGAAAATGATCATTAATAATGACAACCCCCTGCTGCTTTAGCGAAAGAATATATTGGTGCCCTTCATCTTCCAAAGGATCAAACCCCGCGGTCGAAATATACGTTGGCGGCAACCCCGATAACTCCTCATTAAGACACGGGCTCGCTAAAACACCGTTACGATCAACTGATGCAGGAAATAAGTGGTCATAGAAATAAGTAACGGTGGCTCGTGTAAGCAGCATATCTTTGACACAACTTTTAGCCGATGGTGTTACTTGGCGGGCATCAAGCATCGGATAAACCAGCCACTGAAATGCCGGCATTTTAACAGGCTGAACCGAAAGCGCTGGATTCAACTTTTGCTGACAAATTGATGTCGCTAAATAAGCTCCCGCACTGTCTCCCCCGACACCAGAACGCAACAAGTCCACATTCAATTCTGCACTGTGCTCACAAACCCAATTCCAGCTTCTGATAGCATCCTCCACCGGCACAGGAAAAGGAAATTCAGGAGCCAACCGGTAATCGATACTGATAACGACGATATCAGTACTGCTGGCAATATACTGACAAAAATCATCATGCGATTCTAAGTCGCCAATAACTCCTCCTCCGCCATGAAAATAGACAAGACAAGAATTTTTATCTTTCTGTAAAGCCAACTCCGTACGATAAATTCTGATTGAAAGTGGCACATCATCACTTTCAATTACCCGATTTTCAATTGATGTAATGTCATTTTTTTTTCGAGCAAAGGCATCACTGATCAGTCGGTAAGTATCTCGAGACTTCTCAGGCGTCTGTTTTTCTAATACTGGCGCCAGCCTCATAAGACGAACCAATTTCTCTTGCGTCGCAACCATACCTCGAGCCGAATCGGGTTGATCTGCAGATTTACGCCAAACCCCTCGCGCTACAGCCTGTATACATTTACTTTTAAACTTTTGAAATATCATGGCGACAAGCCCTACCAACCATAGAAACAACAATTAAAAAAAAGCCCCTTATTGTGAAATTAGAGCATCTCACAACAAAGGGCTTTCAACGGCAAAAAAAAACTAAGAAACGATCACAACCGCCGATTTACCAGCACTTGAGATGACTTGATCAAGATATTCATCTTCTATTTTTTTACGCTTAAGCTTCATTGTGGGAGTTAATAAAGCATTCTCGATAGTCCACTCAGGTGTCACACCAATTAAAGGAGTTCTTTCCCAAGGGTTTAACTCTGCATTAACCTCATCCAGTAAAGCCTTAAGATTAGATTCTAGCGTTTCTACATCTAATTTTTTGCCCGCTTCAGACAAGGTCGCCAACAAAATGGGTTGATCACGGCCGTGTCCCATAATACACAACTGAGCTAAATCATTGCTGCGTCCAAAAAACTGCTCAATTCTAGTAGGAACAATGAATTTGCCTTTTGATGTTTTAAAGACTTCACTAACCCGACCTGTAACCCACAAGTTACCGTCTTCATCGAATTTGCCTGAATCACCTGTGCAATACCAACCATCATCAAATACTTCGGCGGTTTTTTCTGGATTTAAGTAATAGCCTTTCATTAAGCCAAGACTTTTGAACTGGATCTCCCCAGAATCAGAAATTCTAACTTGCACAGAGTCATCGAATGGTCGCCCAACACATCCAGACAGAGGTTTATCATCCTGCACCCAACCACAACCATGCACAAAGTTTTCCGTCATGCCATACGCATCACGCAAAGCAACGCCCATACCCAAGAACCAATCTTGAACATCTTTAGAGCAAGGTGCCGATCCAGTTAACACTTTATTCGCCGACGCCAAGCCCAACTGAAACCGAATACCTTCTCTCTGTTCTTCGGTAAGTTGCGCCTGGGCCTCTGGAGGCAATAGTGCATCAACACCTTCCTTGAACTTCACCCATAAACGTGGAACGGCAAAAAAGAATGTCGGCTGCACCGAGCGAATTTCATCTCCAAATGTCGCCAACCCTTCGGAAAAAGAAATCACCGAGTTACTGTAAAGGGACGCCATCTCAACAATAATACGCTCAGCCGCATGCGACATAGGCAAAAAAGAAAACAGGCGAGCGTCATCAGAATCCATCCCAAATGCTGTAACCATCCCCGGAACAACATGACCTGGGGTTTGGTGTAGATGCATAACACCCTTAGGATTGCCCGTAGTACCTGAGGTATAAATCAAGGTAAAGACATCATCAGGCTTAGGTATTGGCGAGTCTTCATAAGGCTCGTAGGTGGCAATAATCTCTTCCAATGTTGTGGCGCAATCAACCTCACAACCCAACATGCCTACGACTTCCATGCCATCTACTAAGGCATCTTTAATTTTGGCTGACTGATCAAAAGAACCCGCAAAAACCAATTTTACGTCACTGTGATCAAAAATATAATTAGCCGACCCTGCATCCTGACCAGGATAAATGGGCACGCTTATATGGCCACTCAACATAATAGCTAAATCAGCAATTGGCCAATCCTTGCTGTTTGATGACCAAATCGCTATACGGCTGCCTGCAGGATAATTTTTAGACTGTAAAAAAGTAGCTATGCGGCGAACTTGATCAGCCACATCACGCCATGTGTACTCAGTCCACTCTAACTGTTTGGGCTGACGTAGATAAACTTGATTTGGGGTTTCATTTTCCCACTTATAAAACATCTCAAGGGGGGATTTAACGGCTTCAGCCATAATCATTTTCTCCGAGTATTTTGTTATTGTAATTATTCATATGCCAAGCTCAGTTTTGTGGCCGGCCAGTCATCAAGTCCCATAGTTTAGAGAATTAATACAAAACTGGCCAGTTTATAACCCAATCAACCAAACACATTTGAATCAACCAAACATAGACTCAGCAATCATCTGAATCCGCTCCGGTGGTATTGGGAAAAACATGGCGGCAGGATCGGAGGTAACGGCCAAGATAATTTGCTCCATATCTTCGGCTTTAGCCCCCCAACGACTAAAACTAGTGGCGCAACCAATTTGTTGCTGTAAATCTTTTAATCGTTTAATCACCGCCTTCAAGGCCTCTTCCGGCGAGTCTGCCGCCTTTAAATCTAGCGCTTTAGCCAAACGTTCAGCATTGGGCAGATAAAACTCAGGCAACACTTCCATAACAACAGGTAATAACGCCGCATTAGCGTCACCATGTGGTATGTGGTACAAACCGCCGAAAGCATGGGCACAATTGTGCACAGGTATAGCGCCAAGAGCAGCAGCAAAACCGTCGATAGCCATAGTACTGGCTTGCAACATATTAGAGCGGGCATCAACATTTTTACCGTTTGCAACCGCTAGGGGTAAGTTCTCAACGATGATCTGCGCTGCAGTTACACTATGGGCATCGGAAAAATGATTTGAGGCCGGAGACGCTACCGCTTCAAGCGCGTGGGTAAGCGCATCCATGCCGGTTGAAGCCGTTAATCCAGGAGGCAAACCAACGGTCAAATTAGCGTCTAGAACCGCTATATCTGCATCAATGAAAGGCACGACTAAATTGATTTTAATACCTAGGTCTTCGTGGAAGAATACCGCTACAGGAGACACTTCAGCACCGGTACCGGCAGTTGTTGGGACGGCTATGTGAGGAATATCAATGGGTTGAACCGAAGGCCAGTCATCCAGCTTAATTCCCGCTGGAACCGCTTTTCGAATATCCGTTAAATTTTTATGCAATGCGTACTTAACCCCTTTAGCCGCATCTAAAACACTGCCACCGCCAACCGCTAATATTGCGTCGGCTGCAATTTCACGCGCATAGCGTAAACAGTCATTAATGGTTTTAGTTCCAGCATCCGGAGTGATGTCAGCATAAACCCCAACTAAATTTGCTCCGGCCCCTGATGCAGTACCTTCAAAAACACTGACAATTTGATCAACAATACCAACCTGCTTTAACCCAGCATCACTAATTAATAAAACCCTCTTCGCTCCAAAGCCATCGAACAAAGCAGGTAAACGTATAATTGAACCAGCTGCACAATGCACCGCTGTGCGCATGTTGTATTTGAAATATCCTGTTCTAGACATTTTTGCTCCTCAATTCCTATCTGACTGCACGCTTATCGTTTGCATACGTCGTTAATTAAAGCCAAGACTTAACCTAAGTAGGTATGAACAATTCGCTGCATACCTTTAGCCATCGGATCACGCTCAAACGATGTATTGATTGTCTTAACTTCCACATAAGAACCAATACTTAATTTGCTCATTTCACGCCCGTAGCCACTTTGCTTATAACCACCGAAAGGAGCGTCTGTACGCATCATGTGCCAGTCATTTATCCAAACAGAGCCTGCCCGTATCGATCTAGCCAACTGCTGTGCCTTGACAAGGTCTCGAGTCCAAATACCCGCCGACAAGCCATATTCAGTATCATTGGCAATGCTAATTGCTTCCTCTGTGGTAGAGAATTTAATCACTGTTAGCACTGGACCAAAAATTTCTTCGCGCGCCACTTTCATGGCATTGGTCGCATTAGTAATAACGGTTGGCTGGATAAAAAATCCATTTTCACAACCACTTACTTCTTCACGACCACCGCCGCAGGCAATAGTCGCGCCGTCATCACGTGCAGACTGGATATAGTCCAACACCCTGTTGAAATGAGTTTCAGTCGACATAGGCCCCATACCGGTAGCTGGATCGAGCGGATTCCCAACAATGACTTTCCCTGATAATGCCACTAATTTTTCGACCAACTCATCGTAAACATCTTCATGCACCAACAAACGCGTTCCGGATTCGCAGGCTTGCCCTGCATTCATATAAACGCCCCATAAAGCGCCTTGAGCAGTCAAATCTAGATCGGCATCAGGCATAACAATTCCAGGGCCTTTACCACCAAGCTCAAGAGTGACTCGCTTCATTGTCATCACCGCATTTTGTTGCACGTGACGACCAATATTGGTTGAGCCGGTAAATGATATTTTGCCAATACCTGGGTGTAAGCTCATGCGCTCACCAACAACGCTGCCATCGCCAACAACGATATTCAAAACCCCTTTAGGTAATACAGCATTCAACAGTTCAACCAAGCGAACTGACGAAGTCGGAGTTATTTCGGCTGGTTTCAAAACAATGGTATTGCCCGCTGCAAGAGCTGGAGCAAGCTTCCAAGAAAGAAGTAATAAAGGAAAGTTCCACGCCGTAATAAGACCACAAACACCTATGGGCTCACGAATCACTTGGGTGTGCGTCATTTCTGGGACGGGCCGTGTTTTCAAGTTTTCAACAAAGGGATAATTGCGAGTTTCATCCGCCATGGTCATAAACATATCGGCCACAGCCATAATATCCAATCCAGTCACACGATTAAGAGTACCCCCTGAACAGGTAATCTCAAGCAGTGCCAACTCCTGAGCGTTCTGTAAAACAATCTGTCCGCACTGATCAAGAATTTCAGCTCGCTGTTCTGGTTTCAAGTCTCGCCATTCTGGATTTTCAAAAGCCGCCTGCGCCGCGGCGACTGCTTTATCAACATCAGCCTCATTTCCCATGGCAACCTCAGCAATAACTTCATTCGTCGCTGGATTGATAACAGGCCCGTATTGACCACTTTCAGGCTCGCAATATTCACCGTTGATGAATAACGGAAAGCGAGGCAGCTCTGGGGATTGACCCATATTAATACCCTCTCAGTTCTGATTATTTATATTATAAAGCTAGAAAAAATAATGAATTCTGGCAAACAGCTATGCACGACACACAAAGCATGATTGATTATAGACCGGCAATTTAAATGCACACGATCGTTGATAGCCAAAGCTTGGTGTCGAACATAAAATACAAATCTCACAACCAACAGGAAATATAAGCCCCCAATAAAATATTGAATAATTAAGCGCGTTACTTGTTATCAAGCGCCCATTGATAGAGGGTTTTCTTCTTGACGCCCGTTATCTCTGACGCTAATTGGCTGGCTTGTTTCACCGATAAGTCCTTTAACAAAATAGCCATAATGCGTGCGGACTCACTATCAATTTCTTGCGGCGCCACCTCAGCACCACCAATCATTAAAACAATCTCACCACGGCGCTGATTAGTGTCCTGCTCAACGAAATCATGGACTTCTTTTGCATTACCACTGTAAATGGTTTCAAATGTTTTGGTTAACTCTCTGGCGATAACAACCTCCCTATCAGCGCCAAAGATATTCACCACATCATTTAAGCATTCTAGAATACGATGCGGTGCCTCATAAAAAATCATGGTTCTCTCTTCATTCTGCAGCCGTTGTAAGCGATTACTTCGCTGTCCTTGCTTGGCGGGCAAAAAACCTTCAAATGCGAAGCGATCAGAAGGCAAACCCGACACGCTCAACCCCGCAATCAAAGCACAAGCACCGGGCACCGGAACCACCGAAATGCCATGCTGCCTAACCAAGCGAACCAAGCGATAACCCGGATCGGAAATTAGAGGCGTGCCCGCATCGGATATCAGCGCAATTGAATCTCCTGCAAGCAGACGCTTGAGCAGCCCTTCTGCTTGCTGCTGGTCAGAGTGGTCATGATAAGCAATGGCTTTGGTTTCAATATTAAAATGCGCCAATAATCGTGAACTATGGCGGGTATCTTCAGCCGCAATGAGCGCTACCGATTGTAGAACCTCTATAGCTCGCGGTACCATGTCACTTAAATTACCTATAGGGGTTGCAACGACGTAAAGTACGGCTTTCGTCATAATGTTAATCTCTCTTATGCTTAAGGCTAAAATATGCAGTTTACGACAATGACGGGGCGTTGTTCTCTATTGATTCTCTCTTTATTTTTTTTGTGGGGCTGCCAAAGCACGCCACCCGTTATCTCAAACACGCCAGCGGTGGTTGAATACCTCACCCCGCAAGTAGACGCCAACGCTTTATTAGAGCGAGCCCAAACAAGCAATTCGCCTCAAAAAGAACAATTATTGTTTGAAGCGGCTCAACATATTTACAATAGAAACGAAAAATCATGGGCGCGTAACATTCTAGCCTCAATCAACTCTGCCGCACTCAGCCCATCAAACTTCATCCAATATTCACTTCTTTTCAGTGATATAGCTCTTACTGATGATGCGTATTTTTTAGCCCAACGCATATTAACCGATGAGCGCCTAGATAAGGTCTGGCAAGGTATCAGCATCGCCGACCAAGTAACCCTAAGGCAGCGTAGGGCTGACTTATTTTTAATATTAGGGGAGCCGCATGCCAGCGTTTCCGAGAGGCTTGCCTTGCAACCCTTGATCAATATATATGGCCAAACCCCCGAGCTCGACCTGTCAAACCAAGATGCGCTATGGCATTCACTTATGAGCATGCCCACCTCTGAATTGCACAAAGGCCTTGAACAGTCTGCCAACTTCGAATTAAAAGGCTGGTACGAACTGGCGCTTATTAGCAAAGACAATCAATCTAATCTTGAATTACAGCAAGCTCAAATTAACAACTGGGTAAGATACAGGCCAGAACACCCTGCCAGCTTAAGGCTACCGAGTGACTTGCAGTTTTTGCAGCGCTTGATTTCTGAGCGCCCAACTCGTATTGCATTATTATTGCCACAGCAAGGCAATTTTAAAAAGGCTTCCGACGCCATCAGAGATGGTTTTATGGCGGCCCACTATCAGGCAATTGCGCAGAAAACTAAAGTCCCCGAAATTGCATTTTATGACACATCAGCAGGCGACATTGAGACCATATACAACTCAGCCGTCGCCGATGGCTCTCAGCTTATTATCGGTCCCCTAAAAAAATCAAACGTCTCCAAGTTAGCCGCACTAGACGAAATCAAAGTACCAACACTGGCCGTTAACTATAGCGATACGAAAACATTAGAACCAACCGAAAATCTTTATCAGTTTGGCTTATCCACTGAAGATGAAGGCCGACAAGTTGCCCAAAGAGCTTGGGTAGAAGGCCATAGGCAAGCCATGATTCTCTACACTGATACCAGCTGGGGAAAGCGAAGCGCTGATGCATTTCAAACAGTATGGCTGGAGCTAGGCGGCACCATCGTTACCTCGCAAGCCTTTTCAGAACAACAAAATTATTCAAACACGATTAAATCTGCGTTAAACATATCAGACAGCGAGCTTCGCTCTAAAAACATAAAAAACTTGCTTAATCAGCAAATGGAATTTGAGCCACGTAGACGTCAAGACATCGACATGATTTTTTTGGTTGCCAAGCACAACGAAGCGCGTCAAATAAAACCAACTCTTGATTTCCATTATGCCAGCCGCATACCTATTTATGCCTCAAGCCATATATATACTGGTGAGGATGACAGCAAGAAAGATCGCGACATGAATGGCATTCGCTTTACAACACTGCCTTGGTTTTTTGAAAAAGATAACACCATCAAAACCACCATAGCCAAGAGCGTGAAACCAGCACCATCATACCAACGCCTTTATGCCTTAGGTGTGGACACTTATCATCTTTATCCAAGACTAAAACAAATGCAAAAAATACCAGCAACCAAACTGTATGGTGTTACCGGCTCTCTATCTCTCAATAACAACTACATAGAGCGCGAACAAGTATGGGCTAAAATACAGCAAGGTATAGCGACACCACTGCCAATGACTGTCAGCAAATAATGTTAAATTTTCGAACAGCCATTAAAAAGCTAGGCACCACCAAACAAAAAGGCGATAAAGGAGAGAGTTTCGCCGAAGCATATCTATTGAATCAAGGCCTACGTACTGTGGCAAAAAACTTCCGCTATAAAACAGGGGAAATAGACCTGATCATGGAGGATAACCAGCACTTAATCTTTGTTGAGGTTCGCTATAGAAAAAATATCCATCACGGATCCGGTAGCGAGACAGTTGACTATAAAAAACAACAAAAGCTAATAAAGACGGCCAGTTATTTTTTACAGAAACATGGCTTAACAGAAAGCCGAGCGTGCCGCTTTGATGTGGTTGGAATTTCTGGCTCCCTCTCAGCCCAGCCAACAGTAAACGCCACAAACATTGAATGGCTCAAAAATGCTTTTACCGCATAACCCGAGCCAAAACAAAGCTCTAACATTTAAATACACAACATTAATATTTAAATACACAACATTAACATTTCAAGACAAAACACTAACATTTAATTGAAGCTATTTATGGAACAACGAGTTATAAATCTTTTTCACGAAAGTATTGAAGCTAAAATGCAAGCCGGAGAATACCTCGCCCCTTTACTAGTAGAGGCAAGTGAGATAATCACTGAAAGCCTGCTCAATGGAGGCAAGCTACTCTCGCTTGGCAACGGCACATCGTCTGCCAACGCTCAGATCCTTACTACTAATTTACTGAACCGCTTTGAAAGAGAGAGACCTAGTCTTCCCGCCATATCTTTAAGTGTGGATTTTTCAGTGCAAACGGCCATTGCTAACGATTACAGCTTAAATGAGGTATTTGCCAAACAAATACGCGCCTTGGGAAATCCCGGTGACGTTCTCGTCATCATTACCACCAGCGGGAATCCTAGTAATTTAATCCAAGCCGTTACCGCAGCCCATGACAGAGACATTAATATTATTGTTTTTTCCGGCCGCGACGGCGGAGACATAAAATCCGTATTAGACGCCAACGATTTAGAACTTAGAGTGCCTATCGATTCTCGGGCGCGGATTCACGAAATTCATTTGTTAAGTATTTTTTGCTTATGTGACTTAGTTGATCAACAACTATTTGGGAGCCAGGAATGATAAAAATTCAACGCTTTATTACTTTATCGATATATTTAACCTTAATAACGAGCTGCGCCTCTATTATTGATGCAACCACATCACAACCACTGCAGATTGATTCTGGAAAGCGCACCTTTGGCAGTCTCATAGACGATGAGAAATTAGAAACAGTTGCCAAAGTAAATATCCGAAAAGCCAGCCCTGAATTAAAAATTGCACACATAAATGTAGTCGCATTTAACGGGGTGATTCTTTTAACGGGTGAAGTTGGTAGCGGAAAAATGCGAGAGCAAGCCGGCAACACGGTAAGAGCTATTCATTCAGTTCGACAGGTATTCAACGAGTTGCAAGTGCAGGGCCGCACGTCTGTTTTATCCAGAGCCAACGACACTTGGCTTACCGCCAAAGTAAAAGCGGTACTATTGAATGATAAAGATATTAATAGCAGGAGGATTAAAATAGTTACCGAGAGCGGTACCGTTTACGTCTTAGGATTACTTTCTCGGATTGAAGCAGAGAAAGCCGCCAACACAGTCAGTCGCATTGGCGGTGTCCAAAAAGTAGTAAAAGCCATCGAATATATAGATTAACGCTCAACTGCAATGGCGGTAGCCTCACCACCGCCAATGCATAAACTGGCCACTCCAGTATTTTTATCATAGTGTTCCATCGCACCAATTAAGGTGACCAAAATTCTGGCTCCCGAGGCCCCTAGAGGATGCCCAAGCGCGCAAGCTCCACCGTGCACATTAACTTTAGAGTGCGGAATCTCCAGCTCTTGCATAGCGGCCATAGCAACAACAGCAAATGCTTCATTAATCTCAAATAAATCAACTTGCTCAGGTGTCCAGCGCAAGCGGTGCATCAATTTTTGCATAGCTCCAACTGGCGCCGTAGTGAACCACTCAGGCTCTTGTGCGTTCTGACTATGACCTTTGATTTTAGCGATAATTTTTAAACCACGCTTATCCGCTTCGCTTTGACGCATCAATACCAAAGCCGCCGCGCCATCAGAAATAGAACTAGCATTAGCTGCCGTTACCGTTCCATCTTTTTGAAAAGCAGGCCGTAACATTGGAATTTTATCCGGCATGGCATTGCCAGGCTGCTCATCGGTATCAATGGTGACTTCACCCTTACGGTTTTTTATCACCACTGGCACAATTTCACGCTTAAAAAGACCTTTCTCTATGGCCGCTTTAGCTCGAGACAAAGACTCTAATGCATAGGCATCTTGAGCTTCACGAGAAAAAGAGTAGTGGCTCGCACAAGCTTCCGCAAAAACGCCCATAGCACCACCTGAATAGGCATCCTGCAAGCCGTCATAGAGCATATGGTCTAACAGCTCACCATGACCAAAGCGATAACCTGAACGTCCTTGCGGCATTAAATAGGGTGCATTCGTCATACTTTCCATACCACCGGCAATAACCACATCAACACTGCCGGCTAAAATCGCATCGTGAGCCATCATGACGGTTTTCATACCTGAGCCACACACCTTATTTAAGGTTGTGCACGGCGTAGTATTGTTTATTCCAGCAGCTAAAGCGGCCTGTCTTGCCGGAGCCTGCCCTAAACCCGCGGGCAGCACACAACCCATTAGCACCTCGTCAACATCCGCTGCTGGCACACCTGCGTCATTCAGCGCTCCAGCAATTACCTCAGCACCAAGCTGGGTTGCTGACACACTGCTAAACATGCCTTGCATACCTCCCATTGCCGTACGCGCCATACCAACAATAACGACCGAATCACTCATAAAATCACCTATACTGATTGAAATAAATTTTCACATTAGCAATAGTTTACCTGAATATACCCACAGTGGAAAAACCAGAGAGGTCCAAGCTCTAGCACCAACTGGTTTGAACGTCAGTACATCAAGGAGATCGACTTGCACTATCGCCGCCACATAGCCTCCATTTATTTAGCGGTAATCAGCTTGGCTATTTTTCTCTGGTTTTATTTTACTTAATAATCAGAAAAGCCAATGGATGAATTGAGTTTCGTTAACCAATATTTTTCTAATTAAAAATCACAAGGATTCAACATGGAAATCTCCACTATTATTATTTGGGTAGCCTTAATTTTTTCTGTTTTATATATAGCTGGCATTTATAACCAGTTGGTCAAATTAAAGAACAGAGCCGATAATTCGTTTTCACAAATAGAGGTGCAATTAAAACGACGCTACGACTTAATTCCAAACCTTGTTGATACCGCTAAAGGCTACTTAAAGCATGAAAGAGAAACTCTTGAGGCGGTTATTGCTGCGAGAAACAATGCCGCAGGAGAGTTACAGCAAGCGAGTCAATCACCCGGCAGCACATCCAGAATGTCAACCCTTAGCCAATCTGAAAAGTCCCTAGGCCAAGCTCTTAGCAAGATGAATATTGTTGTGGAAGCTTACCCTGACCTGAAAGCTAATGAGAATATGATTCGGTTATCTGAAGAGCTCAGCAGCACTGAGAATAAAGTGGCTTTTTCCCGGCAAGCTTTTAACGATTCAATTACCGCTTACAACACTTATAAGCAGTCTTTTCCTCCGGTTGTTTTTAGTCGATCTTTTGGTCACGCCAATGATATGAGCCTACTTGATTTTGATGATTCAGCCGCCATCCAAGCTGCGCCTAAAGTATCGTTCTAACATATGAATTTTTTCGAACACCAAGACCAAGCCAAGAAAAACACCAATAAGTTAATTGCATTATTTATTTTGGCGGTAGCGTCATTAATAGCGATTACAACAGCCGTTGTTTCGGCATTTATTTACTATTTTACTTACAATAATAATAAAGGTTTTAACCACTATGACCTTGAATCAAGCAACATCCCTCTTGATCAAATTTTAAATTGGGAGCTACTGGGCATAATCAGTTTTTTTGTTGGCTCAGTAATTTTAGCTGGCACTTTATACAAGACTCGCCAGCTTTCTCAGGGAGGGGATTTTGTTGCTGCATCACTTGGAGGCACACTAGTACTTCCTGACACAGACAATTCCGATGAACGCAAAGCCCTTAATGTTATTGCGGAAATGGCAATAGCCTCTGGAACTCCTATACCAAATCTTTACCTGCTTAATGAGGATGGTCTTAACGCCTTCGCAGCAGGAACAAAACCACAGAACGCAGCCATCGGTTTAACCAGAGGTTGCATCAGTTCGCTCTCTCGTGACGAACTACAAGGAGTAGTAGCTCATGAGTTTAGTCATATCCTGCATGGCGACATGCTTATTAATATGCGTTTAACCGGTATTTTGCATGGTATTTTACTTATCGGCTTAATTGGTCGGTCAATAATGCGTGGCGATCGTCGCTCATATCACTCTCGACGTAACAGTAAAAACAATGCAGCCATTCTTGGTCTAGCGTTATTCGCTGTTGGCTATATAGGGATATTTTTTGGCAAAATAATTAAGTCTGCTGTCAGTCGCCAACGTGAATTTTTAGCCGACGCCTCAGCGGTTCAATTCACCCGTAACCCTGAAGGTATTAGCAGCGCACTGCAAAAAATTGGAGGGCATCATAGCCACTCACAGTTAACGCATCCCAACACAGAACAATTTAGTCATTTGTTTTTTGGTAATGCGCTTACTTCATCGTTTTTTAAATTATTTGCAACACACCCTCCTCTTGCAGAGCGAATCAGACGAATAAAACCAAATTGGGATGAGTCATTTTCATCATCAAGCCTTAATCCAGAACCTCACAAAAATCACAAAGATAGTGTTAGTAGCTTTTCGCAACCGCCAGATAACCCGAAACAGGCAATAGATACTATTGGAGAAATAACCCCTGAAAACCTTATACATTCGAAGCTTTTACTGGCCACGTTACCTGAGAAATTAACCCTCGCAAGCCAAAACTCTTTCTCTGCAAGAGCCATCATTTACTGCTTGTTATTGGCCAACAATAACCAATCAAAAAATAACTGGCAGGAACTTAAAACTCGAGCGCATCCTATTATCTTCAAATTAACTGAAGAGCTTTTTCAATACACACAACGACTTTCAGACAAGGAGAGATTACCTTTATTTGAATTATGCCTTCCCGCATTGAGTCAACTATCTCCTAGCCAAGAAGCTGTCTTTAAAAAAAATGTGATCCATCTAATTAAAGTAGACAATCACGTATCTATATTTGAATGGTCGATGTATAGATTACTCAAAAATAAGCTTGAGAATAAAAATATTAGCCTGAGAGCTACAAAGTCATTCCCTCAACTAAAACTCGCGTGTCAGCAATTACTGAGTTTTATTATTCATAGCGATGATCTTAAAACGGCTAACCATCTATCTACCTATAGTGAAGCACTTAATTTATTAAACTTAAACGGCCTAGAACTAATTGCAAAAGATCAACTTAGCTTGCCAATGCTTGATGATAGCTTAGCGAGATTGAATCAACTATCCCCCCTAAAGAAACCTCAACTTCTCAAGTCTATTATTCATATTATTCAATCAAACGAAAATGTCTCCACAACAGAGTATGAGCTCTTTAGAGCCATAGCCTATTGCTTAGAGTGCCCTGCCCCACCCTTACTTCAAGAAAATATCCAGGCATAAAAAAACCAGCAAATTGCTGGTTTAATTTTTACGGAAACGTCTAATTTTAGCTAATTAACATACACGGGGCCCACACCCATACCCCATACTATGACAGACATAATACGAACAGTCACAGCGACAACTAACGCTACCGTTACAACTGATGTGGCATACATAAATGCTTGATCCTTATTTATATTCATCAAAATTGGAATACCCTCATAAACAAGATAAATACCATAACCAACGGCAACAGCCATAGCTACTGCATTAACCCAAAGGTCTGGGTAAACCATAAATATTCCAGCCAAAAAGCTCGGAGTACTAATATAAACCGCTAACGCCGTTCCCTCATAATGGCGCTTTTCTGCACTATCTCTAACGCCGTAAGTTTTTGACATCCAATTTACAAATTCGCCGAGAACATAAACGCTCGCCAGCAAAGCAATATAGGTTGCCGCACACAAACTCATTGCACTTCCCGAAGTCAGCATTACAGGATCGCCACCACCAATACTCCAACCAACCCTTGTAACACCATAGTAGGTTGCTAGCGTTGGGATTAAGGCCAGCAAGGGTACATGACTCATAAATACTTGTATAAATGAATGACGCTCATTTCTAATTGCTTTCCACTCGCTATCGGGGTGCAGCATAATTCCTAATGTATGTTCCAGAAGTGCCATTTAAAAGGTTCCTTTAATTAGTTGATTTTATAGTTATATTAAGGTGAAACTTAGATCTTAGTATTATTGAGTTAAAGACTTCTCACAAATAAGGATTAGAGATTAAAAATAAATTTATAATCCTAAAAAAATATATATACCTCGTTTAAACATCACTAATTTCAGGGACCAACAAAATGACCCATCTTTATTTAGACAACGCTCAATCAATAGGTAATACCCCACTCGTCAAACTCAATCGGGTTACCGATAAATCTATCTTTGCTAAATTAGAATCTCGCAATCCCGCAGGCTCAGTAAAATGCCGAATCGGGGCAAACATGATTTTAGATGCTGAAATTAGAGGTGTACTTAAACCAGGAATGACCGTAGTAGAACCTACAAGCGGTAACACCGGCATTGCGTTGGCCTTTGTTTGCGCTGCTAAAGGCTATCGATTGATACTAACCATGCCCAATACCATGAGCCTTGAACGCCGTAAGCTCATTAATGCATTAGGTGCTGAACTTGAGTTAACCCCAGGTGAGTTAGGTATGAAAGGCGCAATGGCCAAAGCAGAAGAAATAGCCGCCAACGACCCCAACGGCACCTTCATGCCCAAACAATTTGAAAATCCTGCAAACCCTGAAATCCATCAAAAAACCACAGGCCCTGAAATATATAACGATTTAGACGGCAAAGTAGACATTGTTGTTGCTGGCGTCGGGACTGGAGGCACTATATCTGGCATTGCGCGTTATTTAAAAAATGATAAGAACTTATCAGTCCAAATTATTGCTGTCGAACCAGAAGATTCACCCATCATCTCTCAAACATTAAACAACCTAGAATTAACACCTGGCCCACATAAAATACAAGGTATTGGGGCAGGCTTTATTCCTGGAAATCTAGACCTTTCTCTTATCGATAGCGTCGAGAAAATCAGCAACGAAGATGCCGTTAAAACCGCAAAAGAATTAATGCGGAAAGAAGGAATTTTAGCTGGTATTTCTTGCGGCGCAGCTCTTACTGCTGCACTACGAGTTGCTGAGAGACCTGAAAATAAAGACAAAAATATTGTGGTAATACTGCCCGATTCTGGAGAGCGCTACCTCTCTAGCATCATGTTCACAGATGATTTTACAGAAAAAGAACTACACCAATAAACAAATATCATACAGCTTGTTTATTTCACAACTGTCAGACTAGGTCTATTTTTATCTTGCTTTGAAGCTCCTGATTTACCATCGGGGGCTCGGCCTTCTTTTACTTCTATCTTTGGTCCGCCTTTTGGAGGCTCAGGTGTTGTATCTTGCTCTGGCTCAAAGATCATTCCCTGACCGTTTTCACGAGCATAAACACCCAAAACTCCCGAACAGGGTATGTACAACTGGGTAGGAACACCACCAAATCTAGCGCTAAACTCAATGCCTTCGCCATCAATAACAAGCCCCTGAACTGCACTAGGGGCAATATTTAAGACAATTTGGCCTTCATCATTCACATACTGCTGAGGTACCGAGACACCTTCAGCATGCGCATCCACCAAAATATAGGGTGTACATTGATTATCTACAATCCAATCAAATAGTGCACGAATCATATAAGGGCGACTAGATGTCATAGCCATAACAAGACCTTTAAGTAACTTAAGTTTAAGCTCGAGAAACTATTTTAGTTCATTTCCTTTTCAAGCTCAGTCAAGCTTTCTTGAAAAGACTCCCTACTGAACAAGCGATCCATATAATCAAGCAAAGGCTTAGATTGCTTGGTCTTTGGTATGGTGATTCCCAATGTTTTTAAACGCCAAAGAATGGGACCTAGGCAACAATCAACGATCGTAAACTCTTCACTCATAAAATAAGGTAATTCAGCAAAAATAGGAGCAACTGTTAGCAAGTTCTCTTTTAGCTCTTTACGAGACTTTTCTGCTTTATCAACACTGCGAGTATTAAGAATCACATTGACCAATGGGCTCCAATCATTTTCTATGCGATGCATCCAAAGGCGACTCTGCGCTCGAGCAACTGGGTAAACAGGCAACAACGGAGGATGAGGAAAACGCTCATCAAGATATTCCATCATGACCTTTGTTTCATAAAGAGCCAATTCACGATCCACCAATGTAGGAAGAGCGTTATATGGATTTAATTCGGCTAGAATCTCAGGTTTGTTTGATGGATCAACATCAACGATTTCAACTGAAACACCTTTTTCAGCTAAAACAATACGAACCCTATGACTATAGTGGTCCTGTGCGTCAGAATAATACGTCATCGACGAACGTTTGGCCACAACACCCATTAGCAATACCTCAATTTACAATTAAAAAAACAAACGGGCGAGCCACTGTTATAGCGGCTCGCCCGACATGAACACAACCCGAACAACTAGTGAATATCTCTCCAGTATTCGCGATTTAATAGATAAGTAAACACGAACAACACACAAATAAACAGCAACACATAGACCCCGATTCTCTTACGGTCTTCTGCCATTGGTTCCGCCACATACTCCATGAAGTTAACCAGATCATAAATCGCCTGATCAAATTCTTCTGTACTCATAGAGCCTGTTGTCGCACCTACTTTCAAACTACCACAAGCTGCATCAGAAACGGCTTCGCCTGTAACAGGATCGCGGACGATTTTACCATGACTATCAAGGACAGGCCCTGGAGCACACTCACTTAAACCTTGAAGCTCAAGCATGGCATGTGGCATAGCCACTTTATCAAACACCTTATTATTCACACCCGTTGGGCGAGAGTCATCTGCATAAAAATTACGTAGATAAGTATACAACCACTCTGGAGATCGAGAACGAGCCACCAAGGTCAAGTCAGGTGGAGTAGCTCCAAACCACGTTTTTGATTGCTTTGGCTGCATAGGTATTTCCATCAGCGCGCCAATTCTTTCATCACCGAAAACTAGATTATCCATCATTAGCTTTTCTGGAATACCTAAATCATCAGCCACCCTCTGGTAGCGTGAAAACTTTGCTGAGTGACAACCCATACAGTAGTTTGCAAACCACTTAGCGCCACTTTGGAGCGATGCTTTGTCTGTTAGATCCGGCACCATTTCATCACACTGAATTGCGCCGCAGTTAAACGAACTCTCAGAACCAACAGCCTTAATAGGCACAATGGTTAGAAGAACAAAAAGGATGAACCCTCCTAAAACCAACATTTTAGGTAAACCCTTATCCTGAGTACGGTCTGGCTCAGGCAAACAACGCTCTCGAGCTGTCCAATATGGCATAGCAAGGAAATAAGCAAAGTAAAGAACAGTACAGATCTGTGCTAGCGCCGTGCGACCAGGAGTAGGTGATTTAATACCTAAATAACCTAAAATCACAAACGATGCGGCAAAGACCAACAAAGCTACTCTACTGAAAGTGCCTTTATACCGAATTGATTTAACCGGGCTTTTATCCAACCAAGGTAAGACAAACAAAATTGCAATTGCCGCTCCCATGGCGATTAAGCCTAATAGCTTGGAACTCAATGGGCCGATATCAAATGTTATCGCACGCAAGATTGCATAGAACGGCGTAAAGTACCAAACCGGCGCAATGTGAGCAGGGGTTTTTAAGCCATTAGCTTCTTCGAAATTGGCATACTCAAGAAAGTACCCCCCCATCTCAGGCAAGAAGAAAATAATAAAACAAAAAACAAACAAAAAGACCGACACACCAACCAAGTCATGAACGGTATAAAACGGATGAAAGGGTACGCTATCGAGTGGTACGCCGTTCTCATCCTTGTTCTTTTTAATCTCAATACCATCTGGATTGTTTGAGCCAACTTCATGCAAAGCTAAAAGATGAAGAACCACCAAGCCCAGTAAAACAATTGGCACAGCAACAACATGCAGAGAGAAGAACCTGTTTAAGGTGGCGCCAGAGATCAAATAATCACCGCGAATCCACTGCACCAAGTCATCCCCAACAACGGGAATTGCCCCAAATAAAGACACAATAACCTGAGCACCCCAATAAGACATCTGCCCCCAAGGTAGTACATACCCCATAAAGGCTTCAGCCATCAGTGCCAAATAGATCGTCATACCAAAGATCCACACCAACTCACGGGGAGCTTTATAAGAGCCATACATCAAACCACGAAACATATGCAAATAAATCACCACAAAGAATGCCGAAGCACCTGTGGAATGCATATATCGTAATAGCCAGCCGTAATCGACATCACGCATGATGTACTCGACTGAAGCAAAGGCTTCTTCAGAGGTAGGCGTAAAATTCATGGTCAGCCAAATACCGGTCAACAATTGATTGACTAGCACTAGCATTGATAAAACACCGAAGAAGTACCAAAAATTAAAATTCTTTGGCGCATGATATTTACTCATATGAGTTTCATAAGCGCGAGTCACAGGTAACCGCGCATCAATCCAACCCATTAGATCAGTCATCCATTTCATGGTTACGCCTCCTGATCCACACCGATAACAATCACAGTGTCGGTTTCATAAGAATGTGGTGGAACTTCTAAATTGATTGGCGCTGGAACACCTTTCAATACTCGTCCCGCTAAATCGAATTTTGAACCATGGCAAGGGCAGAAAAAACCACCGAGCCATTCATCCCCACCTAGATCTGCTGCACCTACTTCAGGCCGGTACATTGGAGCACAACCTAAGTGAGTACAAAGACCAAGCAGAATCAGAAATTCTTCTTTTCCCTCAATAGATCGGGCTAAACCTGTCACATAAGAAGGTTGCTGAGGAGTTATTGATAGAGGATCACGAAGCTGATCATTCATTGCTTCCAGATTGGCCAGTGTTTCTGCCGTACGACGCACGACATATACAGGCTTGCCGCGCCATTCAACAATAACCATTTGCCCTGGCTCTAAATTGCTCAGATTCGCCTTAACCGGCGCACCCGCTGCCTTTGCCTTCGCACTTGGATTCCAAGAGCCGACAAAAGGTATTGCAACCCCTGCAGCCCCTACAGCCCCTACCACTGAAGTCGCGGCAGTTAAAAACCGACGACGACCTCCATTTATCTCGTCATTACTCACGACGCAATCTCCCATGACAGCTTGATCAAAGATCTAACTATAGACAGTAACACTCTGAATTACATAGATTTATTTTACAGCTTAAAAAGTGAGCTCATCTTAAAGAACTTGCCTAATACTGACAAGGAAAACCATGATCAATATAAGGACAAACACACCCTTTTAGTAAAAAAAAACCCAGACAAGTATGTCTGGGCTTTTTTTCAGAACACAAGCACATACAAAAATGTATTAACGCTTGGAGAACTGAGGTTTCTTACGAGCTTTACGTAAACCAACTTTCTTACGCTCAACTTCACGAGCATCACGAGTTACGTAACCAGCTGAACGAAGAGCCGGACGTAAAGTTTCATCATATGCCATTAAAGCACGAGTCAAACCGTGGCGAATCGCACCAGCCTGGCCAAAACTTCCGCCACCTTTAACGGTAACTTTGATGTCAAACTTATCAACCATTTCAACCAACTCAAGCGGCTGACGCACGATCATACGAGCAACTTCACGACCAAAATATTCATCTAGAGACTTATCATTCACAACTATGCTTCCGCTACCTTGAGCGATAAATACACGTGCTGTGGATGTTTTACGGCGCCCTGTACCGTAGTGTTGAGTAACTGCCATTGTACTAGCTCCTGATTATACGTTCAGTTCTTGCGGTTGTTGTGCGGCATGTGGATGCTCGCTACCCGCGTAAACTTTAAGTTTGCGAAACATGTCACGACCCAAAGGTCCTTTAGGGAGCATTCCCTTAACAGCACTTTGAATTGTTCTCTCAGGAGCTTTTTCAATCAGTTTTTCAAAACTGATTGATTTTAAACCGCCGGGATAACCAGTATGGCTATGATAAATCTTAGCCTTGGCTTTGTTACCTGTTACACGAACCTGCTCCGCATTAATAACAACGATATAATCGCCAGTATCTACGTGAGGGGTGTATTCAGGCTTATGCTTTCCGCGCAAGCGAGTAGCAATCTCTACAGCCATACGGCCTAGAGTTTTCCCAGCGGCATCGATAACGAACCAGTCACGCTGTACTGATTCCGGTTTGGCACTAATAGTCTTCATGTTGTAATTGCCTTTGCCTAGTAAATCAAAATAGTGGAGGCACAATCGCCCCACAAAATGGAGCGCGAATTCTATAGCATAGAAATATTGTTTACAACTAGTTCTGACTCTATATTGGGTTAACAAGAGGGTTATTATCAAGGCTTATGAGGCTGAGCCAAATAATCATGGCTCTGCATCTCCAGCAACCGACTTGTAGTTCTTTCAAATTCAAACTCAAGCCCACCCCCAGAATAAATACCCTCCAAGGGCATTTGCGCCGAAATAATAAGTTTTACGTTGCGATCATAAAACTCATCCACCAAATTAATAAATCGACGCGCCTGATCATCTGTATCACGATTTAGCTTAGGCACATTAGCCACCAAAACAGCGTGATACTCTCGTGCCAGCTCAATATAATCATTCTGAGAACGAGGCCCGTCGCACAATTCAATAAAATCAAACCACACAACATCCTCAGCCTCAAAGCGAGCCTCAATAGGCCTGCCTTCAACTTCTATTTCAATATTGGCCCTTATCTCCTCCTTATCTGGCACAAGGCTTTCAAAACTTTTCAATAATCTTGAGTCTGCCACCTCATCAAGTGGAAAGTGATATAACTCTGCCTGCTCCAGCACACGCAAACGATAGTCAACACCGCCATCTACATTAACGATTAGCGTATGCTGATTAAGTAATGCAATTGCCGGTAAGAACCTTTCTCTCTGAAGGCCGTTCCTGTAAAGCTCATCAGGTATAATGTTCGACGTGGCCACCAACGAAACCCCCCGTTTAAATAACCCCTGAAGCAACGTACCCAGAATCATTGCGTCTGTAATATCCGAGACAAAAAACTCATCAAAACAAATAACCCTAGTTTCAGCCGCGAGCCTATCAGCCACTTTCTCTAACGGATTCTTTTCTCCAGCCAAGCTGCGTAACTCTTTGTGAACTCGGCGCATAAACCGATGAAAATGCGATCGCATCTTTTCTTGGAATGGCAGACTTTCATAAAAATTATCCATGAGATAGGTTTTACCTCGACCAACCCCACCCCAAAAATACACACCCCGCTCAAGCGGACGCTCTTCATTGACAAACACAGCTGACAACCGTTTCAGCACACCTTTTTTTTCTAAGCTTTTATCGTGAGCCAAAACCAAACGATCGTGCAAACTTTGCAAATGCTGAACAGCCGCCTCTTGGGCTGAATCATAATTGAAATCTTCTTTCTTTAAATCTCTCTTATAGCGCTCTAACGGAGTCGGCATCGTTTATCCCTACCTGCAAATTTAAATCAACCTAACTAAATAGTATTAAGCGGCTACCCAAGCCTGAAGTCTTTCTACCATTTTCGACTTCAAATCAACTAACTTGCCATGAAAAAAATGGCTCGCCCCAGCAAACAAAACAAATTCAGAAGAGGATATTAAGCTTTCTTGCCATGACCTAACATTTTCCACATCCACCAACTCATCTTCATCCCCAATAAGAACTAGAGAGCGGCAAGGAAAGCTTTTATTTTTGTCATAATTATATCGTTCAACCGGGGGCGCAATTAAAATCAAACCCTCAATGACACCCTCCACCCTAGAGCTGTATTGAGCCGCCACAGAGGAGCCAAAAGAAAACCCCGCCAGCAGCAATTTGGCGCCCGGATAACACTTGAGCAACCAAGATACAACAACATGCAAATCATCCACTTCGCCAACGGCAGAATCAAACTCTCCCCCACTGGCACCAACTCCTCTAAAATTAAAACAAACAGCAGGGATGCCTACATCTCGAAACGCTCGCATAGTGGTCGTGACAACTTTATTACCCATCGAACCTCCATGTAACGGGTGAGGATGGCAGACAACCGCCACATAACCCTCGATCAACACGCTAGCTGCTGGAGCCATTGCCAGCGCCTCAATTACTCCAGCAGGCCCCGCCAACAAAATAGATTTCGATCTATCTACAAAACTGCCTTCCCAGTACATATAACCTCCAACAAAAAACAACCCAGACCATCAACAAATAAAATGGAAGCACTTTCACCCAGACCTTTACTCGGCAGATAGATCTAAAAATCTATCGAGCATTTATGCCTTTAATATTACCACCTAAAACACAAATCAAAATTGAAATAAATAATGATGACACATTAAACAGCTTGTGGACGACACGGGAAGCCAATTATGACAGCCACCTAGACTAGACTTGCCCGCACATTTAACCGCGTTTAATCGCGCCAGAAACATAAAAGCTTTAACTGCACTCCAACAGCAAATTCTTTGACATAGTTAAGTCGATCCAAAAACTTACCTAATGCGTCCATTGGACGGAGCCACCACTACACATAACTAAAGACTAACGATGTCGACCTATGATATAACGACAATTAATAATAAATACTTTATGACTCTTTAGCCTCTGGAGGTGAACTTGTTCTCACTAAGCGCACTAATTATCACAGCATTAGCAGCTACATTAATAGGCGGCCTATTGGGCGCACTACTATTAAAAACATTACACCCCCAAGAACAACAAAATCGTACTATGGAAAAGCGCCTCCACAAAGCCGAGGACAAACTATTAAGCTATCAACAAGAAGTCACCGAGCACTTTGCCGACACTTCTCGCTTAGTTAACACCCTCACTCAAAGCTACAAAGACGTTTATCAACACTTAGCTGATAGCGCATTGCAATTGTCAAACCCTGACATCAGCCGCCAACTCATTGAGGCTGGCGATGGAAAACTGTCTATCAGCCCCCCCAGCGAGAGTGCCACTAAAGACCCAATTGCTGAACCACCAAAAGATTGGGCTCCCAAAAGCCCCGGAGATAAAGGGCAACTTAGCGAAGACTTCGGATTAGAGCGTAACGAGCAATCAGACAAGCTTGAACCAAGCATGGCAAGCTAAAAACGCCTCCGACCTAAATCACACCCCAAAAGGAAACACCCTGTGTCACAGGCAAACAAAGCTAACGTTTTCACTAAAATTGTTAGCTTTTTCAGCTGGCCTACAATTTCAGGATTATTACTTGGCTTATTAATAGCGCAATGGCTCGAATCCCCCACAAATAAAACTGAAGAGCACACCAACACTGCAATACAATACGCTACATCTCAAGAAAGCTGGGAAGCTCCCACCTCTTACTCTGCAGCTGTCAGTAGCGCCACCCCAGCTGTAGTTAATATATACACCAGCAAGAAAATTAAAAGTTCATCCCACCCACTTCTTAGTGATCCCGTATTTAAGCATTTTTTTAACAATTCGGATTTGCCCCAACAAGAACGAATGCAATCTGCTCTTGGCTCAGGGGTCATACTCACCAAAAACGGCTACATCCTCACCAACAACCATGTTATAGACAACGCCGATGAAATTATTGCTCTCACCTATGACGGCAGAAGGTCATTGGCCACTCTAATAGGCACAGACCCAGAAAGCGATCTGGCGGTTTTGAAAATAGATTTAGAGAATATCAATTCGATCAAAGTGGGCGATTCTAATAACGCCAAAGTTGGCGATGTGGTTTTAGCCATAGGCAATCCCTTTGGCGTTGGTCAAACCGTTACACAGGGAATTATCAGCGCCACAGGCCGGTACGGGCTTGGTATCAACACCTATGAAAATTTCATTCAAACCGATGCAGCCATTAATCCTGGTAACTCGGGAGGCGCACTTATAGACGCTAGCGGGAACCTGGTTGGCATTAATACCGCGATTTTAGACAAAACCGGATATTCCGTTGGGATTGGCTTTGCCATTCCCGCCGAAACAGCCGTTACAGCCATGCAAGACATTATCAAATACGGCAAAGTCGTACGCGGCTGGCTAGGAGTAGAGGCTCAACAAATCACCGCCGACATGGCTCAATCGCTTAATTTAAGCTCCAGTGACGGAGTCATAATAACAGCCATCTACAATAATGGTCCCGCTCAAAAAGCAGGTCTAAAACCAGGCGACATTATATTAAAGCTTAACGATCTAGTCGTTAAAAATGGTTTATTAAGCATGAATAAAATTGCCCAACGAAGGCCTGGCGATCCGGTAACTGTGGTTTACCTTCGCAAAGGTCAAGAAAAAACGACAACGGCCACGCTTGATATAAAACCCGACCGCAGGATTAAATAAAAATACACATCACTTAGATCCGGTCACGTTACAGCTAATTTAATAAGCGGGAAAAGAGTGGTGTTTTACGCCAAAGATGAACATAGGCGTAGATATTGAACACTGCACAAACCTATATTAGTCAGCTTTAATTCTATACTCAGCAGATCGCGCGTGCGCTTCCAATGATTCACCACGAGCCAAAACTGAAGCAATCTTACCCATATCAGAGGCACCTTGTTCAGAAAAACTCACGATAGAACTACGCTTCTGAAAATCATACACCCCCAAAGGTGAAGAAAATCGCGCTGTTCCCGAAGTAGGAAGAACATGATTCGGCCCAGCGCAATAATCACCTAAAGCTTCTGCCGTATAACGCCCCATAAAAATAGCTCCCGCATGACGAATAGCTGGTAGTAGCTCATCGGGATTCTCTACCGACAACTCCAAATGCTCTGGCGCTATACGATTTATAATTTGAACCGCCTCATCCATATCGTCAACAAGAACAAAAGCCCCTCTATCAAGCAAAGACTTACGCGCAATTTCAACACGCTCCAAAGTAGGCAAAAGCCTATCAACGCTTGCCTGCACTTGCTCAAGAAAATCAGCATCATCTGAAATCAAAATAGATTGCGCCTGCTCATCATGCTCAGCCTGAGAAAACAAATCCATAGCAATCCAATCAGGATTAGTTTTCCCATCACAAACAATGAGTATTTCCGACGGCCCAGCAATCATATCAATATCAACTAAACCAAATACCGAGCGCTTCGCTGTAGCAACAAAAATATTGCCTGGGCCAACTATTTTATCAACCTTCGGTACGGTTTCAGTCCCATACGCCAAAGCAGCGATAGCCTGAGCGCCACCAATCGTTATAACAGTATCGACATCTGCGATCGCCGCAGCGGCTAAAACCATGTCACTTAATATTCCGTCGGGGGCAGGTACAACCATAATGATTTCATCAACACCCGCAACCTTGGCCGGAATAGAATTCATTAACACGGATGAGGGATAGGAAGCCTTACCTCCAGGCACATACAATCCAACCCGCTCCATCGGTGTGATTTTTTGCCCCAAAATCGTGCCATCTTTTTCTGTATATTGCCAAGAGTCTTGCTTTTGGTACTGGTGATAATCATTGATACGCTGAGCGGCTATTTCTAATGCTCGCCTTTGCTCCGCGGGAATACTGGCCAGTGCTTGATGCATTCTATCTTTAGAAACAACCAAATCACCAATATCGTCTGTCGTTAATCGGTCAAATTTATGCGTATATTCCAGTACGGCCGCATCCCCCCTTCTTTTTACTTGAAGTAATACATCCGCGACCACCTCAGCAACCGAAACATCCGACACCGATTCCCACGCCAACAATTTAGAGAGTTCTTCTTCAAACGAGGAATCAGCCGTATTCAAACGGCGTATAGAGGTAATATTACTCATGACTAAGCCACTAAAATTAGGAAAGGTTATGCATTAACGGCTGTTTGAATAGCCTCAACAATGGATTGTATTTGTGCATGCTTAGTTTTCATCGATGCTTTATTAACAATCAGGCGTGAACTGATATCGGCAATAAAGTCTCTAGGCTCTAAACCATTTGCCTTTAACGTGTTGCCCGTATCGACTATATCAACAATTTCATCCGCCAAATCCATTAGCGGAGCTAATTCCATAGCACCATACAACTTAATAATATCCACCTGACGACCTTGAGCAGCATAATATTTTTTAGCAATATTAACGTACTTAGTGGCAACTTTAATCCTGCCAGGAGCCAACTTCTGGCCTTTTATACCGGCCGTCATGAGCTGACAGCGTGCTATATTCAAATCAACAGGCTCATACAAGCCATCATTGCCATTTTCCATTAAAGTGTCTTTACCAGACACCCCAATATCCGCGGCACCAAACTGAACATAAGTAGGGACATCACTACCGCGCAAGATCACCAAACTGATATTGTCATGATTCGTCGCAAATATGAGCTTGCGACTGGTATGAATATCTTCTGCAGGAACAATCCCAGCAGCTGCAAGCAAGGGTAAAGTTTCTTTGAGAATGCGCCCTTTAGTAAGGGCTATAATTAAATTTGATGACATAAACTGCTTATTTATCCTAGGTACGAAACTGTAAAATCACTCTTAGATTTAACCTGTCGTTCTGCGGATACTCGCTCCTAATAACTGTAATTTTTCTTCGATACACTCATAACCACGATCAATATGATAAATCCTATCGACCACTGTTTCACCTTCTGCAATGATCCCTGCGATAACCAAGCTTGCTGACGCTCTCAAATCAGAGGCCATTACAGGTGCCCCTTTAAGCTTTTCAACCCCAGTAACTATCGCCGTATTGCCTTGCAAAGTAATATTAGCCCCCATTCGATTCAATTCATGCACTTGAATGAGCCTGTTTTCAAAAATAGTTTCAATAACCGTGCCTGTTCCTTCCGCCACAGCATTCATAGCCGTAAACTGTGATTGCATATCGGTGGGGAAAGCTGGGTAAGGGGCAGTTATAATATTAACCGCTTTAGGCCGCTTACCCTTCATATCCAGTTCAATCCAATCCTCTCCCGCAGTAATCTCGGCTCCAGCTTCCCGAAGTTTGAGTATTACTGCCTCAAGAATATGCTCATTGGTATTTTTTAACTTCACTCGCCCTCTAGCAGCAGCCGCAGCGACTAAATAGGTGCCCGTTTCAATTCTGTCAGGCATTACCGAGTAAGTGCCTCCACCCAAAGATTCTACGCCGTGGATTACTAAAGTATCAGTGCCTATCCCTTCAATTTTGGCCCCCATAGTCACCAGACAATTTGCTAGATCTACAACCTCTGGCTCGCGCGCAGCGTTCTCTAAAATAGTCTTGCCTTCTGCAAGTACCGCCGCCATTAACAAATTTTCTGTGCCGCCCACGGTTACTGTATCCATGAAGATATGAGCGCCCTTCAAACGACCATCGGATTTGGCACGGATATAGCCTTCATCAATTTCAATAGTCGCTCCCATCGATTCAAGACCACGCAAATGAATATCAACTGGCCGACTACCGATAGCGCAACCGCCTGGAAATGATACATTAGCTTCGCCAAAACGGGCCAACAACGGCCCCAAAACCAAAATAGAGGCTCTCATAGTTTTCACTAAATCATACGGAGCCGTTACTTCAACTTCGCCATTAGCATCAATTTCGGCGCACATTTTTTCGTCGATTGTTACACCAATACCCATGCATCGCAGCAATGCCAACATCGTCGTAATATCGTTTAAATGCGGTAAATTGCAGATATGAATTGGCTCACTGGCCAGTATTGTTGCCGCTAGAATTGGAAGCCCTGAGTTTTTCGAACCAGAGATCCATATTTCGCCATCAATAGACTGCCCACCTTTAATAACTAACTTATCCATATATCTATTGCCTACAGGTTATTATTTTTTTGAATCAAACTTGCGCCCATTGTTCTGGGGTATACGTCTTCATATTAACGGCATGAATAGTGCCATCTGCAATCTGCTGACTCAAAACAGCATATACCATTTGTTGCTTTTTCACCGGATTCAGACCTTCAAATGCAGGACTAACAATAACAACATTGACATGACTACCCTCAACATTTACATCTATGTGAGTAGCATCAATAGACTCCGATAATAACTGCTTTATTTCTTCAGACTGCATTTACACCTTCCATTTAAATCATAATTAATTGCGCGTCACATGAAATGCGCAGTTTAATAAAAAAGAGCTCGTCGCGCTTAACTTTCCACCGACCAATTAGCAATTACCGCCTCGAGATCACCCTCTTTTTGCATAGCTTGAGAGAATTGTGAGCGAAACGTAGAACCTAAATTAACGCCATCAATAACAACATTTAATAAAAGCCATTTGCCTGTATTTTTGCTTTTCCCCATAGAGTAGATCACCTCGTGATCGCCTTTTTCTGTATATACTTTTTGCTTAACGCTCACGCGAGACTGCTCTGTGATGCTCTGTTCTGGATGAATAACTTCAACCTTATCATCCCCAAAAGCCACCATGCCTTTAGCGTAAGTACTCATCATATCCGACTTAAAACTTAAGCTAAAACGGCGACGCTGATCTATTGTGGCCTCTTTAGCGTATCGCCCCATCACACCATCAGAGATATAATCAAAAGCGACAAACGGCGACAACACATCGGAAATAGACTGATAAAAACTTTCAGGATCCGAACCAAGAGAATCTTTTGACTCTCTCACAACTGATAAAACCTGGAGTGTTAGCTGCTCTACTAATTGATAGGGGGTTAGCTCAACAGGCTCATCTGCTCTTGCGAACGGTAAGTTCACGCTTAAAACCATTATAATAGTCGCGAATATTCTACGAAAAATAAGCATAATTACGATCCCGATCTGTATTTTTAATATTTTTGGTGTTATTTCAGCTATTTACTGACAATAAAGACCTCTCAATATACCATCTGCGACTTATTAAAAGCAGCATATTCTTACTTTCAATATATCTGGGGATATTTTATGTCAGAGATTTGGCTTGCATGGGCAGCCTTATTTGCAGGATTTCTAGGTCTAATATGGAGCGCTGATCGCTTTGTCGGTGGCAGTGCCGTTATCGCTAAAAACCTTGGCATCAGCAAGCTGGTCATTGGCTTAACCGTTGTTTCATTGGGCACCTCTGCGCCAGAAATTGTCGTGTCGATAAGCTCATCGCTTAAACACGCTGGCGAACTGGCTATCGGCAATGCGTTAGGCTCTAATCTAGCCAATATTGGCTTAGTATTAGCCATTACCGCTTTTGTCGCACCAATGCCAATTCAAAAACATCTAATCACCCAAGAAATACCCATATTAATGCTTGTTACACTTGCTGCAGGTGTGGCCCTTTACGACAACAATATCAGCTTCTGGGATGGCGTTTTATTAGCAGGAAGCTTAATTCCGTTGCTTACATGGATGATTCACAATAAAAAACACCACCCTAGCGAACATGACGAAGAAACAGAAATCCCAGAACTAAGCACTGCCAAGGCCATTTTTTGGTTTTGCATTGGCCTACTCGCCCTAATTATTAGCTCTGAAACCTTGGTTTGGGGAGCACAGAGCATAGCGGTGGAGTTTGGTGTTAGCCCTATGATCATTGGCCTTACTGTAATAGCAGTGGGAACAAGCCTACCTGAGCTAGCCGCCTCCGTAATGAGCGCTCTCAAAGGCCATCATGATATGGCCCTAGGTAACATCATAGGCTCCAACATATTCAATATACTCGCGGTAATGGCTTTACCTGGATTAATTCACCCTCCCACAATGGATGCGTCTGTATTCAACCGTGATTTTTTGGCGATGGCGGCTATGACCGCACTACTAGCTGGAGCGATTGTTTTCGATTATTTCATCAGGCGTGATCGTACCGGCACTTCAATTACCCATGCCCACCTAGGGAAACGCATAGGCTGTTTGCTTTTAGCAAGCTATATTGCTTACTACTACTTATTATTTGGGTAATGCCGCACACATAATGGCAAGTCATACTAAACTCGCCCCACTCCATACAAATCAAAGACACCAATATGAGCCAATACGATAGAAATTTGATGTTAACTGCCGGTAAGCGCACCGTCCAAATGGAGTCTGCTGCGGTCATCGCCTTAACCGATAGAATAAACGACGACTTCATCAGAGCCTGTGAAATTATTCTCCAATGCAAAGGCAGAACGATTGTCACCGGCATGGGGAAATCGGGTCATATTGGCAATAAAATAGCAGCCACTTTGGCCAGCACAGGAACACCCTCTTTTTTCGTTCACCCAGGAGAAGCCAGCCATGGTGACCTGGGGATGATAACTAAAAATGATGTTGTCATCGCTATATCTAACTCTGGCTCATCCGCAGAAGTCATTACCTTGTTGCCTCTACTAAAAAGAATGAATATTCCCTTGATCAGCATGACGGGAGACGCGTCTTCACCTTTAGCAGAGTCCGCGTCGGTCAACCTTGACATCAGCATTACCAGCGAAGCCTGTCCGCTTGACCTAGCCCCAACGTCAAGCACCACGGTTACCTTAGTGATGGGCGACGCTCTAGCCATTTCATTGCTCGAAGCGCGTGGCTTTAGCGCTGAAGACTTTGCATTTTCTCATCCGGGCGGAGCATTAGGGCGAAAGCTACTGTTAAAAATAGAAGACATCATGCACTCAGACCAAGAAGTACCATTCGTTACCCAAGGCTCATCAATTAGCTCTGCCCTTGTGGTAATGACAGAGAAAGGGTTCGGCATGACCACTGTCGTAGACGATAACAATCGTCTTTTGGGAATATTTACTGACGGGGACGTTCGTCGCTGCGTTGATCAGAATCAAAATTTTCTCGAACAAAAAATTGAAAATGTTATGACTAAAAAACCAAAAACAGTCCATAAAGACATTTTAGCCGCTGAAGCGCTAGGGATTATGGAGCAAGGAAAAATAACAGCACTTGTTGTTGAAGATGATGAACGGCATCCCATTGGCGTTGTCCATATGCATGACATACTTCGTGCTGGTGTCGCATAACCCACAACAGCAAACTTATGTCCGACAATTTGACTAGACTACATTAACAATACCATAAGATATCAAAGCACATGATTCGCAACCTTGTATCACTCCTAATCATTACAGGACTAACGTTAGCGTTTTTACTCTTTTGGGGCTCATCTCCAGAAGAGTTACTTGGTATTGAAACAAAAAAAAGTCAACTTCAAGCTGAAGCACGCCACCCAACCAATATCATTTTCAACCACTCCAGCCAGCACTACGATGAAAATGGAAGCCTCAGCTATATATTCACATCAGAAGAAGTTCGCCACTTTCAAATCAATCGTAAACGCCAATCAGATAAAGACTTTACAGAAATAACAAAACCTGAACTCATCATGTATAGAGAAAATGGCCCTCCCTGGGAGGTTCAGGCCGACAAAGGCCATACAACCAAACAAGGTAGCGTTATCACTATGATAGATAACGTCAAAATATGGCAAACAAACACTGCAGGAATGAAATCAGAATTAACAACCTCTAAATTGACTGTAATGCCCGACAAGCAATACGCGAAAACCGACAAACCTGTTAAGCTCGTGGCACCAGATTCCGTCACTAGAGCTATTGGCATGCAAGCACACTTAAAAGAAGATCAAATTAAACTATTATCGCGAGTTCGAGGACTCTATGAAGCACTTTAACGCCTTATTATTAATCGCTTGCGGCTTCTTACCCGAGCTTGCACAAGCCTTAGCCTCCGACAAAAACCAACCTATTCATATTCAATCTGACTCAGCGGTTCGCAATGAAAAAAGTGGCTTAACCACTTATAACGGTCATGTTCAAATGGATCAAGGTAGCCTTCGTATTAACGCCATCAAAATTGTTATTCACAGTATTGATAATGAAGTCACAAAAATTGTGGCTACCGGTACGCCGGCCAAATACAAGCAACAGCCCACAATCACAAAACCTGAAGTTATCGCAACAGCCAGCACCATCGAATACTTAATCACTGACGACAAACTGCATCTGATCGACAACGCCAACCTAATCCAAAGCGATGGCTCAACCATGTCAGGGAATCGCATCAACTACGACATGAAAGATTCCGTAGTCAAAGCGGCAAGCGCTGATAACCGCCCCAACCAAAGAATTCATATGGTGATTCCGCCAAAGTCAGAACGTAGCTCCAACCACACACCAGACCACACTACCGCAAAGGAATAGCCGCCCTCATGCCTACTTTGTTTGCCAAAAATCTTGCCAAGAGCTACAAAAGCCGCCAAGTTGTTATAGACGTCTCCCTACAAGTCAGTAGCGGTCAAATTGTCGGCTTACTAGGCCCTAATGGTGCGGGTAAAACCACCTGTTTTTATATGATTGCTGGATTGGTTGCTGCAGATTGCGGCCAGGTACTCATCGACGAGCTAGACTTAACCAGACTCCCCATGCACGGCCGAGCAAGGGCAGGTATAGGCTACCTCCCCCAGGAAGCTTCTGTTTTTAGAAAGCTTACCGTCTCCGAAAACTTGCTGGGGATTTTGGAAACACGTAAAGATCTTAATCGCAAACAGCGCTTAGAAAAGCTTGATAATCTATTACGCGAGTTTCATATTACCCACATCAGTAACAGTCTTGGCATGGCTCTATCTGGCGGAGAAAGGCGTCGAGTTGAAATTGCTCGCGCTTTAGCAACAGACCCTGACTTTATACTCCTGGATGAGCCTTTTGCGGGCGTCGATCCAATATCAGTCAACGACATAAAACAAATAATTAAGCATTTAAAAAACCGTGGCATTGGCGTTTTAATTACCGACCATAATGTTCGAGAAACCCTCGATATCTGTGAAAACGCCTATATCGTTAGCGAAGGCCACATCATCGCCGAAGGCGATAGTGATACAATAATGAGCCACCGCAAAGTAAAAGAAGTCTACTTAGGCGAGCAATTTCGTCTATAATTAATCTGTCCTTTACCACTCAGGGCAGATAACATCCCTCTACCCACCATCGGTAACGACACCACTCCCCGCCGACAGTCATTGCGGCATATTTTTTGCTTGTTTTATATTGCCCTTAATCACTACTCTGTCTAAACTTCATTCAGAAACCCACTGAAATTTCTTTCCTGACTGAAACGGCCTATATGAAACAATCGCTACAACTTAAGCTCGGCCAACAGCTCACCATGACACCTCA
Organism: Cellvibrionaceae bacterium; assembly: GCA_034112445.1. Lineage (GTDB taxonomy): Bacteria > Pseudomonadota > Gammaproteobacteria > Pseudomonadales > Cellvibrionaceae > Pelagadaptatus. Next base: position 8,078 of record JAWUVI010000018.1, on the reverse strand, counting down.
GTTGCAGCAGGCAATTAGATTGCTACAACTTTCTACTTTAGATTTGCAGCAAGAAATCCAAGAAGCTCTAGACTCAAACCCTATGCTAGAGGTTACAGAAGATGATTCTACCCCTAATGCTGAAAGTAACATTCAAGCAGAAGGTCAGAGCGACTCACCTAATGAACATCAAAGTGATAATCCACACGATAGCGAATTCGACTCACAAACGAACAACGATATCAATCAAGACGATTCTTCAACCGATATAGATTCCATCCCAGAATGGCAAGACAATATCCCTGAAGACCTACCCGTTGACACTCAATGGGACGACATATATCAAACAGGCTCAACTGGCAGCGGCCTAGCTGCACCCGAGGACGACGAGCAACGAATGGACAACCGGTATGGCACCGGAGAATCTCTCCAATCACACCTTTTATGGCAACTTAACCTGACCCCAATGTCTGAGAGAGATCAAGCCATCGCCTTAACTATCATTGACGCAATTGAACCCTCAGGGCTTTTAAGCTTGTCAGTAGATGATCTTTACCTTGGATTGAGCAAAGAACTAGAAGAACTAGAAGAAGACGAAGTTTATGCTGTCCTTCATCGTATTCAGCAGTTTGATCCCGTAGGAGTCGCCGCACAAGATCTTGGTGACTGCCTATTTATCCAACTTTCACAGCTACCTGACACCACACCTTTTTTAGATAGTGCTAAACTCATAGTAACAGAGCATTTAATTCTATTGGGCAGCAGAGACTACAAAACTCTTTTACGTAAAACCCGACTGAAAGAATCGGGGCTAGCTCAAGCGGTACAACTTATTCAAACTCTTAATCCCCACCCCGGCGAACAAATCCAAAGTGGTGATACGCAGTATGTAGTTCCCGATGTTTTTGTCAGTAAAAAGGAAGGCCACTGGATAGTGAATTTAAATCCCGACGTAGCACCTAAAATTCGCATCAACTCTGACTATGCATCGCTGGTGAAACGAGCCGATACCAGTAGTGATAACACCTTTCTACGAGATAACCTACAAGAGGCTCGCTGGTTTTTAAAGAGTTTACAAAGCCGCAACGAAACTTTACTTAAAGTATCCACCTGTATAGTTGAAAAACAAAAAGGCTTTCTTGATTTCGGTGCTGAAGCAATGCGCCCGTTAGTACTGCATGACATTGCCGACGCAGTCGGCATGCACGAATCAACCATATCAAGAGTTACCACACAAAAATTCATGCATACACCGCAAGGAATTTTCGAACTTAAGTACTTTTTTTCCAGCCATGTAAGCACCGACTCCGGCGGCGAATGCTCATCGACAGCAATTCGCGCAATCATTAAAAAACTGGTTGCTGCCGAAAATACTATAAAGCCACTTAGCGACAGTAAAATAACCACCTTACTGGAGGAACAAGGCATTAAAGTAGCGCGAAGAACTATTGCAAAATACAGAGAATCATTAGGAATTCCAGCATCTAATGAACGTAAGAGATTAGCTTAACCAGCTCATTAGATGCGGAAAATCGCAACCAAAAGGTTGTACCGTCATATCATCACCACCAACAAGGTGATGATTTTTATCCTTAAAAAGGAGTAAAGCATGCAAATCAACATCAGTGGTCATCATGTAGAACTCACCACTCCCATTAAAGAATATGTGCACTCGAAACTTGAAAAATTAGAGCGGCACCATGATAAAATAACCAGCACTAACGTTATTTTATCTGTTGATAAACTTGTGCAAAAAGCTGAAGCTAATGTACACGTAACCGGCAAAGAATTTGTTGCCAACTCAGAATCAGAAGACCTTTATGCGGCTATCGACACCTTGGCCGATAAATTAGACCGACAATTAATTAAACATAAAGAAAAAATACGCGACCATCACCACCGGTAATTTATGCAAATACAATCTTTTTTGTCTTCGCGCCGCACCTTGTGCGGCGTTGAAGGCGGTAGCAAAAAACGTGCTCTTGAGCTCATCGCAAACCTCATTGCAGAAGACATTCCCACACTAAACTCAGATGAAATTTTTCTTAGTTTTATCGCCAGAGAAAAGCTTGGATCAACGGGGCTTGGCTCAGGCATAGCGATACCTCATTGCCGAATTAAAAACTGCATAGGGACTATTGGGGCCGTTATAAAACTTAACTCACCCGTAGATTTTGACTCTATTGACGGACGCCCCGTCGATATAGTGTTTGCCTTAATAGCGCCAGAGCAAGCTCATGAAGAGCATTTACAAACACTGGCAGCCTTAGCGGATAAATTACTTTCAGCAAGTTATATTGAGCAATTGCGAGACGCGAATTCTAGCGATGAATTATTTTATGCTGCTATTTCTGAAAAATCATCCAGTCATGCATAATTATCATTAAGAGATCAGCACATGCGATTAATTATCATAAGCGGTAGATCGGGCGCAGGTAAAAGTACGGCTCTTCACGTTTTAGAGGACGCTGGATTTAACTGTATCGACAATCTTCCAGCCACACTACTGCCAGAGCTGGTCAAAAACTTAGAGAAGCAACCGCAAGAACAGCCATGCGCTGTAAGCATTGACGCGCGTAACTCACTGAATGAACTTGAACAATTTCCTGAACTGCTCAAGCAAGTAAAATCCAGTGGCACCCACTGCGAAGTCTTATTTCTCGACGCCAAATCGGCCACTTTAATTAAGCGTTTTAGTGAGACTCGTCGCAAGCACCCGCAAAGCAGCCACGTTACGGACCTAAGCGAAGCCATACAACTTGAAAGAGAGCTGCTAGACCCTATTATTAGTGCCGCTGACCTCACAATAGACACCAGTAATTTAAATTTGCATGAACTGCGCGATCTGATCAAAAAACGAATAACGCAGCAAAATCATGATAATTTATCCTTGCAGTTTCAATCCTTCGGTTTTAAACACGGCATCCCTATAGATGTTGATTTTGTATTTGACGTTCGCTGCTTACCCAATCCCTATTGGAAAGCGCATTTACGCAAACACACAGGTCAAGAGCAACCCGTTATAGATTTTTTAAGCGGGGAAGAAGATGTCCAGAGTATGCTAAATGATATAAGTAATTTTATTAAACGCTGGCTACCAAAGTTCATAGCAAACAACAGAAGCTACCTAACAGTAGCTATAGGCTGCACCGGGGGCCAACACCGCTCTGTCTTTTTATGTGAGCAACTGCATAGCACTTTTAAGGACATCCATGATAACACCCAAATTCGGCATCGGGAGCTTAGCAGTGCTCGATAACAAGGAAGTTGAATGCTGACATCCACAGCAACTATTATTAACAAGCTGGGCTTACATGCACGTGCAGCATCCGTATTGTCGAACACAGCAACTCGCTATAGCTGTGGCATTAAAATTGGCATCGAGGGCAAAATGGTTGACGCAAAGAGCGTCATGTCGCTTATGCTACTAGCCGCCAGCCAAGGCAGTGAACTACAATTGGTAATTGACGGCAACGACGAAAACGAAGCCCTTGAGGCCATACACGCAATCATTAACAATCGATTCGGCGAACCAGAGTAAATACTTCTCATGCAATCGAGCAATGAAGAACTACAACATCAAACCCAAAATAAGCTCGGAGAAATCCAGGCTGCTTTAGGCAGCAAAACATTCCAGAATGTTCGTCGCATGCTGAACGGCCTCGAACCCGCCGACATTGCACATTTATTAGAGTCATCACCACCAACTTCACGCTGGATGCTTTGGCGCTTAGTAGATCAAGAGTCTGAAGGCGAAGTCTTGCAAGAGCTTGCCTATGATATCCAAACTCAAATTTTGGAGCGGATGAACACCGACCAAGTTGTTGGCGTTACCGAAGGTCTAGATACCGACGACATCGCCGATATTTTGCAACAATTACCAAACCGCGTCATCAAAGAAGTATTGGCCGCCATGAGCGCCAGAGATCGCCAGCGCGTAGAAAGCGTCCTAGCATACGACGAGGACACGGCTGGCGGACTTATGAACACGGATATCATTACAGTCCGTGCACGCTTGACACTAGATATTGTTTTACGTTACTTACGCCGTCACGACGATCTTCCGCCCTCTACAGACAACTTAATTGTTATTAATAAAAAAGGCCTGTACGTTGGCTTATTACCCGTATCAAAAATCCTTACATCGCGCCCAAGCACTACTGTCCGCGAAGTTATGCTGACCGACGTTGATGCCATTCCAATAACCATGCCTGACAATGAAGTAGCCAGCTTATTTGAACGTCACGACTGGATTTCAGCGCCAGTCATAGACACCAATCACAAAGTGGTTGGGCGAATCACCATCGATGATGTTGTTGACGTTATTCGTGAAGACGCCGACCATTCTTTAATGAGCATGGCCGGTCTTGATGAAGATGAAGACACCTTTGCCCCGGTAAGACGGGCAATGCCCCGCCGTGCCACATGGCTAGGGGTAAATTTAATCACGGCTGTGTTAGCGTCCTTAGTTATCAGCATTTTTGAGGACACAATCAATAAAGTTGTCGCGCTAGCGGTACTGATGCCTATTGTTGCCAGCATGGGAGGCGTCGCAGGTAGTCAGACACTAACGGTTGTCATTCGTGGCATGGCCCTAGGTCAGATTGGCCACAACAACATTAAATGGTTATTATCCCGTGAATTAATTGTTGGCATGCTGAATGGCATGTTATGGGCCTTGGTACTTGCTGCAATCACGAGCTTTTGGTTCGGCGATTATAAGATAGCCATCATTATTGCCTTTGCCATGGTGATTAATTTGGTAACAGCAGCAGCAGCAGGCGCCATATTACCTGTTGCTCTAAAACGCATGAATATTGATCCTGCCTTGGCGGGTAGTGTTGCCCTGACAACCATTACCGACGTTGTTGGTTTCTTTGCATTCCTTGGACTCGCAACTTATGTTTATCGTTAACTCATAAAACAGCAAGCTCACCTCATTTACCAATAGGCTAAAAGTATAAAACGATGTCAGATTCAAACAATACGACCAACGAAGAAGAACCGATAAAATCAAGAACCCAAATTAAAAATGAAATGAATGCATTACAGAAATTTGGAGAAGAACTGGTAAACTTAAGCGACAAGCAATTTGATAAAATTCCATTACAAGGCCAATTGGCTGACGCAGTAACTCAAGCCAGAGGCATGAAACACCGAGAGGGGCGCCGTAGGCAATTACAGTTTATTGGCAAGCTATTGCGCGCGGAAGAACTTGATGATATTCGAACCGCTTTCGAAAAAATTCAAACATCTGGCCAGCATCAAACTCGCTTATTACAACTTGCAGAGCAATGGCGAGACAAACTCATGTCAGGAGATAACTCTAATTTAAATGAGTTTGTCTCAAGCTATCCTATGATTGATATGCAGCATCTTCGCCAGCTAATTCGCAACAGTCAAAAAGAAATTAGCCAACAAAAACCACCAACCAATTCACGTAAATTATTTCGCTACATTAAAGAAGCTATCGCCGAAAAAGAAGGCTAGTACAAATAAGAATCGCGCCCATGCCGCGATTCTTATGTGTGGTTAAATTTCAAATTTATTCTTAAGCTTTTTATCTACCATGATTTTTTTCAGCTTTGCGTATTGCGGAATACCGTTTTTATACGGCGGATAATCTTCACCCTGAATCAAAGGCTCAAGATAAGAACGCCCTAAATCAGAAATCCCAAAGCCATCCCGAGAAATATAAGAACGCGGCATCATTTTTTCAACATTGGCCACTTTATCTAAAGGAGCCTCCTCTATAGCCCATGAATACCGCTTTCCCTTGCCTCGAATAATTGCAGGCATAACCGCATTCTTGCCCGCGAGAGCAAATTCAACCGCAGCCTTCCCAACAGCATAGGCTTGTTCAACATCAGTAGCTGAAGCTATGTGCCGAGCTGAGCGCTGTAAGTAATCAGCTACCGCCCAATGATATTTATACCCTAGCTCATCTTTAACCATGTTGGCCAAGGTTGGCGCAACACCACCTAATTGGGTATGCCCAAAAGCATCTACCGTGCCTGCATCTGCAATAAACCGCCCATCTGCATCTTGTGCCCCTTCAGAGGCAACAATGACACAATAACCATTTTTCTTAACCGCAGAATCTACTTTCTTAAGAAATTTTTCTTTATTAAACGCAATCTCAGGAAACAAAATAAGATGTGGTGGCTCGCCTTCTTCCTGAGCTGCCAATCCACCCGCCGCTGCGATCCAACCAGCATGTCGCCCCATGACTTCCAAAATAAAGACCTTAGTTGAAGTTTCACACATAGAAGCCACATCCATAGAGGCCTCTTTCGTCGAAACAGCTACATATTTAGCCACAGAACCAAAACCCGGACAGTTATCCGTTAACGGCAAATCATTATCCACTGTTTTAGGTATGTGGATTGCTTGAACTGGATAACCCATTTTTTCTGATAATTGTGAGATCTTTAAGCACGTATCAGCCGAATCACCGCCACCATTATAAAAAAAGTACCCAATATTATGCGCCTTAAATACTTCAATTAGGCGTTCATATTCGGCCCTGTTTTCCTCTAAACTTTTCAGTTTATAGCGACACGAACCAAAAGCTCCTGATGGGGTGTGACGTAAAGCAGCGATAGAAGTTGGCGTCTCTTTGCTGGTATCGATTAACTCTTCACGTAATGCACCGATAATACCGTTATTCCCCGCATAAACTTTACCGATGTCTTGTTTATGCAGCCGAGCGGTTTCAATGACACCACAAGCAGAGGCATTGATCACAGCGGTAACACCACCAGATTGAGCGTAAAAAGCATTTTTCTTAGGCATTAGGGAACCCTTTTAAACTGACTGACAGAGAAGAAACAAATCAATTCTCTAACGGAATATTTGAACTGCGAATGGTACGGGAAAATAAACCAAATTTCATCTCATCATGATAAGCTAATTACCAGTTAAGCATTCATCCTCTCAACCTCTACTTAATTAGCTTTATTTTATGCATATACATATTCTCGGCATCTGCGGAACATTCATGGGCAGCTTGGCGCAATTAGCCAAATCTATGGGGCACAAAGTAACTGGCTGTGACGCCAACGTTTACCCACCCATGAGTACTCAATTAGAGTCAGCCGGCATTGAGTTAATCGAAGGCTTTGACCCTATTCAGCTAACATCAGAACCTGACCTTATCGTTATAGGGAATGCCATGAGTCGTGGCAACCCACTAGTTGAAGCCGTACTGAATAAAGGCACACCCTACGTTTCAGGCCCTCAATGGCTAAAAGAGCACCTATTAAAAGACAAGTGGGTATTAGCTGCATCAGGGACTCACGGCAAAACCACAACCTCCAGCATGCTGGCTTGGATTTTAGAATACGCCGGCATGAAACCCGGCTACCTCATAGGCGGCGTACCACTTAACTTCGGGACTTCAGCGCGCCTAGGTGAGAGCCCATTTTTTGTAATTGAAGCCGATGAATACGACAGTGCTTTATTTGATAAGCGCTCCAAATTTATCCATTATCGCCCGCGCACACTGGTTATTAATAATCTTGAATTTGATCATGCCGACATTTTTCCCGACCTCGCCGCCATCCAACAACAATTTCATCACCTCGTACGAACACTGCCACAAAAGGCGCTAATCATTGTGCCCCAAGCCGTTGCTGCTATTGAAAAAGTATTGGATATGGGCTGTTGGTCGGAAGTGCAGAAGATATCGTTCAATGCTACTGATCATCCTCATGGCTTGTGGAATGCAGTGCCATTAACCACTAATAACGCCTCTTTTGAAATATCTCAACAAGAGCCCTCAGCGGGAGATAAAAAGCCTTTAGCGGGAAATGAAGAGCACTCAGCAGGAGATAAAAAGCCCTCAGCGAAAAACAAAAAACCTTCAGCGGAAGTTGAAAAGTCCGCATCCGTAGAAGATGAAGTACTCAAAGGCATCGTCAATTGGCAGCAAGTAGGCGAACATAACATTGCCAATGGCCTGGCGGCTGTCGCCGCGGCCCATCATGTCGGCGTACCTATCCCCCTTGCCTGTGAAGCACTATCGAGTTTCAAGGGTGTAAAACGGCGCATGGAGTGCCTAGCGACTATAAAAAATATAACGGGCTATGATGACTTTG